>CALNYU010000015.1:0-49700 GCA_942490805.1 uncultured Alphaproteobacteria bacterium | reverse complement strand
ACGCGGGCGTTGTGTAATGGTAAGACCTCAGATTTCCAATCTGATGATAGGGGTTCGATTCCCCTCGCCCGCTCCAAAAATTCTTTTCCGACAAATTGCCGACATAGTCGGCCGACACCTGCCCACATATGTCATTGAATAGAAGAATTTTCTGAATTACGGACGCCAGCCTTCCAAGCAAGAGACGCGGGTTCGATTCCCGCCGCCCGCTCCAATCCTCTCCAAGCAATCAAAATATCGCAGATGCGCAGGGTTGCCTTGTGAAACGCTCGGTTCAGTTTTATGTCATCTCCAGAACCTGAGGACAGTGCATGGCTGAGATCCAAAAACCCAAAGCCGAAGAGCGGCCCGTCGGCAAACGTGTCAGCGCGCTCAAGGCCCTTTGGCCCTTTATGAAAACCTATCGGTACAACATGATCGGGGCAGGCTTTGCGCTTGTCTTTACGGCCATGGTCGCGCTGAGCTTGCCGATGGCTGCAGGGCAGGTTGTTGATACCTTTGGCCTCGCCAGTGGTGAGATCAGCCAGCACTTCGTGACAATGCTTGTGATTGCGGTGCTGCTCGCCTTCGGCACGGCGCTGCGCTATTACTTAGTCACACGGCTAGGTGAACGGGTGGTCGCAGATATCCGCAAGGCTGTGTTCAACCGCATGATCAGCATGAGCCCTGCGTTTTACGAAAAAATCATGACAGGTGAGGTGCTTAGCCGCATTACCACAGACACCACATTGATCCTTTCGGTCATTGGTAGCTCTGTTTCAATTGCCCTGCGCAACATTCTGATTTTCATCGGTGGCGTGATCCTGATGCTGCTCACCTCGGTCAAGATGAGCGCGATGGTGCTCTGGCCGATCCCCGTCGTGTTGTTCCCGATCCTGTTTCTGGGCCGTCGTGTGCGTAGCCTGTCCAAGGAAAACCAGGACCTGATTGCCGAATCCAGCGGCGATGCGTCTGAGCAACTTCTCTCGGCGCAGACCGTACAGGCCTTTACCCACGAAGAACTGAGCCGTGCCAAATTCGACGAAGTCACCGAGCAAAGCTACCGCTCGGCGCGCCGCCGGATCATGACGCGTGCGGCGCTGACGGCCATCGTGATCTTCATGGTTTTCGCGGCCATCGTACTGTTCTTGCAGATGGGCTCGCAGGATGTGGTCGCCGGTGAGATCACCGAAGGCGGGTTGGTGCAGTTTATGATCTACACGATCATGGTCGGCGGCGCGGTTGCGGCGCTGTCCGAGGTCTGGGGTGAAATTCAACGCGCAGCGGGTGCAACCGAACGTTTGGTCGAACTGCTGACCGCCGAGGATACCGTGCAGGACCCCGTAGCGCCCAAGACATTGGCCCAGCCTGTCAAAGGCACGCTGCAATTCGAGAACGTGCAATTCCATTATCCCTCACGGCCACAGATATCTGCCCTTGATGGCATCAACCTTGATATCAAAGCGGGTGAAACCATCGCACTTGTTGGCCCGTCAGGGGCGGGCAAAAGCACCATCATCCAGATGGTGCAACGGTTCTATGACCCGCAATCCGGTGCCGTCAAAATTGATGGCATGGACCTGCGCGACCTCATGCGCGCCGAGTTCCGCCAGCACATCGCGCTTGTGCCGCAAGACCCTGTCATCTTTGCCGATACCGCCCGCGAAAACATTCGCTTTGGCAGGCCCACCGCCACCGATGCCGAGGTCGAAGAGGCCGCAAAGGCCGCCGCCGCCTATGATTTCCTCATGGCCTTGCCCGATGGGTTTGAAAGCTACGTCGGCGAACGCGGTGTGATGCTCTCGGGTGGTCAAAAACAGCGGATCGCGATTGCACGCGCCATTTTGCGCGATGCACCGATCCTGCTTTTGGACGAAGCCACCAGCGCGCTCGACGCCGAAAGCGAATATGCGGTGCAGCGCGCGGTCGAAGAGCTGGCACGCACGCGCACCACATTGATCGTCGCGCACCGGCTTGCCACGGTCAAAAAGGCCGATCGCATTCTCGTATTGGAAGACGGCAAGATCGTCGCCCAAGGCACCCACGATGCGCTTGTGGCGCAAGGCGGGCTTTATGCGCGGTTGGCGCGGTTGCAGTTCACCGAAGGTGTCGCAGCGGAATAGCCGCGTTTTTCGTAGCGTCAGACTTGTGATTATTTTTGTTTTTCACCACCCTGTGTCCTCAGGGAGGCAGCGTCACGCTGCGTAAGAAAAAACAGGGAGGAGACGACATGGCTTTTGCAAGTGTCGCAGATCGGGACGCCATCGAGAACGAAAAGCCGTGGGAGGCCCGCAATACGGCCACGACGACCTTTGAACTGCTCAGCCGGACCGCCGCAAAACATGGGTCAAGAAAAGCTGTGACTTTCAGCCTCTTCTCGGATCCGGATGCAAAATGCGAAACGCTCGATTGGAACACGCTGCGCGACAAGACGGCGCAGGTGGCCAATATGTTCCGTAGTCTGGGCGTGGGCGAAGATGAGGTCGTGGCCTATCTGATGCCTAACGCGACCGAAACTGTCCTGACATATCTGGGCGGGCAGGTGGCCGGCATCGTGAACCCGATCAACCCCCTGCTGGACGCCGAGCAGATCGCCGCGATCCTGCGTGAAACGAACGCCCAGGTGTTGGTGACACTTAAAGCATTCCCGAAAACCGACGTGGCCCAAAAAGCGGCCGAGGCCGTGCGCCTGGCCCCAAATGTGACCCACGTGCTGGAAGTCGACCTGCATCGTTATCTGACCGGGATCAAGCGGTTGATCGTGCCACTGATCCGGCCCAAGAATCCAGTGGCGCATAAGGCCAAGGTGCTCGATTTTAACGCCGAGATGGAAAAGCTTCCCAAGACCCTGAATTTCGAAGACAGCAAGGTCGACAGGGTCGCCGCCTATTTCCACACAGGCGGCACCACGGGGATGCCCAAGGTCGTGCAGCATCGCTATTCCGGTATCATTTATAACGCGTGGCTGGGGGACCGTTTGCTCTTTACCGAAGAGGACGTGCAGATCTGCCCGCTGCCACTGTTTCACGTCTTTGCAACCATCGTGTCATTGGGCGCATCGCTGGGCTCTGGCGCGCAGATCGTGTTTCCCACGCCGCAAGGCTACCGTGGAGAAGGCGTGTTCGATAATTTCTGGAAGCTGATCGAAAAGCACAAAGTGACCTTTATGATCACGGTGCCAACGGCCATGTCTGCGCTGATGCAGCGCAAGGTTGATGCGGATATCTCCACGCTGCGCTTGGCCTTCTGCGGCTCGGCCCCTCTACCGCTCGAGCTCTACCGCCGCTTTGAAGAGGCGGCGGGTGTGACAATCTGCGAAGGCTACGGCCTGACCGAGGCGACCTGCCTTGTGTCGATCAACCCGCCAGCGGGGGAAAAGCGCGTGGGCTCAATCGGCCTGCCGTTCCCCTATACCGAGGTGAAAATCGTGAACCCTGCGGATGGTGATATTCGCGACGTGGACGAGATCGGCGAAATCTGTGTGTCCAACCCGGGCGTCTTTGGCGGGCAGACCTATACCGAGGCCGACAAGAACAAGGATCTCTTTTACCCCGGCAAAAAATCTGACCAGCAATATCTGCGGACCGGCGATTTGGGGCGTTTTGACAGCGACGGCTATCTTTGGATCACCGGACGCGCCAAAGACCTGATTATTCGTGGCGGCCATAACATTGATCCTGCTGAAATCGAAGAAGCGCTCGCTGGGCATGAGGCGGTGGCCTTTGCCGGTGCGATTGGACAGCCGGATGAACATGCGGGCGAAGTGCCCTGCGTTTACGTTGAACTTGTCGCGGGTGCAGAGGTGACTGAAGAAGAGCTGATGGCCTATGCGAAAGAACATGTTCACGAACGTGCAGCGCACCCCAAGTATCTGGGGATATTAGATGAATTGCCAAAAACGGCGGTGGGTAAAATCTTTAAGCCGGACCTGCGCAGACTGGCCATCACCCGTGTCTTCAATGCAGCGCTCAAGGACATCGACGCAGAAGTGCATGACGTCAACGAAGACAAAAAGCGCGGCCTCGTGGCCCATATCGTCAAGACGGGCAATGCATCGGACGCAGAAATCGGCAAGGCCTTGAACGCTTACACTATACCTTGGGAGCTGATGGACTAAGTATTGCGCCAAGCGAAGTAGAAATAGGGACAGTTGCGATGACAAAACTTGCGTTTTTGGGCCTTGGGGTCATGGGGTATCCTATGGCGGGTCACCTTCAGGCGGCAGGCCATGATGTGACGGTTTATAACCGTACGACGGCCAAGGCGGAAAAATGGGTGGCACAGCACGGTGGCGCGATGGGCGAAACGCCGTTCGCGGCAGCACAGGGCGCCGCGATGGTCATGGCTTGCGTGGGCAATGATGATGATCTGCGCTCGGTCTGTTTGGGCGAAGACGGCGCCTTTGCGGCCATGCCTTCAGGCTCTATTTTTGTCGATCACACCACGGTTTCCGCGGCGGTTACACGTGAATTGCATGATGTAGCTGCCGAAAAGGGGATCGCATTCATCGATGCGCCGGTATCGGGCGGGCAGGCGGGCGCCGAGAACGGGGCCCTTTCGGTCATGTGTGGCGGGGCCGAAGACAGCTATGCCAGCGCCGAGACCGTCATCGCGGCCTATGCCAAGCTTTGCCGCCGGATCGGTGACAGTGGTGCGGGGCAAATGACCAAGATGTGCAACCAGATCGCGATTGCGGGTTTGGTCCAGGGCCTTTCCGAGGCGCTGCACTTTGCGCAGAAAGCGGGCCTTGATGGTGAGGCCGTGGTCGAAGTGATCAGCCAAGGTGCCGCGGGCAGCTGGCAAATGTCGAACCGGTATCAGACGATGCTGGCCGACAAATGGGATCACGGGTTTGCCGTGGATTGGATGCGCAAAGATTTGGGCATCTGCCTTGATGCCGCCGATGAAAACGGGGCCAGCCTTCCTGTGACGGCATTGGTCGATCAGTTTTACAAAGACGTGCAAAAGCTCGGCGGTGGACGCTGGGATACTTCATCTTTGCTGAAGCGTTTGCAGGTGGTCGACGAAAGATCCAACTGACACTAGAACAGCGTGATATCCGGCGGCGGTGGCGCCGCCGGCTTTTCGGGGATGATCTCGGGCGCGACACCTGCAATCTGTAGCTGGCGCGCTGCACCCGTGGCAGGGGTAAATTGCACGCGGCGTGCCTGATCGCCGCCAAGGCTTTGGGACAGGCAGGGAATACCCTCTTGTGCCAGAAAATCAGACGCAAACCGTGCGTTGGATTGTCCGATGTCACGGGAATGCTCGGTCATACGCGCTCCACCAAAGAGCTTGGCAGAAATTTTGTAACGATCCGCTCCGGCGCGAAGCAGTTCGTTAATCAGAAGCTCCATCGCATTTACGCCATAGCGCAGATCATTGCCGCGTGCAGCACCGGTTCCGGCCAGCAAAAAGTGGTTCATGCCACCCACACCCGCCCGCGCGTCAAACAGGCATACCGCAACACAGGAGCCCAGCACCGTTGACATCACAACCGCAGGATCGCTTGACACGGCATAGTCCCCCTGAATGATGGTGATCATTTTCTGTGCGGAATTCATGCGCGCGCCTTTGTCAAACAGGCGTTCAGCAGCGCAGGTCCAATGGCGCCAAGGGGCAGTTGCTGACACACGCCGCCCATTTCCATCGCCACGCGCGGCATACCGTAGACGACGCTGGTACGCTGATCCTGTCCGATCGTTTGCGCCCCCGCCTTGCGCAATTCTGTCAAACCGGCTGCACCGTCTTTGCCCATGCCAGTCAGAAGAGCGGCAGTGACATGCGCCGCCATCGGCAATGCCGAAGCAAAAAGCGCGTCAATCGAGGGGCGATGCCCGGATATCAGGCCGCCAGATTGCAGGTGGATAAACGGCCTCCGACGTGGGGCGAGCGTGAGGTGAAACTGATCGTCAGGGGCCAAATAGATATGTCCGCTCTGCGCGGCAATCCCCTCTTCCGCAGGTGTCACAGCAGCGCGGCAGGCACTGTTCAACAGGCGGATCAGGCTCTTGGCAAAGCTGCCGCCGGTATGCTGCACAATCAAAACCGGCGGGCAGTTTTCATCAAAATGTTGTGCGATTGTGATCAACGCATCAATCCCGCCCGTGGATGCGCCGATGAGGATCAATTTCTGCGGATCATACTCAGTTGCGCCTGCTGCTGCTTTCACCTCAACTTGTGCTGTTGAAGCGGTTTGGTCTGCGGCGCGCATGACCTTGCCGATGTGCTCTTTCAAATCGGCTTCTGCTACCTTTGGAAGACTCTCAAGAAACGAATGCTTTTGCGACCTCGAGCTGCCCTCAGTCAAAACAACGCAATTAATTTTGAGGATTCTGAACAATGACAAAAGAAGCTCGAATTCAGGAAGATCGGCCAATGTCTCGGATATAATGACGCAGTCAGGTTCATAGTGTTCTGACAAGTTGTAAGCGTCTGTAAGGGATGTGGCCGTCAGAAACTGTGCTTTTTGATGTGCTGTCGCGATGGCACGCCGGACACGCGCCTGAGAAAGCTGGGATTCATGTGTGATCAGGAATTTCATTTGCGGTCCGGACGGGGTGAAAGGCGTATGATACGCTAGGTTAAAGTATGAAAGGTGCGTTTCCTGCATGACGCAGGGCGAAATGCAAACTGAAGGCTGCGCACTGCGATGCGTTAAGATTGGTCAAGGCCGACGGCCGGATAAATAGCGAGTTCGGACCGGACGCGAAGACCCTAGAACAATTCCACCTCTTGTTGTTTTGAGAGCTGATCGGTTGTCTTCGGACCACTTTCGGTGGCGCCGACCACCTTGCGCAAAGCTTCCAATTTCATCGGCGCGATGACATCAAACTCGCTCACAGTCAGGGAAAGCGAAACAGAAGTCCCCAATCGGTCCAGTAATGACGCCAGATCATCAGTGGCCTGTTTCAGAAAATCCAATGACTGCAATGCATTGGCCTGCACCGCAGGTTCGCCAAGCGGGGTGTGCGCGCCCCAAATTGCGTGTTCCAGATCGATAATTTTCTCACTGAGCTGCGTGAGACAGGTCCCGGTCCGCTGCAAGACCTGCGTCAGAGGGATCTCTGCATTCTGGCAGGTGCGCGGCAGGACGCTCATAACCGGCCCACCACGCTCTCGATACATTGTTTCATACTCGCCGTTGTGAAGGGCTTTTTGATAATGTTATTCAGGCCAAGCGCCTTGCCCTTGCTTACAAGATCCGGTGTCGGGTTCCCTGTCACCAGAATAAAGCCGATCCGTGCCGTTGACCTGTTTTGGCGCAGCGCTTGCAAAAGCTGTAGCCCATCCATGCCAGGCATATTGTAGTCCGACAACACAAGGTGCACCGGATCAGCGATCAGCTTTTGAAGCGCTGCACGCCCGTCATTTTCGGCTTGGTTTTTCCAGATACCCATTTCCTCTACCGCCTGCACCAAGAGGCCACGGCTGACCCCCATGTCGTCAACGATCATTACCCGCAAGGAGTCTTTCAAGCTCAATTTTTGTCTCCTTTTTCAATGGATGTCATATCGGTCGCAGGCCCTGTCAGTTTTTGGTATGTTGTAATGCCGACACTTTTGAATGCTGCCTGGGCCGGGCCGCTCAGCCGCTCAGAGTGGCCAATCATCAGATGCCCCCCGTCAACCATCACATCCGCGAAACGCCGCCAGAGGCGTGCTTGGGTGGTTTTGTCGAAATAGATGGCAGCGTTGCGGCAAAAAATGACGTCGAATTTGCGCTGCATCGGCCAGTCGGCAATCAGATTGAGCTCGCCAAAAGAGATCAGCCTTTGCAGGTTTGGATCAATCTTGAATTCACCGGCTTGCGCTCGCCTGGACCCGGTTAGCAGGTCACGCCAAAAGGGCGGGATCGTCGCAATCTGCTCGGTCGCATAGACCGCGCGTTTCGCGGTCTGGACGACTTGTGTGTCGATATCGGTGGCAAGGATTTTGATGTCAAATTGGGCCACTTTGGGAACGGTGGCGACAAGCGTAGCGGCAATGGAATAAGCCTCTTGGCCCGATGAACAGGCGGAAGACCAAATCCGAACAGGATTGCCTGCCTGTGCCTTTTCGATCAGTTGCGGCATCAATATGTCCTTTAGAAAGTCGAAATGATGCATTTCGCGAAAGAAGTGCGTCACATTTGTTGTCAGCGCAGACAGTAGATGTGGACGCTCCGCCTCGCCTTCTGTTTTGTTGAGCAGGTTGCAATAGTCTTCAAAACTGGCGAGCTTGAGAGCGCGCAAGCGCTTTGCAAGGCGCGAGTGGACAAGCGCCTTTTTGGAGGGCTGCAAGAAAAGACCGTAGCGCGCGTTGGCAAGTTCAGAGATCATCTGAAAATCGTGCTCTGAAAACGCGAATTCTTTGGTGGTTTCTTGGGGTGAGGGCAGGGCGTGCTCCATCATGCGGCTGTCGCGAGTGTTGCGGGCAAAAGTGCTTCAAGGCTTAAAATTTTGATCATGTCGTCCCCCGTGGGGATGATCCCGTTAATCGCGCGGGTTGATTCATCTTCTTCGGTGCGCGGCGTTTCGCGTACCATGTCTGAACTGACCCCCAAGATTTCAGAAACGGATTCGACCAGCAGTCCGACGATCCGTTCTTCAATGGAGATGATGATGATAACATGTCGCTCAGTGGGCTCAATTGCTCGAAAGCCAAGCTTGGTCGCAAGGTCCAGAATAGGAATGACGGCGCCACGTAGGTTGATCACGCCTAACACGTAGGATGGTGAATGCGGCAAGAGGGTGACGGGTGTCCAACGCCGGATTTCGCGGATTTGCGTGATTTCGATGCAAAAGCTTTGCCCCCCTGCAACCAGTGTCACAAATTCAATTTGTTTTGCGGCTTTGGGATCTTCATGTTGCTGCATGTGCGACCTCTCTTTGGGTTTGGATTTGCAACTTCAGTTCGCCGGTAGGTGCAGCGGCAATGGCGTCGGGGTCGATGATGAGGGCAATCTTTCCGTCCCCCAAAATTGTGGCCCCCGAAATGCCAGAGATTTCGCCGTAACTGCCCTGCATGCTTTTGACGACGACCTGGCGCTGATCGAAGATGTCATCGACCGCCAAGGCGCATTGGGTTACTGATTCCGTCTGGATCAGCAAGAGCACCCGGTCAGTCATGGCGTCGGATGATGATCGCACCCCAAGCCGTGCTGCCAAATCAATAATTGGAACATAATCGCCGCGAATGCGTAGCAACTGGCTATGCAGACCAATCCGCGAAAGATCGGCATTGGTTGGGCGGATGGTTTCAAGGATGCTGGAAATCGGCACGACCATTGTCTGGCCGCCCACGTTGATGATCATGCCGTCCATGACCGCGAGCGTGAGTGGCAAGGTGATCGAGAATGTGGTGCCCTGTCCTGTGATGCTGCTGATTGCAATCCGTCCGCCAAGGGCCGTGATCGCCGTTTTGACCACATCCATGCCCACGCCACGACCGGACAGGTTGGTCACTTCGGCCGCTGTGGAAAAACCTGGCGCAAACAAAAGATGGTCGATCTCTTGTTCGGTCAACTGCAGATCAGCAGGGATCAGGCCTTTGCTAATTGCGATTTCCCTGATGCGCTTCCGATTAAGGCCTGCGCCGTCGTCAATAATCTCGATTACAATACTGCCGGAACGCTGGCTTGCCGTCAGGCGGAGCGTGCCGGTCGCCGGTTTGCCTGCGCTTTCCCGGTCCTGAGGCTTTTCGATCCCGTGATCAATGGCGTTGCGGATCATATGGGTGAGCGGATCAGCCAGACGTTCTACAACGATTTTGTCGACCTCGGTAGCGTCGCCTTCGGTCACAAGGTTGACGTCTTTCCCTGTAGCATCCGCCGCCTCTCGTGCGATGCGCAGCATCCGTTGAAACAGCGGTTTGACGGGCTGGGCGCGGATGGCCATCACCCCCTCCTGGATTTCGCGGGCCAGAAGTTTGTAATCGTCAAGATCGCCGTGTAATTCTGCGCTATTGGGTAAACCTGCCTCGTCGATCCGCTGCGAGATCACGGATTGATTGATGATCAGCTCGCCCACCGCATTGATCAACCGGTCGACGCGTTCGGGATCAACCCGCAGGGTGCTGGCGGGGCGCTTGGTGGGCTTATCAGCCTTCATCGGCGTGTCAGCTTCGCCTTCGGATTCTGACTCTGGTTCGGGCACAAGCTCTGCTGTGGGGGAGGGTTGTTCTGCTTCTGGCGCGGTGACGAGCACGGGCGCGATGTCATCATCAGGTGGTGCTACGTCATCCTCGAAGTTTTCCGCAATACGCAGATCACACAGGTCATCAACGAATTGGAACACTTCTCTGATGGCAAGATCATTTTGTTGATCGGCGACGTCGATCTGCCACGTCAGATATCCCTCATCCCACTGAAATTCTGCAAAATCCTGCGGAAGATCTGCGGTCAGGGCGCGGACTGTGCAGGGGCCCAAATCCTGCAGGGCTGCAATCACCAGGGCCGGGTCGTTGCCGGTGGCGTAAAATTCGCGACTGGGCCGGAATTGCACCTGATAGGTTGCGCTGGTCGGGGTGTTGTCAAAGGCCAGAGTAAGGGCCTCGAAAACGAATTCTTCTTCGACAAGGCCATCGGCCCCCAGAAAGGTTTGCAGCTCGGCGACGACTGGGTCCACCTGATCAGCGTCCGCAGGCAGCCCGTCACGGGCGGCGTCGACCAGATCGGCGAGAATGTCACCGGCGCGTTGCAACACGCGCAATAGTGCATCATCGGTGGCGAGCCGACCTGCGCGCACTTCATCCAGAACGGTCTCGAAAATATGTGCAAAGCCGACCAGATCTTCGAGTGAGAAGGCACCAGCTGCCCCCTTGATCGAGTGGACGGACCGGAACACTGCGTTGACAGTTTCATTGTCCGCCTTGCCGTCCCGCATGTCTTCCAAGCCGTCCGATAGGGCGACCAGAAGATCCTCACATTCCTCAAAAAAGGCGTCAAGAATTGCGCTGTCTGTCATGGTTCAGGTCCCTGTCAGCCGCTTGATGACGGATACCAAGGCATCATCGTCAAAAGGTTTCACGATCCATCCCGTCGCCCCCGCCTGACGCGCGCGTTCTTTGAGCGCTGCACCGCTTTCGGTGGTCAAGACAAGGACTGGAACAGCGCGGTTGACGGTTCCTTTGCGGATATCGTCAATCACGCCAAAGCCATCTTTGTTCGGCATGTTCACGTCCGTGATCACCAGATCTGCGTTGGCGCTTTGGAATTTTTCAACGCCGTCCACCCCATCCACGGCGGTGGTCACGGCAAAGCCCGCCTTTTCCAGCGTTGCGGTCAGCAAAGCGCGAATGGTGCGCGAATCGTCGATTGCGAGGATATGGGCGCTCATGCTGCCACCTGGGTTGGCGCAAACAGATCATTGAGGCCCAGCATAGCGACGCTTTGTGTGAACCCATCTGATGGGCTGGCAAACGTCACCTCAAGCGCATGACTACGCCACGCTGTTACCGCCATCACCAGCATTTGTGCCGAGAGGCCGCTCAACCTTTCAACGCTCTGACACTCAAATGTTATGTGTTTGCTTTGGGCATCCGCGAGAAACCCGTGCAATGTTTCACAATCCTCAACCTTCATGATCTTGGGCAGTTCAAAACTTGCCATATCGTCAGTCATTTCAGGACCACCCCCATTCAAAGTACCAAATCTGCAATTGTTGCCTGTGGTGGTATGGCTGGTCCTGACTTAATTTCACGTAAATGCGGATGATGATTTTTGCAGGCCTTGCCGTTCGCTGCACATCAGTGGTGGGTAAGTGGGCCAAACGGCTCGACATTGCCCCACGACCTTGGCTAGGTTGCCCCGGACGTTGCGTATCAATTGCCTGAAGGGTTGAAAGAACCAAATGAGCCTTAAACCCCATGGGATTGCCTTTTCATTCGTCCTGTCATCTTTGCTCGCGTCCGGCGTGGCCGCAGAAGGCATTGGTGGGCTGTCGCAAGCGATAGATACGCCCCGCGCCGCCAGTGGGGTTGCTGATGATTTTGCGATCCTTTTTGACTTCCGCGAGGATTATCGCGCGCTGTCACTCGGGCTTCAGCCCAGCGATTGGCTCGAAATCGGCATCAGCTTTCCAACCTATGATGATGACGCAGGCAGCTCGAGCGGGAACGAGCTGAGCTTTGGTTTGCGACTGTTGAAAGAGGGCACCTATTCGCCGGGACTGACCGTCGGGATCGTGGGCTTTGGTAGCGACGACCGGGGATCGGGCGAATACGTGCTGGCAAGCAAGACCTTTGGTGCGTTTTCCGCCTCTGCCGGGATGGGGTGGGGGCGTTACGCGTTGGCCGTACCGCAGGATCGCGGCGTAGATGATGGGATCATCCGTACCGATCACTTGTTTGAGGGTGATGCCGAGCCTTTCGCCAATATCGTTTGGGATACCGGGTTGAATGGCCTTGTGGCTGCAGCAGAGTATAGCGGCGTTGCAGGCGCGGAAGCCGATGAAACCTTTGCTGCGAGCCTGTCTTACGAAGTTCTCGAAGGTCTGACCGTCACCGGTTTGGTGAATAACCAAGGCGACGCAGGCCTGCGGTTGACATTCGCGGCCAATCCCGCGCGGTCATTGGTGCAGGAAAATATTGGGCGCGGCCCGCATCCTTATGTAGAAAACACACCCGCGCGCGCAAACCGGCCGCAACCCAACGCCCAGCAGGTTCTGACGCTTCTGAACGAGCGTCTGGAGAAAGAAGATATCAATATCAGCCGCTTTGCGATGGAAGGCGACGCAATTGATGTGACGGCCTCTTCCAGCACGGATGTTGTCTTTGCGCGTATTGCAGGGCGGGTTGCGCGGGTCCTTTCGGCGATCGCACCTGCCAATATCACGACATTCCGCGTGACACAGAACACAGGGGCCTTTGACAGCAATGTCATTGTGCTTGATCGGGCGGGGCTGGATCAGGCGGTTGGCGCGCCGAATGCCGCCGCACTGGCGTGGGATGCCACGTCGTTCGAAGCAAGCCCGCGCAATCGCCCAGAAGGGCTTATCGCGCCAAGTTTTGAGCCACGGTTCACCTACGGGCTTGCACCATCCTTCCGCGCAGATTTCATCACGTCGGACACGCTGGAACTGACGGGCACGTTGAACGCCAATGCCCGCTACACGTTTTCACCGCAGACTTTCGTGTCGGCATCGGTCGGATACCGTTTCCTGAACCAATGGACGCAGGAAGACCCACCAGCCGAGCCGCAACCGCGGTCTGACTTTACGTCCTACGCGCCCGATATTGCCTTCTTGCAGTCGCTGTCGGTGCGGCACCGGTTCCGGATCACGCCAGAGCTTTACAGCCGTGTTTCTGCGGGTCTGTTTGAACGCGCATATGGCGGTGTCAGCGGCGAAGTGATCTGGCGGGACCCGGAACAGAACTTTGCCTTGGGGCTTGAGGCAACCTACGTGCAAAAACGCGCCTACGAAGGCTGGTTCGGGTTTGAAGACGCGGAGGCCTCGACGCTGATCGGCAGCCTTTATGCAAACCTCGGCACAAACGGCAATTTCGTGATCCTCGATGCAGGCCAGCATCTGGCGGATGATTTTGCAGTCGGCTTGACCGTTGGCCGCAATTACCGCAACGGCTGGCGGATCGCCGCCTCGACGACATGGAGCGAAGAGGAAACAGCACCACTGAAATTCGGCGCCGAAATCGCGATTCCGCTGTCTTGGACCTCGGCAGAGGGTGGGATCGGGGCGACCAATCTGTTTGTGGGCGGCCAATCGGGTGACTTCGGGTCGCGCGTGTCCGGAACCGGATTGCTTTATGATGAACTGCGCACGTCTGACAAAAGACGCATCGAAGACGGCTTTGGGGAGTTTTGGAATTGATCAAGGTTGTTGTCAGCGCAGGTCTGATTATCTCGCTCTCGGGTTGTCTTGGAACGCTTGGGCAAATGCGTGATGCGATCCTGAACCCCAATCCCGAGGTCGAGATGCAGGTGCCTCGGGTCAATCGGGCTGCTATCGAACAGGCCGATCTAGCCGCCGTGCTGGTGCTAAGCCCGACCATCGGGTTGGGCACAGTCGGGGTGGCGATCCAGATGCGCGACGGGCGGATTATCTATAACTCGAACGAAAACCGTGGTGTCACGCTTGAGGGCGGGTTGATCTATGCCACGCTTGGACTGGGCACGAACCTGCAAGCGGTGACCACCCAAAGCAATGACCCGCTGGTGACAGAAGCGCGCGCGGGCGAATGGCCTGCAGAAGTGACGCGCACCTATCACATTGCGCAGCGCGGCACGGAATTTGCGCAGATCACGGCGACCTGCCGCAATCAGGTGGGCCGCAGCCTTGCCATCGACGTGGCCGAGGCCACACGGCAGGTGGTTGAGGTCGTCGAGATCTGCACGACAGAAGCCGGAGAGGACTTTAACAACGTCCACTATCTGGATGCAGACACGGGCCGTATCTGGCGCACGAGCCAATGGACAGGCCCCGAGCAAACCAACATTCAGGTGGATGTGATCGAGCAATTCGACCCCGACGCCTGATTGACCCCTTCGCTGGTGTCAGGCTGACCTGTCGGAGAACTTGCTGCGTGTCCTGTTGGCGAAGGCCACCAGCGATAGCATCACGGGCACTTCCACCAGAACGCCCACCACGGTGGCCAAGGCCGCACCCGAGTTCAACCCGAACAAACTGATGGCCACCGCCACGGCGAGTTCGAAAAAGTTTGAGGTGCCAATCAAGGCGCAGGGCGCGGCAATACGGTGCGGCACACGCAAGGCAAAGGCCGCCGCATAGGCCAGCGCGAAGATACCATAGGATTGCAGCAGGATCGGGACCGCAATCAGGGCAATGACCTGCGGACGCTCAAGAATGACCTGCCCCTGAAGACCGAAAAGGATCACCACAGTCGCGATCAGCCCGATCACCGACCAAGGTTTGACGCGCGCCTGAAAGGCCGTGATCCGCGCGGCACTGCCCAACTGCGCCCGTGTCAAAAGGCCCGCAGCCAGCGGCAATGCCACGAACAACACCACCGACAAGACAAGCGTTTCCCATGGTACGATGATATCCGTGACGCCCAGCAAAAACGCCACAATCGGCGCAAAGGCAAAGACCATCACCACATCGTTGACCGAGACCTGCAAAAGCGTATAGCTCTCGTCGCCTTTGGTCAGTTGGGACCACACAAAGACCATCGCCGTACAAGGGGCAGCCCCCAGCAGGATCAAACCCGCCAGATATTGCTGCGCGTCCTCGGGCGCGATGAGGTCGGCAAAGACCACTTCAAAGAACAGCACACCCAATGCGGCCATGGAAAACGGTTTAATCAGCCAATTCACCACCAGCGTGATCGCAAGGCCCTTGGGCTGTTTGACCACATCTTTCAGGCTACGCGGATCGACCCCGACCATCATCGGATAGACCATCGCCCAGATCAGGACGGCGACAACAAGGTTGACGCTCGCAAACTCAGCCGCCGCGATTAGGTTCACCAGCCCCGGCGCGACACTGCCAAGGGCAATGCCTGCAACCATCGCCAGTCCGATCCAAAGGGAAAGATAGCGCTCGAACAGGCTCATGGTGTCACCGCTCTTTCAATCATCACTGTGTCCGGGTCCATGCCCGCTGACCTAGCCGCCCATCGCTGACGGGATGGGCGGTAGCGTAGCTTGATGATTGTGCGTTGAACACCTTTGTCTGATTTGTGCGGGCACGTGACTCTGGTCAGGCGTTTAAAAAGGTAAGCGGTTGGTCAGTTTACCAACGCCGGACGCAAAGCTTTGGTGGCTTCAAACTGTGATAGAAACACCTGACCGGTCAGTTCGGACAAAAAGTGTTCCCGTTTCAAACGGTCCATCACGGGGCCTTTGACTTCGGACAGGTGCAACTTCACATCCATCTCCTTGAGCCTTTCGTTGATGGCCTCAAGCGATTCAAGCGCGCTGAGATCAATCTCATTGATCGCCGCGCATTGCAGGATGACGTGGCGGATGCCTTTGTCCTTTGCGACACGTTTCTGGATCTTGTCTTCAAGGTAGCGTGCGTTTGCAAAATAAAGGCTTTCATCCACGCGCAGGGTGACGATCGAAGGGTCCGTAATCACGTCATGGCGCAAAATATTGCGGAAGTGCTCTGTGCCGGGAACTTGGCCCACTTCTGCGATATGCGGCTTGGATGACTTATAGAGGTGCAACAGGATCGACAGCCCGACACCTGCGGACACACCAGCCTCGACGCCCATCGCGAGAGTCAAAAGGATCGTGGCCAGGACCGCTGCAAAATCCGCTTTGGAGTAGTTCCAGCTGCGTTTGAGGATGGAAAAGTCCACAAGACTAAGGACGGCCACAATGATCGTCGCCGCCAAAGTTGCCTTTGGCAGGAAATAGATCAACGGCGTCAGGGCGAGCGCGGCGATAGCGAGGCCGATAGCGGTGAAAGCACCAGCGGCGGGTGTCTCGGCCCCGGCATCAAAGTTGACGACGGATCGCGAAAACCCGCCCGTGACAGGGAAACCACCCGTCAGCGAGGCCCCGATATTGGCGGCACCAAGGCCGATCAATTCTTGGTCTGGGTCAATGCGCTGGCGTTTTTTGGCGGCAAGGGTTTGGGCTACTGAAATCGATTCCACAAAGCCGATGATCGAAATCAGGAAAGCAGGCAACAGAAGCTGCGCCAAGAGGTCAGGCGAGAATGAGGGGAGCGTAAGGGGAGGGAGGCTTTGTGGCACTTCCCCGACGATCTTGACACCTTGGTCGGCCAGTCCGAAGCCCCAAACGGCGGCCGTTGTGGCAACAACGACTGCCACAGGACCGGTCTTGACGAGCACACCCGTCAGACCATCCGACAGGCCAAAGCGCTTGAGCAAGGGTTTCAAACCCTTGCGGACCCAGAACAGAAATCCCGTTGCAAGGATACCGATGATCGCGGTGATCCAGTTTGTCTCATTCAGATGCTCTGTCAGCGAAATGACCAGTTCCAGAAGGTTATGGCCTTCGGCATTGATGCCAAGAATGTGCTTGAGCTGGCTGGCGGCGATGATGATGCCTGATGCGGTGATGAAACCTGCGATCACCGGGTGGGACAGGAAATTCGCCACAAAGCCAAGGCGGAACAGCCCCATAGCCAAAAGGATAACGCCCGAAAGGCCCGCGAGCGACAAGGCCGCAACGGCGTAACCCATCGTGCCTTGTTCGACGATATTGCTCAGTGCTGCTGCGGTCATCAAGGACACAACCGCCACAGGTCCAACCGCCAGCGCACGGCTGGTCCCAAAGACCGCATAGAGCATAATCGGCACGATCGACGCATAAAGACCTGCCTCGGCCGGCAGCCCCGCCAGCAACGCATAGGCCAGCGATTGCGGGATCAGCATGATTGTCACGATCAACGCGGCAACAAGGTCGTTGGACAGGGCAGTGCGGTTGTACGTCCGACCCCATGTCAGGATGGGCAGGTAGCGCGTCATATCGGTTTTCATGGTATTCTCTGGCGATTTGAGTGTCCCCCGCATCAGATGGTGCGGGGGCTATTTGTGTTGTTTACTTGACGGTCACTTTTTCAGGCTTTGCCATCCATTCGCGGCCCTTAAGCATGCCTTTCCAATAAATTGGGGGCAGCAGCTTCTCTTTCAGGAACCAGGCCGCGCGCGAGGGCTTTGTGCCGTCGATGATCGCTTTCGGGAAGCTGGGCAGCAGTGCTCCGCCATAGCCGAACTCGGCCAGAACGATCTTGCCGCGCTCAACCGTGAGCGGGCAGGAGCCATAGCCGTTATATTGCGCCACAGGGGATTTGCCGGCCATGTCGGCCACCATGTTTTCGACAACAACGGGGGCCTGAATACGGGCTGCGGCCATTGTCTTGGCGTTGGGCGCATTCATGACATCGCCCAAGGACCAGATGTTATCATAGGTCTTGTGACGCAAAGTGGACTGATCGACATCAACCCACCCAGCCGCATCTGCAAGCGGTGAGACGCGAATGAAATCCGGTGCGGTCTGTGGCGGACATACGTGCATCATGTCAAAGTCCATCTCGACCCGCTCGACAGGTGTGTCGGGCTTTGCCACGTCGAACCATGCTTTCTTGGCAGGCCCATCAACAGCTACGAGGTTATGGAAGAAATTCAGATGCGCGTCATATTTTTTGACGTATTCCATCAGGGCAGGGACGTATTCCTTGACACCAAAGAGCACACCGCCTGCGTTGTTGAACTGAATATCGATGTCCTTGAGCACACCGCGCCGGAACCACGCATCACCTGACAGATACATCGCCTTTTGCGGCGCACCTGCGCATTTGATGGGCATAGGGGGCTGGGTAAAGATCGCGCGACCCTCTTTGAGGCGCTCGACAAGTTCCCACGTATAAGGCGCAAGGTCGTAGCGGTAGTTTGACGTCACACCGTTCTGGCCCAGCGTCTCGACCAAGCCTTCGATCTTGTTCCAATCCAGCTTGATACCGGGGCAAACGATCAGGCGGGTATATTTCACAACGCGGCACCCATCGAGGATCACAGCGTTGTTCTCAGGCTCGAAGGCCGCAACGGCTGATTTGATCCAATGCACGCCCTTTGGGATCAGCGATCCCATGGTGCGCGCGGTCTCTTCAGCGTCAAAAACACCGCCGCCGACCATTGTCCAGCCGGGCTGGTAATAGTGGATATCGGCGGGATCAATGATCGCAATTTCAAGGCCGGGTTTGCGCGCTTTCAGGCTGGCTGCAGCGGCAATACCGCCAGCACCGGCGCCAACGATGACAACTTCATAGCTCGCGTCGCCTGTATCGGTGGGCGTCTTGCCCCCGTTGACGATCCGCCGCACGACCCCTGCCATGTCATAGCCCGCCGCCTTGGTTGCTGCGAGGATATCGGCAAGGCTGCGCTGGCCCGCTTGTGCAAGCGACCACAGGGTCGCGGACCGCGTGCCTGTGCGACAATAGGCCAGTACCGGACCGGGCAATTCGGTTAGTGATTTGTCGAATGCCTTTGCATCGTCATCAGTGACCTTGCCGGAAACGATCGGCAGATAAGCGGTTTCAAGGCCAGCTTTCTTTGCTGCTTTCGATATTTCCTCGAACGTCGGCTGGTCGGCACCTTCGCCGTCGGGACGGTTACAGATGATGGCGCGAAAGCCCGCATCTTTGATGGTTTGCATATCTGCAGGCATGATCTGCGCGCTTACAGAGAGGCCTGCGGTCAGTGGTTTGATGTCCATAATATCTCTTTCTGATCAGAGGGCGTTGATCGGCACTTTCAGCATTGGGTTACCGTCTTTATCGGCCGGGATCTCTCCGGCGCGCATATTGACCTGCAAAGACGGGATGATGAGTTTGGGCATAGCCAGTTGTGCGTCACGTTCCGTGCGGAACTTGATAAAGTCGTCGCGTGTTTTGCCACCACCCACGTGGATGTTGTTGGCTTTCTGTTCGGCCACTGTCGTTTCCCATTCAATCGCGCGTCCGTTGGGGCCGTAGTCGTGGCACATAAACAGGCGCATATCGTCGGGCAGGGACAGAACCTTCTGGATGCTGTCAAAAAGTACAGCAGCGTCGCCACCGGGGAAATCGGCACGGGCAGAGCCACCATCGGGCATGAACAGGGTGTCGCCCGCGAAGGCGGCGTTTCCGACAACGTGGACCATACAGGCGGGCGTATGCCCCGGCGTATACATCGCAAAGGCCGGCATCGTGCCGATCATGTAGGTGTCGCCATCCTTGAACAGCGCATCAAACTGCGATCCGTCACGCTGGAACTCGGTGCCTTCGTTGAAGATTTTGCCAAAGGTCTCTTGGATCACCATGATCTTTTCGCCGACACCGATTTTGCCACCCAGCTTTTGCTGAAGGTACGGTGCCGCACTCAGGTGATCGGCATGGACATGCGTCTCGATAATCCAATCGAGCGTCAGCCCACGGTCCTGGATTTCTTTGATCAGCGCGTCGGCTGCGTCATAGGTGATCCGGCCAGCAGCATAGTCGATGTCCATCACGCTATCGATGATGGCGCAATGATCGCTGTTTGGGTCTTTGACGATATAAGTGATCGTGTTCGTCGCCTCATCAAAATGGGCGGAAACCTCGGGTTTGACGGACATATCAACAGGATAGGTCATGTGTGTTCCTTGCATTGATTAGGCTAGGGCCGGGATGCGTTTCGCGACAGAAATGCTGCCGCAAAACGATTGAAGTTCGTTAAAGGGCGTCGCGATCACAGTTTGCAGGTCTGGATGCCCAGAACACGGTAAAGCGGGCAGAATTTCATTGCCGAGGTGCCGATCATCACGAGGCCTACGATAACGGAAATAATCGTTGCTGTGCCGGACTGGAACAATGCCATGCCGCTGATGAATGGTGCGGCGAGCAGGACGATGCCGAGTACGAGGCGAAAAATACGGTCAATTTTACCAACATTATTAGTCATTTTGCTGTCTCCTATAAAAGCTACATTCCGTATAGACCTTAATGACGCGGACTTCAGTGATATTGTCACCAAGTCTGAAGAAACCGCTAAGAATTATGGTCAGCCAGTTTTTCAAGCCGCGCGCGATCAAGGATCGTCACGCTTCCACGTGCCTGTTCAATCCAGCCGCGGCGCTGGAATTCCTGAAGCTGACGCGAGATGACTTCGCGTGCCGTCCCCAGCTCAACCGAGAGCTTTTGGTGGGTTGTCGCGATCACATCCTGCCCATCCGAAAGACTGAGCAACTTGTCCGCAAGCCGGACGTCCATTCGTTGGAAAGCGACCTCGTCAATCATCAAGAACAGGTCGGTGATGCGCTTGGAAAAAGCAGCAAAGACAAAGTCACGAAAGGATTTCGACTGGGCGACGAGATCATCAAAAACGGCGCGCGGCACGGCCGCGGCTTGGACGGCGGTTTCCGAGATACCTTCGGCCGAGTAGTTTTCATAGGCCAGCAGGCAGGCGGTTGTCAGAACACAGCTTTGACCGGCATGAATGCGATAGAGCACAATTTCGTGCCCGGTATCCGAGACCTGTTGCACCCTGACTGTACCATCCAGAAGAAACAGCATGTTCTCAGGCGAGTTCCCGGGGCCAAAGAGCATGACACCTGCGGGCACCTCGATAATGGCACTGCGCGAAAGCAGCAGTTGCTTGATCGGTGGTTCCAGCCGTGACAATCCTGGAAAACGCTCCACCCATTCCTGTGTGTCGGTCATCGGGACGTTGTCTCTAGTCTGGGCATTTCCAGCGGTGCGATCCGTTCCATCAGTTGGCCACGGTTGGCCGCGATCTGCGCAATCGTGAGATCGTCGAGAACGGCCATGAAGGCGGCTGTGGCCTCCTGCATTTTTCGCGACAGAATACAGATCCCCATCAGCGGACAGGTGTTCTTTTCAGGGTTGAAGCACTCAACCACATCAAGAGGGCCCTCTGTGATCCGCACCACATCGCCGACAATGATCTCTTCGGGGGGGCGGGCAAGACGAAAGCCGCCGCCACGCCCGCGCACGGTCTCAAGATAGCCGGCTTTGCCCAGTTCATGCACGACCTTCATAATGTGGGGGCGCGAAAGATTGTGGATTTTTGCAACGTCATCGACGCGGAGAAGGTCCGGTGATTTCAGCGCTGCAAGCTGTAAAGAGCGCAGCGCGTAGTTGGTATAACTGGTCAGTTTCATGGTGCATCCTGTTGTCGCACCCAAAAGATACATTCAAAGTATTGCTTTTGTAAATAGCTTGGGCTACCTCCTCCATTAAACCACTATTTCAAATATAGGATAAAAGACATGAGCCTGAGAATCGGTGATACAGCCCCAGACTTCGCAGCGGAAACAACGACTGGTCCCATCCAGTTTCACGATTGGATCGGCAGCGACTGGGCGTTCTTCTTTAGCCATCCCGCAGATTTCACCCCCGTTTGCACAACCGAGATGGGGCGCACGGCGCAACTGGCCGAGCAGTTCGCATCCCGCGGGGTCAAGCCGATCGGTCTGTCCACAGATACGGTTGCAGAGCACATCAAATGGATTGATGACGTCAACGACACGCAGAACACCACTTTGCGGTTTCCGATCGTCGCTGACGCTGATCTGAAGATCGCCAAACTCTACGACATGATCCACCCCAGCGAGAGCGAGACAGCCGCCGTCCGGTCCGTCTTTATCATCGACCCAGACAAGAAAATCCGCCTGACCATGACCTATCCCATGAATGTCGGGCGCAATTTCGATGAAATCCTGCGGGTCATCGATGCGCTGCAAACCGGCGACAAATTCAAAATCGCAACGCCCGCTGACTGGGTTCCCGGCCAAAAGGTGATCATCCCGCCGTCCGTCACAGATGCAGACGCGACAAAAGCGTTCCCGCAGGGCTATGAGACAATCCGCCCCTATCTGCGGACTGTGAAACTCTAGCCTGACCCCCTGATAGAATTGGACAACACCATGAAACATCTTATCGCAATCGTTACGCTGACTGCGCTTGTCCCATGCGCCGCTTTGGCCCAAGACACGCCCGGATCGCATTTCATTGAAAACTGGGACCTCGACGCAAGTGGGGCTGTCTCCGTGGAAGAAATCATCGAGCGCCGTGAAATGGTTTTCAACATGTTCGACAATGACCAGAACGGCATGCTCGACGCGGCGGAATATGTGATCTTCGACGAAACGCGCGCGGCGGATATGGAAAACAATGCTGGCGGTCAGGGCAAAGGCGGGCACCGGATGCAAGAGGGGCTTACCCTTGCATTCAACGACACCAATGCCGATGGCGCAGTATCGATGGAAGAATTTATCTCGCACTCTGCCGCTTGGGTTGCGCAAGTGGATCGCAACGGTGATGGTGAGATAACCGCTGCCGATTTTGGCCCACGGGGCAACTAACACGATGCAGCGGCACCCTGGAACCGTCTAGGGTGCCGATTATTTCAATGAGGCAAACACCATGTTTGACGGTTTAACCGCAGAAACACTCGCGCGGATGCAGTTTGCATTCACAGTGTCGTTTCACATCATCTTTCCTGCGTTTTCGATCGGTCTGGCCAGCTATCTGGCTGTTCTGAACGGCCTTTGGCTGCGGACGCGCGACGAAACCTATCTGACGCTTTTCAACTACTGGAAGAAAATCTTTGCCGTCGCTTTTGGTATGGGCGTCGTGTCGGGCATTGTGATGTCCTACCAGTTCGGCACCAACTGGGCGGTGTTTTCGGACAAAACCGGACCAATTCTGGGGCCGCTCATGGCGTACGAAGTGCTCTCGGCGTTCTTCCTCGAAGCGGGTTTTCTGGGGATCATGTTGTTTGGCCGCGAACGCGTTGGTGACAAATTGCATATGTTCGCCACTGCGATGGTCGCGTTCGGCACGCTGATGTCCGCCACATGGATCTTGTCCGTGAATTCCTGGATGCAGACACCGGCCGGCTATAGCATCAACGAGCTTGGACAATTTGTGCCAGAAGACTGGTGGCAGATCGTCTTTAACCCGTCTTTCCCATACCGCTTGGTGCACATGGTTTTGGCCGCTTATCTGACGACTGCCCTTGTTGTGGGCGGTGTCGGCGGCCTGCATTTGCTGCGTAACCGCACAGATGCGCCCGCACGCCGGATGTTCTCAATGGCGATGTGGATGCTGATTGTTGTGGCACCGCTGCAAATCCTTGCGGGTGACTTTCACGGGATCAACACGCTTGAACACCAGCCAGCCAAGGTTATGGCAATGGAAGGGCACTATGAAAGCCACCCTGATGGTGCGCCGCTGATCCTGTTCGGTATTCCGAACCCCGCAGAAAAGCGGATCGACTATGCGGTGCAAATCCCGCAGGTTTCAAGCCTGATCCTCAAACATGAATGGGGCGCGCCGCTTGACGGGCTGGATACAATTCCGGATGAAGATGAACCGCCTGTGGCCATCGTATTCTGGAGCTTCCGTGTCATGGTCGGCCTTGGCTTTGCGATGCTGGGGCTTGGCGGATGGGCTGCTTGGCGGCGCTATCGGGGACAGTTGTATGACACGCCGATGCTGCACCGTGCGGCGATTGTGATGGGGCCTATGGGGTTTGTCGCTGTGCTGGCGGGTTGGATCACGACCGAGGTCGGGCGTCAGCCGTTCACCGTCTACGGCCTGCTGCGCACCAGTGACAGTCTGGCTCCGGTCGCTGCACCTGCGGTGGCGGCATCCTTGCTGGCCTTCATTGTGGTGTATTTCTTCGTCTTCGGCGCAGGTACGTTTTATCTGCTGCGCATGATGAACGCCCCGACCAGCAAACCTGACCCAGAGCTGAAAGACGGGCCAATCCGGACCGCTGGTATCACGCCCATCATGCAGACCGACCCTGATGCAATTCCAGGCGAATAAGGAGCCTTAGCATGTTTGAACTTTCCTTTATCTGGGCTGGTATCATCGCATTTGCGGTCCTGACCTACGTGATCCTCGACGGGTTTGACCTTGGGGTTGGCATCCTGTTCCCCTTCGCCGAAGGAGAGCGGGAGAAGGCCACGATGATGAACTCGGTCGCGCCCGTATGGGATGGCAACGAGACATGGTTGGTGATGGGCGGCGGCGGCTTGTTTGCTGTTTTCCCACTGGCCTATTCCGTCATCATGCCTGCCTTGTACATGCCGATTATCCTGATGCTTCTGGCGCTGATCTTTCGCGGGGTCGCGTTCGAATACCGCTGGCGCACTGAGCGCTGGAAACCGGTCTGGGACGTCGCTTTCTTCGGCGGCTCCATCATGGCAGCTTTCATGCAAGGGATCGCGCTGGGCGCTTTGGTGCAAGGTATCGAAGTGGCTGACCGCGCCTATGCCGGTGGCTGGTGGGATTGGCTGAGCGTGTTCTCGATCCTGACGGGTTTTGCTGTTGTCGTTGGTTACGCTTTGCTGGGGGCCACCTGGATTATCCTGAAAACCGAAGGCAGCCTGCAACGCCAGATGCAGGGCTACGCGTGGTGGCTTGGTGCTGCGACGCTTGGCTTTATCGGGATTGTCAGCATCCTGACACCCTTTCAGGACCCTGAATACTTTCACCGTTGGCTCAACCTGCCGGGCAGTATCTTTAGCGTTTTGATGCCGGGTGCCGTGCTGGCAGCAGCATGGGCGCTGTTCACGGGCCTTAATGCGGGCAAGGACGGCCAGCCATTTCTGGCGGCGATTGCCATCTTTGTGCTGTGCTTCATCGGTATCGGGATCAGTTTCTACCCACATATCGTGCCACCGGGCCTGACGATTGTCGATGCAGCAGCCCCCGACAGTAGCCTGCGCTTTGCCTTGGTTGGTACGGTTATCCTGGTTCCCATGATCCTGGGGTATACGGCCTACGCCTATTGGGTGTTCCGCGGTAAGATCAATCCCGAAGAAGGGTATCACTGATGTCCTCCAATCCGTCTCGCAGGATTTTGTGGTTCATCGCCATTTGGGTGATGAGCGTCGCAGTACTCGGGATCGTGGCCTACGCAATCCGCTTGGTTATCTACTGATAGGCGCACAGCTTGCAGTTTGCACCAAAAAGGGCCGGCTATTCAAATGAATGGCCGGCCCTTTTTCTTTGATATTTCGAAGACTGGATAAAAGCCTTTGCGCGTGTTGGGCTTACTCCGGTGGCGCGCTGGTGGTCACGCCGACGGTACCGATCCCGTCGATGACGACTTCGACAACCATACCAGGCTTAACGGGGCGCGCGCCGATCGAGGTGCCGCAGGCGATGACATCACCGGGGTTGAGCGTCATATCTTGTGACAAAGCGCTGACGATCTGCGCGGGGGGCAGGATCATGTCGGCGGCCGGATAAGACTGGCGCTCGCGGCCATCCACAAGAACCTTGATGGTCAATTCGCGCCAGTCGACCTCGGTCTCGATGACGGGACCGACCACGCCGAACCCGTCAAAGCTCTTGGCGCGGGTCCATTGTGGAAACGACGGATCGGCGGTCAGAATATTGAGCGAAGTAAAGTCGTTGATGCAGGTGTAGCCAAAGATCGCCTCTTCGGCGTCCTCAAGGCTGATGTCTTTGCAGGTTTTGCCGATCACGATCCCAAGTTCGCCTTCAAACACCACGCGGCCTGCGGATGCAGGCAATGCGACGGTGCCACCCGGACCGGTCAGCGACGTATCAGCCTTGAAGAAATACAAAGGGTGTTCCGGATGTTCCATCCCGCCCTTTTCCGCGGCCGCCTTGAAGTTGTTCCAAAGCCCGATGAATTTTCCCGGGGTCACTGGCGCCAGCAAGGTGACATCGGCAAGCGGGATTGGGTCGCCTGCCGCCTGATCTGATCCAAGTGCCGCACGCGGGTGCAGCATGTCTTCGGCGATCACGCCGGTCACTTCCATGCCGTCGCCTGTTATTCCACGTGCCCATTTCATCCTGTAGTCTCCCTAAAACTTGCCCATACCTGCACAATCTCGCAGGTCTCAGCTCAAGGATAAAGCCCTGCCGTGCGTGCCCGGAACTGGACCAGTGCCAAAACCATATCAAGCGTTGGCGTGGGTGTCTCGGTCAGCACAACGGCGGCGGCACCTTCTTCGCCCGGTTTGGCATGGACGACAGCAAATGTGACGACCTGAGCCACCGAAGGGTGGTCGAGCAGGATGCCATCCATCTCAAGCGGGCTGATCTTTTCGCCGCCACGGTTGATGATTTCCTTCAGACGCCCCGTCAGACGCAGATAGCCTGCATCAACAATCGCCGGTGCGAAACCAGCGCACGCCATCGGCATCAAAGACATTCTGTGCGTTCGCCAACGGATAGCTTTCGTATCCAAGTGTGACGTTTGGACCGGACACAACGACCTCTCCGGTGCATTCAATCAAATGGTTTCCCGTTTCATGCGCGATTGTCACAAAGGCCGTGGCCACCTCAGGACCATTGGGTACGATAATCGCCACCCGGTCAGTCGCCGCAATACCTGCCGCGCGGAGCTGATCTGTGACACGATCAATCAGCGTGCGCAGCCACCCATAAGTCAGCCAATCGCGGTCAGATGCACCAATTGCAGGCAGATCACCGGCTTGCGGCGTAATATGCGACCTTTTTTTCCAGATAGCCCAAGAACTCTGAGATCGAGAAGGCGAGAGCGAAAAGTACGATCAGGACAGCCCAGAAATGTGCCATCAGGAAGTTCGAGGCATAAAGTTCGAACAATGCGCCAAAGCCCACGATAGAGATCAAAAGCTGGCCGATGATCACACCCTTCACCGCACGAATAACACCAATGCGCACCCCGCCAAGGATTTCAGGCAAAGCCGCCCAGAAATAGATCTTGGTGAAGGCATCGAATTGCGATGCCCCAAAGCTGCGGGACATCTCAACAAGTGATCTGTTGATCTGGCGCACGCCAGCACGGGTATTGAGGATGATAATCCAGATGCCAAAAAGCGTTGTGGTGATGATGATGGATTTGAGACCAAAACCAAAAAGAACCATCAGCACCGGAACCAAGGCGGTGAGCGGGGCGCTGACAAAGATATTGACCCATGGCAGCAGCAGTTCATCCAGCAGCCGGCTCCGACCCATGAAAATACCCACGGGGATACCGATGGTGATGGAAAAGAAGACACCCGCAAGGAACGCCTGCGCTGTCTCATAAAGCGCCTTTGTAAAGGCTGGTGTGCCGATGATGCTAAAGAGCGTTGCAAAAACCTCGGACAGTGGAGGGATGAAAAACGTCCACCCCGTCTGGCCGATGATTTCCCATAAAAGCCCCCACACCAACAGTGACGACATGTTCGGCAGTTTATATCCGTTGATATACATATGCTGCCCCTATTCCACATAGGCGCGCAGCGACGCCCAGATTTGATCAACGATATCAAGGTACTCAGGCTCGCGGCGGATGTGTTCTACACCCTTGGAACGGTCGATGTTCGGCCGGATAATCTCATGCACGCGGCTGGGGCGTGGCAACAGCAGCGCGATTTGATCCGAGCAATAGACGGCCTCTTCGATTGAGTGGGTCACGAAGATGAAGGTTTTGTTTTCATTGGCGACCAGTGCCAGCAGGTCCTCCTGGAACTTGCGGCGGGTTTGTTCGTCGACAGCCGAGAACGGCTCGTCAAGCAGCAACACTTTGCTGTCCACAGACAAGGCACGTGCAAGGCCAACGCGCTGGCGCATCCCCCCTGAAAGCTCGTGCGGGTAGGCGCCTTCGAACCCTTGAAGGCCGACATCCTTGATGTATTTGGCGGCCTTGTCCTCACGTTCGGATTTCGCCACGCCACGCAGTTCCAGCCCGAAGGCCACATTGCGCATGACACTGGCCCAAGGCAGCAAGGCGAAGTCTTGGAAGACGAACGCGCGATCAGGGCCCGGGCCGCTGACAGGTTTGCCGTTGACAAGAATTTCGCCGGTATCTGCGTCCAAGAGCCCTGCGATGATCTTTAGAAGGGTCGTCTTGCCGCATCCCGATGGCCCCAACAAAGAGGTCAGTTGCCCCCTTGGAAATTCCAGCGACATGTTCTTGAGCGCTTCGACGTCACCGTAGTTTTTGGAAACTCCGCGTACGGATACGGCGATGTCATCTTCTAACGGCTGCGCGTTTGTGAAAGCTTCTTTAGTCTGTGACATAACCACGATCATTTCCTTTGAAGAGAATATTTTCGATTTTTTCCAGCAGGTTCAGGAACAGAACCGCAAGCAGGATGATGGAGAAGATAGCCGCGTACATGCTGGGATAATCCGCGATTGACCGGCTGTAGCTGATGATGTCGCCAACACCTGTCGGCGTGATTTTCAACTCGGACAAGATCGCGCCGATAAAGCCTGCAGAGACTCCAAGACGCAGACCCGAAAAGATCACGGGACTGGCGGCGGGCACGATGATCTTCAGCAGAACATCATGGTCCTTGGCGAGAAACGAACGCGCCATTTCCTTCATGGATGCAGGCGTATTGCGCACCGCACTGCTGGTGCTGAGCACGATAACCGGCATCGCCATGATGCAGACCACGAAAACCTTGGACGTCAGCCCGATCCCGTAGGCCATCACCAACAGCGGGATCAAAGCAGCCAGAGGGGCGGCCTGCATGACAATGAAGATCGGCGAGAAGAGCCACTCGAACCGTTCGCTCAGACCAATCCACAGGCCGAAACCGATCCCCAGGAAAGTCGAGATAGCAACGCCGATAATCAGCGGCTTCAGTGTTTCGGCGTAAGCGACAAATATTGTGCCGTCGAACGTCATCCGGGCCAACGACGCCATCGATTCAAAGAACGTCGGAAACGCATAGCTGACAGGGATACGGCCTGCGATTTCCCACGCGCCAAATACAAGCAGCGCAGACAGAACCTTTAGATAGAGCGATCTGTGTTTCATGATGCCTCAGTCGATTGCAGGAGCAAAAAAGTGCTGTCACCGACACCCTGAGTGGGGCGGTGACAGCGATCAGATTACTTGGTGGCGGCGTCGAGCGGTGCCATGTACCAGAAATCATCGATGTTCAGTTCAGACGGATCGCCGTCCAACTGGCCAGAGGCTGCGTACCACTCAAGGTCAGCTTGCGCTGCAACACGCCCGCCACCGTTGGGATCGTACAAGCCACCCGCAACCGCTTCGGTGTAGAACCCGTCAAGTTGCGCCAGAATTTCGGCTGGCAGCTGCCCGATAGGGCCATCAGGATCGGTTTCGCGGCTGATGATTGTGGGATCTTCGGCCATGTCCTGCCAGACGCTGACCAGAGCCGCGACAAGGATATCGACCTGTTCGCTATTGTCCTGGATCCAGTCGAGGTTGGCAAAAAGAGCCTCGTCGCTGGCATCAACGTCAAACATCGGCAGCACATTGAAACGGTCACCCGCCTCGGCGATGATTTTGTTTTTGTTAGACAAATCAAGGATCGTTGCCTCGGCCTGTCCGGCCAGCATCGCAACAACGCGGTTGGATGATCCCGGCACATAAGAGCGTTCACCAAAGGTGATGCCCAGACGGCTTTCGATCACGTTTGCGATTGAATCCGTGCCGCCGCCGCGCGAGTGCAACATGATCGGTTGTCCGTCAAGCTGGCTCAGGTCTGTGAATTCCTCGACCGCGACAGGAAAGAATTTCAGCTTGGACAGCTGAAAGATGATCCGGATCGGGGCGCGGCTGCGCTGCATGGCAGAGTAGGGGGTGCCAAAACCGATATCCATCTGGCCGCTGAGAATTGCCTGAATGGCAAGCTCTTCGTCGGCGAAGGCCGTCCATTCATAATCCAGACCGTTGGCTCTGGCGCGATCAAGCGCGACAAAGAATGCCGCCAACTCATCCGATGGTGTTTCGGCCAGCGCAATCTTGAGCGTTTCGGCTTGCGCTGTCGAAAACGACAAAGCTAGCGCCAGTGGCGCGGCAAGTGCGGCCTGCGCGATTGTTTTCATGAAGTGTTTCATTGTTCTCCTCCCAGTGAACGTTGATTTGCGTAATTTTGTCGGGGTATGGCTCCTAAGCGTTTGTCCTCGATCATTCTTCTTGTGTGTTATGCGTCCCCAAAGAGCCGACCCGAGACAGATCGCAGGTGGTTGCGCATCGCCTCGTAGGCCTCATCAGGATTGCGCGACGCAATTGTTGCCACGATGGCCTCGTGTTCTGCGAAACTGGTGTGTCCGGCGGCTGGTCGCGCGGTTGCGCGCACGACGCTGCCCCAAGATACCGCTCTGCGCACAAGGTTGAGTTGTTCAAACAGGGATACCAGCAACAGGTTGTCGCTGGCTGTTGCAACATGGTGGTGCAGCAGGTCGTCTTGTTCTTCGTATTCCGCCCAGGTGGTTGCGTTGCGCGCGCGCTCCATCGCGTGTTCCATCAAACGCAGATCTTCGCCTGTTGCATTGATCGCTGCCTCTCGTGCGATGGCAGGTTCGATCACAAGGCGCGCGCGCATCATGCGAAATGGTGTTAGCTTCCGGCCCAGCTCCACAACGTCACTTGAAGGCGCGGACGCTGCGTCGCCATCGGCGACAAATGTTCCCTTGCCGACATGGCGCCAAACCATGCCCTCGCGTTCAAGCGTATCAAGTCCCTTGCGCAGCTGCGAGCGTGTCAGGGCCAGACGTTCGGTTAATTCACGTTCGGCTGGCAGACGGTCTCCTGATGCGTATCCACCTTCTTCGATAAAACCACGAAGGACATCTACAGTGGGATCTTCTTTGGTAGGGGCAATAGATTTCGGCAAAGTATTCCTCATTGGTTGACCAATTGACGTATGATTCCGCCAGATACGCCCTAATCATTGCGTATTGGTAGGATATAATCAACAAATTTAAAATTGGTTGGGATTGATTTATAAAATTTACAGGTCTATCAAATGGGATACCTGCTATGATCTTGGAGCCTTAAATGACTGATTTTGTTATACCATCCCCGCCAATTGCATCGATTCCTGTCGCGGGGGGAGGGGCCTTTCCTGTTCGTCGCGTTTATTGCATTGGTCGCAATTACGCCGCCCACGCCGTTGAAATGGGTCACGATCCAGATCGCGATCCACCGTTCTTTTTCCAGAAGAATCCGAACAATCTGGATGCAAGCGGGACGTTTCCTTACCCAAGTCAAAGCAGCGACGTGCACCACGAGGTCGAACTGCTCGTCGCATTGAAGTCTGGCGGCACCAATATCAAACTTGAAGATGCGCTGGATCATGTTTGGGGTTACGCGCCATCGCTTGATATGACGCAGCGCGATTTGCAGGGCGTTGCCAAGAAAATGGGGCGCCCTTGGGAAATTGGCAAAGCGTTTGAACGCTCCGGTCCTGTGGGTCCATTGCAGTCTGTCGCGGATGTCGGGCACCTGGATCACGGCAAGATCGAACTGACAGTAAATGGCGAGGTCCGCCAGACCGGCGACATGAACCAGATGATCTGGAAGGTTCCGGAAATGATCTCCTATCTGTCTGACTACTTCGAACTCGCGGCTGGCGACGTGATTATGTCAGGTACACCGTCCGGTGTTGGCCCGGTTGAGAAGGGCGACACAATGGTCGTGTCAATCGACGGGTTGGACGATCTGACCGTGAAGGTTGTCTAAGCGTTAAGCGATGAACTCTACGGGCGGCAGTCTTGGGCTGTTGCCCGTAAATCGGGCGAGCGGGGGAGCTGCGGTCGCCGAGGTCATAGGGGGGGAGATCCTGTGTCCTGAAGCCTGCGAGGTAAGAGCCTTTTTACGACAAACACGCGCATTGGGAGGTGCGGGGAAATGGAGTTAACACTTGGCACTTGGGATCATGACCGCGTTATGGCGTTGCATGATGGTCGGATCGAGATCCCTAACGTCACCCTGAACTGTGAAATCCACCCGACGTCCAAGCTGTTTCCTTGGGCTGTGCAAGAGGCACGGTTTGATATCACCGAAATGTCGGTGTCCAGCTATATCCTGCAATTGTCGCGCGGGGGCTCGGAGTACACCGCGATCCCCGCTTTTGTCAGTCGCGCTTTCCGGCATAGCGGTTTTTTTGCGCGGGCCGGTTCGGGCATCGAAAGCCCCGCAGATTTTGCAGGGCGTCGGATTGGGGTGCCCGAATACCAAATGACCGCCGCTGTTTGGATGCGTGGCATTCTGGCGGATGAATACGGCGTCGATTGCGATACGATCCACTGGCGCACAGGTGCGCTTGATGGCGGGGTGCGGCGGGAACGACTGGAGCTGGAACTGCCACAAGGCATGAAGGTTGAACCGATCACCGAGGGCGATAGCCTTCAGGCGATGTTGCTGCGCGGCGAGATCGACGGATTGCTCGCACCAAAACCGCCACTGGCGTTCCTTGAGGGAAATCCCGACCTGATCCGCCTTTTGCCGGACTTTGAGAAAGCCGAGCAGGACTATCATCGCAAAACCGGCTTTTTCCCCATCATGCATCTGATTGGTGTGCGCAAATCCATTGCTGATGAAAACCCCCAACTGGTGCGTGACCTTTACGATGGCTTTGTCGCCGCGCGGGATACCGCGATGGACAGGCTGCGTTCGGTCTGGCTTGGCAATGCAAATCGCCTGACGCTGCCTTGGCTGGGGGCATCAATGGAACGCACCCTCGCTACCTTGGGGCCGGATTACTGGAGCTACGGCTTTGCCGCGAACAGGGCCGAGATCGCAACGATCTGCCGGTATTCGGTAGAGCAGCATCTGGCCAAGTCACTGGTTGAACCCGAAGCCCTGTTTCACCCCTCGGTCATGGAGACATGACGCGATGATTGAGGCGCTTCATGCCGGGCTGGGTTGGCCGATCGCAGGAACGCTGCTGGCGGTTAGCTTTGCGGGATCGTTCATTACGGTCGCCTTCGGCATCGGCGGAGGCGCGGTGATGCTCGCGGTTCTGGCAACGCTCTTGCCTGCGGCCGCCATCATACCGGTCCACGGTTTGGTGCAGCTTGGCAGCAATGTCGGGCGTGCAGCACTGATGACCAAATATATGCGGCTGGATCTGCTGGCCGGGTTCACTGCCGGTGCAGTGATCGGCATTTTGCTGGGCGGGTCTGTGGTTGTGCAACTGCATCCGGGCTGGATTCAGGTCGGTGTCGGTCTGTTTATCCTGTGGTCGATCCTGACGAAACCGCCCGCGTTTTTGCGCCGATCGGGGATCTTTACAGGGGCTGTTTCAAGCTTCTTGACGATGTTTTTTGGCGGCACGGGGCCGTTTGTGGCCACCTACGTCAGGGCGCAAAACCTTGAGCGCCACGCCCATGTGGCGACACATGCGATGCTGATGACAGTGCAGCATCTGCTAAAGACAATCGCCTTCGGGTTTCTTGGTTTTGCGTTCTCAGCATGGGCCGGATTGATCGCGCTTTTGATCTTCTTTGGGGTGTTAGGAACGCTGACGGGCCGGCTTTTGTTGGCGCGGATTGACGAACGCCGCTTTGTATTCGCGCTGAACGCGGTTCTGACCGTTCTGGCGCTGCGGCTCATCTGGTCAGGGGGGACCGCATTGATTTTGGGAGGAACACAAGGAGCAAACTAATGACGCGCGCGATGAGGGCGCTGCCCGCGTGGACTTGAGGAACACAAGCGCCAAAGACAAATATGGGAGGAACTTCAATGACTAAACTTACAACTCTAAACCGCCGCCGGTTCTTGCGGACAGGTGTTGCAGCAACAGGCATGACGCTTGCCGCGCCGCATATCGCCTTCGCCGCAGATTTTCCGGAGAGCAATATAAATGTCTACGTCCCGACGTCAGAGGGTGGCGGTGCAGACCGCAACTTCCGCGCGTTTTCCAGTGTCTGGAAAGAAAAACTGGGGACCGATTTCGAACCAAGTTTCTACCCCGGTGCGTCCGGTCGTGTTGGCTATGAAATCTACATGGGCAAGGCAGAGCCTGATTGCTACAACCTGATCTTCGGCAATATGGGGCCTGAAGTGCTCAACTGGGCCATGCAGGAACCCACCTTTGACGTGAACGATTACTTCTATTTCGGTCAGGTCGATAAGGATCCTTGCTGCCTCTTCGTCGGGGCAGAAAGCCCGCTTCAGACGATGGATGATATCATCGCCGCCTCAAAGACCCGCAAGCTTACCGTTGGCACCAGCCGGATGGCGCACCCCGCCTCAATCGGTCTGCTTGCGCTTGGCGAACAGCTTGGCATCGAGTTCAACCTGATCCCGCTGCAGGGCGGTAAGGGGACCGTTGCAGGTGCTGTGACCGGAGAGGTTGATTTCTCGGTTTTGACCTCGGGTTCGGTGATCGCAGCGGGCGATAGCGTCAAGACGCTTTTGGTGTTTGGTAAGAACATCGTGGGCGAAGCGCTTGATAATGCGCCAGACATCAACGACGCCTATGGCATGGACCTGCCTGAAATGCTGTCGGCACGGGCCTTTGGCATCCATAAGAAGGCCGCGGACGACTATCCTGACCGCTTCGAGAAACTGACCTCGACCTTCAGAGAGACCTTCGACGATCCAAGGCTGATGGAGGCCTATATCGCGACCAGCGGCACACCGGAGTACCTCGTTTATGCGGGTGTCGAGGAATGCGAAGCTTTCAAACAGTCGATGCTGGAGCTTGGCGAGCGCTACAAAACGTTGCTGACCGGCGCCTAACACAAGCGGACCGGCGGCCAAGCTTGCCGCCGGTCCACGACCCATTTGGCCCACATATAGGATAGCAGTCACATGCCCTCGGATAACCAAAAATCTTCCCGCCAGATCGGGGGGGAACTTGTCATCCCCGTGATCGCGGTTGCTTTCACCTTGTACTTCTTCTCGACCATCTGGAACTCGCCCTGGACCGCACAGGTCAGTGCGTTTCTGGTGGGCGGCACTCTGCTTGTCGTGTGTGCGATTTTTTTCATCCGCTGTATCCTCGCACTCAATCGTGGCGAAGGAACGCTGGGGTTCAGAAACCTCGTGACGATGAATGACATCCGCACGGGGCGTATTTGGCTTCTCGCGACGACGATCGGCTATGTCGTCCTGATTGATCGGCTGGGCTTTACGCTGACGACGTTCCTGTTTCTTGCCAGCAGCATGCTGATGCTGGCCAAAGGACGCGACGCCGCCTTCATCGCGATGGTTGCGGGCGCGATGTCATTGACTGGCTGGGCCGTTTTCATATGGGCGTTCGATACGCGCTTCCCGCGTGGCTGGTTCGAAAATACAATGCAGGCGGTGCTGGCAAATGGATAACAGCACACTCTCAATCCTGGCCGAGGTGTTCGTTGAAACGATCGGCTATTGGTATCTCATTATCCCTACTATTTTTCTGGGTCTGATTGTTGGCGGTATTCCCGGTTTCTCGGCGGCGAATACGATCATCATCCTCATGCCACTCACGCTCGCGATGGAACTTCAGACGGGTCTGGTGTTCATGATCTCGCTCTATTGTTCCGCACGCATGGGCGCGGGTATTCCTGCCATCCTTGTCAATATTCCCGGCACCGCCGGTGCAGCCGCGACGCCCTTGGATGGCTACCCGATGGCCAAGCAGGGCAAGGGGCAACAAGCCTTGGCAATTTCCTTTGTGGCCTCCTGCATCGGCGGGTTGCTGACCACGATTATCGCGCTTGCCGCCATGCCCATCCTCGCGCGGGTCGGCTTTTACATGCACTCGGTCGAGATGATCGTTGTTATGCTGTTCGGCATCTCGCTTATCGCGTCGATTGCGGCACAGGACATGGTCAAAGGTCTGATCGCGGGCTTTCTGGGCCTGATGATCGGCTCGATCGGCACGGACGTTGTCTATGCGACACCACGGGGGACGTTCGGGTTTCTGGAACTCTATGACGGCGTACCTTTGATCCCCGCGCTTGTCGGCCTCTTTGCAGTGTCCGAGGCTTTTGTGATCATCGAGAAACGGGTGATTGTCAGCCATGAAGGTGAACCGAAAGCGCCGAACTGGGGCGACACCTTTGAAGGCGTGCGCATCGCTTTGCGGCGTTGGTGGCACATTGTCTGGACGTCGATCATCGGCCTCGTGATCGGGGTGATCCCCGGTGCTGGTGCCTCAATCGCCAGCTTTGTGGCCTATCAGCAATCGCGCAGTTTTTCCAAAACCCCCGAGCTTTACGGCACAGGGCATCCCGAAGGGCTGATCGCACCTGAAGCTGCCAATAACGGCGTGACCTCAGGAACACTGGTGCCGCTTCTGGTACTTGGTATTCCGGGCGGTGCGACCGCAGCCATCATGCTGGTGGTGATGCAGTTCCACGGTGTCAGCTTTGGCCCGTCGCTGTTCGAAAACCAGCCCAAGGTCGGTTACGGCATGTTCATGGCGATGGCGGTCAGCTACGTGCTGATGATCTTCACGATCCTGCCGCTCAGCCGTTATATGAGCCATGTCACCATGATCCCGACGATCTATCTGGCGCCGATGATCATCAGCTTTACGCTGGTGGGTGGCTTTGTACCGCGTGAATATATGTTCGACATGTATCTGGCGCTGGCATTTGGTGTGCTGGGCTATATCGCGCGGCGCACCGGCTATCATGTGGCTGCGATCCTGATTGGTGTCATCCTTGGTCCGCTGCTTGAGAAATACTTTCTCTGGTCGCTCAAGAAATCGGACGGGGACATCATGGTTCTCTTCTCGTCAACGCTTGGCAACATCCTTTGGGTTGCTTTCGCAATGTCGATCATCCTGCCCATCGTCTTTGGTATGCGGCGCAAACGTAATCATGAGGGACTTGCCAAATGAAACGAGAACTTGAATGGGAGCTGGAACGTAACATCCGCCGCGTGGGACACCTTGATATGCAAGGCGGTGGACAGGTCGTGGTGCAGGATGGTTACGTCTATGTCGGCCACATGAAACCACCGATGGGCACCTCGATCATTGATGTGCGCGACCCTGCCAATCCAAAGGTTGTTTCGCATGTGCCCCCCCCTGATGAGTGGTCACACACGCATAAGGTCCGTGTTGCAGGCGACCTGATGATCACCAATGTAGAACAGGACAGGCGGCACTTCCTGCGCAAAGGCGAAAAGATCGCGGGATTGCGGGCGGAAGGCCTGTCAGATGCTGACATTGCAGACCGCCTCGGCGTCGCGCTTTCCGACGTTGCGGTTCTGGAAGAGGCCTTGGCGCGGGGGTATCACAGTGGCGGGTTCCGCGTTTGGGATATCTCGGACAAAACCGCGCCCAAGTTGCTGTCCTACATCAAGACCCACGGCTTTGGCGTGCACCGCTTCGATATGGATGAAAACTATGCCTATATCTCGACCGAGATGGAGGGCTATGTCGGCAATATTCTGGTGATCTATGATCTGGCGGATCCCAGTAACCCTGTCGAAGTGTCGCGCTGGCATATGCCGGGGCAGCATCTGGCCGGCGGCGAAACACCGACTTGGGCAGGCTACGGCGTGCGGCTGCATCACGCGATGCGCTCTGGTGATGAGCTTTGGGCCGCAGTCTGGCACGCAGGTTTTCGGGTGTTGGACGTCAGCGATATTTCCAACCCCAAGGTCAAGGGCAGCTACCGCTTCCCGCAGGCGATCCCTGAGCCTACGCATACCGTCATGCCACTTGAGCACACGATTGATGGCAAGCGCTTTGCCATCGTTATTGACGAAGAGCATGATCACAAACCCGGCCGCTTGCATGGCTTTATCTGGGTGATGGATGTCACCGATATCGAAAATATGGAGCCGATTGCGGCGTGGGATCTGTCCGAGCGCGCCTGCCCTTGGATCGGTGAGGACGGCGTTCGTTTTGGCGGGCACCAGTTCCGCGAAAAGCTGGATAGCACGCTGATCTACGCAACCTGGTTCGCGGGCGGTTTGCGGGTGCTGGATGTGGCGGATCCTTATCAGCCCGTAGAAGTCGCACACTACATGGTTCCCGGTGCGGACGGCACGCCGCCACAATCAAATGACGTGGACGTCGATGAAGCGGGCCTGATCTATCTGCTTGACCGCAATAACGGACTGGAAATTCTGGAGATGCAGCTATGAGTGACCAAGACCTTCTACCCCCAAGCGTCGATCCCAACAAAAAGGCGCTGGGCATCCGCCGTGTCAGTGCCCGAAACGAAGCCTCGACCCGCTCGGTGATGATGGTGCGCGATCATATCGTGGTCACCGACGAGAAAGAGACGAACACCGGACCAACACCGCTTGAGTTGACGCTCTCTTCGCTTTTGGGCTGTGAGGGTGTGATTATCAATCGCTGCGCCGAAGCGATGCAGTTCAGCTATACCGCCGTTGATATGGAAGCCGACGGCGAGGTCGACCAGCGCGGCAGCCGTGGGGTGCAGGGCGTGCGGCCTTACTTCAACTGGGTCAAACTGCGCATCCGTGTACACACTGAAGAAACACAAGACCGTTTCGAGCGTTTGACAAAAAACGTCGAATACCGCTGTCCGGTCATGAACCTGTTCAAATGCGCAGATGTCGATGTGAACATCATCTGGGAACGCGTTACGCCATGACCCTGACCCTCACCATCAATAACAAGACACATCAGGTCGCTTCAGAACCCGATACGCCATTGATTTACGTATTGCGCGATGAACTGAAACTCAAAGGAACCAAGCTGGGTTGCGGTTTGGAACAATGCGGGGCCTGTGCTGTGCTTGTCGATGGTGAGGTCACACTGTCCTGCGTCTCGGCTGTAGAAGCTTTTGAAGGCAAACATATCACGACAATCGAAGACATTGGCGCAACTGCGCTGGGGCGTCGCGTACAAGACGCCTTCGTCGCAACCTCTGCGGCGCAATGCGGGTACTGCACAGCGGGATTGGTGGTGGCGACAACGGCACTTTTGTCACGAAACCCCGCGCCTGACAAAGAGAGTGTGACCCAAGCGTTGAACCAGCACCTGTGCCGCTGCGGCTCATACCCGAGGGTCTTGCGGGCGGTGGCGCAAGCGACAGATCCATGAGCCTTGATGCCTACCCTTTGATTGCTGACTGGATCACCGTGCAGGACGGCAAAGTTCTGATCCATACCGGCAAAGTGGATATCGGACAGCGCATTTCAACGGCATTGGTCCAGATCGTACATGAAGAACTGACGGTGCCGTGGGACGGTATCGACATTGCCCCTGTGCGCACCGGACACGCGCCGGACGAGGGGATCACCTCTGGCAGCAATTCCATCGAACAATCCGGCCATGCGCTGCGCTGTGCTGCAATCACCCTGCGCGAGGCGGTGATCGCGCGTGTTGCGACCGAACGCGGCACAGACACCAGCGACTGGCAGCTATCTGAGGGTGTGCTGGAACTGACAGGCACCAACCAGAAGATTGACCTTATCGACCTGATCCCCGATCTCGCGCCTGACACACCAGTGAGGCCAGACTGCGTTCCACGATCAAGAATAGAGGGTGAACTCCCGCGCCCTGCGATGCGGGGCCTTGAAGATATCGTGCGCGGCACCTTTGCGTATGTCCACGATCTGGAACGCCCCGGCATGTTGCATGCCCGCGTGATCCGGCCGCCACATGCCCGCGCCGTTCTGCGCGAGATCAAATCGAAAGCGCTGAAAAACCTACGGAGTGCCGGATTCCATGTGATCCGCGATGGCAGTTTTCTAGCCATCGCCGGTGCGCGCGAATGGTCCGTGATCAAAGCCGCAACAAAACTCGCCGCTGCCTGTGATTGGGATACGCGCGGTGGCCTTCCCGAAACAGACGTCTTTGCGCAATTGTCGGCCGAACATGCCCAGCGGTTCTTGGTCGTTGACGCAAAGCCCACGGATGCCCCGATCCCCAAAGCCAATCCCTCCCCGGATTATGCCGCGCGCTTTGAACGCGCCTACCAGATGCACGGATCGCTGGCCCCCTCTGCGGCCTTGGCGGAATGGACAGGGCAGACGCTTACCCTGCACAGTCACAGCCAAGGTATTTATCCGCTCCGCGAAAGCATCGCTGATACGCTGGGCTTGGCATTGACGCAGGTCGATATCACCTTCGTGCCTGGTTCCGGCTGCTACGGTCATAGCGGCGCAGATGACGCGGCTTTTGAGGCTGCCTTGATCGCACAGGCCCTGCCAAACACGCCGATCCTGTTAAAATGGACCCGCACCGAAGAGCACGCTTGGGAGCCTTATGCCCCGGCTATGGCGGTTGATCTTTCGGCGACGGTAACGGATGGCAAGATCAGCGGGTATTCCGCCGACGTCTTTAGCGATACACATCGCGGCCGCCCGCGCCCTGGCCCCAATCGGGCAGGGCCCGCGCGTTTGCTGTCCAATCACTTTCGTGAAGACCCGATTGGCCCGATCCCAGCGCAGCCCAATACGGGTCGCCACGCAGGGATGCACCGCAATCTTGATCCCGTCTATGACTTTGCGGATACCCGTCTGGTCAAGAATTTGGTCTCCGGTCTGCCGCATCGCACCTCTGCAATGCGCTGCCTTGGTGCGACAACGAACATCTTTGCAATCGAAAGTTTCATGGATGAAATGGCTCGCGAACAGGGCGTGCCTCCGGTTGCATTTCGCGCATCCTACCTTGACGACCCGCGCGCATTGGAGATCTTGGCCGCACTCCAGCGCCATATAGATGCACGCCCAGACATGCCGGACGGTAGCGGGCGCGGCACCGCCTATGCGCAATATAAGAACCAGATGACCCGAGTGGGCGTTTGCGTGGAACTCTCTGTCAACGATCTCGCCGAGGTCCGCCTGCAAGACGCGTTTATCGTCGCGGATGCGGGGCGGGTGGTTGATGCAGACGGGCTCATCGCGCAGTTGGAGGGGGGATTCCTGCAGGCCGCGAGCTGGGCGCTTTATGAGCAGGTCCTTTGGGACCGTGACGGGATCCAGTCCCTTGACTGGGACACATACCCGGTCATCCGGTTCGACAATGTGCCCAATATCGAGGTGGCTCTACTCGACCAGCCAGACGCGCCATCGGTTGGCGCCGGAGAAGCCTCACCCGGGCCAACCGTGGCCGCGATTGCCAATGCGATCTATGATGCCATCGGCCTTCGGATGCGACGTATGCCCTTCACCTCGGAAGCAATTATGCAAGCTGCGATGCACGGCTAAGGGCGTGACCTGACCACGATGTCATTCCAGCTGTGCTGTCTGATGATACTGACACAAGGCGTTTGCGAAATCGCAGCCCTTCAGAGGCCGCTTTCTCCTGGTCGGTCATGGCAGACCTGACAGAAACAACGTTTCCGCAAGTCTGCCATACCCAGCAAGATCTAGACGTCGCCGGTATATTCACCACGTGCCGGGTAGTTGTTCTTGATCGCGAAATCGAGCGCACCAACCAACTCCGAGAAATGCGGTCTGACGAAAGGCATCGTCTGGACCGAGCCATAATAAAGGCTCTGTTCCGGTGTCACCATGAACAGCCCGGGTTCGGAAAACAGGGCTGGTTCTTCGATGCCAATCGAGGTCTTGCCGCGCGATGTCGAAATATAGAGGCCCCATTTCCGTGCCTCTGCAAGTGGCAAATCATACGCAAACCGCAGGGTGTCGGCCCCGATTTTTTCGGCCATCGCGCGGGTCCGTTCTTCACCATCCGAGCTGATTGCGATGGTCGTCACGCCGCGTTCACTAAAGTCGGCGACCCGCTTTTGAAACTCGGTCAGATAGGTCGCACAGATCGGACAGTGCAGCCCGCGATAAAAGCAGATTACGGTGCCGCGCTCGGACTGCTCTGCGGACAAATCGAAAACACCATGATCGAGTGTTGGCAGCTTTAGGTCGGGGGTCTTTTGACGGGGAATAAGCATGGGAATCCTCTGTTTGATATTTCCTATGCGGTATACCTATCGCAGTTTTGGTTTGTGAAATCTTGAAAACCAAACCATAACACCGATATGGACCGATTTGATAGATTAACAACACTGATGGACAGGTTTCGGCTGGTCGTGCAGCCGGCCCCGCTCAAGGACGCAACACTTATCGTCTTGCAAGACGCGGGTGGGGTGCCTCAAAGGATGTGTTTTCGAACGGGTGACGCCCGTTTTGATGTGTCAGAGGATCGTGTTCTTTTCTCTGCAAATGTCGATTGGAGCGGGCTGTCGAACCCCTTGCTGGCCGCGCTTCCGACGATGATGGAGATAGATCTGTCAGCAGATCCAGAGAGCATCGGCCTTGTGATGTTGATGCAGTCGGAACTATCGGGGCAGCGCTGCGGGGTCGACACTGTGCTCAGCCGGTTGGGCGAGGTCTTGGTCGTTCGCATGTTGCGCAAGCAAATCGAGGCGGGGTCAACAGAACCTGGCCTTTTGGCGGGTTTGTCCGATCCGCGGCTCAGTCGCGCAATCGTAGCGATCCATGATCAGCCAGGACGGGATTGGCGCAATGAGGACCTCGCGCAAGTCGCAGGTCTCTCGCTCAGCCGCTTTGCCGAGATGTTTCTGGCATCTGTCGGCGAACCGCCTGCGGCCTACTTGCGCCGGTGGCGGCTCATTCTCGCCCGACAAGATATCTCGAATGGCCACCGAGTGGATGCGGTTGCCCGTCGCTATGGCTATGCCTCGCCGGAAGGATTCACCCGCGCCTTCAAAAAACACTTTGACGAGACGCCCATCAATCTACGTTCGAAAACATCGCGAGGCGCGTGAAGCGCCAAGCCGTTTCGTCGAGGCGGGGCAGTTCCTGATCTTTCATCACGCAGGTCACGGGGCCATTTGCCAGCATTTTTGGCAAAGAAATAGAATAAATCTGAAGACTTATCTAAATGGTGCCCAGGGGCGGAATCGAACCACCGACACGAGGATTTTCAATCCACTGCTCTACCCCTGAGCTACCCGGGCACCGGGACGGAGGCGCAAGCGCCATCGTCGGGTAGCGCGGTTTTAGACGCGGGAAATGGGGGTGTCCAGAGGGAACTGTCTGAAAAACCGTCCGTTAATGCGGTTTCTGCCGTTCCGCCTGTTCCAACTGCTGTTCCAGCTCTTCCAAGTCCTCCGGATTGTCCGCCGGAATGGCATAAGAGCCCGAAAACCACTTGGCTAAATCAATATCCGCGCAGCGTTTTGAACAGAACGGGCGGAAATCGGTCTCGGTGGGTTTGTCACAGATCGGGCAGGGCATCAGATGTCCTTGAAGAGGTGTTTCGGAAAAGGCGGGCGCTCGCGTTTGCGCTGCAATTCAAACAACCCCATCGGGGTCCAGCCCACCAGTGATGTCTCGATCGGGTCGGCCTTGAAAGACGCGCGCAGCGATTGTTCCACCTGTTTGCGGTGCGCCTTTGACATGGACACGAAATCCACCGAAATCTGCCCCGCCAATCCACGCAGACGCAAGGCACGTGGCAAAGCCCGCGCCGCCGCCAAATTCGCCTTCAGCGCCGCCGCAGGGGAGGTATCGTTGCCAGTATTCACATCCACCGCCACCAGCGCGCGTGTAGGTTCCACATACATATGCCCTTCGCCCAAGATCACCTGCGGCTGGCTCAGCGCACCCACCTGATCCAGCACACCCAGATCGGCAAATGACCCCGCGCGCGTGATAACCTCGGCCGCACCGGTCCATTCGCGCCACGCTACCGTGTGCGGGCCGTCGCCTTCGGTCAGCGCCTCAGGGTCGCTCCCTTCGGTATCGGCCAGTACCGCATCGGCCAAAGCCACCATCGCTAGAATATCATCGGCAATCTCGGCCTCATCGGCCCCTTCACAGGACGAGCGCAGAATCAATCCATGCGGGCTGTCAAAGACCTCATGCGCGACCGCCAAAAGCGCATCGCGCACATCTTCATCCGTAATCTGGCGCGAGATATTCAGCCCCGGTTTGCCCGGCGTGACAATCGCATAGCGGCTCTTGAACAATACACGGTCGGTGACCGGAATAGCCTTGCCGTCCTCTGGAATCCCCGTGACCTGCACCAACATCGCCTGACCGGGTTTGAGCCCCTTGCCTTGGCGCAAAAATGCAGTCTCACCCTCGGGCAGACGCAGCATCATGCCGCCTTGGCCTTTGATGGGGCGATCACAGATCGCACGGAAAATCGCACCGGGGCGCGGGGCGTCTTCGTGATCAATCAAGATATCATCCAGCTTGCCATCCACGAGGTAGGCCGCCGCCTCAATCTCGCCGATATGGTCCAGAACAATCATGCGGCCCTTCATGCGCCACCTCCATAAAGAACCACACCAGCCGCCGTGAGCAGACCTGCGGTTTCCGTCAACGGCAGACCGACAATGCCTGTATAAGATCCGTTGATCCAAGGAATAAACGCGCCCGCAGGCCCTTGGATGGCATAGCCACCTGCCTTGCCGCGCCAATCATCCGACGCCAGATAGGCGTTCACTTCGGTATCCGACAACTGCTTGAACGCCACCGTGCTTTGCACATCCTTGGTCCAGACCTGTGCGCCGCGTTTCACAGCCAAGGCCGTAATCACCTTATGGCGACGGCCCGACAGCGCAAAAAGAAACTGCGCCGCCTCAGCCGCATCCGCAGGTTTGCCCATGATCCGCCGCCCCAGCGCCACCGTGGTATCGGCACAGAGCACGACCTCATCATCGGCGGCATCCACGGCCGCTACCTTCTCGGCAGCGATGCGGTTCACATAATCGCGGGGCAATTCGCCTTTGCGTACATCTTCATCAATGTCAGGCGCACGCACAGCACTGGGCGTCAGACCAAGCTGCGCCAATAGTTCCAGCCTCCGGGGGGAACCGGAGCCGAGAACAAGCTTCAATGCAGGGTTTGGGGGCAGGGTGGTCATTTATCAACATCCACCAGCGCGGCTGTGATTTGCCATTGGCAAATCCCTTCCCCGCGCCGCGCGAAGCTGTGCTTCACGCTATTTAAAGCGATAGTTAATCCGACCTTTGGTCAGATCGTACGGTGTCATCTCGACCTGTACCTTGTCGCCAGCCAGAACACGGATGCGGTTTTTACGCATCTTTCCTGCCGTATGCGCGATAATCTCATGGCCGTTTTCCAGCTCGACCCGAAACGTCGCGTTTGGCAGAAGTTCTTTCACGACACCTGGGAATTCGAGCAGTTCTTCCTTGGCCATGTGATCTCCTATATCTGTCATCTGCTTGTTGCAGACGGCGCTTACATGCGCCCGAATGGGCGGTTTTTCAAGCGTTAATCGTGCAAGCGCCTCTGACGCTGCACTTTTTGCCCGACTTAGTCGTCCTCTTGCGCAATCCCGGGGCCCCAACGGGCGATCAGGCGGTCCCTGATCTGGTCACGGGCCTGTCGATACAGGGCAAGACGGGCCTCGCGGTTGTCCCCAAGACCTGTGGGATCAAGGATCGGCCAGTATTCTACATCCAGATGATAAAACCGCGTCAGGTCCAGCGCGCGCCGCTGGCTGGCAGGCGACAGGGCCAATACAAGATCAAAAGACGACAAATCGTCACCCCAGTCTTCCATTTCATCAAACGAACGCGACCGGTGGCGGGAAAGCTCAACGCCCATTTCCGCACAGACCGCGACCGCGAAACCATCTATTTCAAGATCATTCTTCACGCCAACCGATTGGATATAGCACTGCTTGCCATAAAGCTTCTTCATGATCCCTTCGGCCATGGGCGAGCGGACAGAATTGTGGTCACAGCAAAACAGCACCGACTGTGGTAGGGCCTCATATGTGCCGTCCTGCGCCATCACCTAGCCCCCAAAGTGCAGCACGCAAATCAGAGTGAACAGGCGGCGGGCGGTGTCGGTATCTACGTCGGCTTTTCCTTCCAGCCGTTCCTGCAACACCCGCGCGCCTTCGTTGTGAATGCCGCGGCGGGCCATGTCGATCGTCTCGATCTGGCTGGGCGGCAGGGTTTTGACCGCGTCGAAATAGCTTTCGCAGATCTGGAAGTAATCCTTCACAACCTGCCGGAACGGACCAAGCGAGAGGTGGAATTCACCGGCGGGGGTGTCATCTTCTTGTGTGATATCAAAGACAAGCCGGCGTTCTTTGATGGAAAGCCCAAGCTTGTAGGGGCCGGGTGGCACCTCGCGTCCTTCACGGGCAGGCAGCGCGAAACTGTTGTCCTCCAACAGATCGAACATCGCCACTTTCCGTTCCTGATCAATCTCAGGCGTGGGGGGCGGCAGATTGTGGTCGTCAATCTCGATATGGGTGATCTTGCTCATGGCTTGCCCCTATTCAGGCGGTCAAGCCGCGCGCGCACGGATAGACCATGCGCCTCAAGGCTTTCCGATATAGCCAACCGTTCCGCCGCAGGGCCAATCGCGGCAAGCGCGTCCGGTGTCATGCGGGACAAGGTCGTGCGTTTGATAAAGTCCATAACCGATAATCCGCTTGAGAACCGTGCGGACCGGGCCGTCGGCAACACGTGATTGGGACCACCAATGTAGTCACCAATCGCCTCGGGTGTCCAACCCCCGATAAAGATCGCCCCCGCGTGGGTGATCTTTTCGCTGAGCGCATCGGCGTCGGCAGTACACAACTCAAGGTGCTCGGGTGCGATCCGGTCTGACAGGACGACAGCCTCATCAAAATCCTTCACGGTAATCACCGCACCAAAATCACGCCAGCTTGCCCCCGCAATCGCACGGCGCTCCAATGTCTCAAGCCGCTTATCGACCGCCGCTGCGACAGCCTGCCCAAAAGCCGCATCATCAGTGATGAGAATCGACTGCGCGCTTTCGTCGTGTTCGGCTTGGCTCAACAGATCAAGCGCGATCCAGTCAGGATCATTGTCCTTATCGGCAATCACCAAAATCTCGGAGGGGCCTGCGATCATATCAATGCCCACCTTGCCAAACACACGGCGCTTGGCGGCGGCGACAAAGGCATTGCCCGGCCCTGTGATCTTATCCACGGGGGCAATCGTCTCGGTTCCATAGGCAAGGGCGGCAATGGCTTGCGCGCCGCCAATGCGGTAAATCTCGTCCACACCGGCAATGCGGGCGGCCATCAGCACCAGCGGATTGGTGATACCATCCGGTGTAGGCACCACGATGGCAAGGCGCTCCACGCCCGCCACTTTAGCTGGAATTGCGTTCATCAAAACCGAAGACGGGTAAGACGCCAATCCACCCGGCACATAAAGCCCAGCAGCAGAAACAGGGGTCCAACGCCAGCCAAGGGTCGCTCCGTCAGGGTCGGTCCACAGCGCATCATCAGGCATCTGGCGACTGTGATAGGCGCGGATGCGTTCTGCGGCGAGTTGCAGTGCCGCGCGATCCGCGTCATCCACCTTGGCACATTCCGCTTCAATCTCATCGGCACCAAAGCGCATCGTCTGCGCTGTCAGCTCCAGCCGGTCAAATTTCGCGGTCAGCTCCAGCACCGCCTGATCACCGCGCGCACGGACATCTGCGATAATTTCCGCCACGATATGATCGACATCCGGGCTATCTTCGCGCTTTGCCCCCAAAAGGGCGGTAAAGCGGGCTTCAAAATCGGTGTCGGTTGTGGATAGAAACTGTGGCATCACATCACTCCTTGCAGGGCCACGACATAGCGGGGCAGGCAAGGTGCTTCAATGGTCACTTGGGAGTGTTTTATTCAGGATGCGAGGGTGCTTTGTTGGATGGGGCCACATAGGGCCGCGTCACATCGCGTAACACAACCTCCAAGGCCTCGACCTCCAACGCGATCGCGCCATCGCCTGCAAGGGTCAATTCCACACGGCCTGTGCCATCCTCACCGGGCAAAAACGCAAGCGACAACAGCGAATAAACCATATCCGTATCGGCTTTATCGACGCCTTGGCTTTGCACCTTGACCACATCCTCGACCGCCAGAACCGCCTGCACCCGCTCATAGCTGCGCTTGCGCGCCTCGGCCTTGGGTGCATCCTCCCAGCGGAAACGATTGAGCAAAATCGCAAAGCGGCGGGCCTTGCGATCCCATTTCATTTCGGCTGCCGGGAAAACCGCGTCCTGCACGAGGGCCGCGATCACAGCCAGATCCTCGGCATCCAGCGCCTTCAGGCGCAACGGCGCCTCGCGCCCATCCTCAAATGTTGCATCTTCGCTCATGCCGACACCCGTTCAATCTGTGCGCCCACACCGCGCAGCTTTTCTTCGATGTGCTCATACCCGCGATCAAGGTGGTAAATCCGGCTCACGGTCGTTTCGCCCTCTGCGGCCAGACCGGCGAGAATCAAGGACACCGAGGCGCGCAGATCGGTGGCCATCACAGGCGCACCTTTCAAGCGGTCCACACCGCGGACCGTCGCGACACCGCCATGCACCTCGATATCCGCACCCATGCGGATCAATTCGGGCGCATGCATAAAGCGGTTCTCGAAAATCTTTTCCTCCAGCACCGATGTGCCGTCAGCGGTACACAGCATCGCCATCATCTGGGCCTGCAAATCGGTCGGAAAACCGGGGAAAACTTCGGTGGTGACATCAACCGCCATCGCACGATCGGTGCGGCGCTTGACCTTCAAACCATCTTTCGTTTCGGTCACATCCACACCAGCGGCGTCCAGTTTTTCAACAAACGACCCTACCAGATCAAGACGCCCGCCCAGACACTCTACCTCACCACCGGCAAAGACTGGGGCCAGCATATAAGTGCCCAATTCAATCCGGTCTGTCACAACGGGATGGGTCGCAGCACCCAGGCGATCAACACCTTCAATGGTAATCGTGCTGGTGCCTTCGCCCTCAATATGCGCGCCCATGCTGCGCAGACATTTCGCCAAATCAACAATCTCAGGTTCACGCGCCGCATTCTCAATCACGGTCGTGCCTTTGGCCAAAGTCGCCGCCATCAGCACATTCTCTGTCGCGCCCACAGAGGCAAAGCGCAACGGCACCCGCGCGCCCTTTAACCCGCCGGGGGCCTTGGCATGTAGATAGCCGTCTTTCAGTTCAATCTCTGCCCCCATCGCCTCAAGCGCTGTGACGTGAATATCCATCGGACGGGCACCAATGGCGCAACCACCGGGCAGGGACACCACAGCCTGATGATGCCGCGCGAGAAGGGGGCCCAGCACAAGGTTCGAGGCGCGCATCTTGCGCACGATCTCATAATCCGCCGTGGTCGATGTCATGGCGTGGCTGGACAGCACCTGCACTTTGCCATCCTGCATCGACGTTACCTCAACGCCCAGCGATCGCAGCAGCGCGGTCATCGTCGCGATATCCGACAGGCGGGGTGCATTGGTCAGGGTCAAAGGCTCTTCCGACAACAACGTCGCAGGCATCAACGTCAGGGCCGCATTCTTGGCCCCTGCAATTGCGATTTTGCCATTGAGCGGCGTGCCGCCTGTGACAACGATGGAATCCATGCCTGCCTACTCTTTCTTTTCTGCGGGCGGGGCCACCGCCCGCGCGCGTGCTTGCGCCTTGCGCTTGGCCATATTGGCCTTCAACGCCGCCTTCAACCGATCTTCACGGGTTTTGGCGGTCTTGTCCGCTTTGGGCTTGCTGTCTTTGTCGCTCATGAGGGCGGTCTTATCAATACACGCAAAAACCGTCCAGAGAGGGCTTGCACCAAAGGGCGATTGCGTCTAATTCCCCGATCCACGGATGCTGTGGTAGCTCAGTGGCAGAGCACACCCTTGGTAAGGGTGAGGTCGAGAGTTCAATCCTCTCTCACAGCACCAT
>CALNYU010000014.1:0-178891 GCA_942490805.1 uncultured Alphaproteobacteria bacterium | reverse complement strand
GTAATATCGCCAAGGCGCATCACTGGTTTGAACAGATCAAATCCGGCAAAACCTTTGACGAGGTCGCCACAGACGAGAACACATCCAAACGGCGCATCCAGCAAATGATCGACCTCGCCTTTCTCGCGCCCGACATCATCCGCGATGTGCTCGATGGCACCCAGCCGGTTGGTTTTACGTCTGACTGGGTGAAGCAACATGGCCTGCCGTCGGACTGGTCCGCGCAACGCCAGCTGCTCGCGACCCTCTGATTGCCACATCAGTAGGCAAGCTGAACCCCGGGACAACGTCTCAACAGCAGCGCATCTAATCTGCATCACATCAGCATCGTTGAACCGCAAACTGCTACCGCGGAAATGGCCGGCGCAGACTTTGGGGGATGTGAGGGCTGAATGCGTCTCGGTTACGGGTCTGCGCTGAATGACATGCGGCACAAGCCTTTGAACTTGCCGCATGAAAGCAAAGCAAGTGCGAACGGTCTGGTTTGAGGGAAGACGCTGGCTGGGATGGTAGGATTCGAACCTACGGTACACTGTACCAAAAACAGTTGCCTTACCACTTGGCTACATCCCATCAGCGAGGGGCTAGATACTGCGAAGGCGGCTGGCCTTTGGGGCAGCGGTTGGGGCGTTGTGATCACACCACCTTTTTTTGCTCGTGTGTTCCTACTGCCTGTTCGCCGCTGCGGTGCTTGGTGTTCTCCTAAGCTGCTCAGGCCACCTTCTCAATAGAGTGTGGAATTAGAAGCCGCGCCAGAGTCTCTAGGTCAAGCCGTCGGGATTGGTAGGCCTCAAAGCGCATTGCCTGAATGCGCGTACCTGAGGGACCATCCAGGTCAATTTCGATCACCGACTTGATTTTGGTCGAATTGGGGACCAACCGCAGGTGGCTAAACTTTCGTGCAGGCAGGTCTTTGCCCTTCTTGATCCAGCGGACCATATGCGCCGCCATCTTGGGATAAGGGGCCAGAAAGCTGACGATCCAGGTGCGATCCCCGCTGTTCCAGTCATCGTGCGACATTCGCTCCCCGGTCAGAAAACGCTGCTCGGCCTCTCGTGACATCTTGGCCCACAGTAGAGCGCCTCTAGGGACGTCATCAAACCGAAAAATGTGTAACTGTTTGTGGTCGATTGCAGGTTCCAGCAAGTCATGAAAGCGCCCAATCGGTATGCGTGCATACTCTCCGCTTCTTATCGCGAGAAAAAGCAACTCTCCCATGGCGCGTTGCTTGCCAGCACTTGGAAACTCTGCATGATCTTTCTTATCGTGTGCCACGATGCTCAATCTCCCCGGAGTGCTGGACAGACTGGCCCGCCAGAACCCTTGTTTCATTGACCGTCAAGAATGGGGCTGCTGGCTCGAAGCCAGTGTCGTCGAGTGCCAGTTCGGGAAAAAGCTCCAACACCTCCGCCCTTGCCGCATCATCAAGTGCCAACATGGACTGTTGGCCCGGAAATAGGCTTTCGGACCATGTCCCATTGGAACAGATGATTTCGTGACGGTCAAACATGAGATGATAGTAGGTGACGGAGTCTTGATCGCTGATCCTTGACCTTCTGATGGTCAATTAGGCCCTTGGCAGGGGGCCAACGCCGCCTCAAGCCAGAAGTGCAATTGCACCGTAGGGGTGTTCAGAAGGATGCGGTGTTGTGGTGAAACTGTGAGATCGGATGAAGGGTTCTTTGGCCCCAAAGCGTTCGCCTGTATCGTGATAGGCCGCAAATGCGGATTTCTCTCGAGCGCGGCTTTGTTGAGGGTCCTTGATCCGACCCAACTTATCGCTTTAGCCCCGCTACCCAATGTGTTATGACAGGTCCCCCTTTGATAGGAGCTCGGTCGATTGGTTTGGGACCAGTGGGTGTGTCAATCAATGTGCCCTGCGCAAAGCAGATGAAACGGATGCGCACTTCGTCCCCATCGTCGCCGCCGCCTTCAATGAAAAAACTAGCTGTCCCGGCTTGGAGGAAGTCTGCGCGATCAATCGTCAGCGTGACAACACCATCCTGATTCACAGTTAATGTATAGTCGCTAAAGAGCGTTCCAAGGTTGCCTTCGGAATTGATCACAAATGGATCAGCCGTGTTTTGCCCACCTATTGGAGCATCATCGAAGTCTATCGTAATGTCGATGGGGCCAGAAAAGTCGAAGACGTCGATCGTATCATCAAGTTCCCAGACATCGACGCTAGCAAGCCCAGAGCTAACAAAACCCACGCTGAGCCCGTCAACGGTTGCTTCTACAACGCTGATGTTGGCCACTAGTTTACCTCAATTTTGATCTGTTTTCACAATTTGCCGAAGCGTTGGGGGGCTGCCCCTACACTAGTTGCTGGTACACTCGACAGGCAAGACTTGTTCTGTCCGTTTTTTCTCCTGTATCTAAAATAGAAGCAATTACAGGAGCTAAGCTATGAAGACCTTATCAGCCCTCGGCGTTCTCGCCGGGGGTTTTCTTTTTGCGCCCACCTCGAAGGCCGTCATCACGACAGTCCTCTGGGTGGTGTCTCGATCTCATCCAACTGTTGGTGCGGTGGTGCTGCTAGCACTGGTCGCGACCTGGAGGCGCGGCAATGACTGAAGCGATCCGTCCGGGCGATGTCGTGACCATCCAGGCCTTCGATGACGTGCCTGAACACTTGTTCTGCGTCGAAGAAGTCCACGACGACTGCATCACAGGAGTGGCCCTGACGGGGCCGCTGGCGGGTCAATACGGGGAACCTGACCTCTCCTTGGTGGCTGGGAACTCTCCAAACCATCAAAGCCGCTGAAGCCCATCAAAAATTCCAACTCAACATTCAATCTGGGGCGGTTGCCCCAAAGGAGGAGCCATGCGCATTCCTTACGCGTATCTCAAACAACAGACGTGGCTGTATCGCCGCAACTATCCCCGCGACCTGCAGCCGATGCTGGGGCAGGCGCTGAAGCAGTCCCTCAAGACCGGTGATGCTCGGACAGCCAAGCAGCGAGCAGCTGAGGTCAACGCGACGTTCGAGGAGATCGTCGCCAAGGCCCGTGAAGGCATCGTCATCGAGCGGCCTGAGCCGATCAAAGTGGCCGCTCCGGTCTTTACCCCGTCGAACCCGATCATTGGGCGCAAGACGGTCAGAGAGCTAGCCAGCGACTATCTACGACGACGCTCTGACCAGCTACGGCCCGGAGGCTTCAAGTCAGTCAGGTTCTCGGTGGGTCTGCTGGTCTCGCTCTACGGGTCACGGCAGATCGGGTCACTCTCACGGAGCGACGGTCGCAAGTTCGCGTCACTGGTAGCGCAGCTCTCACCACACGTTGGCAAGTCGTTCCGGAACCGGTCTCTGGGGCTGGAGCAGCTCGTCGCCAAGTCAGGGTCGGGGAAGATCACGGCGCAGACGCAGAAGCGGATCCTCTCGCAGGTCTCTCACTTCCTCGACTGGGCCTACCATGAGGGTCACAGCCCCCAGCTGGACTTCTCAGCAGTCAGGATCGACCAGAAGGGCAGGGTGGCGTCCTATGCTGTCCCCAGCGACGAAGAGGTGACGCTGATGCTCGATGCAGCTCACCCTGTCATAGGGCGGGTCCTGCTGTTCTGCCTCCTCACAGGCATGCGGTCAGGGGAAGCGACTGGCTTGCTCAGAGAGGATCTGGTCTGGAAGGGTAATCTGGGGTGGTTTGCTCAGGTTCGTCCTAACCGGGTGCGGCTGCTGAAGACCGATGCAGCGGAGCGGGTGATCCCACTTCACGGGGTGCTGGCTGACCTACTACCCTCTATGCCTGACGATCGGCTGTTTCCTGATCTGACTGTCTCGGTGGTCACCAAGGAGTTTGCCAAGTTCAGGAGGCAAGCTGGGCATCGACCGTCCAGGGCTGGTGTTCCACTCGACCCGCAAGTGGTTCATCACCCAGTGCGAGCGCACCGGGGTCCCTGAGCACTTCACCGCCTCTCTGGTGGGTCATCAGTCCGCCCGATCGGAGAACCGCCTGACCTATGGCATCTACTCGGCAGGCATCAGCGATGAGCAGAAGCGGGGAATCGTGGACGGGATACGGCTGCCTTGCTGATCCCGGATATCGATGCCTTCGAGGAGAGGGCGGCCATAGTCCAGTACGATGGCGGGCTCTCTCGTGCTGCTGCTGAAGACCAGGCTGCGCAAGCTCAGGGCTTCCGCAATGCTGACCACTACTGGCAGGTGCTGGCTGACTACGTCGTCAACAGGAAGCTCTCATGACACTAACCTCGGCGGCTTCGGCTGCCGGGGTCCCCCACTTTGCTTTTTTTATGCCAGAGCTGCATAGAGTGGGCCGCTGTCTGTGGGTTAAATCCGAACGCAGTGCTCCGGTTCTAGTATTGTTTTGACCCTTGAACTTTCATCCCCCAGACTTGCCTTGGCGCATCATGAAGGGTCGGGCAATGGTGAAAGATGAGTTCTTTGGAAACGACGATCAACGCGCGGTGTTGCGACGTGGCCGGGGGATGGCCGCTTTGCTGGGTCAGGACAAGCGCTACAGCTATTACGGTCGCACGGTTGGCTTGGTTGGACCTGAGGACGGCGACATCGATCAACTTGCAGCCTTGGCCACAGTTCAGGGCAACGCGGCCTACGGTGCTGTCCCGTTGGACCAAGTTGAAGCTATCAAGTCTTCGTTGTTGGCGCGCGGGTTGGTGCCGATGCACTATGATAAGTGGCAGGGGGCTGGCTCCGCCTTTGAGGCGGCTCGAGAGATTGTTGCGACCCTTTCCTTGCCTGAGGACCTGACGATGTCGCGTCTGGATGCATCTACAGCAGATGGAACATTGGCATCTTTAGCCGAGATGGCATTGGGCTGCGGTGTCCTGCCTCTCTGCGGCGAGGTCTTGCGCGGTCTCTTGCGGCCCGCTGTCTGTCTGGTGGCCGTGGACCGCACCGCGAAGGTCGTTTCTTGCGCGGCGTCCTCTGCCTATGCCCATGAAGATCACCCCACACATGGCATGCAGGCATGGTGGGGTATGCTTGCTACAGACCCTGCGCGGCGTGGTCAGCGGCTATCTCTCGTTCTTGGAGCGCACGCTGTGCTTGAGATGGAAGCACGGTTCGGATTTGGCGATTTCATGACCGGCGTTGAGCCTGGAAACGCGCCATCAGAATCCGTCTGCGCCAAGATGGGGCTTTCACGGGGAAATTCTGCGATCATCGGATGCGCCGATCCGCGCGCCTTGGCCAGCGGACGTATGACGAAATAAAGTCTCAGGTCGCCATGCACGCTTCTGAAGATCGCACTGCGTGTTCGTCCGAAGCTTGGCCATTGCCGGTGCGCGCCAATGGCATACAAAGCCAGGTAAGGGCTAGCGATGCTGTTCCCTCTCAGCATAGCAGTGGTTAACAGCATAAGCGCGGTGGGTGCGCTTCTGTATCTTCTGAGAAGCGACGTGATCACCATAAGGCCAGCTGCCAGTTCATGACTGAAATTCCCTCGAGCTAGACCGTCGTCGCCGTGTTTGATATGTGGTTTTCGCTTTTGGCAGGCTGATTTGATATTGCTAAAAAACGCCATCATTAACCCTCAATTTCGGCAGGATACTCGGTTATCGTAATAAATGTAGAGGTGGAAAACCCGTTCGGGACACCTGTAGACGCGTTAATGTTGTAAGTGACGGTGATAACTATGAAAATGTACCCACATACCTTCGTCCCATTTTTCCATGTGCATGAGAAAGAGGGAGCGACCAAGACATCTGCCAAAGAAGAAGCGATAGCGCTCGACATCGTGCGGGACCGCACTGGCACCAAGAAGCCGTTAAGTCTCGATGTTGAAACAGCGGTCGACCTCATGCTCTCTGCTCATGACATTGATGCCGATGATAAGATGCGCCAGAAATATCGTCTTCATATCATCAAAGCGGTGCCTGCAGACGCAATTGACTGGGAGACTGTTGATTGGGTGCAGGCATGGCCATTCCAGACCACCCGTTCATGACGTGACCCGTCGATAGTCCGCTGTAAGGTTCGGGGAAGACAGGGGGAGGGCTACAGGCGGCTCAGATTGTTTGGGCCCGCTAGATGCTGATGCACATCAAAATTTTCCTTCAAAGCTGACAACATAGTCTCGAAGGTCCACAAACCCCAAGCCTTTAAAGACTTGGAGTTTGTAGCAGGGCTGTGCGCTCAGCCAGTGTCCTATTTATTTTTGTTGCCGTTATTTCCATTGTTGCCATTACTACCGGAATTTCCAGGACTGTTCGCGGTGCCGTCAGGGTTATAGTCCGCTGTTGCCCCGGCGTTTTCAGCATTGTTATTCGTGGCGGAGTTGCCTGGTGCAACTTGATCACCGTTGCCAAAGCCATTGTTGCCCTTGCTACCGCCGTTGCCATTACTACCGGAATTTCCAGGGCTGTTTGCGGTGCCGTCAGGGTTATAATCCTCTGTTGCCCCGGCGTTTTCAGCATTGTTGTTCGTGGCAGAGTTGCCTGGCGCAGCTTGGTCGCCGTTGCCAAAGCCGTTATTGCCGTTGCTACCGCCGTTGCCGCCGTTCCCATTGCTGCCGGAATTGCCGCTTACCGCTGTTACCGCCGTTGCCGCTGTTCCCATTGTTGCCGGAACTGCCACCGTTCTCATTGTTACCGGAATTTCCACCGTTGCCGTTGTGGCCGTTGTTGCCGTACCAATCTTTCAAGAAGGACGCCTTATCTGCGACCCACATGCAAGTCCCATCCGCAACGGAGCCATCAAGGCAAATGCGTTCGTCCTGCGCATAGCCGGGCGTCGCAAGCCCCAGCGAAGAGACAGTAACCATGCCCGCAGCAATCATTCTCAAGTTTTTCATAGCGATATTCCTCACCAAAAATGCAGCCTAGCAACACGGTCTGCCTAGATTTCTCAGAAATATTAACTCGTGAACTTGGGTTGCTTAGTAGCTGGTATGGGCGCACAGAATGGCAAGTTGTTGCTGTAAGCAGGATGTTTTCAAGGCATCTAAGATGCAATTGGGGCATGTAGGATGCAATTGGGGCGTCCATGTGGCTTCATGCGTCCCGATTGAAGTCATACCACTTTGGCAAAACGTCCCGTTCAGGTCCTTATGTCTAGCTTAGTGAGAGGCCGGAGAGCCCGCACAGCGGTCATCCAAGCATCGCGCAGCAAAGTTCTGCAAAGAGCCCAGAGCATTCATTAGTGCATGTCGCTGCGGACATGAGCCATTTATTCCGCTGCGCAAACACTCGAAGGACTGCCGTTCTGTTTTATCATCATACACTATTTGACTGCATGAATTGCGGCAGCGAGGAGCGGAAGTAGCAGGACCGGAAGCGCTAGGTTGCGTACATGACTGGGATAGCGACCTCCCACTTCTTGCACGAGCGCTTTGCGCACCAATGCTTCTTGCGCCCTGAGTGCCTGCCGGTCCAGAGCTTCTTGTCTTTTCCGCTTACTTGCCGCCTGTTCTTGTGCATCCTGCATTTGCGCTTCAAGAGCTTTCAAGGCCTCGAGAGCTTCTCGCGTTCTCCGCTCTTGGTCCTCCTGCTCTCTCGCGTCCCTCTCTCGAGCTGCCCGTTCCTCGGCCTGCCGCTTTGCGGCCTCCTGTTCCAGGGCCTTTTGCTTTCGGGCTGCTTTTTCTTGGGCCTCCCGCTCAAGAGTTTGCTGCTGCCGCACTTTTTGTTCGCGTGCTTCTTTTTCCTGTTCGAGTGCAATTAACGTCTGTTGTGAGGGTCCGAATTTGGTCTCGATTCTTCTCAGCAATTCCGCAGGGTTTGACCTTTTCGCCAAGCAGGTCGTAGACCATCATGAATTCCGCTTCGGCCTCGGCGCTGATGGTGCGCGCATTGGCGAGAGCATTATTCGCCTCGTCATTACCGTAAGGTCTCACCACTTTCCGGTATTTGGCCAAGAGCATGGCCGCGAGCTTTCGCGCGTCTTGCTGAGGTTTTGCGCCAACGATTTGCAAAAAGCAGTTTTGGTACTTTCTCGGGAGTTTTTGAACTGTCGCCCATGCAGAAGCAGTTTCAGGGCAGTATTCAATCGCGAGCATTGCCTGTTTGGTTAATTCAGCACGGATCCAGCTATCAGAGCGTTGAGCATTTTGGCTTTGTTGCTCTGGAAGTCTGGGTTTTTCGTTGGTCTTGGGGGTGGCCTGCCTCAATGAGTTGGCTGGCCGGTCCTTCTTGCTGTTTGGCAAGAAACGCTGAGCCACTATCTGCAGGCCCATGCGATAAAGCATCATCAGGTCTGGATGCAACAAGTGCAATGTGAGCGGCTCTATTATTCTGGGCCATCAACCTCTCACTCCGCTAACCAATTGACGCTGGATCGTAAACTTGTCTGAGCCGACGCTGAGGCACCTTGAAACGGTAGCTGCAGCGGATAGGAAGTGCATCATACTGAACCTGCGCGGAAATTGGCCATCAGGCCAGCGCCACTAGCGTTAACCTTACGGACAGGTTTGACGGCTGCTGCGATTTTATCATCACGCATCTGTTCGCACAGCTCGCTGTGTGCCGCTTCGATTTCTTCCAATCTCCCACGCAGAAGCGTGACTGGGCCGAATTTACCGTGAATGCGTGCGCAAAGCGCCGCGTCTTTGAAGGAGGCTTCCGGGCGGCGAATGAAGAAACTCTGGACATCTGTCCTCGTGAAATGGGTGACGATCCGTGCATGGCCCTGGGCATTCAATTTGCAGATCCAGAACTGCTTCTTCAACTTGTCAAAACCAACCTGCGATCTGAAACCCCGCGTCGCGAATGCATAGAGCGAAAGTGAAATACCGACCATTACCACCGACAAGCTGACACCAAAGTTATCATTGAACAGGGCAATCTGGGGGAGGATGAACAGCAGGTAGCATCCCAGCAGCACCACACCGGCGACGATGCAAAGAGCCGCATCGGCGATGTGACGCGTCGCATCGTGCTTGCTCCGCTCTTCGATAATGAATTTGCCGCCGCTATCAACAAAATCAAGCGTGGTCGATCTACGCTGTAACTGACTGTGAAGCTTCGTGGATGTAACCATGACTTTTCTCCAAGACCTCGCTGCAGGTCTGGGATAGAGGCGTTACTTGGCTTTGTCTGGGCAGCAAAAAGTGCAACCTAGGGTAAAATTACGGCTCATTTGACTTAATTGGTGAGAATGCGGCAGGAATTGCTCACATCCCATTGGTTGAGACGCTGTGCTGGCCGGTCATCGGAAGCTTCGTCCACCTAGCAGACCTTAGCCCCCAATCTATCCAATGTCCGCCATCTGACCCCGTCGTTGGTGGAGAGGGCCCGAAGGCCCCCTCTGCGGGTGTAGCGGGAGTGCCGTTTCCCAGTCGTGCAGGCTTGGGAACAGCTAGAGATACCTGTGATCCACCCCGTTAGGCCAGTTAGCTTCGAGGCTACGCCTGATGGTGCATCCTATATGCCAGAGAGCCACAGAGCGGGCCGCTGATGAGCAAGGTGGGGTGGTGGATGGGTTGAGCATGGTGCAGTGAAGGCGGCTCTCTCTGGGCTTCTCTGGAGGAGACTTGGGGTGGGGGAGAGGTGGTGGTATTGCTGGTTGCTAGGTCTCTTCCTAGGGGGTGGGGTAATAGGTATAAGTAATGGAGAAGGGTATTGGAGAGAGGGAGAGTCTATCCCCCTAATCCATCCCCCCAGCATAGAGAGAAGGGGAGTAGCAGAGGTAGCGATGGTAGGAATATTCGACCCTTGGCATAGCAGGCCCATCGACGTTCACCGCTGGTCAGATCACCCCGAAGTCGCAGGCTTGGTGGAGCGGATCTGGGCAGAGCATTTCCCTGATGAGGATAAGCCCAAGCCCGGTCCGAAGCCCAAAACCCCCTTCAAGGACCAGCTCAAGATACTACTCTTGGACTGCTACGTGGCTTGGCTGGAAGATACGGAACTGAGCATCGGGGTGTCGATGAACGTCAACGCCTATGACACGGGGTCGCGCTATAACGCCCTGCACATCAGCAAGCACATCCTTCAGGTGATCAGGAAGCTCATTGACGTCGGCCTGCTAGACGTCGCCAAGGGTTCCTACAGCGGGGCAGGGTCTGGGGGGAACAGAACAACTCGGATAAGGCCCTCAGAGGCGCTTCAGGCGCTGTTCCAAGCCACACAGGTCACCCGCGATGACATCCGCCGCATCGAGACCGAGGAATGCATCATCCTCAGAGGTGCTGATGATCGGCTGGTGGAGTATGAAGATACCGAGGAGACCAACCGCCAACGCGATGAGCTCAGGGCCTATAATCGGGTGCTGGCAGCAAACTACATCGACCTCCCCGAGCTTGAAGAGCCGCAACTGGTGACGGGGCAGGACCGAGGCAAGGATACCGTCCAGCGCTTCGGGCCTCACTACCACTTCCTCCGCCGCGTCTACAGTCGGGGTGACTGGGGCTGCAACGGGCGGTTCTATGGTGGCTGGTGGCAGATGGTGAACTCAGCCCACCGCCAGACCATCCTGATCAATGACGTCCCCACGGTCGAGGTCGACTTCAAGGGCTTGCACGTCCAGATCCTTAGCGCTGAGCAAGGTGTCGAGATCGAAGGTGACCCCTACGAACTGCCGCAAGGCACAGTGCCGGGAACGCCACCAGAACTGCAAAGAGCGCTGGTTAAGAAGCTCCTGCTCACCTCCCTCAACGCTCAGGATAAGCAGTCAGCCTTTCGATCATTCAGAGGTGAATGGCCTGAGGGGCATATGGGAAAGGGCATGACCAACAAGGACCTTGAGCAGTTAGTCGAGGCCCTGATTGCCAAACACCCCCACCTCGAGACCTGCATCTTCGCTGACCAAGGCATTCGGTTGATGAACGTTGACAGCAAGATCGCTGAGCGGGTCCACCGCTACTTCACAGCCATCGAAGTCCCGGTCCTGTCGGTGCATGACAGCTTCATCGTTGACTACGCGAGGGTTGGAGAGTTGAAGCGGGTGATGGTTGATGCCAGCGAGGCGGTAGTTGGGCGACCGCTACCTGTGTCGGCGAGTGGTGTCGGGCTGGATGAGGTAGAGCCTGAGCAGCGTGAAGATCTGAAGAAGTGGCGTGAGGAGCGGGTTGTTCGGACTGCTGGCTATCAGGCGCGGCTGGCGGCTTGGAGGGCGCAAAATAACATTTTGGAAGCCTAGCACCAAGTCCTGTGCTTGGCAGTGAACCACTTTCTGGCCTCCCGCAACACCCGCAGAATAACGCCAACTTGCCCTTTGCCCTCATTGGTAAGGACTTAGCAGGGTGGCCGGTCTCCTACTGTAAGAGCAAAAAATTCAGGATTGGTTGCCTGCCTCCGATTTGGACCCGTAAGTGCTGGCGTCAGACATTCCTAGGCAACAAATAAATTTTAGAACATTCATCGTGCGGCATATTTCCATATCGAGCAATATCTAAAGTTATCTGCGGTCCACAGTCTCAGACTATCGGTCGCGCGGCGCAGATAAAGCACTACGAAGAGCGAATGCAAGAGTTCGCAAGGAATACGGTTTGGCAAGCAAATTAACGTTTTGATGTTCCTCTGCCGAAAGATCGTTGTAACCGGATGTCAACAAGACACCGACATCTTCGCGGTTCTCAAGCGTCCACTTTGCAAGATCGTAGCCCGACATCGCCCCCGGCATCCGGACGTCACTGAAGACCAAGGATATTGTATGATTGCTCTCTAATACCGCGGTTCCTTCTGCACCTGTCGTTGCCTGAACAACATTGTAGCCCAGTTCAATCAAACGTTTGTGCGTCATCTGTCGCACTTTTTCTTCATCCTCCACCAAAAGGATCAGTTCTCCTTGCCCTAGTGGCAAATCGGTTCTTGGATCATCCAGCATCTCTGCGCCTGATGGTGTCGCACTGTGAGGTAGGTAGATGTGGACGATTGTACCTTCACCTTCCTCACTCTTAATCCTGACAAATCCGCCTGACTGCGCAGCAAATCCAAAAACTGAACTCAGACCTAGGCCACTGCCTTTTCCGCGTGGTTTAGTCGTAAAGTACGGCGTCAGTGCTTTTTCAAGCACATCTGGTGCCATTCCAACGCCCGTGTCAGAGATGGAAACCTGAACATAGTCTCGCGTTTGGGCCTCGGGGATGGATTCAACTTCTTCGTCACCAAGTCTATAATTGCGCGTAGAAATGACGAGTGTGCCTCCAGATGGCATTGCATCGCGTGCGTTCAACACAAGATTCAAAATTGCACTGTCGAGTTCGCCTGGGTCGAGACGTGCCTCGCATAATTCGGGCGAAAGACTGGTCTCCAAGACGATTTTTTCACCAAGCGTTCGTTCCAACAGCCGCCTAGCTTTGATAATTCGGTCATTCACATCCAGTGCTACTGGCTCAAGCTCGCGCTGCCGTGCAAAGGACAACAAACGCCGGTTTACACTTGCACCGGTCTCTACAGCTTCACGCGCATCATTCAGCAGTTCAATGATCTGTTCGTCCGCTGTCCGCATCGAGGCCAACTCAAGGTTTCCACCAATCACCGCTAATAAGTTATTGAAATCATGCGCAACCCCACCCGCAAGTTGGCCTATGAGTTCAAATCGCTGTGAGTGTGCAAGAGCGCGCTCTGCTTTTTGGCGCTGTTGCATTTCCTGTTCCAACGCGCGTGTCCGATCAGAAACCCGTACCTCTAATTCCAAATTCGATTGAGCAATCTCCAGCTCGAACCTCTTTCGATCAGTGATATCGTAATTTACCCCAATCATGGAGCTTGGTTTGCTGTCCTTGCCATGATGACGTGGGTTGCCCTGACCGACGAGCCAACGCACTTCGCCGCTTCGGTGGATAACACGAAACTCCTCTCGCAATGGTAGGTTTTTTTCAACGCAGTTCCGAATTGCAGTCAATATTGGATCAAGATCGTCAGGATGAATATTTGCTAGTGCGGTTTCGATATGTATTGGGTTTTCTGTCTTTGGCACGTCGAAAAGCTCATACTGACGGTCGCTCCAATGCAGCTGATTATTGGTCAGGTTCCAGTCCCAAGTCCCCATCTCGGCTGCTTCATAGGCCAACTGCAGCCTGTCCTGACTTTCTTGGAGTGCATTTTCCGCTTTCTTGAGATCTGTGATATCGTGCCCCTCTGGAACAAGAGAAACAACAGCTCCATCATCGTTGAAAACCGGTGTCAGCGAAAAATCGATATCATCAATTTCGCCGTCTTTGCTACAAACCTGTGTTTCGAAACGCGAGGCCTCGCCAGACGCGGCGCTTTGAATGGCGCCCTTAACCGCCTCGCGGGCTTTGGGACTTGCACGCCACCATGGTGTCTCCCAGAAAGGCCTGCCTACCACTTCATCAAGGTCGCAACCTATGAAATCAAGCGCACTTTGATTTGCATCCAGCAAGATCCCATCGGGCGTTAGCAGGCCAATAAAGCCCTGAACCAGATCATAGATCTCTCGGCTTTGATGCACACCAGTTCTCTTTTGGTCTGGAGCAGCATCCTTACTATTCGCCATCACAAACCCCCAACCAAAACCCCGTATCTAAAACGATACCAACCAAAGGAGGATTTCCAATGCGTATCCAAGACTACCAAGACCTTAAAGAAGGAGACATCGTCGTCATCGCGGCCTTCGATGGCTGGCCAGAACACCTGTTCGAGGTCGACCAAGTCTTTGACGACAGCGTCAGCGGTTACTCAATCACCGGCCCGTTGGAGGGGGTCTACGGCGAGCCAGGGTTCGAGATGATCCTGAGGGTCCATTCTCGGGCGAACGAGCGATAGGTGGGGCAACGTTTGGGGCACTCTCGTAGTGCCTCAAGCAGCCTACACCGATACCCCTATGAAGAGCCGATCAACGAAACACTGAAACAGAGAAGCTGGCTGGGATGGTAGGATTCGAACCTACGGTACACTGTACCAAAAACAGTTGCCTTACCACTTGGCTACATCCCATCAGCGAGGGGCTAGATACTGCGAAGGCGGGATTGGTTCAAGCCCGTTTTGCAAAGAAATGTGGCTATTCTTTCAGGTTGTTCTGACGCAACAAATCTTCGGTGATTTCTTCCTGCCGTTCGGCGTCCACAATCCGGTCCAATGCGGCGCTTTCGCTGGCCTCGACCGCTTCGACCCGCGTGCTTTCCTGCAACTCCTGAGGCAGCGGTTTGGCCTCACGTATGAGCTGGATCGCTTGCGTGGCATCGGGGATCACGATGCCAGCGGCCTGTATAGCAAGCTTTACTTGCCGCAGGGCTTCGCCTTTCGCGCGCACGATGGAGGTCTCGTTCTGATCGACCCAGCCTGTCACAACCAGTTCGACACCTGCGGTGTGCAACGCTTCGATCCATGTTTGGGCGGCAGGCTCGGTCAGGATGAAAGGAAGGTCCTGAACTGTCTGCTCGACGAGTGTACGCGCCGCCTGAAGGTCGGTATCGCGCTCAACCATGATCGAGAACATGAAACGGCGCTCGGCGTTTTGGGTGTAATTGATGATCCGGCTCTTGAAGACCGATGAGTTGGGGATTCGGATGTGGTTGCCGTCAAAGGATAAAAGAATCGTGGCGCGACTGGTCAGCCTGATGACCTTACCGATATCACCGTTGATCTCGACCGTGTCATTGGGCCGGAACGGCTGGCGAAACGACAGCATGACGGAGGCGATAAAATTCTCCACCGTGTCGCGCACCGCAATGCCCAAGGCCAGACCGATGATGCCCGCAGCACCAAGGATCGTGCTCAGCAGCGCAGTGGCGTTGATGATATCGAGCGCGATCACAATGCCGAAGATGACGAAGGCGATACGCAAAAGCTGACGGTAAATCTCGGCGATGAATGTATTGGGCGCGAGCCGTTCCCACGGTTGGCGCATACGTGCAATGAAGAAACCCAAAAAGACGACAAGCGCAAAGGCCGCACCGGCGATCAGCGCCAGCGGGACGAAGGCAATGAACTGGTCCAGACGTGCCCTGAAACGGTCAATCGCGGGGTTCAACCTATCGCCGATGTCTGTCGTTTCAGTCACCTGATTGCGGACAGCCACCACCCCCTCGACACGGGCGGCCAGCGGGTCGAGCGCGACTGCTTCGACGGTAGAGGGTGTTGTGCCCCGCAGGGTCACCACACCTTCGTTCACTGTTACGGTGACATCTTCATAATCGCCCAATTCGCCGAGGATTTCGCGAATACGCAGCGCGATGGCGGCATCTTGCTGGGCAGAGGTTTCCGTTGCGATTGTGCCGGTTGCCTCTTGCGCGGCGGCGGGCTGCGCAAACGTAAAAAATAGAGCAAAGATCAAAAATACGCGCATGCAGTGAACCCCTCAGGCAATGAGCCCTTATAGCAGGCAAACCGGCCCTGTCACACGCGCAACGGGTCTGCCTTGGCCAGCGCGTCAAAACCCATCAGGCTTTTGATCAGTGCATCCATCTGATCCAGCGGGATCATGTTTGGCCCGTCGGATGGGGCGTTGTCTGGGTCTTCGTGCGTCTCGATAAAGACCGCGGCGATCCCCAAAGAAACGGCCGCCCGCGCCATCACAGGTGCGAATTCGCGCTGTCCGCCAGATGATCCGCCCATGCCGCCGGGTTGCTGGACCGAGTGGGTCGCATCCATCACGACCGGATAGCCAGTGCGCGCCATGATTGGCAAAGACCGCATATCCGCGACCAGCGTGTTATACCCGAAAGAGGAGCCCCGTTCGGTCAGCATGATGCGCTTGTTGCCCGTGCTTTCGATTTTGGAGACAACATTGGGCATGTCCCAAGGGGCCAGAAACTGCCCCTTTTTGATGTTGATCACCGCGCCGGTTTCGCCAGCGGCAAGCAGCAGATCGGTTTGGCGGCATAAAAATGCAGGGATCTGCATGACATCGCAAACCGCGGCCACAGTTGCACAATGCTCGGGCGCGTGAATGTCTGTCAGGGTCGGACAGCCGATGCTGTCTTTGACCGATTGCATGACCTTCAGGCCTTCGTCCATCCCAAGACCGCGTTTCCCGCTCAGCGACGTGCGGTTGGCTTTGTCATAAGAGCCTTTGAAGATGAATTGCGCACCATGGGCCGCGCAAACCTCGGCCATCTTGCCTGCGATCATCTGCGCGTGGTCTGTGCTTTCCAACTGGCAGGGGCCAGCAATCACCAAAAGCGGGTTGTCATTGCTGACCGAAAGGTCACCGATATTTACATTATGCATCATGAGCTGACCTGTTCGCGGAGGATCGAAGCGGTAATCGAGACCATCAGGTAGATCCCTGAGAAGATCAAGAACGCCAGGACCGTGTTTTCAAAAGCACGTGGATAGCTGGCCTGATCGGGGATGACCGGGCGCACGCTCTGCGACAGATATCGGACCTGACGGTTCGCTTCAATGCGGGCCGTTTCCATCTGTGTCAGCGCCTGCTGGACCATCGCAGTCTGGAAAGAGTAGTTTTCTTCGGCTGTCCGCAATTCCGTGTTCCGCGCCGCCAGCGATATTTCTTCGCCTGCGCCACCGACAAGCTGGTCGCGCAAGTCCGAAATCAGGTTGTCGATATTGGCGATCTGGTCACGCAGGGATTGTACCTGTACCTCGCTTGGCCGGTCCACGTTCAGGCGGGACTGCAGCACAAGCTCTAGCCGCTGTTTTTCACTTTCCAGCGAGTTGATCTGCCCCATGCGGGCCGCACTTTCGCTTTGCGGGTCGATCTGGCGCACACCCTCTTGGATCGCAAGCCAGGTCGCCAGGGCATCCGCACGGCGCTGTTCGGCCTCTTGATAGCTTTGCAAGGCGCCGCGCATCTGGTCTTCGCGCAGGCGCCCCGTCAACTGGTCGACCTGTTCTTCGGCATAGCCGATCAGGGCGAGCGAAAATTCATAGCTTTTGACCGGATCTGGCGCGATAACTTCCATCCGGATCAGACCCTCGGTGGGATCGTAGCTGATTTTCACGTGGTTGCTATAAAGCCCGAATGCCGCTTCGTTTGTGGCATCAGCGTCCAGCCGTTGAATTGAATCGATGGACGGATCCGAGAAATGCTCTTTGAACCCATGATCCGCGTCCAGCCGCAGCATCGCTTCGCGCGAGGCCAGATAGGATTGTACTGCAATACTGTCCTGCTGGGTGGCCATCGACGTGCCCTGAAACAGCGTGGCAAGGCCCGTCGGCCCGCCGCCTTGCGGCTGTGCCTGCTGGATCACGATCTCCGAATTCGTGGCATACATCGGGGTTGCGATATTGTAGAAGTACCACCCGACAAGAAACGTTGGCAGGAACACAAAGAACGACAAGCGCGTGAACAACAGGGCAAGCTTGCGCTTGCGGCGCCGTGCGATGTCGCGCTGGATTTGCAGAATTTCCGAGGCGTTGCGGTTCAGGGCGGCGAGACTATTTGTCGAAGGCAGAGAGATGCCATCTTCTTGCATGGTGTCAGGTAGTTGAATACGCCCACGGCGGCCCGACCCTTTGGCGCTGTCAGGTTTGACCAGTTCCAGAACGGAACTGCGCTGAAACGGGTCTATGCCTGCCGCCCGCAATTGCCGGACGGCATCGTAATCAGAGGATGCCTCAAACCCGTTCTTGACCGCAACACGCCGTGCCATCCGCAATTGCCGCCCGGTCAGACCCTCTTTGCTGATCGCAGCGATCTGCTCGGCATGCGAGGGGGCTTTTGGCTCCTCGGCTGCCTCAACGGGTGGCTCTTGGCCTTGCTCGTCAGGTGTCTTTCGCCTGATCCGGAATTTCTTAACCCTGGGTTTGGTAGTCATAAAGCACGCGCGCCTCTTCCAAGGTGTCAAACATATGCAGTTGCCCGTTTTTGAGCACTGCTGCGGATTTACAAAGCCGTTCCAACGTGGCCGGCTGGTGAGAGACGATAATCACGGTCGCCTTTTCTAACCGTTGCCTCAGAATTTCACCGGCTTTGCGGTTGAATTCTGCATCGGTCGCACCGGGCATGCCTTCGTCAATCAGATAGATATCAAAGTCCAGCGCCAAAAGCAGTGCAAAAGAGAAACGTTGCCTCATACCCGACGAATAGGTGCCGAGCGGCATGTCAAAGTACTCTTCCAGACCACAAAGCCACCGGCAGAACGCCTCGACATAATCGGGGTCCAGACCGTAAAGGCGGGCGATGAAGCGGCTGTTTTCCATGGCGGACAATGTACCGTCAGTGCCGCCCATAAAACCCAGAGGGAATGATATCCGGCAACCGCGGCGGATGGTTCCTTCGTCGGGTTTTTCGAGACCGGACATCATGTTGATCAGCGTCGTCTTGCCGGTGCCATTTGGGGCCAGAATGCCCAGCGAATTGCCCAGCTCAACGCGAAAAGACGCGCGGTCAAGGATCACCTTGCGCTGCGTGCCTGTCCAAAAGGATTTGCTCACTTCCGCAAATTCAATCATTTCAATTCCGCTCTTGCCCGCTTGCTGGTGCGTGTTTTTGTTACAGGCAAGATATTAACATGCCTGTACCGTTTTCCATACCGCGACTTTATGGCATGAATATAGCGACTTTTATGTGAACTGACGTTCAGGCTTTCTTGCGTCACCACACCCGTCATCTTGCCCAGACAAGGGCGGTAAACCCTATGTTTGAACCTTGATCGACGGTAGGTAAACAGAAAACGTTTCAGATTTATGCGAGATTGCGCTTTGATAAGTCTCCAAAAGGAAATATCCGACTGCCGCAAATGCGCAGACCGCTTTGCCCAGACGAAAACGGCGCATCGGCCCCGTCCTGTGGTGTGGTTTGAAGACAACCCTCGGATACTCATTGCAGGCCAAGCCCCCGGCCTGCGTGTGCACGAAGCAGGCAGGCCCTTTGCAGATCGTTCGGGTGACCGTTTGCGCGATTGGCTGGGGCTGGATGAGGGCACATTTTATGACCGCGCAAACATTGCGATTGTACCAATGGCCTTCTGTTTTCCCGGATATGACGCGCAGGGATCAGACCTGCCACCGCCACCCGTTTGTGGTGCCACATGGCATGACCGCGTGATGGCGGCGCTTGGCTGCGTGCCTTTGACCATCCTTGTCGGTGGCTACGCCCATCGCTGGCACCTTGGCCCTCAGAAAAGCGTCACCGCCACGGTCGCGGGCTGGCGCGGCCTTGCGCCGCGTGTCTTTCCCTTGCCTCATCCGTCTTGGCGCAATACCGCATGGCTGAAGAAAAATCCGTGGTTCGCAGCAGAGCTGCTGCCGTCCTTACGTGAAGCTGTGAAAGATGTTTTGAAATGACCGACCTTGATCTTGCCCATGCCGCCATGGACGCGGCCCCTGATGATGATATCGCCCGCCTGCGGTTTTATGAACGGCTCGCGGATACCGAGCTTTTCCTGCTGCTGGGCGCAGAGGCGCAGGGCGACCAGATCACGCCGGAACTGTTCGAGATTGAAGACCAGCGTTTTGCCCTGGTGTTCGACCGCGAAGAGCGGCTCTCGCAATTCACGGGCCGTGTGGTGCCATACGCTGGCCTGCCGGGCCGCGCTTTGGTGCAGATGTTGGCCGGGCAGGGGATCGGGCTTGCCCTGAACCTTGAAGTCGCCCCTTCTGCGATGCTGATCCCGGCAGAGGCCGTGGATTGGCTGGTAGAGACGCTGTCGCACGGACCTGACGAAACAGAAGCACGGTTGACCGAAGTCTCCGCACCCGGCGGATTGCCCGAGGCGGTCGTCACAGGCCTTGATCGCAAACTCGCCATCGCGGCGGGCCTTGCACGGTTCGCCTATCTTGCTGCCGCCACTTATGAGGACGGGGCGCGGGGCCATGTGCTTGCCTTCGTCGATGCACTGGAAGGGGCCGAAAAAGCGCTGGCCTCTGCGGCTGGCGAGGCGCTCACCTTTTCGGGCATCGAAGCGGGCGTGATGGATGTGCTTTTTGTCCGCGCCAGTGACCCGCTGGCGGCGCGTCTGGCACGGGTTGGCCTGCGCTTTGACCTGCCTGAACCTGAAGCCCCCCAAACCCCCGGTGCGGCACCCGGCATGGACCCTGCAAAACCGCCAAAACTGCGCTAGTAGCCGCGCGCGCGGTCAACAAGATAGCGGAACGGGAGCCCGCTTTCGCCCCGCACAATGTTGTCCACAATCACCTTTGCCGCTGTCTCGGGGCGGGTGGTCGAGGCAATATGCGGCGTGACGGTGACCCGCGGGTGGCCCCAAAAAGCGTGATCCTCCGGCAGCGGCTCAATCCGGAACACATCCAGCGTGGCATGGGCAATCTGCCCACTGTCCAAAGCCGCCAAAAGGGCGTCATCATCAATCAACGGGCCACGGCCCGGATTAATCACAAAACTGCCCTTGGCCATCAGCGCCAAGGTGTCGGCATTCAGGATATTGGTCGTATCGGGCGTTTGCGGCAGTAAAAGGATGACAATCTGCGCATCCGTCAGTGCCTCGCGCAGGCCGTCGTCGCCGTGCAGGCAGCGGATGCCTTTGATATTCTTGGGATTGCGGCTCCACCCAGTCACCGGAAAGCCCAAAGCGGTGAGCGCCTGACCACAGGCCGCCCCCAGCGCACCGATCCCGAGGATCGTGACGGGGCGCTTGGCCGCGACAGGCGGAAAGCTGTCATCGCGCCACACACCGTCCTGATGAAGAATATGCAAATCCATCCCCAGATGATGGCGCAGCGCATGCCCCGTCACCCATTCCACCATCCCCGCCGTCAGGCTTTCATCCACCAAACGGCACAGGGGTTGGGTCAGCGTTTCGTTGTTTACGATGGTCTCGACCCCTGCCCAAAGCCCCATGACCGCCTTGGTCTTGGTATAGGGTCGAAAGTCCCTCACAGGACCGTTGGGAGTGAAGATAATATAGTCCGCATCCTGCGGTGCATGTTCACGCGCGAGGTTAACGGAAAGGCCTGCTTCGGCAAAAGCCTCTTTCAGCGGCACCTCATATTCGTCCCAAGCGGCGGGTTTGGCGGAGAAGAGGATATTCAACATTAGCGTGGCCTATGGATATGGGCGCTTTGAACAAGGCCGAATGCCACCAAAAGCACCAGCATGGCGGACCCGCCATAGCTGACCAGCGGCAGCGGCACACCGACGACAGGGGCAAGGCCCATGACCATCGCCATGTTCACAGCAAAGAAAAGAAAGAATGTCATCGCGATCCCCAGCGTCAGAAGCGAGGCAAAGCGGTCGCGGTTGCCCATCGCAGAGATGATGCAAAAGACGACGATCAACAGGTAAAGCACCAGCAGGGTGAAGGCGCCGACAAAGCCGAATTCCTCGGCCAATGTGGTAAAGATAAAGTCGGTGTGTTTTTCCGGCAAAAAGTTCAGCCGCGATTGCGTGCCTTGCATGAACCCCCGTCCGGTCCACCCGCCAGAGCCAAGGGCGATTTTGGCCTGCGTGATGTGATAGCCCGCCCCCAAAGGGTCATTGGCGGGGTCCAGAAAGGTATCAATCCGGCGATATTGATAATCCTGCAAGAGCTGCCACGGGGTTCCACGACTTTGCAGTGCTGCAACGATAGCACCGATACCAGCGCCGCCCACGGTCGCGAAATAGGCCCAATGGACACCAGCCAGAAACATCACAGTCGCGCCACCGATGAGCAGCAAAAGTGCGGTTCCCAAATCCGGTTGACGCAGCACCAGCAGCGTCGGCACCACGATAATCACAACCGGCAAAACCACCCAAAGCGGATGCGACGTTTTCTTGTTGGGCAGCCAGTCATAATAGGCCGCCAGAAACATCACCAACGTGATTTTCATCAATTCAGACGGCTGCAAGCGCATGAAACCTAAATCGATCCAGCGCTGGGCGCCCATGCGGACCTCGCCAAAAAACTCAACGCCCAAGAGCAAAAGAAGCGACCCGCCATAGGCGACAAACGCCATATTGCGCCAGAACCAGATCGGCACCATCGCCACAATCAGCATCAACGTCATGCCAAGCGCGAAACGCTGCATCTGCGGTTCGACCCAAGGCGTCATTGACCCGCCCGCGACCGAATACAGCATCAGAAAGCCGAAACTTGCCACCGCAATCAGCAGCAAAATAATCGCCCAGTTCAGGTGCAAGACCTTCCGGAATCCGGTCGGGACATATTTGGTGTTATACTCAAGATAGCTCATACGCGGCTGCGTCCGCTGGCACCTTGGGGCACGCGGGCCTCAATGCGGCTTTGCTGCGCTGCAATCCGATCACGCACTGCGGCAGGATAGGCCTCAAGCGGAGGTGGCCCCCCATATTGGGCCTGCAACAGAATATCGCGGGCAATGGGGGCGGCCGCAGCGGACCCGCCGCCGCCATGTTCCACCACGACTGACACCGCATAGCGCGGGTTATCATAGGGCGCGTAGCCCACAAAAAGCGCGTGATCGCGGCGTTCCCACGGCAGGTCTTCGTTGCGGGTCACACCTGCGGCGCGCTCTTCGGGCGTGATGCGGCGGACCTGACTTGTGCCGGTCTTGCCTGCCATCTTATGGGCTTCGTCCATGATGCGGGATCCGTAAGCCGTGCCACGGCGGTGGTTGCAGACGTCCACCATCGACGCGCGGACGCGGCGCAGAGTGTTTTCGTTGACCCCAAGACTTTCGCCCAGACCGGAGGGTTGCTCGACCCCGTCAATCAGCCGGATCAGGCGCGGTGTCACAACACGGCCCGTTGCAATGCGCGCCGTCATCACCGCGAGCTGCAGTGGCGAGGTCAGCACATAGCCCTGTCCAATAGAGGCGTTGACCGTATCACCGATCCGCCATTCTTCGCCGCGCACGCGGGCTTTCCATTCCTTATCGGGTGCCAGCCCTTCGGCCACTGCTGACAGCGGCAGATCATGGCGCACACCCAACCCAAGCTTGCGGGCCATTTCCGCCATTTTGTCGATGCCAACGCGCTGGGCGATCTCGTAATAATAGCAGTCACAGCTTTGTTTGAGGCTCTCGTGCAGGTCGATATTGCCGTGGCCGCCCCGCTTCCAGCAGTGGAAGCGGATGTTGAAGACATCTGTGTAGCCAGGACAGTACACCGTCTCGTCGGGGGCCACGACACCGGCCTCCATCGCCGCCATGACGGTGACCATCTTGAAGGTTGAACCCGGCGGATAGGTGCCTTGCACCGCTTTCGCGGCAAGGGGGCGGTATTTGTCTGCATTCAGTGCGGTCCAGTCAGACACTGAAATGCCGCGGACAAAGAGATTTGGGTCAAAGGCGGGGGCCGAAGCAATGGCGCGCAAATCACCATTCTCAAGATCGATGACAACAGCACCTGCGGATTCATTGTCCAGCCGCGCCTGCACGTAGCTTTGCAACCGGCTATCCAGCGTCAGCTGAATATCCTTGCCGGGATCGCCTTCTTGGCGATCAAGTTCGCGCATGATGCGGCCTGCGGCGTTCACCTCAATCCGGCGGGTGCCTGCACTGCCGCGCAGGGTCCGCTCCAGTTTATTTTCTGCGCCGGTCTTGCCAATCTGGAATTTGGGGATCTGCAAAAGCGGATCGGGATCATCAATGCGGCCCAAGTCATAGTCACTGACAGGGCCGACATAGCCCACCACATGCGCCAGATCAGCACCCCAAGGATAGACGCGGCTCAGGCCGACCTCGGCCTGAATGCCGGGCAGGGCGGGGGTGTTGAGATTGATTTGCGCCACATCCTCCCAAGACAGACGGTCCGCGATGGTGACGGGCACAAAGGGCGAGCGGCGGCGCATTTCTTCCATCGCGCGGGCAAGGTCGGTTGGGTCGATGTCCACAATCTCTGTCAGCTTCGCCAATACTTCACCCACGTCACCTGCGTCTTCGCGCACCATGACAACGCGGTAATTCTGCTCATTGGCGGCAATCGGGATGCCATTGCGGTCAAAGATCAAGCCGCGTGACGGGGGCAGCAGGCGAATGTTGATCCGGTTTTCCTCGGCCAGAAGGCGGAACTGATCGGCCTGTTCGACCTGCAAGGATTGCATACGCCACCCCAAGGCACCAACCACACCAAGCTGCAGGCCGCCCACGACCAGCGCACGGCGACTGACGGTGCGTGCGCCAGCGATGACATCTTTGGGTGCCCGCTTCATATGATCTGTCCTCTGCTGCCGACTTCGCCGGGTGCGGTCCGCGACACACCAAAAATGAAATGCGCGGCAATCAATACAATAGGGTAAACCAGAATGGTTGTGACCATCTCAATCAATGTCGGTGCCAATGGGGCTTGCGGTGCCATGACGACAGCAAGCACGATACGGTTGACCAAAGTGATGGCGACAATGCCAAAGGCAATTGTGCCCCACTCAACCAATAACGGCATATTGCGGAATTCGCGATGCTGGCGGCGGATGGCCTCGGACAGGACCACTACGAGCGCCGCCCAAAGCCCGGGCGGGCGCATAAACAGGAAATCGGTCAAAAGCATAATCGCAGCAATCACCACGACCGGTGCATAGCTTGGCTTGCGTGCGACCCACGCGAGGGTGACGGCCAGCAACACATCCGGCGCCGCCCAAAGCGAAGGGCGCATATCAAGCGGAACCAAGTCTATCACGATCAGAACAAACGCCAGTGCGACAAAAACAAGCCGGTTCGTCCATGTTTTGCTATCCGCCCACTCAGCCATCGCCAAACTCCGATGCGCTTAGTGCCGCAGGATTGATCGCGGCAGGACCAAAGAACTCGGCTTCGGGTGCAAGCAGGCTTCCCGGATCGGCGATGCCTTCATGGGGTTGCGAGCGTAAAACACGCAAAAATTCCAGCCTTTGATAATCGGCGGCCAGACGGACGCGCAGCCGGTTGTCGGTCCCCAATGCAACTTGGCCAACAAGCAGGTCTGCGGGAAATACCCCGCCATCACCCGAAGACACGACACGATCACCGGGACGGACGAGGGCGGAATCTTCCAAAAATTCCAGCGGCGGGTTCAGCGAATTGTCACCGGCAAGAATAGCGCGCTGACCTGAGGGTTGGATGGTCACTGGAATGCGGCTTGAGGTATCCGTCAGCAACATCACACGGCTGCTGTTTTGACCCACACCCGCAATCCGGCCCACCAACCCGATCGCATCCATCGTCGGCCAGCCGTCCAGGATGCCATCGCGCGCGCCAACGTTGACCAGAACCGATTGGCGAAACGGGGATCCGCTGTCTGTGATAACAACACCCGTCACAACCGTCAGCTTGGGGTCAAGGCTGACGTTGTTCAGATCAAGTAGCTTGGCGTTTTCCTGTTCCAGCTGAAGTGCGGCTTCCCGCCAAGCGCGCATCTGCTGCAATTCGCGGCGCAGATCCTGATTTTGCGCGCGCAGCTGCTGATAGCTTTGGAAATCGCTGACCAGATTGGCGGCACCTGTCATCGGGGCCATGGCCCAATCAAAGGACGGCACAACGGCATCAACGGTGGCCGCGCGCAGTCTTTCGACGCGCGGGCTATCGATCCGCCAAACGAGGAACAGGCCAACAAGCGCCAAGACCAAAAGCCCAACCAGCAATCTGCGGATCGGGCCAATGAAGTCTTCGCTATTCTTGTCGCGTGCCAAGGGCGAATGTTCCCTCGCTATCAGTTAGCTGTCGTAGTCTATCACATGCCGCAGCTGTTTTTCATATTCCAGTGCGCGGCCTGTGCCCAAAGCTACACAATTGAGTGACTCGTCGGCGACAGAAATCGCAAGACCTGTCTGTTCACGCAGCGCCAGATCAAGCTGGCCCAGCAAAGCACCCCCGCCTGTGAGCATCACACCGCGGTCCACAATGTCCGCAGCAAGATCCGGCGGTGTGGCTTCCAAGGCGGTCATAACGGCTTCGCAAATCTGCTGGACGGGTTCTGCCAAAGCCTCGGCCACCTGTGCCTGCGAAATCTCGGTCTCTTTCGGCACACCATTGAGCAAATCACGGCCACGTATATGCATCGACTGGCCGCGGCCATCGTCAGGCATCCGGGCGGTGCCGATAGATGTCTTGATCCGCTCAGCGGTGCTTTCACCGATCAGCAGGTTATGCTGACGGCGCAGGTAGTTGATAATCGCCTCATCCATACGGTCGCCACCGACGCGGACCGAGCGGGCGTAAACGATGTCGCCCAAGGACAGGACCGCCACCTCGGTCGTACCACCACCGATATCAACAACCATGTTTCCGGTCGGATCGGTGATCGGCATGCCGGCCCCGATGGCTGCGGCAATCGGTTCGGCAATCAGACCGGCACGGCGCGCGCCGGCGGATAGCACGGACTGGCGGATCGCGCGTTTCTCAACCGGTGTCGCACCATGGGGGACACAGACGATGATCTTGGGTTTTGAAAAAGTCGAGCGGCGGTGAACCTTGCGGATGAAGTATTTGATCATCTCTTCTGCCGTATCAAAGTCCGCAATCACACCGTCGCGCATCGGGCGGATCGCCTCGATGCTGCCGGGCGTGCGGCCCAACATGAGCTTTGCGTCTTCGCCAACTGCCAAGACCTTCTTCACGCCATCTTTGACATGATAGGCAACCACCGAGGGTTCAGACAAAACGATGCCTTTGCCTTTCACGTACACAAGCGTGTTCGCTGTGCCGAGGTCAATCGCCATATCCGATGAAAACAATCCGCCGAAGCCTGCCATTTTAGAGGTCTTCCCAATCTAAATGTGGTTGTCCCGCACAAATTCGCCAAGGCGGGTTTCAATCGGTTATAAAGACTGTCGCGAAGGGATAGAAGCCCTCCATTTTCGAAACGCGGCGGCATTCTGCCGCTTATGATTTATCATCAATACTTATCCAGTTTACAGCAAATGCCCACTCATCGCTTATACTTTTGCAACATTACGTTGGGCGCTGATGTTCAGGCATCATCATCGCGCATGACCCGGAACGACAAACGGCGATCCAAGCTAATGGATCGCCGCCTACGCATTGAGTCGGGTTAGATTGCCTAGGTGTCTTTGTAACTGACACCCTTCACATCATATCCGGGCTCGGATTGTTCGCGGCGCACCAGCAAACGGTTCAACGCGTTGATATAGGCTTTGGCACTCGCGACGACAGTATCGGTATCGGCCGATTGACCTGTTGCGATGCGGCCCTCTTCTTCCATCCGCACAGACACAGTGGCCTGCGCGTCGGTGCCTTCGGTCACGGCGCTGACCTGATAAAGCTGCAGGCGCGCTGTGTGTGGGAACAAGGCTTTGACCGCGTTGAATGTGGCATCCACCGGCCCGTCACCCGTGGCCGATGTTTCAACATCGGCACCGTCAACTTCCATCACCATGTCCGCTGTTTGGGGGCCTTCGGTGCCGCACACAACACGCAGGGATTTCAGTTTCAGCCGATCCTCGGACGTGTCGTTCTGATAGACCAGCGCCATCAGGTCATCGTCAAAGACTTCCTTCTTGCGGTCCGCCAGATCCTTGAAGCGCACAAAGATATCATTCAGCTGATTGTCGGCCAAATCAAAACCCATCTCCGCCAGTTTGGCACGCAGCGCCGCCCTTCCTGAGTGTTTGCCCAAAGGCAGCGACGTGCCAGCCAAACCCACATCCTCGGGTTTCATCACCTCGAATGTCTCACGGTTCTTCAACATGCCGTCCTGATGGATCCCGCTTTCATGGGCAAAGGCATTCTTGCCGACGATGGCTTTGTTGTACTGCACGGCAAAGCCCGACACAGTCGCTACACGGCGTGAGATATTCATGATCTTCCGCGTATCGATCTTGGTGGTATAGGGCATGATGTCATGGCGCACTTTCAGCGCCATCACCACCTCTTCCAGTGCGGTATTGCCTGCGCGTTCACCCAGACCATTGATCGTGCACTCGATCTGCCGCGCACCACCCTCGACCGCCGCCAAGGAGTTCGCCGTCGCCATCCCAAGGTCATTGTGGCAGTGGGTCGCAAAGATCACATCGTCGGCACCGGGCACGGTTGCAATCAGATTGCGGATCAGATCGGCGCTCTCGCGTGGGGCTGTGTAGCCCACGGTGTCGGGAATATTGATTGTCGTCGCACCTGCCTTGATCGCAATCTCGACGACACGGCACAGATACTCCCACTCGGTCCGTGTGGCATCCATCGGCGACCATTGCACGTTATCACACAGGTTGCGCGCGTGTGTGACCGTGTCGTGAATACGCTCGGCCATCTCGTCCATATTCAGGTTCGGGATTGCGCGGTGCAGGGGCGAGGTGCCGATAAACGTATGAATACGCGGCGATTTCGCATGTTTCACCGCCTCCCAGCAGCGGTCGATGTCTTTGTAGTTGGCGCGTGACAACCCGCAGATCGTCGCCGATTTCGCCAGCTTCGCAATCTCGCTCACCGCCTGAAAATCACCTTCCGAGGCGATGGGGAAACCGGCTTCGATGATATCGACGCCCATTTCATCCAGCAGTTCCGCAATTTCGAGCTTTTCATTATGGGTCATGGTCGCGCCCGGAGATTGCTCGCCGTCGCGCAGGGTGGTGTCGAAAATCAACACTTCGTTCGATTTGGTCATTTTGGTATTCCTTTTGTCCTTAGCATATCTTGGCGCGTTTCACCCTCTGAGCGGTCGCGCCGACAGGCACGCTCAGAGGCAGCTAAGGAGTAGGATGTCGCGCGAAAGCAGCCCCTTGGAGGCAGCGGATGTGATATGTGCGCGGTTCATCATGGGCGCGACTATAGCCACGATTTTCGTGATGAAAACCCCGAAATGCGATCCCAAGCACGGAAAACCCGTCCTAAAACATCAAACAATCCGCGTCCGGCGGCAGCGGGTCGGCCCCGGCGGGCAGGGTCGGCTGATAGTCAAAGGCCGCAATGCTGGCCCCAACATCAAAAGCGATGAAGACTTGGTTCGAGCCGGGGCGGATCGCAATCCCCTCAGGATCCTGGCCATACGGCAGCAGGGATGTCGTTCCGAGCAAAGTGCCTTCAGCGTCGAATTCATAAAGGCTGTTCGTGCCTTCCATGTCATCCACAATCAGCAAATGCCCCGTGCGATTGTCCCGCGCGATCCCCTGCGCCTCGGACAGCGGCGGGTTGAGGGACATGGTATTGATCTGCCGCTCCACTTGCCCCGTGGGCGACAGCCACGTCATCCGCTCGGGATCATCCTCGACCGTGATGATCATGCCGTCTGCGTCAATCACCATGCCTTCGGTATCGGCCCAGCCTTGGCTTGATGCGAAAGGGGCCTCAAGTGCCACACCATCTTTGGTGATCCGCTGGAAATTGCCAAAGCCATCCGCAACCAAAAGATGGTTCTCCTCCACAGTCACGGCCTTGATCCGGTTCAGATCGCTTTGAAAGCGGCGCAACTCGTCGCCCTGCAATGTCACAAGGACAACTTCGCGGCTTTCATTCGCAATCCAAAGCCCACAAAACGTGGGATCATAATCAAGACTGGACGGGCGTGCGAGGTCGTAGCTGGTCTGGAACGTCAGTTCCAGCGCCGCCGCAGGGGTGGCCAGCAAAGCCAGCAGTGGAATTACCTTGCGCATGGTGTTCCTCCTTGTCCCTTTCAAAGGTGGCGCTAAGTCGCGGCAAGTCAAAGGAGAAGACTATGCGCGCATTAGTGATCGGGGCAACAGGCGGGATCGGGGCGGCGGTCACGGCCCAGCTCAAAGCGGATGGCTGGGATGTCACAGGGCTGTCGCGGACGGTTGACGGGTTTGACGTGGGCAATCCGGCGTCCGTTGAACAGTGCCTTCAGGGCCAGTCTGGGCCATTTGATCTGATCTTCGTGGCGCTGGGTGTTCTTGCCCCACTTTGGGGCGCACCGGAGAAATCCCTCTCGGCCATCAAAGCCGAGGACATGGCAGCGGTCTATGCCGTCAACGCGATTGGCCCTGCGCTTATTCTGCGCCATGCGGCACGCCTGCTGCCCAAGGACGGCCGCGGTGTGATTGCGACGCTCTCGGCACGGGTCGGCTCGATCGGGGATAACAAGATCGGCGGCTGGTATTCCTACCGCGCCTCAAAGGCCGCGCTGAACCAGATCGTCCACGGTGCCGCAATTGAGCTGGGGCGCTCACACAAAGGGTCCATCTGCGTGGCCTTGCACCCCGGCACGGTCGCCACGTCCTTTACAGCGGATTATGCGGGGCGTCACAAAACCGTGGAACCGCAAAACGCCGCCCAAAACCTGCTGGGCGTCATCGCGAACCTGACACCGGAAGATACCGGCGGGTTCTTTGACTATGCGGGCAAGGAGATCGTCTGGTGAGGCTGCTTCTGGTTCTCGGCGATCAACTTTCCCCCGATCTTTCGGTGCTGGCCAAGGCCGACAAAGCCAAAGACGTGGTGGTGATGGCCGAAGTCGCGGATGAGGCGGCCTACGTCCCCCATCACCCCAAGAAAATCGCCTTCACCTTCGCCGCCATGCGCAAATTCGCCCAAAGCCTGCGCGATGACGGCTGGACCGTGGCCTACACCCCGCTGGATGACCCCGACAACAGCGGGTCCATCACCGGCGAGCTGATCCGCCGCGCGTCAGAATATGATGCCGCCGGTGTCGTCTATACCGAACCGGGCGAATGGCGGCTGATCAACGCGCTGGGCGATATGCCGCTGAAAACCCACTGTCTGCCTGACACGCGGTTTATCGCAACCCATCAGGATTTTGACGGTTGGGCCGAGGGGCGCAAACAGCTGCGGATGGAGTATTTTTATCGCGAAATGCGCCGCAAGACCGACCTGTTGATGGACGGTGACAAACCCGAGGGCGGCAAGTGGAACTACGACCACGACAACCGCAAACCGGCCCCCGATCAGGTGACCTACGGCGGCCCAATGAAGTTCACGCCAGATGACACCACCAAAGAGGTGCTGGCACTCGTCGCCGACCGTTTTGGCGACAACTTCGGCGATCTTGAACCGTTCTGGTTCGCCACCGACACCGGACAGGCGCGTCAGCATCTGGCCCATTGGATCAAAGGCGGCCTGCCGCAATTTGGCGATTTTCAGGATGCCATGCTCGACGACAACCGTTTTCTCTATCACGCGGTTGTCGGGCTTTATATTAACGCGGGGCTTCTGGACCCGCTGGAGGTCTGCCAAAAAGTGCAGCAGGCCTACCGCGACGGGGACGCGCCGCTGAACGCGGTCGAAGGGTTTATCCGGCAAATCATCGGCTGGCGGGAATATGTGCGCGGCATCTACTTCCGCGAAGGGCCGGATTACACCGCCCGCAATGCGCTGGGCCATGATCGCAAGCTGCCCGAGATGTACTGGGGTGCCGACACCAAAATGAACTGCATGTCCAAGGCGATCGCCCAAACCAAGGCCGAGGCCTACGCCCACCACATCCAGCGCCTCATGGTCACAGGCAATTTCGCACTGCTCGCCGGCATCGACCCCGCGCAGGTCCATGAATGGTATCTGGCCGTCTATGCCGACGCCTACGAATGGGTCGAGGCCCCGAATGTCATCGGTATGAGCCAGTTTGCCGATGACGGGATCATCGCGTCCAAACCCTATATTTCGTCCGGCAACTACATCCACAAAATGTCCGACCACTGTGGCGCCTGCGCCTACCGTGTACAGGACAAAACAGGCGAAAAGGCCTGCCCGTTCAATCTGCTCTACTGGCACTTTCTGGACCGCCACCGTGACCGGTTCGAAGGCAACCCGCGCATGGGCAACATGTACCGCGTCTGGGACAAGATGGATGAGGACCGCCGCGAAACCGTGCTGTCAGAAGCCGACGCATTCTTGCAAAAGCTGGACGCTGGCGAAACCGTCTAGCCGTAAAGAAAAAGGGCCGGAGCAATGCCCGGCCCATGTCTTGTTGGTCAAGTGGTGCGTTATTGGCTGTCGGTGCTTTCTGACACCAAAGCCCCATCAGACCAGATACCCACGCTTTCCTGACCCGTCGCATAGCGCATAGTGCCTTCGCCTTCGCGACGACCGCGCACAAAGTTGCCCTCATAGACATCGCCATTGGCATAGGTGGCCACACCTGCGCCGTTGATCACACCGTCCTGCCATTGGCCGACATAGGTAAAGCCATCGGGCAGGGTGATTTCGCCGTCGCCGTTGCGCTGGCCGTTCAGGAACTCACCCACGTAAACTGCGCCATCGGCGTACACCGCCCGGCCCAGACCGTTGCGCTGCCCTTCGGACCACTGGCCTTCGTAGACATAGCCGTCTGCGTAGGTCATTTTGCCTTGGCCGTGGTTGCGGGCATTCAGGAACTCGCCCTCATAGACCAGACCGTTGCCAAGAGAGGCGACGCCAACGCCGTTGATCACGCCGGCTTCCCACTGGCCCTCATAGGTGGACCCATCTGTGTAGGTGATTTTGCCGGTGCCATCCGCAAGGCTGTTAACGAAAGTGCCCACATAGACGGACCCGTCAGGGTAGGTGACTTCGCCTTCGCCCTCAATGCGGCCTTCGACCCAATCGCCGGTGTAGACATAGCCATCGGTCCCGCGGAACGTGCCTGTGCCTTGGCGCAGGTCATTGACGAAAGACCCTTCATAGACGTCGCCGTTGGCATAGGTGGCCACACCTTCGCCTTCGCGTTTGCCATCCACAAAATTTGCCTCGTAAACATCGCCGTTGGGCTGCGTCAGCGTGCCCGCGCCCTGGATGCGCCCGTCGACCCATTCGCCGGTGTAGACCAGACCATCCGCCATGGTCATCGTGCCGGTGCCGTCACGTTCGCCAGCTTTCAGTGTGCCTTCATAAATCGCGCCGTCCGGATAGGTGATTTTGCCGTCACCTTCCTTTTCGCCATTCACCCATGCGCCTTCATAGATATAGCCGCCGGGGCTGGTCATGGTGCCGGTGCCATTGTGCATCGCGTTGCGGAATTCACCCTCATAGACGACGCCGTTGGCATACTCGGCAATTCCTTGCCCAGTGATGTTGCCATCGACCCAATCGCCTTCAAATGTGCCGCCATCTGCAAATGTGATTCGACCCTGGCCTTCGGGTTTGCCCGCAACAAAGGCCCCCTCATAAACCGATCCATTGGGGAATGTGGCGATGCCTTGGCCGCGAATTTCACCCGCAACCCACTGGCCTGTGTATTCATAACCGTTCGGAAGGCGGTAGGTGCCGGTGCCATCCTGCTTGCCGTCGACGAAGGTGCCCTCATAGACACCACCGTCATCATATTGTTTTGTTTGAACGTCTTGGGCGAACCCGCTGGAAGCAATGGTTGCGGCCAATATTGCTAGCGTCGCAGTCTTTGGTAATACAAACATCGTCATCCGTCTCTCCGTTCACTTCCGTGTATCTGCAGCTTATGAGACGAGGTGTCACCTGACAACGGCTATGAGCCGAAGTCGTCTAACGGCTTTCCCCCGCGCTTCTTTCTGCTACATGCATGGCAAGGCTTTTGGACAAAACTATGACAAAATTATTTCGCCTGACAATGGCACAGCTCAACCCCACTGTGGGCGACATCGCAGGCAACGCCGATCAGGCGCGCGCAGCTTGGACCGAAGCAAAGGCCGCCGGTGCCGATCTTGTCGTGCTGCCAGAGATGTTTTTAGTCGGCTATCAAACCCAGGATCTGATTATGAAACCGGCCTTCGTGGCCGATGCCATGGCGCATCTGATGCAGCTTGCAAAAGACTGTGCCGACGGTCCCGCCCTGTCGATTGGCGGCCCTGTGATGGAGGGCGACCGCCTTTATAACGCCTATTTTACCTTGCTCGGCGGCGAGATTGTCTCGCGCGCTCGCAAGCACTTCCTGCCCAACTTCAATGTCTTCGACGAAGTCCGCCTGTTTAAAAGCGCCGATATCGCCGGTCCCTTTGCGCTGCCTGACGGCCCGCGCATCGGTCACCCGATTTGCGAAGACGCATGGTATCCCGATGTCTGCGAAGCCATGGTCGAAAGCGGGGCCGAGATTTTGGTGGTCCCCAATGGCTCGCCCTACTTTCGAGATAAATTCAACATCCGCATGCAGACCATGATCAATCGGGTCATCGAAAATGATGTGCCGCTGGTGTACGTCAACATGGTCGGTGCGCAAGACGACCAGATGTTTGATGGAGGCTCATTTGTTCTCAACCGTGGGGGCAAGCTGGCGGTGCAACTGCCGGTGATGGACGCGACATTGGCCCATGTTGATTTTGAACTGACCGATGACGGGTGGGTGGCAAAAGACAGCGACAAAGCGATCCTGCCGGACATGATGGAGCAGGATTACCGCGTCATGGTCGAAGCCCTGCGCGACTACATGCGCAAGACCGGTTTCAAAAAGGTGCTGCTGGGGCTGTCGGGCGGCATCGACAGTGCGATCGTCGCGGCCATCGCCGTGGACGCGCTGGGCGCGGACAACGTGCGCTGCGTGATGCTGCCGTCGGAATACACCTCGCAAGGCTCGCTTGATGACGCGGCGGCGGCGGCCAAGGCGCTGGGCTGCACCTATGACACGATCAACATCGCAGGCCCGCGCGCGGCGGTGACCGAAGCGCTCGCGCCGCTTTTCGCAGGGCTGGCCCCCGACCTGACCGAGGAAAATATCCAATCCCGGATCAGGGGCCTTTTGCTGATGGCGCAATCCAACAAATTCGGGGAAATGCTGCTGACCACCGGCAATAAATCCGAGGTCGCGGTCGGCTATGCCACGATCTATGGCGATATGGCAGGCGGCTATAACCCCATCAAGGACATGTATAAAACCCGCGTCTTCGCGGCCTCGCGCTGGCGCAACGCCAACCACCGCGACTGGATGCACGGCCCCGCGGGCGAGGTGATACCGGTCGCCATCATCGACAAACCCCCGTCTGCGGAATTGCGGCCCGATCAAAAAGACGAAGACAGCCTGCCGCCCTATGACATCCTCGACGGCATCCTTGCGATGCTGGTCGATCAAGAGGCCTCGGTGGCCGATTGCGTCGCCGCTGGCTACGACCGCGATACCGTCAAACGGGTCGAACATCTGATCTACATCAGCGAATATAAACGCTTCCAATCCGCCCCCGGTCCACGGCTGTCGGACCGCGCCTTCTGGCTTGACCGGCGCTACCCGATCGTGAACCGTTGGCGCGATGAAAGCTGAGACCGACCCGCAGCACCCCGATGGCTGATACCCGCATCACAGAAGACTTTCGCTTCCGGCGCGTGGGGGGCGGCCTGCTGATCTTTATCGGATTGCCGCTGACCTTGATCTTCGCGCGCTTTCTCCTGCCTTCTGTGAACAGCGTCTCAGACGCACTTTTCCTTCTACCCGGGCCTATGCTGGTGGCGGCGGGGCTCTGGCTTGCGTTCCCAAGGCGCAAGCCTGCGGTGCGCATGACCATCAGCGATGATGCTGTCACGATCCACACGCCACACAAGACAATCGCGCTCGACGATATCCAAAGCATCCGCCACCACATGCCCGTCTTGGCCAAACATCATCAGCTGACCTTTGAGACAGCGAGCGGGCCGACAACATTCGACGTTATCCACCTGACGCACGAAGGGCCCGATATTCTTAATCTGATTGGCATCAGGCTTGAAAAACGGGGCAGGTACCTGCACCAAACGCGGTCCGAGGTCCTTGGGGCACTTACAGGCAGATGGCAGGTGCAGACGGGCACTGCTTTCGCGACCGCGCCAAAACCTCTTTCCATGTCCAATCATACTTCGGGGTGAGTGCCGGACTTGGTCCGGGACGAGGGGCAGCGCCCCTGACACCCCCCTCAACTGGACATCTTGCCCGTCTCATGGTCAAAGCCCCTCCAACAGGAGACGCACCCATGACCACGACAAGATTCGCCCCATCGCCCACCGGCTGGCTCCATATCGGCAACCTGCGCGCGGCCCTTTTTAACTATGCCATCGCGCGTCAGAACGGCGGCACCTTTGTCCTGCGCATTGATGACACCGATGGCGAACGCTCCAAACCGGAATATGTCGAAGGCGTCAAAGAAGACCTGACATGGCTGGGCTTCACATGGGACCGGGTCGAGCATCAGTCCGCGCGCATGGAAAACTACCTTGCGGCCAAACAAAAGCTGATCGACATGGGCCGGCTTTATGAATGCTTTGAGACGCCAACAGAACTGGATCTCAAGCGTAAAAAGCAACTGAACATGGGCAAACCGCCGGTCTATGACCGTGCCGCCCTTGCGCTGTCCGACGATGAGAAAAACGCGCTGCGCGCTGAGCGCGGATCGCATTGGCGGTTCAAACTCGATCACAAACGGATCGAATGGACCGATGGCATTATCGGCGACATCTCGATTGATGCAGCCTCCGTCAGTGACCCTGTGCTCTTCAAAAACGATGGACAAATCCTCTACACGCTGGCCTCGGTTGTGGATGACACCGAAATGGGGATCACCGATATCGTGCGCGGCTCTGACCACGTCACGAACACCGCAACCCAGATCCAGATGATCGAAGCGCTGGGCGGGGCTGTGCCACGCTTTGCACACCACTCGCTGCTGACCGGCCCACAGGGCGAGGCGCTGTCGAAACGCCTTGGCACACTGGCCCTGCGCGATCTGCGCAAACAGGGCATCGCCCCGCAGGCGATCCTGTCGCTCATGGCGCGCCTTGGGTCGTCCGAGCCTGTGGAACTGCGCGCTGATCTGGCCGAGGTCGTGGCAAACTTCGATCTGTCGAAATTCGGCTCTGCGCCCACGAAATTCGACGCCCAAGACCTGATCCCGCTCACTGCCCGCCATTTGGCAACGCTGGGGTCCGGCGACGTGGCCGATGTTTTAACATCGGCTGGCGTGCCCGGTGATCTGGCCGATCCGTTCTGGCACCTCATCCGTGACAATATCAACAGCCTTGATGAGGTCGCGGACTGGTGGGCGCTGATGCGCGATGGCGCGACACCTTTGGTCGAAGACGAAGACCGCGATTTCGTGGCCCAAGCCTTTGCCATGCTGCCGCCCTTGCCCTACACGGCCCAAACCTGGGGCGACTGGACCACAGCCGTGAAAGAGGCCACCGGCCGCAAAGGCAAGACCCTCTTCATGCCCCTGCGCAAAGCCGTCACAGGCCGCGCCCGCGGCCCTGAAATGGCCGACGTCATGCCGCTTTTACAAAAGGCCCCGACGCTCGACTAAAAGGCACCTGCCTAAAACCGCTTGTGTTTTGGGTCTGTCCTGCGCTCCATGTGGCGCAGGACCCCCCTGACATAAGGCGCCAAACGACATGGCCGACGCGCAAGCAAAATTCACCCAAGGCGGCCTTTTCGGCCATATCTCGGTGATGTCACTGACCGCCTCGGTCGGTCTCATGGCGGTATTCCTCGTCGATTTCGTCGACATGATTTTCATCTCCATGCTGGGCAAGGCCGAACTGGCTGCGGCCGTCGGCTATGCCGGTGCGATCCTGTTTTTCACCACATCCTTCGGGATCGGCATGGCGATTGCGGCAGGGGCATTGGTCGCGCGCGCACTTGGGGCTGGCGAGGCGGAGGAAGCGCGCAGACGCGCCACCAATGCGCTGATCTACGGGGTGATTTTTGGCGCACTCTTTGCCGCCCTCGTCTGGATGAACCTCGCGACTTTCGCAGCCCTCCTTGGCGCGACAGGCGAGACGCTGGATCTGGCAGTCCATTACCTGAAAATCATCGTCCCCTCGCTCCCATTCCTCATGATCGGCATGATCGGCGGCGCAATCCTGCGCGCCCATGGTGATGCGAAACGCGCGATGATGGCCACGATCTGGGGCGGTCTGGTCAACGCAGTGTTGGACCCCATTTTGATCTTCGGGTTCGATCTCGAACTCACCGGTGCCGCCATGGCAAGCGTCTGCGCGCGGCTGGTCATCGCTCTTACCGCGCTGCTGCCGCTGATCCGCCACTATGGGGGCTTCGACAAACCCACAGCGGCCAGTCTCAAGATTGATCTGCCGCCCATTCTTGCCATCGCGGTGCCTGCGATCCTGACCCAACTGGCAACCCCCATCGGTCAGGCCTACGTCACCCGCGCCATGGCGGCCTTCGGGGAAGAGGCGGTGGCAGGCATGGCGATTGTCGCCCGCATGGCACCGGTCGGTTTTGGCGTCATCTTTGCACTCTCAGGGGCGATTGGCCCGATCATCGGCCAAAACGCAGGGGCGGGATTGCATGACCGTGTGCGCAGGGCCTTCCGTGACGGGCTGTTGTTTACGGCGATCGTTGTCGTCGTTGTCTCGGCGCTCTTTTTCCTCGCGCGCCCCGGCATCCAGATGTTGTTTCAGCTTGAGGCCGGGTTGGCCCTGTCCATCGTCTTTTTGTTCGCAGGCCCGCTGTCTTTGATGTTCTTCTTCAACGGTGTGATCTTCGTGGCCAATGCCGCGTTTAACAACCTAGGCCATCCGTTCTATTCCACAGTCGTGAACTGGGGGCGGCATACCCTTGGGACGATCCCCTTTGTCATGGTTGGCGCGGCATGGTTTGGTGCGCCGGGGGTGCTGATCGGGCAGTATCTGGGCGGGGCGGTTTTTGCAGTAATCGCCTTTATTCTGGCCCGCCGTGTGATAGCAAACCAGTCTGTTGAGGCCGACAAGGGCGAACCCTTTGCGCGGCAGGCCCGCCTATTCAGCCTTCTGCATCACCGCCGCTAGGTGATGGTCCACAAGTGCTGTCTCGGCGGCCGTCAAGACCTGATGGCGCGGATAGAGCGGTGCGGTGCGATCATCGAAGATCGGCATATCCCAACCATCTGTCGTGTCAAAGAACTGCGCAACGCCTGCTTCGCCATGCACCTTAAGGTAGCCCTGCACGACCACGTCCAGATAGCTGCGCAAGATCGGATGGTCTTGTGCATCCGAGAGATGCGCGGGCTTAACCTGGTAGACGGCAGTCGGGGCTTTGGGGCCGTCGTGATGGACAGTCACGGTCACATCATGGCGCTGATAGGCCGCCTCGCGTTGGTCCAATGCCACCCAATCCGCGCCCGGCACCCGTGCGATCACCCCGTGCAGCACCGTATCGGGGCAGGGGGCGACCGACAGAAAGGCGGCCTTGCGCAGGTTGGTGCGCTGCCACACGCGCCGCCAGCCCTGCAGCACCGCCGGGCGCGGGTCGTCGTAGCTGTGGGTGGCAAGGTTGACGAGGCTGCCATAGCCAAAGAAAGCCGGATCGCTCATTCGCGCGCCCGCAGCACTTGGGCCGGTTTGGCCGACAGCGGCCGCCACGCAAAGGCCAAGCCCGCCAAGAGCGACGCCAAAACACCCCCCCCGATAATCAGCAAGGCATTGGACCAGATCACGGTATAGCCTGTGTCCATGATAAAGGTCGAAACGGCCCAGCCGCCAAGGATCCCCGCACCCAAAGCCACAATGCCCGCCGCCAACCCAAGGATCGCGGCGCGCAAGGCAAAGCTGAGCATAATCCGCTTGCGTGAGGCCCCCAGCGTTTTCAGCACCGCCGCCTCAAACGTCCGCGCCCGCTCACCTGCGGCCGCAGCCCCGATCAGGACCAAGAACCCCGTCACCAGCGTGATCAGCGCGCCATAACGCGTCGCCGCCGAAATGCCGCCGACCAGTTCGATCACCTGATCAATCGCATCGCGAATACGGATTGCGGTGATGTTGGGATAGGCCGTCGCCAGATCGCGCAGGATCGCGGCCTCCGCCTCGGGCGTGGCGTAGACGGTGGAAATCCAGCTATGCGGCGCACCGGCCAACGCGCCTTGGTTCATGGCCAGCACAAACCCGATGCCCGCGTCTTCCCAGCTGACATTGCGAAAACTTGTGATCTCGCCCGTAATATCGCGCCCCAAAACGTTGACCGTCATCATGTCGCCCAGTTGCAGGCCCATCTCTTCGGCCTCTTCTGCGGCAAAGCTGATCTGGGGCGGCCCGTCATAGCCCTCGGGCCACCACGCGCCTGCGGTGATCTCGGTGCCGCTGGGCTGGGCATCGGCGTAGGTGATGCCGCGATCGCCGCGCACAACCCAGTGACCGCCTGCCACCTCTTCTGCGGGGCGGCCATTGATCTGGGTGATAATGCCGCGCAGCATGGGGGCGGTGTCATACCGGCTGACCGCAGCATCGTTATCCAGCCGTTCGCGGAAACCGCCGATCTGATCGGGCTGGATATCAACGAAGAAATAGCTAGGCGCGACAGCAGGCAGATCGTTCGAGAATGAACTGCGCAGGTTTCCGTCAATCTGGCCGACAGCGGCCAGAACCGTCAGGCCAAGGCCCAGTGATAGAACGACCGAGGTCGCCTCACCACCGCGCGCGCCAATCGCCCCTAACGCAAGGCGCAGGGCAGGGCGCCCACGCGCGGGTTTGCGGAACCGCCGCGCAACCCAGCGGATGGCCATCGCGGCCAGCACAAGAATGGCCAGCGCCCCCGCGATCCCCCCTGCGGTCCAAAGCGTCAGGAACACCGTGCCGGAAAACAGGATCGCGGCCCCCAGAAGTGCCGCGAGCAGCACAGCCATCGCCAGCAAATACCGTCGCGCAGGCAATCCGGCACTGGCGGAAAACGCATCGCGAAACAGTGTAGCAGCACGGATATCTTCGGTCTTGGCCAGCGGCCACAGGGTAAAGATCAGGGCGGCCAAGAGGCCGTAGACAGCCGCCTCAAAGAGCGGCGCGGGATAGATCGTAAAGACCGCCGGAATGGGCAGACGCGCCTCGATCAAAGGGGCAAACAGCACCGGAAGCCCCGCGCCAAGCACCAAGCCGATCAGGACGCCCGCAAGCGTCAGAACGCCGATCTGGATGAAATAGGTCTGAAAGATCACCGCACGGGTCGCACCCAGCGTTTTCAAAGTGGCAATCACTTGGGTCTTACCCGCCAGATAGGCGCGCACTGCCGCCGACACACCCACACCGCCCACGGCCAGACCGGACAGGCCCACAAGGATCAAGAACGCCCCGATCCGGTCCACGAATTGTGCCACGCCGCCCGCACCGCGCCTGCTATCACGCCAGCGCAAGCCACTGTCGCGAAACTGCGCCTCGGCGCTGTCTTCAAGCGCTTGCAGATCGGCACCGGCTGGCAAATCAAGCCGGTATTGGGTGGAAAACAGCGTCCCCTCTACGATCAGGCCGGAGTCCGCCAAATCCTCGGTCATCACAATCGTGCGCGGCCCAAGGCCGAACCCGCCCGCTGCGTTATCTGGATAACGGTCAAGGATAGCGCGCAGGGTAAAGTCCTGTTCGCCCAACCGGAACGTCTCACCCGGGGTCAGCGCCAGCCTGTCCGCCAAGACCCGTTCCATCACCCCGCCAAAGTCGGCCAGCGCCTCGGCCAATGGCATCGGCGGATCCAGCGTGACCGCGCCAATCAGCGGATAAAGATCATCCACCGCCCGAATTTGCGTCAGCCCGCGCTCGGCCTCGCCATCCCGTTCAACCACCGCCATGGAGCGGAAATCGACGGTTTCCGACACACGCGCGGCAATACTGTTCAGCCAATCCAGCTCATCCTCGCGGGCAAAGCGGTAGGTAAATTCCACCTCGGCATCGCCGCCCAAAAGTGCGGCACCATCGCGCGCCAGCCCGGCCTCGATCCCTGCGCGCACCGTGCCCACGGCAGCAATCGCCGCGACACCCAGCGCCAGACAGGCCAGAAACACGCGAAAGCCGCGCAGGCCACCGCGCAATTCGCGCGCGGCAAACCGTGATGCAATCGCAAGGCTCATTCCGCAGCCTTCGCAACCGGGCCGTCAATCCGGCCATCGCGCAGGCGGATCACGCGGTCGCAGCGATCAGCCAATTCATTGGCATGCGTGACCATAATCAGTGTCGCACCGTGGCGGTCGCGCAGATCAAACAGCAGATCAATAATCGCAGCACCATTGGTTTCATCCAAATTCCCCGTCGGCTCATCCGCCAACAAAATGCGCGGGCGGGGGGCCGATGCGCGGGCAAGGGCCACGCGCTGTTGCTCGCCACCGGACATTTGGCTGGGGTAATGGTCGATCCGGTCGGCAAGGCCCACAGCCACCAATTCCGCCTCGGCGCGCGCAAAGGCATCCTTTGCACCCGCCAGTTCCAGCGGGGTTGCGACATTTTCAAGCGCGGTCATCGTCGGGATCAGGTGGAAAGATTGGAACACCACCCCCATATTATCCCTACGAAAGAGGGCAAGCTGGTCTTCGTTCATCGCCGTCAGGTCCTGGCCCAACGCCGTGATCACCCCCGATGTCGCCTGTTCCAGCCCGCCCATCAACATAAGGAGCGACGACTTGCCCGACCCACTTGGCCCCACAAGCCCCAGCGTCTCACCGCTGGCGACCTCAAGCGAGATATCGTGCAGAATATCGACGCGGCCGGCGTTGCCGTCCAACGACAGGTTGGCATGTGCAATGGAGAGAACGGGGTCGGTCATCTGGAGCGCCTTTGGTCATGTCTGTGCCTTTGCATATGGGGCCGTTTCGCGCAGCAGCAACCTTATCGCGGCGGTTTTGCTGACCGCTGGCATGGCACAGGCTGCGCCCGTCACAATCGCCGCTTTGGGCGATAGCCTGACACAAGGCTACGGGTTGGCGCAGGACGACGGGTTCGTCCCCCAGCTTCAGGCGTGGTTGCAGGGGCAGGGCGCTGACGTCGACGTGATCAATGCGGGTGTGTCGGGTGACACCACGGCGGGCGGGCTCAGCCGTGTGGCTTGGACCCTGACACCAGAGGTAGATGCCATGATCGTGACTCTGGGCGGCAATGATTATTTGCGCGGGCTTGATCCCGCCGTGAGCCGCGCGAACCTTGATGGTATCCTTGCCGCAGGGCAAGAGGCCGGTGTTCCGATGCTTTTGGTGGGGCTGTCAGTCGGGGGCAACTACGGGCAGGCATATAAGCAAGAATTCGAAGGCATGTACGCCGACCTTGCCGAAAAATACGGCGTTTCGCTTTACCCTGATTTTCTGGGCGCACTTCGTGCAGAGGCGGGCACGCAGGACGGCGTGAGCGCGTTTCTGCAAGCCGATGGAATTCACCCCAACAGCGAAGGTGTTGCCCTGATCACCGCCGCCATCGGCCCTTCTGTGCTCGCGCTTGTTGACGCGGCCCAGTAGCCGCTGCCGGGGGCAGGCTGGCTGCGCAAACAAAAATGGGCGCCTCACAAAGGGCGCCCATTCCAACATGCGGAATGATCAAATTGCCTTAGTCGGCAAGTGTCAGGTTAATGGCGCTTTCACGCCCATCACGGCCAGCTTCGATATCAAAGTTAACCTTCTGGTCGTCCTTGAGACCGGTCAGACCCGAACGTTCGACAGCCGAAATATGGACGAAAACGTCCTTGCTGCCGCCATCGGGCGCGATGAAACCATAACCTTTGGTGGTGTTGAACCATTTGACAGTGCCTGAAGCCATGTCCTTGTTTCCTTTATATTCTCCGCTCGCGGGACTGCAGCGGACCGGCTCGGTCAAACGTGATCGAGAGACTGGGCCGTAAGTGGAAACAGTGGTCGATAGGTCAACGTTGCCGCAAAACTATGCCACAAAATTCGCTTAAAATCAAGGAAACTTGGTGATTGTGCGCTCTCAGCGGACAATGGGTGGCGAGCGCGCGCTAAGGCGCGCGCTACAGCCTTCTTATCAAAATTCGCTTACGCGAGTGCGAGGTTCACAGCGGACTCGCGGCCATCACGGCCAGCTTCGATGTCAAAAGTTACCTTTTGGTCATCCTGCAGACCTGTCAGGCCTGAACGCTCAACAGCGGAGATGTGAACGAATACGTCCTTTGCGCCGCCATCAGGAGCGATAAAGCCGAAGCCTTTAGTTGTGTTGAACCATTTCACGGTGCCAGTAGCCATCGTGTTTTTCCTTTAGTATCAATGCTGTCCGCGAGATTGCGACAGCTCGGCTTAGTCAGTGTCAAGATCGATAGACTGTAGCCGAAAGGGAAAACAGTGGTCGAGTTGCATAACGTCTGCACCCTGCATTTGAGGCTTTTCACCCCAAAAAGCAAGTGAATTCTCAAGAAAAACGCGGATTGGCGGAAAATCGTCGGCAAGTTATCGCCCCTCAATGTGCTGTGTTTTTTGAGTGCATTGATCAGGCGTGTAGGTATCCCTTTTTAGCGTGACGCGAGATTCCCGTGGGCGTCCCATCGCGGACGATGCGGCTTGCGATTCACGCTATCCTGCTCCTGCGACGCACCGGACCTCTTGTCACGAAATTACCTTATAGTGACCCCCAGTCGCCCTAGAAAGTTAGCAATCTTGAGAAATCAGCCATATAGTTTACGAAGTGGCGACAGTATTGCGGCTTTTTTGGGTCTTTTGGGGTCGCAAACTTGCCTTGGCCGCCAATAAGATGACACACATGAGGAAAGAGGCCTGTGCGCCTCTCGTAAGACCAGTTGGATCTGTTTGATCAAAGGATGAAGTCATGACCGTGAAAGAGATTAACCATGCGTTGGAAAACTGCCTGACAAGCAAAAGCAACTACGCGGGACTTGTGCATAACCTTTACGAGTTGGAATGCTCTGACGAATTGATTGAAGCAATTGTCGTCGGCGCATTGGGTGAAACGGTTCGGAGCCGGATTGCGCCACTGATCACGATGGTGCGTGCCTATGAGAACCTGACATCATCCGAGCAAATCGACATGCTCTATTCCATCGTCGACAAACAGGACGCGCGGTCGCAGGGCGATACTCTCAACAAAAGACTGACAGCTTAGCGCACTCGCCCGGCGTGGCGTTTCCCCAATCCTTAGGCTGATCGGGGGAACTCCGGGCCCATTGCCCTTTCAATATACCACGATATCCCGCGTTTGTTGCCGCAGCGCTTGCAGACAAAGTCCTTTGCGACTGTCTCAAGTGGCAGATGTTCGTGGAAGCGTGCGTAAATGACATGGGGGGCGACCCAATACGCCTTATGACAGGCAGGGCAGGACACAACCAAAACATCGCGGCCCGTCAGGTGATGGACCCTGACGGCGAACTTTAATCCAAGCGTGACCGGTTCATATGGCATCCTGCAAAGCTATAAGAATGTTCACGTAATGTTCTAGTCTGAATTTGCCCTCAGCAAGCAAAAAGAGAGGGGCGTCTGAGAGGCGTGGTTTCGGCGGCCCGCATAGCATGATTGTCCTGCGTCACTATCCGCATTGACGAGGCGCAAAAACCCCACCATATCCCAGTTATGACAGACCTTTCGCACATCCGTAATTTCTCGATCGTGGCCCATATCGACCACGGGAAATCGACACTCGCAGATCGCCTGATCCAGTCCACCAATACGGTGGCGGAACGGGATATGAAGGCGCAGCTTCTTGATAGCATGGATATCGAGCGCGAGCGCGGCATCACGATCAAAGCCAACACGGTGCGGATCGACTATGTCGCCGACAGCGGCAAGAAATACGTGCTCAACCTGATCGACACCCCCGGTCACGTCGACTTCGCCTATGAGGTCTCCCGCTCCATGCGTGCGGTCGAAGGCTCGCTTCTGGTGGTCGACAGCACCCAAGGGGTCGAGGCGCAGACGCTTGCCAACGTCTATCAGGCGATTGACGCAGACCACGAAATCGTGCCGGTCCTGAACAAGATCGACCTGCCGGCGGCCGAATGTGACCGCGTGGCGGCACAGATCGAAGACGTGATCGGCATCGACGCCTCTGGCGCGATCCGTGTCAGCGCCAAAACCGGCATCGGCATCCACGAAACACTCGAAGCCATCGTCAACCTGCTGCCCGCCCCCAAAGGCGACCGCGACGCGCCGCTCAAGGCGATGCTGGTCGATAGCTGGTACGACAGCTACCTCGGCGTCATCGTTCTGGTGCGGATCATCGACGGCGTGATGAAGAAAAACGACCGCGTCAAATTCATGTCCAACGGGGCGGTGCACGGGATCGACAAAATCGGCGTGTTCCGGCCCCAGATGCAGGACGTGGCCGAACTGGGCCCGGGCGAGATCGGGTTCATCACAGGGTCAATCAAACAGGTGCGCGACACGCGGGTGGGCGACACGATCACGTCCGAACGCAAAGGTGTCGAAAAGGCACTGCCCGGCTTTAAACCCGCGCAACCCGTGGTCTTCTGCGGGCTTTTCCCCGTGGACAGCTCCGAATTCGAAGACCTGCGCGACGCCATCGACAAACTGGCCCTCAACGACGCGTCCTTCAGCCACGAGATGGAAACCTCCGCCGCCCTCGGCTTTGGCTTCCGCTGTGGCTTCCTCGGGCTGCTGCACCTCGAAGTCATCCGCGACCGGATCGAACGCGAATATGACATCGACCTGATCACGACCGCGCCGTCGGTGGTCTATCACGTCTACCTGCGCGACGGCGAGATGATGGAACTGCACAACCCCGCCGACATGCCCGACCTGACCCTTGTGGACCATATCGAGGAACCACGGATCAAAGCGACAATCCTCGTGCCCGACGAATACCTGGGCGATGTGCTCAAACTCTGCCAGGACCGGCGCGGCGTGCAGCTGGACCTGACCTATGCAGGGTCGCGGGCGATGGTGGTCTATGACCTGCCACTGAACGAGGTGGTGTTTGATTTCTACGACCGCCTGAAATCCGTGACCAAAGGCTATGCGTCCTTTGACTACCAGATGACAGGGTACCAGCAGGATAATCTGGTGAAAATGTCGGTGCTGGTGAACGACGAACCCGTCGATGCGCTCTCGATGATGGTGCACCGCGACCGCGCCGAAATGCGGGGCCGTGCGATGGTCGAAAAGCTCAAAGACCTGATCCCCCGCCACATGTTCAAAATCCCGATCCAGGCGGCCATCGGCGGCAAAGTCATCGCCCGCGAAACGCTCTCCGCGCTGCGCAAAGACGTGACGGCCAAATGCTATGGCGGCGACGCGACGCGCAAACGCAAACTGCTGGACAAGCAGAAGGCCGGTAAGAAAAAGATGCGGCAGTTCGGGAAAGTGGATATCCCGCAGGAAGCGTTTATTTCGGCGCTGAAGATGGACAGCTAAGCTGGCCATTTTTGGAGCGCGTGCGGGGAAGAGATTGGTATAGCCAATCACGGCCGCACTGGGGTGCTGGATGGTGTGGTTTCGGTGTTGAAGATGGATAGGTGAGACACAGAGTTAGAACGGGAGTCAAACACCATCATGCCAGGCGTATTGCGTGAACAACAGCACCACACACAAACGGCCATCAAGTAAAACTTGGAAATGCGGGACTTCTATCTCTCAATACTACTGAACCAGTCTGAAATCTGCGCACTAATGGTCAGCGAGCAATCGATAGTCGTAAGCAAAGGGATTACGTCGAAAATTCACTTCTAAACTTGTATTCCATTTGCATTTCTAATCTTAAGAGCACGATTTCTTCCAGGTTGTCGGCGTTGATAACAATCTTTCCAAACTGATCAAGGGCCCGATCTCTAGTTCAACTACGCACTCTTGATTTTGACGGTTCAGCAAGTAACAGATCATTCGCCAATTGCGAGTTATTGGTCAGTACTGCGGCAAACGTTCCAATATTCACAACGAATGTATCTACCTGTGCGGCTGTCCAAATTCTTGATCCCTCCTTAACTCCCACGATTTGAGGGATGTACTGGAAAACCCCCATCCCTTGAACTGCTCCGCATTTTACAATGAAGAACCTATAGCCCGGTGGTAGACTTCTACTCTTAAAGAAATCTGCCCAAAGCTTTTTCGGCTTGTCGTGCTTTTCAACTCTCTAGCTGTAGTTGAGAAATCGACTGGTTTCGCGATCGTGTCAAGCAAAATTTCAAGATATCCAGTTCTTAATTGCCTCTCCATTTCTAGTCTGATCATTCCACCAAAATCGTACGTTCAAAGGCACCTTTCACCGTTTTGCTCTATCACGCGTGGGTTTCACCCACCCTACGGAAACTTGAATATGGCCAATCTTCGGGGCTTTTGACCAAACCGTGTTTCACGGGGTTCCACCTGCAATAATCCACATGCGCCTGAAAATCATCGGCATCACGTATCGCGTGTTCCCAAAACCGTCTTTGCCAAATGCCCTTTTCGCCACGCGCAACCTTGCTGGGCGAGGGTGTGCCTGTCGCGCGGCAATGCTGCGAAAACCGCGCCTTGATCTTTTTCCACCTGACCGAGAAATCCGCATCATCCGGCGGCAACGTCCAGACCGCATGGATGTGGTCGGGCAAGATCACCATCGCGTCACAGGTAATGGGATGTTCACGCGTCACCGATGCATAGACGGACCGCAGCAAATCAATCTCGTCCACCAAAGTGGTGGCAGACCGATCCGCAAGCGTGACGGTAAAGAAATAGGTCCCACCCGGAACATAAAGGCGACGATAGCGCGACATGGTGCCACCATCGGCAAAAATGGTTAACAACTCGTAGGGTGGGTGAAACCCACGCGCAATCGGTTGGCTTCAAGACGCGTGGGTTTCACCCACCCTACGCACCTCTTGCCACCCAGCCTCATCCACCGTTGCCACCCACACCATCCTTGACCTGCATCAAGGACACAGCGCATCCGCGATTGCTATGCCGCTCGCATCAAACGCTACGGAGACACCCACATGCTGCGTCTTGCATCCATGCTTTATTCCATCATCGGCACCACAATGGCCGGTATCCTGATCATTGCCGCGCTGACCGCTGGCTATGACACGCTGGTCCCGATCATCATCGCCGCTGGCATCGGTGCCGTTGCGGGGCTACCGATCAGTTATCTGGTCGCGCAGGCGATTATCAAGAATAAGGTCTAGCGCCTTAAATCGCTTCGTCGATCGCTTGGCCGGCGTTCGAGATGTCGCGGCCCATGCCCTGCACGGTTTCACAGGCGGACAGGCCAAGGATGGCGATGATAAGTGCGATACGGGTCATGGGGCAGTCCTCATTTCTGGATATATCCCGAACCTAGCGGGCCGTTTGCGCAAGGGCAAGATGGCGCATGGCGTATGTACAGGGTGTGTACGGGGTGTGCACAGGGTGTTTACGCCAGAAACGCGCTCACCGCCGCTTCAAACTCGCGCGGTTTTTCCGCATGGAGCCAGTGCCCCGCCCCCGGAATTTTGGCGAAGATCGCATTGGGAAAAAGCGCCTTGATTTCGGGCCGCGCCTCGCGCTGGACATAGGGGGAATTGGCCCCTGACAAAAACAGCGTCGGCCCGTCGAACTGTCCCGTGATGGCGGGAAATCCGATGATTTTATCCATCTCTGCGCCCAGCACATCCAGATTGAGCCGCCAGCGTTTCTCTTTCATATCAAGGCTTTGCAGCAAAAATTCCGCAACCCCCGGCTCCAGTCCGGTCAGTTGCGCCTTGGCGTCGCTGCGGCTCTCGATGCTTGCCAGATCAACCCGCCGCATCGCCGCAATCGGCCCCATCTGGCTATGGCTGTAGGTCACAGGTGCGATATCGCCCACGACCAACCGGTTCACCAGCGCAGGCTGCGTCAGCGCCAACACCATCGCAGCCTTACCCCCCATGGAATGCCCAATAACATCAGTGGGTTGTGTGATCACCTGCGCCAGATCCGCCGCCAGATCAGGGTAGCTGTGGCTGTCATACCAATCGCTGCCCCCGTGGTTGCGCATGTCCACCGTAATCACGGGTCGCGTCGCCGAAAGCCGTTTCGCAATCACCCCCCAATTGCGCGCCGACCCAAAGAGCCCATGCGCGATCAAAAGCGGTGTCCCCGCCGGCCCGTCATATGTCACCGTGTTCAACATGCATCTACTGCTACCTGTCTGTGCCATCAGGTGCCAGAGGGATTGAGCAAATTTCCGACACGGACTAACCGTTGCCCATGGCAGAGACGATGCGTCAAATGGTGGATGAGGTGCGTGCCGCGTTGCAAGACAAGCTGCGCGTTCGTGGTCGTACGTTAGAGGCGCAGATCCGCAGGGCAGGGCGTCAGCTGCCCCGCCGCGTCCGCAGTGATGCCACCTATCTGGCGCAGGCTGTGGCATTGACCGATAACCCCAAGCTTGCGCGCATGGTCGATATGGCCAAGGCTAAAAAGGCGCACCGCAACGTGCTGGCGCATCTCGACACAGTTGATATCGGCGCGCAAAGACGCAACGCCGCGCTCAATATGCTGGCGTCAATTATGTTTGCTTTGCTGGTGACGGGGGTGTTGCTGCTTGGCGTGCTATGGATACGCGGGTTTATCTAGGCAGCGGGGGTGCCGCCCGGCGTTGCCGCCGGGCCGCTTGATCTTTTACAGGTTGGGATAAATCGGGAAACGGTCGCAGAGCGCTTCGACTTCGGCGCGCACTTTGGCTTCCACTTCGCTATTCCCGTCCTCGCCATTCGCGGCGAGCCCTTCGGTCACTTCCACAATCCAGTCCGCGATCTGGCGGAACTCTGGCTCGCCAAAGCCGCGCGTCGTGCCAGCGGGCGATCCCAGACGGATACCGGATGTGACCATCGGTTTTTCAGGGTCAAACGGGATACCGTTTTTGTTGCAGGTAATATGCGCGCGCTCCAATGATTTCTCAGTCGCGTTGCCTTTCACGCCTTTGGGGCGCAGATCGACCAGCATGACGTGGGTGTCTGTGCCGCCGGTGACGATATCAAGACCACCTTTCATCAACTGATCGGCCAAGGCTTGCGCGTTCTTGATGACCTGTTCCTGATAGGTCTTGAACTCGGGGCGCAGCGCCTCGCCAAAAGCGACGGCTTTGCCTGCGATCACATGCATCAAGGGGCCGCCTTGGATGCCTGGGAAGATGGCCGAGTTGAATTTCTTCGCCATTGCCTCGTCATTGGTCAGGATCATGCCACCGCGTGGGCCGCGCAGGGTTTTGTGTGTGGTGGTCGTTGCCACATGCGCATGCGGGAAGGGGGACGGGTAAAGACCCGCCGCGACCAGCCCGGCAAAGTGGGCCATATCGACCAGAAGGTAAGCGCCCACGCTATCAGCAATCTCGCGCATTTTGGCAAAGTCGATGATGCGCGGAATAGCAGAGCCACCGGCAATGATCATCTTGGGCTGATGTTCTGTCGCAAGGCGCTGCACCTCGTCATAGTCCAGCAGGCTGTCCTGTTTGCGCACACCGTATTGGATGGCGTTGAACCATTTGCCGGACTGGTTTGGCTTGGCCCCGTGGGTCAGGTGACCGCCAGCATCAAGCGACATGCCAAGGATGGTATCGCCGGGCTGCAGCAGCGCCTGGAACACACCCTGATTGGCCTGAGAGCCAGAGTTGGGTTGGACATTGGCAAAGCCGCAATCGAAAAGCTGGCAGGCCCGTTCGATGGCAAGGTTTTCGGCGATGTCCACATATTCGCAGCCACCATAATAGCGGCGGCCCGGATAGCCCTCGGCGTATTTGTTTGTCATCACGCCGCCTTGCGCTTCCATCACGGCAGCGCTGACGATGTTCTCGGAGGCGATCAGCTCGATCTCTTTGCGCTGGCGTTTCAGCTCGGATTGCATCGCGGCGTGGATCGCCGGATCGCGTGTTTCAAGTTTCTCGGTAAAAAAGCCGTCGTCGCGGACAGTGACGTTCATGGGTGCATCCCCCCTAAAAGGTGCCAGAAAAATTAGACTTGCGCCCTCTTACCTCAGGTCAGCCGCCGCCAAAAGCATCAAAACGACCAAGATGTTTATGAGCACGTCACATCAGGTTTCGTATCGGCGGCTTGCGTTTCGGGTCCGATCACAGCACAACTTATCGGAACACAAAGGTTTTTACGTTATGCCACGCCCCAAAATCGCTTTTGCCGCCAGCCCTGTGCCGATTGCACAAAACGCCTTGCGCGCATTGGCCGCAAAGCATGGTGACGTGCCTCAGGCCGAGGCTGATGTGATTGTGGCCCTTGGTGGCGATGGATTCATGCTGCAAACCCTGCACGCCACGCAGGGCCTGGACGTGCCGGTTTACGGGATGAACCGTGGAACCGTTGGTTTTTTGATGAACGAATTTCACGCCGATGATCTGCAGGCCCGCCTGGATGAGGCCGAGGAAGAGGTCATCAACCCGCTCACCATGACCGCACTTACCGTGGATGGCGCAATGCATGAGGCCTTGGCGATCAATGAGGTGAGCCTGCTGCGCGCGGGTCCGCAGGCGGCGAAACTGCGGATCACAGTGGATGGCAAGCTGCGCATGAATGAGTTGGTCTGTGACGGCGCGCTGGTCGCAACACCTGCGGGGTCAACGGCCTACAACTATTCCGCCCACGGGCCGATTTTGCCGATCGGGTCTGATGTTTTGGCGCTGACGGCCATGGCCGCCTTCCGTCCCCGCCGCTGGCGCGGCGCACTGTTGCCCAAAAAGGCCGTGGTACGGTTTGACGTGATTGATCCGGCCAAACGCCCTGTCATGGCCGATGCCGACGGGAAATCCGTGCGCGATGTCGTGAGCGTGGAGATCCATTCAGAGCCAAAGATCAGGCATCGGATCTTGTTCGATCCAGGGCACGGTTTGGAAGAGCGGCTGATCAGAGAGCAGTTCGCCTGAACGCATTACCTGTGCGCAGACCGGCAATTGTCCTGCGCCGCTATTTCTCAGTCTCTGCGGGTTCCTCTGCTAATCGCCGGAAGATCGCCAAGACCTCTTCGGGCGTCGCCTTGTTCACTGCGCCTGCGTCGATCTCATCACGGCTCCACATCCAGCTGTGCACGGGGTCGTCACGCATTGCCCATCTGCCAAACATGCGCTCGGGGACGCCGTGTCGCACCAGTTGGGTCACTTCGACATGGCGGTCGTCTTCGAGGATTTTCTTGTAGATGCGGGTGACGTTTTCGGCGGGCCCTTCCAGCAATTGCAGATAGATATCGTCGCGGCAAATCAGGCAGCCTGTAACATCTGCTTCGGCATTTCGCGCACGCGCTTTGAACAGAATGTCGATGAGCGTACCTGCATCAAATCCGAAAGGGCGCGATGCATAGACGAGTTGGAGATATGGCATGGTGCGGGTCAATTCCTATCAAGAGAAAGGGTGTCCACCCCTCAGGATCGCAGGACGCCGAGACCTCAACGGTGCAGTGTTTCGGTGCGGTTGTCTAGGCCAGACCTATCGTGGCTGCAGGTCACTGACGTGGCGCAGTGGCGATCCAGTCAACGTCCAAAGACGCTTCATAATCCGCCCCATAGGCCACAATCCCAACACTGCGCAGGTCTGCTGGCGTGAACGTGGCGTCCAGGCCGCCTTGGGGTTTGAACGCGGACCACGGCAGGGTGATCTCTTGCCAGTCTGGCGTTGTCTCAAACGCGGCCTGATAGAACTGCCAAGGGCGCCGCGCTGCATCGGGGCGGATGTGGAGATAGTAGGTCGCGCCGTTGCCGCGGGCGCGCAGGGTGATCCCCGTGGCATCTGTGGGCAAGCGGCTTTGCAGATCTTGCCGGAGCTGGATAAAGCCGCCGTTGTTGGCCGTGCTGACCGTGCCGCGCAGTTGGGCGTAGGTCACATCGTCCTCGGACCCGATGCTTGCGCCGCCGTCAGACACGCCGCCCATCACCCTGTCGCTGACATAGCGCCAGCGGGTTTCTGCACCCTCAGAGAAATCATCAATCAGCATCGTATCCGCCACAGCAGGGGCTGCCAAAAGCAGCAAGGTCAGGATCAACTTCATGATCCTGACATAGTGCTGTTTTTTCAGATTTCCATGCCGCAGGGGGCTAGTTCTGCGCATACCCCAACGGCTTGAGCGCTTCTTTGATCTCGTCCAGGATTGCCGGATCATCAATTGTTGCAGGCATTTTAAAGTCTTGCCCGTCTGCGATCTTCACCATCGTTGCGCGCAGGATTTTGCCTGAGCGTGTCTTGGGCAGTCGGTCCACAACGGCAACCAGTTTGAACGCAGCGACAGGGCCAATCGTGTCGCGCACCCGTTTGACGCAGTCTTTCACGATCTGCTCTGGTGTGGTTTCGCAACCTTTGTTGAGACAGACAAACCCCATGGGCAGCTGGCCCTTGAGCTCATCCGTCACACCAATCACCGCGCATTCGCCAACGTCGGGGTGCCCCGCAAGCACCTCTTCCATCGCGCCGGTCGAAAGCCTGTGGCCCGCCACGTTAATCACGTCATCGGTGCGCGCCATGATGTAGAGGTATCCGTCCTCATCAATCATGCCCGCATCGCCGGTTTCATAATAGCCCGGGAAGGTGGTGAGGTATGATTTCACGAACCGGTCCTCGGCGTTCCAAAGCGTGGGCAATGTGCCGGGGGGCAGGGGCAGTTTGACGGCGATCGCACCCAACTCACCCGGTTTCATCTGGTGACCTGCTTCATCAAGAATTTGCACGTCATAGCCGGGCATCGCCACAGTGGGCGAGCCGATCTTGACGGGCAGCGCCTCAATCCCTGCGGGGTTGCCTGCGATGGTGTAACCGGTCTCGGTCTGCCACCAGTGGTCATAGACCGGCACGCCCATGATACGCTGTGCCCATTCGATCGTGTCAGGGTCCGCCCGCTCGCCCGCCAGATAAAGCGCGCGCAGGCAGGAGATATCGTAGTTCTTGATCAACTCGCCCTTGGGGTCTTCGCGTTTGATCGCGCGGAAGGCGGTGGGGGCGGTGAAGAAGGATTTGACGTTATACTCTTCGATGACGCGCCAGAAGGTGCCCGCGTCGGGCGTGCCGACGGGTTTGCCCTCGAACACCACGGTGGTGTTGCCGTGGATCAGTGGCGCATAGCAAATATACGAATGGCCCACGACCCAGCCCACATCAGAGGCGGCCCAGAATACATCGCCGGGGTCGACGTCGTAGATGGCTTTCATCGTCCAGTTCAGCGCAACCAGATGGCCCGCCGTGGGACGCACAACGCCCTTGGGTGCGCCGGTCGTGCCTGAGGTGTAAAGGATGTAGGCGGGGTGATCGCCTCTCACCGGAACGCATTCGGCGGGTTCAACACCGGCTTGGAAGCCGTGCCAATCATAATCGCGACCGGGGATCAGGGTGGCGACCTCTTGTTCGCGTTGAAAAATCACGCAGAAATCGGGCTTGTGCTTGGCCATCTCAATGGCCCCGTCCAGCAGCGGTTTGTAATGCACGACACGTCCCGGTTCGATCCCGCAGGATCCGGCGATAATCGCTTTGGGGGTGGCGTCATCGATCCGCACGGCAAGTTCGTTGGCGGCAAAGCCACCGAAGACAACCGAATGGATGGCCCCCAGACGGGCGCAGGCCAACATTGCTTCCAGCGCTTCGGGGATCATCGGCATGTAGATGATAACGCGGTCACCTTTTTCGACGCCTTTGGCGCGCAATGCGCCAGCAAGCGAGGCCACGCGCGTCTGCAATTCAGCGTAGGTGATGGTATGTTTGGTATGGGTGACGGGGCTGTCATAGATGATCGCCAGCTGTTCGCCGCGCCCGTTTTCCACATGGCGGTCTACGGCGTTGTAGCAGGTATTGACCTCTGCATCCGCAAACCAGCGGTAAAGCGGGGCATTGCTGTCATCAAGCGCCTTAGTCGGGGGTGTGACCCAGTCGATTGACTTGGCCTGATCCATCCAGAAACCCTCTGGATCGTTCTTCCAAGCGCCATAAACCTCAGCATATCCCATGTCGTCCTCCCAAACGTGTTGGGAGGATTGTTAAGCGCGTGACTATACCTCTGCAAGCATCGTGGCCACGCTTTGGACCGATCTGGTCAAAAACTTAACTAGCCGTAATGCGCCACGGGTGTTCCTGCGATGGCTGACATGTTCAAAAGGCCGCGTGCCGTGATGGATGGCGTCACGATGTGGCACCGATTGCCCATACCCATCAGGATCGGGCCCACCTCAAGGCCGCCGCCCTTCATCTTCAGGATATTGCGCACGCCAGAGGCCGCATCCGTATTGGCAAAGACCAGCGTATTGGCGGCACCGGGCAGATGGGCGGCAGGGAAGACGCGGTTGCGCAACTCGACATCAAGGGCCGCATCCACATGCATTTCACCTTCATAGGCAAAGTCGCGTGGCGCACTGTCGAGGATCTCCATCGCGGCACGCATCCGGCGTCCGCTGTCACTGTCCAGATTGCCGAACTGGCTGTGCGAACAAAGCGCAATTTTGGGATCGACACCGAAACGGCGGACGTGGCGCGCAGCACCAATCACAGTTTCCGCGATTTGCTGGGGCGTCGGCTCGGGGTGGACTTGGGTGTCGGCCACGAAAAGCGGGCCATCCTCAAGGATCATCAGCGACAGGCCTGCGATGGGGTGGAAATCGGGGGTGGCGAGGACCTGACTGACGTAGTTAAGGTGCCACAGGTATTGCCCGAATGTCCCACAGATCATGCTATCGGCCTCACCGCGATGCACCATAACCGCCGCAATCGCGGTGCTATTGGTGCGCATAATCGCCTTGGCCAGATCGGGGGTCACGCCTTTGCGCGCCATCAGATCGTGGTAGGTGCCCCAATAGTCGCGGTAGCGCGGATCGTTTTCGGGGTTCACGATGCTGAAATCGATACCCGGTCTGATTTTCAGACCAGCACGTTCGCAGCGCCGCTCAATCACCTCGGGGCGGCCAATCAGAATGGGGGTATCGGTTGTTTCTTCCATGATGGCCTGCGAGGCGCGCAGCACACGCTCATCCTCACCTTCGGCAAAGACGATGCGGCGCGTGACAGTGCGGGCCGCGTCAAAGACAGGGCGCATGATCATGGCGGATTTAAAGACCGATCCGTCAAGATGGGCCTTGTAGGCTTTCATATCTTCGACCGGACGTGTGGCAACGCCGGTTTCAATGGCAGCACCTGCCACGGCACTGGCGACAACGCCCATTAGACGTGGATCGAAAGGTTTCGGGATCAGGTAATCGGCCCCGAAGGTCAGCTGTTCGCCTTTATAGGCGGCAGCAGCCTCGGCGCTGGTTGTCGCACGGGCGAGGGCGGCGATGCCTTCGACGCAGGCGATTTTCATCTCGTCGTTGATCTCGGTCGCGCCCACATCCAGCGCACCACGGAAGATGAACGGGAAGCACAGAACATTATTCACCTGATTGGGAAAATCGCTGCGTCCAGTGGCGATAATCGCATTCGGATTGACCGCGCGTGCCGCGTCGGGGTCAATTTCAGGGTTGGGGTTGGCCAACGCGAAGATGATCGGACGGTCCGCCATTTTGGCAACCATTTCGGGCTTGAGAACGCCGGGGCCAGAGAGGCCCAAAAACAGGTCAGCGCCTGCGATCACGTCGCCCAGCGTCGCGGGTGTTGTGCCTTGGGCGTATTCGGCCTTTTGCGGCGTCATATCTTTTTCGCGGCCTGCATAGACAAGGCCCTCGATATCGCAAAGATAAACGTTTTCGCGCTTTACACCCAGTTTCAGCAGCATGTTGAGGCAGGCGATCCCTGCGGCACCGCCGCCTGTGCTGACGATCTTGATGTCTTCGAAATTCTTGCCCGCGATCCGTAGCGCGTTGGTGGCAGCAGCACCCACAACAATTGCCGTACCGTGCTGGTCATCGTGAAAGACCGGAATGTTCATCCGCTCACGGCACAGTTTTTCCACGATAAAACAGTCGGGCGCTTTGATGTCTTCCAGGTTGATCGCGCCAAAAGTCGGCTCTAGCGCGCAGACGATATCGGCCAGCTTTTCGGGATCAGGTTCGTTCAGCTCAAGATCAAAGCAATCGATATTGGCGAATTTCTTGAACAGAACCGCCTTACCTTCCATCACCGGCTTTGACGCCAGTGCGCCGATATTGCCAAGGCCCAAAACGGCCGTGCCATTGGTGACAACCGCCACCAGATTGCCGCGCGAGGTATAATCGCGGGCGGTATCGGGATCATTCTTGATCTCGATACAGGCCTCGGCGACGCCGGGCGAATAGGCGCGCGCAAGGTCGCGGCCGGTGGCCAGAGGTTTCGTTGCGCGGATTTCCAGTTTTCCGGGCTTGGGGTACTTATGATAGTGAAGTGCGGCCTCTCTCAGGCTGTCTTTTGCATCGTCTGACATAGCATCCTCCCAATATGGTTTAATGTTAAACCATTTTTCTTGTCCCTACGGAAAGCACGGCGTGGGGTCAATTGCGTTACACCTACTCTTGCAAATATTTTGCGGCAGGGACAGGGTGCAAAATATGACAGAGATGAATGAAATACGCGCCGAAGTCTGCCTGCCGACGACAGACCTGCGCGCTGACCTTGGGTTTTTTGGCGGCACCTTGGGGATGCGGCTGGATATGATTTATCCCGCCGATGATCCTTCGGTGGCGGTCTATTCCGGTCATGGCGTGCGGGTGCGATTGGACCAAGGCGCTGGGGTGAACCCCGGCCTGCTTCGGATCCTCACCGATGATGCGGGGTTTGCGGATGGGCAAACGGCCATGACATCACCGGGCGGCACACGGGTTGAAGTGCACCCGCTGAACCCGCCCTTGGAATTGCCGCAGACCGATCATGCTTTTGTCGTGCGCCGCCTTGCGGATCAGGCCCCTTGGGTGATTGGGCGCGCAGGTATGCAGTATCGTGATCTGATCCCAAGCCGCCTTGGCGGGTCGATTATCGCCAGCCATATTCGTATTCCAGACGGTGGGCCTGTCCCTGACATGGTGCATTTCCATAAGGTCGGGTTTCAGTTGATCTTTTGCTATCGCGGCTGGGTTGATGTGGTCTATGAGGACCAAGGCCCACCCATTCGCCTGACTGCGGGTGATTGCTTTATCCAGCCCCCCGAAATCCGCCACCGCGTGCTGGAAGCCTCGGACGGGATTGAAGTGATCGAAATCGGTGTCCCCGCCGAGCATATCACCGAGATTGATCACGACATGACATTGCCAACCCCGCATCTGCGGCCTGACCGTGAATGGCAGGGGCAGAAGTTTGTCTTCAACGAAGGCGCCAAGGCTGACTGGCGCCCCGCACGTCTGCCCGGGTTCGTGTCGCGCGACACAACCATTGCCACAAATACCAAGGGCGTTGCGGGCGTGAATGTCATTCGCAAGGGGGCGGGTGAACCGGTTTGGTCCAGCCATGATGCCGACATCCATTTCACCTTCGTCATGGAAGGCACGATGACCTTGGAGGGCGAGGGCAAAGACCCGTTCACGCTTTCTCCCGGTGATGCCTTTGTTATTCCGCCGGGCATGCAGACCCGTTATGCCGACCCCTCGGATGATCTGGAACTGCTTGAGGTCGCCTTGCCCGGTGTCTTTACGACAACCTAAGCCCCTTGCATCCACTGCCGTCCCGTCACACTCTGGACGCAAGACAAGATGGAGCCCTTATGTCATTGATTGATCACGCGCGCATGGTTCGGGAAAACGCCTATGCGCCCTATTCGAAATTCAAGGTGGGTGCGGCGCTGCGGTCGACCTCAGGTGCTGTCCATGTGGGGTGCAACGTGGAAAACGTGGCCTACCCCGAAGGCACCTGCGCCGAGGCAGGCGCAATTGCTGCCATGATCGCCGCCGGTGATACGGCCATTGCCGAAATTGCTGTGATTGCCGACAGCCCCAAACCCGTCAGCCCCTGTGGTGGATGCCGCCAAAAAATTGCGGAATTTGCCAAGGGTGATGTCAAAGTCACGCTGACGACAACCGACGGGATCGTGCAAGAAACAACCGTTGCCGCACTTTTGCCGGGCAGTTTTGACGCAGATTATATGAGCCGCGTCTAGCATGGACGCCCGCGCCATCATCGCCGCTATCAGGGACAAGAAAACCCCTAGTCAGGACGAATTGACTTGGTTTGCCAAAGGGCTGGCGACAGGGGCGGTGAGCGATGCGCAAGCGGGTGCTTTTGCGATGGCTGTGGTGCTGAACGGGCTGAACGATGCAGGCCGCGTGGCGCTGACGATTGGCATGCGCGACAGCGGTGATGTGATGAAGTGGGATTTGCCCGGCCCGGTGATCGACAAACATTCTACCGGCGGCGTGGGCGATTGCGTGTCACTGATCCTTGCGCCGGTGCTGGCCGCTTGCGGCGTCTATGTTCCGATGATCTCAGGGCGCGGTCTGGGCCACACCGGCGGCACGCTGGATAAGCTTGAGGCGATCCCGGGGGTAAATATCAATGTCTCTGAAAAGCAGCTGCGTCTGATCACCCGCGAAGTGGGCTGCGCGATTGTCAGCGCCACAGGCCAGATTGCCCCCGCAGACCGCCGCCTTTACGCGATCCGCGATGTGACGGCGACGGTGGAAAGCGTCGATTTAATCACGGCCTCGATCCTGTCCAAGAAATTGGCGGCGGGTCTGGATAGCCTGATATTGGACGTCAAATGCGGCTCTGGCGCGTTTATGAAAACCCCCGATGAGGCGCGCGCGCTGGCCCATGCGCTGGTGGGGGCCGCCAATGGCGCAGGTTGTGCGACGGCGGCAATGATCACGGATATGAACGAACCGCTCGCGCCCGCGCTGGGCAACGCGGTTGAGGTGGCGATCTGCATGGAGGTGCTGGCGGGCAACGCAGAGGTGGCACCGCGGCTTTATGACCTGACCGTCGGGCTGTGCGCCCAGCTTTTGATGATGCAGGGCGAAGACACCGCCGCCGCCGTAACCCGCGTGAAATCAGCCATCAGTTCCGGTGCCGCGATGGAACGGTTTTCCCAGATGATTGCGGCTTTGGGGGGACCGCCCGATATGGCGCATGACTGGCACACCCATTTGCCCAAAGCGCCCGTCGTGGGTGAGGTCACAGCGCCGGCATCGGGCTATATCGCGGCCATTGATGGTGAGGCGCTGGGCCTCGCGGTGGTGGCTTTGGGCGGTGGGCGCAATGTGGAAACCGATCAGGTCAATCCTGCCGTGGGTCTGACCGAAGTGGTTCGTCTTGGCGCAAAGGTGACGCGCGGCGATCCGCTTTGTGTCGTCCATGCCGCCGATGAAGACGCCGCAATTGCCGCAGCATTGGCGGTACAGGCGGCAATCACGATCGGCGATGCTGTCACACCCGGCCCATTGGTTATTGAAGGGATCACGTAATGCCACGCGCATTTCTTATCGTCATTGATAGCGTCGGCATCGGTGGTGCGCCCGATGCGGATCAGTTCTTTAACGGTGATTTGCCCGATACCGGTGCCAATACGGTGGGCCATATCGCGCGCGATGTGGGACTGACTGTGCCAACTTTAGAGGGTTTGGGTCTGGGCGCTGCGGTGAAACTCGCCTCGGGCGATGCGGCTGTCGGTTTGGACGCTGCACCAACGGGCGCGTGGGGGGCTGCGACGGAAATATCGCGCGGCAAGGACACTCCATCGGGCCATTGGGAATTGGCGGGTGTGCCGGTGCCGTGGGACTGGCATGTGTTCCCTGACACCGACCCTGCCTTTCCGCCGGAATTGACGGCGCTGATTTGCAAGCTTGCGGGCACGAAGGGCATCTTGGGCAATCGCCATGCCTCGGGCACCGTTGTGCTGGACGAAGAAGGCGAGGCGCATCTGCGTACCGGCTGGCCGATTTGTTATACCTCTGCTGACAGCGTGCTGCAGATTGCCGCCCATGAAGAGGCGTTCGGGCTGGAGCGGCTGCTCAAGCTTTGCAAAGACCTTGCCCCGACTTTGCACGCTATGAAAGTTGGCCGCGTCATCGCCCGCCCGTTCCTCGGAGAGGTTGGCGATTTCAAACGCACTGCCAATCGCAAGGATTTCGCGATTGCCCCGCCTTCACCTACGATTTGTGACTATGTGCATGACGCAGGCCGGACCGTGCATGCGGTGGGCAAAATCGGTGATATTTTTTCGATGCGCGGGATTGATGATCTGCGCAAAGGGCGGGATGCCGCGCTGATGCAGCATATCAATGATCTGGTGGACGAAGCCGCAGATGGGGCCTTTGTCTTTGCCAATCTGGTCGAATTTGACAGCGAATACGGGCATCGGCGCGACGCGGCAGGGTACCGCGACCATTTACAGTGGTTCGATGGGGAACTGGCGGCGCTTTTGCCGAAGCTGAAACCCGATGATCTGTTGATCGTCACCGCAGACCATGGCAATGACCCGACATGGGCTGGGACCGATCACACCCGTGAACGTGTGCCGGTGTTGGTCCACGGCTTGGGCGCGCGCGCATTGGGTCAACTCCAATTTGTTGATGTGGCCGCCACCATTGCCGCCCATCTGAACGTGCCTTACGCGGGCCAAGGAAAGAGCTTTCTATGAGTTTTCGCACCCTCCCCAAGGTCGAGCTGCACACCCACCTCGAAGGTTGCGCACCGCCTGAATTTATCAAAGGGCTGGCGGCGGAAAAGAAGATCGATATCAGCAGGATATTCACCGCCGACGGCGGCTATGCCTTTCGCGATTTTGACCATTTCCTGAAGGTCTATGAGGCCGCTTGTACGACCCTGCAAACGCCCGAGGATTTCCGCCGCCTGACGCTGGCCGTGCTGGAAGAAACGGCTTTCCACGGTGTGGTCTACATGGAAACCTTTGTGTCCCCCGATTTTTGCGGTGGCGGAGATTTGGCGGCGTGGAAAGATTACCTTGCCGCGATGGAAGATGCAGCAGCCGAGGGGCAAGAAAAGCTTGGGATCACCCTCAAGGGCATCGTCACAGGTATCCGCCACTTTGGACCCGACGCCTGCAAACCCGCTGCGCGCTGTGCCGCTGAAACCTTTGGCGATTTTATCGTTGGCTACGGAATGGCTGGCGGTGAAATGGTCGGACGGCCCGGCGATTATCGCTACAGCTTTGACATGGCGCGCGAGGCGGGGATGCCTTTGACCTGTCACGCGGGCGAATGGGGCGGGGCCGCGATGGTGGCTGAAACCCTGCGCGATTTGAAGGTGGCACGGATTGGCCACGGGATTGGCGCGATCACGGACCCCGCGCTGATCGAGGAAATCGCCGAGAAAGAGATCGTATTGGAGGTCTGCCCAGGCTCGAACGTGGTGTTAAAAGCGGTCAAAGGCTGGGACAGCCACCCGATTGCGAAACTGCGCGACGCGGGTGTGAAGGTCACCGTGTCCACCGATGACCCGCCGTTCTTTCACACGACAATGACCGACGAATACGAGATGCTTCACCGGACCTTTGGCTGGGACGAAGACGATTTCAAAGCGTTGAACAAAACTGCCATCGCCGCCGCGTTCTGCGATGACGACACCAAGACCCGCATTGCCAAAAGACTGGAGCCTACCCCATGACCGAACACGTCACCCACGTTACCCACCCGCTGGTCCAGCACAAGCTGACGCTCATGCGCCAGCGCGATACCTCGACGGCTGTGTTCCGGCAATTATTGCGCGAGATCAGCCAGTTGCTGGCCTATGAGGTGACGCGCGGCCTGCCGATGACGACCAAGCGGATCGACACGCCGCTGGAGCCAATGGATGCGCCGGTGATTGATGGCAAGAAACTGGCACTCGTGTCGATCTTGCGTGCGGGCAACGGGCTTTTGGATGGTGTGCTTGAGTTGATCCCGTCGGCGCGCGTGGGCTTTGTCGGGCTTTACCGTGACGAGGAGACGCTCAAGCCGGTGCAGTACTATTTCAAAGTGCCGACTGAACTTGAGGACCGTCTGGTTATTGCGGTCGATCCCATGCTGGCAACCGGAAATTCATCCGTCGCGGCGATTGATCTGCTGAAAGAAGCGGGGGCCACCAATATTCGTTTCTTGTGTCTGCTTGCAGCGCCGGAAGGGATTGCGCGGATGCGTGAGGCCCATCCTGATGTGCCGATTGTGACGGCCGCGATTGACAGCCACCTCAATGAGAGCGGCTATATCGTGCCGGGCCTTGGGGATGCTGGCGACCGGATGTTCGGGACCAAGTAAGCCCTAGATATTGCAGATATTCTGCAGACTGACCCAATCGCTATCTGTCAGGATCAGCGGAATGGTCTGGCCTTCAAGCGGGTCTTGGCCAAGGTCCGGCATGTTGCCGGTGCGCGCATCTGCGGCTGCCAGATAAGGGGCTTGCGGTATTTGGGCTGCGGCAAGCGTTTGGCGCAAAAGATCGGGATCGGGCGCCGGTGCGGGGCTGGCCAGCAGGGCCGCCGCGTTATCGCGCAGGATCGCGTCGGGGATTTCGCCGGTTGTCAGCAAGCGGAAGGTCGTGCCAAGTCCCGCTTGTTGCAGCAAGGCCTCCAGCGGGTCCATGTGCAGAACCGAGGCGCGCCCCGCAAGGATGAAACCCGCCGCAACCGCCGGATCATCCGAAAGCTGCAACACCCCGTAATCCAGCGCGATCAAACCACCCGGCAAAGCCACTGCGCCCTGTGAAAGGCGTGGGACCACGACGATCCGTGCGGTCGTTTGTGGCCCAAAAAGCCGCCGAGCCAGACGCCCAGCAGCGGCGTTTGCCCGAGGGGCCTGACAGGCGGGCCCTGTGTCTTGCTGCAAATAGCCCAGAAGCGCTGTTCCGATCTCCATGCGCTTGGGTGCGGGCACGACGGCAAGGGTCTGCCGCGTGAAAGCGCCCGGCAACCAGAAGATCGCCAGAAGCAAAGTCACAGTGATGAGGCCTGCCGTCAGCCAATGACGCAGCGTGCCGGGCTGAGGGCGCGACTTGGCAAGGGCCTTGCGCACCTCCTCGATGGCTTCGATCATGGTGCTGTCGGCAATCTCCAGTATCTCGCTGGCGTCTTCGTCGGGTGCATAGATTGCGGGAGTCGCATCTGGGTTTTGCCGGATCAAAGCGGGCAGGGACCAATGCGCGAGCGGACGCCCTGTGGCGTCTGCAATCACCAATGTCGCATCGCCGAAAGATAGCGTCACATCGCGTCGCTGACCCTCTGGCTCAGACCGCCAAAGCGCTTCGCTTTCCAGCCGTACGTATCGGTCCAGTGCCGTCATCTGCTCTTGTGCCCTTTTGGTGGCAGCGTAACGATTTCGGAATGGATTGTCATGCCGGAAACAACCAGTCAGCGGCATCACGTGATGCGCGCATGGACTCTCCGGGGGAAGTTTGATCTTACATTGATTTTCTATGTCCAATCAAACTTCCGCCGGAGGCATCCTGCCGTCTGCTAAAACGTCTTGGCCAGATTGCGGAGCTCAAACTTCTGGATTTTTCCTGTCGAGGTTTTGGGCAACTCCTGAAACACCACTTTCTTCGGGCATTTAAACCCCGCGAGGCGTGTGCGCGTGAAGGCGATGATGTCCGCCTCTTCGGCGCTGGCGCCATCCTTGAGTTCGACAAAGGCGCAGGGCACTTCGCCCCATGTGTCGTCCGGTTTGGCAACCACTGCGCAGAGGTTGACGGCGGGATGATGCATGAGCGCGCCTTCGACCTCGACCGAGCTGATATTCTCGCCACCCGAAATGATGATATCCTTGGCGCGGTCTGAGATTTGCATCGCACCACCGGGGTGCTGGATGGCAAGGTCCTCGGAATGGAAATATCCACCGGCAAAGGCCTTTTCCGTCGCCGCAGGGTTCTTGAGATAGCCTTTCATGACCGCATTGCCGCGCATCACGATCTCGCCTTGTGTCGCCCCGTCGCGCGGCACTTGGCGCATCTGGTCGTCCACTACGGTCACGTCTTCCATGATCGGAAAGCCCACGCCTTGGCGTGCCTTGATCGCTGCTTGCTCTTCTTCGGGCAGCGTATCCCATGTGTCGTCCCAGATACATTCGGTGACGTGCCCGTAGGTTTCGGTCAAACCGTAGACCTGTTTGACGTTGAACCCCAATTTGCCAATCGCCGCCAGCGTCGCAGGGGCAGGGGGCGCGCCTGCGGTAAAGACCTCGACCACGTGATCAAAGCTGCGGCGCTCGGCCTCTTTGGCGTTGACGAGCAGATTGAGTACGATGGGCGCGCCGCCGAAATGCGTGATCGCTTCATCGCCAATCGCGTCATAGATCGCCTTGGCCGTAATATCGCGACAGCAAATTGCGGTGCCGCCCAAGGCTGGCAACATCCATGTGTGGTTCCAGCCATTGCAATGAAACAGCGGCACGATCTGAAGGTAGCGCATAAAAAGCGGCAATTCCCAGCTGATCGGCGTGCCCATGGTCATCAGATACGCCCCGCGGTGGTGATAGACCACGCCTTTGGGGCGGCCGGTAGTCCCAGACGTGTAGTTCAGCGCGAGGCTTTCCCATTCGTCCTGCGGCAGGATCCATGCGAATTCAGGATCGCCTGTGGCAAGGAAATCTTCGTAGTTTTGCTGCTCGCCCATTGCGTGGACACCCGCCTGATCATCCGGCACCTCGATGATCAACGGGGCAGGCCCCTCCATCTCGTCAATTGCAGCCATGGCAAGCGGCAGGAACTGGCTATCGACCAATGCGACCTTGGCCTCGCCGTGGTCAAAGATGTAGGCCACCGTATCCACATCCAGACGGGTGTTGATTGTGTTCAGCACGGCACCACATGCCGGCACGCCGAAGGCCGCTTCGGATTGCGCGGGGATATTGGGAAGGATCGTCGCGACAACATCGCCGGGTTGCACCCCTACCTTGGTCAGCGCCGAGGCCAGCCGAGAGACGCGCCGATAATACTGCGCATAGGTCAGGCGGTTTGTGCCGTAAACCACCGCTTCGCGATCGGCAAAGATCAGCGCCGCGCGCTGCAGATGCGACAGTGGCGTTAGCGGCACATAGTTTGCCGCCCGCTTTTCAAGCCCGGTTTCATCGCGCATCCAACCCATGCTGCCCTCCCGCAGTTTGCCTTTGAGGGGTGAGTATTGCGCCATGTTGGTGACTTGGGAAGTAGGAATTGGGGGCAAGGCTATGCCGCTAACGCGGCGCGGCACCGTCAATACTTGTGCGTTGTGCTAAGTATTGGGCATGGCAAAGCTGTTGCGGCGCGAAGGAAGAATCTACTCTGTTGCGCAACAGTCTGATATTACGATTAAATTATGGGGGCGCACCCCTCGTCCAGGGTGCGCCATCATTGCTTAAGCCGCTTGCGCTGCTGTGCCAAAGCGCTTGTAGAACTCTTGTCCTTTGTCGGCCATGTCGCGCAGCAAGGCGGGTGTTGTGAAGCGCGCGCCGAATTCTTCGGTTAACTGGTCGCAGCGTTCGGCGGCATAAGGCGTGCCGATGATGTCGAGCCAGCTGAACGGGCCGCCAGACCACGGTGCAAAACCCCAGCCAAGGATCGCGCCCACGTCGCCTTCGCGGATATCTTCCAACACGCCTTCTTCCAGCGCGCGGACGGCTTCGAGGACTTGCGCGAACAGCAGACGGTGCTGGACCGTGATCAAATCAGGCTGTTCGTCGGCCACAGGGTATTGTGCTGTCAGCCCGTCCCACAGACCCAGACGCTTGCCCTTGTCGTCGTAGGCGTAGAAGCCCGCGTTGGATTTGCGGCCCAGACGTTTCTGGTCGTACATCCAGAACAAGACCTCATCGACCTCGCCATCGGGATAGGCATCGCCCATCGCGGCCTTTGTCGCTTTGGCGATTTTGACGCCCAGATCGACAGAGGTTTCATCGACCAGTTGCAGCGGACCCAGAGGCATCCCCACCAGCTTGGCGGCGTTTTCGATCAACGCGGGCTCTACGCCTTCCTTCAGCATGCGAATGCCTTCGTTGATGTAGGGAATGATGCAGCGGTTAGCATAGAAGAACCGCTCGTCGTTCACGACAATCGGGGTCTTCTTGATCTGGCGCACATAGTCCAGCGCTTTGGCCACGGCCACATCGCCTGTCTCTTTGCCTTTGATGATCTCGACCAGCAGCATCTTATCTACGGGCGAGAAGAAGTGGATGCCGATGAATTTCTCCGCATCCTGTGCCGCCTTCGCCAGTTCCGTGATCGGCAGGGTCGAGGTGTTGGTGGCAAAGACGCAATCGGGGCCGGTGACGGCCTGCACCTTGGCGGTCACGTCGGCCTTAACACCCACGTCCTCGAACACCGCTTCCACGATCAGGTCGCAACCTTTGAGTGCGTCGTAATCGGTGGTCGCGTTGATCAGCCCCAGCACCGCCTCTTTCTTTTCGGCGGTCGTTTTTTTGCGTGCGATCCCCTTATCAAGATGCGCAGTGGTGTAGGCTTTGCCCTTGTCGGCGGCCTCTTGTGTGCTGTCGATCAAGACCACTTCGATGCCCGCGAGGGCCGAGACCAGCGCAATCCCTGCGCCCATCATACCGGCGCCAATAACGCCAACCTTCTTGACCCGCTGGTCGGGGGCCTCGGGGCGGTTCGCGCCCTTTTCCAAGGCTTCTTTGTTGATGAACAGACTGCGGATCATGGCCGAGGATGAAGGGTTCATCAGGACATTGGTGAACCAGCGCGCTTCGATTTTGAGGGCTGTGTCAAAGGGCACCAGTGCCCCTTCATAGACAGCCGACAGCAGCGCCTTGGCTGCAGGATAAACGCCTTGCGTCTTGCCGTTGACCATGGCCGAGGCACCGACAAACGTCATGAAAGCCCGCGGGATGGTAAGGCGCGCCGCCGGGCATTTTATAGCCCTTTTCGTCCCACGGTTTGACGATGTTCGGCTCTGACAGGATCCACGCTTTGGCGGCAGAGAGCAGCTCATCAGCAGGGACGACTTCGTCAATCACGCCTGCCGCTTTCGCTCTCACCGGATCGTTCAGCTTGCCTTCGAGCAGCAAAGGCGATGCGCCCATCGCACCCAGTTTGCGCGCCAGACGTGTGGTGCCGCCTGCACCGGGGAAGATCCCTACAAGGATTTCGGGCAGGCCGATTTTGGCCTTGGGGTTATCGGCGGCAAAAATGCGGTGACAGGCCAGCGGAATTTCCAGACCGATGCCCAATGCCGTGCCGGGCAGGGCGGCAGCAATCGGCTTGCCGCCTTTGTTGGTTTTGGGGTCCATGCCTGCGCGCTCGATCTTGCGCAGGATGGTGTGCATGCCCATCAAGCCCTCAAATAGACCGCGCGCGGGATCATCGCCTGCGCTTTCTTTCATCCGCGCGATGATATTCAGGTCCATGCCGCCGGCAAAAGACCCGTCCTTGCCGGATGTGATAATCACGCCCTTGATGCCGTCATCGGCAAGGGCCTGATCAATCAGCGCATCCAGATCGGTGAACCCTTGCTGGTTCATCACGTTCATGGATTTGCCAACGGTGTCCCAGACAATCGTTGCGACGCCGTCTGCGTCAGTGGTCATGGTAAAATCGGTCATTCTATTCTCCAAATCAGGGAGGTTATTGTTCAGCCCGCGGCGGGCGCGGTGTATCTGTCATTGTGGCCCCTTGGCGAAAGGCCATGGCCTGCCAAGACGTGTCGGTGATTGCATTCTCGGAAGAGGTGACCTTCCATGTGCCGTCGATAAATTCCAAAGTTGCCCAGACCTCATAGGGCTCACGTAGCCGGTTGCCGTGACGCAAAAACTCGGTCGTATGACCTGCGATAATTTTGGTCGGACCCAGAACAGCGGCACCTGTGCAGATGCGGATGAAATCGGTTACGCCAAGTCCTTTGAGGTAGCCACGAAACGCGTCAAAGGCCTCTCTCATCTGCGCGCAGGTCGTGATCTGCAGTTCGTTTTCCTTGGTGCTGTATCGGTGGGGGACATGTATGGCGGCCTGAAAGGCGTCGAAATCATTTTCGAAATAGGCAGTGCAAATCTGGTCCAGCAATTGCTGGTAAATTTCGACTGCCATTTCTTCGGTGATTTGCGACGCCATTGCCTATACCCGCTCGATGATGGTCGCGGCCCCCATGCCCGAGGCGATGCAAAGGGTGGCAAGGCCGGTGCCTTGGCCTGTGCGTTCCAACTCGTCCAGCAATGTGCCGATGATAATCGCGCCTGTGGCCCCCAGCGGGTGACCCATCGCAATGGACCCGCCGTTGACGTTGACCTTGCTGTTGTCGACGTTGAAGGCCTGCATGAACCGCAGCACGACCGAGGCGAAAGCCTCGTTCACCTCAAAGAGGTCAATGTCGCTGATGCTCATGCCGCTGTCCTTGAGGATCTTCTCGGTCACGGGCACGGGGCCAGTCAGCATGATGGTGGGGTCGGTGCCGATCTTGGCGGTTGCTTTGATGCGTGCGCGGGGTTTCAGGCCCATCGCTTCGCCCCACTCTTTGGACGCCACCAGAACGCCAGCGGCGCCATCGACGATGCCCGAAGAGTTGCCGGCGTGGTGGATGTGGTTGATCCGCTCCAGATGCGGGTACTTCATCAGCGCCACTTTATCGAAACCCGGCATCACCTCACCCATCGCCTGAAAGGCAGGGTTGAGCGACCCCAAGGTTTGCATGTTCGTGTCAGGGCGCATGTATTCGTCGTGGTCCAGAATGGCCAAACCGTTGATATCGCGCACCGTCACGACTGATTTGTCAAACCGCTTCTCATCCCAAGCGGCCTTGGCGCGTTTCTGGCTTTCCACCGCAAGTTGGTCGGCGTCATCACGGCTAAAGCCGTATTCAGTCGCGATGATATCGGCCGAGATACCTTGCGGCACGAAATAGGTGTCCATCGCAATCGACGGATCAACCGCAATCGCGGCCCCGTCTGACCCCATGGCGACACGGCCCATCATTTCCACGCCGCCCGCGATATAGGCCTGACCTGCGCCGCCTTTCACTTGGTTGGCGGCGAGGTTGACCGCCTCCATGCCGGAGGCACAAAACCGGTTGATCGCCAGACCCGGGATCGACTGATCCAGATCAGAGGCCAGCACGGCTGTGCGCGCAAGGCAGCCGCCCTGTTCGCCGACTTGGGTGACGTTGCCCCAGATCACATCCTCAACGGCGTGGCCTTCAAGGTTGTTGCGCTCTTTCAGCGCGTTCAGCACACCTGCGGAAAGGCGCGCGGATGTCACCTCATGCAGGCTGCCGTCTTTGCGGCCTTTGCCGCGCGGCGTGCGGATCGCGTCATAAATATAGGCTTCGGTCATTAGGTCCTCCGGGGAATTGGGTCCGCGTCAGCCAAAGGCGCGCGGCATCAGATCATAGGGGTGTTTCCAACCGGGCTGGTCTGCGATTGCATCCAGCCAGCGGTCAACATGCGGATATTTGGTACGGTCGAAGGTAAAGTCTTCGGTGTAGAACAGGTAACCGGCACAGGCGATGTCAGCGATGGTGATGTCATCGGCGGCCAGCCATTTGGTCTCGCTCAGTTGAGTTTCCATAATCTTGAGCGCAGAGGCCAGTCGCATCGCAAGAAATGCGTTCACATCGGCGTTGCGCTTGTCTTCGGGCAGGAAGTTCATGTTGAACCGCAATGGCCCTGCAACGCCCGAGACCTTGTGATTGTCAAAGAACATCCAGCGCAGCACATCGCGGCGTTCAGCGGCAGATTTGCCACCCAGTTTGCCGGTTTTGGAGCTGATATAATCCTGGATCACAGCGGACTGGGTTAAGATCAGGTCACCATCCTCAAGCACGGGGACTTCCCCCATGACATTGAGCGCGCGGAATTCCGGCGTGCGGGTGGCGCCTTTGAAGAAATCAACAAAAACAGGCTCCCAAGCCTCGTCCGAAAGGGTGAGGGTCAGGGCCGCCTTATAGGCGTTTCCGCTTTCGCCAAAGCAGTGCAATTTCATCATGTTGTGCAGGCCTCCCAACCCAATAAGCGGCTACGGTTCTCTCCGCAGCAGACAAAGGCGCGCCGAAAGCGACGCGCCTTTGCAGAGCTTAGAAGTTTGCAGCCTCTAACGCCATGATTGTATCGCCGCCTGTGTTGATGCGCGCGAGGTGCATCGCAGTGGCGGGCAATTGGCGGGCCATATAGTAACGGCCAGTGGCGATCTTGGTCTCATAGAACACGGTATCGGATGCTCCGCCCTCCAAAGCCTCCATCGCCGCCTTTGCCATGCGCGCCCACATCAGGCCAAGGCAGACATGGCCCATCATGTGCATGAAGTCATAAGACCCTGACAGCGCGTTGTTCGGCTTGGTCGCGTTTTGCATAAAGTACATGCCCGCGGCTTGCAGGTCCTTTGACGCAGCTTTCAGCGGTGTCAGGAAGTCCTTGTTCAGCGCCTCATTGCCTTCGTTTTCTTTGATGAAGGTTTTGATCATCTCAAAGAACGCCATCACATGCTTGCCGCCATCCAGCGCAAGCTTGCGCCCCACAAGATCAAGTGCCTGCACGCCATTGGCACCCTCATAGATCATCGCGATCCGCGCATCGCGGGCGTATTGGGACATGCCCCATTCTTCGATATAGCCGTGGCCGCCGTACACCTGCTGGGCGGCAGTTGCGTATTCAAAACCCTTGTCTGTCAGGAACCCTTTGATGACGGGTGTCATCAGGGAAATCAGGCCATCGGCTTCGGCGTCTTGGTTCTTGTGGGCACGGTCAATCAGATAGGCGCCCCAGAACGTGAATGCGCGTGCGCCCTCGACGAATGATTTTTGATCCATCAGGTTGCGGCGAATATCAGGATGCACGATCAGCGGATCGGCTGGACCATCGGGGTTTTTCGCCCCCGTCACGTCGCGCCCTTGCAGGCGGTCGTTGGCGTAGGCCACCGCGTTTTGATATGCGCTCTCCGCTTGGGCATAGCCTTGCAGACCTACACCCAGACGCGCTTCGTTCATCATTGTGAACATCGCGCGCATGCCTTTGTGTTCTTCGCCGACAAGGAAACCAGTGGCTTCGTCATAGTTCATCACACAGGTTGAATTGCCGTGGATGCCCATCTTTTCTTCGATCTTGCCCACGGACACGCCGTTGCGCTGACCAAGCGAGCCATCCTCGTTGACCATGAATTTTGGGACGATGAACAGCGACACGCCTTTGATGCCCTCAGGCCCGCCTTGAATTTTCGCCAGTACAAGGTGGATGATGTTTTCCGCCATGTCGTGCTCGCCTGCCGAGATAAAGATTTTCTGGCCGGAAATTTTGTAAGACCCGTCATCATTCGGCACAGCCTTGGTGCGCATCAGGCCCAGATCCGTACCGCAATGCGGTTCGGTCAGGTTCATCGTGCCGGTCCATTCGCAGGTGGTCAGCTTGGGCAGATAGGTCTGCTTCTGCTCTTCCGACCCATGCGCGTAGATCGCGGAATAGGCGCCGTGGGTCAGGCCCTGATACATGTTGAAGGCCATGTTGGCGGAGACAAACGGTTCCTGTGCCGCAGTATGCATGACATAAGGCAGGCCTTGGCCGCCATATTCCGGATCACAGTCCATCGCGGTCCAGCCGCCGTCTTTCATCTGCTGAAACGCTTCTTTGAAACCGGTTGGCGTGCGGACCACACCGTTTTCCAACACGCAGCCCTCTTTATCGCCCACAACGTTCAGCGGATGCAGTACCTCGGAGGCCACTTTGCCCGCTTCTTCGACAACCGCCGCAGTAAAATCGCGGTCAAGGTCTTCGAAACCCGGAATGTCCTGTTCGCTGACTTTCAATAGATCATGCAGAACAAACTGGATGTCTTTGGTGGGTGCATTATAGATTGGCATCTGATGTCTCCGGTTGGTCGTTTTGGGGCTGCACCTGGTGTCAGGCAGCAGCCGTTTTTTGTTTGGCAAGGCGCGCAAGCGTTTCCGCACCCCAAGCCATTTGTTCTTTCAATTCGCCAATCGCTTCTTCCAACTCGGCCTTCTGGGCCTCCATGTCGGCAAGATGGCGTTCGGCAAGCACATAGGTTTTGGACAGCTGCGCCTCTTGCCCGTCATCCATGTGGTACAGGTCAAGCAGCTGGCGGATTTCTTCGAGCGAGAACCCAAAGCGTTTGCCACGCAGAATCAGCTTGAGCCGCGCGCGGTCGCGTTTGGTGAACAGGCGGCGCTGGCCTTCCCGGATCGGGAACAGCAATTCTTTGGCCTCGTAAAAGCGAAGCGTGCGGGGTGTGACATCAAAGGCGTCACACATCTGACGAATATTCAAAGTGTCTGTCGTCATTTCTCAAGTCTTTCCATGCAAGTGATCAATAATTGCCACTCATCTGCGGAGGATATAGGGACCATACAAGTAAAGTTGACGTTCACGTAAACGTAACGTCGCGTCACGGCTGAGTTGACGAAAGGTCAGCAAAGATAACGCTGGGTCAGGCGCAATAAAAAAACGGGGAAAACGCCCAGTTTTTCCCCGTAAATTGCACTATCATGTATGTGTGGTCTGACTAGCCCAGCGTTTTTGCCGTCTCGTCGCGCAGGTTTTTGAGTTCGGTCATCGTATCTTCAAGCTGCTTTTTCTGTTCTGCAAGCTCGACCATCTGCTTGTCCGCAAGCGCCACCCATTCACGCATCTGCGCTTCGGTGCCCTGATGCTCATAGATCAAAAGCCATTGCCGGATATCTTCCAAGGAAAAGCCGAACCGCCGTCCGCGCAGGATCAGCGTCATGCGCGCAAGTTCTTTTGCACCATAGAACCGTGAGCGCCCTTCGCGTTCGGGATGCAAGAGTTCGATATATTCATAATAGCGCAACGTGCGCGGCGTGACGTCGAATTTCGCGCACATTTCTTTGAATGACAGGCGTGGTTCGGACATCTTTTTCTCCCTTGATGCAATCGTAGCGGCAACGAAGAAACGGGGCAATATGGATTGGCACCCTCTGGGCGCGTAAAGGTGGTCAAAGGCGGAATTCAGCGTTACCCATCATCAGGACCTTTCAGGAGCAAGCATGTCTGACGCGCAGAAAACCCGCCGCGATATATTGGCCCGCCAGTTTATCGCGGCCATCCCTCATGCCCAGGCTTTGGGGATGCAGGTGACCGAAATTCATGATGGCAAGGCAGTGATCGCCATGGATTATGATCCCCGTTTCATCGGGGACCCCGAGACGGGGGTCATTCATGGTGGTGCCGTTTCGGCACTCATGGATACCTGTGCAGGGGCGGCTGTTATGGCGCATCCGGCAGCGGCGCTTGCGACTGCCACACTGGATTTGCGCATCGACTATATGCGCCCCGCCAAACCCGGCGACCGGATTACCGCGACGGCCGAGTGTTATCACGTCACCCGTTCGGTTGCCTTTGTCCGCGCCACTGCGGTCGATGAAGACCCGTCACGCCCCGTTGCGACCGCCACAGGGGCCTTTACGATTGAAAGGGGCAAATCATGAGCCGCCGCCCTGAACCTGTGCAAGTGGTCAAGCAGCGCCGCGACGCGACCTTGGCCACGCTTGTGGCGGGCGTGCCTTATATCCAATTCCTGGGCATTCAGATTGATCGGCGCGGCGATGAACTGACGGCGATTCTCCCTTATGCTGATAAGCTCATCGGCAATCCGATGCTGCCCGCGCTGCATGGCGGGGTCACGGCGGCCTTTCTGGAAGTGACCGCGATTGTGGAGCTGAGTTGGGCGATGATCTGGGAAGATATGGAGGCCGGCAAATATAGCGAAGACGCACCGCGCATCCAGTTGCCCAAGACCATTGATTTTACCGTGGATTATCTGCGCTCTGGCCTGCCGCGCGATGCCTATGCGCGGGCGCGGGTCAACCGCTCGGGCCGCCGCTATGCATCCGTCCATGTCGAGACATGGCAGGACAACCGCAGCCGTCTTTTTGCCTCTGCGACCGGTCACTTTCTGATGCCGGACCGCAATGGCTAAGGTCCTCACCCACAAGCGGGTGCTTGCGATTGCCTTACCGATTGTGCTCTCGAACGCGACGGTGCCAATCCTGGGCGTCGTGGATACGGGCGTTGTCGGGCAATTGGGCGAGGCCGCACCGATTGGCGCGGTGGGGATCGGAGCCATCATCCTGTCGGCGGTCTATTGGATTTTCGGTTTTCTGCGCATGGGCACCACGGGCCTGACATCGCAAGCCAGCGGGGCAGGGGACGGTGCCGAGGTTGACGCGCTTTTGTCGCGTGCACTGTTGATCGGGATCTCGGCGGGCCTTGTGATGATCGCAGCACAGGTGGCGATCTTTCATGCTGCTTTTTGGCTGTCCCCCGCCAGTGCCGAGGTCGAGGCGCTGGCGCGTGATTACATGGTTATCCGTATCTGGTCTGCGCCAGCGACGATTGCGCTTTATGGCATCACCGGTTGGTTGATCGCGCAGGAACGCACGCGGGCTGTTTTGGTGATTCAAGTTGGCATGAACGGTGCCAATATCGCGCTGAGCATCTTGCTCGGACTTCAGCTTGGCTGGGGTGTTGAGGGCGTCGCCTGGGCGACGTTCATGGCCGAGTGGGGCGGTCTGGCGCTGGGCCTGTGGTTCTGTCGCGGTGTCTTTGGGCGGGCCGCGTGGCTATCGGCAGAGCGGGTGTTCGATCTGGTGCGCTTGCGGCACATGGCCTTGGTCAATTCTGATATCCTGATCCGGTCTGTTCTTTTGCAGGCGATCTTTGTCAGTTTCCTGTTCTTTGGGTCCGACTTTGGCGATGTGCAATTGGCCGCCAATCAGATCCTGATGCAGTTTCTGCAGGTCACCGCCTATGCCCTTGATGGCTTTGCCTTTTCCGCCGAGGCATTGGTGGGCCAAGCGCTTGGCGCACGGGCGCGGGCGGCGTTGCGGCGCAGTGCGATCCTGAGCAGCTTTTGGGGCGGGATCGTCTGTGCGCTGCTGGCGGTGTCGTTTGCGCTCTTTGGCGGGCGGGTGATTGATATCATGACGACAGCGCCCGAGGTGCGTGAGGTCGCGCGCATTTATCTGCCTTACATGGTGCTGGCCCCGATTGTGGGCGTCGCGGCATGGATGCTCGATGGCATCTTCATCGGCGCCACCCGCACCAAGGACATGCGCAATATGATGATCGTTTCGGCGGCGATCTATTTCGCCACTGTCCTGCCGCTGATGGCGCTGTTTCAGAACCACGGGCTTTGGATTGGCTTGCTGCTCAATTTCGTGGTGCGCGGGGCGACGCTGGCATGGAAATATCCTGCGCTAGAGGCAGAGGCCGACAGGCCCCGTTCAGGTCCAGTCGCCGCGCCCTGATCCCACAGCGTCCGCGACAGTGGCAAAACCATCGCGTTGCAACAGGGCATCGAGGCCTTGCGCAATCTCGCCTGCCAGCGAAATGCCGCCATAGACAAGGGCGGTGTAAAGCTGCACCGCAGAGGCCCCTGCACGGATTTTCTGATAGGCCTGTTCCGCTGATCCGATACCGCCCACGCCGATAAGCGGCAGTCTGGTCAGCCCCGCCAATTGCGCCAGAACCCGCGTGGATTTTTCAAAAAGCGGCTGGCCCGATAGCCCCCCCATCTCGGCCTTATGGGGGCCATGCAGTCCGGTGCGATCCAGTGTGGTGTTCGTGGCGATGATGGCATCAATGCCGGACGCATTCGCAACCTCGGCCACTTCGGCGATCTCGTCGTTGCTGAAATCCGGTGCGATTTTCAGGAATACAGGGATCGGGTTTGCCAGCCCCGCGCGTGCCTGCATCACCCCGTCCAGCAGAGCTGCAAGCGCGGCTTTACCCTGCAAATCGCGCAGCTTTTCGGTGTTGGGCGAGGACACATTGACTGTCGCAAAATCGACAACAGGGCCGCAGCGCGTCAGCACCGTTGCGAAATCAGCGGCCTTGTCGACGCTGTCTTTGTTGGCCCCGAGGTTCAGGCCGATGACCGCACCGGTGGGGCGCTGGGCCAGACGTGTGGCAATGGCGTCCATCCCGTCGTTGTTGAACCCGAAGCGGTTAATCGCGGCGTGATCTTCGGTCAGGCGAAACAGGCGCGGTTTCGGGTTGCCCGGTTGCGGGCGGGGGGTTGCGGCCCCCACCTCAAGAAAGCCAAAGCCGGTTTTGGACAGCGCCCGCAGTGCAGTGGCGTTTTTGTCAAAGCCGGCGGCAAGGCCAACAGGATTTGGCAGCTCCAGACCGGCCAGCACAGTTTGCAGGCGCGGAGAGGTGACAGGGCCGCTGCGCGGACCAAGCCCCGCATTCAGGGCTTTGAGCGCCAGCCCATGTGCCACCTCTGGGTCAAGTCTGCGCAGCGCAGGCAGGCCGATTTGTTCCAGGACCTTCATGATAACTCAGGGAACTCATGTACGCCGCCGACCAACGGCAGTGGTTTGCTCCAAAGCACATCATCCATGCGCAGCTTGCGATAGAGGTGCGGAAACAAAACATTCTCGCGCGCAGGCTCCCATTTCAGCGGGTCCAGCCCGTCTGCTTCCAGCGCCAAGAGCACCAGCCCTTCTGCGCCAGCAAAATACTTTGCCGCTGTCTCTGCAACCGTCTCAGCGGTCGAAAAATGGATATAACCATCAGCGACATCAATCGGTGCGCCAACGGTTTCGCCATCGGCTTGCAGGGTGGCCCATTCGTCGGCCCGGAATATTTTATAAATCAGCATGCGCGTGTCATGACTTTTACACATCCGTTGGTCAAGCATCCAAGCGCAGGCAGTTGACGCAAGGGCCACTTATCTAGGCAGTTATTAAATTTGACTCTCGCAATGCGCCTCGCCAATCTAGCTGAATTCCAACCTTGGGGGACCTGAACCTATGATGTTACGTATCATGACAACGACCTGTGCAATGGCCATGATGGCAAGCACAGCTGCGGCCGATTACACTTTGCATATCATCCACACGAATGACCTGCACAGCCGGATCGAGCCGATCAACCGTTTCGATTCGACCTGTGGCGCCGAAGATAACGCGGCTGGCGAATGCTTTGGCGGCATTGCGCGGGTGATCACGAAAATCAACGAATTGCGCGAAGAGCTGGCAGGCGAAAACGTCATCGTTGTTGATGCAGGCGACCAGTATCAGGGCAGCCTGATGTACACGACCTATAAAGGTGATGTGGAAGCCGAGTTCATGGAGCAGATCGGCTATGATGTCATGGCTGTTGGCAACCACGAATTCGATGATGGCGATGCCGGACTGCGCAAGCTGACCGATGCCGTGTCCTTCCCGGTCATCTCGGGCAACATTGATGTTTCAAGCTCGAACATTCTGGCAGGCCAGGTGGACAACCATGTCGTTCTCGAAGTCGGCGGTGAGCGGATTGCGATCATCTCGGCGCTGGCTGTTGATACAGCCGAGACTTCAAGCCCGTCGGATGCGGTGATCTTCACGCCTGAGGCTGAGAGCCTCGCGGCGGACGTGGCCACTCTGGAAGAGGACGGCGTGACAAAGATTATCGCACTGACCCACGTTGGCGTGACCAAAGATATGGCGCTTGCCGAAAGCGTCGCCGGCATTGATGCGGTTGTGGGCGGGCACTCTCACACGCTGTTTTCAAACACAGAAGAAGGCGCGATGGCCTATCCGACGATGGTCGGCGACGTGCCGGTGGTGCAGGCCTATGCCTATTCCAAATACATCGGTCATCTGACGCTTGTGTTCGATGATGCTGGCAATCTGACGTCCGCGACTGGCGATACCATTTTGCTGGATGCCAGCGTCGCCGAGGATGAGGCCGCCGTTGCACGTGTCGCCGAACTTGCCGGTCCGATCGAGGAAATGAAGACCCGCATCGTTGCAGAGGCAGCAGATGTGATCGTTGGCGATCGCGATGTCTGCCGTGCGATGGAATGCCCGATGGGTAACCTTGTGGCGGATGCGATGCTTGATCGCGTCAAGGATCAGGGTATCCAGATTGCAATCCAGAACGGTGGTGGCCTGCGCGCAACCATCGACGCCGGTGAAGTGACCATGGGCGAAGTGCTGTCAGTGCTTCCGTTCCAGAACACACTTTCGACTTTCGAAGTGACGGGCGAGGCGATTGTCGCGGCGCTTGAAAATGGTGTTGGTCAGATCGAAGAGGGTGCAGGCCGCTTCCCACAGGTTGCAGGCATGTCCTTCACAGTGGATGCCGCAGCAGAGCCCGGTTCGCGCATCTCTGACGTGATGGTCGGCGGTGAGCCGATTGACCTGACCGCAACCTACGGTGCCGTCTCGAACAACTACGTGCGCAATGGCGGTGACGGCTACAGCATGTTCGAGGATGCGATGAACGCCTATGACTTTGGCCCTGACTTGGCTGATGTGACGGCAGAGTATCTTGCCGCGAACGCACCTTACCAGCCTTATACGGATGGCCGCATTACCATGCGCTAAGCCTTTCAGGTTGAACAACAGATGCGCTGCGGGAAACCGCGGCGCATTTTTTTGTGCGGGGTCTCAGGGCAGCCGCTCACAAACTTCATTCTTGACGCGCGCAAAGAAATTGTTTCGGATGTAAAGAAATCTGCGGCAAGGAGAACAGACAGCCATGGCTGAGAAGAAGATCAGGAACATGGAAGAATTCTCGGCCGTCAGTGGGATTTCGCGTCCGACGGTCTCGAAGTTTTTCAACAACCCCGAAAGCGTGCGCCAGTCGACCCGCGACAAGATCGAGGCGGCTGTCGAGAAATACGACTACCGGCCAAATATCTTTGCCATGAACCAGAACCGCAAGCTGACCAAGAATGTCGGTATTGTGGTGCCTTTGCTGACCGACCCCTATTTCGCCGAGATCGCCCGCAATCTCGAACAGCGCTGCATTGATGCGGGTTATCGGCCCACGCTGTTTAGCGCACATGGTGATCCTGCCTTGGAGGTTGAAGTTCTCGACAACCTGCGCTCCATGAAGCCGGCGGGTGTTTTGTTGGCCCCATTGGGCCGCGCGTCAGACCGTGCGGCCTTGGAGAAATTCTGCGATGATGTGCCAACTTTGATCTTTGACAGTAGCGTTGATGAGCTGGGTCTGGCCTTTGTCGGATCGGATAATTTTCAGTTCACCTCCCACATTACCGATTACCTCTGTCGCACTGGTGAGCCGCCTTGTTTCTTTGAAATGAAGACCCCCGCAAACCCAAACGCGCATCGCCGCAGGCAGGCCTACCTGACCGCGATGGAGACGTTTGGCTATAAGCCGCAGGTGATTTCCGTCGAAGGGGAAGGATGGGGCTTTGAAGAGATCGGGCGCCTTGGGGGGCATGATGCCCTTGCAAATGGTCGCTTTGGCACAAATACGATCCTGTGCAGCAATGACCGCTTGGCGATCGGGCTTTTGACGGCCTGCTACGAACGCAATGTGAGCGTTGGACGCGGACCTGACTGTGCGATTCGAGTGGCCGGACAGGACGGCCATCCGCATTCGCGCTATACCTGTCCGCCGCTGACGACCATCTCACACGACTACGACGCCGTTTCCAAACACGCCGCAGATGCGCTGTTCGAGGCAATTGACGGTGAGGTATCGCCTTGGAAAAGCACAAGAATAGAAGGCAAGCTAATCCTGCGTGACTCGGCCTGATTCAGCAAATACTTTACGCGCGTAAATATTTTGTTGACGTCGCGTTGCCATTTCCCTTAGCGTGGGGTCATTACGTCCAATAGGGAGGAACACCGGATGTCTTTGAAGAGCACTCTTCGTGCTGCAACTGCGCTTACGCTGATCACAGCAGGCAGCGCGTTTGCAGACGCCCACTCCGCAACGATCACCATCGCGACCGTGAACAACGGCGATATGATCCGTATGCAGGGTTACACCGACACATTCACCGAGCAGACCGGCATTGCCGTTGAGTGGGTGACACTGGAAGAAAACGTACTCCGCCAGCGCGTGACAACGGACATCACCACAAACGGTGGCCAGTTCGACATCATGACAATCGGCATGTACGAAACACCGATCTGGGGCGCCAACGACTGGCTTGTTCCATTGAATGATCTGTCCGCTGAATATGACGTCGACGACATTCTGCCAGCCATGCGCAATGGTCTGTCTTACGAAGGCACACTTTATGCAGCACCATTCTACGGCGAAAGCTCGATGGTGATGTACCGTACAGACCTGATGGAAGCTGCCGGTCTGGAAATGCCAACTGCACCAACATGGCAGTTCATCCGCGAAGCTGCGGCTGCGATGGACGATCCTGCGAACGAAATCAACGGTATCTGCCTGCGCGGTAAGGCCGGTTGGGGTGAGGGCGGCGCTTTCATCACAGTCACAGGTAACTCTTTCGGCGCACGCTGGTTCGACGAAGACTGGAACGCACAGTTCGATCAGCCTGAGTGGGCCGACGCGCTGAACTTCTACGTCAACCTGATGAACGACTACGGTCCAGAAGGTTACGCGACAAACGGTTTCAACGAAAACCTGTCGCTGTTCAACCAAGGCAAATGCGGCATGTGGATTGACGCGACTGTTGCGGCTTCCTTCGTGACTGGTGACGACTCGACTGTCGCTGACAGCGTTGGTTTCGCACTGGCACCAAACGCTGAAGGTGTCGAGAAGCGCGCGAACTGGCTCTGGGCTTGGGCACTGGCCATTCCAGCCGGCACACAGCAAGAAGCTGAAGCCAAGCAATTCATCGAGTGGGCCACTTCCAAGGACTACATCGAGCTGGTTGCGGCCAACGAAGGTTGGGCAAACGTTCCTCCAGGTGCGCGTACATCACTGTACGAAACACCCGAGTATCAGGAAGTGCCGTTTGCGCAGATGACACTGGACAGCATCAACGCGGCCGACCCAAACAACCCGACAGTTGATCCGGTTCCATACGTCGGTATCCAGTTTGTGGCGATCCCGGAATTCGCAGGCATGGCAACAGAAGTCAGCCAGGAATTCTCGGCAGCTTATGCCGGTCAGCAGACCGTCGAAGAGGCCCTTGCCAAGGCGCAAGCGATCACGAACGAAGTTATGGAAGCTGCTGGCTACCGCTAAGCACTCCTCCCAAGCTGAGGGGCGGCGCGATCTGTCGCCCCTTGGTTCACCACCCCCCTTTCAGTACACTGTCACCTGACAACAGCGCGTGAGATCCCTCCGCCTGTGACCAGAGGAGATGCATCCAAATGGCGACCAAAGCTTCCCGATCCGCTGCCCGAATAATGATGGCGCCCGCTGTGATCCTGCTCTTGGGCTGGATGCTGGTGCCGCTCATTATGACCGTCTGGTTCTCGTTCCGTATCTATCTGCCGATGCGTGGCGGCGACCAGGGCTGGGCCGGATTTGACAACTACATCCGCTTTGTAACCTCGAGTGCCTTTTGGCCTTCGGTTCAAACCACCCTTATTATCGTGCTGGGCGTGCTGGCGATTACAGTGATCTTCGGCATCCTGATCGCGCTCTTGCTTGACCAACCCATCTGGGGGCAAGGCGTTGTCCGCATTCTTGTGATCGCGCCGTTCTTTGTGATGCCGACAGTGTCAGCGCTGGTGTGGAAAAACATGTTCATGGACCCTGTGAACGGCTTGTTCTCGCATCTGTCGCGGTTCTTTGGGGCCGAACCCATCAGTTGGCTGTCGGACGCCTCGCTGCCCTCGATCATCATGATCGTCAGCTGGCAATGGCTGCCTTTCGCGACGCTGATCCTGCTGACCGCTGTGCAGTCGCTTGATAGTGAACAGTTGGAAGCCTCTGAAATGGATGGCGCGCCGTGGTCCAAACGGTTCTGGTACATCATTCTGCCGCACTTGGGCCGCGCGATCACCATTGTGATCCTGATCCAGACCATCTTCCTGCTTGCGATCTTCGCCGAGATTTTCGTGACCACAGGTGGTGCTTTCGGAACACGGACACTGTCTTACCTCATCTTCCAACGTGTGCTGGAAAGCCAGAACGTTGGCCTTGGTTCCGCCGGTGGCGTCTACGCCATCATCCTTGCAAACATTATCGCGATCTTCCTGATGCGGATCGTCGGTAAGAACCTGGATTAATATCATGGCACGTTCTGTTACCCCCCGCCGGAAGCTTCTCAATACCACCGCCGCCTGGGCGATTGGCCTTCTGATCTTCTTTCCGATCCTCTGGACGATCCTGACCAGCTTTAAGACCGAGGCACAGGCGATTGCCGCCCCCCCGATCTTCCTTGGCTTCGACTGGACGCTGGAAAACTACCGCGTCGTGCTGGAGCGGTCCGACTATGCCCGCTTCTTGTGGAACTCGATCATTATCGCAGGCCTATCGACTGTGCTTGGCTGTATCATTGCCGTACCTGCAGCGTGGTCGATGGCTTTCGTGCCGTCCAAGCGGACCAAAGACATCCTGCTCTGGATGCTCTCAACCAAAATGTTGCCAGCGGTGGGTGTTCTCTATCCGATCTACCTGTTGTTCATCGAACTGGGTTTGCTGGATAGCCGTGCCGGCCTGATTGTTGTGCTGATGCTCATCAACCTGCCGATCATCGTCTGGATGCTTTACACCTACTTCAAGGAAATCCCCGGCGAGATCCTTGAGGCGGCCCGGATGGATGGTGCCACATTGCGGCAGGAACTGCTTTACGTGCTGACACCAATGGCGATCCCCGGCATCGCATCAACGCTGTTGCTGAACTTCATTCTGGCATGGAACGAGGCCTTCTGGACCCTGAACCTGACGGCTGTGAACGCAGCACCATTGACCGCCTTTATCGCCAGCTACTCCAGCCCCGAGGGTTTGTTCTTTGCCAAACTGAGTGCGGCTTCGACCATGGCCATCGCGCCAATCCTCATCCTTGGCTGGTTCAGCCAGAAACAACTTGTCCGCGGCCTGACATTCGGCGCGGTGAAATAAGGAACCTGAACTATGGGACAAATCCAACTTAAACAGGTGACCAAGTCTTTTGGCGATGTGCAGGTCATTCCACCCCTTGATCTGACCATTCAGGATGGCGAATTCACGGTCTTCGTCGGCCCGTCGGGCTGCGGTAAATCCACGCTTCTGCGGCTGATTGCAGGGCTAGAGGATATCACATCGGGCCATATCGAGATTGACGGCAAAGACGCCACTGCTCTGGTACCCGCCAAACGCGGCCTTGCGATGGTGTTTCAGTCCTACGCGCTTTACCCGCATATGTCGGTGCGTAAAAATATCGCCTTTCCGCTGCGCATGGCCAAGATGGATCAGGCCGAGATTGACCGCCGCGTGAATGCCGCCGCCGAGGTGCTGAACCTTGCCGATTACATTGACCGCAAACCGGGCCAGTTGTCGGGTGGTCAGCGCCAGCGTGTGGCCATCGGCCGTGCGATTGTACGTGAACCATCGGCGTTTTTGTTCGACGAACCACTGTCCAACCTCGACGCGGCGCTCCGGGTCGGTATGCGCATGGAAATCTCCGAGCTGCACAAAAAGCTTGCGACAACCATGGTCTACGTGACCCACGATCAGGTCGAAGCGATGACCATGGCCGACAAGATCGTCGTGCTGCAGGCAGGCGTGATCGAGCAAGTCGGCTCCCCGCTCGAGCTTTATCGCAGGCCGCGCAACACCTTTGTGGCGGGCTTTATCGGCTCGCCTAAAATGAACCTGATCACGGGCGAAGAAGCCGCCAAGCACGACGCCACCACAATCGGCATCCGCCCTGAACACATTGATGTGGTCGAAAGCGGTGGCATGTGGACCGGAACGGTCGGCGTGGCCGAGCATCTTGGCTCTGACACGTTCTTCCATATCCACAACACCGGATTGACAGACATGATTACGGTGCGTGCCATTGGGGACGTCAACCTGAAGCATGGCGATACGATCCAACTGAACCCGCGCATAAACGAACTGCACCGGTTTGACGCCCAAGGCCTGCGGATCGACTGATGCAACTGGCTGGTAAAACTGCACTCATTACAGGGGCGGCCCGTGGCATCGGGCTTGCCTTTGCGAAGGCCTATACCGCCGAGGGCGCGCGCGTTGCGATTGCGGATATTGATCTTGCGCGGGCGCAGGCGGCGGCATCTGAAATCAAAGGTGCCGTTGCTGTAAAGATGGACGTGTCTGATCAGGCCAGCATCGCGGCGGCAGTTGCCGAGGCGGCCAATGCACTGGGGCAGATTGATATCCTGATCAACAACGCCGCAATTTTTAGTGCGGCCCCCATCGCGGAAATTACCCGCGCCGACTATCAGCGGGTGTTCGATATCAATGTCGCGGGCACCTTGTTCACGATGCAGGCGGTTGCCGCCCATATGATCGAGCGGGGCATCAAAGGCCGGATTATCAACATGGCCTCGCAGGCGGGCAGGCGGGGCGAGAGCCTTGTCGCGGTTTACTGCGCCTCCAAGGCGGCGGTGATTAGCTTGACGCAATCGGCGGGCCTGAACCTGATCGCCCATGGCATCAACGTGAACGCCATCGCCCCCGGCGTGGTTGACGGGGAACATTGGGACGGGGTGGATGCGTTCTTTGCCAAATACGAAGGCAAGGCACCCGGTCAGAAGAAAAAAGAAGTGGGCGAGGCTGTGCCATTCGGACGGATGGGCACCGCCGAAGACCTGACAGGCATGGCGGTCTTTCTGGCCAGCGATGCGGCGGAATATATCGTCGCGCAAACTTATAACGTCGACGGCGGGAATTGGATGAGCTGATGAATATCCGGCAGAAAACCGATCTGGTGAAACTGAGCGATCAGACGCTTTCAGAGCTGCCTGAGGATATCCTGCGCCCGACCTATGATCGGTCCGCGTTGACGCCGGGTATCGTGCATATCGGTCTTGGGAATTTCCACCGTGGGCATCAGGCGTGGTATCTGCATCGCTTGATGCAAAAAGGGCTGGCCCATGATTGGGCGATCGTGGGGGCAGGGGTGCGCGCAGGCGATGCGGCTCAGCGTGAAAAACTGGCCGCACAGGATTATCTGACCACTTTGATCGCATTGGATCCGGCAAAAACCACGGCCGAGGTAGTGGGGTCTATGATCGACTTTGTGCCGGTAGAAGCGACCAACGCCGCCCTGATTGCACAAATGGCCGATCCGGCGATCCGGATTGTCGCGCTGACGGTAACCGAGGGCGGCTATTATATCGATCCCGCCACCAAGGGATTTAACGCCGAGCACCCCGACATTCAGCATGACGCAAAGACACCGGACACGCCTGTGACCGCCTTTGGTGCGATGATTGCGGCCCTCAAACAACGCCGTGCCGCAGGGATCGGCCCGTTCACCTGCATGTGCTGTGACAACCTGCAAGGCAACGGCGCGATCTTGCGTCAGACGGTTGTATCGCTTGCACGCCTGTCCGATCCTGATCTGGCCGAGTGGATTGACGCCAACGCCAGCTTCCCCAATTCGATGGTCGATTGCATCGTGCCCGCGACAGGTCCAAATGAGCTCGCCCTTGTGCGCAGCCTTGGCATTGATGATGCTTGCCCTGTGACCCACGAGACCTTTCGCCAATGGGTGATCGAGGATGATTTCTGCGCTGGCCGCCCCGATTGGGATCTTGTGGGAGCGACCTTCACCGATGACGTGCATGACTTTGAGGCGATGAAAATTCGTGTCCTGAACGGTGGTCACCAGATCATCGCGAACGCGGGTGAACTTCTGTCGATTGAAACGATCTCTGGCTGTATGGCCAATGATGATATTCGTGCGCTCTTTGAAAAAGTCGCCACGACGGAAATCCTGCCCCACCTCAAGGCGGTGCCTGGCATGGAACCCCACGCCTATGTCGATCTGATTTCGCGCCGTTTCTCCAACGCGCGGATCGTCGACACGACACGGCGCGTGGCCTTTGACGGATCATCGCGGCATCCGGGTTTTCTGATCCCGTCCATTCAGGACGGGCTTGCCAAGGGCACACCTGTGGCAGGTCTTGCGCTGGTCGAAGCGATCTGGGCGCGGATGTGTGCGGGTCTTCGCGAAGACGACAGTGAAATTGCGCCGAACGATCCAAATTGGGATGCGTTGCAGCCGCTTGCACAAAAGGCGCGCGAAAATCCGGCTCTTTGGCTGAAGCAGGCCAAATATTACGGCACGCTGGCGGATCAAGCGCAGTTTGCGGATGCCTTTGCAAAGTGGCTCGGCATGATCTGGGCCGAGGGCACGACAGCGACCATCCGCGCTTACATTGCCGACGCGGCCTGACCCCTAGGGGCGCTTCAGCTCTTCAATCAGATAGTCGTAGACGCGGCGAATGCGTCGGCTGGTCGTCAACTCTCGGTGCGCGACCAGCCAGATCGGGAATTTGATCGGCTCGAGGTCGGGTAAAACCCGCACCACATCGGGGTCGGCATCACCGATATAGGCGTCCAGAACCCCAATTGCCGCGCCTTGTTTCACCAGTTCCCACATTACGATGTAATTTTCTGTCAGCAGCGGGAAATTGGCCTCGGTTAGTCCCAGTCCAAGGCCATTGAGCGCTTTCAGCATCATGCCGCTGCGGTCCATGTTCACAAAGTCAGCGTGGCGCAAATCATAGGGTGTTTTGGGATGCCCCAGCCGCGCGATATAGCTTGGTGCGGCATAAAGAACCGCATCCGCCATGCCGATTTTCTTTGCGATCAGGTCCGGCTCTGTCGGGCGAAAGTTGCGGATCGCGATATCTGCTTCGCGGCGCAGCAGATCGCTTGCGTGATTGGACACGACAATCTCGACATGAATACCAGGCTCAGCAATGCGGAGTTTCGCGACGATCGGGGGCAGCAGAACCGCAGCATAGGTTTCACTGGCCGAGATGCTGATGGAGCCTTCCAAGGCCTGCGACTGGCCCATAGCGGTCAGTGAAACGCGGCCTGCGGCCTTGCCCATCTCGCGCACATGTTCCAACAGTTCCAGACCGCTTGGTGTGAGCGTCAGACCGCGCCCGACGCGTTCAAACAAAACGATCCCAAGTTCCTGTTCCAGCCCGTCCACCTGACGCCCCAAAGTGGGTTGCGCCATGCCCAAAGCGCGTGCTGCGGCCGACAGGGAACCTTCCTCCGCCGTCACCAAAAAGGCGCGGGCTTTGTTCCAGTCAAATTTTACCGCCCGCCAATCCATGCGAATATGCATATCAAAAGTAGAGAATTGGTCAATTCGCATAGAACGCGGCAGCGCATAGACATCAGCCCAACATCCCCAAGTCATACCGCGCAAGGGCGTTTGGTCAGGACGCGGGGCAAATCTGAAAGGACTGAAGATGTCGCAAAGTTCACACCCACAGTGGGATCCGGTTGCCGCACGCGCGGCCGGTGTCCTCTATCTATCCATTGCTGTTTGTGGCGGGTTTAGCATTGGCTATGTCCCTATGCAGATTGTTGTTGCGGGTGATCCGCTGGCCTCAACCACCAATCTTTTGGCAAATATCGGCCTTTATAGATTGGGTATCTTGGCAGACTGCGCTGTAATCTTGTTTGAAATCGCGATCACGGCCATACTTTATCACCTCTTTCGGCAGATCGCGCCGAAGGTCGCGACAGTTGCCATGCTCGCGCGGGCGGGGATGATTGGTGTCATGGGGATCAATCTGATGTTTTGGGTCATGCCGTATATTCTGATGCACAGCCCGACAGGGGTCGAAACTGCACAACTGCAGGCGATGGTCCAATTCTGTTTTGATGCGCACGCCATGGGGGTGTTTGTCTGGCAGCTCTTTTTTGGGATGCACCTTCTGGCGCTGGGGTGGCTCATTCTAAAGTCTTCCGTTGTCCCGCCTCTGTTGGGATGGGGCCTGTCCATCGGTGCCTTTGGTTATCTGATCCAAGGCGTTGTCGAACTTACATTCACTGATATCGCGCTGCTTGATGTCACTATCATTGGCCTGCTCGTTGTCGTTACGATCTCGGAGGTCAGCTTTGGTCTCTGGCTTTTGATCCGTGGCGGTCGGTCCTTATCACCTCAACTGGCCGCGACGGCTTAAGGAAAATACCCAATGTTTGCTTTTTCATATTCACGCTACGGTTCTCCTGACGTTCTAGAGAAAATCGAAACGCCGACGCCCACTCCCAAACGGGGTGAAGTGCTCATCAAAGTCTATGCTACCACTGTCAGTGCCGCAGATTGGCGCCTGCGTAGCCTGACACTGCCAAAAGGTCTTGGATGGGCGGGCCGTTTGATGTTCGGCATCACCGGCCCGCGTAAACCGATCCTTGGAACCGATCTGTCAGGCGTGATCGAAGCGGTCGGTGACAACGTCACGCATTACCAGCCTGGCGATGCGGTGATCGGGTTCCCCGGTGCAGGTTTGGGCGCACATGCGGAGTTCATTGTCATGCCCGCTGATGGCAAGCTTGTGCGCAAACCCGACAACATCAGCTTTGAACAAGCCGCCGCAATCCCGTTCGGCGCAACAACAGCCTACGATTTTCTGGTGAACAAGACGCAAATCAAGGCCGGTGACACGGTGCTGATCAATGGCGCATCGGGATCTGTTGGGTCGGCATGTGTCCAGATTGCCAAGCATCTGGGCGCGCATGTGACGGCGGTTTGCAGCGCGGGCAATGCGCAGATGGTCCAGCAGCTTGGCGCAGAGCGGGTGATCGACTACCGGCGCGAAGATGTAACCGCCTTGGGCGCTACCTTTGACGTGGTGGTTGATGCCGTCGGCACATTGCCGTGGGCACAGGCGCAGCATCTGATCGTCCCCGGTGGACGCATGCTGTTGATTGCAGGAAAGACGTCGGACATGATTTTCGGTGCGCTCAAGGCGCGAATGAAAGGCAAGAGGATGATTGGCGGTGTCGCAAGCGAGAGCCGCGATGTGCTTGCCGCCGTTGTTGATCTGGCCGAGCAGGGCGCGCTGACCCCTGTGATTGACCGATGCTATCCTTTCGATGAAATGCGCGCGGCCCATGCCCATGTTGATACGGGACACAAGAAGGGCAATGTGGTTGTGTCACTGGTGAATGGTCGCGAGGCTTGATTTCGCTTCTTTCAAAAAAGAAGCTGCACCCGATGCAAACACGGCGTAACATCACAGTCCACTCTGTGATCGTGCTTTTCACAGGATACAGCCAAAGCAAGGCGTCGGAATGAGTAATATGAATAAGCAGGTTGCCGCCCCCGGACCGGCAGATGCAGCAGGGTTCTGGATTGATGACGCCGGGCATCGTGCGTGGCTTGCAGACCAGTGCAACAGTCAGCTGGCGTTCTTTGCGGCCAGTGCCGGGTCCGCGCCGGGGTTTTGCCTGCTGGATCACGCAGGTGCAGCACTCGGCGCGGATGTACAGGAACTGCATACGACGACGCGCCTTGTTCATGCCTACAGCCTTGGCCAGTTGCGCGGGTACCAAGGCGCAGAGCGGATCATTGATCAGGGCATGGCCTATCTTGCCAGCCACCACAAAGACCCGGTGCATGGCGGCTATTTCTGGGCATTGTCGGACAGTGGTGTGCATGATCCGCGCAAGCTGGCCTATGGTCACGTCTTCGTCTTGCTGGCTGCTGCCAGTGCCAAGATGGCTGGGCATCCGGATGCAGATGCGCTCTTGGCGGATATCGCGGATGTTCTTGACCGGCGGTTCTGGGAAGAGGACGCGGGGCTTTTCAGCGACGAATGGAACCGCGATTGGACACCGTTCTCCACCTATCGCGGCATGAACGCCAATATGCACGGGGTTGAGGCGTTGCTGGCCGCCTATGAGGCCACAGGCGAAGTGCTGTTTTTGGACCGCGCGGGGCGGATTTTGGATTTCTTTGTGCATCAGATTGCGCCCGTCAACGGTTGGCGTTTGCCCGAACACTATACCGCAGGTTGGCAGATTGATCGCGCTTACGCGGGCAATCATATGTTCCGCCCCGCAGGCACAACGCCGGGCCATGCGTTTGAATTGGGGCGGTTGGCACTCCAGCATTGGGATCTGGCGGGACGACCTGCCAATGGCGCACCAAAAGCGGCCCGCAACCTGATCGAACGCGCGCTGGCAGATGCGTGGCTGCCGGATGGTGGTCTTGCCTATACGCTTGATTTTGAAGGCCAAGTCGCAGACGGCTCACGCTTCTGGTGGCCTGTCACCGAGGCGATTGGCGCGATCTCGGCCCTGATTGTGATGGACCGTCGCGCAGAGGATGAAATCTGGTATCGGCGGTTGTGGGACTTTGCGAATGCACATTTCATTGACCACGCCAAAGGTGGTTGGTTTCCTGCCATTGATGACAAGGGGGCACCCACAAGTTCCATCTTTACCGGCAAGCCCGATATCTACCATTCCCTGCAGGCCTGTTTGATCCCCTTGTCGGGCCGCCTTTCACGTCTCGCGCTTGTCGCACACTAGGCATTTTTCGTTAGCGCTAACCATTTGGTTGACCTTATGGCGCTGCACTGCTTGAATCGCGCCAAATAAGCTGCATTGCTGCGTAGGCAGAGAAATTCGTCGGAGTGACACCATGACAAGTTCTGATCGCGTCGACCGTCCGGATTTTCTGACGCAGGATGTCTTGGTGGCCTTGAACGGTGGCGGGCACGCAGCCCCCTATGATGTCTTGGGGCCTCATAAAAGCGGCAGAAAGCGCTGGATCACCACCTTTCAGCCTGCTGCGGTTGAGGTGTTTGCGACGGTTGCGGGTAAGGAAACACCATTGCCGCGCATTGCGGGTGATGTCTTTGCCGCCCCCGTGCCGGGCAAGTCCTATACGCTGACGATGCGCTACCCAAATGGCAGCACCTTCACGACCCACGATCCGTTTTCCTTTGATCCGGTCATGTCCGATTTCGACGAATATCTGATCGGCGAAGGCACCCATAAAGAGCTTTGGCGCGTTTTGGGTGCCCATGTCATTAAACATCAAGGCGTCGATGGTACCCATTTCGCGGTCTGGGCACCGAATGCACAGCGTGTCAGTGTCATTGGCGATTTCAACACTTGGGACGGACGCAGGCACCCGCTGCGGCCTGTTGGCCAGACCGGTGTCTGGGAGATTTTCGTGCCTCAGGTCGGGGACGGGGCGCTTTATAAGTATCAGGTCATCGGGGCTGATGGTCAGGTGCGCGACAAAGCCGATCCCATGGGCTTTGGCTCGCAGCACCCGCCCGAGCAGGCCTCGGTGGTGCGCGATCTGGCGGGGTATGGCTGGAAAGATCAGGCATGGATGGAATCCCGCGCCGCACGGGCTGATCGCGCCAGTGCGATGTCGATCTATGAGGTGCATCTGGGGTCGTGGCGCAGGCGTTATGATGATGCAGGCCGTCCGCTCAGCTACAAAGAACACGCCCGCGATCTGATTTCCTACGTCAAATACATGGGCTTTACGCATATCGAATTGCTGCCTGTATCAGAGTTTCCGTTCGATGGCTCTTGGGGCTATCAGCCCGTTGGCCTTTACGCGCCGACCATCCGGTTTGGTCCCCCGAACGAATTCCGCGATCTGGTCGATGCGGCCCATGCCGCCGACATCGGCGTCCTGCTTGATTGGGTGCCGGGGCATTTCCCGACCGATGCCCACGGTCTGGCGCATTTCGATGGGACCGCCCTTTACGAACATGCCGACCCGCGCGAAGGGTTCCATCAGGATTGGAACACGCTGATCCCGAACTACGGGCGGCGCGAGGTGAAGAATTACTTCGTCGCCAACGCGCTTTATTGGCTGGAAGAATACCATCTGGATGGTCTGCGCGTCGATGCCGTGGCCTCGATGCTCTACCGCGATTATTCGCGCAATGACGGTGAATGGGTGCCCAACAAAGACGGCGGGCGCGAGAATTATGAGGCGATTTCATTTCTGCAAGACATGAATATCGCGGTGTACGGTGCCGATGCCAGCATCATGACCGTCGCCGAAGAAAGCACGTCCTTCCCCGGTGTGTCCCAACCGGTGCATACGGGCGGTCTTGGATTTGGGTATAAGTGGAACATGGGGTGGATGAACGACACCCTGCGGTACATGGAAAAAGACCCGATCTATCGCCAATACGATCACCACCTGATGACTTTCCCCATCGACTGGGCCTTTACCGAGAATTTCATCCTGCCGATCAGCCATGATGAAGTGGTGCATGGTAAGGGATCAATGATCGCGAAGATGCCCGGTAATGATTGGGAAAAATTCGCCAACTTGCGCGCCTATTATGCCTTCATGTGGACGCAGCCGGGTAAAAAGCTTTTGTTCATGGGATGCGAATTTGCGCAACCCGAGGAATGGAACCATGACGCCGAATTGAACTGGGGCGCTGCCGAACAGCCCGCCAACAAAGGTGTCCAGCAGCTGGTGCGTGATCTGAACCGGCTTTACCGCGACACACCCAGCCTGCACGTCAAAGACTGCGAGGCGGCTGGTTTCGGATGGATCAGCAACGATCCAACCCAATCCACCATCGCCTTTATGCGCCATGGCAACGCCGGTGATGCGCCGGTCGTCGTGGTGTGCAACTTCACACCTGTCACGCGCGAGGGCTTTGAGGTGGGCGTGCCCGAGGGCGGCTTTTGGGAGGAAGTGCTCAACACGGATGCCGCGATTTACGGCGGCGGCAACCGCGGCAATCTGGGAGGATGTACCGCGGAACAAAGCTCCGCTGATGGACAGGGGCAGTCGATCCGGCTGACGCTGCCGCCCTTGTCGGTGGTCGTATTGCGCAAGAAAGCTACGTAAAATTAGGGATAGAAGAGGGGGAGACGACATGCCGACAAAACGTATCACACAAAGGTCCATGGTTTTCGTGCTGGCCGGAGGGCGGGGAAGCCGCCTCAAAGAGCTGACCGACCGCCGCGTGAAACCTGCGGTGCCTTTCGGCGGCAAGGCGCGGATCATTGATTTTGCCCTGTCCAATGCCGTCAATTCCGGCATCCGCAAAATGGCGATTGCCACGCAGTACAAAGCCCACAGCCTGATCCGCCACACGCAGCGCGGCTGGAACTTTTTCCGCGCCGAGCGCAACGAGTTTCTTGATGTGCTGCCCGCGTCCCAGCGTGGCGGCAACGAAAGCTGGTATAAAGGCACCGCCGATGCCGTGACGCAGAACATCGATATCGTGGACAGCTATAATGTGGATTATGTGATCATCCTTGCGGGCGATCACATCTACAAAATGGACTATGAAATCATGCTGCGCCAGCACATCGAGAGTGGGGCAGATGTGACAGTAGGCTGCCTGACCGTGCCGCGGCACGAAGCCAGCGCCTTTGGTGTTATGGACACAGATAAAGACGGCCGCATCACCAGTTTTCTGGAAAAACCCGCTGATCCGCCCGGCATGCCCGATGATCCCGATATGGCGCTGGCATCCATGGGGATCTATGTCTTTGACTGGAAATTCCTGCGCGATCTGCTGATCAAAGACGCCGAAGATCCCAATTCATCCAACGACTTTGGCAATGATCTGATCCCGGATATCGTCAAGAACGGCAAAGCCATGGCGCACCGTTTCGACGAAAGCTGTGTGCGTGCTGAGGGCGCGCCCGCCTATTGGAAAGATGTGGGCACGGTTGATGCCTTTTGGCAGGCGCATATCGATCTGACCAACTTTACGCCCGAGCTTGATCTGTGGGACAAAGATTGGCCGATCTGGACCTATAACGAGAGCGTGCCGCCTGCGAAATTCATCCATGACGAACGCGACAGACGCGGCATGGCGATTTCCTCGATGGTGTCGGGTGGCTGCATTATCTCGGGGACAGAGGTGCGCAATTCGGTGCTGTTCACTAACGTGCATACGAATTCCTATGCCGTGCTGGATCATGCCGTGATCCTCCCCCAAGTTGTCGTCCACCGCTCCGCTCGATTGCGCCAGGTTGTTGTCGACGGGGGCGTTGTGATCCCCGAGGGCCTCGTCGTTGGCGAGGACCCGATTGAAGACGCAAAGTGGTTCCGTGTGACGGATCGCGGGGTTACCCTGATCACTCAGGATATGCTGGATAAAAGGGCCGCTGCTTTATGACCAAAGCCCTCTTTGTCGTCTCGGAATGCGCGCCGCTGGTGAAAACCGGCGGGTTGGCGGATGTGGCGGGCGCATTGCCCGGCGCATTGGCGCAGCATGGTGTGGCCGTGCGCGTTCTGCTGCCCGGGTACCGTGTGGTGCTGGGGCAGATTGGCAAGGCAAAGGTGGTGGCGACCTATAAAGACCTCTTTGGCGGTACGGCCAAACTACGGGCCTGCACCATCGCGGGGCTGGACCTTCTGATCCTTGACGCCCCCCATCTCTATGACCGCGATGGCGCGATTTATGGTGATGCGACGGGCCGCGATTGGCCTGACAACGCCGAACGCTTTGCCGCCCTGTGCAAAGTGGGGGCCATGATCGCAGCGGATGGCGTGGCAGGCTGGACACCTGACATCGTACATGGCCACGATTGGCAAGCGGGCCTGACGCCGGAATATATGCGCGCTTTGGGTGCCGATGCGCCATTCGTGTTTACCATCCACAACATTGCGTTTCACGGCAATGCAGACGCGCGCAAGCTCAAGACGCTCGGCCTTGATCCCGCGCGTTTCACGACCGAAGGATTTGAATTCTGGGGCCATATCTCGGCTCTGAAAGCGGGGCTTATGGGGGCGGCCAAGATCAACACTGTCTCGCAAACCTACGCCGAAGAATTGCTGACGCCTGAATTCGGGATCGGGATGGATGGCGTTCTGCGCGCGCGGCAAGCGGACCTCACGGGGATCGTCAACGGGATTGATCTTGATGTCTGGAATCCCGAGACCGACCCGAATATCTCCCCCTACAAGACCGCCGCCGGAAAAGGTGCAAACAAAAAAGCCTTGCGCGCAACTTTCGGCCTTGGCCAAGCAGACGGCCCGCTGTGCGTCCTTGTCTCGCGCCTGACAGAGCAAAAGGGGATCGACCTGCTGCTTGAGGCCTTGCCCGCGCTCTTGGATCGTGGCGGGCAGCTGGCGCTCTTGGGGTCCGGCGATCCGAAACTTGAGGTGGCCTTGCTGGAAACCGCAGCAAACCACCCGAATGTCGCGGTCAAAATCGGTTATGACGAAGCGCTCTCGCACAAAATGGTGGCTGGTGGCGACGCGATTTTGGTGCCCTCGCGGTTTGAACCCTGCGGCCTGACCCAGCTTTACGGGCTGCGCTATGGCGCGCTGCCTCTGGTCGCGCTGACGGGCGGATTGGCGGATACGGTGATCAACGCCTCACCGGCGGCGCTTGCGCGCGGTGTGGCAACAGGCGTGCAGTTTTTTCCCATCAACGCACAAGCGCTGGCCAACGCCTTCACCCGCCTGAGCGACCTTTACGCTGACAGCAAAACGTGGAAAGCCATGCAGCGCAACGCCATGAAACAACCTGTTGGCTGGGAAACCTCGGCGGCGGCTTATCAAGCCATCTACGCAGGCCTTACTGAGGCACCATCTTGAACCTTGGACCTTTTGCAATCCGTCCCGGACGTCCGACACCCCTAGGGGCCACGCTGGACCCAGATGGTGTGAACTTCGCCATCTTCTCGCGCCATGCCACCAAGGTGATGCTGTGTCTGTTCGATGAGCACGGCAACGAACACCAGATCATCACGCTGCCCGAACGCGAAGGCCATGTATGGCACGGGTATTTCCCCGGCATGAAAGCGGGCCAGCAATATGGCGTCCGCATGGATGGGCCCTATGCGCCGGAAGAGGGGCATCGGTTTAACCCGTATAAGTTGTTGATTGATCCCTATGCCAAGCAGCTGACAGGGCATCCCACGTGGAACGATGCGCTGTTCGGCTATCAAACCGGCCACAAAGACAAAGACCTCAGTTTTGACAAAACCGATAGCGCGCCCTACATGCCGCGCTGCGTTGTCGTTGACCCGACATTCAACTGGCACAACGCCGCCGAACCCCGTCATGCGCTGGAAAGCACAATCGTCTACGAGGCCCATGTCAAAGGCCTGACGGCGGGTCGCCGCGATATCCCCAACCCCGGAACCTATCTGGCGATGGCGTCTGATCCGATCCTTGAACACCTCAACAATCTGGGTGTGACGGCGGTTGAGCTTTTGCCGGTGCAGGCCTTCCTGAACGATCAATTCCTGCTGGATCGCGGGCTGACCAACTATTGGGGCTATATGACCTACGGGTTCTTTGCGCCCGATCCGCGCTATATGCAGGGTGCGGATATTGCCGAATTCCAGCAGATGGTGCGCCGCTTCCATTCAGCAGGCATCGAGGTGATTTTGGATGTGGTTTACAACCACACTGCCGAAGGATCCGAACTGGGGCCGACGCTGATGTTTCGGGGCTTGGATAACGCCAGCTACTATCGTCTGGCCGACAACCCGCGTTACTACATCGACGATGCGGGTTGCGGGAATACGCTTGATTTCGAGAACCCCTTTGTGATCCGGCTTGTCATGGACAGCCTGCGCTATTGGGTTGAGGTCATGCATGTGGATGGCTTCCGCTTTGATCTTTGCACAGCGCTTGGGCGCACCGCGCGGGGCTTTGAACGCGACGGGCCGTTCTTCCGTGCGATCGGGCAGGATCCTGTGCTGAACCAGGTCAAACTGATCGCAGAGCCTTGGGATATCGGACCGGGGGGCTATCAACTGGGCGCATACCCTGCACCCTTTGCTGAATGGAACGACAAGTATCGCGACAATGTGCGCGAATTCTGGCGCGGCGATGGGGGCAAAGCGCCTGATATGGCAGAACGGTTGACAGGATCGGCACCCTATTTTGACCACGACGGGCGTGCGGCCACGTCATCGCTAAACTTCCTGACGGCCCATGATGGGTTCACGCTGCAAGATACGGTCAGCTATAGCCGAAAGCACAATCTGGCCAATGGCGAGGATGACCGCGACGGGCATTCCAACAACCACTCTGACAACATGGGCGTTGAAGGGCCCACAGTCGATGCCGCGATCAATGCCGCAAGGATGCGCCGCAAGCGCAATATGATGGCCACGCTGATGCTGTCCCAAGGCACGCCAATGGTGCTGGCGGGGGACGAGTTGAGCAATTCGCAAGGTGGCAATAACAATGCCTACTGTCAGGACAATGAGATCGGCTGGGTGAATTGGCCCGATAAAGATGACCCGTTCTTTACCTTCTGCCAGCAGGCGATTGCGTTCCGCAAAATGCACCCGCTGTTGCGCCAGAGCCGTTTCCTGCATTCGCGCCAGCGCCTGATTGATGGAGAGCCTGATCTTTTTTGGCGTCGGGTTGATGGTGGGCCGATGCAGCAGGAAGACTGGGATAACGAAAGCCTCGATACCTTGGTGGTGGAAATGCGGATGGCGTCGGGGTCACCCGAATACGTCAAACGCGAAGGCGCTTTACTGGTCGTACTGAACCGCGGGGAGGCGGTTGAGATTATTGCGCCAGAGCTGCCAGAGGGTGACCAATGGGTGCGCCGCTTTGACACCAGCCAGGAGGACGCAATCAAAGTGACGCCGGGACTGACGGTCGCGGCGGACAGTGTTGTGGTATTTTCACACGAGACCGCAGATCGTTAATCTGCGACAAAGACTATAGGGAGGACGAGACATGCCGATGCAAAACGTGCGGACCACTCCAATCGACGGGCAAAAGCCGGGGACAAGCGGGCTTCGCAAGAAGACTGCCGTGTTCAGGCGCCCCCATTTTCTGGAAAATTACGTGCAGGCGATCTTTGACGGGATCGGTGGTGTTGCAGGCAAAACGCTTGTGATCGGCGGCGATGGCCGTTTCTTCAATGACAGTGCGATCCAGATTATCCTGCGCATGGCGAGTGCAAATAATGCTGCGAAATGCATTGTGGGGCAGGGCGGTATTCTCTCGACACCTGCCGCCTCGCATCTGATCCGGCTGCGCAAGGCGGATGGCGGGCTGATCCTCTCGGCGAGCCATAATCCCGGCGGGCCTGATGCGGACTTTGGGTTGAAATATAACGGGCCCAACGGCGGCCCCGCATCCGAAGCTGTGACCGACAAGATTTATGAGCGGACAAAGACGCTCGACCTGTACCAGATCACGGCAGCAGACGATGTTGATCTTGGGGCACTTGGCGAACAGTCTCTTGAAGGCATGACAGTCGAAATCGTTGATCCTGTCGCCGACTATGCGGCGTTGATGCAGACAATCGTTGATTTTGACAAAATCCGCGCCCTTTTTGCGGGCGGTTTTACCATGTGCTTTGATGCCATGCATGCCGTGACCGGCCCCTATGCCCATGCGATCCTTGAGGGGATGTTAGGCGCGCCGGAAGGCACGGTAATCAACGGTATCCCAAGCCCTGATTTTGGTAAGGGGCACCCTGATCCGAACCCGATCTGGGCCAAGACCTTGATGGACAAGATGTATAGTGCGGATGGCCCTGATTTTGGCGCGGCATCGGACGGGGACGGCGACCGCAATATGATTGTGGGGCGTAAGGCCTATGTCACGCCGTCAGATAGTCTGGCGCTTTTGACTGCCAAGGCGCATCTGGCGCCGGCCTATCGCGGTGGTCTGGCAGGTGTGGCGCGGTCGATGCCCACCTCGCGCGCGGTGGACCGTGTGGCGGAAAGCCTCGGGATTGATTGCTTTGAGACGCCGACAGGCTGGAAGTTCTTTGGCAATCTGCTTGATGCAGGCAAAGTCACACTCTGTGGTGAGGAAAGCGCTGGCACTGGCTCGGATCACGTGCGCGAAAAAGATGGCCTCTGGGCGGTGCTTTTGTGGCTGAACATTCTGGCCGAGACAGGGCAATCGGTGTCTGACCTGATGGCAGATATGTGGAAAGCGCACGGGCGTTGCTACTACTCACGCTACGATTATGAGGATGTGGACAGCGACAAGGCTAACACGATGATGGACGGGCTGCGCGCAAAGCTCGCGACGCTTGCAGGCACGCGCATTGGTGGCATGACTGTCGAAACGGCGGATGAATTTGCCTATCTCGATCCGGTTGATGGATCGAAATCCGCAGGCCAAGGCATTCGGATCGCCTTTGAGGGTGGTGGGCGTGCGGTGTTCCGCCTGTCAGGGACGGGCACGCAAGGGGCGACGATCCGGCTTTATCTGGAACAGTTGGTGACCGATCCGGACCGCCTGCAAGACGATCCGGAAGAGGTGCTGAGTGCCGTGCGCGATGCCGCACTGGGCCTGTCGAATTTGCGGGCGCTCACCGGACGCGATGCGCCCGATGTGATTACCTAAAGCGGCACTTTCGCCCCATGCGTGAGGTAGGCAAACCCGTTGCCTTCCAGCGTGAGGGTGTCACCGCTGATCGATGCGGCTTGGCCCAATGCAATCTCTGCAGGGGCTTTCATCGGCACCTCATGCGTGTCTTTTGAGAGGTTGAAAATGCAGGTCAACGTCTCGTCATCATCGTGGCGGGTGAACGCCAGAAGCGGTTCGGGCAAGTTGATGAACGTGGTGTTCCCACGTGACAGCGCGGGGCTGTTTTTGCGGTAGGCGATCATGTCCTTGTAGTAGGACAGGATGCTGTCTGGCCCTTGCTGTTGATCCACCGCTTTCGCGGCTTGTGGGGCTTTGACGGGCAACCATGGTTTTCCGGTTGAGAAGCCCGCGTTCGGCGCATCCTTTTCCCAGACCATCGGTGTGCGGCAGCCATCGCGCCCTTTGACCGAAGGCCAAAACCGGATCGCGGGCGGATCTGTCAGTTCTTCGAAAACCAGCTCGGTTTCGGTCTGGCCCAACTCTTCGCCCTGATAGATGCCAATCGTGCCTTCAAAGGACATCAACATGGCACAGGCCAGCCGTGCGATAGTGTCCTCAGACACGGCATATTCCGCCCAGCGGGACACCTGACGCGGCACGTCGTGGTTGCTGAAGGACCAATAGGGGTGGCCGTCAGGCGCGCCTTGCTGGAAGCCTTCGATGCAATTACGGAAATGCTCGGCGTTGAAATCAGGGCCGAGCATCGCAAAGCTATAGGCCATATGCAGACGGGTATTACCGGCGGTATATTCGCCCATGATCTCGATCGAGCGGTGGCCCATTTCGCCCACTTCGCCGACCATCATGATGTCGTCGTATTGGTCGGTCAGTTTGCGCAGCTTTTCCAAAAACCCAAGGTTTTCAGGACGCGTTTTATTATAAAGATTGCGCTGCATTCCATAAAGATCGGTCGCCATCACCTGCGGGCGTGTTTGCGCCGGCGGGTTTGAGCGCAGTTCCTGATCGTGGAAATAATAGTTCACCGTATCAAGACGGAACCCGTCCAACCCGCGATCAAGCCAGAATTTGCAAGTGTCCAAAATCGCTTCAACAACGTCAGGATTGTGAAAGTTCAGATCAGGTTGCGAGGTCAGAAAGTTGTGCTGGTAATACTGCCCGCGCTGTGGATCGAATTCCCATGCGGGACCGCCAAAATGGCTGTGCCAGTTTGTTGGAGGTGACCCGTCGGGCAGGGGATCGGCCCAGACGTACCAGTCTGCTTTGTCATTATCGCGGCTGAGGCGCGATTGCTTGAACCAGTCGTGTTTGTCAGAGGTATGCGACAGCACCTGATCGACGATCACTTTCAATCCACGGGCATGCGCCTCGGTAATGAGCGTGTCGAAATCCGCCAGATCACCGAACAACGGATCAACCGCCAGATAATCGGACACGTCATAGCCCATATCGGCCTGAGGTGATTTGAAAATCGGGGAAAGCCAGATGCAATCCACACCCAGTCCCGCGATATGGTCAAGGCGGCGTGTAATGCCCTTCAGGTCCCCAACGCCGTCGCCGGTACTATCCTGGTATGACCGCGGATAGACCTGATAAATCACTGCACTTCGCCACCATTCGCGCATGATGCGGCTCCTTGTTTTAGCGCTAACACTTCTGAATGGCGTAGAGCGAAAGCGGCGAGAGGTAAACCGCCTGAACAGCAAGGTCTCAGGAATTATTGCCGCAGGAAGTAAATCACATGTCGTGACCTGTTTGGTCTCTGTGCGTGATCAATGGCATCAGTGGGTTCGCCGCCAATCGTGTAAGCAGTTTCTGAGATTACTGCGCAATAATTAGGCATTTAATAAAAGACGCGTCGCAGGCAGTGTGAAGCACTGCCTTCGCGTCGCTGCTTATGCGCAAACTCTAAGCGCAATAAGAATCTTTGGAGCGCAATATCAACCTCCCCTTTCATATCAATCCGCAGGACGCACACCCTGCGCAACCACGCGCGCGTGGTAGTGCGTCTTTGACCGTTGCAGGTGATGCAAAGGGCCGCACCGGCCTTGTTGACTTGCGCCATGCGGGATCGTCGAAACTGGTTTTTCCGCGTAATTTCAATGACGCGCTGGAAGCGATCCTCGTCAATACGGCGGGTGGGATTACAGGGGGTGACCAGTATTCCCTAGCCGCAACTGTGCGGACTGGCGCGACGCTGACCCTTACGACACAAGCCGCTGAACGCGCCTACCGCGCGCAGTTGCATGAGGTGGGCCACGTCGACACGACATTGACGGTCGAAGCTGATGCTTGCCTCAACTGGTTGCCACAAGAGTTGATCCTGTTCGATCATTGCGCCTTGCGGCGGCAGTTGCAGATTGATCTGCAAGGCAGCGCAGAGCTGTTGATGGTTGAACCTGTTGTCTTTGGGCGCGCTGCCATGAACGAACACCTTAGCGACGTGTTCTTCACTGATCGCATCCGTATCAACCGCGATGGCCAGCCGATCTATCTGGATGGCATGGACCTATCGGGTGATGCCGCCGCACATACCGCGCGCCGCGCGATTGCAGGTGGTGCGCGGGCGATGGCCAGTCTGGTGCTGGTGCGCCCTGATGCGGCCACGCAGCTGGATGTGCTGCGCACGATGCTGCCCGCGACCGCAGGGGCCAGCCTGCTTGCCGATGATATTCTGGTGCTGCGCCAATTGGCCGAGGACAGTTTTGCCCTGCGCCGTGACCTGATGCCGATCCTCAGCCATCTGACGAACAATTCCCTGCCCATTTCATGGAGGCTTTGAGCCATGCAACTAACCCCCCGCGAAAAAGATAAATTGCTGATCGCCATGGCCGCCGAGGTGGCGCGCAAGCGGCTGGCGCGTGGTGTCAAGCTCAACCACCCCGAGGCGATTGCCTTGATCACCGACGCGGTCGTTGAAGGCGCGCGCGATGGCCGGTCCGTCGCCGATATGATGGAGGCAGGCGGGCGTGTTGTCAGCAAAGACCAATGCATGGAAGGGATCGCCGAGATGATCCACGAAGTGCAGGTCGAGGCGACTTTTCCCGACGGCACCAAGCTTGTCACAGTTCACAACCCAATCAGGTAGGCGCATATGATCCCCGGAGAACTCTTTCCCGCCGATGGCAATCTTGTCCTCAATGAAGGCGCTATAGCCATTACGCTGATGGTCGCCAATACAGGCGACAGGCCCGTGCAGGTCGGCAGTCATTACCATTTCGCAGAATCCAACCCTGCGCTTGATTTCGATCGCGCGGCGGCACGCGGTATGCGCCTTGATATCGCCTCTGGCACTGCTGTGCGTTTTGAACCCGGCCAACGCCGCGAAGTGCAGCTGATCCCGATCAGCGGCGCACGGCGCATTTTTGGTTTTAATCAACAGATCATGGGGGACCTGTAATGCCCGTTGAGATTTCCCGCGCACATTACGCCGCGATGTATGGCCCGACCACAGGTGACAAGCTTCGCCTTGCTGACACCGATCTGGTGATCGAGGTCGAGCGCGACCTGACCACTTACGGCGAAGAGGTGAAATTCGGCGGCGGTAAGGTGATCCGCGACGGCATGGGCCAATCCCAAGTCACCCGCGCAGGTGGTGCCGTGGATACGGTCATCACGAACGCGCTGATCGTGGATCATTCGGGTATTTATAAAGCGGATGTCGCGCTGAAAGACGGCCTCATCCACGCCATCGGCAAGGCCGGCAACCCCGACACACAGCCCGGCGTTGATATTATCGTCGGACCCGGTACCGAAGTGATCGCTGGCGAAGGCCGCATCCTGACCGCAGGTGGCATGGACAGCCATATCCACTTTATCTGCCCCCAGCAGATGGAGGATTCCCTGCATTCCGGTGTCACCACCTGCTTTGGCGGCGGTACGGGGCCTGCCCATGGCACCTTGGCCACCACCTGTACGCCCGGGCCTTGGCATATTGGGCGCATGTTGCAGTCGTTCGATGGCATCCCGATGAACATCGGCCTGTCCGGCAAAGGCAACGCCAGCCAGCCTGACGCTTTGGTCGAGATGGTCAAAGGCGGGGCCTGTGCGCTGAAACTGCACGAGGATTGGGGCACGACACCCGGCGCCATTGATTGCTGCCTGTCTGTGGCGGATGACATGGACGTGCAGGTGATGATCCACACCGACACGCTCAATGAATCGGGCTTTGTCGAACATACCGTGGCGGCCATGAAAGGCCGCACGATCCACGCTTTCCATACCGAAGGCGCAGGTGGCGGGCATGCGCCTGATATCATCAAAATCTGTGGTGATGCGAATGTCCTGCCGTCCTCGACCAACCCGACACGGCCGTTCACGGTGAACACGCTGGAAGAGCATCTCGATATGCTGATGGTCTGTCACCACCTCGACAAATCCATCCCCGAGGATATCGCCTTTGCCGAAAGCCGTATCCGCCGCGAAACCATCGCTGCCGAGGATATCTTGCATGACATGGGCGCGTTTTCGATCATCGCCTCCGACAGTCAGGCCATGGGCCGCGTGGGCGAGGTGATTATCCGCACATGGCAGACCGCCGATAAGATGAAAAAGCAGCGCGGGCGTCTGGCGGAAGAAACGGGCGAGAACGACAACTACCGCGTGCGCCGCTATATCGCGAAATACACAATCAACCCCGCGATTGCCCAAGGTGTGTCCCATGTGCTGGGTGATATCAGCGTCGGCAAACGGGCCGATCTGGTGCTTTGGTCGCCTGCGTTCTTCGGGGTGAAGCCCGAAATGGTGCTGATGGGTGGCATGATTGTTGTGGCGCAAATGGGTGATCCCAACGCCTCGATCCCGACGCCGCAGCCTGTTTATACGCGGGCGATGTTCGGGGCTTACGGCTCTGCGCTGCGACACACCTCGGTCAGCTTCATTTCAGGTGCTGCTGAGGCGGCGGGTTTGCGGGACACCCTCGGTCTGGCCAAGCAAACGGTCGCGATCAAGAACGTGCGCAAGATCGGCAAAGCGGATATGGTCCTGAACGCGGCCCTGCCGAAAATCGACGTGCATCCCGAAACCTATGAGGTGCGCGCTGATGGTGTGTTGCTCACCTGCGAACCTGCCGAAGTGCTGCCGATGGCGCAGCGCTATTTCATGTTTTGAGGGCCGCCATGCAACAGCTTCCTATTGCCCAAATCATTCACCGCGCAGGCCAGTGGTCTGGCCCCGCCGCGCAATGCGAACTTGATTATGCCGCCCGCTTTTTGCGGCGCAAGCGGCTGACGACCACGACGGGAGAGCCGTTTTTGATTGATCTGGCACAAACCATGTCGCTCGATCATGGGGATGCGCTGGAGCTGGATGACGGGCGGTTGATTGAGATTTGCGCCGCTCAAGAGGCGCTTTACCGCGTCACGGCAACGGACCTAACCCGTGTGGCATGGCATGTTGGCAACCGGCATACACCGTGCCAGATTGCGGGTGATCATTTGATTATTCAGGCCGATCCGGTGATTGGTCATATGCTCGAACATATTGGTGCAACGGTCACGCCCATCACGGCGGCCTTTACGCCCGAAGGTGGCGCCTACGGACAGGGCCGCACCCATTCTCACGAACATGTCGCCACGGCCCATGACCACTAACCGCGATATCCTGACCTTGGCGCAATGGCTGTCGCCTGCCTTTCCTGTGGGGGCCTTTGCCTATTCGCACGGGTTAGAGGCGGCGGTGCAGGCGGGGTGGGTCACGTCGGGGGCCGACCTTGCGGAATGGCTGGAGGATGTGATTGCCAACGGCAGTGGGCGCAACGACTGTATCTTGTTGCGTGCAGCCTATGATGCGGAGGGGTCAGAGGCGCTGGCCGAGGTCAACGCGATGGCGCGGGCTGTTGCCGCGTCAAGCGAACGGCAGTTGGAGCAGGTCTTGCAAGGGGCTGCTTTTTGCAAAACGACTGGGGCGATCTGGGGCGGTGAAGGGATAGAATACCTCTATCCTGTTGCCGTCGGTGCGGCTGCCGCAAAGCTGCGGATTGATGTCCGCCTGACCGCCGCGATGTATCTACACGCCATCACCAGCAACCTGATTTCGGCGGCGCAACGCTTGATGCCGCTGGGCCAGACCGAAGGGCAGGCGGTGCTTTATGCGCTCGCGCCGCTGTGCGAAAAGACCGCGAAGGCGGCCATGACGCTAACCTGCGACGATCTGCAAAGCACCGCCTTTCTGTCCGATATCGCCGCGATGCGGCACGAAACACAACAACCAAGGATATTCCGCTCATGACGCAAATGAATGGACCGCTCCGCGTGGGGATCGGCGGCCCTGTTGGTGCGGGCAAGACAACGTTGACGGCGGCGCTGGCGCGTGCGCTGTACCCGGCCTATTCGATCGGGGTGATCACCAATGATATTTACACCCAGGAAGACGCCGAAGCCTTGATGCGGATGCAAATTCTGCCGCAAGACCGTGTGATTGGCGTTGAAACAGGCGGTTGCCCGCATACCGCGATCCGCGAGGATGCCTCGATCAATCTGGCGGCGGTGGCCGAAATGCAAAAGCGCCACGCCGTGCTTGATCTGGTGCTGATCGAAAGCGGTGGCGACAATCTCTCTGCCACGTTCAGCCCCGAACTGGCGGACCTGACGATCTATGTGATCGACGTGGCCGCAGGTGAGGAAATCCCCCGCAAAGGTGGCCCTGCGATCACGCGGTCCGATTTGCTTGTCATCAATAAAACCGACCTCGCCCCGCATGTGGGTGCTTCGCTGGAGGTGATGGAACGCGACAGTAAACGCATGCGCGGGGATGGCCCGTTTGTGTTCTGTGCGCTGCGCCACGGAACAGGGGTTGATGCGGTTGTCGATTTCATCAAACAGGCGGGCGGGCTTAGTGCGTCAGCATAGGATAGAGCGACACCACCAATAAAACCGCCATCGTCACGTTGAAGACCCGCAACCGCCGTGCGGTGCCCAACCAGCGGCGGACCTGCACCCCCATCCACGCCCAGACCGTGACCGAGGGCAGGTTCACGGCGGCGAACACCACGGCCACCATCAAAGACCCGACGATCAGGCCCCGATCTTGCGGTGCATAAGCGCTGATTGCGGTGATCGCCATGAACCACGCTTTGGGATTGACCCATTGAAAGGCTGCTGCCTGCAAAAAGGTAAATGGCTTGCCTGTCACCTCTTTGGCCTCGGGCGGCACGGCATTGGCGATCTTCCATGCCAGCCACAGCATATAGGCGGCACTGAGGACTTTCAGCGCGATATTCAGCACCGGATAGGTCGCAAAAATCTGCAACAAGACAATGCCGACCATAGCCACCATAAAAGCATGGCCAATGGAAATCCCCAGCATATGCGGCACCGTCCGGCGCAAACCATAGTTTGCACCCGAGGCCATGAGCATCAGGTTATTGGGACCGGGAGTGATTGAACTCGCAAAGGCAAAGCCGACAAGTGCGATAAGGATTTCATAAGTCATTGAGCAACAATACGCGTCAACAGGCACAATGAAATTGCCAAGGTGCGGCATTTTACCGTAAATGTGCAACCTATGGCGAAGATTGATCAAATCAACGACAGAATATTGCGTGCTTTATCGCGCGACGGTCGCATCAGCAATCTGCAACTGGCAGAAGAGGTCGGGCTGTCGCCATCGGCCTGCCTGAGGCGGGTACAGGAACTGGAACGCAGTGGCGTGATCAAAGGCTACCGCGCGCGTCTTGATCCGCACAAGACAGGGCGGGCTTATGTTGTGTACGTCGCGGTCGGGCTATCCGAGCATACCAAAGCGGCGCAAACCGGTTTTGAGCAGGCGATGGCACGCGCTGACGAGGTCACAGAGTGTCATAATGTGGCGGGGGCGTTTGAATACATGCTGCGCGTCGAGGTGGCCGATTTGCCAGCATATAAGGCCTTCCATACCGATACGCTGGGGACTGTGCCGCATGTGCGGTCAATCACGAGTTATATGGTCATGGGCTCGCCGAAGGATGTAAGAGGGTAGCGTTTTGCCAGCTTTGGAACCAAGGACCATCCGGTCAGGCAGGAAAGGCCCTGCCGTTGTTGCGGCCACATTGTTTCTTTTGATGGCGGCGTTTCCGGCAATGCTTTTATGTTTCACGGTGTACTTCACGGGCTGGCGTTCAGGTGATCCGGTCGTCAGGGCCTTGATGGGGTCCACGTTCATGCTTGTGGTGTTGTCGTGGTTTGCATGGCGTTTCTTGCCTATGCGCATGGCGGAAGTGACGTTTGACATGACTGGGATCACTTTTTGCGAAATGCAAAATGGCAAGACCCGCTTCGCGCGTCAGACGATTGCATGGTCCGAGATTTACGCGCTGTTGGGGACCGGAAGAAAGAGTTTCTTTGGTGTCGAATTACACACCAATGGCCCGCCGCCAGGGCGTCGGATCGTGACGTCGATTTCGGGCGGCGGTTTCGTTGTCAGCATCGCAGTCCCCTATGCGAAAGCAGCAGGGTACCATGTTAAACCTGTCTTCATGGACGGGTTTTTATCAGAAGAGATCTGGAAGCTGTTCAAGAACGACGGCTGAGTGGTTCGCTTGTGATAAAAAAAACGGCCATGCCCGGGAGGAGGTGGACATGACCGTCTTTATGTATCAGCGCCTCCTTGCGTCTCGGGAGGAGAAGAAGCAAGGCGCGTCCTCGCTGGCGTTGCTCGGGAGGAGGTGAGCGCGGCCTGCGGTATCATCGGTTCCACCCGGGAGGAGGATGGGTGGTTCCGAAACTGGTTTATAAAGCGGCGGCACCCGGGAGGAGGTGGATGCCGCCACCTTATTGCTGACCCAAAGCCTCGGGAGGAGGTGAAGCGATGGGCCGTGGTCCAGATCTGCCTAAAGGGAGGAGGTGACAGATCCGAATGCGTGAATTACTTTCCGTAGGCCGCCTCGTAGGCGACGGATTGGATCATGCTGCGCGACATGCCTAGATCGGCCAAATCGCGGTTTGTCAGGCTCTGCAGTTCGCTCAGCGTTTGGTGGTAAACGCGACGCTTGGCTGCTTTGTCTGCCAGCTGGGCGCGGAATGAAGCGATACGCTCACTCAAAGACGTGCCAGCAAAGAATGTTTCGGTACGAACGGACATTTTACTACTCTATTTTCTGTTTGCTCTGCGACTTCTGCCGCTGTGTTGTGACCAAGATGTAAGATTATGCTGCAGTTGCACAATAGATCTTTCTGCAATGCTGCTATGCGGCAAGTGCATAAGCAATCCTGACCTATTGTTATGAAACTGTTACAAAATTAGGCATTTAGGTCCGAGCCCTTGCGCTTCGACACAAACCTGCCAAATGTTGGCGCGACTTTGAACACAAACGAAACAGGGGTCCTGCGATGGCTGTCACACGCGATGAAATTTTAGGCGCTTTGTCCCGACTCACTTTGCCCGGCGGCGAGGATCTGGTGTCGCGCGATATGATCCGCGCCTTAACGATTGAGGGCGGCGCGGTTCGCTTTGTCATTGAGGCCGCCGATCCGACTGAAGCGTCCAAGATGGATGGGGTGCGGCGTGCAGCTGAGGATATTGTGCGCCGCCTGCCGGGGGTTGAGACGGCGTCTGTCGTTCTTACGGCGCATGGGCCCGCGCCCAAACCTTCCGCGCCGCCCTCGCTGAAGGTAGGGCGCCATCCGACACCGCAGGCGGGCCCTGCTAAAGTTTCGGGCGTGGATCGTATCTTGGCGATTGGATCCGGCAAGGGCGGCGTGGGCAAATCGACCGTTTCGTCAAATCTGGCGGTAGCACTCGCACGCGAAGGGCGCCGCGTGGGCCTGCTTGATGCCGATATCTATGGCCCGTCGCAGCCCCGCATGATGGGCGTGAACAAACGCCCCGGTAGCCCCGATGGCAAAACCATCATTCCGTTGCAGGCGCATGGTGTGACCATGATGTCCATCGGTCTAATGATGGAAGAAGGCAAAGCCGTGGTTTGGCGCGGGCCGATGTTGATGGGCGCTTTGCAGCAGATGCTGGGGCAGGTGCAATGGGGTGAGTTGGACGTGCTGATCGTCGATCTGCCGCCCGGCACCGGCGATGTGCAGTTGACGCTGTGCCAAAAGACCGAACTGACCGGCGCGGTCGTTGTCAGCACACCGCAGGATGTGGCGCTGATTGATGCACGCAAGGCGATTGATATGTTCAACAACCTAGGCACGCCGGTGCTCGGCTTGATTGAGAACATGTCGACGTTCCACTGCCCGAACTGCGGGCATGAAGCCCATATCTTCGGGCATGGTGGTGTCGCCGCCGAGGCCGAAAGGATCGGGGTGCCGTTGCTGGGGACTTTGCCAATCGACCTTGATACGCGGCTCGCCGGTGACAGCGGTACGCCGATTGCGGCGGGCGAGGGGCCCATGGCCGATGCATACCGGCAATTGGCGCGGCGGTTTATCGAAGGTGGTATGGCCTGATGATCCGCAAGGCTGAGGTTGCGGACTTTGATCAGATATGGCCGATCCTGCGCGATGTGTTTCGCGCAGGTGATACCTATGCGGTCGATCCCGACATCGGCAAAGATGACGCCTTAGTCTATTGGACGGGCGGTGCGGGCTGTTACGTCGCCGAAGATGCGACGGGGATCGTCGGCACCTACTATATAAAGACCAACCAGCCCGGCGGTGGCGCGCATATCTGCAACTGCGGGTATATCGTGGCACCTGCCGCGCGGGGGCGGGGTTTGGCCGCGCAGATGTGCGTGCATAGCCAAGCGCAGGCGCGTGCGCTGGGATATCAAGCGATGCAATTCAACTTTGTGCTTGCCAGCAATGCAGGCGCGGTGCGGCTGTGGCATCGGTTGGGTTTCGCGACAATCGGGACGATCCCTGATGCGTTTGCGCATCCGTCGCAGGGAATGGTCGATGCCTTTGTAATGCACAAACGCCTGATCGGCGCAGAACTGAGATAGTGTATCCTGGCACAAACCGGGTCTCGTCACATCGAAATCAGATCGGGATCTCCTCTTTTGGAGCTGGATCGGGATTTCATGGAATCTCTCTTATCATACGAATCGGAACGCGGTTAGATTCGTCACAAGTTGCGCGTTCAGAGGCACCAATAGCGGTCTTTGCGTAGCGCTGGCGCTTCAGACATAAGAAAAAATTCAAAATTTGGCAGCATCGAGAAAATAAGAAAATTTGACTACATATTGTGTTTGCTGCCGGACCGAGCCCTACAAATATGCCCTTACGGCGCGAATTTACCTAGATGTTGTTCGCGGGGACGCCCGAAAACACCATGTAGTACCATGAATTCCCAAAAAACTGTTGATCGAAGCGGCAACTGGTGCCACAACTGTTTCACGGTAATGACGGACACGACTTCAAAGGGGCAACTTAAGAACCCCAACCGGCAAAAGCAGGTTTCATACAGGCTTCGCCATTACCGAACCAAGATCCGGCGCGTGAGCGAGCAGACATCCCCCCAGGTGGCACGCGCAGTCGGACTTCCCGTAAGGGACGAGACGGCGGATTGATCAGTGGCAGCAGATCAATCCGCCGTTTTCACATCTAGGGCAAACTTTGGGGGTGAATAAGGACACACGGGACAGTGGTTCTGAGTTTTACAGGTACACACACCCAAAAGGTGGACGGAAAGGGGCGCATGTCGATCCCTGCTGATTTCCGTCGTGTGCTTGAAGCTGGCGATCCTGAATGGACCCCGGGCCTTTTTCCCCGCATGTATCTGCTTTACGGCGATCATCTGAAAAATAATTTGCAGGGCTATACCGTTGATGAATTCAACGCGCTGGCCGCCCAGATCAAAGCCTTGCCGCGCGGGTCCGCGCGCAAGCACAAATTGTCACTTCTGATCTTGGGCCAGTCGATCAAACTGGACATTGATAAAGACGGGCGCACCGTTATGCCGCTCAAGCAACGCGAAAAGCTGGGCCTTTCGGATGGCGAGCTGACGTTCGTGGGGCTTGGTGATTATTTCGAGATCTGGAAGTCCGATGTCTTTGGCAAAGTGAGCGATACTGTCACCGGCTGGCTGGACGAGCAGGGGGATGACTTTGACCCGCTCATCCTATTGGATGAGTGACCCATGTCTGCTGCTGACAAATCACCTCACATCCCCGTTCTGATTAGACCGCTCATTGCAGCGGTCTCGCCTGTTTCTGGGGTGTGGTTGGATGGCACCTTTGGTAACGGCGGTTATACCCGCGCATTGCTGGCGGCGGGGGCGGATAAGGTCATCGGCGTGGACCGCGACCCTTTGGCCTTTGAAATGGCCAGCGACTGGATCGGGGACTACGGCGACCGGATTGAAACGGTCGCGGGTGTCTTCTCCAAACTTGATGAATATGGCTCTGATCTCGACGGTGTTGTGCTTGATCTTGGCGTCAGCTCTATGCAGCTTGATCTGGCCGAGCGTGGCTTTTCTTTCATGCGCGATGGGCCGCTTGATATGCGGATGTCGCAGGATGGCCCCTCTGCGGCTGATCTGTGCAATGACGCGGACGAGGGCGAGCTCGCTGACATTATCTACCTCTACGGCGAAGAGCGTGCATCGCGGCGGATCGCCAAGGCGATTGTCGCGGCGCGTCCGCTGACAACGACCCTGCAACTGGCCAAAATCGTTGAAGGCTGCCTGCCGCGCGCCAAACCCGGCCAATCGCACCCGGCCACGCGCACCTTTCAGGCGCTGCGCATTGCGGTGAATAATGAATATGGGGAATTGGCCGAGGGGTTGATGGCCGCAGAGCGTGCTTTGAAACCCGGCGGGCAACTGGCCGTTGTGACCTTTCATTCCGTTGAGGACCGGATGGTCAAACGGTTCTTGCAGGCCCGTTCCGGTAACACCGCCAACGCCAACCGCTATGCGCCAGAGACTGAGCAAGTCACGCCTGCTTGGCGCATCGAAAAACGCAAAGCGATCGGGCCGGACGATCAGGAACTGGCCGAGAACCCACGGTCACGTTCGGCCAAGTTGCGTGTTGCCATCCGCACCGATGCACCAGCGGAAGCGATTGATCCGGCGCTCTTGGGGATGCCGATGAAAAAGAAGAAAGGGGGCCGGTAAGTGCGTGGTTTGTTTTATGTTCTGACTGCTTTGGCCGTCATGGGGCTCGCGTTTTGGGCCTATCAAGAGAATTACAAAACCCAAGCGGCCATCGCAGAGGTGCGCGGCCTGCACGGGGAAATCGGGTCTGCGCATGAGCGGATCAGCATGTTGCGCGCCGAATGGGCCTATCTGAACCGCCCCGACCGTCTGGCCGATCTTGCGGACCTGAATTTTGATCGCTTGGGCCTTTTGCCGCTGATGCCCGATGCCTTTGGCGCGGTCGATCAGATCATCTATCCGCTGCCGCCCATTCTGCCGATTACAAACCCGATCGAGCTGTCCTTTGACCAGCTGCAAGCGATGGAGAACGACCTGTGAGCCGCACACCCCTTCGCCCGCTGGCCCGTATCCTCAAAGCGCGCGCGCGGGGTGAAAACCCTGATGCGATCGAAGCCGAAAACCGTGCCCGCCGGCATGAGGCGATGGCCGACAAGCAACGCCAGCGCGCCGAAGGGCGTTTGCTCGTGCTGGGTCTTGCGTTTTTCTGTGCTTTTGGTGTGATCGGCATGCGCATGGGCACTTTGGCGTCCTCCGTGCCGGAAGAGCCGCGCGCCTCTGCTGTTGGCAATCCGATTATCGGTCAACGTTCTGATATTGTTGATAGAAACGGGCGTATTCTGGCCACAAACCTGCAGACCCATTCGCTCTATGCGCATCCGCGCGATATGATTGATCCGGCCAATGCTGCCAAAAGGCTGGCCGAGATTTTCCCCGAGCTGGATGAAGAGGAACTTCTGAAGGATTTTCAGGGCGACCGCCGTTTCCTGTGGATCCGGCGTCAGATCAGCCCCGAACAGATGCAGGCCGTGCATGATATCGGCTCGCCCGGTCTTTTGTTTGGTCCGCGCGAAATGCGGCTTTATCCAAACGGTCCGCTCGCGGCGCATATTCTGGGTGGCGCCAGCTATGGCCGCGAAGGTGTGGCCAGTGCGGAAGTGATTGGTGTGGCCGGTGTTGAGCGGCAATTTGACAGCTATTTGCGCGATCCCGCGAATGAAGGTGCGCCACTGCAATTATCGCTTGATTTGACGGTGCAGGCGGCCGCGGAGCAGGTGCTGGCAGGTGGCATGTCGATCATGAATGCCAAAGGGGCCGCTTCGGTGTTGATGGATATCCACACCGGCGAGATTATTTCCATGGTCTCATTGCCGGATTTCGACCCCAACAACCGCCCGCGTGTTCTGACGACGGGTGATCAATCGGATAGTCCGCTGTTTAACCGTGCGGTGCAGGGCGTTTATGAACTTGGTTCGGTGTTCAAGATCTTCGCGACCGCGCAGGCGATGGACCTTGGTCTTGTGAACCCGAATACGATGATTGACACCCAAGGCCCGCTGACATGGGGCCGGTTCCGCATTCGTGACTTCCATGACTATGGTCCGGAACTCAGCACGACTGATGTGATCGTGGAAAGCTCCAATATCGGAACCGCACGGATCGCAATGCAGATCGGTGCAGAGCGTCAGCGCGCTTTCTTGGGGTCTCTTGGTTTTCTGGAACCAACACCCCTCGAAATGGTCGAAGCCCCGACCGGCAGGCCGCTGCTTCCGCCCAACTGGTCCGAGATTTCGACGATGACCATTTCTTACGGTCACGGTCTGTCCTCATCGCCGGTCCATTTGGCGGCGGGCTATGCGTCGCTTTTGAATGGGGGTACGCGGGTCACCCCGACACTGCTGCGCCGGACCACAACGGAACAAGGGCCGCGTGTGGTGTCTGAGGCCGTCAGTGCCGCGTCGCGCAGTATGCTGCGACAGGTGGTGTCGCGCGGGACAGCATCCTTTGGCGATGTGCAGGGCTATGAGGTTGGCGGCAAAACAGGCACTGCTGACAAACCCCGTGCGGCGGGTGGCGGATACTATGATGACAAGGTGATTTCGACCTTTGCGTCGATTTTTCCCGCCAATGATCCGCAATACGTGCTGATTGTGACGCTTGACGAGCCATCGGAAAATTCAGGCGCAGAGCCACGCCGCACTGCGGGCTGGACTGCTGTGCCGATTGCTGCGGAAATGATCCGCCGGACAGCGCCGCTTTTGGGGCTGAGACCACAAGTGGACAGGCCTCAGCAGGTCGGTGTAACACTGACCTCAAACTGATCGAGGGCGGGCAATGAAATCACTGGCGGAACTTGGGCTGACAGCACGCGGAGGCACCGAGGCGCAAATCACGGGGTTGGCCGTTGATAGCCGCGAGGTGAAGCCCGGATATTTGTTTGCGGCCCTGCCGGGGGCCCGCGTGCATGGCGGCGAATTTATCCAATACGCGTTACGTATGCAGGCGGGCGCGATCCTGACCGATGCGCAGGGCGCTGAAATCGCGGCCAAAGAACTGGCCGCATCTGATGCCGCCCTGATCGTGGCGCAAGACCCGCGTCAGGCCTTGGCGCAAACGGCGTCACTGTGGTTCGGGGCGCATCCCGCGACTGTGGTGGCCGTCACAGGCACCAATGGCAAAACATCTGTCACGACCTTTTGTCGGCAGATCTGGGAAGAACTGGACCTGCCCGGCGTGAACCTTGGTACCACCGGTGTTGAGGGCGCATGGAACCATCCGCTCAAACACACGACGCCCGAACCGATCACGCTGCACCGCGTGCTGGCTGAGGCCGCGCAAAACGGCATCACCCATGTGGCGATGGAGGCCTCTTCGCACGGGCTGGACCAGCGCAGGCTGGACGGGGTGATTTTGGCCGCAGCGGGTTTTTCGAACTTCAGTCAGGACCATCTGGATTATCACGAAACCTTTGAGGCCTATTTTGCGGCCAAAATGGGCCTGTTTGAGCGCGTGCTCTCCGAGGACGGTGTCGCGGTGATCAATCTGGACGACCCCAAGGGGCCTGAGGTTGCGGCGATCTGCACCGCGCGCGGCCAAGAGGTGATTGGCGTTGGTCGCCACCCTGATGCGCGATTGCGTCTGACCGGACAGCGCTTTGATGCCACAGGGCAGGATCTGCTCTTTGAATGGCAGGGACGCGCGCGCCAGACGCGGCTTGACCTGATCGGCGGTTTTCAGGCCGAGAATGTCCTGCTCGCCGCCGCTTTAGTCATCGCAGCCGGTGCCGATCCGGCGGATGTATTCGATACCCTGCAATACCTGACAACCGTGCGCGGCCGGATGGAGCTTGCCGCGACGCGCGAAAGCGGTGCTGCGGTGTTTGTGGATTACGCCCATACGCCCGATGCGATTGAAACAGCACTCAAAGCGATGCGCCCGCATGTGATGGGGCGGATTGTGGTGATTGTCGGCGCTGGTGGCGACCGTGATACGGGCAAGCGGCCTTTGATGGGGGCGGCTGCGGCGCAGAACGCGGATATTGTGATTGTCACCGATGATAACCCCCGTTCCGAAGACCCCGCGACCATCCGTGCTGCCGTCATGGCCGGTGCTCTTGGCGCAGGCGGCACTGACAGCATCACCGAAGTGGGCGACCGTGCCGAGGCGATCTTGCGCGGTATTGATATGCTAGGGGCAGGAGATGCTTTGTTGATTGCGGGCAAAGGGCACGAGACCGGTCAGACCGTGGGTGATACGGTGCACCCGTTCGATGATGTAGAACAGGCCAGCGTGGCTGTTGCGGCCTTGGAGGGTTGGGTATGAGCGCGCTTTGGACCTCAGCCGAAGCGGCCACTGCGACTGGCGGGACCGCGACCCAAGAGTGGGTGGCGCAGGGTGTCTCGATTGATACGCGGACCTTACAACCCGGCGATCTCTTTGTCGCACTGACAGATATCCGCGACGGTCATGATTTCGTCGCGCAAGCCCTGGAAAAAGGCGCTGCCGCTGCCTTGGTCACGCATATCCCCGAAGGTGTGGCACCTGATGCACCGCTTTTGATCGTGCCGGACGTGTTGGAGGCTTTGGGCGCCATGGGCCGCGCCGCCCGTGCGCGTACAGCCGCAAAAGTCGTCGCGATCACAGGCTCGGTCGGCAAGACATCGACGAAAGAAATGCTGCGCGCTGTGCTGGAACGCCAAGGCAAATGCCACGCGGCGGAAGCATCCTATAACAACCATTGGGGCGTCCCTTTGACTTTGGCGCGGATGCCCGCCGATACCGACTATGCCGTGATCGAGATCGGGATGAGCAACCCCGGTGAAATCACACCCCTGTCGCAAATGGCGCGGCCCCATGTGGCGATGGTCACGACTGTGGCGGCGGCGCATCTGGCGTCTTTTGATAGCCTTGCCGGCATTGCTGCGGAAAAAGCCTGCATCATGGACGGGCTAGAGGCGGGCGGCATTGCAGTGCTGAACGGCGATATCGAGACCAGCCATATCCTGCAGGACCACGCCAAGGCCTTGGGGGCCACGCAGGTACTGTTCGGTGAAACAGCCCCTGATTGGGTGGTGAAAGACGTGCGGATTACAGGCGATGTGACCGTGATTAGCGCTTCTGGCGGCGGCGAGGATTATCTGTTCAAACTTTCCGTGCCAGGCCGTCACTTTGCGATGAATGCGGTGGGTGTGCTTGCCGTGGCTTCCGCCTTGGGGGCTGATCCCGTGGCCGCTTCTCTTGATATCGCCGCTTGGGTGCCGCCTGCGGGGCGGGGCACGCGGGAGGTCATTGTCACGGATATGGCCAATGATGGCGAAAGCCTTGAATTGCTGGATGATGCCTTCAATGCAAATCCCACGTCACTTGCGGCATCGCTCGAAGTGCTTGCGGCGTCCACACCTTCCGACAACGTGGGGCGGATTATCAAGGGGCGGCGTGTGGCCATCTTGGGCGATATGCTGGAACTGGGCACATCAGAGGTGGCGATGCACCGCGAGATGGCACAGAATAAGCATTTGCAGTCGCTTGACCTGATCCATTGCGCGGGCCCCTTGATGCGGCATCTTTGGGAGGCGCTACCGGAAAAACAGCGTGGGCGCTGGGCGGAAACGGCAGCAGAGCTTGTCCCGCAGGTGTCGCGCCTTGTGGATGCCGGCGATGTTGTGCTGGTCAAAGGCTCAAAGGGAAGCAAAGTCAGCCTGATTGTTGACGCCATCCGAAAACTGGGGCATCGCCGCCTGTAACAAGATTAAGGTATCAAAATGCTCTATTGGCTTACGGCACTTTCTGACGGCGGCGATTTCTTCAACCTCTTCCGTTATATTACATTCCGTGCAGGTGGGGCGTTTATGACGGCGCTGCTGTTTGGTTTTATCTTTGGGCCACCCTTGATCAACGTGCTGCGGCGCAAACAGGGCAAAGGCCAGCCGATCCGTGATGATGGCCCCGAAGGGCATTTTGCCAAAGCAGGCACACCCACGATGGGTGGTTTGCTGATTGTGGGCGCGCTGACGTTTTCGACGTTACTTTGGGCGCGGTTGGATAACCCTTTTGTCTGGATGGTGCTGTTTGTCACGCTGTCTTTTGCAGCCATCGGTTTTGCAGACGATTATGCGAAAGTATCCAAGCAGAACACCTCGGGTGTTTCAGGCAAGGTGCGGATTTTGCTGGGGATTTTGATTGCGGGGATCGCAGGGTATTGGGCCGCGGCCTATCATCCCGATGATCTGACCAATCAACTGGCGCTGCCGATTTTCAAAGATACGCTGATCAATCTGGGCATTCTGTTTATCCCCTTTGCGATTATCGTGATCGTTGGTGCGGCCAATGCCGTGAACCTCACAGACGGTCTTGATGGTCTGGCGATCATGCCGGTGATGATTGCTGCGGGCACATTCGGGGTGATTGCCTATGCCGTGGGGCGGACCGACTTTACCGAATATCTGGATGTGCATTACGTGCCGCAAACCGGTGAAATCCTGATTTTCTCAATGGGCCTTATCGGGGGCGGTTTGGGCTTTTTGTGGTATAATGCGCCACCGGCGGCGGTGTTCATGGGCGACACTGGCTCGCTCGCTTTGGGCGGTGCGCTGGGTGCCATCGCCGTGGCTACCAAGCACGAAATCGTGCTGGCCATCGTCGGCGGCCTGTTCGTGGTCGAGGCGCTCTCGGTCATTATTCAGGTGCTCTATTTCAAGCGCACCGGCAAACGGGTATTCCTGATGGCCCCGATCCACCACCACTATGAGAAAAAGGGCTGGGCCGAGCCGCAGATCGTGATCCGCTTCTGGATCATCTCGCTGATCCTCGCGATGATCGGCCTTGCGACGCTGAAAGTACGATAATGATACCTGTTCAGGGATATGCCGGGCAAACCGTTGCCGTGCTGGGGCTGGGCCGATCAGGGCGGGCGACGGCGGCGGCATTGCAGGAAGGCGGCGCGCATCCGGTCGTCTGGGATGACAGCGCAGTGGCCCGCGACGCGGCGCATGACGCCGGTTTTGATGTGCGTGACCTGACAAAGCCCGGTGCCTTTGCGGGTGTTGCCCTTTTGGTCGTCAGCCCCGGTATCCCGCATCTTTATCCCGCACCCAACCCTGTGATCGCGGCCGCATGGGATGCAGAGGTGCCTGTCGATAACGACATCGGTCTGTTCTTTCGCTCTTTTGCGACCGAAGACTGGGAAGGTTTTGACACGATGCCGCGCGTCATTGCGGTCACCGGATCGAACGGAAAATCGACTACGGCGGCTTTGATCCATCATATTCTGGTCGAGAACGGACGCCCTGCGCAGCTTGCGGGCAATATCGGGCGTGGCGTATTGGATATTGAGCCTGCCCATGACGGCGAAGTCGTTGTGCTCGAGCTGTCCTCATACCAAACCGACCTTGCGCGCCATATGACGCCCGATGTGGCCGTGTTTACCAACCTCAGCCCCGATCATCTGGACCGTCATGCCGGACTTGGGGGGTATTTCGCCGCCAAACGCCGTCTCTTTGCCGAAGGTGGCCCAGACCGCGCCATCATTGGCGTGGATGAGGCGGAAGGGCGTTATATGGCGAACCAGCTGAGCGAAGGGCCGGGGGATGATCGGGTGATCCGGATATCTTCGGGGCAAAAGCTGGCGGGTGAGGGCTGGAATGTTTTTGCGCGCAAAGGGTTTCTGGCCGAGCATCGCAAGGGGCGGCAGGTCGGGTCGATTGACTTGCGCACGATTGCGGGATTGCCGGGGGCGCATAATCATCAAAATGCCTGTGCGGCTTACGCGGCCTGTCGGACGTTGGGGCTGGGGCCCAAGGGGATCGAGGCCGCGATGCAAAGCTATCCCGGCCTGCCGCATCGTAGTCAGGTGGTGGCGGTGCGCGATGGCGTCAGTTTTGTGAATGACAGCAAAGCCACCAACGTGGATAGCGCCGCCAAAGCGTTGGCGGCCTTTCCCAAGATCCGCTGGATTTGTGGTGGTTTGCAGAAAGAGGGTGGGCTGGACGGGCTGTTGCCATATCTGGGCCACGTCAGCAAAGCCTATGTCATCGGGCGTGAGGCGGCTGATTTTGCCCGTCAGTTGACCGGCGCGGAGACAGAGGTTTGCGGCACGATGGCAGTCGCTGTTGCAAAGGCTGCGGCTGAGGCGGAGGCGGGCGAGGTTGTGCTTTTGGCACCCGCAGCGGCGTCTTTTGATCAGTATGATAGCTTTGAGCGGCGCGGTGAAGATTTCATTCGCTGCGTGACGGATGCTGTGGGGTAAGGTGGATTGAAATCCACCTTACGGATTGGCAATCGCTTGCCCTGCCGCCCATCCCGAGGACCACGCCCACTGGAAGTTATAACCGCCCAGCCAGCCGGTCACATCCACACATTCGCCGATGAAATAAAGCCCCGGTACTGATTTCGCGCCCATGGTTTTGGACGACAAAGCGTCGGTATCAACGCCGCCCAAGGTGACTTCGGCGGTGCGGTAGCCCTCTGACCCGGCGGGGGTCAGTGTCCAGTCCGTCAAGCTTTCGCAAAGCGCGTTCAGCTTGGCATCACTTTGATCCGCAATATTTCCTTCAAGTGGCAGTTCGGCTTTGAGGTGATCTACCAAGCGCGCGGGCAGGTGTTGCGCCAGCACGGTGGAGAGCGCCTTCCGCCCGTCGCGTTGGCGCTGGGTTTGTAGAGCTGCCAGAAGATCGCCTTTGGGGGTCAGGTTGACGCTGATCGTCTCGCCTTCGTGCCAATAGGACGAGGCTTGCAACACCGCCGGCCCCGACAGCCCGCGGTGGGTGAAGAGGATCGCTTCGTCAAAGCTGGTGTGATTGGCCGACACCCGCGCAGGTGTCGCGACGCCGGCGAGGGGTTTGAATTTGTCATCAGAGAAGGTCAGCGGCACCAGCCCCGGTCGCGGGTCGATCACGGGCAGCCCGAATTGCGCGGCGATTTGATAGCCCAGCCCCGTTGCGCCCATTTTCGGGATGGATTTACCCCCGCACGCCACCACAAGATTGCGGGCGGTCACTGTTTGGCTGCGCCCGTCGCGTGTGAGGGTAACGGTGAATGCGCTGCCATCATGGCTGATCTCGCCCACCGAGGTTTGCAGCCAAAGCTGCGCACCTGCCTTGTCCATTTCTGCGCGCAGCATGGCGATGATGTCTTTGGCGCTGTTGTCGCAGAAAAGCTGCCCCAGCGTTTTTTCATGCCAAGCGATCCGGTGCTGATCGACCAGTGCGATGAAATCCCACTGCGTATAGCGCCCGAGGGCGGATTTGCAGAAGTGTTTGTTCTGGCTGATGAAATTCTGTGGGCTGGCGTAGAGGTTCGTAAAATTGCACCGCCCGCCGCCAGAGATCCGGATTTTTTCACCGGGCGCTTTGGCGTGGTCCACCACGAGCACGCCGGGCCCCGCGTGGGCCGCGCACATCATGCCTGCGGCACCTGCGCCGATGATCAGAGTTTCAACCTTCATAGCGGCCCATATGGCGCAAGTGCTGCGGGAGATCAAATTCAGAAAATTTGATCATGCCTCCGGCGGAAGTTTGAGCGGACATAGAAAGTTGCAGGGGGCAGTTTTTCAGTGGAATCGTGGTCAATTGACGGTTAAGGTGACGTCAGACCCGGCAAACGGGCGATGTAGGCAAGTGAGCGGTGATCCATGACGGAAATGGTCTATGGGACGGTCCCGGTACAATCCGGCGACCCGGTTCTGCCCCGTTGGTGGCGGACAATTGATAAATGGACAATGTCCTGCATTCTGATCCTGTTCGGGATCGGGCTGTTGCTGGGTTTGGCCTCATCACCGCCTTTGGCTGCAAGAAATGGTTTGGAGCCATTCCACTATGTGACGCGTCAGGCCATTTTTGGCGGGATGGCGATGATAGTCATGTTCATCGTGTCAATGATGTCGCCGACATTGGTCCGGCGTCTTGCAGTCTTGGGGTTCCTTTGCGCTTTTGTGGCTTTGGCTTTTCTGCCGGTGTTCGGCACCGATTTCGGCAAGGGCGCCACCCGTTGGTATTCTCTCGGCTTTGCGTCGGTGCAGCCGTCTGAGTTTCTTAAGCCCGGTTTTGTGGTGATGGCGGCGTGGCTTTTGGCGGCGTCCCAGCAATTGGGCGGCCCGCCGGGCAAGACCTATTCCTTTGTCTTGACGGTCATGATCGTTCTGATGCTGGCGCTACAGCCCGACTTTGGGCAGGCCGCTCTGATCCTGTTTGCGTGGGGTGTCATGTATTTTGTCGCCGGTGCGCCGATGCTCTTGCTGATCGTCTTGGCCGGTCTGGTCGTTTTTGGCGGGACCGTCGCCTATACCTATTCCGAGCATTTCGCCCGCCGTATTGACGGGTTCCTTTCGCCGGATCTCGATCCGAATACCCAGCTCGGCTATGCGACGAATGCGATCCGTGAAGGTGGTTTCTTTGGCGTGGGCGTCGGTGAGGGCCAAGTGAAATGGTCGCTGCCGGATGCGCATACCGATTTCATTATTGCAGTTGCGGCTGAGGAATACGGGCTGGATCTGCGTCTTGGTCATTATCGCCCTTTATGCCGTGATTGTGGTGCGCTCTTTGCTGCGTTTGATGAAAGAGCGCGACGTGTTCATCCGTCTTGCGGGCACGGGGTTGGTTTGCATCTTTGGGGTGCAGGCGATGATCAATATGGGCGTTGCTGTTCGTCTGTTGCCTGCGAAAGGGATGACCCTGCCTTTTGTTTCTTATGGTGGCTCGTCCCTGATTGCGGGCGGGATCGCTGTTGGCATGCTCTTGGCGTTCACGCGCAGCAGGCCGCAGGGCGAGATGGCTGATATTCTGATGCGCAGGGCGAACCGCTGATGGCGCCGCTTCTGATCATCGCGGCCGGCGGCACGGGCGGGCATATGTTTCCCGCGCAGGCCTTGGCCGAGGCGATGCTTGAGAAAGGCTGGCGTGTCCATCTTTCCACCGATGCGCGCGGTGCGCGTTATACGGGCGGTTTTCCGGATGCGGTTGAGGTCAATGTCGTGGGCAGTGCGACCTTCGCGCGTGGCGGGATCGTGCAGAAGCTGATGGTCCCGTTTCGTATTGTGGGCGGCATCGCCGCGGCCAAATGGCGGATGCTCCGCGACCGGCCCGCTGTTGTGGTCGGCTTTGGTGGTTATCCTGCGATCCCCGCGATGACGGCTGCCTGGGCGTTGCGTGTGCCGCGCATGATCCATGAACAAAACGGTGTGTTGGGCCGCGTGAACCAGCTTTTTGCCAAGCGGGTGAACCAGATTGCCTGCGGCACATGGCCGACCGCATTGCCGGGCGTGGTTGAAGGCGTACATACCGGCAATCCGGTGCGGGCGGCGATTTTGGAACATGCGGGCTCGCCCTATATCCCGCCGGGCGATTACCCGATGTCGATCCTCGTGATGGGGGGCTCGCAGGGCGCGCGTATCATGTCAGACGTCGTGCCGCCTGCGATCGCGGCTTTGCCTGAAAACCTGCGGCGCAATATCCGGGTCAGCCATCAGGCACGGCCCGAGGATCTTGAGCGCGTCAAAGCCTTTTATGAGGCCGAGTTGATTTCGGCGGATGTCCAGACGTTCTTTGATGATGTGCCGCGCCGGATGGCCGATGCGCAACTGGTGATTTCCCGCTCTGGTGCCTCGACGGTCGCGGATGTCAGTATCATTGGCCGTCCCGCGATTTGGGTGCCCTATGGTGGTGCGATCCGTGACGAGCAAACCGCAAATGCGCGCCAGCTTGTCGAGGCGGGGGCGGCTGTGCTGATGCCCGAGGCAGAGTTTGAAGTTGCGACTTTGACGGCGAAGCTCACGGAATTGCTGTCCGATGAGAAGGGCATGTTGCAAATGGCGATTAAGGCGGTGGGCTGTGGTGTGCCGGACGCCACGACGCGGCTTGTGCAACTGGTTGATAATCTGGCAGAGGCGGGCAAGAAATAATGGATGGGAACCCTGTGATGAGCGCTGCAACGAAACTGCCACTTGATGTGGGCCCAATCCATTTTGTCGGCATTGGCGGGATCGGCATGTCCGGCATTGCCGAGGTGTTGTTGAACCACGGGTATACGGTTCAGGGCTCTGATCTGAAGGCCTCGAAAATCACGGACCGCCTGAAATCATTGGGTGCGATCATTTTTGAGGGCCAGCGTGCTGAAAATCTGGAAGGCGCGCAGGTGATTGTCATTTCTTCCGCCATCAAACCGGGCAACCCCGAGCTTGATGAGGCGCGTGCCCAAGGCCTGCCTGTTGTGCGCCGCGCAGAAATGCTCGCGGAATTGATGCGCCTGAAATCCAACGTTGCGGTCGCAGGCACCCACGGCAAGACAACGACGACGACAATGGTTGCGGCACTTTTGGATGAGGGTGGCTTTGATCCCACGGTGATCAACGGCGGCATCATTCACGCCTATGGCTCAAACGCCCGTATGGGGCAGGGCGAATGGATGGTGGTTGAGGCCGATGAAAGCGACGGGACGTTCAACCGTCTGCCCGCGACCATTGCGATCGTGACCAATATCGACCCCGAACATATGGACCATTGGGGGACCGAAGAGGCGCTGCACAAAGGCTTTTACGATTTTGTCTCGAATATTCCGTTTTACGGGTTGGCCGTTTGCTGCACCGATGATCCGGATGTGCAGTCACTGGTGGGCAAGATCACCGACCGCCGCGTCATCACCTATGGGTTTAACGCACAGGCCGATATTCGTGCAGTGAACCTGACGTATAAGGCAGGTGTGGCGCATTTTGATATCGCCCTGCAGGCCGAAGGTGCGCTGATCGAGGATTGCGAACTGCCGATGCCGGGGGACCACAATGTCTCGAACGCGCTGTCGGCTGTGGCGGTCGCCCGTCACCTTGGCATGAAGAAAGAAGAAATTCGTGCGGCCCTGAAAGGGTTTAAGGGCGTGAACCGCCGCTTTACCAAAGTGGGCGAAGTGAATGGCGTGACAATCATTGATGACTACGGGCATCACCCTGTTGAAATCGCCGCCGTGCTGAAAGCTGCGCGTCAGGCCACCGAAGGCCGCGTGATTGCGGTGCATCAGCCGCACCGCTTTACCCGCCTTTCGCATCACTTTGAGGAATTCTGCGCCTGTTTCAACGACGCCGATGTTGTCGGTATTGCCGAGGTCTTTTCCGCAGGTGAAGCCCCGATTGAAGGGGCCAGCCATCGTGATCTTGTGGCGGGCCTGATCCGCCACGGCCACCGCCACGCCCGCGTGGTGGAAAGCGAAGATGATCTGGAACGGCTGGTGCGCGAGCAGGCAGGACCGGGTGATATGGTGGTCTGCCTCGGGGCAGGGACGATCAGCACCTGGGCAAATGGATTGCCGGCCCGCCTTCAGACGTGACAGATCCTTTCATCCTGATGGGGCTTTGGGTGGTGCTGGCCTTTGCCATGTCGGCATTTCCCTCAAACGACAACCATTGGCGTCGGGCCTATGCGCTGATTGCGATTGGTGTCCCGCTACTGGTCTGGATCACGGTCCAGCACGGGTTTGTCGTGGGATTGCTGGGATTGGGGGTTGGGAGCCTTGTGCTGCGCTGGCCGGTCTATTTTTTCTGGCAATGGATCAAGAAGAACTTTGCGAGGCCAGAGTGACAGAGGTCTTGATCTTCTTTGCCATGTTGCTTTGCGCACTGGTGCCTTTGGCGGCACTGACACGGCTGATGCGGGACGGGCAGGCGGGCCTGTCGTTGAGCATTCTTTCAATCATTGGGGCGGTCTTCGTCATTCTGATCTACGCAAGTGGGCGTCCCTTTGGCATTGATCCCGTCCTTGCGATGACAGTGGCGATGTTGGGTTGCGTGCCTGCACTCTTGGGCGGTTTGGCGGGGGCACTGTTGGGTTGGCTGCTAAGGCGGCGGGATGATCGCAGGGTATAGCATCTTTAAACTTGAACTATGTTCACAGATTTGCTAGATATTGAACAACGTTCAAATCTGGAGAAGAATCATGAGCTATGAAGAAACGATGATGTTGGGAATTGCGGGCGTGGCCTTTGTGGTTTCACTTGTTCTGTCCTTCTTTCTTGGCAAGCACCGCAACAAGCTGGGTCTGACGATAATGGGCCTCGTCTGGGCTGGTGGGACAGGCATTCTGGTTCTGCTGATGTACAATGCGACCGGATGGGACACGCTTGGGTATCTGTTGTTTCTGCTTATGGTCAGTGCGCCCGCCGCAGTTGGCGGTTTGATCGGTGGCCTTGTTGGATTGGCAAAAGTGGATCAGGCGCATGCAAGCCAAACCCCGCCCACGGCGTCTTGAAACTGTCAGGATGAAAACGGAGCAAGCCCATGACGTTTGGTGACTTTATGGCCTATGCCATCCCTCTTTGTATTTTTCTCGCAACGGGTTTCGGCACCTATTGGTTGGCAAAGCGCCGTATGTACACGGGCATCAAAATCTTCTGGATTGTATGGGTGCTCTTCACAGTTGGAATGTTTTCCAGCCTGTCCGCGCTAGGATCTTGGGATGGAATGCTTTATGCGGCAGTCCTGATTGGCATCAGCGCACCGTCAGGGCTTGGCGGCATGGTTGGCGCCTTGCTTGGAAGGGCGAAGCAAGAAAGAGCAAACGATGATGACACTCCCTAAGGTAAGGGGCACATTGACGGCAGAACGCCCGCTGGCCGATTTGACATGGATGCGCGTCGGCGGTCCCGCTGAGGTGTTATTTCAGCCTGCTGATGTGCAGGATTTGTCGGAATTTCTGGCGGCACTTGATCCTGCAGTCCCTGTTTTCCCGATGGGTGTGGGCAGCAATCTTATCGTGCGCGACGGCGGGATCACTGGTGTCGTGATCCGCATGGGGCGTGGCTTTAACGGGATCGAAATCAGTGGCGATGCAGTGGTCGCAGGGGCGGCGGCGCTTGATGCGCATGTGGCGCGCAAGGCGGCTGATGCAGGTCTGGACCTGACATTTTTGCGCACGATCCCGGGGACAATCGGTGGGGCTGTGCGGATGAATGCAGGCTGCTATGGCAGCTATATGGCTGATGTGCTGCGCGCGGTGCAGGTGGTTCTACGGGACGGCACGGTAATCGAAATGACCGCCGATGCGCTACACCTTGCCTATCGTCAAAGCGAACTGCCCGAGGGGGCGGTGATCGTTTCGGCCACGCTTGCGCCGCCCAAAGCCGCGCCTGCGGACCTGCATCAGCGCATGGCCGACCAACTGGCCAAACGTGACGAAACCCAACCGACCAAGGACCGCACAGCGGGGTCTACTTTCCGCAATCCCGCTGGTTTTTCCTCAACAGGGCAGGCTGACGATGTCCATGATTTGAAGGCCTGGAAGGTGATTGATGACGCAGGCATGCGCGGCGCGCAACTTGGCGGTGCTGTCATGAATACCAAGCATTCCAACTTTCTGACGAACGCAGGCGATGCCACCGCTGCCGACCTTGAGGATTTAGGCGAGTTGGTGCGGAAAAAGGTTTACGATTCCCAAGGGATCAAGCTACAATGGGAAATTATGCGGGTCGGTCATCGTTTGGATGAAACACCCGTAAAATAATTGGCCAAAAGGCTGTGATCCGAGGCAAGGGTCAAATCAATATGACAGGTCGCAAAAGACCTGCGTTAAAGGCGGTTGGGTATGTCGAGCAGGACAAACCCGAGAGTTGTTGTTCTGATGGGCGGCCCATCGGCCGAGCGAGAGGTGTCGCTCAGCTCGGGCCGTGAATGTGCAGCGGCTTTGCGGGAAGCACAATGTGACGTGATCGAGGTCGATGCAGGCCCCGACGTCGCTGCGCGTCTGATCGAGATTGCCCCTGATGTTGTCTTTAATGCGCTCCACGGTCGCTGGGGCGAAGATGGCGCTATCCAGGGCGTTCTGGAATGGCTGAAAATTCCCTACACGCATTCCGGCATTCTGGCTTCTGCGCTGACGCTGGATAAGCAGCGCACGAAAGACGTTTACCGCAAGGTTGGTCTTCCGGTGGTCGAGAGCGTCTTGGCTTCTGCCGATGCGGTGCGCGCGGCCCATGTCATGCCGCCGCCCTATGTGGTGAAGCCCTACAACGAAGGCTCCAGCGTCGGTATTTATATTGTAGGCGAGGACGCCAATGGCCCGCCGCAACTGTCCGATGACATGCCCGATAAAGTAATGGTTGAGGCATTCGCGCCCGGCCGTGAGTTGACCACGACGGTGATGGGCGACCGCGCGCTGACGGTCACGGATATCATCACGGATGGCTGGTATGACTACCACGCCAAATATGCGCCGGGCGGGTCACGGCACGAATTGCCGGCCAAAGTCCCGACCGAGATTTTCGACGCTTGCATGGAGTACGCGCTACGCGCGCATCAGGCCTTGGGCTGTCGCGGTGTCAGCCGGACAGATTTCCGCTGGGATGAAAGCCGTGGCCTTGACGGGCTGATCCTGCTGGAAACAAACACCCAGCCGGGGATGACACCCACGTCGCTGACGCCCGAGCAAGCCGCCCACGTGGGCATTTCATTCCCGCAGTTTTGCCGCTGGATGGTGGAGGACGCGTCATGCGATCGCTGATCCGCCGCACTGTTCCAGATGCGCAGCCGCGTGATCCGGCGCCGTCTCGATTTGGCTATCGCTATCAGCGGATGATGCTGACCCCGGGATTTCGCGGGACGGTGCGGATCGGTGTGCCGATCTTGCTGATCCTCGTGATTGCGGGGTCATGGTATTCCAAACCTGAAAACCGTGCAGCGCTAATCACGACAATTGAAGAGACGAAACAGAGCTTTCAGGAACGTCCGCAATTCATGGTGCAAAACATGAATGTGATTGGCGGTGATTTGTCGGTGCTGACGGAAGTGGCCGCACTTCTGCCGTCTGAATTCCCCGTCTCTTCGTTTGAACTCGACCTTGAAAAAATCCGCACAGATATCGAAGCGCTCGATCCGATCAAATCCGCCTCTGTCCGCGTGGGGCAGGGTGGTGCGCTGGACGTGCTGCTGACCCCGCGTGTTCCTGTGGCGCTTTGGCGTGATGGCACGGTGCTGCGGTTGATTGATGCTGATGGTGTCCAGTCCGGCGAAATCGTGGCGCGTGCGGACCGGCTTGATCTGCCGCTTATCGCAGGGGACGGGGCCGAAGATAATATTGCGCAGGCGCTACGCCTCTTTGCGGCGGCGGGGCCTTTGAAAGATCGGGTGCGCGGCCTTGTGCGCATGGGCGAGCGGCGCTGGGATATGGTTTTGGACCGGGATCAGCGTATTCTGCTGCCAAGCGAAGGCCCTGTGGCTGCCCTTGATCGCGTCATCGCGCTCAATGATGCGCAGGACATGCTGAACCGTGACGTGGCCGTCGTGGATATGCGCAATACCAACAGACCAACTCTCCGGATGAACGAAGAGGCCGCAGAGTCTCTGCGCCGGGGCAATACAACAATAAGCACAAATGAGGCAGGTAACTAAATGGGCGATCTCTACGACAGCCAGCGGGCAATGCGGCAAATGCGTAAGGCGGCGATGCAGCGGGGCGTCGTGGCCATTCTGGACGTCGGCACCTCCAAGATCGCGTGTCTTGTATTGCGGTTCGATGGGCCCGAGCAGTTCCGCAGCAGCGATGGTGTGGGTTCACTTGCGGGGCAGTCACAGTTTCGGGTGATCGGTGCGGCAACCACACGGTCGCGCGGTGTGCGTTTTGGCGAAATTGATGCGATGCAGGAAACCGAGCGGGCCATTCGTACCGCAGTGCAAGCCGCGCAGAAAATGGCGAATGTGCGCGTTGATCATGTGATCGCCTGTTTGTCGGGTGCGCGTCCACGGTCCTACGGGCTTGATGGCACGCTGGATGTGAGCGGCGGCATGGTGACCGAGCAGGATATCAGCCAGGTCATGGCGTCCTGTGATGTGCCCGATTACGGTGCGGATCGCGAAGTGCTGCATGCGCAGCCGGTGAACTTTGCTTTGGATCACCGCTCAGGGCTGGCCGACCCGCGTGGGCAGATCGGTAACCAGCTGAAGACCGATATGCATATGCTGACTGTGGATGCGACCGCGATCCACAATCTCTTTTATTGCATCAAACGCTGTGATCTCGAACTCGCGGGGCTCGCGTCTTCGGCCTATGTTTCAGGCATGTCGTCCTTGGTTGAGGACGAGCAGGAACTGGGTGCGGCTTGTATTGATCTGGGCGGCGGGTCCACCGGTATTTCGGTCTTTATGAAGAAACACATGATCTTTGCCGACAGCGTGCGCATGGGCGGCGACCATGTCACTTCTGACATCTCGATGGGTCTGCAAATCCCTGCGGCAACGGCCGAACGGATCAAGACATTCTATGGCGGCGTCGTGGCCACCGGCATGGACGACCGTGAAATGATCGAGATCGGCGGCGACACTGGCGATTGGGAACATGACCGGCGCACCGTGAGTCGTGCCGAGTTGATCGGTATCATGCGGCCCCGCGTCGAAGAGATTCTGGAAGAGGTGCGCGAGCGTCTTGATGCGGCGGGTTTTGAGCATCTGCCGGGCCAGCAGATCGTGCTGACCGGTGGCGGCAGCCAAATTCCGGGCCTTGATGGATTGGCCAGCAAAATCCTCGGTCAGCAGGTGCGACTCGGTCGCCCTTTGCGCGTACAGGGTTTGCCACAGGCCGCCATTGGCCCCGCGTTTTCCAGCGCTGTTGGGCTCACGCTTTTTGCGGCCAACCCGCAAGACGAGTGGTGGGATTTCGAAATTCCGGCGGAGAATTATCCGGCGAGATCGCTGAAAAGAGCGGTCAAATGGTTTAAAGACAACTGGTAATGCGCAAGATCTTGCCCATCAGCCGAAATCCGGCGGTTCAGGCAAGGTTTTTGTCCAGATTTGGTGGCGATTTTGTGTTTTTGTCGTGACCTTTCGGCATCACTTGGTTATTGTGAGTCTTAATAAGCAGTAACGGCCCGCGGGCACGGGCAATTTTAAAACAGGCGGATCGCGTTATGACATTGAACCTCTCCCTTCCGGGACACGATGAACTGAAGCCACGGATTACTGTCTTTGGTGTTGGTGGAGCGGGCGGTAACGCCGTGAACAACATGATCGAGCAAGAGCTTGATGGGACAGAGTTCGTCGTCGCCAATACCGACGCGCAAGCACTGCAGCAGTCGCGGGCCACGTCGAAGATCCAGATGGGTCTGAAAGTGACCGAGGGTCTCGGCGCAGGTGCACGAGCCTCTGTGGGTGCCGCCGCTGCTGAAGAGAGCATCGAACAAATCGTGGATCACCTTGCGGGTGCGCACATGTGCTTCATTACCGCCGGCATGGGTGGTGGCACCGGAACAGGGGCTGCGCCAATCATCGCGCAGGCCGCGCGTGAATTGGGTGTCCTGACTGTCGGCGTTGTGACCAAGCCCTTCCAGTTCGAAGGTGCCAAGCGCATGAAGCAAGCTGAAGAAGGTGTTGAGGCCCTTCAGAAAGTTGTCGACACGCTGATCATCATTCCGAACCAGAACCTGTTCCGCCTGGCGAATGAAAACACCACGTTTACCGAAGCTTTCGCGCTTGCCGATGATGTCCTTTACCAGGGCGTTAAAGGCGTGACCGACCTGATGGTCCGTCCCGGCCTGATCAACCTCGACTTCGCCGATGTGCGCGCCGTCATGGACGAGATGGGCAAAGCGATGATGGGCACAGGCGAAGCCGAAGGCGAAAACCGCGCTATTCAGGCCGCCGAGAAGGCCATCGCGAACCCGCTGCTGGACGAGATTTCACTCGAAGGCGCCAAGGGCGTGCTGATCAACATCACCGGTGGGTATGATCTGACACTGTTTGAGCTGGATGAAGCCGCCAACAAGATCCGTGAAAAGGTTGATGGCGATGCGAACATCATTGTTGGCTCGACACTTGACCCAAGCATGGAAGGCCGGATGCGTGTGTCCGTGGTTGCAACAGGAATCGATGCGTTGGCCAAATCAACCGTAACGCCTGTGCCGCGCCGTTCCATGGCTGCACCGCTTGCACCTGTCGCAGAAGTGGCCGCGCACGTTGAAGAGACTCTGCACGAGGTACCCGCAGCGACCGTTGCCGAACCTGTCGCCGCAGAGCGCACATTGTTCGAGGAATTCGAGGCACCTGCACCGGCCCCACAACCGGCAGCGGCCTATCAGCCAGCACCACAGCCACAAGCCGTTGCTGACGATCTGCCTCCGCCGGCCTATGCGCCGCGCCAAGAGCCAGAGATGACCGAGGCCGATAACTTTGTTGCACCACGTGCTGCGGCACCCGGCACACCGTCGCCAGAGGCGCTCGCGCGCCTACAGGCCGCTGTGAACCGTGTGCCAAATAATGGCGCTACGCCTGCACCACAACAGCGGGCTGCTGCACCTGCAGCCGTTGCAACAGATGCAGACAAACCGCGGTTCGGGATCAATTCTTTGATCAACCGGATGACCGGTGCGCAGGCCGAAACTGCCCCACGGCAGCCAGCCCGGGCACAGCCACAAGTGACGGCACTCCGCGAAGAGCCAGAGCCTAACGAAGAGCAGGACAAGATCGAAATTCCTGCGTTTCTGCGCCGTCAGGCGAACTAAGTTCTGATCATTTGTTGCTTTGACGTAACGCTGAGCTTGAAGAGAAGGCCGCCAATGTGCGGCCTTTTTCTTTTGTTTCTAAGGGCTTGCGACGTCTGGCCGCATCTTGCCACAGTTTGTAACACAAGTGTTTCAGACCGTCGCAAAGAGTGAGTTGAGTGATCAGGTGTCGCACCCTAATTGAAGTACAAGGAAAAAATGCTGCAAAGGCGAAATAGGCGTGCAAACGACATTAAAATCTGACGTTGTTTTCGAGGGCACTGGTCTGCACTCGGGCGAAGCCGTGCATGTTGTTTTGAAACCTGCCGCAGCGAACACTGGTGTGGTCTTCCGCCGGACTGATATTGCAGGGCAGCCGAGGCTTGTCGCCGATTTTCGCAATGTGATCGTGTCGCCGCTCAACACCCGTCTGAGCAATGACGCCGGTGTGACCGTCTCAACCATCGAACACCTGATGGCGGCCCTAGCTGGCTGTGGCGTGCATAACGTGCTGATCGATATCGATGGGCCCGAAGTGCCTATTCTTGATGGCAGTGCCGCCAGCTTTGTGCGCGGGATCGTTGCGGCGGGTCTGGTGCGGTTGTCCGCGCCACTGCGGGCCATCGAAATTCTGCGTGACGTCGAAGTGACAGAAGGCGAGGCCAGTGCAAAGCTGTCACCCTCCACGACGCTTCAGATCGATTTCGAGATCGCCTTCAAGGATGCCGCAATTGGCCGTCAGCAAAAGACGCTGAATATGGCCAATGGCGCCTTCGTGCGTGAACTCTGCGATAGCCGGACGTTCTGCCGTTCTGCGGATGTGGATGCGATGCGCGCCAATGGGCTTGCCTTGGGTGGCACTTATGAAAACGCAGTTGTCGTTGATGGCGATAAGGTGCTGACACCCGGTGGTCTGCGCCACGCGGATGAGGCGGTGCGTCACAAGATGCTTGATGCCTTGGGCGATCTTTACACTGCAGGCGCGCCGATCCTTGGGCGCTATACCGGTTCACGTGCGGGTCATGCGATGACGAACAAGCTTTTGCGGGCGTTGTTCGACCAACCTGATGCATGGCGTTTCGTGACATGTGATGCGCAAATCGCGGCCCGTTTGCCCGGTGTTGGCGTGAGTCTGGCCGATCTGGCCGCTGTCGCCTAAATCCGCCCTCCCACCGACAGTTGATCACCGTGCTGTCAAAAGGCATTTTGCACCCGATTTTTCTATGTTAGACCAAAGCGGAACGACGCGGGGGTACTCCGCCGGTCAAGCAGCCATTGTGTGAGTGAGGACGCGAAAATGTCAGTCGAGAAGGGCACCGCCAGCCGTTGGGTGTTTCGTGTTGGCGCCGTCGTCAGCTTGGCCGTATTGGTGGCCTGTAGTGGTGAAAGAGGCGGCGAACCGCTCGATAACCTCAGCGCACAAGCGATTTTCGAACGCGGTGAGCGGCAGATCGAGAACGGCAATCCCGACGATGCGGCCTTTACCTTTGGGGAAATTGAGCGGCTCTACCCTTATTCGGAATACGCACAGCGCGCGCTGATCATGCAGGCCTTTGCCTATCACCGTGACGAAGACTATCCCAACAGCCGCGCCTCGGCGCAGCGTTACCTTGATTTCTATCCTGCCGAAGAAGACGCAGCCTATGCGGCCTATCTTCTGGCGCTGTCCTATTACGACCAGATTGATGAGGTCGGTCGCGACCAGGGTCTGACATTCCAGGCGTTGCAGGCCCTGCGCCGCGTGATTGAGCAATATCCTGATAGCGAATATGCGCGTACGTCTGTGCTGAAGTTCGATCTTGCCTTTGACCATCTTGCGGCCAAAGAGATGGAGATCGGCCGTTTCTACCTCAAGCGCGGGAACTATATTGCCGCCGCCAACCGCTTCCGCACCGTGGTTGAGGATTTCCAGACAACCACCCACACGCCAGAGGCGCTGCACCGTTTGGTGGAAAGCTATCTGTCGTTGGGCTTGGTGGAAGAAGCACAAACTGCGGGCGCGATTCTGGGCTATAACTATCAATCCAGCGAATGGTACGAATCCAGCTTTGCTTTGCTGACAGGGCAGGGCCTGGCGGCTGAGGCGGCTGGTGACAACTGGCTGGCCTCGATTTACCGGCAGGTGCTGCTTGGTGAGTGGTTGTAATCATCGCGGGGACATCCCCGCCCTTTGGGCTCTGACATGCTCCGCGGATTAGACATCAGGGACATGCTGATCATTGACCGGTTGGAACTCGCGTTTCAGCCGGGATTGAACGTGCTGACCGGTGAAACCGGTGCGGGTAAATCCATCCTGCTGGATGCTTTGGGGTTCGTGTTGGGCTGGCGTGGCCGCGCCGAACTGGTCCGTCAGGGTGCAGATCAGGGTGAGGTGACAGCGTGGTTTGATCTGCCTGCTGGCCATCCGGCCTATGCCGTTCTGGAACAGGCCGGGATCACAGCCGAGGATGAGCTGATCTTGCGCCGGATCAACACCCGCGACGGACGCAAGACCGCATGGGTCAACGACCGCCGCGTCAGTGGCGAGGTGCTGCGCAATCTGTCCGAGACATTGGTGGAACTGCACGGCCAGCACGATGATCGCGGTTTGCTGAACCCGCGTGGTCACCGCCAGATGCTGGACAGCTTTGCCGATCTAAGCCCTGCTTTAGATAAGACGCGCGAGAGTTGGCGTGCACTTTCCGCAGCATTGCGGACACTGGACGCGACAGAAGCAAAAATCGCCGAGGCGCGCGCCGAAGAGGACTTTCTGCGCCATGCGGTGGCCGAATTGGATGCTTTGTCCCCAGAGGCTGGCGAGGAAGCCACGCTTGATACGCAGCGTCGCCTGATGCAGGCCGCCGAAAAGATCCGCGCCGATATTGCAAAGGCCGCTGAAGCGTTGGGGTTGCAAGGTGCCGAAGGCTTGGTCGGTGACGCGTCGCGTTGGCTGCAAGGCGTGGCAGGTGATGCCGAGGGGCGATTGGATGCGCCGCTTGAGGCCCTTGAGCGCGTGATGATCGGGCTGGATGAGGCACAGGGACAGGTTGCGGATTGTCTGGATGCCTTGTCGTTCAACACATCCGAATTGGAAGATGTCGAAGAGCGCCTCTTTGCGATCCGTGGTCTTGCGCGCAAACACGGTGTTCAGCCCGATGACCTGCGCGGCTTTGCTGACGAATTGCGCGGCCGGTTGTCCGTGCTGGATGATGGTGCGCGCGATCTGGCAACCCAGAAAGCGGCTGTTGGCGCGGCACAGGCTGCTTATGATGAGGCAGCGCAGGCCTTGCGGACCAAGCGCCAGAAGGCAGCCGAAAAGCTGGATGCCGCAATGGCCAAGGAACTCGCGCCCCTCAAGATGGAACGTGCGGTCTTTGCGACGTTGATGACCGAAGCAGAACAACCCGGCCCTGAGGGGATCGACACCGTTGCATTTACAGTCGCCACCAACCCGGGTGCGCCAGCAGGCCCTTTGAACAAAATCGCCTCGGGTGGCGAGTTGAGCCGTTTCCTTTTGGCGCTGAAGGTGTGCCTGACACAGGACGCCAATGGCCTGACGATGATCTTCGATGAAATCGACCGCGGTGTCGGTGGTGCGACCGCGGATGCTGTCGGGCGGCGGTTGGCAGAGCTTGCCGCGGACGGGCAGGTGCTGGTCGTGACGCACTCACCCCAAGTGGCGGCCCTTGGTGGGCATCATTGGCGTGTTGAAAAACAACAAACGCACGATATGACACGGTCCACCGTCGTTGCGTTGGACGCGGACGCGCGGGTCGATGAAATTGCACGGATGTTGTCAGGGGATAAAGTGACAGAGGCGGCGAAGGACGCGGCGCGCGCGCTGATTAACGCCTGAACCAGAAGTGGGCGCCGCAATCAAGCGACGCCCTGAACATTCACCGGTTACCATTCCCACTCGTACCTGCATGTCTCGGCCACTCACCTCCGCGACATACATTGTTCATTTCCCGAAGGCCGCGATGGGCCCTCAAATAACATCAAGTGCCTTATGCTATTTGCAGGTCAGCACTTTCCTACTCACCACAGTCCGAGGCAAAAACACGCCTCTTGACGCAAAGGTAACAGAACGGCACAGGTCCCAGCAACCTGTACCAAAGTATATCAATAAGACTGACCTAACTATCGAGAGTTGCAATATGGGCCCTCTGCGACAGCCCTTACTTTTTCCAATGCATGGCTAATATCACGTCAAAATAACTTAATATGGACAATTGCCGTATGGGGCGTGAACTTTTGATGCAGTATTTCAAAGAGATACTAAAAATGTGCCTGTGACAGGACAACTCACCCATAGGTAGTTTTTTGCGAAGGCAGACCAGTTTCCTCCAAGCTGATGCAAGGTTGCCTCTTTTTTGTGCCAGAACAGTGTTTGCAGTCGACATTTTGCAAGGCCGAACCTGCCAAATGGCGGGAATCACCTCTGAAATTCTGCTTGGAAGCCTCCGGCGCATGACTTAGACGTGCAGAGGCGGCAGTCTTGGCGAAGGCCGCAGTATGGGTTTACGCCAAAGCCGCCGGCAAGAGAGCAAACTTGATGGGGAAGTCATCCAGAGCGTTGCTAGAGCAAGGAATTGCTGGTGTTGCGACGGCTTGCAAAGATGCCGCAGTGGTCCTGAAGGCCCATGGCCCGAACCAAATCCAATTCTGGTTCATAGCATTGGCGATCGGAATTGCGGCAGGGTTTGCCGCCGTACTGTTCAGGCTTGGGATTTATGCAATCCAAACAATAGCCTATGGGACAGATGACGTGCTGACGTTGCACTCATTCGCAGCAGGGTTGGCATGGTATCAAATCCTGCTCATTCCGATCTGTGGCGGCTTGATTGTCGGATTGCTCCTTGACCGTTTCACAGATGACGGGCGGGTCCGCTCGGTGGCGGATGTGATCGAAGGGGCCGCCTTGGCAGAGGGCCGTGTCGAAGTGCGACGGGGCCTCGCCTCTGCAGCGGCTTCCATGATTACCCTCTCAACTGGCGGCTCGTCCGGCCGAGAAGGGCCGGTGGTCCACCTTGCAGCCGTCATTTCGACGGGCGTGTGTCGCTGGATCAACGCCAATGGTATCACGGGGCGTGATCTTTTGGGCTGTGCGGTCGCGGCGGCGGTGTCAGCGAGTTTTAATGCACCCATTGCGGGGGCGCTCTTTGCACTTGAAGTGGTCTTGCGGCACTTCGCGGTCCACGCATTCGCGCCCATCGTGATTGCATCCGCTGCGGGGACAGTCATCAACCGCCTTATCTTTGGGGATGTGACTGAATTTACCCTGTCAGGCCAAAATGCGCTCGAATTCTATGTCGAACTTCCGGCATTCCTGATTTTGGGGCTGGTTTGCGGGTTTGTCGCGGTGGCCTTGATCAAGGCCATCTTCTGGGCCGAAGACCTTGGCAACTACCTGCAAAAGGAAACCGGGATCCCCCGCTATTTGCGGCCTGCGATTGCGGGCGCACTTTTGGGTGGGCTGGCAATTTGGTGGCCGCATATCATTGGTGTCGGCTATGAAACGACCTCTTTGGCGCTGACAGGCGAGTTGTTGTGGCATGAGGCAATCGTCTTTGCCGTGCTGAAGGTCATCGCTGTGGCGATCACCATGGGCGGGCGCATGGGGGGCGGGGTGTTTTCGCCATCGCTGATGGTGGGGGCGCTGACAGGTCTTGCGTTCGGTATCATCGCGACAGCGGTCTTTCCTAATGTCTCTGGCAGCGGGACACTTTACGCGCTGGCGGGTATGGGTGCGGTCGCGGCGGCCGTTCTGGGGGCCCCGATATCGACTACGCTGATCGTGTTTGAGCTGACAGGGGACTGGCAGACAGGTCTTGCCGTGATGGTCGCCGTTTCGCTCTCTTCGGCGCTGTCATCGCGATTGATTGACCGGTCGTTCTTTCTGACCCAGTTGGAGCGGCGCAACGTGCATCTGGCGGCGGGGCCGCAGGCCTATCTGCTGGCGACGTTCAAAGTATCCTCGATCATGCGGGAAATGGACGCCAAAAATGCCGCGCAAGAGGAAGAATGCTGGGATATGATCCGCGACGGCGTTTATGTCGACGGCAACGCCACGCTGGAACAGGCGATGCCGATGTTTGACGGCGGCGGGCACCGTTTTATCCCTGTGGTGACGTTAGGGGGCGAGGATGCCCCACCAGAGCTCTGGGGGGCCTTGTTCCACGTTGATGCATTGCGCGCGATGAACCGCGCCCTGTCAGAAACAGCCGCCGAAGAACACTCTTAGACCTGCTCGACCGCCACTTTGTCGGTATAGAACGCCAGATGCTCTTTGATCTGCGCGACCGCCTCTTTGGGGTTTTCATACGACCACGCCGCATTCGCGATTGGCCCGCTTTTGGCTTCAATCGTAAAGAAGCTCGCCTCGCCCTTATAGGGGCAGGTTGAGCTGAGGTCCGTAGGTTCAAGGAAAGCCATCGCAAGATCGGAACGGGGGAAGTAGATCACTGGCGGGTAATCCCCTTCGACAAGTTCAAGCGCATTGGTGCTTTCGCCAATAACGGCGCCCGCTGCGCGCACGACCCAAGTCCCCGTTGCGGGACGAATTTTGATATGATCAGCCATGGTCGCTTCCTTTTCATTGAGACGGCCTGCCACGGGAACGCCGGGACAGGCCAATTATGCTAAGTGGTACGCGATATCAGAGCGGCGCGCAGGCTTTTTTCAGCCACTCCTGCGTCTGCGCGTCCAGTCGCTGCGCCAGAAGCGCAAATGTATCGCTATGATAACGATCAATCCAGTCCCGTTCTGCATTTGTCAGCAAGTGGACGTCGATCAACCGCCGGTCAAAAGGAACATAGGTCAGCGTTTCAAAAGACAACATCGCGCGGTCGTCGCCACCGGTCAGGGCAGGGGCGTCAACCGTAACAATCAGGTTTTCGATACGGATCCCGAAAGCACCTTCGCGATAGTAGCCCGGTTCATTGGACAGGATCATCCCGGTCTTGAGTGCCACTTCGGACCGCCGCGATATGCCTTGCGGGCCTTCATGCACGCTCAGATAGCTGCCAACGCCGTGGCCGGTGCCGTGGTCATAATCCATGCCCGCCATCCACAGCGGTGCGCGCGCCAGCGCATCAAGATGCTGTCCGCCCACACCATGGGGAAAGCGGATCCGGCTGACCGCGATCATGCCTTGCAGCACACGGGTATAGCAGGCCCGTTGTTCATCCGTCGGTGTGCCAATCGCCATCGTGCGGGTAATATCGGTTGTGCCGTCGATGTATTGGCCGCCACTGTCCACCAGCAAAAGCTCGCCGTTCTGGACAGGGCGGTTTGTCTTTTCGCTGACGCGGTAGTGGACAATCGCGCCATTGGGGCCAGACCCGCAGATCGTCTCAAAGCTGATATCGCGCAGCGCGTTCGTCTGCTGGCGGAACCCTTCAAGCGCTTTGACCACGTCGATTTCTGTCAGAGCGCCCTTGGGGGCCTCTGCGTCGAGCCAAGCAAGGAATTGCACCATCGCCACCGCGTCGCGTGCGTGGGCGGTTTTCGCTCCGGCGATCTCGGTCGGATTTTTGCAGGCCTTGGGCAGGATGCAGGGGTCTTGGCCTTGCACAACCTCACAGCCAGCCTCTTTGAGCGTCGCCGCCACGATGTCGGGGCAGGTCCGTTTGTCGATCAGGACTTTGCCCTGCAAACCGGCAAGCGCGCCAATGAAATTATCGAAATCATGCACGGTGACGTCTGGCCCAAGATGGTCCGCAATATCCGTGGTTTTGCCAGCGCCGGCAAAGAGATCCACGCGCCCGTTTTTGTGCAAGATTGCAAAGGCCTGTGGCACGGGATTGCGGGCGATATCCGTGCCGCGGATGTTCAAGAGCCACGCGATACTGTCTGGCAATGTCAGCACCGCCGCTGTTTCCTTCATGGCAGCAGAGAGGCGCGCGCGCTTTTCCTCATGCGTCTCGCCTGCGTGTTCCAGCGCATGGGCGGTGAAAGGGGCATCAGGTGCGTCAGGTTGGTCATCCCAGATCGCATCGACCAGATTGTCAGTCGCAATCAGTTCGAAACGATCAAGCTTTTCACGCAAACCTGCGATCTCGGACACTGTATGCAGCCACGGATCATAAGCCAGTTTTCCACCATCGGGGCGCTGCTCGACCAACCAATCGGCCAGCTGCGTCTCTGGCCAATGGACGGGGGTGAAATCATCCGCCACCTGCGCACGGACCTGCACACGGTAGCGTCCGTCAATAAACACACCCGCCACATCGGACAGCACGGCACAGAAGCCCGCTGAGCCGGAAAACCCTGTCAGCCATTCTAGCCGCGCATCACGCGGGGCCACGTATTCACCTTGATGTGCATCGGCGCGGGGGACCAGAAAGGCATCAACGCCGCGCTGCGCCATCAGGGCGCGCAAAGATGCCAGCCGTGGTGGGCCTTGATCAGGTGAAGATGACGCTTCAAAGCTTTGAAACATTTGGAAACTTCCAATCGTCTTAATGTTTAGTCTAAGGGGCGCGAAAGGCATGGGCGCGTCAATTGCGCACCCGCGCCTAGCTCGCTTTACGCATCCCCATGACACGCGCACGTTTGCGGGGATCGCTGTCAAACAGGCTTGCCAATTGTTCGGTCATCGCACCAGCAAGCTGTTCGACATCGGTGATCGTGACCGCGCGTTCGTAATAGCGGGTCACGTCGTGTCCGATACCAATCGCCACCAGTTCAACCGCTTTGCGTTTCTCGACCATGGCGATCACATCGCGCAGGTGTTTTTCAAGGTAATTCGCGGGGTTCACGGACAAAGTTGAATCATCAACCGGCGCACCATCCGAGATGACCATCAGGATTTTGCGCTGCTCTTGGCGGCCAACGATACGGCGGTGCGCCCATTCCAGGGCCTCGCCGTCGATGTTCTCTTTCAACAGGCCCTCTTTCATCATCAGACCAAGATTGGGCCGTGTCCGGCGCCAAGGCGCATCGGCGGATTTATAGATAATGTGGCGCAGATCGTTCAGGCGACCGGGTGTCGCCACGCGTCCCTCGCCCCAGCCATTTCTCACGCGATTGGCCGCCCTTCCACGCTTTGGTGGTAAAGCCCAAGATCTCGACCTTCACGTCGCAGCGTTCCAAGGTACGTGCCATCACATCGGCGCAGATCGCAGCGATCGAGATCGGACGCCCGCGCATCGAGCCGGAGTTGTCCAACAGCAAGGTTACAACAGTGTCGCGGAAATCGGTGTCTTTTTCGACCTTGAAGGACAATGGCGTCGTTGGCGATGCCACGACACGCGCAAGGCGGCCTGCGTCAAGTATCCCCTCTTCACGGTCAAATTCCCAAGAGCGGTTCTGCTGGGCCTGCAAGCGGCGCTGCAGCTTGTTGGCCAAACGCGACACGGCACCTTTCAGCGGCTCAAGCTGCTGGTCGAGATACGCACGCAAGCGTTCCAGCTCGACCGGTTCGGCCAGATCTTCGGCCGCGATTTCTTCGTCGAACTCGGTCGTATACACGCGGTAGTCGGGATCGGCGTCTGACACAGGTTGCGGGGCAGGCGGCTCCAGCGGCGCTTCGCCCTCTGGCATCTCGGCCTCTTCGCCCATTTCGGCGTCGGCCTGATCATCCATGCTCACCTGCGCCTGGCTGGCGTCCTGGCTGTCTTCCTGAGATTGCTCCGGCGTGCCCTCGGCGTCTTCGCCTTCGCTGTCATCCTCGCCGCCGCTATCGGGTTCGTCCTGATCGTCGCTGCCTTCTTCGGCCTCGTCGTCCTGATCATCATCAAGACTGTCGGGATCGTCGCCCAACTGATCGCCATAGCCCATGTCGCTGATCAGCTGGCGCGCAAATTTCGCAAAAGCTTGCTGGTCATTCAGCGTTTCTTGTAGGTCTTCCAATGTGTCACCGCAGTGATCCTCGATGAACCCCTGCCACAACTCCATCACGTTCTGCGCACCCTTCGGCAGATCACGCCCCGTCGCAAGATGGCGGATCAGATAGCCCGCAGCGACCGCCAAGGGCGCATCCGAGGCTTGGGTGATTTGCTCATAGCCTTTGCGCATCGCCTCATTGCCGATCTTGGCGTCGATGTTGCCTGCGGTCCCGGGCATATGCTGTGCGCCGACGGCTTCGATGCGGGCGGTTTCCATCGCCTCGTACAGATCCTGCGCCATCTGGCCCTGTGGCATGTAGCGGGCTGAAACCTTGGGGTCGTGGAATTTGTGCCGAAGCGCAAAGGCATCAGCGGTTCCGCGTGCCAAAAGTACCTCGTCGCGTGTCATGCGGCGCGATACTTGCGGCAAGCGGATCGTGTCTGCGGTTTGCCCTGCAGGATCAACCGAATAGGTGACCGCCAACTCGCGATCATTGGCCATGACTTTGGTCGCCTCAGCCAGCGCCTTTTTGAATGGATCAGCGGGGTTGTCGGAAGGTTTGTTCATGGCGGGGTCCTCTACTGCGCCACAAACTAGAACTGCTGCGAGGTAAAGACCAGTCCCCCGCCCGTTGAATCCTACTCTTCGACGAACTCAGGCGCTTCAAAAGTGATGTTTGCCTCGGGCGCGATCTCGAATGGATCCTCGGCAAGCTGGTGAAGCGTTGTCAGTTGCGCCGCACCGGGCAAAATTGCGCCGGCCTCATCAACGAACGCCAGGCGCGGACGAAAGATTTTGCCGCCTAGTTCAATCTCGCCTTCATCAAAAAGATAGGCCAGTTCGGTAACAATGCCTTCGACATTGGCCTTGGCGAGTTCTTCGGTCATGTTTTCTGCAAAAATCGGTAACAGGGCGTGGGCAATCAAGGTCGCGGCCGTTTCGGCCAAGTCCTCGTGGCTGACCACGTAATCATCAGGCAGGGGGGTTCCAATCTTCATTTTCATGGCTCTGCTCCGGTCCACAGGTGTCTACAACATCATGCGTAGAAAAGAGATTGCATTAAGACAACCCCATGTTTTCCTTGTGCAACTACAATTTAGCTCAGCAAGAGGCCCGTACACGCGCGCGCGAGCCGGTCAGCTTGCGCACGGGCCCATGCGGCGTCGCGGGCATCATTATTGAAGGTGGCACGGGTCAAAAGCCCTGCTTGCGCCACTTTTGCGGAGATGCGCCATTGCAACACTTCGCTGCCGCGTTCAGGCGGCATGGCGGCCTCGACCAACTCAAGCACAGCGTCGCGGCGGCGTTGCGTGTGTTCAGACGCGGGGCCATCGAACATCCATTGATGCTCCATCACCGCCGATAAACGGCCCGCACAGGTTGCGAATGTTCGCAGTTGCTCTTCAATATCAAGGGGTTGCGCAGAGGAAGTGGCGGCGCTGAGGAGCGCCGCGACGAGTGCGAAGGGGCGTGCAATAGTTTTCATACTGCTCATGCATCAAGCATGGCGGTAAATATATCGCCTATCAATCAGGCATTTTGAAAACTTTTTGTTTCGGGCGCGCCGTGCGGCGCACCGCGAAATTTACCCGAGGCTCAGGCTCGCCGCACTTTCAGGCAGTTCTTCATCAAAGCACCGCTGATAGAACTCGGCGACAGTCTGGCGCTCCAGCTCGTCACATTTGTTCAGGAACGACAGGCGGAATGCGTAACCCACATCCTTGAAGATGCGCGCGTTTTCAGCCCATGCCAGAACGGTCCGCGGCGACATCACGGTAGACAAGTCACCGTTCATGAACGCGGTCCGTGTCAGGTCGGCAACGGTGACCATCTGGCTGATCGTTTTGCGGCCTTTTTCGGTATTGAAGTGCGGGGACTTGGACAGAATGATCGCGGCCTCTGCGTCGTGGCTGAGATAGTTCAGTGTCGCAACAAGGGACCAACGGTCCATCTGTGCTTGGTTGATCTGTTGGGTGCCGTGGTACAGGCCCGTCGTGTCGCCCAGACCAACGGTGTTCGCAGTCGCGAAAAGGCGGAAGTAAGGGTTGGGCGTGATGATTTCATTCTGGTCCATCAACGTCAGCTTACCGTCGGCTTCCAGCACACGCTGGATCACGAACATCACATCGGCACGGCCTGCATCATATTCATCAAAGACGATGGCAACAGGGTTGCGCAGCGCCCATGGCAGAATGCCTTCATGGAATTCTGTCACCTGCACGCCATCGCGCAGCTTGATCGCATCTTTACCAATCAGGTCGATCCGGCTGATGTGGCTATCAAGGTTCACACGCACACAAGGCCAGTTCAGGCGCGCTGCGACCTGTTCGATGTGTGTCGATTTACCAGTGCCGTGATAGCCCTGGATCATCACGCGGCGGTTATAGCCAAACCCGGCGAGGATCGCCAAAGTCGTGTCAGGGTCAAACTTATAGGTGCTGTCGATTTCGGGCACGCGGTCCGTCCGCTCGGCGAACCCCTTGATGTGCATATCGCTGTCGATGCCAAAAACTTCGCGGACCGAGATTTCTTCGGTGGGTTTTGCTTGCATGTCAATCATACCGTCCGCCATTTTTGGAGCCTTTGTATTTCGTCAAAACTTTCGCTGTCCAAATGCAACATATCGCGCCGCGCTGCAAGGGAAAGGGCGCATTTGTCTGGTTGATCGCGCAAGTCTGGATGGTGCCAGCGGGGATGGTGCCTGCGCATTGGGTGCCGCCATGGTTGATTCGAGGCGAAATGCACCGAGGAAGTGTGCTTTTTAGCCGAAGGGTAAACGAAGCGTTAAAGTAACATAAAGGATAGATTAACAGTTGTTTCCATATGGGGGACTATTTTCTAGATTGATCAGTTTTGTTCGCAATTTGGATGGGTATTGCTGGTTTGTTCTTGAAGATTAAGACAATTTATGGCAAGTTTTTGCTCATAGATGATGTGATGGTTGTGACGAATTACACAGATCCAACCTGAAGTTCTTGTGTAATGAGTTGTTGAATAAAGAGTAATGGGGGGCAGCGCGATGTTGACGCGTTTTGCAGACAAATTCTATCTCACAAAAGGCCAGCGATCCTATGCGTTGGGCTGTGCGGCGATTGTTGTCCTGACGGCCATTGTGACCGTTCTGGTGATGATCGGACTTGATGCGCCTTACACGCTTCAACTGACGGCAACGAATTATACCTATTGGGTGATCTTCGCAGGTGCTTTGAGCGGCGGTATCGCGCTGTTCCTTGCGCGTGGCTGGATGGGCGCTTTGGGCGCTCTCGGCTTTGCACGGGCGGTTGTGGGAAGCCTCGCGATTGCGATTATTGCCTCTGTCGTGGCCGGAACGCTGACTGTACCGGTGGGTGGTACAATTTACGCGCCGCTCTTTACGGTCTCAGCCTTCATCGCAAAGCCGTGGATCGCTGCGATCTGGTTTGCTGGCACGCTCGGCGCGCATTATATGATGACGTCTTTGGAGGTAGAACGTTCAGACGGAGAAGAGCGTACGCCAATCCGTCGTCTCGCGACCGAGGAACTCAGCGCACTCTCGCGCGCGAACCTGTATCGCCGCAACTGATCTTTCAATGGTCATGAAGCTAAGAAAAGGCGCCTGCGGGCGCCTTTAGTCTTTGTCGCGGAAGTTGCGGCTGACTTTGATCTGATCCCAAGCCCAGACAACCTCTGACAGTTGTTCTTCCTGGCTGCGGTCGCCGCCATTCATGTCAGGGTGCAGAACCTTGATCAAAGCCTTATAGGCCTTGCGGATTTCCTGCTTGGACATGTTGTCTTTGGCCTCAAGAATCTCGACCGCGCGCCGCTCGGTCGGGGGCAATTTGCGGCCTACGGCGGCACCGCGGCCCGGATTGCGCGTCGCGTTCTCACCCAGCACCTGATGGGGGTCATCGACGCCCAGGCGTGCCCAGGCGGCCTCTTCCACCGTGCGTTTGAAGGGCTTGGTGGGGCGGTCCCATACGCGGTCACTGTCCATCTGCGCGGCAAGCTCGGCCTCTGAGGTGCTATCGAAGAAGTTCCATTTCAGGTTGTATTCACGGACGTGCTGCTGACAGAACCAAAAATAGTCGTCCAGAACATCAGGTGATTTCGGCGCGCGATACTTGCCCGCCTCTTCACAACCCTCATGATCACAAACCCGCGTTGATGTCTCGGACGCACCGGACATCCCACGCCGCCCGCGCGGGTTCTTCTTCTTCGAACTCGACACGGACATGTCGAAACCAAAGGGATCATCTTTCTTCATTCTGTGTCTTACCTTTTCGACTCGGAGAAGTAACATTAAACTCTGCAGCGAGAGATTGAAGAGGGCAGAGGAAAAATAATGGCACTTGAAACAGAAATTCGTACAGCATTGGGCGGGCTTGCGCCCGAGCATCTGGACGTGATCAACGAAAGCGCCTTGCACAGCGGGCATTCCGGCGATGACGGATCAGGCGAAAGCCACTGGCGCATCGTGATCAAGGCTGCGGCTTTGGACGATATGTCGCGCATTGCACGCCACCGCGCGATCCATAGCGCGCTTGGTCAGGATATTATCGGGCGTATCCACGCCCTTGCGATCGATATTCAGTAGCTACTGCGGCGCAACATCGGGGGCGGACGGTTTGTCCGCCTCCGGCTTTGCCGCGTCCGGTGTCGCAGGCCTTGCAGGTGCAATGATCTTCTTTTCCACCATCGGCGCAGGGCGCGGTGCAGCGACCGCTGGCGCAGGCGCGGCGGCTTTGGCGACTGGTTTCGCACGGCGGAAGACAAGCATGTTTTGATACACGGTCGTTTTGCTCATCAAACCTTCGCGTTGCTCACTAGGGAGCGTATCCGCGCGCAGATATTCCCATCCATCGCGGGCAAGGTCGTTCATCGCGGTCTCCAGCGCCAGCGCAAACCGGTCTTCTGCGGTCTTCACACCTTTGGCCTTAAGCCCGCGCAGGGGCGCAGGAACGACTTTGTATTCATAGGTCATGGCAATACCTTTAACTTTATCCTGACGGATGTAGCAAAAATTGTCCGTCACTGCCAACGCATTCCGCGGAATGCGCTGGTCCTGTGCATTAAAGGCCCAGTTTTGCCGAAACGATCTCGTTCACAGCCGCAGGGTTTGCCTTGCCGCCGGTCGCCTTCATAACTTGGCCGACAAACCATCCAACCAACTTCGGGTTCGCCTGCGCTTTTTCGACCTGCGCAGGGTTGGCGGCGATGATTTCATCGACCGCGGCCTCGATCGCGCCTGTATCGGTGACCTGCTTCATGCCTTCGGTTTCAACAATCTCGGCAGGGTTGCGGCCCGCTGGTGTAGCAGATTTCAAAGACGTCCTTGGCAATCTTGCCGCTGATGTCGCCTGCTTTGATCAAGCCAATCAGCTCGCCCAATTGCGCGGCTGAGACAGGGCTGTCCTCAATGCTGTGGTCTTCTTTCTTCAGACGCCCGAAAAGTTCGTTGATGACCCAGTTTGCGGCCAGTTTCCCGTCGCGGCCCTCGGCTACTTTTTCAAAGTATTCGGCGTTCACAACTTCGGCGGTCAGCACCGATGCGTCATAATCAGACAGGCCAAAGTCACTGATAAACCGTGCCTTTTTCTGGTCGGGCAATTCCGGCAAAGCGGCCTTGATGTCATCCACCCATGCCTGCTCAATCTCCAGCGGGAGCAGGTCTGGATCGGGGAAGTAGCGGTAATCATGCGCCTCTTCCTTGGACCGCATCGAACGGGTTTCGTTCTTGTCCGGATCATAAAGGCGGGTTTCCTGCACCACCTCTTTGCCGTCCTCGATCAGCGCGATCTGGCGGCGGGCCTCATAATCAATCGCCATCTGGATAAAGCGCATGGAGTTCATGTTCTTGATCTCGCAGCGGGTGCCAAGGTGGCTGAAATCCTGTGTCGCCTGATATTTCTCGTAATCGCCCGGCTTACAGACCGATACGTTCACGTCGGCGCGCAGGTTGCCGTTTTGCATGTTGCCGTCGCAGGTCCCCAGATAGCGCAGGATCTGGCGCAGTTTCAGCACATAGGCCGCTGCTTCTTCGGGGCCGCGAATGTCGGGGCGGCTGACGATCTCCATCAGTGCCACACCGGTACGGTTCAGGTCCACAAAGGACATATGCGGGTCCATGTCGTGGATGGATTTACCCGCGTCCTGTTCAAGGTGGATACGTTCGATCCGGACATTGCGCGCCTGCCCATTGCCCATTTCGACCAATACTTCGCCTTCGCCCACGATGGGGTGATAAAGCTGGGAAATCTGATAGCCCTGCGGCAGGTCGGGGTAGAAATAGTTCTTGCGGTCAAAGGCCGAGACCAGATTGATCTGCGCATTCAGCCCCAGACCCGTTTTCACCGCCTGCGCCACACAACCTTCGTTGATCACAGGCAACATGCCCGGCATGCCTGCGTCAACGAATGCCACGTTGCTGTTGGGCTCTGCGCCGAAAAGCGTGGAGGCACCCGAGAAAAGCTTGGCTTTGGTCGCGACCTGCGCGTGGACCTCAAGGCCGATCACCAGTTCCCAATCGCTGGTGGCACCAGCAATCACTTTGGGGGTCGGGGCTTCATAGGTGAGGTCGAGCATCAGGCGCTTCCTTTTACTTGGGTTGTCTTCATGTAAAAGAAGGCGGGGGCAGCTTCAAGAGAACATGATCGCTCTAATCAAGCTGTGTGCGGCGCGCCCAAGCCCGCGAGGTTGAGACAAGGTTGACCGCAGGTGCGTCTTTGCCGCCCAAGGCCAGTGTTGCCTTGCGCAGCATTGCGATCCCGTCTTCTGAATTGCTGGGGATGGCCGAGGCAGAGATCGGCTCGCCCACAGTGATCTGAAAGGGCTGTCGCGCTTTGTTCAGTGTCTCATGAAACAAGGTGATGTCGCGCATCGTCGGGTGGATCATGTCAAAGAGGTAAAAGAGCGCGGAATTACGGGCCTGAATGTTCACGGGGATCACGGGTAGATCAAACTTACGCGCCAGCATCGCGGCTGACGCCATCCAGGGCCGTTCATGCAGGCGCAGCCCGCGCCGTTTGGCCAAACGTCCCGAGGGAAAGATAATACCAAGACGGCCCGCTGCAGTGGCATCGCGGACATAGGACATGGTCGCGCGGGTTTTGGCATGGCTGCGCTTTTCTTTACGCCATTCGACGGGCGCGATCATCGTCTCCATCTGCGGAAACACCCGCAGGATATCGCGATTGGCAAAGAAATAGGCATCAGGCCGCTTTGCCGCGATCAAACCGTGGAGGATAATTCCGTCGGCGATCCCTGTGGGATGATTGGCAACGATCAGCGCTGGCCCATGGGTTGGAATATGTCCAAGGCCGCTGGCCGCGACCATGGATGACAGGCGCGCCGCCATTTGGCCCATGATGTCACTTGCGGGTGCATCTTGCAGGGATGAGGCGATTTCAACGGTCGCATCATAGCCCAGCAGGCGGTGCAGGCAGCGTTTGGCGATCCGCGGGCCGGGGCGATTGCGGTAAAGCCACGGCGCGCGTTCAGCGATCAGCGGGTCAATGCGATGTTCCATGCCTTATGCATGCGCAGCCTGCTGTGACGTTTCCACGACAATTTTACGAAGCCTGTGTAACGGCAAAGCCTTGCGTCAATTGTGTGCGGTCTTCGGCGAATTTTAGCCCAAGATGCGTGTCACCATCTCATTTGTGTCGCCAGACAGGCCCGGAACCCGCGCAATCCGTTCCAACGCCGCGCGCATCTTGCTCTGCCGCTCTGCGTCATAGCGTTTCCATGTGTCAAAGGCCGTTGTCATCCGTGCCGTCGTTTGCGGGTTCAGCGGATCAAGCCTGATCAACCACTGCGCCAGCAGATCATACCCCGCACCAGAGCGGTGATGAAACCCTGCCGTATTCCCCCGCAACCCGCCAAAGACCGCGCGAAAGCGGTTAGGGTTTTTGAGATCAAAATCGGGATGCGCGGTCAGTTTTTCTGCCGTGGCCGCCGCTTGGTCAGCGGGGGCCAGACCGACCTGCAGCGCAAACCATTTGTCCATGACAAGCCGGTCATGCCGCCACTGGGCCTCAAACGCTGCAAGCTCTGCGGCCCCTTTCGAGATTTGCAGCAGCGCGCGCAAAGCGCCCAACTGCTGGGTCATGTTGTCGGCGTTGGCAAATTGACGGGCTGCGGCCTTGCCGCCATCAAGCTTGCTGATCAGCGCCAGTACCGCATTGCCCAAAGCGCGTTTGCCTGCCGGTTCTGCGTCGGGCGCATAGGGGCCGTCCACGGTCATGTCGGCGTAAATACGGGGCAGGGTGTCTTGTAGATGCTGCGCGATGTGCAGTTTCAGCGTCTCATGGGCGTCGTTGATTGCTGCGGGATCAGGGGTATGGCCTGCGTCATACAGCGCCTGTGCAGTGTCTTCTTCGCTGGGCAGGCGCAAGACCAAGGCGCGAAAGGCGGGGTCTGCGCTGTCGTCGCGCAGCACTGCGGCCAGCCCGTCAAGAAACGCGGCATCAGGGGCCGCGTCATCGCGGACCATGCGGACCAAAAGGTCCTGTGCCAAGGTGCGGCCCGCGTCCCAACGGTTGAACGGGTCGGTGTCGTGGGCCAAGAGGAACGCGCGTTCGGCATTTGTTTTGTCGTGCTTGACGATCACAGGCGCCGAGAAATTGCGCAGGATTGAAGGGGTCGGTTTGCTGGACAGCCCCTCAAAGTGGAACGTCTGCTCACTTTCAGTCATTTCCAGCACAGTCGTCGGCACCACCTCCGCACCATTCTCATTCAACAGCCCCACGGCGATGGGCAGCAAAAGCGGATCTTTGGTGTCTTGGCCCGGTGTCGGCGGTGTCTCTTGGCGCAGATGCAGGTGATAGGTGCCATCTTCATAGCTGTCCGACACGGTCACACGCGGGGTGCCTGCCTGAGAATACCAGCGGGCGAACTGGCGCAGATCGCGTCCGGTGACATCCTCAAAGACCTTCAACCAGTCCTCGATCGTGGCGGCATCTCCGTCGTGGCGCTCGAAATAAAGATCAAGGGCCTTGGCATAATCCACATCGCCTACCAAAAGCTTCAGCATCCCGATGACTTCAGCGCCTTTTTCATAGACAGTGGCGGTGTAAAAATTGTTGATCTCGACAAAACTGTCAGGGCGAACCGGATGCGCCAAAGGGCCGTTGTCTTCGCGGAACTGGGCGGCACGCAGGACCATGGCGTCATCAATGCGTTTGACCGCGTGACTGCGCATATCGCCGGTGAATTGCTGGTCGCGGAACACGGTCAGGCCTTCTTTCAGGCAAAGCTGGAACCAGTCACGGCAGGTGATCCGGTTACCGGTCCAGTTGTGGAAATATTCATGGGCGATGATGGCTTCTATGCGCTCAAAATCCGCGTCCGTCGCTGTTTCGGGCGAGGCGAGGACAGCAGAGGCATTGAAGATATTCAGTCCTTTGTTTTCCATCGCACCGGCGTTGAAATCATCGACAGCGACAATGTTGAACAGATCAAGATCGTATTCGCGCCCGTAAACGTCCTCATCCCATTTCATAGATTTCTTCAGCGCTTCCATACCAAAGGCGCGCTTGGCCTCATCCCCGCCGGGGCGGACCCAGATGTTCAGATCAACCTCGCGACCCGAGCGCGTGGTGAAGGTGTCGGACAATGCGACCAGATCACCGGCGACAAGCGCGAACAAATAGGCGGGCTTGGGCCAAGGATCATGCCACTCGGCCCAGCCATCGCCGCTTGCTAGCGGATTACCGTTGGACAAAAGCACCGGTAGATCGCCCTCGATCCGCACGGTAAACACGGCCATCACATCGGGACGGTCGGGATAGTAGGTGATCTTGCGAAACCCCTCGGCCTCGCATTGGGTGCAATACATGCCGTTCGACATATAAAGCCCTTCAAGCGAGGTGTTGGTGGCTGGGCTGATCTCGACCTCGGCCTCAAAGACGAAAGGGGCCTTGGGCGCGTCATAGCGCAGACCTTCGGCGCTGAGGTCCGGGGTGACGGCTTTGCCGTCGATCTTGGCGCTGATGAAGCGCAGGTCTTCGCCATGCAAAAAGAAATCCGTGCTGACAGCATCGGGGTTTGGCCGAAACGCGATGCGCGATATCACGCGGGTATTGTTGGCACCCAGCTTGAACGTCAGATGCACACTGTCCACCAGATAGGCCGGCGGGGTGTAGTCGGACAGATAGATCGTCTGCGGGGCCGGGTTTTTCATCGTGGTGTCCTTGATTGTTTCCCCAAAGCTAGGGCGGCAAAGGTGGATGTGCCACCGCGAAATTGACGCAACAAAGTTTTTGAAAAATGTCCGGAACGCCATATCTTAGAGCGATGCCAAAGATGCGCCGCAAGGCTGACCTTCCTCAAAAAACCTGCGCCACCTGTGGCCGCCCGTTCGCATGGCGTAAGAAATGGGCCAAGGTCTGGGATGAGGTCCGCTATTGTTCAGACCGCTGCAAATCAGGGCGCGGTGCATCGCCGCGCTGATTTTGGTTCGACAAATTTCGCGCTGTTTGTTGCCTATCGGAAACTTTCGCACTAATTGCAGCACTTAGGCATGTGTGCCGCTGTATACAGACTGCTGAGGGGAGAGTTGTCATGACGGATCGTATCGAGAAGCACGGGCTTAAGGTTGCCGCCGAGCTTGCAGAATTTATTGACGCACGCGCGCTGGAAGGCACTGGCGTGACGAGCGACCAGTTCTGGAAAGGCTTTGCTGGCTTGGTCGCCGAAATGACCCCGCGCAACCGCGCCGCCCTTGCCAAGCGCGAAGAACTTCAGGAGACGATTGACGCATGGCACGTCGCGCGCCGTGGTCAGCCGCTTGATCGTACTGCCTATGAAGCTTTTCTGCGCGAGATCGGCTATTTGGTTTCGGAAGGCGATGATTTCGCGATTGAAACCACCAATGTCGACCCCGAAATCGCCACGGTTCCCGGCCCCCAGCTTGTTGTGCCGATCACCAACGCGCGCTTTGCGCTGAACGCCGCCAACGCCCGCTGGGGCAGCCTTTATGATGCGTTTTACGGCACCGATGCGATGGGTGTGCTGCCCCCCAAAGGCCCCTATGACCGTGGGCATGGTGCCCGTGTTGTGGCCCGTGCGCGTGTCTTCCTGGATGAGGCGTTTCCGATCGTCGGCACCAGCCACGCTGACGTGTCCCGCTATTATATCCATGACGGCGCTTTGCTGGTGGATGACCACCCGCTGCGTGAGCCTGAAAAATTCGTCGGCTACCGGGGTAACCCCAAAGCGCCGGACGCGGTCGTGCTGTGCAACAACGGCCTTCATGTGGAACTGGTCTTTGACCGCGCCCATCCTATTGGCAGCCGCGATCAGGCGTTGCTGGCTGATGTGCGTCTGGAAAGCGCTATCTCTGCGATCATGGACTGCGAAGACAGTGTCGCTTGCGTGGATGCCGAAGACAAAGTTGAGGCCTACAGCAACTGGCTCGGCCTGATGCAGGGGAACCTGACCTCCGAGTTTGAAAAGGGCGGGAAGGCGATGACCCGCCGTCTGGCCGAGGATATCACCTACACTGCCCCGGATGGCAGTGACCTGACGCTCAAAGGCCGCGCGCTCTTGTGGATCCGCAACGTGGGCCACCTGATGACGAACCCTGCGATCCTTGATGCCAATGGCGATGAGGTGTTCGAGGGGCTGATGGACGCGATGATCACCGTGATGATTGCGATGCATGACCTGCAGCGTGAAGGCGGCAATTCCGCGCTGGGCTCGGTCTATGTGGTCAAGCCCAAGATGCACGGTCCCGATGAAGTCGCGCTGACCAGCGACATCTTCGCCATGGTCGAAGACGCGCTTGGTCTGCCCCGCGACACCGTCAAGATCGGGATCATGGATGAGGAGCGCCGCACGACGGTCAATCTCAAGGAATGTATCCGTGCCGCGAAATCACGGGTGGCGTTTATCAACACCGGTTTCCTGGATCGCACAGGTGACGAAATCCACACCTCGATGGAGGCAGGGCCGTTCAGCCGTAAGGACTTTATCAAGCGCAAACAATGGATTGGCGCTTATGAGGACCAGAACGTGGATATCGGGCTTGAGTGCGGGTTCTCGGGCAAGGCGCAGATCGGCAAAGGCATGTGGGCGATGCCCGATTTGATGGCCGCCATGCTGGAACAGAAGATCGAGCACCCCAAAGCGGGCGCGAACTGCGCATGGGTTCCCAGCCCGACAGCCGCGACTTTGCACGCGCTGCATTATCACAAGGTAGATGTGATGGCGGTTCAGGCCAGATTGTTGCAAGGCGGACGCCGGGCCTATGTGTCGTCCATTCTGGATATTCCTTTGGCGCAATATCAGCGCTGGACCGACGCGCAGAAGATGAAGGAAGTGGAGAACAACGCTCAGGGTATTCTGGGTTATGTCGTGCGCTGGATTGATCAGGGTGTCGGCTGTTCCAAAGTGCCCGACATCAACAACGTGGGCCTGATGGAAGACCGCGCGACCTGCCGGATTTCAAGTCAGGCACTGGCCAACTGGCTGCACCATGACGTTGTCAGCGAACAGCAAGTCATGGAAGCGATGCGCAAGATGGCCGTTGTCGTAGACGAGCAGAACGCAGGCGACCCTGCCTATCGGCCTATGGCGCCGAATTACGACGGGATTGCTTATCAGGCCGCCTGTGATCTGGTCTTCAAAGGCCGTATCCAACCCTCCGGCTATACCGAACCTGTGCTGCACCAGCGCCGGCTCGAGCTGAAAGCGCAGCGCAATCACTAAGTTCAAAAAGGGAGTATCATCATGGCTGAAATCTCAGCAAACAAGGCCCGTACGATCATCCGCAAGGCCCTCGCGAAAGGCGACGAGATGGGGTTCAAACCGCTCTCTGTTGTGATCCTTGATGCGGGCGGCCACGTCAAAGCGTTTGAGCGCGCCGATGGTGCCTCGCCCGGGCGTTTTGGTATTGCACATGGTAAGGCCTATGGGTCGGTCATGCTTGGCATGGCGGGCACCGCACAGAAAGCCCGCGCCGAACAGCAAGCCTATTTTATGGCTGCGATGAACGGCGTTTACGGTGGTCAGGTCGTGCCTGTGCCCGGGGGCGTTCTGGTCCATGACAAGCGCGGTACCGTGATCGGCGCTGTGGGTGTCACCGGCGATACCTCGGACAACGACGTGATCGCCGCGATGGCGGGGATCGAGGCTGCGGGTCTGATCGGCGAGGCCTAGTTTCGCAAAAGCCATGAAAATTTCGCATATGCCGCCGAAAAAAGCGGCATATGCGCCTTTGACACCACTTACGGGTGTCAGACCATCTTTCAAACGCGCAGCGGAGACGCTAACTTTATGCGGAATTGAAAGGGGACATGATGGCGCGTCCAGTTGTTGGCATTATCTCGAACTCTCACCTGATCAATGATCAGTACCTTGTGCAGGGTGCTGGCGCGATGAACGTCAAAGCCTTGTCGCAGGTTTCTGGCGTCGTGCCGGTCATTATCCCTGTCGAACCTGATCTGGTGCATATCGAGGAATTGATGACATCGTGTGACGGGTTCTTTTTTCCCGGCGGACGACCCAACGTGCACCCTGAGGAGTACGGCGAAGAAGAGACCGAGGCGCATGGCACCTTTGAGCGGAACCGTGACCGTCTGACCCTGCCGCTGATCCGCGCCTGTGTGGCACGCGGCCAGCCGGTTATGGGCGTCTGCCTTGGCTTTCAGGAAATGAATGTCGCCATGGGGGGCACGCTTTACCCCGAAATCCGCGATCTGCCGGGGCGCGACAACCACCGTATGCCCCCCGATGGCACACTGGAGGAAAAGTTCGAGCTGCGCCACGAGGTCACGCTGACCGAAGGCGGGCCGTTTCACCGCGTGTTCGGCAGTCATAAGGTCATGACGAACACGCTGCACGGCCAAGGGATCAAAGAACCGGGGCCGCGCATTGTGATTGACGGCCACGCACCCGATGGTACGCCCGAGGCGATTTATGTCAAAGATGCGCCAGGGTTCACGATGTCGGTGCAGTGGCACCCGGAATGGAACGCGGCCGATGACCCGGTATCGCGCCCGCTTTTTGAAGCATTCGGTGATGCCTGCCGTGCCTGGGCCACGGGTGGCTTGCGCAAAGCGGGCTAAGTCCGGCCCAAACTGACTTGGATCAATCGGGCGTGCGGCGCTTCTTGCTATGGTGTGGTCAGCAGCAAGGAGTTTCCCGATGAATATTCTCATCGCCTATGCCTCAACCGAGGGGCAGACCCGCAAAATCGCACGCTACGTCGCCGATTATCTGAACGGGCAGGGGCATACTGTCGAACTAGCCGGGGCAGAGGATGCCAAAGACGCAGAGCTGGCCCGCTTTGACGCGGTCTTGCTTGCTGGGTCCGTCCACGCCGGTAAATATCAAAAGCCGCTTGTCGCATTGGCCAAAAGCAAGGCCAACGCCTTGGAACACGTACGATCCGCCTTCCTGTCCGTCTCATTGGCCGCAGCTGGGGATGATCCTGCTGATTGGCAGGGATTGTCAGATTGTGTGAACCGCTTTGCCGAAAAGACAGGCTGGACACCCCCGACCGTCATGCATGTGGCGGGGGCTTTCCGGTTCACTGAATATGATTTCTTCAAATCATGGGCGATGCGCTGGATTGCAGCGCAAAAAGACCAAGAGGTGAAGCCGGGTGAGAACAAGGAATACACCGATTGGGCGGCCCTGAAAAAGACGCTTGATGGCTGGCTTGCAGGCGGGTGAGCCCCGCCCGCAGTCCTACAAGATCAGATCAAAGGTTTTGTTCAGCGGCAATTCCCGCGCCCGTGTCCCCGTCAGATCAAACAAAGCATTTCCTAGCGCAGGCATCGACGGTGGTGTGCCGGGTTCGCCCGCGCCGCCCATGAAGGGGTTGTTTTCCAGCAAGCGGACCTCGAACGCGGGTACCGTATGCATCCGCATCGCGTCGTAGTCATAGAAATTGCCCTGCTCGGCCATGCCGTCCGCGAATGTGATCTCTTCCTGCATGGCGGCCGAGAAGCCGTAGATCGCGCCCGATGTCATCTGCGCCTCGACAATGCCGGGGTCCAGCACCGTGCCCAGATCAGCGGCGATCCAGCATTTGTTGATCTTGATTCCGCGCCCTGTGTCTTCCACTTCGACGACCTGCGCCACCGGCGTGCCGAATGAGAAACTAAAGGCCACACCGCGCCCGATATTGGCGGGGGTTTGGCCGGTCCAGCCTGACATCTCGCCAACCGCCTCAATCACGCCCGCAGACGGGGCATGTTCCGCCTGCGCCATGTCCAGCCGGAACTGGAGCGGGTCTGCGCCCGCCGCATGGGCCATCTCATCAATAAAGGTATCCAGCATAAAGCCGTTGATGGATGCGCCGACCGAGCGCCAGAACCCGATAGGTACGCTGATGTTGGTCAGATGTCCGGCAATGCGGAAGTTCGGAATGGCATAGGGCTGATCTGCCGCGCCCTCTACATGCAGCCGGTCAGGGCCGGGAGGCACCGCGCCGGTTTGGCGCAGCGAACTGCTGTGAAAGACCGACGGCGCTGCGATCTTGCCATCGACCAAGACAGGTTTGCCATCCTGCACGACACCGCGGAATTGCGCGATGGCAGCGGGGCGGTAAAAGTCGCGCCGCATGTCTTCTTCGCGGCTCCACGTCATGCGGATGGGCGTGTCCGGCATGGCAGCTGCAATGCGCGCGGCAAGGACCGAGAAATCCTTTTCACCGCGGCGGCCAAAACCGCCACCCAGATAGGTGGTGTGCAACGTCACTTGGTCTGGCGTTAAACCCACCGCCTCGGCACATGCATCGCGGATCATCGTGGGCGCCTGATTGCCCGACCAGATCTCAAGTGCGTCTCCGGTATAAAGCGCCGTCGCGCTCATTGGTTCCATCGTCGCATGGGCGAGCCAAGGTACATAGTATTCTGCTGTAATCTCAGTGCCTTCCACGGCGTTCGTCACGTCGCCATCATCGCGCACCATGCTGTCGGCTTCTTCATCCAGCGAGGCCGCAATCGCTGCGCGCAGCCCGTCTGTATCCGCCGGATAATTCGCAGGGGTCCACATAATATCCACGGCCTCGGCTGCTTGGATCGCCAGCCAAGTGTTGCTGGCAATCACCGCGATCCCGTCGCCCAGATCAACAATCGCCTCGACCCCGTCCATGTCGCGGGCAATGCTATCATCATAGCTTTCCATGCCCGCGCGTGTCGGGCTCATGCGGACGGTGGCGAACTTCATGCCATCAAGTTTGGTATCCGTGGCAAACTGCGCCGTGCCGGTCACTTTGCCGACCATGTCCAACCGGGGCATGGATTTGCCCAGATATTTCCATTCCGCAGGATCGCGCAGGTCTACTTCCGGCGGCGTGATATCGCGCAGCGCTTCGGCCAGATCGGCATAGGCGATGGTTGTGCCGTCTGGGGCGATCACGTTGCTGTTTTCGGTTCGCAAATCGCTTGCCGCGACACCAAGCTGCGCGCTTGCCGCCAGTTTCAGCGCTTCCCGCGCCGAGGCACCCGCATGGCGCATCCGTTCATAGAAATCCTTCATCGAGGTGGATCCGCCGGTCGCCTGCAGGTCGAGCAGTTTGCCCACCTTGCCGATCTGTTCGCGCATCGCGTGCTTAAACGGCGTGTCTTTGTAATGTGCCCCGGGGATCGCCATGCCAAGGAAAACCGAGTTGTAATAGGCCTGCGCAGGCGGGCCGTGCAGCACTGTGATATCTTCCCATGCCACGTCCAGTTCTTCGGCGGCGAGTGCTGCCAGCGTGGTCTGCACGCCTTGGCCCATTTCCGCACGCGGCGCGATCAGGGTCACACCGTCGCGGGTGATCAGAACGAAAGGGTTGAGCGTGACTTCGCCATCACCTGCCACCAGCGGGTTCGGCGCGTCTTTGTTGATTTGGTAGATACCAAAGGCCGCACCGCCCACGATAGCGGCAGAGCCGATCAGGAAAGTCCGGCGCGCGATTGTTTTGATACGGCCCATCTTATGTCTCCTCTGACAGGCGCTGGGCCGCGTCTTTGATCGCGGCGCGGATCCGGGGGTAGGTGCCGCAGCGGCACAGATTGCCCTGCATTGCGTCGTCAATATCCTGGTCGGTGGGTTGGGGTGTTTGCGCCAAAAGGGCCGCCGCGTTCATGATCTGCCCTGACTGGCAATAGCCGCATTGCGCGACTTGATGATCGACCCACGCCTGCTGAATCGTGGCCATGTTTTCGGGGCTTCCAAGCCCTTCGATCGTGGTCACCTCACCCCAGACATCGGCCAAGGCCACCTGACAAGAGCGGACCGCCTCGCCGTCAATATGCACGGTGCAGGCCCCACAGGCGGCCACGCCACAGCCGAATTTCGTGCCGGTCAAGCCGATCTCATCGCGCAAGACCCACAAAAGGGGCACATTTTCGGGCAAATCCACGTCATGCGCGTTGCCATTGATTGTGAGGCGGGTGGCCATGGTATTACTCCGAATGTGAACTGGTCAGTTTAGTTTAGGATAAATTGTTGTCGTGGGCAACGCCCCGTGTCTTTGCATCGCTATGTCGCGCTCATGCCAGACGCAGCCCTTTGATGTCGCCCAAGAGGGTGGGGATTTTGTCCTTGAAGCGGAAAAAACCATGTGTGGCATGTGGCCAAGCGGTACTGTCGTACGGGCGTATGACCTGACACAGGCGCACATCTTTCAGCGCGTCACGTGTCGGGCCGGTCGGGATGTAGGACGTGACGATTTGTGCGATATCATGCGTGGCCGCCCATTCCGCCAAGGCATCGGATGTGACCTGCGTGATCGGTCCCAGTTTGTCCGCATAGCGCGCCGCTGCATCCTTTTGTGCATCAGCAACAAATTCCGTGACACGGTAGCTGACGGCCAGCGGGCTGCGCTGGGCGGTCGTTTGCACCATCGCCACTGCGCTTGGGGTGATCTGCTGGGCCAACCATCCGGGCGAGAGATCCTCTTCGGTGATTAAAAGCCCTGTGCGCAACGCGGGATCAATTGTGTCTGACACAGGCATGGCCCCGCGCGGCGGTGCGGGTGGCCCTTCCAACGGTGCTGCGAAGGTCGCAAGGCCTTTTGGGTCAAACTGCCCTTCGGTGTATTTCGTGATGTTGTCGGGGTGCGCCAGATAGGTTTTGCCGACTGTCTGCAAACCGCCAACCCAGCGCCACGACAGCGTGTTGGATGCCGGATCACCATCCAGCAAATGGCGCATGAAGAAATCCGCCTCAAGGCCCAAGGCAATCTCAAAGTGAAAATCCAGATCGAGGCAAACCACATCCGCGCGTGATTGTGCAGATAGCCGGTGTCCGCCAACTGCCGCGCCCAATGATCAAAGCAATCTATGCCGGTCTCACCCTTGCAGGCCGCTTCCCAGTCCTGCCGCAACCCGCTTTCGGTCTGGATGCGGTTCAGTGCTGCGTTCAGGTCGGCGCGGTACATCTCCCAGACGGCAGGGCGCAGTTCGAGCCAGCCCTTCCAATAAGTGCGCCAGTAGACCTCTTGGATAAATTTCTCGGTCGCGGCGGCGCTATGGCGGGCCAGAACGGTTTTGAGTACGTCCTCTTCGGTGATGATACGGTGGCGGATATAGGGCGACAGGGCCGAGACATGGGCCATGTCATCATAATTGCGTTTGCTCGCATAATCACGTCCCGCCTTTGGGGCAAAGGCGTTGAGGCGGGCGAGGGCGGCGGGATAAGTGGGATCAAACATGAGGGTGAGCTAAGCCGCGCGCGAGGGCTTTCAAGCGACAGTCTGTCGCGAATATGGGCGCGGTGTTCTTGACACCGGCGAAAGGGCAGGACAACGCTGCCCGCATGATTGATTTACGCCCCGTAGGATATGTGATCGGGCTGCTTGTGGCGTCGCTTGGATTGACCATGCTGGTGCCGCTGGCGGTTGATTTACTGGCAGGCAACGGACATTGGTTTGTCTTTTTTGAAAGCGCGGTCATCACGGATCGTGACCGGCGGGTCGAGGCCAACGTCGACGACCTCGTTCCTCGACGAGTCGTTGCGCGCTCCTGCGGTCGTGATCGGTCACAGTCTCGGTGGCAACGTCGCGCTGGCCCTCGCTGCCCGCCGTCCCGATCTGGTGCTCGGTCGTGGCGTACGAGACGCCGCTGTCCTGGCTCGAGTGGTGGCCCGGGGATTCCGCCGGCGCCGCGGCGATGGCAGCGGCCTCGCCGGCCGAAGCGGCCGAGGCCTTCGTGCGGCGCCTCGTCGGCGACGAGAAGTGGGAGCAGCTTCCCGAGCCGACACGCGCCCAGCGACGGGCCGAGGGTGCGGCGATGGTTGCGGAGCTCGCCGACCTCCGGCGGGCGGCGCCGTGGGCGCCCGAGGCCATCGAGATGCCGGTGCTGGTCATGCGCGGCGAGCACGGACGGCCCCATCACCGCCGAGGTGCCGAGTGGTTGGGTGCCCGGCTCGACGGCTGTCGGACGGCTGTCGTCGCAGGTGCGGGGCATGCGGGCCCGCACACGCACGCCGCCGAGGTGGCGGTCGAGGTCGTGACGTTCCTCAGGTCGTTGCCGGACGCGGGCCCCGGCGCCGGCTGAGCGCCAGGGAACCGATCGCGACGACGGCACAGATCGCCGACAGGGTCGCCGTCCCCCCGATACCGTGCGACGCATAGAGCCAGCCGCTCGACACCGCGCCTGCCGCGCGCGCGATCGTTCCGACCGCGTTCGACACCGCCAGGGTCGTGCCGCGTGCGTCGGGCATCGCCTCGCTGACGAGCGACAGTGACGTCACGAACGCGAACTCGAAGCCGAGCAGGAACGTGAGGATCCCGATCACGCCGACGGCGAGCCGATCACCGGCTGCCACCATGATCACGAGTCCGGCCAGGAGCACCACCAGGCCACCGAGGGTGCTGCGCAACTTGCCGAGCCGATCGGCGAGCCCGGCGCTCGCCAGGCTGGAGGCGAGTTCGACGGCGCCGAAAGCGATGGCGACGAGCACCGATGCCACCGGTCGACACGCCGAACGCGTCGTCGAGCCAGGTCCCGGAGACCACGAACACCGACAGCCCGGCCATCGCCGTGGTGGCGGAACCGACCATGACGAGCCACGCTGTCGGTGTGATCGCGGCACGGCGCACCATCGGCGTCGCCGGATCGAGATCCTCGATCACGACGGCGGGAGTCCATCTCGGCAGGCTCGACGCCACGACGAACGTCGCGACGGCCGACGCACCGGCGAGCACCACGAAGGGCCCGCGCCAGCCGAACAGGTTGATCAACACCGCGACGATCGGTGCGCCGACCAGCAGTGCGATCGCCCACGACGTCTCGAACAGCCCGAGCATGCGGCCCGTTGGCCGTAGCGGACGCGATGGCTGATCCAGGCCTGCCCGGCGACGGTGTAGTTCGACACGGCGAGCACCAGCACGAAGAAGGACACAGCGAAGCTCGCCAGTGTGCCGATGAGGGCGATCAGCGCCGATGACGTCACCAGGCCCAGCGCGACCAGGAGCACCAGACGCTCGCGCCGCGATCGAGCTGGGAGCCCGACCGCAACGGTCGAGAACCCAGCCAGCTCGCCGGCGCCGAGCACGGTGGTCAGCTGCGTGGTCGTCGCCGAGAAGGCGGGTTCCAGCGTCGGCAGGAACAACGGCAGCCAGCGCAGGGCGGTGTTGGCAACGGTCTTGGCAGCGGCCAGCACGCCGAGGGTCCGAGCGACACGCGGAGCGATCGAGTCGTCGAGACCTGGTCGAGGGACTCGCCGGTCACTCCGAACGCGGGTCCGAGATGCTGATCGACACACCGAAGAACGAGCACTCGGTGTCGAGGACGGTCACCGATGTTCCCGACCGCTCGTAGTTGTCCTGCACCTTGTCGGCGCAGTCCTGCAGCGCACCACGCTGGGTCCACACGGCGAACGCGAGCAGACCGAGCAGCGTTGCGACGGCGAGCTTCTGCACGATGGTCTTCATCACCCAGAACGCCAGCGCGGCGACCACGATGAGTGCGGCGGTCACGACGACGCTGCGATCGTCGTGGCCTGGTCGAGGGTGACGGCGAGCACGTCCGCACTGTAGGTCCTCGGTACGCTCGGGCCGGTGAGCGACCAGCCGATCAACCTCTCCTCCGGACTCCCGACCACGGTGCTGCCCGCCGTCGATCGAGCGCTGGCCGATCGGTTGGGAGGCGCGCTCGTCGCACCAGAAGCGGAGCGTCGCGAGGCGGTCGCGGCCGTGGTGGCGTCAGCGCCGCGAGACCTCGACGGTTGGGCGGCGCTCGGTGACCTGGGTCGCGACACGATGGAGCGGTACGCGGCGTATCGGGTCGGCTATCACCGCGGGCTCGACGCCCTGCGAGCCAACGGCTGGCGCGGGAGTGGCTACGTGCGCTGGGTCGAACCGACCAATCGAGGGTTCCTGAGGTGCCTGCGGGGTCTGGCCGACATGGCCGCCGAGATCGGTGAACTCGACGAGGCCGAGCGGTGTCGCACGTTCCTGCTGCAGCTCGACCCGACGGGGATCCCCGCTGACTGAGCCCGGGCGCCGCTCGTCGGTGCCGTGCTGACCGGCGGCGCAGGCCGGCGGATGGGGCGTACCAAGGCCCTGGTCGACGTCGACGGGGTGCCCATGGCCGAGCCTGGTCGCCAACGCACTCCGCGGCGTGGGTTGCAGGTCCGAGGTCACGCCGATCGGTGGTGATCCGGACGAGCTGTCGGCCCTCGGCGCTGCGGTGATCCCGGACGGATCTCCAGGTGAGGGACCCCTCGGCGGGGTGCTCGGCGCCCTGAGATGTACCTCCGACGCAGGTCCGGGCGCCGACGTCCTCGTCGTGGCGTGCGACCTCCCGGTCATCGGGCCGGTACGATCCTCGCACCGGCTTGGTGGAGGCGCTGCGCGCCGATCGCGATCGCCGACGTCGCCGTTGCGCGCACGACCGGCGATCGAACCGGCGTGTGCGCTGTGGCGGCCGTCGACGGCTCGCGAGCCGCTCCGGGCGATGTTCGACCGCGGTGTTCGAGCGGTTCGCGAGGCGATCGCATCGCTGCGCTCCATCGAGGTGTCCGTGCCGACGTCGAGCCTGCGCAACATCAACGCTCCGGGCGACCTGCCTGGGTACCCTTGAGGGCATGACGGTCCCGGAGATCTCGGTCCACGATCTGGCGGCGCTCGGCGCCTCGGCGCGGGTGATCGACGTGCGCGAGCTCCACGAGTGGGACGCTGGACACATCGCGCACGCCCAGCTGGTCCCGCTCGCCACCGTGCCCGACCGGCTCGATGCGCTCGACGGCGACCGCATCTACCTGATGTGCCGGTCGGGCGGATCGCAGCGGCCGGGCGTGCGAGTTCGCCTGATCGACCAGGGGCTCGATGTCGTCAACGTGGCCGGAGGCATGTTGGCGTGGGTGGCCGCCGGCTTCGACACCGTGAGCGGGGGGTCGGGGTCGACCGACGCAGTCGCCCGTGGCTGATCGCCGGCTCGAGTACCGCTGGATCGATCGACAGGCCGACTTCGACGACCTCGTCGTCGAGTTGCTCGCCCAGCCTCGCTACGCCCTCGACACCGAGTTCCACCGTGAGCGGACGTACTACCCGAAGCTGGCGCTCGTACAGGTGGCCTGGCGCACCGACGATGGCCAACAGCTGGCGCTCGTCGACCCGCTGGCCGTCGACGTCACCGGGTTCTCGAAGCGACTGTTCGTCTCGGACGCGCTCTGCGTGATCCATGCCGCCCAGCAGGATCTCGACGTGCTCACGCACGCCGTCGGGGCGGTACCGGCGCGCATGTTCGACACCCAGCTCGCTGCGGGAGTCCTCGGGTACGGCACCCCGTCGTTGGTCTCGCTGCTGCAGGGTGAGATCGGGGTGACCCCGGCCAAGGGTGACCGGCTGACCGACTGGCTGCGGCGGCCGCTCACCGACAGCCAGTGTCAGTACGCCGCCGCCGACGTCGAGTACCTGCTCGAGGTGCACGAGCGCCTGGTTGCGAAACTGGCAGAAATCGATCGACTGAGATGGGCGCAGGACGCATGCGAGGAGCTGCGGACCCGACCGACGAGCGGTTCGGCACCCGATGACGCGTGGCTGCGGCTCAAGGACGCTCGTTCACTGCGTCCGAACGCCCGGGCCGTCGCCCAGAGCGTCGCCGCCTGGCGCGAGCGACGCGCGATGCGTACCGACATCCCGGTTCGACAGGTACTTCCCGACCTCGCCATCCTCGGCATCGCACAGCGCTGCCCGTCGAACGTCAACGAACTCAAGCAGGCTCGTGGGGTCGATCAGCGCCACTCCCGCGGTGCGATCGCCGAGGAGATCCTCGAGGCGGTCAAGGCGGCCAAGGGAGCGCCGGCGCCGGCACGGCCCCGGCATCGGTGGACGATCTCGACCGTTCGATGCGACCTGCGGTCACGCTCGTGTCAGCGTGGGTGGCGCAACTCGCCCGCGACGAACGGCTCGATCCGGCCCTGTTGGCCACGCGAGCCGACATCGTGTCGTTCCTGCGCGGGGATGCCGACGCCCGGCTGGCCTCGGGGTGGCGCAACGATCTCGTCGGTGACGGCATACGCCGTCTGGTCGGTGGCGAGGCCGGACTCACCTTCGACCCGCGAGGGCGACTGCGTCCTGCACGGCGTGACCGGATCTGACCGGGGCGACCGACAATCGACGGGATCCCGAGAAATGCGCACCCGTCACCGGTACCCTGTGCCCGAATGTCAACTTTCTAGTCTTGTGGGAGCCCTGTCGTGAAGAAGGGTCGTCATCGCCGCTTCGAAGAGGCGAGAAAACTGAAGCAGTCCGGTCCGGGAGCCTTCGATCTGGGTTTCGGCGATCGTTCTGCGCCGTCGGGGTCTCCGAACGACGACGATGACGACGACGAGTACGCAGCGCTGGCCGAGAAGTACGGCGTCACCTTCGACGACGACGACGACCAGGACGACTGACCCGCTGCGTCGAGCACGGCTCAGCGTCGGCGGACGGCGGGATGGGGGAGCGGCACCCAGTCGGGACGCTGCAGTTGCGCAGCCATCGTGTCGTAGATCCGCTGGCCGACCAGTTCGACGATGTCGTCCTTGCGCCGAGACGTAGAGCGGTTCGCTGCCGACGAAGGCGTCGGGCTCCTCGGTGCACCACCAGTGGAAGTCGGCCCCGCCGTCGCCCCAGTCGCGCCGCTTCCACTCCCGCAGGCGTGACGTCAGGTGCCCGTTCTCGTCGGTGGCGTGCTCCAGCCGGATCGGCACCTGCCAGCACACGTCGGGCTTCCAGTCCAGCGGCGCTCGCCGGCCTCGAGTGCGGCGATGTGCAGCGCGCACCCGGCGCCGCCGTGCGAAGCCGGCACGGTTGAGGAAGATGCACGCGTCGTCGACGAGCGCGGGTCACCGTGACCGGCGTGCCGTCGTCGTCGGCGCCCCGTCGGCGAGGTAGCCCTTGCCATCCCTTGGCGTGGAACTGCCACTGTCGGGGTCGAGCCGCACGACGCTGCACCAGGTTGGCGACGTCGTCGTCGTCGGCGAAGTGGGCGCCGTAGCTGCAGCAGCCCTGCTGCAGCTCGGGAGCCGGCTCGTCGAGGATGCCCTTGCAGCCGCAGCCGTAGATGCACGTGTAGTTCGAACGCAGGTAGGTCGCGTCGAACACCCAGGTGCGGTGCTCGTCGGGATCTTCGAAGCTGATCCACTCGTGCAGGTCGTCGGGCCAGGTGTGTCGACGCGGACGCTACGGACCGCGGAACTCTACGGCGGCGCAAGCTATCGGCGTCGATAGGCTCGCACGGGATATGACCCCACCGTGTCGATGAGCGCCGACCAACTTCGTTCCTCGACTTCTTCGCCCCGCGGACCACACGCGTGCCTCGGCCAGCCTGATCCCGCACGATCCGACGGTGCTGTTCAACGTGGCCGGGATGGTGCCGTTCAAGCCGTACTTCGTGGGCGACGAGCAGCCGCCGTTCCTGCGCGCGGTCAGCTCGCAGAAGTGCGCCCGCGCCGGCGGCAAGCACAACGACCTCGACGACGTCGGCCGCACCAAGCGCCACCTCGTGTTCTTCGAGATGATGGGCAACTTCAGCTTCGGCGACTACTTCAAGGAGTCGGCGATCCCGTGGAGCTGGGAGCTCGTCACCGAGACCCGTGGGGCGGTTCGGCTTCGACGGCGACCGGCTGTGGATCACGGTGCACGAATCCGACTACGAGGCCGAGGCGATCTGGCACGAGCAAGTCGGCGTGCCGATGGAGCGCATCCAGCGCCTCGGCGACAAGGACAACTTCTGGCAGATGGGCGACACCGGCCCGTGCGGGCCGTGCAGCGAGATCCACATCGACCGCGGCCCGGCGTTCGGCCCCGACGGCGGCCCGCTGGGCGACCCGGCCGGCGACCGGTTCATGGAGTTCTGGAACCTCGTGTTCATGCAGTACGACCAGGCGCCCGACGGCAGCCGCACGCCGCTGCCGAAGCCGTCGATCGACACCGGCGCCGGCCTCGAGCGGATCCTCGCGTTGATCCAGGGCGTCGACTCGGTGTGGGAGACCGACCTGATGCAGCCGCTGATCGACGAGGCGTGCTCGATCACGGGCAAGTCGTACATCGTCGGCGACTACGACGACCGCGACAGCTTCGCCATGCGCGTGCTCGCCGAGCACGCCCGCTCGGCGCGATGCTCGATCAACGACGGCGTGTTCCCGTCCAACGAGGCCCGCGGCTACGTGCTGCGGCGGATCATCCGCCGCGCCGTGCGCTACGCCTACCTGCTCGGCACCGAGAAGCTCGTGATGCCCTCGCTCGTCGAGACGCCATCGACGTGATGGGCAACGCCTACCCCGACGTCTCCCGCCAGCGCGACTTCATCGTCGGCGTGCTCGGCAAGGAGGAGGAGCGCTTCCGCCACACGCTGCGCAACGGGCTTTCGATCCTCGAGCGCGAGCTCGACGTCGACACCGCGGAGCTTTCGGGCTCGACCGCGTTCCTGCTCCACGACACCTACGGCTTCCCGCTCGAGCTCACCCAGGAGATCGCCGGCGAGCGCGGCGTCGACGTCGACCTCGCCGGCTTCGAGGCCGAGATGGCCGAGCAGCGCGAGCGGGCCAAGGCGGCGCGCAAGAAGGGCGGCGGCCGACGACGACGAACGTCGACGCCTACCGCGACGTCGTCGAGCAGTTCGGCGTCACCGAGTTCGTCGGCTACGTCGACGACTTCGTCCGACTGCCGCGTGCTCGCGATCGTCGCAGTCGAGAGACGCCCACGGCAACCCGATCTCGTCGACATCTTCCTCGACCGCACGCCGTTCTACGCCGAGAGCGGCGGCCAGGTCGGCGACACCGGCACCATCACGACCGAGACCGGCACGGCCGAGGTGCTCGACACCACGTTCGCGCTGCCCGGCCTGCGCCGCCACGTCGCGCGGATCGTCGACGGCACGATCACGCCCGGGGCAGACGGCGCCACGCGGCGATCGACGTCGACCGGCGCGACGCCATCCGGCGCAACCACACCGCCACCCACCTGCTGCATGCCGCGCTGCGCGAGGTGCTCGGCGACCACGTCAAGCAGGCCGGCTCGCTGGTGGGGCCCGACCGGCTGCGCTTCGACTTCAGCCACTACGAGGCGGTCACCGACGACCAGATCGCCGAGATCGAGCGCCTCGCCAACGCCGAGACGCTCGCCAACTCGCCGACGCGCACGTTCGAGACCACCAAGGACGAGGCCGAAGCGCTCGGCGCCATCGCGTTCTTCGGCGACAAGTACGGCGACATCGTGCGGGTGCTCGAGGCGGGATCGTCGATCGAGCTGTGCGGCGGCACCCACGTGCGCGCCACCGGCGACATCGGCACCGATCAAGGTCGTCAGCGAGTCGTCGATCGGCTCCAACCTGCGCCGCATCGAGGCCGTCACCGGCGAGGCGAGCGTCGCCCTGCTGCAGCGCGACGAGCAACTCCTCGCCGACACTGCCCGCCTGGTCGGCGCACCCGCCGACGATCTGCTCGGAGGCGTGCAGCGCAAGCTCGACGAGATCAAGGGCCTGCACGACGAGATCAAGGCGCTGCGCGCCCAGCTGGCCACCGGCCGGCCGGCGAACTCGCCGGCCATCGCCGATCGACGGCGTCGTCGTCGCCCGCGGTCGACGGCCTGACCCCGGCGACCTGCGCGACCTCGCCATCGCCGTCCGCCAGCAGGCGGGCGTGCGTGCCGTCGTGCTCGGCGGTGTCACGTCCACCGGTGGAGTGTCACTCGTCGCTGCTGTCGCGTCCGACTACGGCACCGCAGCGAGCGACCTCATCAAGGACGCGGCCAAGGCCGTCGGCGGCGGCGGCGGCGGCAAGGGCGACATCGCCACGGCCGGCGGCAAGGACCCGTCCGGCCATCGACGAGGCGCTGCGCATCGCCGCTCGGGGCTCGGGCCGCCGCGTCGGACGCCGCCAGTGGAGAGCCACCCGGCGTGCGTGCTCGGGCATCGACCTCGGGCTCGAAGCGCATCGGCGTCGCCGTCAGCGACCGCACCGGCACGATCGCCTCGCCGCTCACCATCGTCCAGCGCCGGCGGTCGTCGCGCGCACGACCACGCCGCGATCGCCGAGCTCGTCGCGCGACGAGGAGGCCGAGGTGGTCGTCGTCGGCCTGCCGCTGTCGCTCGACGGCTCGATGACGGGCCGGCCGCCAAGGCTGCCCTCGCCGAGACCGAGGCGCGAGGCGCTCGCTACGCGTGGTCGGCGTGCCGGTCGAGATGTACGACGAGCGGCTCACCACGGTGACCGCCGAGCGCGGCATGCTCGAGGCCGGCCTGCGACGCGCGAGGCGACCGCCGCCAGGTCGTCGACAAGGTCGCCGCCGCGGTGATGCTGCAGGCGTGGCTCGACGCCCGTCGGTCGACGCGTCGTGATGAGTGGAGACCGACGAGCGGCGACCGACGAGCGGCTCGACGCCGAGCTGCCCGACGCGCCAGGTCGATCCCGACGCGTCGACGTCCGACGCTGTCGACTGGCCGACGACGACCCGTGGGACGACGCCGCCGCGAGACCGGCTCGTCGAGACGCCTTCGCGCCGGCAGACCCGACTCGATCAAGTGGGTCGTCTGGGCTGTCGATGGTGCTCGTCGTCGTGCTGATCCTCGGTCGCCGGCGGCGTCGGGCTGGTGGTACCTCGGCAAGATCAACCCGCCCGGCGACCGGGCGCGGTCAGTCGGCGTTCACCGTCAACGACGACGACACGCTCGAGTCGATCGCCGCCCGCCTCGGCCGACGAGGGCTCGTCGTCCGACGCCGGCGTGTTCGAGTGGTACGTCGAGCGCAACGGGGGTCTCGAGGTCACGCCCGGGCTACTACGAGTTGCGACCCAGCGACCACATGGGCAACGTGCTCGGCCGCTGCGCACGCCGCCCGAGCCAGACCTACACCAAGGTGACGTTCCCGGAGGGCTTCACGCTCGAGCAGATGGCGGCGAGCGGCTCGACGACAAGACGATCGTCGACGGTTCGACGCCGACGAGTTCCTGCCGCCGCCGACCGACGGCGCGATCGCCGCCGTCGTTACCAGCCGCCCGGCAGTGACCTCGCTGGAGGGCCTGCTGTTCCCCGACACGTACCAGGTGTCGAACGCCGAGAGCGAGGGTCAGGTCATCGAGCGGATGATCGCCCTGATGGAGCGGGTCGCCGACCAGGAGGACATCGTCAGGCCAAGGTCGGCGGCACTCGGCCGCACCCCGTACGAGATGCTGATCATCGCCTCGATGATCGAGCGCGAGGCCAAGGTCGACGAGGACCGCGCGAAGATCGCCCGCGTGATCTACAACCGCCTGGCGTTCCTCGGCATGCCGCTGCAGATCGACGCCACGCGTGCTGTACGGCGCGGCGACCAGGCCGGTCGTCGACCCGACGTCTGCCGTTCTCGACCGAGTGCGCCAGATCGACACGGCCCGTACAACACCTACCTCACGCCGGGGCTGCCGCCGACGCCGATCGCCAACCCCGGTCGGGCCTCGATCGAGGCGGCGCTCAACCCGGCGCCGAACCCGCCCGCCGGCGACCCGATCTGCGCCGACGCTGCCCGAGGATCCGACCCAGTGCACTACCTCTACTACGTGCTCGCCGACGAGGACGGCGGCCACGCGTTCGCCGCCACCCCCGAGCAGCACGAGGCCAACGTGCAACGCCGCCGCGGCCAGCGGCCTGCTGGACGGATGTGGACGCCACGCCGGCGGCGGCGCTGATCGGCTCGCCGGTTGCGCACAGCCTGTCGCCGGCGATCCATCAGGCGGCGTTCGATGCGGCCGGCGTCGACTGGGCCTACGTCGCGTTCGAGGTGGCTCCTGGCCGGGCCGCCGAGGCCATCGATGCGATGCGAATTCTGGGCCTCGCCGGGCTGTCGGTGACGATGCCGCACAAGGAGGACGTCGCCGCTGGCCGTCGACGAGCTCGAACCGGCGGCCGCGGCGCTGCGCTCGGTCAACACCGTGGTGCTGGGACGGACGGACGACTGGTCGGCTACGAGCACCGACGGCGCCGGGTTCGTCGCCTCGCTCGCCGAGACGGCGTCGACGTCGCCGGCGCAGCCGGTCGTCGTGCTCGGCGCCGGCGGCGGCCCGCAGCGTCGTCGACGCGCTCGGCCGCGCCGGCGCATCGCCGACATCGCCGTGGTCAACCGCACGCCGAGCGCGCCGAGTCTGCGCCGCGACGCTCGCACCGGTCGCCGTCGGTCGGCGGCATCGCCGACATCGCCGCCGCCGACATCGTCGTCAACGCCACGACCGTCGGCATGGGCGGCCTCGGCGGACGGCGAACCCGACGACCTCGCCGTCGACCCGGCGCCCTGCTGCGCCCGGCCAGGTCGTCGCCGACCTCGTCTACCACCCGCTCGACACCGCCCTGCTGCGCGCCGCCCGCGATGCCGGCGCCCGCACGTTCGACGGGCTCGGCATGCTCGTCCACCAGGCGGCGCTGCAGCAGCAGCTCTGGCCGGCCGAGCCCCGACCTGGCCGTGATGCGCGCCGCCGCCGAGGCCGAGCAGCGCGCCGCGCCTCGATGCGGGCCGGCCGACCGCTGCGGATCTGGCCGCCGATGGCGACGGCCGGCCCGATAGCCTCGCCCGATGCTTGCGCTACCTCACCGCCGGCGAGTCGCACGGCCAGGCGCTCGTCGTGATCGTCGAGGGGCTGCCGGCCGGGCTGGCGATCACCGTCGAGGAGATCCAGGCCGAGATGGCCCGCCGCCGCCTCGGCTACGGCCGTGGGCCACGCCAGCGCTTCGAGCACGACGAGCTGACGCTGATCGGCGGCGTGCGACACGGCCGCACGCTCGGCTCGCCGGTCGCCATCGAGATCAAGAACACCGAGTGGTTCCGCAGCGACAAGTGGGCACGAGGAGATGTCGCCGGCGCCCGGTGCGACGAAGGCGCCGCTGACCCAGGTCCGACCCGGCCACGCCGACCTCGCCGGGATGCAGAAGTACGGCTTCACCGACGCCCGCGACGTGCTCGAGCGGGCCAGCGCCCGCGAGACCGCCGCGCGCGTCGCCGCCGGCGCCCTCGCCAAGAAGCTGCTGTCGCACCTCGGCGTCGAGATCATCTCGCACGTGATCCAGATGGGCGCGGCGCGCTCGAAGGCGGTCGCTCGGCCGGGTCCCGACGACCTCGCCCAGGTCGACGAGTCGCCGGTGCGCTGCTTCGATGCCGCCGCCGAGGACGAGATGGTGGCCGAGATCAAGGCGGCGGCCAAGGACGGCGACTCGCTCGGCGGCGTCGTCGAGGTGCTCGCCTACGGCGTGCCGGTCGGCCTCGGCAGCCACGTGCACTGGGACCGCAAGCTCGACGCGCTGCTCGCGCAGGCGGTCATGAGCATCCAGGCGGTCAAGGGCGTCGAGATCGGCGACGGGTTCGAGGTCGCCGGCCGGCGCGGCAGCGACGCCCATGACCCGATCTCTTGGGACGCCGAGACCGGCCGCTATCGCCGGGAGAGCACGCTCGCCGGCGGCACCGAGGGCGGCATGTCGACCGGCGAGCTGTTGGTGGTGCGCGCGGCGATGAAGCCGCTGGCCACGCTCAACGTGCCGACGTTGGAACCGTCGACACGGCGACCAAGGAGTCCGGGGTGTCGTTCAAGGAGCGCACCGACGTCACCGCCGTGCCGGCGATGGGCGTGGTCGCCGAGACGATGGTCGCCCTCGTGCTCGCCGCCGAGGCGCAGCGCAAGTTCGGCGGCGACTCGGTCGACGAGCTCGCCCGCAACGCCGCGGCGTTCCGTGCCGGGCTGAGCTGAGGTGAGCTCCGACCGCCACCTCGTGCTCGTCGGGATGATGGGCGTCGGCAAGTCGACCGTCGGCCGGGCGTGGCCGCCGAGCGCCTCGGCCGCCCGCTGCTCGACTCCGACGAGATGATCGAGGAGCGCACCGGCCGCACCGTGCGCGAGATCTGGCGAGGACCGACGGCGAGCCGGCGTTCCGCGCCCTCGAGACCGAGGCGCTGCTCGACGCGCTGGCGAGCCGACGAACCCGCGGTGATCGCCGCCGCCGGCGGCGTCGTGCTCGCCGAGGCCAACCGCGCGGCGCTGCGAGCGGCCGACGCCGACGTCGTGTGGCTGCGCGCCGACCCGACGTGCTGCTCGACCGGGTGCGCAACGGCGATGCACCGTCCGCTGCTCGACGACGATCCGGAGGGCACGCTGCGCCGGATGGACGCCGAGCGCGAGCCGAGCTGTACCGCGAGGTGGCCGACGCCATCGTCGACGGTCGACCACCGCTCGGTCGAACGACGTGGTGCAGGCGGTGCTGGACGAGGCGCGATGCGTGACCGTCGCACGGTCCCGTGCCGCTCGGCGACCGCTCCTACGACGTGCTCGTCGGCGCGGGGTGCGATCGCCAGCGAACTCGGCGCGCTGCTCCCGCCGGCGCTCGCCGGGTCGCCGTCGTCACCCAGGCCGGCATCCCGCTGCTCGGGTGGCGATCGACGGCGCATCCCGGCGGTCGTCGAGACCTTCGAGATCGGCGACGGCGAGGCGGCGAAGTCGCTGGCGACGATCGAGCACATCTGGCGCGGCTTCGCCCGCCAGGGGCTCACCCGCACGACGTGGTGGTCGGCCGTCGGCGGCGGCATGGTCACCGACGTCGCCGGGTTCGCCGCGGCGGTGTGGCACCGCGGCGTGCCGGTCGTGCACGTGGCGACGACGCTGCTCGGCATGGTCGACGCCGCCATCGGCGGCAAGACCGGCGTCAACCTGCCCGAGGGCAAGAACCTCGTCGGCGCGTTCTGGCAGCCGAGCGGCCGTGCTCTGCGACACCGACGCCCTGGCCTCGCTGCCGGAGCGGGAGCGGCGCTGCGGCCGACGGCGAGATGGCCAAGTACCACTTCCTCACCGGCGACGACCTGCTGGCGATGGAGCTCGTCGATCGGATCGCAGGTGCGTTCGAGATCAAGGCCGACGTCGTGGCCGCCGACGAACGCGAAGCGGCGGCGCCGGTCGGCGGGCGCTGCTCAACTACGGCCACACGCTGGCCCACGCGCTCGAGATCGCCACCGACTCACGACCTCGCCCACGGCGAGGCGGTCGCCATCGGGCTGGTCTACGCCGCCGAGCTCGCCCGCGACCTCGGGCCGCATCGACGACGACCGCGTCGACGAGCACCGCCAGGTCGTGGCGGCGAGTACGGCCTGCCGACGGCGCTCGCCGCCGGCCGGCCTCGATCCCGCCGACGAGCTGCTGGCGCCTGATGGGCCGCGACAAGAAGGCGCTCGACGGCCTGACGTTCGTGCTCGACGGCCGCCCGGAGGGCAGTCGAGGTGGTGAGCGGGTCGACCCGTGCGGCGGTGCGGTCCACCCGCTCGAACGGTTCGTGTCGGCGACTGGTGCGTCGAGCGCCGATCGACCACGCCGCCGGTGACCGCGGCCGAGCCGCTCGAGGCTCCGACCACGACGCGCGGCTTCGTGGAGATGCATCCAGCCGTCGCTCGATCGGCGGAACGGCCGGCGCGCCGACGCACTCGGCTGTTGTTCACCGACCTGGTCGACGTGCGCTGGCTCACCGGGTTCACCGGGTCGAACGGCTGGGCCGTGCTGCGTGCCGACGAACTCGTCGTCGGCACCGACGGCCGCTACGGCGAGCGGGCGCCGCCGAACTCGCCGTCGAGGGCGGCCACCGTGGCTCCGATCGCCGACCGACCTGCGCGCACCGGCCGCTGCGCTCGATCGCCTCGGCCGGCAGTCCGCTCGAGGTCGGCCCGCGAGATCGGGAGGGCCTCGACGCCACTCGTGTCGTCACCGACGGCTACGCCGACCGCGCCGGATGTCCTGGCGCCTCGCGCCGACCTCGTCCTCGAACCGACCGAGGTCGCTGGTCAAGCTGCGGAACGCCGGTCAAGGACGCCGCCGAGATCGAACGGATCGAGCTGCCGCTGCCGCCGCTCGCCGACGCCGGCGCTCGCCGACGTCGAGCCGATGCTGTTCGCCACCACCGACTCGCCGGTCACCGAAGCGGACGTCCGCGACGAGCTCGAGTACCGCATGCGCCGGCACGGCGCCGACGACCGCAGCTACGACACGATCGTGGCGTCCGGACCACGGCTGCCTCGCCCGCACCACGAGACCGCCCACGCGCGCACGATCGTCGAGGGCGACACCGTGATCATCGACGTCGGCGCGTTGGTCGACGGCTACCACTCCGACATGACCCGCACGTCGTACGTGGTCGGCGAGCCGACGCAGCAACGCGCGAGATCTACGACGCTCGTCGCGAGCGCAGCAGGCGGCCGGGCATCGCCGCCGTGCGGGCCGGGCGTCGCGGCCGCTCGCGTCGACGCGCGTCCTGCCGGGACGTGTTCGCCGACGCCGGCTACGGCCGACTGGTTCATCCACGGCACCGGCCACGGCGTCGGCCTCGAGATCCACGAAGAGCCATTCGCCGCCGCGACATCGACTGCCGTGCTCGTCGAGGGCGACGTGGTGACCGTCGAGCCGGGCCTCTATCGTGACGGCTTCGGCGGAGTCCGCATCGAGGATCTCGTCACCGTCACCGAGACGGGCTGCCGCATCCTCACCCAACTGTCCAAGGACACGCCATGCCTGCCATCACGACCAACGACCTGAAGAACGGCATGGTGCTCAACATCGACAACGGCTCTGTTCCAGGTCGTCGAGTTCCAGCACGTCAAGCCCGGCAAGGGCGGCGCGTTCGTGCGCACCAAGATCCGCAACGTCAAGAACGGCGCCGTGATCGACAAGACGTTCAACGCCGGCATCAAGGTCGAGCAGGCGATCGTCGACCGCCAGGACATGCAGTTCCTGTACAAGGACGGCGACGACTACGTGTTCATGAACACCTCCACCTACGACCAGATCAACGTCCCGCGCGGCGCCCTCGGCGATGCGGCCGACTACCTCACCGAGCAGATGATCGCCCAGATCGCCCATCTACCAGGGTGAGATCATCGGCGTCGAGATCCCGGCGTCGGTCGAGCTGAGCGTCGCCCAGACCGAGCCCGGCGTGCAGGGCGACCGGGTGTCCGGCGCCCGCAAGCCGGCCGACCTGGAGACCGGCAAGGTGGTGCAGGTGCCGCTGTTCGTGGAGACCGGCGACAAGGTCAAGGTCGACACCCGCACCGGCGACTACATCACCCGCGTCTGACGGACGCACCGCAATGGCCGCCATGCCGCGACCCGGCGACCGTTCCGACGCTCGGGAACGGGCGCTCTACCTGCTCTACGAGGCGTACTCGAAGGGGATCTCCGCCGGCTGACGCGCTCGCCCTCCAGGTGCGTCGAACCCGACGCAGCTGACCGCGTTGCTGGTCACCGGCGTCGGCCGAGCACCGCGAGCAGCTCGACGAGGCGATCGCCGCACGGGCCAAGGGCTGGACGCTGGAGCGCATGCCCGTGCTCGACCTCAACGTGCTGCGCCTCGGCGCGTTCGAGCTCGCCGAGCGGACCGACGTGCCGGTCGCCGTCGTGATCGACGAGGCCGTCGAGCTGGCCAAGCGGTTCTCCACCGACGACAGCGGCAAGTTCGTCAACGGGGTGCTCTCGGCGCTGGTGGGCGACCTGCGAGAGTAGGCAGAGGTCGTGAGACGCCGACGCGCTGGTCGAGCCTGCGTCGGCTGACGACGACCCCGACGTCGACCACGTCGTCCCCCGGTCGGTGGTGGCATCGGATCACGCCGCCGACAGCACCACAGGTGTTCCTCGCCGGAGCGGTGGCGATCTGGACCTGGTACTTCTCGGTTTCGCTCGCTCGACGTCCATCATGCGCTGGGCATCGCCACTGCACGACTCGGCGCTCTACGACCAGGGGATGTGGTTGCTGTCGCGGTTCGAGGTGCCGTTCGTGACCCTGATGGGCGGAACATGTTCGGCGATCACACGTCGTTCGTGCTGCTCGTGCTGGTGCCCGTCTACTGGATCGCACCAGGGGCATGGATCATGTTCACCGCGCAGTCGGCGGCGATCGCTGCTGGCGCCATCCCGGTCTTCCTGTACGGCTGCCGACGGCTCGGATCGCAGTGGTGGGCGCTGGTCGGCGCTGGCGCCTACCTGCTGCATCCCGCCGTGGGATGGACGAACCTCGAGAACTTCCACCCCGACTCGTTTCTCGGCGTGTTCGTCGGGTTCGGCATCTACGCCGCCCTCGAGCGCGAAGTGGCGCATGTACGCGGTGTTCGTCGTTCTCTCGCTCCTGGTCAAGGAGGACGTGTCGCTCGTGATCGTTCCGTTGGGGATCTGGGTGGCACTGCATGACGCGACCGCCGCATCGGTCTGCAGGCGACAGTGTTCGGGAGCCTGGCGTTCATGGCGGTGGCGATGCTGGTGGTGATGCGCAGCCTGATCGGGGTGCCGACCCGCAACGGTTGGCGGGTCCCCTTCGGTGGGATGCGGGGGCTGGTGGACACGACGGTGACCAATCCGACGCAGGTGGTCGAGCATTACCAGCAGCGATGGCCGGCCGTGGTACCTCGTGCAGATGACCGCACCGTTTCGCATTGGCTGTTCGTCCGGTTGGCCCGACGTGGCGTTGGATCAGCGGACTGGTGTTGTTCAACAATGTGCTCAGCACGTTCTAGTACCCAGTACCAGATCGAATACCACTACAGCCTCGTTGCTGTGCCGGCACTGGCGATCGGCACGGTGTACGCAATCGGAGCGCTCCGCGATCGGGCTGTCGAGCTGCGCGGACGAACGGTACCGGTGAAGGCCGTTGCGCTCGGGCTCGTCGCCACAGCGACGCTGGTAGACATCGACCATGTGGGCGCCGATGCCGTGGGGGGCGCACTCGCTGTTCTACGGCGATCCCGACAGTGTCCAGGCCATCGCAGCGAGGGATCTCCGCTGCCAGCTTCATCGACGCGTACTCGTCGACGAGCGGCGTGCGGCGGTTGCGGTAGATGGCGATGACGATGGCCAGGCCGACGGTGGCCTCGGCAGCGGCCACGGCGATGACGAAGAGAGCGATGGTCGAGGCCTGGGCGGCGAAGTCGGGCGTGAAGGCGCCGAAGGCGATGATGGCCAGGTTGACCGAGTTGAGCATCAGCTCGATGGACATGAGCATGGCGATGGCGTTGCGCTTGGCCAGGAAGCCGAAGGCGCCGATGCCGAAGAGCAGGACGGCCAGGACGAGATAGGCCTCGAGCGACTGGCTCATGCGCTCTCCTCCTCATCACCGACGGGCCTGCACGGGCTGGTTCGTCTGGGGCATGTCGTCGTCGCGCTTGGCCAGGTAGAGCCCGCCGATGACGCCGGCCAGCAGGAGCACGCCCAGCGCGATGAAGGCACGGCGTCGCCTCCTCGTAGAC
>CALNYU010000013.1:0-240819 GCA_942490805.1 uncultured Alphaproteobacteria bacterium | reverse complement strand
CCCACCGCGACCGATAACGTGGCGGTGACATCGGGCCCAACACTGACGGCCGGTCTCGCCTCTGGCGCGACCTTTCCTTTGGGTGAAACGACGGTAACCTATGAGGCGACGGCAATACGGGCATTGCCAGCTTTACCGTCACGGTCGAGGATACAGAGGCCCCCACCATTGTGAGTATTTCTGCGAACGTGACCGAGTTTTCGTCACCCTTTGATTTACGGTCGGCGAGAACGTGGTCAACGTCTCTACAAGCGACAGCGCGGGCAATCAGGCAACGCCAGAACAGATTCCAGTGACAATTACCTAAGGCCAGGCGCCCGAGGTGCTATTGATCACCACGATGACCATCAACGCCAACCGTTCGATGACCATTGGCGGCACAGCCGAGGTTGATAGCACCCTGCGCGTCACTTTTCCAGATTCCACGTTCCAAGGTGTCACGGCGACGGGTGGGGCATATTCCGTCACATCTACTGCGAATATGCCGGGCGGAACTGTCACCGTGGTCTCAACCGACGCGCTCGGCAATGTGTCGGCACCGGCAACCACTGATCTTTTCCCGGACTATGATGGCCCAACGGTGACGATCACGGGCGCGCCCGCGCGCCTTCTCGACGAGACCCCGTTTACCATTACCGTGACATTCTCGGAAGCAGTCACAGGATTTACCCAACCCGACATTGCGGTCACAGGGGCCAACATCACCGCCTTTGCAGGGGCAAGCCCGACCTACACAGCCGAGATCACACCTGTCGTCGCAACCCCGATCACCATCAGTATCTCTGAGCGAGCCGCAGAAGATGCTTTCGCAAACCCAAGTGCAGCCTCTGGCGTCATTTCCATCACCAACGCGGCTTTGACCGCGATCGAAGAGATGATTGTAACGATGGCTGAGACGCGGACCCGTTCAACGATGTCCGCTCAGCCGAAAATCAGCCGGTTCCTCTTGGGTGGCAGGCCAAGGCCGCTGGGCAACAGAGGGCGACATTGAAAGAGGTTACGCCAATGTCGCAATTGGTGGCCATATCGGGTTTGGCGAAAATTTCCTTTTGGGTGCGATGACCCAATTCGACACTTTTACCGCCGATCAGGATACGTCGCAATTCGAAGGCACGGGCTGGCTGGCTGGCCCCTATGCGGTCTTGCGGATGGCGGATCAACCTTTGGTCTTTTCGGCCTCATATTTGATCGGACAAAGCGACAACGCGATTTCGCCACTCGGGACGTATGAGGACAACTTCACAAGTGATCGCAGCATCCTGACATTTGGTGTTGCCGGTGAAGTTGAACTTACGCGCATCACATTGATCCCGCTTCTGGATATCATCCGGGCCACCGAAGAAAGCGAGGCCTACACCGACGGAGCCGGCGCAAACGTGCGCGCCCAAGAGATAACAATGACGGAAGCGACCCTTGGGTTCGACTTCATCATGCCGCTTGATTTGGCAGATGGAAAGTTTGAGCTTTTGGGTGGATTTGGCGCCACGTCAGCGAGCACCGACAATGGGATCGAAGAAACCGATACGACGCGCGGGCGCACCGCGCTTGGGTTCCGCTACATCATGGAAAGCGGCGGATCTTTTACGATCCCACGCGCCGATGTTGCGATCATAGCGGCTAACCATCCGTGGTGGCGTTATAAAGCAACTCACCCTGATCAGCCGTCCAAAAAACGCCTCAAATCCCGCCGCTCTTTGGACAAGTGGGCAAAAATTCCTCATATAACCCGTTTGCCTAGTTTGCTCGGTCGGCAGGCACGCTTGATTTTTTGAGCAAAATATCGCCGCGTTAACGACATGCAGCGTGAACTAAGAGACTTCCTACCTGGTAGTGAGCTCCGTCAGAATGGCGGAGGATTGGCATCGGTCAGGGTTATGACGGTGCTCCTTCTCGCGGATGCGTTATTCATCGGGCTCTACATTATCAGTGTGGGGCTGTTTGAAATCTACGATATTCAAATCCACCAATTTCTGTATTTCAATAGCGAATATAGCCTCGCAAGTGTCTGGGGATATTCCAAATACGGCTTCGCACTCGCGCTGTTTTATGCGGTTTTCCGTGACACCCGAAACACAGGCTACTTGTTGCTTTCATTCATACTGCTGATCCTTCTGCTTGATGACGCAGCCGAACTCCACGATCGGCTTGGCCTTCTTATTGGACCCTATCTAGATTTCGGCCCTTTCACGCAGATGGATGTCCAAGACCGCGGCGAACCCTTCGTTTATGTCTTGATGGCGGTGATTATATTCTCGTTGCTTTTTGGCGCCTATGGACCACTTAAAGAGACTAACAGGTTAACCTTCCTCAACTTTATGTGGGCCATTTTCATGCTGGCCTTTTTTGGCGCAGCTCTGGATGTGGCCCATGGGTTCCTGTCGGCGTACACAGCCCAGTCGTATATGCGCGATCTCGTTGCAACAGTTGTGGAAGACGGTGCCGAACTGATTGCGGTAACCTTCTTGGTGTTTGCAGGGATTGATCGACTGCTCGTGCAAACCATGGTCGCACGACACTAAACACTCAGAATTATATAGGGGAAGTGGCGGACAGACAGGGATTCGAACCCTGGAGACGGTCTCCCGCCTACACACTTTCCAGGCGTGCGCCTTCGACCACTCGGCCACCTGTCCGTGAGGCGCGGTTTAGCCTTATCGCCCCCCCTTTTGCAAGCCCCTCCGACGATGTTTATGATCGCTAGGTTAGTAGGCGCGATTAGCGGTCAGACCGCATCGCGGGCGGTGGTTTGTTCCCCAGCGGCTGGCGCGCGTAATAGGTCACATCCTCGGTGAAATACTGATAGCTGTCGGCGTTATCGATGGCGCGGCGGGCGTCCCTTTGCGCCATCCGCGAACATTCCGTGCGCGAATAGCAATGATCTTCGGTATCGGCGACGTGCAGAAAGTGAGAGACCTCATGCACGATGGTCCCCTCACGTGTGCCGTTGTTTGAACGCCGGTCGCCGGGTTGAAGTGCGGTGAGCGGCGGAAGCGTGAAAAAGGAAGGGCAAAGATGCATCAAATAAGGCTGATTGGCAAAGACCCACGCATATTCACCGCCGTTGCACCCGCCTTCCGTCACCGCATCACATTGCGCGGTCACCCCACCGCCACGCAGAGCGGTCACGACTGATTTCAGGCTTGCGCGGACACGCTCGGCGTTGGCGTGTGAATAGCTGCCGAACCAGCGTTGATAATCCGACGTATCGCCCACGGCGACGGCGGCTTTCAACGTGAGATCTTTCGCAGTCGCCAGCGCCTCATCAATGATTTTGGTTTGCTCCGCATTGCAGCCCGCGTAACGTTCATTGGCTGCGGCCGGCAAGCCAGCGCAGAGCAACAAAATCAAAAGAGAGGCAAGACGCAGCAAAGCTTACTCCAAATGCAGATAGACGCGCCGGTTCTGGCGGCCTTTTTTCTCAATCTTCCCGATGCGCACCCGCCCGATTTCGTCGGTGTTGGCGACATGGGTGCCGCCGCAGGGCTGCAGGTCAGCAGTCTGATCGCCTACCCCGATCCGCACAAGGCGAATTTGGCCACTGCCGCGTGGCGGCTGGACGGACATCGTTTTCACCAGATCAGGCTGCGCATCAAGTTCCGCATCCGTGATCCATTCCTCGGTCACATCCATATTGCAGTCGATCAGGCGGTTCAGGTCAGCTTCCAGGGCTTCCTTATCTTCTGGTGCCTCCGGCATGTCAAAATCCAAGCGGCCCTTATCGGTCCCGATTGAACCACCGGATACCGGAAGCGGAATGACGACAGACAGCAGATGCAGCGCCGTATGAACCCGCATGTGGCGCAAACGACGATCCCAGTTCAGGACTTGCGTCACCTCTTGCCCCACGCTTGGCAGGCCGGCAGGTTCCGCAGGGATCAGGACCACATCATCACCGTCGCCCTTAACGGTCGTCGCGATCTCGATCTCGCCGCCTTTCCAGCGCAGGGTGCCGCTGTCGCCCGGCTGCCCCCCGATGTGGGGTAAAACAGGGTCCCGTCCAGCACGATGCCACCTTCCGTTGTGATGGATTTGACGGTGCCAACGGCTTCGCGGGCATAGGCATCTTTACGGAAAAGCAGTTCGGTCATGTTGTCGTCGTGTCCTTCAAAACTTCGGGGTTCCGCAGCCAGATATCACGCTGCGCAAACGGAATTTCGATGCCTTCTTCGGCAAAGGCTTTGGCAATTGCATGGTTCATTTCGGATTTTACGATCACGACATAGTTCACGTCACGCAGAATCGCACGAATTTCGAAATCAAGAGAATCCGCACCGAACCCCATGAACATGACCGCAGGCGGCGGCGTCATCACGACTTGCGGATGCGCCTCGGCAATGCCGCGCAAGATTTGCGATACCTTCTCGGTATCCGTCCCGTAGGCCACACCAACAGGCACGATCACGCGGCCCACAAGATTGCCGCGGGTCCAGTTGGTCACCTGCCCGCTCACCAGATCAGCGTTGGGAATGATCACATCGGTCCTGTCAAAAGTCTCGATCCTTGTCGAGCGCACCGAGATGCTGCGCACATAGCCCATCTGATTGCCGACTTCGATCCAGTCGCCTTCGCTGACGGGCCGTTCAATCAGCAAGATGATCCCCGACACAAAGTTCGACACGATATTTTGCAAACCAAAACCGATACCGACCGACAAGGCACCAGCCACAATGGCAAGGTTCGACAAATCAATCCCCGCCGTCGTGATCGCGATGATCGCCGCCAGCATGATACCGACATAGCCAAAGCCCGCCACAATCGCGTTTTGACCGCCCAGATCAAGCCGCGTGCGCGGCAGCACCGAACGGCGCAACGATCCCTGGATAAAGCGGGTCAGCAGATAGCCCACCGCAAAGACAATCGCGAAGGTCACGAAATCTGTCGGTGAAATGCGGGTTTCGCCAATCAAAAAGCCTTCGCGGAACCGCGCCCAAATCTCGGTCAGGTCGTCGACGCGCGCGCCCCAGATAAGCGCAAAAACGGGCAAGCTGAACATATAGAGGACAAAGCTGATCATCACCGGGATCAGCGCGTGTATCCCGCGCATATCTTCGCCGTTATCGGACGGTTGCGTCATTTCGCTGACAATCTGCTGCAAGAGGAACAGCACGCCGACAAGCGCGACGGAAATGATCGAAGGCCCCAGAATGGCGATACCGGCAGCGCTATAGCCAAATGTCGCAAGAAGGGGTGCGACGATCGCAACCACTGTGGCAAACCGGCCAATCAGATTGCGCATCCGCCCAACCGACACAACCGCGTCATCACGTTCTTCCGGTTTGGTGCGGATCACACGACCAAGACGCCAGAAGAGGAAACCCAAAACCACAAGGACAGGCCATTGGAAAGCGGCCGTCGCACCCTGTGACATGTCCAATGTCCGCAGCCCTGCTCCGACAAGCGAACCAAAGGCCATGACCCACGCCAGTGCACTGCTGGCCCGCCGCCCTGCGGCGCGCGTCTGCGCGTCATAGCCAAGGTATCCCGGAATGTCGCCCAAAGGAAAAATAAGCCGCGACAACCACCAGCCAAAAATGACGAAGGACCCCGCCATTGGGACGACATCCAGCAACGCCCCGCCACGCAGGCCGAAGATATCCAGCGCCTTCAAGGCTTCGGTCAACGCCACGAGCCCCAACAAAGGCACTGCGATCTGGATCAGTGACGCGATAAAGAGGACCATTGGACGCCAAGACCCCTGTCGCGACAGCAGCGTCGTACGCCAGCGCGTGACCATGCCCCGCCCGACACTGAGCAGCCCGATGCCGAGCACCAACAAAAGCAGGACACGGGGCAGATCGCGGCCAAGTGCGCCATTTTCCAGTCTGACGTTGAAACCCGCCACAATTTCGGCGCCGACGACATCAACGAGCTGCCAAAGTGCCGTGATCGCGGCACCAATGTGTACCGGATTGAGCGGCGACGGGCCCCGCACCGATAATTCATCGGTTTGCTGCTGCAACGACATGGTATCAAATTCGCCGATCAGACCATTCGCGCGGGCGTAGGATTCTTGCGCCAGTAGACGCGGTGCCTCGAGCGCGTTGCGTTGCGTCGCGAGCGCGGCACGGCGGGCGGCCACGGTGGGGGCTTCTTCGCCACTTTCGGGCACGACACCAAGGGCCGCAATCTGTGCGTCAACCGTGGCAATGCGGCCAGCGTTGACGTTGGTTTGTTCTAAAAAGCGGTCGCGCCAGACTACAAGTTCGGCACGCAACCGACTGATTGCAAACAACGAAGCATCATCGCGCCCCGCAAGGTCCTCTGCGCGCTGCGCCAGTCTTTCAAAGCTGTCCGTATCCGCCGGGGCCACTTCGATCGGTATATCGGCAGGCAACTGAGGCTGCGTTTCGGGCGATGTCTCAGTCGGCGCTTCGGTCTGGGTTTCCGTTGGCGCATCAGCCTGCGGCGTCTCCTGCGCCATTGCCGTCACTGGATGGGTGACTGCAAAGAGACCAATCAGGAAAAGTGCCGCTAGGGAACGCATCATACAGCTTCAAAAACCTCAGGCACATTGACCTCCTGTTCCAGCCATGTCGGCACAGGAAGGCCCTTGCCGCGCAGGAAGGTGGGATTGAAGATTTTGGACTGATAGCGCGTGCCATAATCGCAAAGGATCGTCACAATCGTATGGCCCGGCCCCATTTCACGGGCCAGACGGATCGCGCCCGCAATGTTGATGCCTGTGGACCCGCCCATGCACAGCCCTTCGTGCTGCAACAAATCAAAGACAATCGGCAGCGCCTCTGCATCAGGGATTTTATAAGCGAAATCAGGGGTGAAGCCTTCAAGGTTGGCCGTGATCCGCCCCTGCCCGATGCCTTCAGTGATGGAATCGCCTGCCGGTGGGACTTGGTTGGTATAAAGTTTGTAGAGCCCCGATCCATCCGGATCAGACAACCCCACCTTGACGCCTTTTTCTTGCAACACCTGACCAACACCCGCCAATGTTCCGCCAGAACCGCAAGCGCAGGTAAACCCGTCGACCTTGCCATCGGTCTGTTCCCAGATTTCAGGACCAGTGGTTTCGATATGGGCCTGCCGGTTTGCAGTGTTATCAAACTGGTTTGCCCAGACTGCGCCATTGGGTTCGGTCTTGTTCAGCTCGGCGGCCAAACGGGCCGAATATTTCACATAGTTATTTGGATTGGCGTAAGGCACCGCCGGCACTTCGACCAATTGCGCACCCGCCACGCGGATCATATCCTTTTTTTCCTGACTTTGGGTGTCAGGAATAACGATCACGGTCTTGAACCCCATCGAGGCCCCAACGAGTGCGAGGCCGATGCCTGTGTTACCCGCCGTTCCCTCTACGATGGTGCCGCCCGGTTTGAGATCACCCCGTGCAATCGCGTCTTTGATCATGAACAAAGCGGCGCGGTCTTTGACCGACTGGCCGGGGTTCAGAAACTCGGCCTTGCCCAGAATGGTGCAACCTGTCGCCTCGGATGCAGCCCGCAGTTTAATCAGGGGCGTGTTTCCGACGGCATCTGCAAGATCGATCTTAATAGTCATTCCACGGCCCTTTCATTGTCTGCACTCTGTGTAGGGCTGCAACGCCCTAACATCAAGCAAACTCAGGCTCACACGGCCGTGCGCAGGCGCTCTTTGTGGCGCAATATCCAGTAGAGCAGAAAGAGCGCGGGACCGGTTGCTATCTCACCGCTGTCGGCAAGGGCCAAAGCATCATCAAACGCCATTGGATGCAGTTTGAGGTCCTCGGACTCATCAAGCAAACCGCCCAGATAAGGATCGGTTTGCGGCAAGTCACAAAGCCCGACATAGGTATAGAAATAATCGGTGCTTGCACCGGGTGAAACATAGAACGCGCCCGCCTCTTCCAGATGCGTCACGGTCAAACCCGCCTCTTCCTTGCATTCGCGGATCGCCGCTGCCTGGGGTGTTTCACGCGCATCGACGATCCCCGCAATCGGCTCAAGCATCCACGGGTTCGGATCGAAGCGTAAACGCGGCCCCATGCGTGCCTGCTCGACCAACAGCACCCTGTCACGGCGCGGATCATAAGGCATGACCACCGCCGCATCGGTCCCCACGAACCCTTCGCGTGCAAGCACTTCGGACTGACCACCGGTAAATTTGCGATGGGTGATATCGACGCTTTCAAAGCGAAAAAACCGGCCCTGTGGCGGGCGGGCTGTCGTGATCTGAAAATCGGCTGCTTTGGGTGTGTAGCGTCGCGTGGCAGGGGCCGCTTTAGCGCGGTGCTTGGACCAGGCCCGCGCCTCGATCATCGGCCACATTGCGCGGGCGCCCTCAAACGTCGGTAGCGGGTCGTAGGAAAATAGCTCATTCACAGCAAGCACAGCAGGCGCGAGATGATCGACCTCCCACGCGTCCAGCGACCATGCACCAACACCGGGCGCCGCCTCATCGGGCGGAAGATAACAATGCACTTTCCGCGGTCCTGCGTCGGTGTTTACTTCGACCTCTTCAAGGCGATAGCCGAAAGCGCCCTCATAAAGATTAAGGCGCGACATCTGCTGATCGTCAAGACCTTCAAAAACCAGCCCCTGCGCTGTGGCCCCTTCCTGCGATGCAATAAAAGGCACGACGTTGCCGTCCACGGGAAATACGCCATAGCCCCGCAGCTGCGCAGGCACACTTCGGCGCGCGGGGCCGCCGGACACTGCGGCCATCAAATCGTGGGACCGCAACGTCCCGTAGACAAAAAGATCCATGATTTACGGGAAACGCTGACCGAAGAATTCAGTGATCCATGCGCAAACGATGCCACCGATCAAGACCGTGGCGATCAAGGTCACATCTGTAAACATGATCGCGTAGTCGATCATCTGGTTGAAGATATCAATCACCGCCTCCATCGTCCCATCGTTGTAGCGGTTGCGGAGCGCATTCGAGATCATCTGATTGAAAGAAAGCGCAAAAAGAGAGATGAAGGCAATCGCCGCACCGCAGGTAATACCGATCCCCACCGCCGGGTTATAGCCGTGTCCGGCGCGACTGCCACATACCCGCCAGCCAACAACCAGACCAATGAAACTGACAACCGGCAGCCAGAAAGTGGGTGCGTTCGCTTCTGGAAAAAATGGCACCGTCAGGCCCGCAAGGTACCAACCAAACAAACCAAAAATAACTGCACCTGCAAGACGTCCGGCTGTGGGCATGTCACTGCGTCCTTTATGTTGACGCGCACGACCCCAGTTTAGCTTGGCCGTGTCACGGTAATCTGCGTTACATCGCAGTTTCTGCTATCAAATGTCGCGGCACAAGAGGTCAGATAAAAATCCCACATCCGTTTGAAACGCGCGTCAAAGCCCAAAGCGGCGACCTGATCCCATTTTTCGTTGAACGTCTCGTGCCAACGGCGCAGCGTCAACGCATAGCTTTTGCCGAACTCGATTGAGCCCTTTACATTTAATCCAGCGTTTTCAACCTCTTGGCGCAAAACTGTTGGGCTGGGCAGCATCCCCCCGGGGAAGATGTATTTCTGGATAAAGTCCACGCCTTTGCGGTAAGCCTCCCAGCGTTCGTCTTTCACGGTGATGATCTGAAGTGTTGCGTGTTTGCCCGGTTTGAGCCGTTCCCGGACGGTTTCAAAGTACTTTGGCCAATATTGTTCACCCACCGCTTCGAACATTTCGATGCTGGCGATACCATCATAAACGCCCTTTTCATCGCGGTAGTCCTGCATCTTGATCTCGACCATATCGGACAGACCCGCCTTGGCCATGCGCGCCACAGCAAAGTCATGCTGTTCCTGACTGATGGTCAGACCAGTCACCTTGATCCCGCGTTCCTTGGCGGCATATTCGGCAAAACCACCCCAGCCACAGCCGATCTCAAGCACATGATCGCCCGCTTTGGCCCCCATCTGATCGACCATGCTGGCATATTTGGCGGTTTGGGCCGCTTCGGTGCTTTCCTGACCTGTCTCGAAGATCGCCGAGGAATATGTCATCGTATCATCGAGCCAGAGCCCGTAGAAATCATTGCCCAAATCATAGTGGTAGCTGATGTTCTTGCGGGCCTGCGTTTTTGAGTTTCGCTGCATCCAGAACCGCACACGCTCATAAAAGCGGATCAGCTTTTGGGCCGGAAACCCGTCATAGATGTGATCAGCGTCATCATGCATGAAATCCATCACCGCCATCAAATCAGGCGTTGTCCACCAGCCATCAAGGTAGGCCTCGGAAAAGCCCATATCGCCCTCACGGACCGTGCGCGCGAACAGGTCCGCATTGTGAACATGCACCTCGGCCACATAGCCCGGTTCGGACCCTTCAGCGCGGAAATGGCGCCCATCGGGGAGAATGATATCAACGCGGCCTTTTTGCAGGTCTTTGACCTGATCAAACACCCGTGAAAAGTAGCGGGGCAGACCGGTTTGGCCGTCTGTACTCGTTAAGATCATTTTTTATTCCTGTCGTCGTCTCGGGCATTATGGCAGGTTGCTCGGCCCTTCATAGCGCAAATTAACCTTTGATACGGTGAAGTCACGGAGAACGTTCAAAAAAGTTTCAACTGACCTAGGGGCAATCAGAAACCGCGGCCCTGATAAGCGTCAAGCGCACGTTTGCGCCCCACATCAGCAGGAACGATCGGATCGGGGTAGCGATCCTGCGCGGTCATGCCCCAACTGAGAGGGATCATATCATAATAAGACAAAGCTGTCGCGCTGGGGGTTTTGGTGTCTTCGGCGATCCATTTTTTGACGTAGGCACGGTCTTTGTCGAATTTATCCAGCTGCGTGACCGGATTGAAGACACGGAAATAGGGCGTGGCATCCGGCCCCGACCCTGCCGACCACTGCCAGCCCATGGCATTGCTGCAAGGATCCCAGTCAATCAGGCAATCGGCAAACCAATCCAGCCCGATCTTCCAGTGACACAGCAAATGCTTGGTCAGATATGAGGCCACAATCATCCGCCCACGATTGTGCATCCGCCCTGTCACATACATCTCGCGCATCGCTGCATCGACAAAGCGGATGCCCGTGCGCCCTTGCTTCCAGGCCTTCACTTCGGCCAGCCGTTCATCGGTGTTCCATGGAAAGGCGTCCCAGTCTTCTTTCCAGTTGCCTGTCGTGATGCGCGGTGTGTGAAAGGCCAGATGATAGGCAAACTCGCGCCAGACCAGTTCTTTCAGGAAGGTCTCGGCATCGCCTTTCCCGTCATGCAGCGCGCGCCATCCCGCGTGCCAGCATTTGCGGGGGCTGATTTCGCCATAGGTCAGGTTTTCCGACAGGCCCGAGGTGCCATCCACGGCAGGCAGATCACGGTTCTTGACGTAAGTGGCGACATTGTTGGCGATAAAGGCCCCCAAACGGTGCGAGGCGGCGGTTTCACCCACGGTGCAATGGGATGTGAGGATATCCGCGCCACGCTGCATGGCGGCCCCCATCTGCCAATCTGCCAGATCATCAGAGGCGGGCCAGCTGTCAGGTGCGGGGATCGTGGCGGGGGTTGGCAGCGCGTCGGACACTTCGTTGTCGCGCACAGATTTCCACATCGGCGTGTAGACTTTATAAAACCCGCCTGTTTTGGTCTCGACTGTCCAAGGCTCGAACAGAACATGGCCTTTGAAGCTTTCCGCCTCAATCCCGTCCTCTTTGAGCGCCGCTTTCACGTCCGTATCACGCGCGCGATACGCGGGATCATACATCCGCGACCAGTAAACGGCCCCTGCCCCGGTTTCCTTAATCAGATCGCGCAACACCGTCAGCGCATCGCCACGGCGCAGGATCAAACGGCTGCCTTTCTCCTGCAACGACTTGGCCAGATCACCGACAGACAGCCCCAAGCGCATCTTTGGCGCAGCACCTAGCGTCTCACTCAGTTCGTCATAAATGAACACCGGAATAACCGGATGACCGGCAGCACAGGCCGCTGTCAGCGCTTCATGATCGCCAAGGCGCAGATCGCGCCGGAACCACATCAGGATGGGGGATTTGCTCATCAGACCTCCGTGCAGGACGGCGTGCCTGCTTACAAGACCTGATCTAGCGCGCCCATCAGCGCGTCAACCTCATCCTTGGTGGTGTAATGCACGAAACTGACGCGTAGGACACCTTTGGCGGGGTCCACACCGACCGCTGCCAGCGGGCGTTGCGCGTAAAAATCACCGCCCCCCGCCATGATACCGTGCGGGGCGAGTTTCGCCGCTGTTTCTTCGGCATCCGCTTCCAGTGCCATTGCGACAGTGGGCGCACGGCGCGAAGCGTCCGCAGGACCGACAAGCCGCACCGAGTTTTTCGCCGAGACATAATCCAGCAAGGGCTGCAACAAAGCCACCTCTTGCGCGCGCATCAGATCATGGGATTTGCGCGCCGCCGCAGCCCCCGTTCCGCCGCCATGATGCACGGACATCGCGTCAAAATAATCCGCCATCCCCGCACTGGCCGCGACCTGCGCATGATCGGGCCCGGCAGGTGTGAAACGTTTATAAAGGCTGTCTCCGTTGAAATGGTGGCCCTGATTGGGCAGCTCCATCCCCCAGTCCTCACGGATCACCATGATCCCCTGATGGGGCCCGTAGGTTTTATAGGCGCTGAACAGATACACATCACAACCAAGCGCACCAACATCGGCAAACCCGTGCGGGGCATAGGACACGCCATCCACGACAGTCCGCGCGCCCGCGGATTTTGCCAAGGCGCAGATGCCGGCCACATCATTGATCGCCCCCACCACATTCGAACAATGCGGAAAGACCACCAGCGCCACATCCTGTTCCAGCAATTTCGCCAGATCCTCGGGGTGCAATTCCCCCGTTTCAGGGTCAATCTGCCACTCAAGAACCTTGACGCCTTCCTCGGCCAGCCTGCGCCAAGGGCCGCTGTTGGCCTCATGGTCCTGATTGGTCACAACAATGGCTTGGCCGGGTTTGATCCATTTGCGCACGGCTTGCGCAAGAACGTAGGTATTCTGCGTGGTCGACGGGCCGAAAGAGACCTCATGTGTCTGTACGCCCAGCATTTCGGCCAAACGCCTGCGGGCCTCATCCATTTCTTCACCCCCGAGGCGCGAGGCCTCATAGGGCGCATAGGGCTGCACTTTGCGTTCGGTATAGAACCGGTACAGGCGGTCAATCACCTGACGGCAGGTATAAGACCCGCCAGCGTTTTCGAAAAAAGCCTGCCCCTGCAAAGCGGGCTGTTCAAAGGCGGGGAATTGGGCGCGCACCCATGCGATATCTAAAGTCATGACGCCATGGATACGAAAAAGGCCCCGATGCGCAAGCACCGGGGCCAATCATTTTCAGATTTTCAGGTGATTATTCTGCAGGCAAAGCTTCTTCGACCACAGTCGTTTGGATGCCCGCCGCTTCACGCTTGCTGTCCATCCAGATCCCCTTGATCAACGAAATACCCATCAAGACCATCACAAGGCTAAACGGCAGCGCCCCGATCACCATCGCAGTCTGGATCGCGCCCAGACCACCGGCGATGATCAAGCCACCCACAACCAGCGCAAGCGCCGCACCCCAGAACAGGATATGGGGACGCGCCTTTGGGCCTTCGTCGCCAGCGGCATTGATCGTGTTGATGATCAGCACAGCCGAGTCAGCAGACGTGACCAGATAGGTCAGCAACAGGATTACGACGATCACGGACATGATCCACGCCAGTGTCGGCTCAAGGATCACAGCGAGCATCGCAAAGAGCTGATCCGACTGACCGGCCCCTGTGATTGCACCGTTCGCGTCACCGTTCAGTTCCAGATCAATGGCCGTACCACCAACCAACGCGAACCAGACAAAGCACATCACCGCCGGAATGATCAAAGCGCCCAGCACGTATTCACGCACCGTGCGGCCCCGCGAGATGCGCGCGAGGAAAACACCCACAAACGGTGCAAATGCAATCCACCAAGCCCAGTAGAAGATGGTCCAACCACCCTGCCATCCGGCCAGCGCATCGCCCTGCTCGGTGCCGTCAGCGGCCCAAACGGTGAAGATGTTGCCGGGGATCGACAGCAGATAGTCCCACATGCCGACAAAGAGTGCGGTCAGGCCAAAGAATGTTGATCCAAAGACGATAAAGAAGGCCAGAATGAAAAAGCTCAGCCCCATGTTGATGTTGGACAACCACTTGATGCCCTTGCCCACACCGGACAGCGCCGACAGGGTCGAGGCGCCCATGATCACAACCAAAGCCACGATGATCGCCATTGTCGAGGATGACTGCTCGCCCGCGGCGTTCGTCGTATAGAGCCATTCACCAAAGCCAATGCGGTAAAGTCCGGAGATAAACTGCTCAACCCCGAAACCAAGTGTCTGCGACACGCCCAACACGGTCGCGACAACGGCGACAACATCAATGGCGTGGCCCAGCGGACCGGACAACGCCTTACCAAACAAAGGTGTCAGACCAGAGCGGATCGTCAGCGGCAGACCGCGACGATAGGAAAAATACCCCAAGGCCAGACCAACGATGGCATAAGACGCCCAAGCGGCCAGACCCCAATGGGTAAAGGACCAGATATAGGCATCGCGGACGTTGCCGGCGGTGCTGCCTGTTGTTTCGCCCATGATGGTCGCCGGGTTCGCGGCCCAGTGATACATCGGCTCGGCCGTTGCGAAGGTCAGCATGCCGATACCGATACCGGCACCGAACATCATGGAAAACCATGAGAAATTGGAAAACTCCGGTTCATCATCCGGCATACCCAATTTCAACCTGCCCGCCGCAGGCCAAAGCGCGAGCACAAGGCAAAGGATGACAAAGAACGCCATCGCATAGACGTACCAATAGTTGAACGACGCCAGAATGAACCCGTTGATGCTGCCCAAAACAGAAGCCGCCTGATCAGGGAAGGCCACAGCCCAGATGATCAATGCGCCGACCAGTATTTTGGCTGTGATCGTCACGTCCTTGGTGAATCCGCGGTAAAAACCGCTGTCTGCCGTCTTAATGGGCAGGTCCATTAATGGTGGTCTTGGTGCCATGATGTTTCCCCCGTTTCGATATTTATTACCCAAGCAGGGTAGACTGAAACGCGCTGAAACTAAACCGCCAACCGGAAAAAATGTGACAAAACCGACATTTGATCCTTTGCTGCAGCGCAGAATAGTCGCCTTATTTTACACAAAAACGCCGCCGGAATTGTGAAATCCGACGGCGAAAATTGTCTATTTGCGACACGCCTGATCAGGCGTTGACATCAACCACAACACGGCCTTTGACCTGACCTTGCAGGATCCCACGGCCCAGCTCTGGCAGGTCGGCAAGCGTCGCGGGCTGGATCATCGCCTCAAGCTTGTCCATCGGCAGGTCCTTGGCAATCCGCGCCCATGCGCGCACGCGGTTGTCATAGGGCTGCATCACACTGTCGATGCCCAAAAGATTCACGCCGCGCAGCAAAAACGGAATGACAGAGGCAGGCAAACCAGCCCCGCCAGCAAGCCCCACAGCAGAAACGGAGGCGCCGTATTTCATCTGTCCAAGCACCCGCGCCAACATCTCGCCGCCGACCGCATCAACGCAGCCGCCCCATGTCTCGGCCTCAAGCGGGCGACGGGTGATTGCGTTGATCTCTTCGCGCGCCACGATCTGGGTGGCCCCCAGTGATTTGAGGTAATCCGCCGTCTCGGGGCGTCCTGTGACAGCCGCCACCTCATGGCCCAGATTGGCCAAAATCGCGGTCGCGACCGACCCCACGCCACCTGCTGCACCTGTCACCAGAACAGGACCGTCTTTGATCCCGTGATCCTCAAGCGCCATCACCGCCAGCATCGCGGTAAAGCCCGCCGTGCCCACGGCCATTGCCTGACGCGTATCAAGGCCCGCAGGCAGCGGCACCAACCAATCGGCTTTCACCCGCGCCTTTTGGGAATACCCGCCCCAATAGGCCTCGCCCACACGCCAGCCGGTCAGCACGACCTTGTCGCCCGCCTTGTATCGCGGATCATCCGATGCCTCGACGGTGCCCGCCATATCAATGCCGGGTACATGCGGATAATTGCGCACCAACCCACCGCCCGGCCCGATGCAAAGCCCGTCTTTGTAGTTCACGGTCGAGTATTCGACGGCAACCGTCACATCACCGTCAGGCAATTGTTCCAGCGACAACTCTTGCACGGACGCGCTGGTTTTGCCCTCTTCGTCTTTTTCGACCATCAAAGCTTTAAACATCGTTATTCCTCTCATTTGGGGCGTTGCGGCCCCGACTTTCCATGTCTCTTCAAACTTCCGCCGGAGGCTCCGGCGGCGCTACTGGTGCTAAATCCAGAATTTTTCGTGCACCGTCGCCGCGCGTGGCCCATCCTGGGTATGCACCTCAAGTGCGGTACCTTCATCCCAATGGGTCATCCGCACCATACCAATGGCGACATTGGTGTCATAGTCGGGTGATTTCGCCGCCGAAGTCACCTGCCCCACCCGCTTGCCCTTGGCCATCAGCGGCCAGACCTGATTGCAGACGGGGATATCCCCCTCAATCGCAATAGCACGGATTTGCTGGGTTGGGCCTTCTTTGGCCACCCGCAACAATGCGTCACGGCCCACGCAACCAATCGCCGTCTGGGTCGAACAAAACCGGCCCAAGCCCACATTCATGGGGGGTATTTTCACGGGTCATGTCGTTGCCATAGGACAAAAGCCCCCCCTCGATGCGTTCGATCAGGTTGGGACAGCCCGCGTGCACGTCCAATGCCTTGCCCGCTTCCATCAAGGCGTTCCAAAGCGGCATGCCGTTCTTTGTCCCATCGACATAAATCTCGAACCCGCCTTGCTTGGAATAGCCCGACCGGGCCACAGCCATGCTGACACCGTTGAAATCGAACCAGCCGAAGCGAAAGAATTTGATGGCGCGCACAGCATCGCCAAAAACCTTTGCCATCAAATCATCGGCCAGCGGTCCCTGCACCGCCAGAGGCGAGATATCAGGCTCATCCACCAGAACATCCAAACGATAGCCATAGGCCAAGGCCTTGACCCAAAGCAGCAAATCACTGTCGGCGATGGAAATCCACCACCGGTCTTCGGTCAGTTTCAGCGCCACCGGATCATTCAGCATCCCGCCCGTTTCATCCACAATCGGCACATAAAAACACTGCCCCGGCAGCATGCCGCGCAAATCACGCGGCGTCAGCATCTGCATCAGGCGTGCGGAATCAGGGCCGCGCAATTCCACCTGTCGTTCGCAGGCGACATCCCAGACCTGCACCGCAGTCTTCAGGTGATGATAATCCTCGGTCACGCTGCGGAACACGGTGGGCAGCAGCATATGGTTATAAACCGTATAGCCTTTCACCCCTGCGGCTTCGACACCGTCGGTAAAAGGCGTGCGCCGAACGCGGCGCGAAGGTGCAATCACAGCCATCATATATCCTCAGGCATAAAGGGAAGATCGGTATCATTGGGCTTGAGGCCCATGGCGGTCAGCATCGCATGGACCTGGCCACGGTGATGGGTCTGGTGGTTGAAAAGCTGCATGACACACAAGGCAATCGGTTTGGTGAAATCGCGGTTCATCGCGCCAGAATGCCAGCTTAGGTCACCCACCAGATCAATCGCGCTCACACGCTCGGCCCACAGTTTGATCCGTGCATCCATCCGAAACCGCTCTGCCGCCCAGACAGCAGGTGTCGGGGTGAAATCAACGCTATCCTTGATCGACGGATCAGGCCCCTGACCGCCGTCGAACCGGCTGATCCAGAGCGTATCACCCCACAACAGATGGTTCAGCGTGCCCATGATCGAGCCAAAGAACGCACCGCGATCGAGATAGAGCGCGTCACGATCCATCTCGGCGATCATGGCGCGCAGGCCGGTGTTCTGCCAGGCGTTGTACCGCGCCATTGTTTGGCAGTATGCGGGCGTGATCATACGCGCCCCGGTCCCGTCCAATGAACGGGGATAACATCGCCTGATTTACCCCCAAAATCCCAGACACGGCCATAGTCACGTACCTTGGACTTCAAACCAATCGCAGGATAAATCGTTGGCCCCATCCAGTATTGGGTGTTCACCATGGCCAGAGGCTCATTCGGGTCCTTGCCCGGCAGCATTTCAATCTCGCCTTGAATTTTGCGGCCCACGGTAATGCGCCTGCGCCGCCCGTCTTTTTCGATGATGACCTTTTCACGTTCAGCACCAAGAATTTCGGAGACCAGGAAATTGAAAACACCGGTATTGCCGCCCGCCGCTCCGGAGAGAATTTTCAGCAAGCCGTTGTAGGCTTTGCCGCTTGCGCTTTCATCGACATAGGCCGCGACTTTCCAGTTGCCCTCAGCCATACGGCCAGGAATATCGATCAAAAGCGCGACATTCAGGCCAGCAAGGCTTTCGCCTTCGAAATGCCCGTCATCGATCTGCATCGCGAACCAGGTCTGGCAGTACCCATAGGTCGGCGGGTGCTTACCCAGCGAAATGCCGCAAGGACATACAACCTCGCATGAACAATTCATGAAAAGCTCGCCTTTGATTTCCCAGTTTGTCGGGGTCATCTTGCGGCGTCGGGGGTTTTCCATCCGTTGGTCGATACGTTGCGATATCGGCAGCCTATCGGCAGGTGGACGCTCTTGTTTCTCGACCATGTTTCGGATCCTTTCCTAAATAACAGCCAGCACAAGGCCAGCAGCGATCAAAACAACACCGGTCGGCCTGATCACATAATGCCCGATATCGGGCAGCTTTTCAAAAACCATCAACAATGTCGCAAGGCCCATCCACGTGAGGCTCATCACGCCACCCACAAACCCCAGCGCCATGAAGCCCCAGCAACAGCCCACACAAAACACGCCCAGCCCAAGGCCCATGCGCAAACCACCACCGAAACCGGTTTTCCAGCGCCCCAGAAAATAAGCCATTGGCGCATGGCAAACGCCATGGCAGCCCTCTTTAAGGCGGGTAAACTGAAATGCCCCTACAGCGATCAGCAAGGCAGCAGAAAACCACTTCGGCGCAATGCCCAGCATGTTGATGACCCCACCGTAGAGCAGCGCCAACTGGACACCTGCGATCACAGCGGCAAAGCCCACCCAAATGATGAAATATCCTAACAAGACACCCAGCCAACCGGCCCGCGTGCCATCGGCGCTCACCATCAGGCTTTCGTAGGTCGTCAGCGTCGGCACCATCGTCGGCAGCATCATCGCGGCCATCATCACCGCCCACATCGCAAAGAGCGGGCCAAAACGCGCCATCGGCATATCCATCGGCATACGCGGGTCCATGGCGGCCATCGCCTGCCCCATGGGCCCCGGACGCCCCAGCAGATCAAGGTCCATATCCATCGCCATCATATAGAGCATCCACCACGCGAGCAGGATCGCACCAAAAAAGAGCAACCAAAGCGATGATCTGATCAAATGCGGCAAACGGCCCTCCCAAGCGATCTGGTGCGACTCAAGACTTGCACAAAGATATGTCAGACGTTTAATTGTCTGACAAATGAAAATTGACCCGCAAAGCCCCGCAGACCTCTCTGCCCAGATCGCCAAGGCCATCCGCGACGCGATCATCTCTGGCGCTTTGCCGGTGGATGAACGCCTGCCGTCAGAGGCGGAAATGGCCGAGCAGTTCGATGTGTCGCGGCCGACCGTGCGCGAGGCGCTGAAACGGTTAGCAGCCCAATCGCTGATCCGCACGCAGCGCGGGGCGACCGGCGGGGCCTTTGTCAATCGGTTGCGGTTTGAAGACGCTTACGGTCAGCAGATCACCACATCGACGCTGCTCTTGTCGATGAATGACATCAGCTTTGCCACAGCCTGTGAAGCGCGCTATGCGCTGGAACGGGCCTGCGCGCCGCTTTCGGCCGCACGTCGCAGCGCCGATCACCTTGCGACCATGCGGGCCGAGACGCACCGGCAAGCGCAACCGGGCCTCACCGATGAGGCGTTTTGCGCCTCGGATGTGGCCTTCCACCGCGCCTTGGTGGATGCGGCAGGCAACCCTGTCCTGTCCTATCAGTTGGCCGGTGCGGTTGAGGCGATGCAGCCTTTGATGAATATGATCACTTTCAGCGCACGCTCACGCGAAAAGATCATCGGGTTTCACACGCTCATCGCCGATGCGATCGAAGCCCGGGATGGGCAGGCCGCCGATACGCATCTGGCCGCTTTGGCCACCTATACACAGGAACTGGCACAGAACGTCATCGCGGAACGGCAGGCGCAGCGCGGTTGAGGTAAGGTGGATCCAGATCCACCTTACGGCGGCCAATGGCGTGCCATCCACACCGTTTTTTGAACATCCAATGTGCAATCCGGTGCTGTGCATCCACGAAAAAGACGTTATGGGAGGGCCGATATCAAACAAGATGGCTGCCAGCCCGGCCTATCTTTGAACGGAGTACATGATGAAAGCCGCGATCTTCGGAACCGTCACACTCGCCGCCGCCGCCGCACTCGGTGTCTATACGTGGCAGGCCCAAAACACACCGGCCCCATGTGGCGAAACAGCCGTCGCTGGCAGCGCGATTGGCGGGCCTTTCGAACTTGTTTCCGAGACCGGCGAAACCGTCACGGATGTTGATGTCATCACCAAACCGACGCTCGTCTACTTCGGCTACACCTTCTGCCCCGATGTCTGTCCGCTGGATTCGGCACGCAATGCCCAAGCCGCCTATATTCTGGAAGAGCAAGGCATTGATCTGGGCACCGTCTTTATCTCGATCGATCCGCAACGCGACACGGTCGAAGTGGTCCGCGATTTCACCGACAATTTCCATGAAGACATGATCGGCCTGACAGGATCACCCGAACAGGTCAAAGCGGCCAGCCAAGCCTACAAGACCTACTACCGCGCCATTGAGGGTGACCCGGAATACTATCTCGTCGATCACTCGACCCAGACCTACCTGATGTTCCCCGAGACAGGGTTTAAAACCTTTTTCCGCCGCGATACGACCGCAGAACAGATCGCCGAAATCACGACCTGTTTTATCAATCAAGGCAGCTAGAAAAACCGCGCCACTTGATCTGGCGCAACAAAGCGGGACACGGATTGGGCCAAAAGAGGTGTATGACACATCTCGATACCCTCCGCCGCATGGGCCTTTTTGACGCCCGCGTGCCACGCTACACCAGCTATCCGCCGGCGACTGCGTTCACCCCTGCGCAAGGGGCTGACTTTCAGGTCAGCTGCCTGCAATCGCTTGATCCGGCAACGCCTGTTTCGGTCTATATCCACATCCCCTTCTGCGAGCGTCTTTGCTGGTTTTGTGCCTGCCGGACCCAAGGGACGACAACGCTGAAACCTGTGGCGCATTATCTCGAAGTTCTGAAAGACGAGCTGGCGTTGCTGCGCGCGACCCTGCCTGAGGGCGTGACAATGGGACAGATGCATTGGGGTGGTGGCACGCCGACAATTCTGCCCCCTGATATGATCCGCGATCTTGCGCAAGCGGTCAAAGACGTCATTCCGCCCGCACCTGAGTTCAGCTTCTCGGTTGAAATCGACCCGACGCTGGTAGATGACGCCAAAATCGCCGCTTTGGCAGAAATGGGCATGACCCGCGCCAGTATCGGCATTCAGGATTTCGCAAGCGATGTCCAAGAGGCGATCGGACGCAAGCAAAGCTATGCGCAAACCCGCGCTTGTGTGGATAGCCTGCGTGCGGCAGGGATCACATCGCTGAACGCAGACCTTGTGTATGGCCTGCCGTTTCAGACCGCAGCCAAGCTAGCCGCCACCATTGCCAAAGTCCGCGCGCTTGATCCTGATCGCATCGCGCTTTTTGGTTATGCCCATGTGCCCAGCTTTTCCAAACGGCAGAAACTGATCCCAGATGCCGCCCTGCCCGGCGAGGAAGACCGCTATCATCTGGCCCGCCAAGCCGCCGCCGCCTTTACCGGCAGCGGGTATGAGGCCATCGGGATCGACCACTTCGCCAAGCCCACCGACAGCCTTGCCATTGCCGCAAGAACAGGCCACCTGCGGCGCAATTTCCAAGGCTACACCGATGACACCTGCCCGACCCTGATCGGGATCGGTGCCTCGTCGATTTCGCAATTCGCGCAAGGCTATGTGCAGAACGCCTCGGCCACCGCCGCCTATATTGAACGTGTCACGGCGGGTCAGCTCTCGGGGCATCGCGGTTATGAAATGACTGCCGAGGATCGCCTGCGCGCCGCTGCGATCAATATGCTGATGTGCGACTTCGAGATTGATCTCGACGTGCTCGCGCAGCATCCGGACGCCGCGCAACTGACCCCGATCCATGACGCCGTTGTCCATGATTTCGCAGGCGTGGTTGTCAAAGACGGATCGCGCATCCGCATCACCCCTGCGGGGCGTGCGCTCACGCGCATTATTGCCCAACGCTATGACGGCTTTGCGGGGATCGCGGCGCAGTATTCGCAGGCGTCCTAGACTTTTTTGGTTGAAGTCGCGGTTCACAGCGCCACTTTCATGTCCAATGCATAAAAAGGCGGCACCATGGACATTCTCAACATTATCTTCGCCCTGCTCAGCATCGGGCTGGGCTGCTTTGGCTGGCTGGCCCCGCGCTATACGATGGGCGCATTGGACCTGAAGGGCGGCGAAACCACGATGGGCATGTCCGAGGTCCGCGCCTCGGCAGGTGCGCTTTTTGTGGGGATGGGCGTGGGTGCCATATGGTTGGGCACGCCAGAGGCCTATCTGATGCTGGGCTTTTGCTGGGCTGGTGCGGCCATGGGGCGGTTGACGTCCTTGGTGATGGATGGCGCGACACGGCAGAAGTTGACGTATTTTGCGGTGGAAGCTGTGGTGGGCGTGGCTGCGATTGTTTTGAATCTAGGATAACTTGGGTTTCGGTTCGAACGGTACAGGTATGAAAAGCCATGCGCATGCTCGGATCGCTAGGCCTATGATATTGTTTTGGCGGTTGCAGCCCAAACCAGACCTTGGTGCAGGTCGCAGCGAACGGCAGCTTTGAGCCCAAAGCCGACACTCCTGTGTTGGTGCACGGCGCACGCTATCGACTTACTGCTTCTGGCGGCAAACACTGATATCGTGAACCGTCGGGTAGCCTGCAAAGGTCGTCCAGAAAATTATCGGGAACAAGTTGATAGCGAGGCAGCAGTTTGCTTGCATCTTGGCGGTCCAAGAAATCGCTACACGATGCGACATAGTAATCGTTCAAACGCACATCAGACATGTACCATTGATCAAACGCAGCAGAAGCGGCGGACGGGATATCCCCGGTGGCCAGCATTTCAGAGGCAAACTTGGCAGCAATATCGGACTGTGTTGGCCATGCTGACAACGCCAGCCACGGTCCTTCATTTCCGTTTTCTTTCATATCCCAGGCAACCAACAAAGAAACAACGCTTGCGTCAGCCTCCAAGGCGAATATGGCGCGTGCATATTCGGCCATCGCCAGATCGTCGAGCAAATGCCAAGTGCGGATTGCTCGAGATGGCGTATTTCATGCAGAAGCACACCAACCTGCATCGCCATCGATAGTTGGTCACTCAGGTAAATCCGGTTCAGCTCGACATCAAGATATCCGTGAGCGTTATCCATCTTGCTGGAAAGACACAGCTTTGGCGACTGTTCTTCCAAGGCAGCTAGAAGAGACGGAAATCGCTCAAGGCCCGCCGTGACTTCCGCGTAAACCTGAACGAGCACTGCCGGTGCATTGGGATCTGCACCGCCGCCAGGAACATCAATGCATGCTTCTATCGCCTCGGTGAAAGTCGGGAGCATGAAGAAGAGCAATGCCAATGAACGCATCATCGGACTACAGCAAGTAAGTAACGCATTGTCCAGAGCAAGCAATCTTCCAACAACAGTTCAGGATCTGATCCAAGCCAATGAATTGGGCCAGCAACGGCGTGAAAACTGGAAAAGTCTCGCAGAGGCGGGGCCAAAACGAGATACCAGCCAAGCCAAACACCCCAGAGTGCTATGATAGTTTTTATAGCCTTGATGAAGATCAACGCGATCACTGTTGAGACTGATAGCATTGATCGAAGATTTGAGGAGGACGCTAAATGTATTCACGGATTCTCGTACCCGTTGATCTGGAAAACGCTGATAAACTTGGCAAGGCACTTGAGCTCGCAGGTCAGACTGCCGAGCAGAGTAATGCTGAAGTTGTCTATGTTGACGTTGTCGATGCAGTTCCAACGACCTCTGCACGTACCGAAGGCAGCCGATTGGCAGAGCGCCTCAAAGTCTTTGTCGCGGAACAGGCCGAAAAGTACCGCATTAAGGCCGTTGACCACGTCGCACTGCGTAGCGACCTGCGTCTGAATGTGGGCCCGGATCTCGTAAAGGCCGCCATTGCAGCCGACTGTGACCTGATCGTGATGGCGAGCCATATGCCCGGCTTTAAAGATCACATTTTGACATCGAACGCGGGATATGTTGCCTCTCACGCACCGATGACTGTCTATGTGGTGCGCTAGTTTCCACGAAAGCCCACTTCGCCCTCATGCCTCGCAACAGGATGCGCTAACCGCGCATTACTGCCGGGTTGGCTGGTGCGATGAACATCACGAAGTGGCCCGGGGCGATCGATGAAGAATGTCAAAATCACGTTCAATGCTATCGTTACTAGCCTGACCTTGTTGGCAGCAGATCCGTCCTTTGCGGATACGCGTTCATGCGGCGTCCCGAATGTGACCGTGACCTTTCAACAAAAGGCCGATGGGGAATTGGTTTGCAGTGCAGTGCAACAAGCAACGATGCTTTTTGATACATGTAACCTGCCACCGCTGAGCAGACCTGTGCGTATCACTGTTGTAGAGGATCTCTCGCAAGGGTGTGTTGGCTTGTACCACTGCGGCGACGATATGATTGAGGTGCTGTCAGCATCAAGAATACAAGAACAGCGCGACCCGAACGGGGCGTTTGCACACTTAACTGCCGACGACTACTACAAAAGCGTTGTGGTGCACGAACTCTCGCACGCTGCAACCGACCCAACCCCATGTCCGTTTGAAGCATGCATCGTTGCAGACGAATACATCGCTTATGCGATGCAAATCATGTCTTTGGACCCTGAGGCGCAGCAGGCTTTTGAAAGCCGGGCCGCATTTGAAGGCCCGGTTTCAACCGATGACCTCAGCGTTGTACTTTTGTTTATGGCCCCTCATCTGTTTTCCCAAAAGGTCTGGGCACATCTGTTACAGCGCGATGATCCTTGTAGATACATTGGCCAATTGATGGATCGCTCGCTCCTTCTCGACCGGGAACGTTTCTAATCCAGACGCTGAAGAGATAGGAACAGAAAACGAAACACACCGTGTGTCTCGGCAAGGACAGCGGCAGCTTCGTCCCGCACAGCAGTCGTCGGTGCGCGTAGCAGCGAACCTTCACTCCCCGCCCATTTTTGTCGAAATTCCGCACCTCCCCCTAAACCGCCCCCTCCACAACCTCCAGCCCGTCATCCGCAAAGGGCCGTTGCAGTTTCAGCGCGGCCTCCACGGGGGCGTCCAGCCAGTGGGCAATGGCCTCGGGGCTGCGCAGGATCACAGGCATGGCTTTGGGGTGGATGGGCGCGACAACAGCATTTGGTTCCACCGTGAGAAAGGCGAAGAGGTTATTTGTCGTCTCGCCTTCCTTCAGTGTCCGCACTGAGGTCCATTCCGTCCAGATCCCTGCAAAGAACAGCGTCTTTTGCGGGCCTGTGGGCGCAAACCAGACGGTTTTGGGCTTTTCGCCTTTCACGGTCTGATATTCAGAGAAGCTGGTGAATGGCACAACACAGCGGTGCGCAGGCCCCAGCCAGCGCCGCCAATGGGGTGAGGCCGTGTTGCGCACATTGGTGACACCTTTGTCGGTTTTCTTGCCCTTCAAGACGAACGCAGGTGACGGCATCCCCCAGCGCATCATCTGCATCACGCGGCCTTCTGGCGCCTGCGTGATCACGGGTGCGGGGTAATCCGGGTAAATGCCTGTCAGCGGGGGTAAATTGCCCGTCTCATCCCGCCACAAATTGACCAGATCGGCGATCGCGGACTGCGCGGTGGTGAGAGAATAGAGGTTACACATGCACCAATCTTACGGTGCAAATCCAAACGGGCGCAATGCATCACCCCCTTGCAGGACGGCTGTCTGAGGCCTATGTGTATGATGTCCTTCGGGACTATGGACATAAACGCGCTCGTAATAAGCGGATCGGACCCGGGGGCGGTACCCGGCGTCTCCACCAAAACCTGCTCATTTGGCAGCAATGGGGACGAAATAGGATCGACGAACGTCTAAAGGGGTTTTGCTTTGTCTCGGTGAGTTACCACCGTTATCGGTACAACAAAGCTAGTTGCAAATGACAACAAAGCACCGATGGCACTCGCAGCGTAAGCTGTGCGTAATATCGAAACCTTAAGCCCTATGGTTTTGCGACCATAGGCGGGGTCCGCAGGTACCTGGCAACAGAAACCTGCACCTTCCCCCTTTTTCCAACGCTGCGTGATCTTGTCACTTGCAATGCATGACGGCTCTGCGCACCATAAGCCGATGATCCGGCTTGTTTTCGCTTCTCTTATGTCAGTTCTCCCCGTGGCATCGCAGGCGTGCGAAACTGCCTTGGTCCTGACCATGGATGTCTCGAACTCGATCGACAGCGCGGAATACCGGTTGCAGACCGACGGATTGGCCGACGCATTGCGCGACCCCGAAATTGTGGAGACGATGGTTGCAGGGGAAAATTACCTCACGGTTGTGCAATGGTCCGGTGTGGACAGGCAGACCGTTTCGATCCCTTGGACACAGATGCGCACCGCGCTGGATGTCGAAAGTTTCGCCCAGAAGGCCCGCATGATGGAGCGTGCGTTTATTCTGTCCGACACCGCCCCGGCCGAAGCGATTTTCTTCTCTTTGGGGCTCTTTGATCAGGTACCCAATTGCGCGCGCAAAGTCATTGACGTCTCGGGCGATGGCACACCAAATAGCGGGGCTGATGTGCGCGCCGCGCGCAATGCTGCAGAAAGCGCCGGTGTCACCATTAACGGGATTGCGATTGAATCGATGGGCCTTGCGATAACGAATTTCTTTCGTGGCGCTGTGATTACCCGCAACGGATTTGTCATGACGGCCCGGACCCACCGCGAATACCCCGCAACGATCCGCGCGAAAATCCTGCGCGAGATCAGCCGCATTTTCGGCTAGGGTGGATCACATTGCATGACATCTGAGCTTATCGCAGTGTTCGGGCGCATCGGGCTTTTGTCCTTTGGCGGGCCTGCGGCGCAAATTGCCCTGATGCACAAGGAATTGGTCGAAAAACGCGACTGGCTGAGCGAGGATCAATTCCTGCGCGCGCTTTCGTTTTGCATGCTATTGCCCGGACCAGAGGCGATGCAGCTGGCCACCTATGCCGGTTGGAAACGGCAGGGGATTATCGGCGGGCTGATCGGTGGCGGGCTCTTTGTGTTGCCCGGTGCGCTGGTGATTGCAGCGCTTGCGCTGGCTTATGGGGCCTATGGCAACCTGCCCGTGGTTCAGGCGCTGTTTCTGGGCGTGAAGGCGACGGTTGTGATTATCGTGATCGAAGCCCTGCTGAAAATCGCACGGCGTGCGCTGGTCAAGAAAGCGCATCTGTTCCTTGCTGTCGCCGCCTTTGTCGCACTTTTCTTTTTTGCCCTGCCCTTTCCGCTTGTGATCGGGGCCGCAGCGCTCATTGGCGCGCTAGGGCAATCTGGTGCTGCCACGACACCCACCATCCGGTCAGGCAGCCTGCGTAACAGCCTCAATGTCCTGCTTGTCGGCGGTCTGATCTGGGCGGCCCCCTTTGGCCTCATCGCCATATCAGGCAACGCCTTTCTCATGGATGTCGGGGTGTTCTTTTCGACACTCGCGGTTGTCACCTTCGGCGGGGCCTATGCGGTGCTCGCCTATATGACCCAAGAGGTCGTGGTATCCTACGCATGGCTCAGCACCGCGCAGATGATGGATGCTTTGGGGTTGGCGGAAACAACGCCGGGGCCGCTGATCCTTGTGACGCAATTTGTCGGCATGATCGCAGGCATGGCCGAAGGTGGCGTGGCGATGGCGCTGCTGGCTGGCGCGCTGACGCTTTGGGTCACCTTTGTGCCATGCTTTATCTGGATATTCGCAGGTGCGCCGCTGATCGACTGGCTGGATGGGCGGCCACGCTTGCGCGCCGCACTGGCTGCGATCACAGCAGCGGTTGTTGGGGTCATCGCCAATCTGTCGCTCTGGTTCGCCGTGCATGTTTTTTTCGCCCAAGTCGACACTGTCTCTCTTGGCCCCCTGCATTTCATATGGCCGCAGTTCGGTACGCTACAACCACTGGCCCTTGGCCTTGCCGCAATCACTGGGCTGCTTTTGCTCTGGCGTCATTGGCCACTGCCGCTGGTTTTGCTTATTTCGGCGGCACTCAGCCTTGCTGCGGCAGGTATCACCGGCGCGATCTGACAGCCCCCCTTTCAACCCGCTTCGAATCCCGTATGCTAGCCACAAGACCGCAAGGAGAGTGCTGCCGTGACGACGACGATCGACTATGGAAATCTGATGCACCGCGCCATGCGTGGACTGATCCAAGAGGTCCTGACAGATGTGCAGAAAAAGGGGCTTCCGGGTGAGCACCATTTCTTCATCACCTTTGACACGATGCACCCGGACGTGGAAATCGCCGATTGGCTGTCCGACCGTTATCCGGGCGAAATGACGGTGGTGATCCAGCACTGGTTTGACAATCTGGAAGTCACTGATGAAGGCTTTACCATCACGCTGAACTTCGGCGACAATCCCGAGACGCTTTATATCCCTTACGATGCGATCAAGACCTTCGTGGATCCTTCTGTCGAATTCGGCCTGCGGTTCGAAACCCAGAACGAGGATGATGCCAGCGATGAGGTGGCAGAGGCCCCGATGGACGAAATGGTCGAGCCCGAAGAAGACAAAGCGCCCAAAGAGGCCGAAGTCGTCAGCCTCGATAAATTTCGCAAGTAATCACCCGCCCTTGGCAGTGATGCGATATTGCGCAAACGCCCCCTGCTGCCTATAGGTCAAAGGCGAAAAGCCTAAGGGGAACATCATGACCGACACACGTACAGAAACCGACAGCTTTGGCCCGTTAGAGGTTCCCAGCGACCGCTATTGGGGCGCACAAACGCAGCGTTCAATCATGAATTTCCCGATCGGATGGGAGAAGCAGCCTGTCGCCATCGTGCGCGGTTTGGGCGTGATCAAACAGGCCTGTGCCATTGCCAACAAAGAGCGCGGCAAACTGGACGCAGAACTTGCTGATGCGATCATCGCGGCCGCCGCCGAAGTTGTGGCAGGCAAGCTGGATGATCACTTTCCGCTGGTGGTGTGGCAGACTGGATCGGGCACGCAATCGAACATGAACGCCAATGAGGTGATTTCAAACCGGGCGATTGAAATGCTGGGCGGCGTGATCGGATCGAAAGACCCCGTACACCCCAACGATCACTGCAACATGGGCCAATCGTCCAACGACACCTTCCCGACTGCTATGCATATCGCGGTGGCAATGACTGCCCGTGATGTGCTGTTGCCGGGGCTTGAGAAACTGCATGCCGCCCTTGCGCAAAAGCAGGCAGAGTTCGACGACATCATCAAAATCGGCCGCACCCATACGATGGATGCGACACCGCTGACTTTGGGACAAGAATTCTCGGGCTACGTCCATCAGGTCGCCATGGGCATCCGCCGGATCAAAGCCGCCCTGCCCGCAATCTATGAGCTGGCACAAGGCGGCACCGCCGTCGGCACTGGCCTGAACACACCCAAAGGCTGGGGCGAAACCGTCGCCGCGCATATGGCCGAGATCACAGGCCTGCCGTTTGTGACGGCACCCAACAAGTTTGAAGCACTCGCTGCCCATGACGCATTGGTCGAAATGTCGGGTGCGCTGAAAACCGTCGCCGTCAGCCTTTACAAAATCGCCGCCGATATCCGCATGCTGGGCTCTGGCCCGCGCTGTGGTCTGGGCGAGCTGATGTTGCCCGAGAATGAGCCCGGCTCATCCATCATGCCCGGCAAAGTGAACCCCACACAGGTCGAAGCGCTGACACAGGTTTGCGCCCATGTCATGGGCAATGACGCGGCTGTTGGTTTTGCAGGCTCGCAAGGGCATTTTGAGCTGAACGTCATGAAGCCAATGATGGCCTATAACGTGTTGCAATCCATGCAGCTTTTGGGCGACGCATCTGTGACATTCACCGATAACTGCGTTGTCGGCATCCGCGCCGATCGCACACGGATCGAAAAACTGATGCGGGAATCGCTGATGTTGGTCACCGCACTGGCCCCCACCATCGGCTATGACAATGCCACGACTGTCGCCAAGACCGCGCATAAGAACGGCACCACGCTGAAAGAAGAAGCGATCAAGCTGGGCTTTGTGGATGAGGCGACGTTTGACAAAGTCGTGCGTCCCGAGGACATGATCGGCCCGAAATGAAGCCAATCAACCTCAACCAAGCGCGCAAAGTAAAATCGCGGGCCGAGGCCAAGGCCAAAGCGGACGAAAACGCCGTCCGCTTTGGCCGCACGAAGGCTGAAAAAGTGCTGGACGCCACCCGCGCGCAGCACGCCAGTAACCGCCTCGACCAACTGAAGTTCGACGACGAGTGAAGGATCACCGGCGCCCCGTAAAACGGTCTTTGACGCTGCGTGGGCACCGCACCAGCGTGTCGCTGGAAGATATTTTTTGGGATGCGTTCCGCCGCTATGCGGATGAGGACGGCGAAACAATCAATGGGCTTGCCGCTAAAATAGATGAAGCCCGAGGTGATCTCGGGCTTGCCTCTGCGATACGGATTTTCGTGCTCGAGCGCGCGCTCAAGCAAACCTAGTTTTTCGAGTAAAGCGCGCCGCGCAGGCTCGACAGTTGTTCGCTTGCGTTCAACTCGCCTTCGCTCAGCTTTGCTGGCTTGACCGGCTTTGCAGTACGGGCTTGCTTATCGAACAGCTTTGCAAGATCAGAGCCGCCGAGCTGTTTTTTGGCAGTCGGACGCTTGGAAACAGTATCAGCTTTCCGCTTAAACAGGCCTGTAAGACCTTTTCTCGACGAACCTGGCAGTGAAATTGTCATGAGACGTTGGCCCCCCAAATAAAACACACTCTTTATTAAACTTAGAATGGCACAATGTAGGCAGCCTCGCAAATACCAGTTCTGGCGCCACATTTAGACAACATAGTCTAAAATATTGTTTTTATGTAATTTTACGGCATTTTACCCGCATAGGTTGTGTCTATTATTGCCATATTTCTTTGTGGCAATGCCGACAAAATTGTCCGAATTGCCCATTCTGTAAGCAAACTCGAAACAATGGCCCCCTATCGCGCCTTGATTCGCAGCCAAATCCCTTCCGTCGAGCGCACGGTCAGGTGGGCCACCGGAACCGGGATCTGTTCCTCGACTGCGATAAATTCATAGGCCTTCAAAAGCCGCGCCAAGACAACGACACCTTCGATCAAGGCAAACCCCGCACCCGAACAAATGCGCGGCCCCGCAGAGAACGGCATATAGGCATCGCGCGCGCAGGACTTGCCGTTCTCGGTATCCCAACGGGCCGGATCAAACCCATCGGGATTGTCCCAAAGCCGCGTGTGCCGGTGCAGGTGCCACGGCGACAAAACGATCTGTGCGCCGCGCTTGATCGTGCGGCCACGGAATTGCTGTGTCTCAGCCGCCTCACGCACCATCATCGGCACCGCCGGATAAAGTCTGAGCGTTTCACGAAACACATCGCGGGTGTGCTTCAATTTTGACAGGTCCACGAAATCGCCACTAAACCCCTTTGCTTCATCGCAAAGCTTATCCTGCCAGTCAGGGTGCAGGGCCAAAAGATAAAGCGCCCACGCCAGAGCCGCAGCGCTTGTCTCATGCCCTGCAAGAAAGAAGATCGCGACCTGATCGATCATTTCATCCAGCGAGAACGCCTCACCCGTTACCGGATCTTTTGTCGTCAGTATCTTGGTTGCCAGATCATCCGGCGCATTGCCTTGCGCGATCAGATCCAACCGGTCTTGCGTCAACTTCGTGATCAGCTTGCGAATTTGCTGCGCTGTCTTGCGGGTCTCAGAGCGGAAGAACCGCGGCATCCACGACGGCCCAGGAATAAAGGCCGCAAGGTTTAAAATAGGCTGTGTGCGTTGATAAGCGCGGAACGCATGAAAGACTTCTTGCGCGGTTTCATCCTCGATCGGGATAGAAAACAGGGTGCGAAAGATCACATCCGCTGCGATATGGCTGGTGATGGCCTCTATCTCTTGCGGCATGTCTGCTGACACGTCCGCCAGCCGCGCCACGCCTGCATCTGCCGCATCACGGATACCCGGATAGGTATCGCGCAGCCGCCCCCCCTCGAACGCGGGGTCGATGATGCGGCGCTGGCGCTTCCATTCGTCCCCGTTCGTCAGAAAGACACTGTTGCCCAGCAAAGGGCGCAGCCCCGCACCAATGCGGTCTGACTTGGGAAAGGCATCGGGGTTGCGCACCAGCACCTCTTTCACCAGTTCCGGATCGTTCACCAGATAGCTGCGAAAAAACGGCGTGCGAAATTCCGCCATCCACGCGCGGTAAAGCTTGGCAGGCTGCGCCGACAGAATATCCTTGCGAAACAGACGCATGTACCGCCAGAGCGAAACCTTGTCAGGCCGCGACAGTGGTTTGGGCGGCAACTGCATCAGGGCACCTGCGACGTGTATTTGGACACAGGAATATCAATCCGCGACGCGGACGGTTTGCGCCCTGCATAGCGCGTACCAAGCGTCAAAGGGCCTGCGGTGATCTGGAAATAATCGTAATCTTTCGGCTGATCAAAGGCGCAGAGATACTGAAAATGCAGCCGGAAAAACCGCCACCGCAGGGCCTTCCAGCGCGCAGGCGAAAGGCTTTGGGTAAAGGCAGCCGATATCACCAAAGGCCAGCGTTTGTTTTCAGGCGCAACGCCCGACACCGCCACCGGATCACAGAGTGCAAAACAGCATCCATCGCCGGGGGCCGACACATCGACCCATGTCAGATCATCACTGGTGGACAAAAACGCCAGATCCCGCCGGAGTTCGCGCGCGCGCGGCAGGAACGACACCATCGGCACCACCTGCCCCAGCGACAGAAACGCCAAGGCCGGACCACCCTTAGGCACCCGCCCCGCGCGCAGCAATTCCGCGAGGATTGACACCGCCAGATGCGCCCCTGACGAGTGCCCGACCACGAGAACCTCATCCACATCCTCGGCCAAGGCCTCGGCGATCAGCCCCTCGAATTCTTTCATCCGCGCGGCCAGTGCGGGCGGTGTGCCCCCGCGCAATTGCGCCGAATAGGCGTAGTCGTGCATCAGGTAATAGGCGAAGAGCTTGTTATCACGGGCCTTGAACCAGCGCAGGATTGCCACCGCGACTGCGATCATCACGGCCCATCCCAACGCCCAGAGTGCCCAAGTCAGCCCCGCATAAATCGGCCCTTCAGACAAGCCGACCCATAGAAATACCGCCCTGCCCGATGTCTTCCACCAGCCCGCCAAGCCACGAGCCAACCCCGATAGCCAGCGCCAATTGCGACAGCAGCATCACCACCGGATAAAGGGCCGCGATCACCGGGCCTTTGCGCATCCACATCAAACGGCGCAGCGTGCCGGTACTGATGTAGGTCCATGCGGTTTGCAGCAATTGCCAATATGTTGCAGGTATCGATTGTGCCATGCTGTCGCGCACGATGTCCGACCAGACCAGCACGTCGACTTGCGCCATGACAGGCTGGCCGTCAATGCGTGCGCCAACGGTCCAACGAAAAGACGCATCCGACGTCTCTGCTTTGATCCCGATCTCATAGCCACTGATTTTGGCCTGCGCGGCCCCTTCAGTCCGGTAAAGTTCACGGTAACGCCGCGGATGAATAGGGTCGTAGCCGGGGATGTGGAATACCCGCCTCTTCCTGACCTGTCCGACCTGCGCGTTCATCCCTGCCCCTCTTGGCTTATCGGCTGCAGGTTAGCGGGTTCTGCGGTAAAGGATAAGAGCCTAGCCAATCAAAGCGAGCGCGGGGAACCGTTCAAGCAGCCAATAACTAAAGGCGGCGAATTGGCCGGTCATCATCATCAAGCCAACGGTCCACAGAAGCAGGCCCGAGATCTTCTCGATCCGGTCCATGTGGCGCTTCATCCAGCCCATGACACCTTTGAGGCGCGGAAAGAAAGCCGCGACCAAAAGAAAGGGAATGCCAAGGCCAAAGGCATAGACCGCCAAGAGCAGAGTGCCGCGCGCGACATCGGCCTCAGAGGCCGCAAGGCTGAGGATTGCGCCAAGGATCGGCCCAAGACAAGGTGTCCACCCAAAGGCAAAGGCAAGACCCAACAGATAGGCCCCAAAGGCAGACCCGCCCTTATCCCCCGCATCAACGCGTAATTCGCGGTCCAGAAAGCCGATGCGGAATACGCCGATGAAATGCGCGCCAAGAATCATGATCATGGCGCCCGCGACAACGATGAACCAATCCTGCACCTGCAAGAGCATTCGGCCCATTGTCGAAAACGCAAGGCCCAGCAGCAGAAAGATCGTCGAAAGCCCCAGCACAAAGAACACGGCTGAGACAAAAACGCGTTTGCGCGCAGCGCTGGTCTCTTCCATTTCGCTCACCGATACACCGCCCATATAGGCAAGGTAAGGCGGCACGACTGGCAGGACACAGGGGCTGAGGAACGATAGAATGCCCGCCAGCATCGCAATGAGCATCGCAGGCAGCAAGGCGGCGTCAAAAATTAAAGCAGTGTCGAGCATTTCATTTCCTTTGCCCCTGCTTAAGCGAGCTTTCGCGCGAGGTCACGGCCCAAGATGTCACAAGTTGGTGGACAAAATGAAATATCACACCTAACTCCACCCCATGACCTATGATGCTGATCTTGATGCCAAAGGGCTGCTGTGCCCGCTTCCCGTTCTCAAAGCGCGCAAACGCTTGCAGGCCTTGGGGTCTGGTCAGGTTCTGCGCGTGTTGGCCGATGATCCGGCGGCAATTATCGACGTGCCGCATTTTTGCGCCGAAGCGGGGCATGAATTGATCGCGTCAGAAGAAACTGCCGAGGGGCAGCTTTATTTCATCAAGAAAGCCTGATCGAGGATCGCATCAAACCCAGCGTCCCCGACAAAGCCCAAAGATTGCGCCAATGCGGTATCAAACAGCGTGGGCCATGTGCCAACAATATCGATAATGCGCTGGTCAGGTTTCATTTCAATCAGATCAGCGGTGCCATCGCCCGCCCGCGCGCGCAATGCTGCAATCATCGCCTGCACCTGCACCTGAAGCCCCGGCACATTCACGGCGCCAAAGGCGGGCCAATCTGCGGCTGGGACAGATGCCGCATGCCAAAGTGCTGTGACCGCTGCATCGGGTGAAGCAATCCAAAGCGACATGTCAGGATCAACCGGACAGATGGCAGGCACGCCGCCCAAAGGTTCGCGGATGATGGATGACGCAAAAGACGATGCGGCGGCATTGGGCCGTCCGGGACGCACGGTGATGGTTGGCAAGCGCAAGGTGCGGGCATCCACCCACCCGCGTCTGCGGTAGTCTGCCATGACCAGTTCCGCCATGGCTTTGGTCACGCCATAGGTATTTTGCGGTTGAATTTGTGTGTCTTCGGTCAAAGGCTCACTGGGGTTGCCACCATAAACCGCCAGTGAGGACGTACCGATCACCGGCACACCCGCGCAAACCGATTTTGCCGCCTCGAGCACCGCAGTGGTGCCGCCAAGATTGACCTTCATCGCAAGATCAAAATCCGCCTCAGCCTGCCCGCTAACCACTGCGGCAAGGTGATAGATCACCGCCACATCGTCAGGCATCGCGGCTAGAACGGCCTCTTTGTCAGCGACATCAATCGCGGTGAACGTTGTATTGGGAAGGACCGGCGCGTCCGTTTCAGGCCGGTCCCAAAGGTGGATATGAGGAACAGAAAGACGCCGCCCATCGGGCAGCGTCATTCCGTGTTCAACAATCCGTTGTGCAAGCGCCGCGCCCAGAAAACCGCAGCCCCCTGTGATGACAACGCTCGCGGACATTAGCGGCCCAGTGACCACCAGCCTTTGCGCTTGGGCTTGCCATCATCAACTTCTGCTTCCGCTTCCGCAGCTGCCGGCTCTGGCGTTGGGGCCGGTGCAGGCTCTGGTGCCGGAGCAGGTTCATGTGCCTCTGCCTCAGGTGCAGGTGCCTCTGCCTCAGGTGCGGCGGCGGCTGGCTCTGCCTCTGCCTCAGCTACCACAACCTCGGCTTCCGCTTTCGGCTTGGCGCGACTACGGCGCTTCGGCTTGGGCTTCTCTTCCGCAGCCGGTGCGTCTGCCTCTTCGGCGACGGAGGCCTCCTCGGAAGCATCAGCTTTTTTGCGACGTGTCCGCTTTTTCGGCGCAGGCTTGTCTTCTGCGGCCTCCTCAGCGGGTTTTTCCTCGGCAGGTGCGGCCTCTGTCACAACCTCGGCTTTGCCCTCTACAGGCTTCTTGCGACGGCTCCGCGTGCGCTTGGGCTTTTCTTCGGGCGCTGGCGCATCCTCGGTTGCTTCTACCGCAACCTCTTGTGGTGCGGCTTCGGCACCGTTTTCTGCGTCGTCGTCATCGCCGTTCTGGTTGTCGCCATTCTGGTTCTCACCATTGTTGCCGCTTCCACCCCGACGACGCCGACGCCTGCGGCGCTTGCGCTTGGGTTTGTCTTCGCCGTCAGCTGAGTGCGCGTGACCCTCGCCCCCGTTTGTGGTGGTGTCGTCACTCTCATCGCTATCAATGATGATGTTGGCGTCTTCAACGACATCATCGTCATCATCCATCATGACCGCAGAGGCCATGATCGGTGCCGCATCAGGGACTACGCGGGTGGCTGTCTTGAATTTTTCAATCGCGAAGTCTGGTGATACCAGCGTCGGATCACATTCGATCCGTACGGACATGCCATAGCGTGCCTCGATATCAGCGATATGTTCGCGCTTGCCATTCATCAGGAAGTTGGCAATCGAAATCGGCGCCTTGATCAGCACCTCTTTGGACCGACCGCGCACACCCTCTTCTTCCAAGGCGCGCAGGATCGAGAGTGCGACGTTATCATCAGACCGCAAAAGACCCGTGCCGTGACAATGGCTACACATCTGCGTTGTCGCCTCAAGCATACCGGGGCGCAGGCGCTGGCGTGACATTTCCATCAGACCAAAGCCCGAAATCCGGCCCACCTGAATGCGGGCGCGGTCCGTCTTGAGCTTGTCTTTGAAACGCTTTTCAACCGACGCGTTGTTACGGCGCTCGTCCATGTCGATAAAGTCGATCACGATCAGACCGGCCAAATCGCGCAGACGCAATTGGCGGGCGACCTCATCGGCGGCCTCAAGGTTGGTTTTCAGCGCCGTTTGTTCGATCGAGCCTTCTTTGGTCGCACGACCAGAGTTGACGTCGATGGCGACCAGCGCCTCGGTGATGCCGATCACGATATAGCCGCCAGAAGGCAGTTGGACCGTGGGGTTAAACATGCCGTTGAGATAGCCTTCAACCTGATAGCGCGCGTAAAGCGGCATCTGTTCGGCGTAGTATTTTACGTTCTTGGCGTGGGACGGCATGATCATTTTCATGAAGTCCTTGGCAGTGCGATACCCCGCCTCGCCTGCGACGATCACTTCGTCGATCTCTTTGGAATAGAGATCGCGGATCGAACGTTTGATCAGATCGCCTTCTTCGTAGATTTTCGCGGGCGCTGTCGATTTCAGCGTCAGTTCGCGGATCTGCTCCCACATACGTTGCAGGTATTCGTAATCGCGCTTGATCTCGGCCTTTGTGCGCTGCGATCCGGCGGTGCGAATGATCAGGCCCGCGCCCTCGGGCACGGTCATGTCATTGGCGATCTCTTTGAGCTTCTTACGATCGGCGGCGTTGGTAATCTTGCGGCTGATACCCCCACCGCGCGCGGTGTTTGGCATCAAGACACAATAACGGCCAGCCAGTGACAGATAGGTGGTCAGGGCGGCACCCTTGTTGCCGCGCTCTTCTTTTACGACCTGGATCAAGAGGATCTGGCGAACCTTGATCACCTCTTGAATTTTATAACGCTTCGGGCGCGGCTTGCGGACAGGGCGCACCTCGTCGGTGTCGTCTTCCTCGGCGACGCTTTCAATCGTGTCGTCCTTGCTCTGCGGATCCGCCTGATCGTCTTCCTCGTCGTCATCAAGGTCTTCGTCAGCAGCCGGTGTATCCACAGGTGTCTCGCCGACCAGTTCCATGGGCGAGCTGCCCTCTTCGCTGTCACCCAGATCAATGGTTTCCATGCCCGCGATATCACCAGAGGTCTCTTCCTCGTCGGTTTCAACCTCGGATGTGATGACCGCGTCATCGCTGGCTGTTTTTGCGGCGGCCGATCTGCTGCGGCGGCGGCGCGTTGGTTTTGGCTTTTCTTCCTCGGCCTCTGCTTCGGCTTTCAGGCTCTCGGCATAGGCTTTTTCCTCGGCGATCAGCGCTTCGCGGTCGGCGATCGGGATCTGATAGTAATCGGGGTGAATTTCCGAGAACGCAAGAAAACCATGACGATTGCCGCCATAGTCTACAAACGCTGCCTGCAGCGATGGTTCTACCCGTGTTACCTTTGCGAGGTATATATTGCCGGCAAGCTGGCGCTTGAACTGGCTTTCGAAATCAAATTCTTCGACTTTGTTTCCGTCGACCACAACAACGCGGGTTTCTTCCGCGTGCGTGGCATCTATTAGCATTTTCTTTGGCATTGTATCCGTTCGCACATAACCGCGGTGGCGCCCCTGGGGGTGCCGAACTCCGTGTTACATGTCTGATTAAGGCGATCTGCGCGCGGGCTGTGCCAGCGCCCCTTGGGGCGGCTGCATCGTGCCTCATGTTGTGCGCGCTTTGCATCGCGTTTCTTCTCCGACCCCAGCAAAGCTGAAGCCCGTTCATGGCCCGGTCGGCGGGGTCGCACGATCCGTGGCGTTCTCCTGATCCCGGGGGATCAAATCAGCTGTCTTGTTTTGATGTGTGGTCAAAAAACAAAACAGAGAATCTCTATCGGCTGTCACCGCGCAACTGTCGCGCGAGCATCCGTAACCAATACATAAGGGACGAAAGGCACCCAGCACAAGGGCTTGTGTGCAGGGTGCCTCAAATGACGGGAATTTATTGCAGCGTGAGCTTAGAGATAATCCGAGCGCTGCAGGCCATACTTTGCCATCTTCTCGTTCAATGTCCGGCGCGGCAGGCACAATTCGTCCATCACCGACACGATCGACCCTTTGTGGCGGCGCATCGTGTTGTCGATCAGCATCCGCTCGAAGGCCTCGACAAACTCTTTCAAAGGCTTGCCTTCGGTGGTCATTGCGGGCTTCATTTCGTCGGTGTCCGCCATCAGAAGCGACGCAATCGAGCCCGATCCGCGCCGGTTCTGCAGCACAGCCCGCTCGGCCACATTGATCAACTGGCGCACGTTGCCCGGCCATGGGGCCTGCAAAAGCTGGGCGGCCTCCTGGGCGCTGACCTGTGGCGCGTCACAGCCGTATTCGTCGGCAAATTGCTCACTCAGACGGGTAAAGAGCGTCAGGATATCCTCGCCGCGCTGGCGCAGGGGTGGCACCGTGATCCGCAGCGCGGCAAGCCTGTAGAACAGATCGGGACGCAGCACGCTTTCGCAGGTCTGGTCCTGTTCTTGCAGGTTACAGATCGCCACGATCCGCGTTTCTGCCGGCGTGCCCTGATTGTTGATCGCTGTCAGCAAACGCGCTTGCAACGAGTGGCTTAGCGCCTCGATGTCTTCAAGAACCAAGGTGCCGCCGCGCGCTTCTTCCATCGCCGGGATCGGTTCGTCATCATTGGCAGGGCCAAAAATGGTGCGGCCCAGTGTTTCCTCGTCATATGCGGAACAGCTGAGCAATACGAATTTCTTGTTGGCCCGTGCGCCGACCGCGTGCAGCGCATGCGCGACAAGCGTCTTGCCGGTGCCGGTCTCGCCCTCCACCAGAACATGCCCGTCGGCCTGCCCCAGATCGAGGATATCCTCTTTCAGGCGCTCCATCGGCGGCGATTGCCCGATCAGTTTCTTGATCAGCGCAGAGCCATCCGACAATTCACGGCGCAACGCGCGGTTATCAAGGGTCAGACGGCGCGCTGTCGTGGCCTTCTTGGCCAGTTCGGTCATGCGATCCGGGTTGAACGGTTTTTCGAGAAAATCGAACGCACCAACGCGCATCGCCTCTACCGCCATGGGCACGTCACCGTGGCCTGTGATCATGATCACAGGCAGCGAGCTATCGACGCCTTTGAGCTTTTTGAGAAACTGCATCCCGTCCATGCCGGGCATCTTGATGTCGCTGACGACAATACCGGGATAGTCATTTCCCAAACTGCGCAGCGCCTCTTCGGCGGAAGCGAATGTTTCGGTGTCAAAACCAGACAGCGCCAACCACTGTGAAATCGACTGACGCATGTCTTTTTCGTCGTCTACAATCGCGATCTTCATGACTTTACTCATGGTCTTATCCTTACTCTGCCGCGGCGGCATCCTGCCGGTAGGTTGGCAGTTGCACCTCGAATATAGCCCCGCCATCAACCGCATTCCGCGCGGTGAGACGCCCGCCTAAGTCGTTGACGATCCCGGAGGAGATGGCAAGCCCAAGACCCACCCCATCACCAGGTTGTTTGGTGGTGTAAAAAGGCTCGAATAATTCGTCCAGATTCTCGATCCCCTCACCGTTGTCACGGATCTGGATACTGACGGTATCACCCGCCGCGAGCAGGATTTCGATGGTCGGATTGGCCGAGAGTTTGGTGGCGTCCAATGCGTTGCGCAGCAGGTTGATAATCACCTGTTCCAGCCGCAAGCGATCACCCATAATCATCACCGGTTCATTAGGCAAAGTGCGAATGATATTGACCGCGCGGGTTTTGAGCTGCGGTTCCATCAAAGACAGCGCCGTTGATACCGCAGCCCTTGTATCTACTGGTTCAAATGCTTCTGCGCCCTTGCGCGCATAGGACTTCAATTGCCGCGTGATCGCCCCCATCCGCTCAAGCAGATCATCAATCCGCTGGAAGGATGACAGCGCCTCTTCAGGGCGTTCGCGTTGCAGCAACAGCCGCGCCCCTGCAAGGTAGGTTTTCATCGCTGCCAAGGGCTGGTTCAACTCATGACTTACCGCTGCCGACATCTCGCCCAAGGCGGCCAGTTTTGATGATTGCGCGATGGTTTGTTCGGCCACTTGCAGCGTCTTTTCGACCTTCTCGCGCTCGGCGATTTCCCGCTGCAAACGGCGGTTCAATGCGCGAAGCTCTGCTGACTCGCGTTGAAAGAAAACCAGACGCGACGCCGTGCGCCGCGAACTGCCCCAGAACAACAGCGCCAGCAGGATCGCGAATCCCATGACCTCAAGTGCCAGAATGCCATTCACGCGCTCGCGCACAGAGGCGTAGGTCGTATAGCTGACCATGCGCCAGCCTTGATGCGGCACCCGCATTTCGCGCCGCAACACGGCCTCACCGCGCAAATACGCGTCAGCAGGAAGCGCGCCCCACCCTTGCGTGGCACGGATGGCCCGTTCAATTGCGGATGGGGCGGATTGACGCGCCAGCGCTTCGTCTTCTTTCAAACCGCGCCAGCGCGGTTCGGTCGCCATAATAATCGTGCCTTCGCTGTCCATCACCAGCACCGCGTCCGACACCCCTGCCCAGCCCGTTTCAAGCCGTTGGCCATTCACCTCGACCATGATCACACCAAGCAGCGTGCCCGCCACCTCGACGCGCCGTGAATACACATAGGCAAACCCGCCTTCATCGCGCAGATAGGTGGTGTAAACAGTTTGGTTGCTACGCTGTGCATCAACAAAATAGGGGTTTTGGCGGTGGTCCGTGCCGATCCGGTTGCGATCTGTCGCCGCCACGGCACGACCGTCCCGATCCAAAAGCGTCAAGGACGCCGCACCAATTTCATCCACGAAAGACAGAAGGCGCGCTGTTGAAAGCGAATAGTCCTTATTCTCCAGCGCTTTAATCAAATCAGGGTCGCGAGACAGCAGCTGCGGCACAACGGAATTACGCTGCAATTCGTTCATCAGGTTGGTGACATACAGCGCCAGTCGCACATCAGAGCGGTTGCTGATGGTTTCGGTAAAGCGCTGTGTCAGAAGCTGGTTGGAGACGTAGATCACAATCACGCCAAACAGGCAGACAACCAGCACAGCCAGTCGCAGATACCATTTGCCGCGGCGCCGGCCGCTGCCAGAGTTAGTCATGCCCAACATACGTGGAGTTTAGAGCCGCAGCCCCAACGCGGCAAGCAAGCAGATCACGCTTGGGCAAATTGCCCTACCAGCCCGCGGAAAAGCGCCTGTCCGTCGGTCCCACCGTGGCCTGCGTCCACCGCACGTTCGGGGTGTGGCATCATGCCAAGAACACGCCGGTTCGCAGACAGGACACCCGCGATATTGTCGATCGACCCGTTGGGGTTATCGGCATAGGTGAACGCGATACGATCCTCGGCCTTCAACGCGACAAGCGTTTCCGCATCGACGGTATAGTTGCCATCGTGATGGGCCACAGGATAGCCAACACTGTCACCGGCATTATAACCTTCTGTAAAAGCGGAATTTGAGGTTTCTACTTTCAATTCAACGGTCTTGCAGATGAACTTAAGGTTCGCATTGCGCATCAAGGCGCCCGGCAAGAGCCCTGTTTCTGTCAACACCTGAAAGCCATTGCAAACGCCCAGCACATAACCACCGCGCTCGGCATGGGCGACGACCGCCTTGCAGATCGGTGATTTCGCAGCAATCGCACCGCAGCGCAGGTAATCACCAAACGAAAACCCACCGGGGACCGCGACCAGATCAACATTCTCGGGCAGGCTCGCGTCTTTGTGCCAAACCATGCTGACATCAGCGCCCGCTGCCTTTAGCGCAACAGCCATGTCGCGATCACAGTTCGATCCGGGGAATACGATAACAGCGGCGCGCATCACAGCACCTCGACGCTGTAGCTTTCGATCACGGTGTTCGCGAGCAGCTTTTCGCACATCTCGACAATCGTGGCCTCGGATGTCCCATCGGCCAGATCAAGCTCGATCACTTTGCCCTGCCGCACGCCGTTCACCCCGTCAAAGCCAAGTGTCCCAAGCGCGTGGCGGACCGCCTCGCCTTGTGGATCCAGCACACCGTTTTTGAGCATGACATGTACGCGGGCTTTCATGGGCAGGTCCTTTGTTCGCTAGGGTCGCAAGATCAGTTGATCAGAGTGGGTTTGTTGGGGGTATGGGTGACATTGGACGGCAAAACACCAAGGCGCCTTGCCACTTCGGTATAGGCGTCGGTCAGGTTGCCCAGATCGCGGCGGAACACGTCCTTATCAAGCTTCTGGCCCGTCTCGATATCCCAAAGGCGGCAGCTATCGGGGCTGATTTCATCCGCCAAGATCAGGCGCGGAAATTCGTTGTCCCAGACGCGGCCAATCTCGATCTTGAAATCCACCAGCTTGATACCGACACCATACATGACGCCTGACATCCAGTCGTTCACGCGCAACGCAAGGCTGACGATATCGTCCATCTCTTGCTGCGACGCCCAACCGAAGGCGATGATATATTCTTCCGGCACCAGCGGGTCGCCCAGCTTGTCGTCTTTATAGGAAAACTCGACGATCGGGCGCGGCAACGGGGTGCCTTCTTCCATGCCCATACGCTTGGCCATCGAACCGGCGGCGAAATTGCGTACGATCACTTCAAGCGGGATAATCTCGGCCTGACGGATCAACTGCTCGCGCATATTGAGGCGTTTGATAAAATGTGTGGGGATTCCGATTTGGCCCAGACCGGTCATGAAATATTCGGACAAACGGTTGTTCAACACGCCCTTGCCTTCGATCACAGCCTTCTTCTCGGCGTTGAATGCGGTGGCATCATCCTTGAAATATTGGACAAAAGTGCCTGGCTCGGGGCCTTCATAAAGAACCTTTGCCTTGCCTTCATAAATCTTTTTACGACGTGACATGCTGACCCCTTGCCCCATTTCGGCCCGGCGTGGACCGCATCATGTGCGCGTCATAGTGCAAGCCCCCCTTGCGGGCAAGCACCGTGAGAGGCATATCAGTAGTAACACCTGTCCAAATCAAGAGGCCAAATCGATGACAACCTTCGACGATCGCGAGAATGCGTTTGAAAACAAATTCGCCCATGACGCCGAAATGCAATTCAAAGCAGATGCACGGCGCAACAAACTGCTCGGTCTTTGGGCCGCAGAACTGATGGGTAAAACCGGTGACGAAGCAGCCGAATACGCCAAAGAAGTCGTCAAGTCCGATTTTGAGGAAGCCGGTCATGAAGATGTTTATCGCAAGGTCGCCGGTGATCTGGGTGACAAGGCCGATGAGGTGACCATCCGCACCAAAATGATCGAACTGATGGCCGAGGCCAAAGCGCAGTTGATGAAAGAAGTCTGAGAAGGGCCACGCCCCGATCAGCACATCCCCGAACCGCGCCATTGACCGGCGCGGTTTTATCATTTCTTACATAATGACCATGCATCCTTTGCATTTGCATCGCTTGCAAAGACATGACACCGCAAAGCAAACCCCTTGCGCAAGCCGGAGCCCGATATGACCAATGCCCTCTCAAAGCTTCTTGAAACCAACGATTGGCTGATGGCCGACGGGGCGACAGGGACCAATCTGTTCAACATGGGGCTGATGTCGGGCGATGCGCCCGAAATGTGGAACATTGATGAAACCGCCAAGATCATCGCGCTCTACAAAGGGGCTGCAGATGCTGGCAGTGATATCTTCCTGACCAACAGCTTTGGTGGCAACGCATCGCGCCTGAAACTGCATGGCGCCGAAGGCCGTGTGCATGAGTTGAACAAAGCCGCCGCTGAACTGGGCCGTGAGGTGGCAGATGCCTCAGGGCGCACAATCGTCGTGGCAGGCTCGGTTGGCCCGACCGGCGAGATTATGGCCCCGATGGGCAGCCTGACCCATGAAATCGCGGTTGAGATGTTCCATGAACAGGCCGAGGGTCTGAAGGCCGGTGGCGCGGATGTGCTTTGGGTTGAAACGATCAGTGCAGCCGAAGAATTTGCCGCCGCAGCCGAGGCCTTTGCATTGGCCGATATGCCGTGGTGCGGCACGATGAGCTTTGATACCGCCGGACGGACCATGATGGGGCTGACATCGGCCGATATGGTCAAGAAAGTCGGCAAGCTGGCGCATCAGCCGCTGGCCTTTGGCGCAAACTGCGGCGTGGGAGCATCGGATTTGTTGCGCACGGTGCTTGGCTTTGCGGCCGCCGGACCGACCCTGCCCATCATCGCAAAGGGCAATGCCGGCATTCCCAAATATCACGACGGGCATATCCACTATGACGGCACGCCCGAACTGATGGCGGATTACGCCTGCCTTGCACGTGATTGCGGCGCCACAATCATCGGTGGCTGTTGTGGTACAACGCCGGAACACCTGCGTGCGATGCGGGATGCGCTTGAGACACGCCCCAAGGGTGAACTTCCCACTTTGGAGCAAATTACCGCAGCACTGGGTGGGTTTTCCTCTGCATCTGACGGCACCGATGGCGCAGGCCCCGAGGCATCACCACGGCGCGGTCGGCGACGGAAGTCTTAGGGCCAGGCCAAGGGGCGCTGCCCCCGCCACCTGCGGTGGCTCCCCCGGGATATTTTTGGGCCGATAATAACGCAGCAGCGCATCAGAAGAGCGAAAGCTGATCGCCTGACTTTATGGGGCGGGCGAACAAATCTGTCCGCAAAGGGGGTAGGCTTCGGTCAAGGCCGAGCCTGCGTGTCGCAAGTTTGAACCGCTGTTGCATCATCGCAGCCCAAGGGCCCTGCCCGACCATCCGTTTGCCAAAGTCAGGATCATAGTCCTTGCCGCCGTGTAATTCGCGCACCCGCCCCATCACACGCGCTGCACGGTCGGGGTAATGATCGGCCAGCCAGTCGCGAAAGAGCGTCGCCACTTCGCGCGGAAGCCGCAGAACGATTGAAGACGCAGCGACCGCGCCCGCATCTTTGGCGGCTTCCAGAATGGCCTCAAGTTCATGATCAGTGAGCGCGGGGACAATGGGTGAAACCATCACACGCACCGGAATTCCCGCTTCAGTCAATCGCCGGATCGTGCGCAGCCGTGCGGCAGGTGACGGCACCCGCGGTTCCATCGCGCGCGATGTTTTGGGATCCAGCGTTGTGATCGAAATGCCGACCCTGACGAGACCCTTGGCGGCCATGGGTGCCAGAATATCGCTATCGCGTTCGATCAAGGTGCCCTTGGTGACAATCCCGACGGGGTGGTTGAACTCGGCCAAGACTTGCAAGACTTCGCGCATGATTTCACGCGATTTCTCAATGGGTTGATAGGCATCTGTATTGGTACCGATCGCAATGGTCTTTGGCGTATAGCGCGGGTTCGAGAGCTCTTTGCGCAATTGTTCTGCCGCATTGGGGCGCGCAATCAGCTTGGTTTCGAAATCCAAACCGGGTGAGAGCCCCAGAAACGCATGGCTGGGACGCGCAAAGCAATAGATGCACCCGTGTTCGCACCCGCGATAGGGGTTGATCGACCGGTCGAACGACAAATCCGGTGAGGTGTTGCGCGTGATAACCGACCGCGCGATCTCATCAGTGGTTTCGGTGCGCAGAACCGGCAGATCCTGCTCTGGCGTCCAGCCATCATCGACGGCCTCGGCGTGCAATCGGTCAAACCGGTTGTCCGGATTTGACTGTGCCGCGCGGCCCGGCGTCAGGTGGGATTTTTGAACTGGCAGATCATCCATAATCTTTATTAGAACAATTCACGAACACCAGCAACACAAGGTCGGTCATGTTCTTGGACATGTCGGAAAACAACCGCTAGAAGTTCACAATTAGGCGCAATACTGTTTTGCAAACTCATACAAAGGCACGGCCCATGTCCGACGAAGAAGATGACATCATCCTGTCCGAACTGAATGACGAAGATCTCGTCGCGCAGATGTTCGATGACCTTTACGATGGAATGAAGGAAGAGATCGAGGAAGGGGTGAATATCCTCATCGCCCGCGGTTGGGAACCTTACCGCGTTCTGACAGAGGCGCTTGTGGGCGGCATGACGATCGTCGGCAATGACTTCCGTGATGGTATCTTGTTTGTGCCAGAGGTGCTGCTTGCGGCCAACGCCATGAAGGGCGGGATGTTTATCCTCAAACCTCTGCTTGCCGAAACCGGCGCGCCCCGTGTGGGCAAGATGGTGATTGGCACGGTCAAAGGCGACATCCACGATATCGGCAAGAACCTTGTGTCCATGATGATGGAAGGCGCGGGTTTTGAGGTTGTCGATCTGGGCATCAACAATGCGGTCGAATCCTATCTTGACGCGTTGGAAAGCGAAAAGCCCGATATCCTTGGCATGTCCGCCCTGCTGACCACCACGATGCCCTATATGAAGGTCGTGATCGATACGCTGATCGAAAAGGGCATGCGCGAGGATTATGTCGTGCTCGTCGGTGGTGCGCCCCTGAACGAAGAGTTCGGCAAAGCGATTGGCGCTGATGCCTATTGCCGCGATGCGGCTGTCGCTGTGGAAACCGCCAAGACCTTTATGGCCCGCAAGCACAATCAAGCTGCAACTGCGGTCTGATCTTACAAAACTGGCGTGTCGTTCTTATCTGAGAAATCTAGGAGGACGACATGCCCATTGAACGACTGATCTTTATCCTTGTCCTTGTGATGGCGGCTGCGGCGGCCACAATCGCAGTGGCGTTAGCCGCCTTGGACGGATTGCAGGCTGCCCCCATGACAGGTTTTGCCATCCTGAGCCTGAGTGCGCTGTGTGCGGCGTATCTGTGGCGCAGGTACAGCGACCGCAATGACAACTGACGCCATCCTGACCACCCAAGGGATCGCCCCTGAGGGACAGGGGCGCGTTCTTTTGATTGCCTGCGGCGCGCTCGCACGTGAAATTCTGGCGATCAAAGCGGCAAACGGCCTTGATCACCTTGATCTGCAGTGCCTGCCGGCCATCCTGCACAACCACCCTGAAAAAATCGTCCCTGCGGTTCGCAAAACCGTGGCCAAATACCGCGATGCTTATGACCAGCTTTTTGTGGTCTACGCTGATTGCGGCACCGGCGGGCAGTTGCAAGCGGCCTGTGACGACATGGGGATCGGCATGGTCGCGGGCCCGCATTGCTATTCATTCTTTGAAGGCAATGAGGCTTTTGCCGCAAAGGACGAGGTCACTGCGTTTTATCTGACCGATTTTCTGGTGCGCCAGTTTGATGCCTTTGTGTGGCAGCCTCTGGGCCTGAGCCGCCACCCTGAACTTCGCGACATGTACTTTGGAAACTACGAAAAACTGGTCTATCAGGCGCAGACAGATGACGCAGATTTAACCTTAAAAGCAGAGGCTTGCGCGGCAAAGCTCGGGTTAAAATTCGAGCGGCGCTTTACCGGTTATGGCGATCTGACGCCGGCACTGACGGCGATCCCTTAGGTCGCTGCCGCCGCTGTTTCGCGGATCCGCTCAACCATCGCCCGCAGCCCGTTCGAGCGTTGCGCCGACAAATGATCATTCAGGCCCAGACGTCCCAACTCGGCCGGTGCATCAATTTTCACAATCTCGCTGACGGGCTGGTTGTTATAGAGGGCGGAGAGCACCGCGATCAGGCCCCGCACGATCATCGCGTCGCTTTCGCCGCGAAAGGTGAACACATCACCTTCGATTTTGGGCACGAGCCAAACCTGGCTGGCGCAGCCGTCAACCTTGGTCGCGGGCACCTTCAGCGCGTCTTCCAGCGGGTCCATCGCCTTACCCATGTCAATCACGTGACGATAGCGGTCTTCCCAATCGTCCAGGAATTCAAAGGTATCGACGAGCTCTTCAAAATCAGGGTTTGCCATTTTATGCCTTTGGTTTCGGTGTGTAAGGGGATGTAGGCCCCCTATCCCGCATCGTCCAGATCAAAGCGCAACAGTGACGACCTTTTGACCTTTGACAGCCAGACCGACACGGCCTTCGCAGAGTTCCAGCGCGTCATTGCCAAAGACTTCACGCCGCCAGCCGCGCAGGGCAGCAACATCGCGTTCGCCTGCCGCCAGTGCATCCAAGTCCGAGGACGTGGCGATCAGTTTCGGCGCAACCTCTGCATCGTCGGTTCTGGCTTTCAGCAACACGCGCAGCATATCGGCCAAAGCGGGGTTCACCTGCAGTTTGGCACGTGCGCTATCCACCTTGGGCATATCTTTGGGGGCTATCTCCAGGCCCGCTTTGATTGCGGCCAGAATACCGTTCGCGATATCGCCTTTGCGCGCCTCGCGCAGCAACAGACGCGACCGCCCAAGGTCTTTCTCGGAGAGCGGTTTGGTCGACGCCAACTCTACCAGCGCGTCATCCTTGAACACGCGGTTGCGGGGGATGTTGCGGCTTTGGGCGTAATCCTCGCGGAAACGGGCCAATTCGCGCACAATCGCTAGAAACTTGCCTGATTGCGTGCGTGTTTTCACGCGCTTCCACGCGTTCTCGGGGTCCGACTGATAGGTGGTCGGGTCTTCTAACACCGCCATCTCTTCGGTCACCCATTTGCTGCGGCCAGACTTGGCCAAACGGGCGGACAGATATTCATAAATGTCGCGCAGGTGCGTGACATCGGCCAAAGCATAGGTCGCCTGCGCGTCCGTCAACGGGCGGCGTGACCAATCGGTAAAGCGCGAGGATTTATCGAGGTCCGATTTCGCGATCTTGCGCACCAGTGTCTCATATCCCGCCTGTTCGCCAAAGCCGCAGACCATCGCGGCGACCTGCGTGTCAAAAAGCGGCTCAGGAATCACGCCTGCATCGACATAGAAAATCTCAAGGTCCTGGCGGGCGGCGTGAAATACTTTGACGCAACCATGGTCGCGAAACAGCTCGTAGAGCGGCTCAAGCGACAGCCCCTCGACCAGTGGATCGACAAGGGCTGCATCGGCGCCTTTGTCGTCCTGATAGGCCAACTGCACGAGGCAAAGCTTGGAATAATAGGTACGCTCGCGCAGAAACTCGGTGTCGACGGTGACATAGGCGCGCTTTGCAGCCTCTTGGCAGAAAGCCGCCAAGTCTTCGGTCGTTGTGATTGTCTTCATATCTGCTCGCGTGCCGCACATTCATTCATCATTGGCACCACTGATAGGCGATTGCCGGAGCGATGAAAAGTGCAGCTTCACCCGCCCAGATTGACGGGGGTGCGGTCACCCGCCGCAAAGCGCCGCAAGACAGCCGGATAAAGCGCGTGTTCCAATGGCAGCAGCCGCGCGGCAAGCGTTTCCGGCGTATCCCCATCCAGCACCGCCATCCGCGCCTGCCCCAGAATCGGACCATCGTCCAGCGCAGCGGTCACTTCATGCACAGAGCACCCGTGTTCAGCGTCGCCCGCCGCAAGCGCACGGGCATGGGTGTGCAACCCTTTGTATTTGGGCAAAAGCGAAGGATGGATATTGAGCATCTGCCCTTCCCATTTGGCCGTAAATTCGGGCGTCAGGATGCGCATGAAGCCGGCAAGACAGATGATATCGGGCTTGGCGATCTCCAGCGCCTTTTGCAAAGCGTCCTCGAACGCGGCGCGATCCTTGCCGTAAGGTTTGTGGTCAATCGCCAGTGTCGGGATGTTCATCTCGCGCGCTTTGGCCAGCCCACCCGCCTGCGGGTCATTGGACAATACCAGTACGGGCCGCGCCGGGTGATCGCCGCGCATGGATTGCGCCAGCGCCACCATATTGGAGCCGCCCCCCGAGATCAGTATCGCAACCCGTTTGGTCACAAAAGCGCGCCTGTATAGCGCACGCCCTCGCCTGCCGTGATCGTGCCCAGTTGATGCACCGTTTCGCCTGCGTCGCCCAGAACCATGGTGATTTTTGCGGCCTTCACTTGCATCCACCGCCAGCACCATCCCGATGCCTGCGTTGAACGTCTTGAGGATTTCAGCCTCGGCCATGCCGCCTGTCTGCGCGAGCCATTGGAACACAGGCGGCAAATCCCATGCACCCAGATCAATCTGCGCGCCCAAGCCTTCGGGCAGAACGCGGGGCAGGTTTTCCGTCAAACCGCCGCCGGTGATATGGGCCAGCGCATGCACGCCACCTGCCCGCACCGCTGCCAGCGCCTGTTTGACGTAAAGCCGCGTCGGCGCAAGCAAGGCCGTACCCAATGTCTCATCTGCGAACGGCGCTTTGTCGTCCCAGCCAAGGCCCGAAACCTCAACAATGCGGCGCACCAGCGAATAGCCGTTGGAATGCACACCGTCCGAGGCGAGGCCCAGCAGCACGTCACCTTCGCGCACGCCTGCAGGCAGTTCCGCGCCACGCTCCATCGCACCCACGGCAAAACCGGCCAGATCAAAATCACCGGCGTGATACATCCCCGGCATCTCCGCCGTTTCCCCACCGATCAGCGCACAACCTGACGCTTCGCAGCCAGCTGCAATGCCTTCGATAATACGGGTCGCCTGATCGAGTTCCAGCTTACCAGTGGCGAAATAATCTAGGAAAAACAAGGGCTCTGCCCCTTGGCAAACCAGATCGTTGACGCACATCGCGACCAGATCAATACCGATCGTATCCACATTGCCGGTATCAATCGCAATCCGCAGCTTGGTGCCAACCCCATCGGTGGCCGCGACCAGCACCGGATCGGAATATCCTGCCGCCTTGAGATCAAACAGCGCGCCGAACCCGCCAAGACCCGCCATCACGCCCGGGCGTGCGGTGCGTTTGGCGGCAGGTTTAATCCGCTCGACCAAAGTGTTTCCGGCGTCGATATCGACCCCTGCATCAGCATAGGTCAGGCCATTCTTCTCGGTCATAGCAGGGCTCCTGTCGTGTTTGGCGTTCGTTACCCCACCTTTTGGCCAAATGGAACAGGAATTGGCGCGCCCTCTTCTCTCTTTCCTCCCGGATTTCCTCACCTCTGCGCTTTTTTTTTTTGGTTTTTTCCCCCCCCCCCCCCCCCCCCCCCCCTCTGCTTTCCCCCCCTATCACCCCCACCTCATCCTGGCCCTGATTTTTTACTCACGCGCCGTGAGACCTGACATTCGGTCTGGACACCCGCTGCTTATGACCCACCGGCTTTGGCCGATTTTATGGGATCCGGTCCGCAGGGTCTTTGCCACGGCGGTTGGACGCTCCTGAGATCAGTTGTCTTTGTGATCCTCTGGCAACAAGAATGGATCGCTTTCGCGCTTGGTAGCCATTGCGTTGCTAATGGTGCTGGACGCCACAACCGCACCGATCAGTGCCAAAAGGATCAACGGCGCGACGATATCACCGTCCGAACTCATTTCAGGCATTGGTTCAGGCGGCGCTATGCCAGCGAACGCCAAAGCTGGAACGACCAAAAGGACTGCTGCGCTCAATAGAAATTTCATTTATTTTTCCCCTACTTACCATCATTGGTAAAGATACCCTAGACGGACGGCATACGTTCTGAAAAGAAGCAAAGTGGTACAGCAGGCGATTGCGCTGCCCGTTCGGTGACCTTCTACCATAAAATGCCGGGCGATTTGCCCCACCTGCCGCTTGACCCACCCGTCCATTCTGGTAGTCCACATCTTACAAGGGGGCCTGTAGCTCAATTGGTTAGAGCAGAGCGCTCATAACGCTTTGGTTGCGGGTTCAAGTCCTGCCGGGCCTACCATTTCCCCACATTGTATACAGATGCATACCGGGGCTTTCCGCGTGGCCCGTGATAGGCTATGCCAGCATCAGATTCCCTGCGCCACGGAGACAAACCATGTCTAAGATCAAGGTAGAAAACCCCATCGTCGAGCTCGACGGTGATGAAATGACCCGCATCATCTGGCACTTCATCAAAGAAAAGCTGATCCTGCCCTATCTGGATGTCGACCTGCTCTATTACGATCTCGCGATGGAGGTCCGCGACGAGACCAACGACCAGATCACGATTGATGCGGCCGAGAAGATCAAGGAAATCGGCGTTGGCGTGAAATGTGCCACAATCACCCCCGATGAAGACCGGGTTGAGGAATTCGGCCTCAAACAGATGTGGCGTTCGCCCAACGGCACGATCCGCAACATTCTGGGCGGCGTTGTGTTCCGCGCGCCGATCATCTGTAAAAACGTGCCCCGCCTTGTGCCCGGTTGGACCGATCCGATTGTGATCGGGCGGCATGCCTTTGGCGACCAGTATAAAGCGACAGATTTCCTGATGCCCGGCCCCGGTAAGCTGACGATGAAATTCGTGGGCGAAGATGGCACCGTGATCGAGAAAGAGGTCTATGACAGCCCCGGCGCGGGTGTCGCGATGGGCATGTACAACCTCGACGCCTCGATCATCGACTTTGCACGCGCCTCATTCAACTATGGCCTGAACCTTGGCTGGCCCGTCTATCTGTCCACCAAGAACACGATCCTCAAGGTTTATGACGGACGGTTCAAAGACCTGTTCCAAGAGGTGTTTGACGCAGAGTTCAAAGACAAATTCGCCGAAGCGGGCATCGAATATCAACACCGCTTGATTGACGATATGGTCGCCTCTGCAATGAAATGGTCCGGCAAATTCGTCTGGGCCTGCAAGAACTATGACGGCGATGTACAGTCCGACACGGTGGCACAAGGCTTTGGGTCATTGGGCCTGATGACCAGCCAGTTGATGACCCCCGACGGCAAGATCGTCGAGGCCGAGGCCGCCCACGGCACCGTCACCCGCCACTACCGCCAGCATCAGGCGGGGCAAGCGACCTCGACCAACTCGATCGCGTCGATTTTCGCGTGGACCGGCGGATTAAAGCACCGCGCGAAACTGGATGACAACGCGCAGCTGATGAAATTTGCGGACACGCTGGAGAAGGTCGTCGTGGACACCGTGGAGAGCGGTTTCATGACCAAGGATCTGGCGCTGCTGGTCGGCCCCGATCAGGGCTGGCTGACGACGATGGGGTTCCTTGAGAAGATCGACGAGAACTTGAGCAAGGCACTGTAAGTCCTTTATCAAAGCGAGCCGCTCGATTGAGCGGCTCTCTTAATTTGGAGACTAGTTGGCGGTCGGATTTGTCAGAATAAACGTACCGACCCCGTCATAGGGACCGAAACCCGTCGCCGTAGTATCGATTGCGAGGTCGCCACCCAGTTCATTCGCGTTCGGGCCATAGAAGGTTGCATCAACTTCAGAGGCCGTCACCCCACGCACGGTCAAGCCTGTAACCGTTGCCGCCAATTGACCATTATCAACCTTGGCAAACCACGCTCTTGCCAGCCACATCACATCTGGCATGTCCTGTGCCTGCCAATGACCACAACATTAACCGCCTCATATTCCGTGCGATTTACGCGCATCCAATGACCCGTCCAAAATCACCACTAGGTCACTGCCTTCCGCCTGTTGCGAACCGTCCAAAGTTGGTTTCAAAGCCGAAAACATAGTGCAGTGATCTGTCAACCTCGTTAAACATCATCGAGATACTTCGACAGCGGCCCATTTCCACGAATGCTAGAGCCATTCAGTGATCCGGATTGACTGAAAAAATCGTAATCGTCCGTTAGATTAGGCGTCGCTCCTTTGAAAAAACCGGTGTCACCGTGATCGTCACGGTTCGGTCGGCGCACTCCCGTATTGCAAGGTTGCGCTTCCATCGTGTCATTCACGCGAAACATCGGCAAGCGTCTGCCTCACCGCACCAAAAGGAAGCCGTTCGACGACGACTATATCGCCAACCGCCACCGCCCAGGCGGTCAGTGCCACAAGCGCATCTGGACAAAGGTTTCGCCGGTGAGAAATCATGCGGTCGTTCCTATCGCGGTAGCGCGTGAAATCGCATCTTTTCGGCATATTCAAATACACTATGCGGCCAAATCTTGGCGACTTTTCGTTATGCCCCCATTTTTCGCAATACGGCTGTGGTGCTGCTGCGGCGGCTGCCAATTTGCAACGCAAACGGAACGTTCCGGCAGGTGAAAACAGGATTGCGACAATAAGGGGTGGCTTTTGCTGCGATTGCACGGTATCCGCGCGGCAACTTCCGCACAAAGGCAGAACCAATGGACATTCGCAATATCGCGATCATCGCACACGTTGACCACGGCAAGACGACACTTGTTGACGAACTACTCAAACAGTCGGGCATTTACCGCGAAAATGAGGCGACGCAAGAGCGCGCTATGGATAGCAACGATATCGAGCGCGAGCGCGGCATCACTATTCTTGCGAAATGTACGTCCGTTGAGTGGAAAGGCACCCGCATCAATATCGTCGACACCCCCGGCCACGCCGATTTCGGTGGCGAGGTTGAGCGTATCCTGTCGATGGTGGACGGTGTTGTTCTGTTGGTTGACGCCGCCGAAGGCCCGATGCCACAAACCAAATTCGTGACCTCCAAGGCGCTGGCCCTTGGTCTGCGCCCGATTGTTGTGGTCAACAAAGTCGACAAGCCCGATGGCGAACCTGATCGCGCTGTCGATGATGTGTTTGACCTTTTCGCCGCGCTTGAAGCGTCAGACGAGCAGCTTGATTTCCCGACCATGTTCGCATCCGGCCGTGCCGGTTGGTGTGACGAAGAACTCGACGGGCCACGCGAAAATCTTGATGCGTTGTTTGACAAAGTTCTTGAGCATGTGCCCACCCCTGCACAAATCAGCCGCAAGGATGAGCCGTTCCAGATGCTGGCCACCACGCTGTCCGCTGACCCTTTCATCGGCCGTATTCTGACAGGCCGTGTTGAGGCAGGGACGCTGAAAGCAGGCGAAACGATCAAAGCCCTGTCACGCAATGGCGATAAAATCGAACAGTTCCGCGTGTCCAAAATCCTCGCCTTCCGTGGTCTGGGCCAACAGCCTATTGATGTGGCCGAAGCAGGCGATATCGTCACACTTGCGGGCATGACCAAGGCCACCGTGGCCGACACGCTGTGTGATCTGAGCATCGACACCGCGATCCCGGCCCAACCGATTGATCCGCCGACCATCACCGTGACCTTTGGCATCAACGACAGCCCCCTGGCTGGTCGTGACGGCAAAAAGGTCCAGTCCCGCGTCATCCGCGAACGTCTGATGAAAGAAAGCGAAGTCAACGTCGCGATCAAAATCGCAGACACCCCGGGTGGTGACGCGTTTGAGGTCTCGGGCCGTGGCGAATTGCAAATGGGCGTTTTGATCGAGAACATGCGCCGCGAAGGGTTTGAATTGTCTATCTCGCGCCCACAGGTCATCTTCTCCGAGCAAGACGGCCAACGCATGGAACCCGTCGAGGAAGTCACCATCGACGTCGATGACGAATACACTGGCGTCGTGGTCGAAAAACTGACCGGCCCGCGCAAAGGCGATCTGGTCGAGATGAAGCCCGCAGGTGCCGGCAAAACCCGCATCATCGCGCATGTGCCGTCGCGCGGTCTGATCGGCTATCACGGTGAATTCCTGACCGATACGCGCGGTTCTGGCGTTTTGAACCGCCTGTTCCACGGCATGACCCCCTATAAGGGCAAAATCGAAGGCCGCCGTCAGGGTGTTCTGATTTCGATGGAAAACGGCACATCCGTGGCCTTCGCTTTGTGGAACCTTGAGGATCGGGGCAAGATGTTCATCGGTGCGCAAGAACCGATCTATACCGGCATGATCATTGGCGAACACAGCCGCGAAAATGACCTTGAAGTGAACCCGCTGAAGGGCAAAAAGCTGACCAACGTGCGGGCCTCTGGCACCGACGAAGCGGTGCGCCTGACAACCCCAGTGACCATGTCGCTCGAACAGGCGATTGCCTATATCGACGATGATGAACTGGTCGAAGTCACGCCAAACGCGATCCGTTTGCGCAAACGCTACCTTGATCCGCATGAGCGTAAGCGCCAGTCACGCGCAAGCTAAAGACCTAGGGTGACGCGGGTTCCACCGCGTCACCGACACGCAGGACGCCCGGCTTGGTGACGCTGGCGTACCAGCCACCATGCCCGCGCATCGCGTTATACCCGCCCGGCCCCAGCGCTTTCTCCATGCGCGAACACGGCGGGCACGGACCCTCAATTTCCAAAATCACATCGCCAATGCGCAACACCCCTTTGCGCAACGCAAGAAGGTTCAGCCCTGACACCACTAGATTCCGGCGCAGAACCTCTGGCAAAATCTCTGACCTATTTGAAAAAGCCGCAATCACCGGCAGATGCTCTGCCTGGATCAGCGTCACCGCACGTTTGCCTGCGCGACCATGATCGCCCAACAAACCATCCTCGGTGATCTCGGCGCTTTGCACCACATCCATCGGATCATAGCGTTCAGCGCGCAACCCGATCCAATCCAGATGGCCCACTCGCGCATGGCGGGCCATCATGTCGCCAAGTTGGCCTTTCAAGCGATCTCTTCGACGATGCTCAATTCACGCTGGCTGGCACCTTTGGCAAAGCTCAGCGCCTCTTGGTAGGCATCCGAGTAATAGCAATCATGCGCGGCTTGCAGGCTGGCAAAGCGGGCCACGACATTGCGCGGGCGATCAGGACCTTCCAATTGCTCATAAGCCCCACCGCGTGCCAAAAAGACGCCGCCGTGATCGGCAATCGCGCCTGTGGCGCGCTTGGCGTATTCGCCGTAAGCCGCCTCATCTGTGACTTTCACATGGGCAATCCAAAGTGCGCTCATTTCAATCCCTCCAACACGGATTTCGCTGCCGCGATCGCAGCATCTGCATTTTCCACCGAAGCACCACCACCCTGCGCCATGTCAGGACGACCACCGCCGCCCTTGCCGCCCAGTGCGGGGGTCACAGCGCGCAGGATATCCACCGCCGACACGCGGTCGGTCAAATCTGCGGTCACACCGACAGCGACAGCCGCCTTGCCACCCGCATCGGCGATCAGCAGAACCGCACCGCTGTCCATGGATGCCTTCATTTCATCAATGAGCGCAGGCAGGTCTTTACCTGTCACGCCAGTCAGGACCTGCGCCTGAAACGCGACGCCATTAATCATCTCGGCCGGTGCCGCCTCTTTCGCGCCGCCACCCATGGCGACTTCGCGGCGCAGTTGCGCCACTTCATTGGCCAACGCCTTGCGTTCATCCATAAGCGCCTTGATCCGGTCAGCGACCTCCGCTGCTGGGGCCTTTAGCACAGCCGCAGCTTGGGCCAAACGCGCATCTTGTGCGCGCAGATAATCCAATGCCGCCTGCCCTGTCAGCGCCTCGATCCGGCGCACACCGGCACTCGAGGCACTATCGCCCAAAGTCACAAAAGCACCGATTTCACCCAATTGCTTCACATGGGTGCCACCGCAAAGTTCCAGCGAATAGGTATTCCCGTTTGCCCCCTTGCCAGAGCCGGTCTGCCGGCCCATCGAAACAACGCGTACCTCATCCCCGTATTTTTCACCAAAGAGCGCCTGCGCACCCATGGCGCGGGCGTCATCCGGTGTCATGATGCGGGTCTCAACAGGGGTGTTCTGGCGAATGATCGCATTCACATCATGTTCAACTTTGGCCAGTTCCTCGGCGCTCAAGGCCTTGGTATGGCTGAAATCAAAACGCAAACGATCCGGCGCATTCAGCGACCCGCGCTGTGCGATATGATCGCCCAATACCTCGCGCAGCGCCTCGTTCAGCAGGTGGGTGGCCGAGTGGTTGGCGCGGATTTTCCCACGATTGTGGTGATCGACCTCAAGGCGGACAGGCTCGCCCACAGACACTTCACCATGATCCACGGTCAGATAATGGGCAAAGACCCCGCCCGGCATCTTCCGGACGTCCGAAACATGGCCGGAAAACTGTGGCGTCTCTGCATTCGGATCACCAACGAGGGCGCGCACATAGCCCCGATCGCCGACCTGACCGCCACTTTCGGCATAGAACGGTGTCTGGTTGCACACGATCCAACCTGATCCGCCCTCGTCTTTCAGCGCGTCAATGCTGTTGCCTGCATCATCGACAATCGCAACGATCTGCCCCTCGGCAGTCTCTGTCTCATAGCCCAGGAAATCCGTCGCGCCATGGGCGTCCGCAATATCGAACCATATCGCACTCTCCGCGGCCTCGCCCGTACCAGACCATGCCGCACGCGCCTTGGCCTTTTGTTCGGCCATTGCTGCGTCAAATCCTGCGGTATCAACTTCGCGGCCCTTTTCGCGCAAGGCATCCTGCGTCAGATCAAGCGGGAAGCCGTAGGTGTCATAAAGCTTGAACGCCGCCGCACCGGGCAATGCGGCATCCTGTGGCAAGCCGCTCAATTCATCATCCAAAAGCTTCAGACCGCGATCAAGCGTTTGCTTAAAGCGTACTTCCTCGTTCAACAGGGTCTCTTCGATCAGGCGCTGGCCGATACCCAGTTCCGGATAGGCCCCGCCCATTTGTTGGACCAAAGCCGGCACGAGCTTATGCATCACAGGGTCTTTGCCACCCAATTGGTGCGCATGGCGCATCGCACGGCGCATGATCCGGCGCAGCACGTATCCGCGCCCCTCATTCGACGGCAGCACCCCTTCCGCGATCAGAAACGAGGTCGAGCGCAAGTGGTCGGCAATCACGCGGTGGTGCGTGTTGCCGGGCCCGTCCGGGTCTGTGGACGTCACATGCGCCGAGGCCTCAATCAACGCACGCATCAGGTCCGTGTCATAGTTGTCATGCTTGCCTTGCAGCAAGGCACCGATCCGCTCCAACCCCATACCGGTATCGATCGACTGCATCTCAAGCGGCTTCAACGTACCATCTTCGAACTGCTCGTTTTGCATGAAAACGATGTTCCAGATCTCGATAAAACGGTCACCATCTTCCTCGGGCGATCCCGGAGGGCCACCCCAGATATGATCGCCGTGATCGTAGAAAATCTCGGTGCAAGGGCCGCAAGGGCCGGTCGGCCCCATGCGCCAAAAGTTATCATCCGTCGGGATACGAATGATTTTGTCATCCGAGAAACCGGCCACTTTCTTCCAGATCGCCGCGGCCTCATCGTCGGTGTGATAGACAGTGACCAGCAGCCGGTCTTTGTCGATCCCAAACTCACGCGTCAGCAATTCCCACGCATAGGGGATCGCGTCTTCTTTGAAATAATCGCCGAAACTAAAGTTCCCCAGCATCTCGAAAAACGTGTGGTGGCGCGCGGTATATCCCACGTTATCAAGGTCGTTGTGCTTGCCGCCTGCGCGCACACATTTCTGGCTGGTGGTCGCACGCGTATAGTCGCGGGTCTCGACGCCAGTGAACAGGTTCTTGAACTGCACCATGCCCGAGTTGGCGAACATCAGCGTCGGGTCATTGCGCGGCACCAAGGGGCTCGAGGCCACGATCTCATGATCCTGTGTTCCAAAGTAATTCAGAAAGGTCGAACGGATGTCGGCAAGACTGGTCATGATGGGCCTTTCGGCAATAATTTCTATTGAGTGGCAGAAATAGCCCCGCCCCATGGTGCTGTCCACCAACAAACTACCCAATGACTTTCTATGTCCAATCAAACTTCCGCCGGAGGCCTGCATCAAATTTCAAAGAAATTTGGGGCACATATAAAAAGGGGCACCGCAGATGCGGCACCCCTTCGTAAATTCTCGTTCTCGCTGGCGCGTCTAGACCTCAACCAGATCGTCGTCGCCACCTTCAGGGCCACCATCCGGCATATTGAACTCAAGCCCGTGCGCCGCACGGATCTTGTCTTCAATCTCCAGCGCGATCGCCTGATTTTCTTTCAAGAAAATCTTGGAGTTCTCACGCCCCTGCCCGATCCGCTCATCGCCATAGCTGAACCATGCGCCGGATTTTTCGACAATCCCCGCCTTCACACCCAGATCCAGCAATTCGCCGGTTTTGGAAATGCCTTCGCCATACATGATGTCGAACTCGACCTGCTTGAACGGTGGTGCGACCTTGTTCTTAACAACCTTGACGCGGGTGGCGTTGCCGACCACTTCATCGCGGTCCTTGATCGCACCGATGCGGCGGATATCCAGACGCACAGAAGCATAGAATTTCAATGCGTTACCGCCGGTTGTTGTCTCCGGAGAGCCAAACATCACGCCGATCTTCATCCGGATTTGGTTGATGAAAATCACCATACAGCCAGAGCGGTTGATCGATCCTGTCAGCTTGCGCATCGCCTGAGACATCAAGCGCGCATGCACACCGACAGAACTATCGCCCATATCGCCTTCAAGTTCGGATTTCGGTGTCAACGCCGCCACAGAGTCCACAACAACAAGGCTGACAGCACCGGACCGCACCAGCGTATCCACAATCTCAAGCGCCTGTTCACCGGTATCAGGCTGCGAAATCAGCAGCTCATCCAGATTAACGCCAAGTTTCTTGGCATACTGCGGATCAAGCGCATGTTCGGCATCGACAAAGGCGCAAACGCCACCTTTTTTCTGCTCTTCCGCGATGGAATGCAGGGTCAGTGTTGTTTTACCCGAAGATTCAGGACCATAAATCTCGATCACGCGGCCCTTGGGCAGACCGCCAATGCCAAGCGCGATGTCCAGCCCCAGCGAACCGGTCGATGTCGCCTCGATCTCTGGCATCTGATTCTGGCCGCCGAGTTTCATGATGGAACCCTTGCCGAACTGCCGTTCGATCTGTGCCAGCGCGCTTTCGAGCGCTTTTTCTTTATCTGCGGTTTTCTTATCTGTCATTTTGAGGAGTTCTGCCGTTGCCATGTGTCCTGTCCTTATTTCACGCCGCCCGAGGGGCGGCAATCACTGCTTTTGTTCTTCTTGTGTTCTCATCGTTAATGAGATCAAAAGAAGAACATTGCAACATAAATTTTCAAGGTTAACCCTCATCCAAGAGTGGTTAAGGAATGGTTTATCCCTTACCATCCTCCCCACAAAACTTGAGAGACACCGAACAAATGCTTGTTTTCTGGAAAGAAAATCTGGTGCTTCTGGCAGTGCCAAAGACCGGCTCAACCGCATTGGAGGGGGCATTGGCACCGCGCGCGTCCATGGTGTTGCGCGACCCACCGCACCTGAAACATGCGCCTTGCTATCGGTACAAACGATTCTTGAAGCCGTTTTTTGTGCAGGCTGGCGGGCAAACCCCCGAATTGATGGCGGTTGTGCGCAATCCGGTCGACTGGCTGGGCAGCTGGTACCGTTATCGCACACGTCCCGATCTGATCGGCCATGAAAACAGCACCCGCGACATCAGTTTTGATGATTTCGTGCTGGAATACTGCAAAGGCAGCCCTGCCCCTTTTGCCAATGTGGGATCGCAGAACAAATTCCTGCGGATCAATGATGGCGAGATCGGTGCACAGCATCTTTTCCAATATGAACAATGGGATAAGGTGATCGACTATCTCGAAGACAGGCTTGAGATGACCATCAAACTCAAGCAGAAGAACGTCTCACCACAGATGGACCTGACGTTATCGCCAGACGCAGAAGCCAAGCTGCGCGACAAACGCGCCGAAGAATTCGAGGTCTGGGAATTGGCCCGGCGCTAGGATTACGCCCGCGTCAACGTCCTGCTCACCGCATCCTGCCAGCCCGCATAGCGGCGCGCGCGGGTGGCCTCATCCATTTGCGGCTCGAACCGCTGATCGAGCGCCCAGTTTGCCGCAAATCCGGCCTGATCTGGATAAACGCCTGCCCGCATCCCCGCCAGCCACGCCGCCCCCAATGCTGTCGTTTCCAAAACCGTGGGCCGGTCCACCGGCGCGCCAATGATATCGGACAGAAATTGCATCGACCAATCCGAGGCGCTCATGCCACCATCAACCCGTAAAACACCCGCAGCATCAGATGTTTGCCAGTCGCTCTTCATTGCTTCCAACAGATCCCGCGTCTGAAAACCAACGCTTTCCAAAGCCGCCCGCGCAAACTCTGCCGGGCCTGAATTGCGCGTCAAACCATAGATCGCACCGCGCGCCTCGGCGTCCCAATACGGCGCGCCAAGGCCGGTAAAGGCGGGCACCATATAAAGCTCTTGTCCCTGATCCGCCGTTTCGGCCAAGGGTTGCGTTTCCTTGGCGTCGCGGATGATTTTCAGCCCATCGCGCAGCCATTGCACGACGGCCCCTGCAATAAAGATCGACCCTTCCAGCGCATAGGTCGGCTTGCCGTCGAACTGATACGCAATCGTCCCCAACAGGCGATTTTGGCTTTCCACCAGCGTATCGCCCGTGTTCAGCAATGCAAAACACCCCGTTCCGTAGGTCGATTTCAGCATCCCCGGTTCAAAACACGCCTGCCCGATGGTCGCGGCCTGCTGATCGCCCGCGACACCAAGGATCGGAAGCTCTTTGCCAAAAAGATCGGCGCGCGTGGTCCCAAAGTCGGCGGCACAGTCCAAGACCTCTGGCAACATCGCCGCAGGAATCCCGAAGCGGTCACAGATCGTTGTACTCCAGCGGCCTTTGCGGATGTCATAAAGCATTGTTCTGGCGGCATTTGTCGCGTCTGTCACATGCCGCTTGCCGCCTGTCAGTTTCCAGATCAGATAGCAGTCGACAGTGCCAAAAAGCAGCTCTCCCGCTTCGGCGCGTGCGCGCGCGCCTTCGACCTTTTCCAGAATATGATGCACCTTGGTGCCCGAAAAATACGGGTCCGCCAGAAGGCCTGTTTTTTGTGTGATCGTCGCTTCAAACCCCTCGCGCCGCAGTTCTTCGCAAAACGGTGCTGTGCGCCGGTCCTGCCAGACAATCGCGTTATGGATCGGCTCGCCTGTTTTTTTGTCCCACACCAGCGTGGTTTCGCGTTGATTGGTAATACCGATCGCTGCCACGTCAGCGGCCGTAATGCCCGCTTTCTCAATCGCGCCACGGCAGGTGGACGCGACCGAGGACCAGATATCCGAGGGGTCATGTTCCACCCAGCCCGATTGGGGGAAATGCTGGGGGAATTCCTCCTGCGCAGTGGCTTTGATCCGCATATCCGCGTCAAAGATAATTGCGCGGCTGGATGTGGTGCCTTGGTCGATGGCCAGAATATAGGTCATGGTTCCCCCCGTTTTGTCTTTTGTTTCAAGCCGCCATAAAAGCGTCAAGGGCCGCGATTTGATCCGCCGTCAAACGCAGCCCCAGCTTGGAACGCCGCCAGACCACATCTTCGGCGGTGCGCGCATATTCGCGGGACATCAGCCATTTCACCTCGGCCTCGGTCAATGTCGCGCCGAAATCCTGCCCCAGATCCGCCGCTGCCTTGGCATCGCCCAGAATGACACGCGCCTCGGTGCCGTAGGCTTTGATCAGGCGCAGCGCCCAACGTGTATCCAGAAACGGATAATCCGCCGCCAGATCGGTGACCAGTTGATCACGGTCCCTGACCTTGAAGTCACCCCCCGGCAAAGCGGCGTCTGCCGTCCATGGATCACCACCACCAATCAGCGGCGTCAGTTTCTTCAACGCATTCTCGGCCAATTTGCGGTAGGTCGTGATCTTGCCACCAAAGATATTCAGCAGCGGCGCGCCGTTTTCATCCAACGACAACACATAATCGCGGGTTGCCGCCGTGGCGGATTTAGCCCCGTCATCGTAAAGCGGACGCACGCCCGAGTAGGTCCAGACCACATCTGCACGGGTCACGGGTTTTTCGAAATACTGGGATGCGAAAGCGCACAGATAATCCTGCTCTTCATCCGTCGCATAGGGTTTTTCAGACAGGTTTTCGTGCTCGGCATCGGTGGTGCCGATCAGGGTGAAATCCATCTCATAGGGGATCGCGAAAATGATCCGCCCATCCTCGCCCTGAAAGAAATAGCTTTTGTCGTGGTCGAAAAGTTTCTTGGTGACGATATGGCTCCCGCGCACCAGACGCACCCCTTCGGACGTATTCAACCGCGCCACATCGCGCACGATGTTTTCGACCCAAGGACCACCGGCATTGACCAAGGCGCGCGCCGTATGGGTCTGTTGTGTGCCATCATGTTCCGTGACAATTTCCCACCGCCCGTCGACGCGGGCGGCACTGACCACCTTGGTGCGGGTCATGATCGTGGCCCCGCGTTCCGCGGCATCACGGGCGTTCAGCACGACAAGGCGCGCATCCTCGACCCAGCAATCGGAGTATTCATAGGCCTTTTGAAATTTGTCCTTCAGCGGCACGCCTGTGGCCGCCGTGGTCAAATCAACGGTTGTGGTGCCAGGCAGGATTTTACGCCCGCCCAGATTGTCATAAAGAAACAGCCCCAAGCCGGATCAGCCACGCAGGCCGCCTGCCCTTCATCCACGGCATGACACGTCGACAGCAGTTTCGACGTCGGCGTGTCATTCTCGAACCGCATGTCTTTGTGATACGGCAGCACGAAACGCATCGGCCAGCTGATGTGCGGCATGTTCTTCAGCAGCACTTCGCGTTCGACAAGCGCCTTGCGGACCAGCCCGAATTCAAAAAACTCCAGATAGCGCAGACCACCGTGGAACAGCTTGGTCGAGGCTGAGGACGTCGCAGAGCCCAGATCATTCATCTCGGCAAGGCCCACTTTCAGCCCGCGCCCCGCCGCATCGCGCGCGATGCCGCAACCGTTAATGCCACCGCCAATGATAAAGACGTCGAAGTCTGCGCTCATTTTGTGCCTCTTTGCGTTTTCCTCGGTGGGACGTGGCTGTTACGGGCGAGCACGTTACAAAGCGCTCAATGTTCGCGTCATCCCGTAAAAACTAAACCGAAGCCATCTTTTGTTAACTCGTTGGGACGACACCAAAGCCGCTGATTGGATTGGTATCATAAACAAACACATGGATACTTAAACCCGCCTTTCGCATGTGCGCCATGGCCCAAGCCGCTGGAAAGGTTATCGCGAGCGCCCTCGCCCGTCACCTCGGCGTTGGCGTGCCAACGATCCGTCGGCCCGCATTTTGCGGCGGATCTTCTCGTGCGCATCCATGGCGGTGGCGCCCTGCACTCGGGTGTGAGTGATATTGGCTATGGTGGCAGACGTGCGCGAAACCGTAAAAGCGTAATATCGGATACCGTCAGAGGCGTTGATTAACCGATGTGCGGATCGGGGACCAAGATCGCGTTGGTTTAACACTGAATGGAAGGAATATCGGCTAAGAACCCAAACTGCATGATGCCGCATGACGTATGTAAGTCATCTGTGGATGGCCCCGGCATGGCACGAAACTCTTTTGGATCACTGATCACGATTTGAAGTTGGGATTTGGCGTGCGCTCAATTAACGTTGCCCGAGGAAACTTAACAACCACTGGTCGGGTTGGGCGGTCACAGAGAGGGTCTAACGCAAATAAGGAAACGGAATTCATGTTTGGTTTTCAAAGACTGACGCCTTCCGAAGTTAATTTCTGGGTGGTCGTTCCCTTGGCTCTAGGCATAACGTCCGGGCTATACATTCTCATTTTTGGAGCCCCTGACCCTGTCCTTTCGAGCGAAGGTAAGCGCACTGTACAGTGGTATTTGCATTATTCAGAACAGAGGTACGGGCGGTTTATGACGGCGGGCGCCCTGATAGGCCTTGGTCTGTTGTGTGCGGCCCTTACCAAGATCTTCCCCTATGGCAGCCCAGATTGACGACAGATGGATCGCTCACTTATAGCGAACCAAGCGATCATTTATCCTAGAAGTCGATTTGAGACGTTTCTACTGGGTCTGATATCGCAAAGCGGACGCTCGACCAATGAGGTCATAAGGCGGCGTTGTCCGCAAACCCGACCCTATGCATCCGCGCCTTCAGCGCCCTTAAAACCGGTCGCCACGACAAACTTTTCCGAACTGTCCGAACGTGACGCAGGCGGTTTCACATTCGCGACCTTCGTGAACCGCGCTTTCAGCAATTTCTGCAAATCACCCTCGGCCCCGCCTGCCAGTACTTTGGCGACAAAGGTGCCCCCCTCTTCCAGTACGTCAAAGGCGAAATAGGCGGCCGCTTCGCACAGCGCGATGATCCGGTTGTGGTCGGTCTGTTTGTGCCCCGAGGCCGAGGCCGCCATGTCGGACATCACCACATTGGCCTTGCCGCCCAGCCATTCTTTGACCTTCACGTCGGCATCGTCTTCCATGAAATCCAACTGGTGAATTTCCGCCCCTGCAATCGGTTCGACCTCTTGCAGGTCCACGCCCAAAACAAAGCCCTGCGCCTTGCTGGTACGTTCGCCCAGCGTATTGGCGCGTTTAACCGCGACTTGCAGCCAACCGCCCGGCGCACAACCCAGATCGACGATCCGCGCCCCCGGCACAAGGAAGCGGTATTTGTCATCCAGTTCGAGTATTTTATAGGCCGCACGCCCGCGATACCCGTCAATCTGGGCGCGTTTGACGTAAGGATCGTTCAACTGCCGCTGCAACCATTGGGTCGAGCTGAGCTTGCGCCCACGGGCGGTTTTCACCTTCACGTGCAAATCGCGCTGACCGCGACCGGATGTGTTCTTTTTTGTCGGACGTTTCACCATGACAGCGCCTTATCCTTAAAACGGGGTGTCTTCCAAGACCCCATGCGCCGACATCTGGGCATAAAGCAACCCTTCGCGCAGGCCGCGATCCGCCACAGACAGACGATCGGTCGGCCAAAGCCGCATCAACGCCTGCAAAATCGCCGATCCCGACATGATCAGCGCTTGGCGGTCTTTGCCGATCCGCGGGTCCGCACGGCGCCCCGCTGGCCCCAGCACAAGATAGTCGCGGATCACCGCATCAATCTGGTCGGTGCTCATGCGCAGCCCGTCGACCTTGGTCCGGTCATAGCGTTTCAGGCCCAGATGGCTGGCGGCGACGGTCGTCACTGTCCCGCTGGTGCCGATAATCTGGAACCCCTCACGCGCTTGGGCGGCGGCATAGGGGGAAAACTCTTCGAGGTTTTCCTCAAAAAACCAGCTCATCAGTGCGAAACGCGCGGCGTCATCTTCCACATCTTCGAACTGGTCGCGCAGTGTGGCGACACCCAAAGGTACAGAAATCCAGTCCACAACCTTGGCCGCAGCAAAAGGCCCTGGATCGCATTTGAAACCGGCATGCAGGCGCATGATCGCACGGGGGCGTTCGCGTTTGGGTACATTTGTGAGGTCGATCCAAACCAGTTCGGTTGATCCGCCGCCAATATCCACCACCAAAAGCTGCTCGGTGTTCATGCTTACCAAAGGTGCGCAGGAAATCACCGCCAGCCGCGCTTCTTCCTCGGGTTTGATGATCTCAAGCTTGAGCCCCGTTTCGCGCCGCACTTGGGCAACGAAACTGTCACCATTGATCGCGCGGCGGCAGGCCTCGGTCGCGACAAGGCGCATGTGCTGCACCCCGTGGCGTTTGAGTTTCTCACGACAGATCCGCATGGCCGAAATCGTGCGGTTCATAGACGCGCGCGAAAGCCGTCCGGTGCTTTCCAGACCATGGCCCAGTTGCACCGACTTTGAAAAGCTGTCGACCACATGGAATTGGCTGCCCTTGGGTTGGGCAATCAACATCCGACAGCTATTTGTGCCCAAATCCAGTGCCGCATAAAGCTGCGATGGATCAGACGATTTCGGCGCGGGGGTATCGACCGCTTTGGGAAACGCGCCCGCACCATTGGGACGCTTGGGCGCCATTGTTCACGCCCTCCATTTTCGAGTTACCCTCAAGCTAGGGGGTCGGATGACATTGCACAAGTCTTGTCATGGCTTCGCGCGCTTTGCCTCACAACGATTATGCAAAATATGAAGATGCAGGCGGATAGCCGTGCCAGCGCAGATCGGATAGCAAAGCCCCGTCGCTCACTGCACACCTTGGGTCGAAAACCGACATTGAGGCGCGCTTGGCGATGATAGAACGAGAGCAAGAGCAACGAGGAATCACACATGGCCGACGTCGTAATCGTCTATTGGCGCGATATGCCAGCACAGGTCATTGTGGGCCGTGGACGGCGCGGGGTGAAACTGCCCCTGCCCGAGCGGTTTGAACAGGCGATTGACCGCGCTGCAATGAAATCGGGGGCCGCTGAATCCGATGATTACATGGCAGGCTTTCGCAAGGCTGATCCGATTCCTGTCGATGGCACCGATCAAGAGGCGGCAGAAGCCACCGTCGCACGGATCGTCGCCGAGTATGACCAAGAGCGGATCAAGACGCTCATTGCCAATGATGGTTGGGCTTGAAGACCCTGCCCCCCTTGCCCACACGCCTATCGGAGGTCGTTATGTCACTGCTCTCATTCCGCAAATCAAAAGAGGTCGCCGCACCGACCGTAGCGCCAGAGATGGAAGCCTTCCTGAAGGATTATTCCATCGAAGTGATGCCACGCACCGCAGAAAAGGTAGAAGATTTCCGCGAACTGCTGCCCGCAGGCACCCGCGTCTACATCGCCCATATCGAGGGCACACCGATTGAGGACATGGTCGCCACCGCCAAACGGCTTGCTACCGACGGCTATAAGGTGATGCCGCATTTCCCCGCGCGGATCATCAAGGATGAAGCGACATTGGCCGACTGGATCGCCCGCTATCAGGGCGAGGCTGGCGTCGATCAGGCGCTGTTGCTGGCCGGTGGCGTGGCCACACCGCACGGTGAGTATCATTCTTCGATGCAACTGCTGGAAAGCGGGCTGTTTGGGAAGGCAGGCTTCAAGCGACTGCATGTCGCAGGCCATCCGGAAGGCAACCGCGACATCGACAAGGACGGGTCGGACAAGAACGTGATGGAGGCGCTGCGCTGGAAGCAGAAGTTCTCCGAGACAAGCGACGCCGAAATGGCGCTCGCCACGCAATTCGCCTTTGAGGCAGGCCCGATTATCGCTTGGGCCGACGCGCTGAAAGATGCAGGGATCACGATCCCCGTGCACATCGGCATCGCGGGGCCTGCCAAACTCCAAACGCTGATCAAATTCGCCATTGCCTGTGGCGTGGGGCCATCCCTGAAAGTCCTGCAAAAGCGGGCGATGGATGTGACCAAACTCTTGCTGCCCTATGAACCGACCGAGGTGCTGACCGAACTGGCCGCGCACAAAGCCGCGCACCCCGATTTCAACATCACCAACGTCCACTTCTTCCCCCTTGGCGGCATCAAGACCAACGCCAACTGGGCCATTGCAAACGGCGGCGCATCTGCCGTTCCTGCTGCGCAATCTTAAGGATCAAATATGACACGCACGATCGTCGAATCCAAAACCAAGACTGCTATCATCGGCTTCGACCAGCCCTTTTGCGTGATCGGTGAGCGGATCAATCCCACAGGCCGTAAGATCCTCGCCGAAGAGCTTGAGCGCGGCGATTTTTCCCGCGTTGAGGCCGACGCGATCGCGCAGGTCGCGGCGGGGGCGAATATCCTTGATATCAACTCTGGCGCTGTGTTTTCGAACAAAATGGCCGAAGACCCACGCTATGCGGATAACAACTTTGTTGAACCGCCCTTGATGCGCGAAATGATCGAACGGGTGCAAAAAATTGTGGATGTCCCGCTGTGCATCGACAGCTCGGTTCCCGGTGCGCTGGAAAACGGGCTGGCCGCTGCCGAAGGGCGACCGTTGCTGAACTCTGTCACTGGCGAGGAAGAGCGCCTTGAACTCGTTTTGCCACTGGTGAAGAAATACAACGTACCGGTGGTGGCGATCTCGAACGACGACACCGGCATTTCCGAAGACCCCGATGTGCGCTTTGCGGTTGCCAAAAAGATCGTGGAACGCGCCGCTGATTTCGGCATTCCCGCCCATGATATCGTGGTTGATCCGCTGGTTATGCCCATCGGCGCGATGGGGACGGCAGGTTTGCAGGTTTTCACCCTTGTGCGCCGTCTGCGCGAAGAACTTGGCGTGAACACCACCTGCGGCGCGTCCAACATCAGCTTTGGCCTGCCCAACCGCCACGGCATCAACAACGCCTTCCTGCCAATGGCGATGACCGCGGGCATGACATCGGCCATCATGAACCCGATCGCCCTGCCCGTTGGCCCCAAGAAGATCGCCGAAAAGAAGGCGGAAATTCTGGCTGCAGGGATCATCCTGCCAGAGGATATCGACGACGAGACCTTTGTGACGCTCTTTGGTCTTGGTTCGACCAAGCCGCGCGCGGGCAAGGAAATGGAAGCGATCCGTGCCGCCAACTTCCTGACCGACAATGATGCCTCAGGCGCTGAGTGGATCAAATTCAACCGCGTCGCCCCCAAAGAAGGCGAAGGGCGCGCCCGCACAGGGCGCCGCCGTCGCGGTTAAGACGTAACGCGCTGTGCCAACTTGCGCAAAGCACCGTTGAGCACCGCCATATCACCGCCCACGCCGAGGAAGGTCACACCTTTCTCGGCGTATTCTTTGAAACGGGTCTCATCAAAGGTGATGATCCCCGCAACCTTGCCGGCGGCAACCGTGCGCGCAATCAGATGGTCGATGGCCTTTTCCACCTCGGGATGATCGGGCTGGCCCGGATAGCCCATATCGGCTGACAGATCAGCGGGGCCAACGAAAACCCCGTCCACCCCCTCGGTCGCCGCAATTGCATCAATATTTGCAACAGCTTGTGCGCTTTCGGCCTGCACCAGCAGGCACATCTGCGCGTTTGCGCTATGCGGATAGTCCGGGACCGCGCCCCAGCCTGTCGCACGCGCCAGCACCGCACCCATCCCGCGATTACCCTCAGGCGGATAACGCATTGCATGCGCCATCTTTTGCGCGGTCTGCGCATCGTCCACCATCGGCACCAGCACCGTCTGGCAGCCCAGATCAAGCGCTTGCTTAACCATCCACGGCTCTGCATTGGCGATCCGCACCACAGCGGGCGTGCCGCTGATCGCAAGGGCCTGCAACTGCGGCAGCATCTCGCTTACGGTGTTCGGCCCATGCTCACCATCAATCAGGCACCAGTCAAAGCCTGCATTGCCCGCAAGTTCGGCCAGAATGGACGTACCAGACGTAAGCCAGATGCCGTGCTGGACCGCACCGGTTTGCAACGATTGTTTGAGTGTGTTGACGGGCGTTTGCATTGGATGACCTCACAAAAAGAATGCGCGCCGATGCGACCACATCGGCGCGATACAATCAACTCGTTAAGCTCGGGAGGAACCCTTATCTGTAATAAAGCGACTGGCCGTTATGGAAGATCTGCACCTTGTCAGGTGTGGCTGCCATGCGCACGGATTTGCCGCGCAGTTCGGCGTGAATACCCGGCAGTTTGCCGATCACAGCGTCATTATCGCCGACCTTGTCGAAATAGAGCAGCGTAACCTCACCCAGTGCCTCGGTGATATTGACCTTGCCCTCGAAGGCGTAGTCATCACTGTCGGACGCAACCATATCCTCCGGGCGAATACCGACATTCACCTTCAGGCCCTTGTCCGAATCCTGCGTTGGCACAGCGGATTTCACCAACCCGCCGCCATCAAGTTTGACAACAGTCTGCGCGCCGGTTTCCACAATTTCACCCGCCAACAGGTTCATGGCAGGCGAGCCGATGAATTGCGCAACAAACTCATTCTCGGGGCGTTCATAAAGCTCGAGCGGGGTGCCCACCTGGGCGATGCCCTTGTTGGCCAAAACCACGATACGGGTGGCCAGCGTCATCGCTTCGACCTGATCGTGCGTCACATAGATCATCGTGCTGTTGGGCATCGATTCCTTGAGCTGCGCGATCTCGATCCGTGTGGCGACACGCAGGGCAGCGTCCAGGTTCGACAGGGGTTCATCGAACAGATAGACCTTTGGATCGCGCACAATCGAGCGGCCAATGGCCACACGCTGGCGCTGACCACCCGAAAGCGCCTTGGGCAGGCGATCAAGATAGTCATCCAGCTGCAAAATCTTCGCGGCGCGGTTCACGGCCTCATCAATCTCGGCCTGTGTTTTCTTGGCCAGCTTGAGGGCAAAGGACATGTTATCGCGCACCGTCATATGCGGATAAAGCGCGTAGGACTGGAACACCATCGCGATACCGCGCTGTGCGGGGGGCACGTCATTGACGACCTGACCATCAATCTGCAGCTCACCGCCGGTGATCTTTTCCAGACCCGCAATCATCCGCAGCAAAGTGGATTTGCCGCAACCGGACGGACCAACAAAGACGATCAATTCGCCCTTTTTGATATCCAGATTGATGTGTTTCAGAACATCAACCGTGCCGCCGTAGGTCTTGGCGACGTCCGTCAGTTTCAGATCAGCCATGTCTCACTCCCCTTGAATTTATGTCTTGAGCGCGAGGCAAACCTGCCACGGCCCAAGGTGCAGTCTTCCGTCTGCAGATGTATGTGCGCTGCCCAACTCGGCACCGATCGGTGTCCAGTTCCCCTCGGGCAGATCGAAATCGGATGGTGTTTCACTGACGTTGAAGGCGCAGAATATCGTCTGTTTGCCTGCTGTCCGCGTAAAATACACGACATCGCCCGTGGCCTGCATGCGGTCATGTTCGCCGATGCTGAGTGCCGGATGCGAATGGCGGAAGGCGATGGCCTTGCGGTAGTGATGCAATAGGGCTCCGGGCTCGTCCTCTTGCGTCTTCACCGACATGTGCAAATGTTCGGAGGCCACAGGCAACCATGGCCGCGCGTCCGAGAACCCGCCGTTGAGCAGATCACCGTCCCAGACCATCGGCGTACGACACCCATCGCGGCCTTTGAACTCGGGCCAGAATTCGATGCCGTAGGGGTCCTGCAAATCCTCGAAAGGCGACATCGGCCTCAGGCAGGCCCAGCTCTTCGCCTTGATAGATACAGACCGATCCGCGCAGGCACATGATGAGCGTGGCAAACATCCGTTGGGCCGACGGCGGCAAGTGCCAGCGCGTGGCATGGCGCACAACATCATGGTTGGAAAACGCCCAGCAGGCCCAGCCGTCAGCGGCCTGTTCATCCACCTGCCCCATCACATCAACGATGCGCGCAGCGGTGGGCTGGTCGGCGGCAAGAAATTCGAAGGCATAGCACATCTGCATCAGATCATCGCCAGCGGTATACTGGCCCATGATCTCAAGCCCGCGCTGCGCATCGCCCACTTCGCCCACGGCGGCGGCGCCGTAGGGTTCCATCACCGCGCGCAGCTTGCGCAGGAAATCAAGATTTTCGGGCTGGTTTTTGGAATAGAGGTGCTCTTGGTGGTTATAGGGGTTCACCGAAGGCGCAATGTTCGCGTTGCGCTTTTCCTTGGGCAATGGTGGATTATCGCGCAGCTGCGCGTCGTGCATATAGAAATTGATGGTGTCCAAACGGAAGCCATCACAGCCACGGTTCAACCAGAAACGGGCCACATCCAACAGCGCCTCTTGGACCTGTGGTTCATGGAAGTTCAGGTCAGGTTGGGACACAAGGAAGTTGTGCAGATAGTATTGCTCGCGCCGTGCATCCCAATGCCACGCAGATCCGCCAAAGATCGATAGCCAGTTATTGGGTGGCGTGCCATCCGGCTTGGGATCAGACCAGACGTACCAGTTGGATTTATCATTTGTGCGGTCAGATCGGCTCTCGGCGAACCACGGGTGTTGGTCGCTGGTATGGCTGAGCACCAGATCAATCATCACGCGGATGCCAAGGCGGTGCGCTGTATCAACAACCGCGTCGAAATCAGCGATGGAGCCGAACATCGGATCAACGTCGCAATAATCACTGACGTCGTAGCCAAAATCTTTCATCGGGGACATAAAGAAAGGCGAAATCCAGATCGCATCCACACCAAGCGACGCGATATAAGGCAGACGTTGCACAATGCCCAAAAGATCGCCAATGCCATCGCCATTGCTGTCTTGATAGCTGCGCGGATAGATCTGATAGATCACCGCCCCCCGCCACCAGTCTTTATCGATCGCCATCTCTGTATTGTTGGCCAGCGCCGTCGTCATATTGTCGTTCCTATTGATTGGTCCACTGCCCCGGATCATGTCGGGGGCAGTGTGGATTTACTTGACTGACCCTGCCAGCAGGCCGCGCACGAGGTATTTTTGCATCGCAAAGAACACCCCCAGTGGCACAGCGATCGACACGAAGGCCGATGTCGCAAGGATTTCCCAGTCACCGCCACGGGTGCCCAGCAATTCCACGATCTGTTTGGTCATGACCGTTGTCTCGCCTGATGCATCAATCAAGAACACCAGTGCAACCAGAAGGTCGTTCCATGTCCACAAGAACTGGAAGATCGCAAAGGAGGCCAGTGCCGGAAAGCTGAGCGGCAGAATGATCTTGGTGAAGATCTGGAAATCCGTCGCCCCGTCCACTTTGGCATTCTCGATAATGTCACGCGGCAAACCAACCATGTAGTTGCGCAACAGATAGATCGCCAAAGGCAGACCAAAGCCCGTATGCGCAAGCCATACCCCCAGATAGCCTTTGCCGATGCCAATCGCATTATGCAGCGACAACAGCGGTATCAGCGCCAGTTGCAGCGGCACAACCAACAGGCCCACGATGATCGCAATCAGCAAGGCCCTGCCCGGAAAATCCATCCACGCCAGCGCATAGGCCGCAAATGCCGCAATCAGGATCGGGATGATCGTCGCAGGGATCACAACCGTCAGCGTGTTCAGAAACGCCTTGGCCATGCCTTCGGAGTTATCTTCGTCAAAGAGCACAAAACGATAGTTGTTCAGGGTAAAGTCGGGCGGTGTGGTGACTTCAAGAAAAACACGCTGCGCGCGGCCGCTGATCTGATCGTCATTGCCTTCCCAGACATAAGACCCATCCGTTTGGATGGTCAGGCTTTCGCCATCGCCCATGTCATTGGTGTCACCGGGCTGATAGGCCCCAAGTTCGCGGCTGGATGTACCCCAGGCCAGGAAATCTCCCTCAAACTCTTCGCCTTCAAAGATATTGCCCTCAACCATGTAGCGGCCATTGCCCAGATCCACGCGGACATCGTCAGGATCCGCCACACGCAGTTGTAGCGTCTGTTCGGCAGGCATGAATGACGACCACCACCCCGATGCCGTGATCTGATCCCCCGTGCGGAACGAGGATACCAAGAGCCCCAGCGTCGGGAACAGCCACAGTACTACAAGAACCACGACCGAGATGTTCAGCGCCCAGACGACGGCGGGCTTTCTCCCTGCTATCGCATCCATTACTGCATCTCCTTGCGCGCGTTATAGACGTTCCAGACAAGGATCGGCGTCACCATCAGCATGATAATCATCGCCGAGGCCGAACCCATCCCCCAATCGTTCGCGCGGAACAATTTGTCGTACATGTAGTTGGCCAGAACTTGCGTTTCCCACTGGCCGTTGGTCATCGCAAACACGATGTCAAAGACCTTGAGCGTGGCAATCGTGATCGTCGTCCAGACCACCACGATGGTGGACATGATCTGCGGGACCTTGATCTTGAAAAAAATCTGGAACGGGTTGGCGCCGTCAATGACAGCGGCCTCAATCGTTTCCTCGGGGATACCGCGCAGCGCGGCGGACAGGATCACCATCGCAAAGCCGGTTTGAATCCAGATCAGCACAGCCATCAGGAAGAAGTTGTTCCAGAACGGCACCTGCAACCATTGCACGGGCGCTTCGCCGCCGAATGTCAGGTACAGGTGGTTCAGGATACCGATCTGGGCCACGTCCTCGGGGCGGGCCTCATAGACCAGTTTAAAGATCACGGCAGCGCCGACAAAGGAAATCGCCATCGGCATAAAGACGATGGATTTGGCGATATTGCCCCATTTCAGACGGTCGGTCAGTTGGGCGGCCAGCAAACCAAAGGCGGTCGCGGCAGCGGGTACAACGACCAGCCAAAGGACGTTGTTGCGCATCGCCTCGATAAACTTCGGCTCAGCGAACATCTTGGTGTAATTTTCAAAACCGACAAAGGCGTATTCATTGCCGGGAAGCCGCTCAAGAAAGCTCAGGCGGAGTGTCGCGAAGACCGGATAGGCCAGATACAGACCCAAAGCCAGCAAAGCGGGCATCAGGAAAACCCAAGGCCGGATGATATTGGCGCGGTTGATATTGCGGCCTGCGTTCGGCCCTGTGGGCTTGAACAGGACTTTATCGAGAAACAGGTTCGCGCCGTAGAAGTACCCTACGCAGCCACCGACCCCGATGATGATCGTAATCAATCCTTGTAGTGCCGGATTCATAGCGCCCTCCCCTTCGCTGTGTATCTCAGACGGTCGCCCGTTGCGCCGCTGATGGGTTCGGACAGTTGCCCGCCCGAACCCTATGTCGTGTCAGCTTAGGCTGATTACTTCAGCGCGTCCCAGCTTTGCTGGATCGCATCTGCGACTTCTTGCGCGGATGCTCCGCCCACATAGTCAACCATGCCTGTCCAGAACGTACCCGCACCAATCGCACCCGGCATCAGGTCGGACCCGTCAAAGCGGAACGTTGTGGAGTTCAGCAGGATTTCGCCCTGACCACGCAGTGTCGCATCTGCATATGTATCCAGATTGACGCCGGAGTGTGGTGTCAGGAAGCCTGTCTGCGCCATCATCACTTCGTGGGCGAGCGGCTGCTGGAGGAACTCCATAAAGGCCATTGTCGCATCAGACGCATCTGTCACAGCCATCAAGGTACCGCCGCCCAGAACCGGATTACCCAGATCTTTGCTTGCGAAGGATGGGAAGTAGAAGAAGTCTGCATCTTCACCAATCACAACATCCTCTGGCATGAAGGCCGGGATGAACGACGCTTGCTTGTGCATGTAGCACTGTGGTGGTGACGAGAACAGACCTGCTGGGCTGTCGCGGAAGTCGGTCGAGCCAACTGCTGCGGACCCACCGGCAACCATGGCGTCATTCTTGGCAAACATGCCGAATGTTTCGATGGCTTCGATCACTTTTGGATCGTTGAACGGCAGATCATTGGTGACCCATGCGTCATAGTCCTCGGGCGTCTGTGTGCGCAGCATGATGTCTTCAACCCAGTCGGTTGCAGGCCAACCTGTTGCAGGGCCGGAACCCAGACCGATACACCAAGGTGTGCCACCGTCTTCGATGATCTGCTCGGACAATGCGATCAGATCTTCCATTGTTTCTGGAATGTCGTAACCCGCATCTTCAAAGTTCTCTGGCACATACCATACCAGCGACTTGACGTTCACGTTGTAGAAGAAGCCATAGAACTGGTCAGCACCGGTTGCATCAGCATAGGTGCCCAGATCAACCCAGGACTGGCCAGCGGCATAGTTATCAGCCACCCAAGATGCCATGTCCGGACCAAGCGGATCCAAAAGACCCTGAGACGCCATGCTGGCAGCAAGACCCGGCTGCGGGAAAACAGCGATGTTTGGCGGGCTGCCTGCCTCGGAGTCGATCACGATCTGCTGCTCAAAGCCGTCAGAGCCGGTGTAAGTCACATTCGCGCCGGTTGCTTCTGTGAAGTAAGCAATCATCGAACGGAAAATGTCATCCTCTGGGGACAACCATGGGCCAAAGACGGTGACGTCCTGACCGGTCAGGTCCGGCGCATTTGCCGCCCACTCATTGTAAGAGTCCCAGCTGAAATCACCCTCACCCGGCGTAAACGCAAGATGGCCGGCCGCCGATGCTGCACTCGCAGTCAGGGCAACCGCTGCCACGCTGGCATACAGTTTCGTAATCATAGAATTTCCTCCCAATCGCGCCGCGAAGGACGCGTACTTTTTGCACTTGCGTGCGATCATTCCCTTCAACCCTCAGGAATCAGAATTCCAAAGCGCTTTGGATTTTTCCACAGTCAGCCAAGTTTGGGCGTCTGTCAATACAGCACTGTTAGCGCTAAAAATTACCTTGGATTCGCAAGAATTCATGCTACTCAAAAGGCGATCCGCGTGATTTTGAACGTTCGCGGCAACGTTAATTTGATGCTTGAAAGCGCTTTGGAATATCGCCTGACCCCATGAATTTAAAAGAACTTTCTCAAAATTTGGGGCTCAGCCAAACCACCGTGAGCCGGGCCTTGAACGGCTATCCCGAAGTCAGCACAGCCACCCGTCGCAGGGTGGAAGAGGCTGCCCGAACCTTCAACTATAGCCCATCGACCCGCGCCAAAGGGTTGGCCACCGGCAAAGCGCTGGCCATCGGCCATGTAATCCCCCTTTCCAGCAAACACGAGATGGTAAACCCGGTCTTTGGCGACTTCATCGCAGGCGCGGGCGAGACCTATTCGCGCAATGGATACGAGATGATCCTGTCGATTGTTGCCGACGAAGACGAGCGGCGAATTTATCAGGGCCTCAAATCGCGGCGCGCGGTTGATGGTGTGATTGTGCACGGCCCTGTGATGGACGACCCGCGGATCCCCCTACTGCACAAACTCGGCCTGCCCTTTGCGGTGCATGGTCGTGCCTCGGTCAACGAAACGCCCTATGCTTGGCTGGACATGAACAACCAAAGTGCGTTCAAACGCGCCGCAGATTTTTTGTTTGACCTTGGGCATCGCCGGATCGGGTTGGTGAACGGTCTGGAATTCATGGATTTCGCCCATCGGCGGCGCAACGGCTATATCGCATCGTTAAGCGAACATGGTGTGGCACCCGATCCACGGTTGATGCGCTCGGGGGAAATGACCGAAGATTTCGGCTATCTGAGCGCACGCGAGATGCTCGCATTGGACGACGCGCCCACAGCGTTCATTTGTTCGTCGATGATCAGCGCCTTGGGCGTGCGCCGCGCGATCGAGGAAAAGGGGCTGGTCATGGGCAAAGATGTCTCGGTCATCAGCCATGATGACGTTCTGTCCTACCTCAGAAACGGCGGCGATACCCCGATCTTTACCGCCACACGGTCCTCTGTGCGCGAAGCCGGACGTCAACTTGCCCAGATGCTCTTGGACGCCATCGAGAACCCTGCGCTTCCACCCCAAACCAAACTGCTTGAAGCGGAACTGGTGGTCGGAACATCGACCGGCCCTGCCCCGCGAAAGGACTGACATGGACTTTAAACGCTCAGATTTCCCCCAAGGGTTCGTTTTTGGGGCTGCCACAGCCGCTTACCAGATCGAGGGCCATAAATTCGGCGGCGCAGGCCCGACCCATTGGGACACCTTCGCCGCAGGCCCCGGCAATGTGGTGCGCGCCGAAGACGGGGCGTTGGCCTGCGATCATTACCACCGCTTCGCCGAAGATCTTGATCTGCTCAAAGACGCGGGCATGGACGCCTACCGTTTTTCGACCTCATGGGCGCGGGTTATGCCGGACGGGCGCACGCCCAACCCCGAGGGCCTCGATTTTTACGACCGCTTGGTGGATGCCATGCTGGAACGCGGCTTGCAGCCGTTTCAGACGCTCTATCACTGGGAACTGCCCAGTGCGCTTGCCGATCAAGGCGGCTGGATGAACCGCGATACCTGCGCATATTTTGGCGATTTCACAGATGTGATCACCGACCGGATCGGCGACCGTGTTCATGCCATCGCCACGATCAATGAACCATGGTGCATCTCTTATCTGTCGCATTTTCTGGGCCATCACGCGCCGGGCCTCAAAGATATCCGCGCCACAGCACGCGCCATGCACCATATCAATCTGGCCCATGGACAGGCGATGACACGGTTGCGCGGGAAGGGCATGCAAAACTGCGGGATCGTGCTTAACTTTGATCACACCGATCCCAAAGACAACACACCTGAGGCCGCAAAAGCCGCAACCACTTGGGATGCCATCGCCAACCGCTGGTTCGTTGAGGCCGTCACAAAAGGCACCTACCCCGCAGAGGCGCTGGAAGGCCTCGCCCCCCACATGCCGGCGGGCTGGCAGGACGACATGTCCGAGATCAGCCAGCCGATCGATTTTCTTGGCGTCAACTACTACACGCGCCACAAAGTTGCGCACGATGACAGCACGGTCTGGCCCCATGTTGCATCCGAAGAAGGCCCCGGCGCCAAAACCCAGATGGGTTGGGAAATCTATCCTGATGGCTTGCAAACCTTCCTGACCCGGCTGTCGCGGGACTATGTTGGTGATCTGCCGATGTATGTGACCGAAAACGGCATGGCGTGGGATGATCACCTTGAAAATGGCGCGGTTGCTGACCCGGAGCGCACAAAATTCATCTCAGATCACATCGCCGCGACCAAGCGCGCCATCGACGCGGGCGCGAATGTGCAGGGTTTCTTTTACTGGTCACTTCTGGACAATTACGAGTGGGCGTTCGGCTATGAAAAGCGGTTCGGGATCATCCACGTGGACTTTGAGACCTTGAAGCGCACACCGAAAGCATCTTATCACGCGCTCAAATCCGCGATTGCGCGTTAAGGAACACCATGGGACATCCCGCAGATACCTATTCACTGGTCGCCGATATCGGCGGGACCAACACGCGCGTGGCCTTGGCCGATGGACGCAAAATCATCGACAGCACGATCCGGCGGTATCGCAACAGCGAATTCCCCGGACTGGAAAGCGTGCTGCGCCAGTATATCGAAGACGAAGGCGGGGTTGATCCCATTGCCGCTTGTGTGGCCGTTGCAGGCCCGGTCCGTGATGGGCGCGCCACGATGACAAACCTTGATTGGACCATCGACAAAGAAACCCTGTCGCGCGCCACCAAGGCGGAAACGGTGGCGATCCTGAATGATTTGCAAGCACAGGGCCATGCGCTGGGGCATATTGATCCGGGAAATATTCGCACCATTCTGCCGGGGCCTGACAGCAATCAAAATGCAGCAAAACTTGTGATCGGTGTCGGGACCGGGTTTAACGCAGCCCCTGTTTACGATCTTGAACATGGGCGCATCGTGACGCCGTCGGAAAGTGGCCATGCGAACCTGCCGATCCGTAACGAAATGGAATTGCGACTGTGCCAGTTTGTGTCAACGGCGCACGGGTTTCCTGCGGTCGAAGACGTACTTTCCGGCCGCGGGCTTGAGCGCGTCTATGCGTTCCTGGGGCGTGAAGCGGATGATCCACGCGAACGTGCGGCCCAGGATATCATGACCGCCTGTGCCGATGGCTCGGATACCCGCGCGGTTGAAGCGGCCCAGCTTTTCACCCGTATCCTTGGCACCGTTTGCGGTAATCTATCTTTGATCCAGCTGCCCTTTGGCGGCGTCTATCTGGCCGGTGGCGTGGCGCGCGCTTTTGCGCCGCATCTGACGCAGTTCGGTTTTGGCGATGCTTTCCGTGACAAAGGCCGCTTCGCCGGCTTCATGAGCAATTTTGCAGTCCATGTGATCGAAGACGACTATGCCGCTCTTACCGGATCTGCGGCGCATCTGGTCGCGCTGGGTCAATAGGTCTGGTCTTTTCACGGCTCAGGCACGCTCAAGCGTGGCTGGCCCCAATAGCTGGTCTTGCACAGTCTCGGTCAATGCTTTCAGCGAGAACGGTTTGGGCAAGAAAGCCGCGCCAAGAACCTCTGGTTGCCCATCATCAAATGCATCTTCTGGATAGCCTGACACAAAAACCACCTTTGTTTCGGGACGTTGCAACAATGCCTTGCGCACCCAAGTCGGACCGTCCTGTCCGGGCATGATCACGTCCGTGACAAAGATATCGACGCGCAGGTCGTTGTCCTCAAGCATCTCCAATGCAGTCTCGGCGCAGTCCGCCTCGAGCACGATATACCCGCGCAGACGCAGGGCACGGGCGGCGAAGGCGCGCACAGGGGCTTCGTCCTCGACCAGTAAAACAACGCCTTCAGCGCTGGTTCTGATCGGCTGGGCTGCCACAGGGACAGAGGGCGCAACGGTTTCTTCCTTGGGCGTATAACTTGGGAAGAATAATGAAAACGTAGCCCCCACGCCCACTTCGCTATCCACAAAAATATAGCCGCCGGACTGTTTGACGATCCCGTAGGCCGTGGACAGCCCCAGCCCGGTCCCCTCGCCCACACGTTTTGTTGTCACGAAGGGTTCAAAGATCTTTTCCAACTTATCTGCTGGAATACCATGCCCTTCGTCGATGACCTTGACCAAAACATAATCGCCCGCTGGCACTGTGGCGCGATCACGGCGCATCGCTTTTTTCAGATGCGTGTTCTTGGTGACGACCCGGATTTCACCCGCGCCCTGCATCGCATCGCGTGCATTGACCACAAGGTTCATCAAAACCTGCTCAAGCTGCCGTTTGTCCGCCTTGATCCGCGCCAATTTGTTGTCATGGTCCAGCTTGAGCGACACTTTCTCACCCACCAGACGGTTCAACAAATGCGTCAGGTCTGACAGCGTATCGCGCAGATCAAGCGCCTCTGGTTGCAAGGTTTGTTTGCGCGAAAACGCCAAGAGTTGCCCGACAAGACTGGCGGCGCGGTTGGTATTTTGGTGGATCTGGATCAAATCACTGTAGTCACGGTCATGTTCATCGTGGTTGCACAGCAAAAGCTCACAATGCCCCGAAATCGCGGTCAGCAGATTGTTGAAATCATGCGCCACGCCGCCCGCCAGCTGGCCAATGGCCTGCATTTTCTGGCTTTGAACGAATTGCGCCTCAAGCGTTTTCAGTTCTGTCACATCGTTCAGCACAGCAATCACATGCAGATCATCGGGGCCGCCCGCCGTGTTGAGCGTGACCTGGACAAAGGTATCTTGTTTGTCGCCGCGCCCGTGCAGAAACTGAGACACATGGCCCGCCTGCCCTGCCAATGCTTCGGCCAGCCAATCGTTGATCGGCCGTCCTGGCCCGTCAAGCACATCCGCCAATTGACGCCCACTTGTTGCCCCGATGTTCAAAAGCTGGCGCGCCTCACGGTTCGAGGCCAAAAGCATGCCGTCGGGCGCAATTTTCAAAAGTGGCACCGGCAGGTTTTCAATGGCATCCCACCCGGGCTCGAACTGTGGCGGCGTGAGCGTGGGCGGCGCACCGGGCAGAATATAGATATCACGCGTCTCATCGCTGCCTTCCGTGATCGCGACCATCACTTCGGTCCGGCCCTGCAATCCGCGCAGGCCATAGCTCTGGCCAGACTGCAACGGCAGCTCATCGAAAACGTCTTCCAGGGCCTGAAAAGAGGGCCCCACCAAGTTACGGAAACCATCGTTCATTTGGATCATCTGACCGCTCGGTCCGACAGTCAGCATCGGAAATGTCGCTGGTTGCCGCCGCACTGCGCCTGACCGTCCAGCGGCGCTGAGATCATCAAGCCACCAAATCTGGCAGGTTTCGCCCAGCATCACCACACGCAAGCGAAAATGCCCCCCGCGGGTCACAATATCCTCGGTTTTCGCGCCCGTTGGATGCGCCTGCGAAATGATCTGCGTCAGCACACTCACCGGATTGGCCAACATCGACCCCAGCACCTGCGCAAGTCCGGTTCCTTCGGTCGCGCCAAACCGGTCATTGGCCCCTGTGTTGGCATAGCGGATCAGCCCCGTACCGTCCGTTACAAAGCCAACGCCCGTGTCATGCGTTATAACCGCATGTGCCAAAGCGCGCAGCCGCTTGGCCGCGCGCGCATCAATGCCCCGCGCGATCCCGACAAAACCGGCGGTCACGATCAAAATGCCCCCGCAGATCACAAATCCGAAATAAAGTGATGGCACCGGCATGACAAAAGCCACCGCAAGGCACAGACAACCCGCCACAAACAGATGAAACATCGGCGGCAAGCCAGCCGGCACTTTTGGCCGCTGCGCTTCAAACGACTGATCAAACGGCAATGAACACACCTCACTCCACGACAACGCACGTTAACCGCAGAACGTTTAAGTTAACCTTAACGCTGGATAGCACAAAGCAGAATGCAATTCTAGGTTGTATTATCTTCGGTGCAGGATGCAGGTGTAAAAGCCATCGCCGTCCGCATCAGGAAGGCGTTGGTGCTCATCGGCGATGTGCCATGCAGGGTGAGCCTTACAGAACGCCTTGACCGTCCGGGTATTCTCGTCAGCAAGCACTGAACAGGTCGCATAAACCAGCTGCCCGCCCTCCGCCACAAGTGGCGCAGCACGTGCGAGGACTTCATCCTGTGATTGCATCACGGCAGCCAGATCTTCTGGCTTCAAACGCCATTTTGCGTCCGGCGCACGGCGCCATGTTCCGCTGCCGCTGCAAGGCGCGTCACAGAACACCACATCAAATTTTGGCAACGCATCAAACGCGTCGCTGGCAAGGGTCTCGATCGTCACCCCGGCCCGGGCCGCACGGGCAGGCAAATCCCGCATGCGCTGCGGGGCGATATCATGGGCAAAAACCTCTGCCTCATAAAGATCGGCAAAGCCAAGCGCCTTGCCCCCGCCACCGGCACAATAGTCCAGAACGCGCGCGCCATCCGGCACGGCAATGCGGCGCACGGCCTCTTGCGAGGCTGCGTCCTGCAACTCCACCAGACCTGACAGATACGCGGCAGAGGTTTTCACACGACGCGGATTTGCGACAACGCGCAAGCAGCCCGCAACGGTTGGATGCGCCATAACCGTCACATCGTCCTTGGCCAGTGCGTCCACAGCGTCTGCCACCGAACCCTTGCGCATGTTGACGCGGAGAAACACATCAGCGCGGCCTTGCTGGACCTTTGCGATCGTCTCGGCGCGGTCCCCCAGACTGTTTTTCCAGAGCGGCCACAGCCAGTCAGGCAGATCACAGCGCGCGGCATCAGATAGCGCCAGTGGTGCAGGCAAGCGCGTCTATCTCTTGTGCCGTGAGCGGATCAGGTGCATGGCCATCCCCTGAAAACAGCTCCTCGATGCTCCAGCCTTCCCGCTGTGCCAAACGCTGCATCAGATCACGGCCCGTCCCGTCACCCAGTGACCGTTTGGCGCGCAGTACATCAAAGACATGGTCGCGCACGGCGGCGCGGTCTTTGGACCCGGCAAAGCGGCTGCCGCGTGCCCAAGCGGTCAGGGCCTGCTCTGCAGCAGCCCCCGCCTGAATTTGATCCAACACCGCAATCGCGGCAGCTACACGTGCGCCGGGGGTCATCGCGCCCTAGCCAACCCGATAATTCGGGCTTTCACGGGTGATTTGCACGTCGTGCACATGGCTTTCTTTCAGGCCCGCACCAGTGATTTTCACGAAAGTGCAGTTTTTGCGCATCTCGTCAATCGTGGCACAGCCGGTATAGCCCATCGCCGCACGCAAACCGCCCACCAATTGGTGCACAACCGCATGGGCCGATCCCTTATAAGGCACCTGCCCTTCAATCCCTTCGGGCACCAGTTTATCGCTGGCGGCCTCTTTCTGGAAATACCGGTCGGCCGAGCCGCTGGCCATCGCCCCAAGGCTGCCCATGCCGCGATAGGATTTGAACGAACGGCCCTGATAAAGGATCACTTCGCCCGGGCTTTCATCGGTGCCCGCGATCATTGAACCCACCATGGCGCAAGATGCACCTGCCGCAATCGCCTTGGCGAAATCGCCCGAGAATTTGATGCCACCGTCCGCAATCACCGGCACATCACCTGCACCAGCGGCACAATCAATGATCGCGGTCAGCTGCGGCACACCCACGCCCGCCACCATGCGGGTCGTACAGATCGAACCGGGCCCGATGCCGACCTTCACCGCATCTGCGCCCGAACCGATCAGCGCCTTGGCGGCCTCACCTGTCGCGATGTTGCCTGCCACGATCTGAACTTCGTTCGAGAGCTTCTTGGCGCGTTCCACCGCCATCGCCACGCCTTCGGAGTGACCATGCGCGGTATCAATCACGATCATATCAACGCCTGCGGCAACCAGCGCCTGCGTGCGTTCAAACCCTGCATCACCCACACCAGAGGCGGCAGCGACGCGCAAACGGCCCAAGCCGTCTTTACAGGCCATCGGGTTCAACACCGCCTGTTCACTGTCTTTCAGCGTCAGCAGACCCGTGAGCTTGCCTTTGCCATCGGTGATCAAGAGCTTTTCGATCCGGCGCGCCTGCATCAGCGAGCGTGCCTCATCCAGATCGGCAGGCTCTTGCAGAATGGCCAGATTGTCGGTGGTCATCATCACGCTGACGGGGGTTTTGTCATCCTGGGCAAAGCGCATGTCGCGGTTGGTGACGATGCCAACGACCTTGCCGCCCTCGCCCACAACGGGGAAACCGGTGATGCGGTAGCGCTCCATCAGGGCTTTGGCATCGGCCAGCGTTTGATCGGGGCGCAGTGTGACGGGGTTATAAACCGTGCCGGACACAAAGCGTTTGACCCTGCGGATTTCCTTGGCCTGATCTTCGATGTTCAGGTTCTTATGAACCACACCAATGCCGCCGGCCTGTGCCATCGCAATAGCCATCCGGCTCTCGGTCACGGTATCCATCGCGCTGGACAAAAGCGGGATGTTCATGCTGATGGATTGCGTCACGCGGGTGCGTGTGTCGGCTGTTGATGGCAGCACGCTTGACGCCGCCGGAACCAACAAAACATCATCAAAGGTAAGTGCCTCGCGAATCTCCATCAACCAGTCTCCTTGGGTGGTATCGTTGGCACGTCCCTATCGCATGGATATTTAAGGACCGAAAGGCCTAAGTTCCGCAAAACCGCGCTTGTGGGTGGTCGCGAATGTGACCAATGTGGCGCGCATGACAAACAGCAGCGCGATGATCAGGACTGCGGCCAAACGGTTTGGGCGCATCGCATCCAAGCTGCTGGTCGTCTTTGCGCTGGTCTATCTGGCCAAACTGGGCGTTGATTTCCTGATGGCCAAAATCGCCTTGTTCGAAAATGACGAAGCGGCGCGCATGATGACGGGGCTGCTGATTACGGTGATGATCGGCTACGCGATCTTGCTGGCGCTTCCTTTTGTTCCGGGAATTGAGATCGGCATCGCGATTTTGGCTCTGGAAGGCGCAAAGGCGGCACCTATGGTGTATCTTGCCACTGTCTGCGGTTTAACGCTGGCGTTCAGTTTCGGGCAATATGTGCCAATGGCGCGGCTGATTGGGTGGTGTGAAGACCTGTACCTGACGCGTATCGCCCGCCTGTTGCAGGGCATCCACGACACCCCGCGTGAGGACCGCCTGAAAGCGATGCAAGACCGGTTGCCGAGATGGCTTGCCCCGATCTTTTGCAACTATCGCTATGTGACGCTGGGCCTTGCGATCAACCTGCCTGGCAACATCGCCCTTGGTGGCGGTGGCGGGATTATGTTGGCGGGTGGGCTCAGCCGGTTGTTCCAAACGCAATTTGCGATTTTGACGATTATCTGCGCCACTTTGCCTGTGCCTTTGTCGGTTTGGCTCTTGGGGACCGAAGTGCTGCAATAGCATGCCGCTGCTCATAGTTATTATGACGGATACGAGCCTTCTCTTTAGAGACGCAGACGCTACATTCGCAGCAAGAACAAACAGGCGCATATTATGTCCAAAGACCCTCTCGTCATTTTCACCCCTTCCGGCAAACGGGGTACCTTTCCCGTTGGCACCCCAGTCCTGACAGCGGCGCGCCAGCTTGGCGTTGATCTTGACAGCGTCTGCGGCGGGCGCGGCATTTGTTCGAAATGTCAGATCACCCCGTCTTATGGCGAGTTTTCCAAGCACGGCGTGACGGTCGCCGATACAGCACTTTCCGAATGGAACAGCGTCGAGCAACGCTATGATGACAAACGCGGCCTGAAAAAAGGGCGGCGTCTGGGCTGTCAGGCGACGATCCAAAGCGATGTGGTGATCGACGTGCCTGCCGAAAGCCAGGTGCACAAGCAAGTCGTGCGCAAACGGGCCGAAGCGCGCGATATCGTCATGAATCCCTCGACGAAACTCTATTACGTCGAAGTGGCCGAGCCCGATATGCACGACCCATCTGGCGATTTGGAACGGCTGGTGGCCGCGTTGCGCAAGGATTGGGACCTGCCCGCGCTTGAGGCCGATCTTGGCGTGCTAAAGACCCTGCAAAAGGCGCTGCGCAAAGGCGAATGGAAAGTCACCGTCGCCGTGCATCTGGGCGATGCGGTTTTCAGCCCGCGTATCATCCAGATCTGGCCCGGCTTTTATGAAGGCACGCTTTACGGGCTGGCCGTTGATCTTGGGTCCACCACCATCGCCGCGCACCTGTGTGATCTGCAATCTGGCGAAGTTGTTGCATCCTCGGGCATCATGAACCCGCAAATCCGCTTTGGCGAAGACCTGATGAGCCGGGTGAGCTACGGCATGATGAACCCCACCGGATCAGACGAGATGACCAAAGCCGTGCGCGAAGGCATGAACGCGCTTTTCGTGCAAATTGCGTCTGAGGCAGGGATCGACCGCAACCTGATCATGGACGCGGTGTTCGTCTGCAACCCTGTGATGCATCACCTCTTTTTGGGGATCGACGCCTATGAATTGGGGCAAGCGCCCTTTGCGCTGGCAACATCTGAATCCATCTCGCTGCGCGCAACCGAGCTTGATCTGAACCTGCACCCTGCCGCACGCGTCTATATTTTGCCTTGTATCGCAGGGCACGTGGGCGCAGATGCCGCCGCGGTCGCCCTGTCCGAGGCGCCGGATAAATCCGAAGACCTTGTGCTGGTCGTGGACGTGGGTACCAACGCGGAAATCCTGCTGGGGAACAAGGAAAAGGTGCTCGCCTGCTCCTCGCCCACCGGCCCAGCCTTTGAGGGGGCGCAGATCAGCTCTGGCCAACGCGCCGCCCCCGGTGCGATTGAGCATGTCGAGATTGATCCGGTCACGAAACTGCCCCGCTTTCAGGTCATCGGATCAGAGATTTGGTCCGACGAAGACGGCTTCGACGCCGCCATTGCGCAAACGGGGATCACGGGCATCTGCGGGTCCGGCATTATCGAAGTGATTGCCGAAATGCGCCTTGCGGGTATCGTTGATGGACCGGGCCTGATTGGATCAGCAGACCAAACCGGATCGCCCAATTGTTTTCAGGACGGGCGCACGAATTCCTACCTGCTGTATGATGGCACGGAAAACGGTGGGCCAAAGATAACCGTCACCAACACCGACATCCGCCAGATCCAGATGGCCAAGGCCGCCCTTTATTCCGGCGCACGCCTGCTGATGGACAAATTCGGCGTCGATAAAGTGGACCGCGTGGTGCTGGCGGGGGCCTTTGGCGCGCATATCAGCCCCAAACACGCGATGGTGCTGGGCATGATCCCCGATGCGCCGCTGGATAAGGTCACAAGTGCAGGCAACGCCGCTGGTACAGGCGCGCGGATCGCGCTGCTGAACACCGATGCACGGCGTGAAATCGAACAGACCGTCCATAACATTCACAAAATCGAAACAGCGATTGAACCGCGTTTCCAAGAGCATTTCGTGAACGCCTCAAACATCCCCAACGCGGTTGAGCCCTTCCCGATCCTCAACAGTATCGTGGTGATCCCGCAGGTGAACCACAATCAGGGCGGCGGCGGTGATGGCGGGCGCAGACGGCGCAGGCCGCGTTGATTGCCGCTTGACGGGACGCGGGCGCGCAATTACGGCTAGACCATCGGCGCGGGTATGGTGAAAAGGTATCACGAAAGCTTCCCAAGCTTCAGTTACGGGTTCGATTCCCGTTACCCGCTCCAATAATTTCCTCAGAAATATACCTAAGCCAACCAGAGAATCTGATGCGCTGCCAATGACACGCCTGTGCGTACATGGAACGACTCGCCCGTGATCAGATCGGTCATGCGTGGGGGCATATCAAGGAACTGATCGGCGGCAATCTCTTGGCTGTCATCGGCGAAATTCGCCAGTACGCAAATCTCTTGGCCATCACCGCTGCGGACATAGCCCAGCACGTGGGGGTTTTGCGTCTCAAAGCTGCGTATCGCGTTGCCCGCCAGACCGGGTGCGGCGCGCCGCGCGTCGATCAACTGTTTCATACGCGCAAATATCTTGCCCGCGTTTGTCTCGGGATCAAAGCGCTGGTCATAAAGCGCATCAGGGCGCAAAGGCCGCCCCACCCAGCGCTGATCCTTGGCTTGTCCCGGGTTCTGCTTGTAGGCGTCGTCATTCAGTTGGCCGACCTCATCCCCCAAGGACAACAACGGAATACCCCCTGCCGAGAACGCAATGCCGTAAAGCAGGATCATCCGGTCGATACCGCCCGCGTCCCCCGCCTCAACCCCCGTCAGTGAAGCGGTCGTCCCACAAACACGGCAATCGCCGGTTTTGGGGTTATACTGGAACGGCACACCGCGCGCGAAGCTGCCTTCGAACTGGTTGGTGTAAAAACTGTTCAGGAAGCGGCGGTGATCGAAGCCAAGAATATCCAGCTCGGCCGCGTCTTCATCGGCAAAGGTCCAGCCAATGTCGTCATGGCTGCGCACGTAGTTCACCCACGCGCAATCCGCGTTGATCGGCTGGCGGCGGGTGATGGCCTGATCAATCAGCGCCACCTTGCGCGTCGCCAGCGCCTCCCAACTCAGCGCCATAAGAAGCGGGTTGTAAGAGATCGGGCATTCCGCGGGGTCGATATATGAGACGACCTCATCAGGGTGGACGATCGCCTCGGATTTGAACAACAAAGACGGGGCGGCCATGCGGCAGACGCTGTTAAAGGCGCGCAAAAGCAGATGCGCCTCGGGTTGGCTTTCGCAGGTGGTGCCAAGCCGTTTCCAGATAAAGGCGACCGCATCCATGCGGATCAGGTCAACGCCCTGATTGGCCAAGGCCAGCATTTCGCCCGCCATCGCACAAAAGACCGCCGGATTGGAATAGTTCAGATCCCACTGGAAGGAGTGGAAGGTGGACCAGATCCAGCGGCCATCTTCCATCTGGATAAAGGCGCCCGGGTGGTCATCGGGGAACACCTCGCGCACGGTGCGCTCGAATGCATCGGGCATGCGGCGGTCATCGAAAATCCAGTAATAGTCTGAATATTCGGGGTCGCCTTCGGCGGCTTTCTGCGCCCAGATATGTTCATTCGAGGTGTGGTTGAAAACAAAGTCCACAACCAAAGAAATCCCCGCCTCGCGCAGGTCTTTGGACAGCGCGCGCAGGTCGGCCATCGTGCCCAGATCAGAGCGCACTTCGCGATAGCTGGACACCGCATAGCCCCCGTCGGAATTTTCCTTGGGGCAATCAAACAGCGGCATCAGGTGCAGATAGGTAATTCCCAGTTCCTGAAAGTAGGGCACATGCTCTTTCAGTCCGGCCAGATTGCCAGCATAGCGATCGACATAGCAAAATGCGCCCAGCATCTGATTTGACTGGAACCAATCCGGCTGGGCCTCGCGCGTCTGATCCAGCGTTTTGAGATCATCCGCACGGTCGCGCCACGACGTCTGCGCCAGAACGATCAACTGCGCCAGATGATCGAGGCAGCTTTCATGTGCGCCGTAAAGCGTGGCGAAAAGTTCAAAGAGTTGCGGGAAATGTGCGTCAAACCGCGCGTGAAAGGCGCGCCCGTCGTCATCATCGCGGGCCAGTCCCGCATCATCCAAGGCCGCAAGTACATAGCTTTTTGCAGCTTTGAGTTGTTGTGTCGTTGAGAGCATTTCAGCGCACCGATGGTTGCGGATAGGTTGCGACATGCAGCGTTTTGCGCCGCGGCGAAGGTAAGGCCGCTAGATCAGGAACATGCCCGCAAGCCCTGCCATCCCGATTGAAAAACTCAGCGGCAACACCTGCTTTGCCATCAGGTGCCATGAGCTGTTTTCAGAGCCGAAGGCCTTGCGCAACTGGACAAAAATGAACGAGCTGACGAAGAAGACCAACAAGAAAATAAGCGCTGTATAGCCCGCCTTTGACACAGGCACGAAAAGCGCGACACCCGTCATAAGCTTCACCGCGCCTGCCCCTGATCCGCCAATGGCGAACATCACGATCCCGAATAGAAAGACGCCTGCCGCAAGCGCTATTTGCCAGTAAAGCGGTGTGCGATCCTCGACCACGGCCAAAAGCACCGCGAACAGAACAAAGGGCAAGAACGTAAGCCAGTTCGGGATACGCCCCGTTTTGATTTCCAGCAACATCGCAACCACGATGATCGCGGCAACAGCGAAGGGAATCATTTCGACGATCATTCTGTGGTCCTTTGTCAGATGTTACGCCGTTTATGACAAAGCCCGCGCCCTAAGACACCCCATGCCTTTGCAGAAAATCGACAAGTGCGGCAGTTGAGCCATCCTTGCCTTCAGCACTCTCTTTGCCTTCGACAACAGGTTGCAGCGCGGTGGCAAGCTCTTTGCCCAATTCCACGCCCCATTGATCGTAGGAATTGATGCCCAGCACCACGCCTTCGACAAACACGCGGTGTTCATAAAGCGCCACGATCTGGCCCAGCACTTCAGGTGTCAGTTGCGGATAGGCGAGGGTCACGGACGGACGGTTGCCTTTGAACACACGGTGGCGCGCTTGCCGCTCGAGTTCCGCGCCCTCGAATTTATCGGCGACCTTGCTACGGGCCTCGTCCAAGTTACGGCCACGCATCAGCGCCTCGGATTGGGCCAGACAATTGGCGACCAAAAGCTGGTGTTGATGGTGCAGATCATCCTCATGGCCACGCGCGGCGACCAAGAATTCGCACGGGATCACGCGGGTGCCTTGGTGGATCAACTGGTAAAACGCGTGCTGGCCGTTTGTACCCGGCTCACCCCAGACCACAGGACCGCTGTCGATGGTCAGGTCGGCACCATCCATGCTGACGCCCTTGCCGTTACTTTCCATCTCAAGCTGCTGCAAATAGGCGGGCAGACGTGCGAGAAGGTTGTCATAGGGCAGCACAGCGCGGGTCGCATGGCCGCAAATCTGGTTGTGCCAGATGCCGACCAGCGCCAGCATCGCAGGCAGGTTGTCCTGCCAAGGGGCGGCTTGGAAATGGCGGTCCATGGATTGTGCGCCGCGCAGAAAGGCGCGGAAAGCGTCCGGCCCGATGGCGATCATCAGCGACAGGCCAATCGGCCCCCACATCGAATAGCGGCCACCGACCCAGTCCGCGAACCCGAACACCCGTGACGGATCGATGCCAAAGGCCGCTGTTTTATCCGCTGCCGTCGAAAGGGCCGCAAACTGTGCGCCTGTATCGGTCACACTCTGCCCCATCCACGCCTGCGCCGTGCGCGCGTTGGTCATGGTCTCAATCGTCGTAAAAGTCTTGGAGGCCACAATCACCAGCGTTGTCGCGGGATCACAGCCGCGCAAAACGCCTGCAATATCTGCCGGGTCCACGTTGCTGACAAAATGGCAGCGCGGGCCGTCGTGGTACGGGGCCAAGGCCTGTGTCGCCATCGCAGGACCCAGATCAGACCCGCCAATGCCGATATTGATGACATCGGTGATCTTGCCACCCTGCCCTGCAAATGTGCCACTGCGCACATCATTGGCAAAGCTTTCCATACGCGCCAAAGTGTCCAACACGCCGGGCATCACGTCTTGGCCGTCGACCATGACAGGACCACCATCAAGATTGCGCAATGCGGTGTGCAGCACGGCGCGGCCTTCGGTTTCATTGATCGGCGCGCCGGCAAACATTGCGTCCCGCTTTTGGGCAACGCCTGCGGCGTCCAGCAGTTCAATCAGGAGGTCACGGCCTTCTGCGTCGATATTGGTCTTTGCATAATCCAGACGCATATCGCCGGTTTGGGCCACGAAATCCGCAGCGCGGGCGGCGTCCAACATCGGCTCAATCCGGCGATCAGCCACGGCCTCATGGTGTTTTTGAAGTTTGCTCCACATATCCTATGCCTCTGCCCAGTGTACTGTTGCATTGTTCAATACCGCGGCGACGGGCGCCTCCTCGGGTGACAGGTGCCGCGCCTTTTCCAAAGCAGCGCGCTTTTCCGCCCCGACGATCACGATATGACAGCTCATCGCGGCCTTCAGCACAGCAGCCGAAAGTGTAATGCGTGGTTCTGGCGCACCTGGTGCCCGCATCGCAACCAAAAGGTCACTGCCATGCAAAGCCAGATCAAGCTGATCGGCCCCGGGAAAAATCGAGGCCGTGTGCATATCCGCGCCCATTCCCAAGAGCAGTACAGAAATCGGCAATGCAGAGGCGAGTGCTGTAGCCAGTTCAGGCAGCTTTTCCTCTGGCGTCGGGGCATCCGCATAAAGCGGCACATAAGTGGCCGCCGCCGCACGATTGGTCAAAAGCCTTTGGCGCAACAGCCGCGTGTTCGAGCGCTCGGACGTTTCAGGCACCCAGCGTTCATCGGTCAACATCACTTGCACGCGCGACCATTCCAGATCGACCGCGCACAGGCTGTCAAAAATCGGCCCCGGGGTCGTGCCACCGGGCACCGCAAGCGAGGCCGTGTCATTCGCGCGCAAGGCAGATGACAGCTCACTGGCCAATTTATCCGCCAGATCCATCATCATCATTTCAGCGTCCGGATATTCAACGAGCTTCATAGGGCCAATCCTCTTTTCGGTCAGGGCATATGCGGTCTTGGGGTCGTGCAGGTGGCGTTAGCCCTTGATATCACGCCACTTTCGGCCATCACGGTGCAGCAACATCATCGCGTCTTCCGGCCCGGTCGAGCCCGCGTCATAATGCTTGGGCACATCATTGCGCGCCTCCCAGCTATTGATCAGCGGATCGGTCCAGGCCCAGGCGGCCTCAACCTCGTCGCCGCGCATAAAGAGCGTCTGGTTGCCACGGATCACATCCATGATCAGGCGCTCATAGGCGTCGGTCACGTCCTCGGCCCCGTCACCCAAGGCATCCGCAAAGGTCATATCCAGCGGCACATCAATCAGGCGCATCCCCCCCGGACCGGGTTCTTTGATCGTCACCTGCAAATCAATGCCTTCATTGGGTTGCAAGCGGATCGCCAGAATATTGCGGTGGCGGGCCTCATCACCCTCAAAAATCGTATGACCGAGGTCTTTGAAAACGACAGCAATCTCGGACGACCGCGCCTTCATGCGCTTGCCGGTGCGCAGATAGAACGGCACACCCGCCCACCGCCAGTTGGCGATGTGACAGCGCATGGCGATAAAGCTTTCGGTAAAGCTGCGGGGGTTTTCCGCGTCTTCGCGATAGCTGGGGCCATCAGGGCCTGCATCATACTGGCCACGTACGATATGATGATGATCTATGGACTGTAGTGCCCTGATAACCTTCAGCTTTTCGTCGCGGACTGCATCGGCCTCAAACTGGCCCGGAGGTTCCATCGCGATCAGGCACAACAGCTGCATCAGGTGGTTTTGGACCATATCGCGCATCGCACCGGATTTGTCATAATAGGCCCCGCGCCCGCCGACACCCACGGTTTCCGCCACGGTGATCTGAATGTGATCGACGTAGTGATTATTCCACAAAGGCTCGAACAAGACGTTGCCAAAGCGGACAGCCATCAGGTTCTGGACCGTCTCTTTGCCCAAATAATGGTCGATGCGGTAGATCTGGCTTTCGTCGAAATGGGCGGCCAGCGTCTGGTTCAGTGCGCGCGCCGACTCAAGATCGCGACCAAAGGGTTTTTCAACAACGATGCGGCTCTGCGCGTTGGCGATTTTGTGGGTATGCAATCGTTCGGCCAGATCCCCGAACAGGGACGGCGCGACAGAGAAATAGAAGGCCTGCACAACATCCTGACGCACAATGCCCGCCAGATCAGACCACCCACCTTCGCCGCGCGCGTCAATCGCTACATATTCCAATTGATCAAGAAAGGCGTCCAACCCCTTCTTATCCTTCGATTCTTCTCCACCAAATTCGGCCACAGCCTCGGCGATCATGTCGCGGTACCCCTGCGCGTCCAGCTCGGACCGCGCGGCACCAATGATCCGTGATCCTGCGGGCATTTGCCCCGACAGGAAGCGGCGAAACAAACCGGGCAGGATTTTGCGCCGGGCCAAATCGCCGGTGCCGCCGAAGATAACGAGATCGAATTCATCGACTGGAATGACGCGAGAGACCAAAATAAACCCCCATTGGATGCTGCGTTAGCGCTAACGCGGCTTACCTAACCCGATGCGGTTCACAAGTCTAGCGCTGGCACGCAGTTACGCTTCGAGTTCTGCGTCCCAATAAAGGAAATCAAGCCAGCTTTCATGCAAATGGTTCGGCGGGAACTTGCGCCCCACGTTATGCAACTGCTCGGGCACCGGCCTGCGCGGTGGTTTTTGCAGGCTCATGCCGCATTGTTTCAACGACCGCGATCCTTTGCGCAGGTTGCATGGCGAACAGGCCGCGACCACGTTTTCCCAACTGGTGATTCCACCACTGGCGCGGGGCACAACATGGTCAAAGGTCAAATCCCCGCGTGCGCCGCAGTACTGGCAACAAAACTCATCGCGCAGAAAAAGGTTGAAACGGGTGAAAGCCACCTGTTTTTGCGGCTTGATATAGTCTTTCAGCACAACGACCGACGGAATCTTGATAATTGTGGACGGGCTGCGCACCACCTCGTCATATTCGCTGACGATATCCACACGATCAAGCCAGGCCGCCTTCACGGCCTCCTGCCAAGGCCAGAGCGATAAGGGGTAATAGGATAGCGGGCGGTAGTCTGCGTTCAGAACCAAGGCCGGATAGTGTTTGAGCCCGCCGGGTTCGCGCACAAAGTCAGTTCTGAAGTCGGCCTGCATCATTTATCACACCCCAATAAGGCTGTGCGGGAGCAGTCAAAGCGGCAATCCCGCATTCATCTTGATGAAGACTATATATCGCGTCAGAAATGTGACAAGCCCCAGAATATGCGGCAAAATCTACAGGAAATCGCGAAATCAGGCCGCCAGCGCATCTTCTGACAACATCACTTGCGCTCGGCCACGCATTTTGGCGCGCAACAACGCAGCCTCGGCGCGGTGCATCAGCTTGCTCAGAGAGGTTTCGCCATCTGCTGCAACGACACCCACCGATACGGTGACCTCAAACCGTGTCTGGCCGGTTGTCACCAGCAAACCCTGTGCCAGCCTTTCAGCCGCCTCGCGCCCCGCATCAAGCGGCGTCCCCGGCAGATAAACCGCAATGGTCGCGCCATCGATCCGCCCGACAACATCCGTGCTGCGCGTCACCTCGCGCAAGCGGATGGCCAGCGCCATCAGGCAAAGATCACCTGCATGATGGTCATGTTTGGCGTTGATTTGGCCCAACCCGTCAATATCGAGCATCATCAGCACGCCGGTTTGCACCAGTTTGCGTTCCGTATGCCGCAGGAACGCTTGCCGTTGAAGCAAACCTGTCATCTGGTCGGTTTCACTGGCTTTGATCAACTGAACGCGCAACTGGCCCATATCGGTCATGATTCCGGTCGCAACCGCATAAAGCGGCAGGCCAATCATCGCCATCGCCCCAAGATATTCGGCCATAACACCATGAAACGCGTGGTCCGACAGCACATCATGCGCAAAAACCGTGCCCACAACGCCCAGCGCCAGAATGGCATAGCGCAGGAACCAGCCAAGTCTGTTTTTCGGGCCTAAGAGTGAAACAATCGGACTGTGCATTTCTCTGCCTGTAATGCTCTAGGGACAACGCAATCTGCGCAGTGGATTACCTTGAACGTGGTAATTGAGTCTTAAAAAAGGCAACAAAACGCCAGTTGTTAGCTCATGCCCAATCTGTCCCGCATGAAGGCCAATGCAACCGAAAGCCCGTCTGGCGCGATGCCGTGACCTGTGCCTTTCATGATGTGGGCGTACACTTCGGTCCAGCCCGCCTCTTGCAGCGCCTCGGCCGCCTGCGGCAGCGATTGTGGCGGCACGACGTCATCTGCATCCCCGTGGATCAGCAGAACTGGCGGTCTGCTTTGCGCTTCATCGGCCAGCGAATCCGGCTCTAGCAGGCGCCCGGAAAAGGCGACAATGCCCGCAATGGCATCTTCCCGGCGCGGCACCACATGCAAGGCCATCATCGTGCCTTGCGAAAAGCCCAGCACGATGACCTGCTCGGGCAGCAAATCCTCATCCACCATCACCCCATCAAGGAAAGCATCCAGATCGGCGGCTGCGTTGTCCATACCCGCGCGGCTTTCTTCCTCGCTTGATCCATCGATCCAGGGGATCGGGAACCACTGCAGGCCCATGGGGGCCGCAATACAGGCCTCAGGCGCATCCGGTGCGATAAAGAGCGTGTCAGGCATATGTTCGCCCAAAGGGTCCGCCAGCCCGATCAAATCCGCCGCATTGGCGCCATAGCCATGCAGGAAAACCACACATGATCGTGTCTCGCCCGAGACCGGTTCGCGCCGCTGTGCTTCCAAAGCCCGTGTCATCTGATGCCTTCTCTTTGTTTGTGCTCTTTGTAGTAGGCCCACATGATGCGGGCTGCAACCGATCGCCATGGCGACCATGCTTGCGCCATCACACGCAGGTCCTTTTCCTTGGGGCGTGCGGGCAGATCAAAGATCAATCGCGCCGCTTCTTGCAAAGCCAGATCACCGGGTGCAAAGACATCCGCCCGCCCTAGCGAGAACATCACATAAATCTCGGCGGTCCACGCGCCGATGCCGGGCACAAGGGTGAGGGTCTTGATCACCTCCTGCGCAGGCATGTCGCGTAATGCGTCATAATCAATCTCGGCACTTGCGAGCGCATGGGCATAGCGCGCCTTTTGCTGGCTGAGGCCCAGCGCGCGTAAATCTTCCGTGCTGGTGGCAGCCACTGGATGCGGTTCCGTCATCCCCGCCGCTTCCAACCGCCCCCAGATCGCATTGGCCGAGGCGACGCTGACCTGTTGGCTGACAATCGCAGAGAGGAGTTCGGCAAAACCATCCGGTTTGCGCCGCAACGGCAAAGGTGGCAGCCCCGCGAGCGCCTGCGCAAACCGCGCATCAGCCTTGCAAAGCCACGCCGCCCCTTCGGCCACGCAGGCATCCCCTTCGATCACGCGCTCTTTCACAGCGCCTTCACCCACGCGATGGCGGCATCCACCGTGTCGACCACGGGCCAATCACCTTGCGCAGGCCGTGCGACCATCAAAACCTGGATGCCAAGGTGGCGTGCCGCAGTCAGCTTGGTGCGACTTGCAACACCGCCCGCATTCTTGACCACCAGAAATTGCACGCCCAGCGCGGCAAACAGCGCCTCTTCATCCGCGACCGAGAACGGTGGCCGCCCCACCAGAAACCGCCCGCCTGCAAAGGGGAAAGGCTGGTCAGGCGGATCAATCTGGCGGCAAATCACGTCGCGCCCTGTCAGATTGGCAAACCGGTCGAGGGTCTGCCGGCCTGTGCCCAGAAACACGACGGCCCCTTGCGGGATATGGCTGGCCGCCTCGGTTTCAGAGGCGATCTCGATCCACCTGTCCCCCGCCTCTGGCATCCATGCAGGACGCAGGAACTGTACATAAGGGACACCCAGCGCCTGACAGAGTGCCGCTGTGCGCGTGGTAATCCGATGCGCAAATGGATGGGTTGCATCAAGAACAGCCGTTATCCCCGCTTCGTGCAGATACGACCGGAAACCATCAGCCCCGCCAAAGCCGCCAATCCGCGTCGGTAAAGACTGCGCCGCAGGTGTCCGTGTGGCACCCGCAAGCGAGATCACCGCATCATGGCCCTGCAAGCGGTCCGCAATCTGGCGCGCCTCACCCGTTCCGCCGAGGATCAGCAACGTCATGCGCCCGCCCTCGCGATGATGGTGCCTTTGCGGTCGATGATCACAATGTCATAGGCGATCCCCGCCGCGCCAAAACGGGCTTGCACCTGTGCCAGCGCCTTGTCTGCGATTCTTTGGGCAAGGACGGGGCCCGCGATCTCGTAGGCCTCCAGCGCTGTATTGGCCTCCCTCACACGCGGCTCTTGTGCGATCTCTGCCAGTTGCGCGAAATCGACCTGACTGCGCCCGGAATGCAAATCCACCGCGCCCTGCGCCAGTTTGGTGATCTTGCCGATGCCGCCCCCGATCGTGACACGCGGCACAGGATGCTTGACGAGATATTTGAGCATCCCCCCCGCGAAATCCCCCATATCCAGCATCGCATGATCCGGCAGATCGTAAAGCGCCTGCACCGTCTTTTCCGACGTCGCCCCGGTGCAACCCGCCACATGGGTCTGCCCCGCCGCACGCGCCACGTCTATGCCGCGGTGGATCGAGGCGATCCATGCCGCACAGCTAAAGGGGCGCACCACGCCCGTCGTGCCAAGGATTGAGAGGCCACCCTCAATCCCCAAACGCGGGTTCCAAGTCTTGAGCGCAATCTCCTCGCCGCCCGGCACAGAAACCTCGATCGTAATATCGGGGCGCTGATCGTACTGCGCCGCTATCTCCTGCACGACACCTGTCATCATCTGACGCGGCACCGGATTGATCGCAGGTTCCCCCACGCCGATGGGCAAGCCCGGTCTGGTCACGGTCCCCACCCCCGCGCCTGCTTCAAAGACAACTCCGCCCTGCGAAGGCCGCACGGTGACAACGATCAGCGCCCCGTGGGTCACATCGGGATCATCGCCCGCATCCTTGGTAATCCCCACACGGGCCCAGCCCTCACCCGCCTCGGCCAAGGCCAACGGAAATACAGGCGTTTCCCCCTTGGGCAACACGATCCCGACCTCGCGCACGAAAGCGCCACCCCAAAGGCGCATGAGCGCCGCTTTGGTCGCGGCCGTCGCACAGGCCCCCGTGGTCCAGCCGCGGCGTAATTCTGTTGTGATCTCATCTGTCATTGGGCGCGACGATAGGCAGCGGCGCGCATGACGGCAATCACCAATGCGTGGTCGTTTGCCACCTTTCCAAGCCGCACAATCGGCGGCATAAAGGCAGATATGAGCACTGACATCCCTCTTCCCGTCCACACATGGCCCACGCTGGAACCCGGCTGGGTCTGGCTGTGTGGCGCGGGTCCCGGCGATCCGGGGCTTTTGACGCTGCATGCGGTGAATGCCCTGCGCCAAGCGGACGTGGTGATCTACGACGCACTTGTGCAGGAACAGATCCTGACATGGGCGCCTCAGGCCGAACATATCTACGCGGGCAAACGCGGCGGTAAACCTTCCGCCAAACAGCGCGATATCTCTTTGCGGCTGGTTGATCTTGCGCGTGCGGGCAAACGTGTACTGCGGCTCAAGGGCGGTGATCCTTTTGTGTTCGGGCGCGGCGGCGAAGAGGCCCAGACCTTGGTGCAGCACAACATCCCGATCCGCATCATCCCCGGCATTTCCGCAGGCATCGGCGGGCTGGCCTATGCCGGCATCCCTGTCACGCACCGTGACGTGAACCAATCGGTGACGTTCGTGACAGGCCATGACCAGTCCGGCAACACCCCCAGTTCGCTGGACTGGGCCAGCATTTCCAAAGGCAGTCAGGTCATCGTGATCTATATGGGCATGAAACATATCGCCCAGATCGCCCAACAACTGATCGCAGCAGGGCGGAGCCTGCATGAACCGGTCGCGGTTGTCACAACGGCCACGACCGAGCACCAGCAAGTGCTGGAAACCACACTGGGCACCATCGTCGATGATATTGCCAAGGCCGAACTCGCCCCCCCCGCCATCATCTGCATCGGGCAATCCGTGCTGATGCGGCAGGTTCTTGACTGGCAGAACATGGCCGCAGGCCACCCGCCCCGCAATCTCGACCCCTTGGGACGTGGCCGCCCCGCCGAATCTGCCTGATCGCCGATGTCAGCCCCCCTCTTTCCATGTCCAATCAAACTTCCGCCGGAGGCATCCCCACGCCTCCCTAAGCAATGAGCTTCATTCTCGCAGCCCCAGCGTCAGGCAGTGGCAAGACCACCGTCACCTTGGGCTTGCTGCGGGCCCTGACACGCAGCGGCATTGCTGTACGCGGGGCCAAGTCGGGGCCTGACTACATTGACCCACGGTTTCATGAGGCCGCTTGCGGGCAGGTTTGCCTGAACCTTGACGCATGGGCGATGCACCCCCAGCGCATAAAAGCGCTGAGTGCCGGTCCCCTCCCACTGATTATCGAAGGGGCCATGGGGCTCTTTGATGGCGCGCCACCTGACGGAAAAGGTGCGAGTGCCGATCTGGCGCGTATTCTTGATCTACCGGTGGTCCTGGTCATTGATGCGGGGAAAATGGCAGGCTCGGTCGCCCCGCTGGCCAAAGGGTTCATCGGGCACGACCCCGCTGTGCGCATTGCGGGCGTCATTCTCAACAACGTGGGCTCGCCCCGGCACGAAACGATGCTGCGGCGGGCTCTGCACGACATACCCGTCTTTGGCGCGATCCCCCGCAGTGCCGCTTTGACCCAACCGTCGCGGCACCTCGGGCTTGTGCAGGCACAGGAACGTCCTGATCTCGAAGCCTATCTGGATGCCGCCGCAGCGCTAATCGCGACGCATTGCGACATGGAGGCTTTGCAGGCAATGCTGCATCCACCCACAGTACACGCCAACAAAGCCACGCGCCCACCGCCCGCGCAACGCATCGCCATCGCGCAAGATGCCGCCTTTGCCTTCAGCTATCCGCACCTGCTGCAGGACTGGCGCGACGCAGGGGCCAGTCTGCAGTTTTTCTCTCCGCTCGCGGATGAGGCGGCACCGGATGCGGACCTGATCTATCTTCCGGGCGGGTACCCCGAGCTTCATGCGGGACGGTTGGCCGCAAACGACTGCTTTCTGGGCTCCTTGCGGACATCTACGGCGCAGATCTACGGCGAATGCGGCGGGTATATGACGCTGGGTGAGGCCTTGATCGACGCGGACGGGACAGCACATCAAATGGCAGGGCTCCTCGCGCTTGAAACATCCTTTGCCGACCGCAAGCTGCATTTGGGATATCGCCACCTGCACACGGCAACCGGCCCCTTTGCTGGGGCTTGGAACGGGCATGAGTTTCACTATGCGACAACGTTAAAGGCCGAAGGTGCGCCCCTGTTCAAGGCCAGTGATGCCGAAGGCACCCCCCTGTCCGCAATGGGTTTGATCCACAACAACGTCAGCGGCAGTTTCGCCCATATTATTGACGCAGCTTAACCCAAGACTTGCGCCCGCAAAGCCGCAGGCGTAACGATGCAAAAATGATAGTGACAGATGACAAACGGGCCAAACGCAATGTGGCCGTTCTTGTGCTGGCCCAAGCGATCCTGGGCGCACAACTCCCCATGATCTTTGTGGTCGGGGGGCTCGTGGGCGGCCAATTGGCCTCCAACCCCTGCCTTGCCACGCTGCCGATCTCGTTCATCGTGTTTGGCTCGATGACAACGGCCCCGTGGATCAGCCCCTTGATGCAACGCAACGGACGCCGCTTTGGCTTTTTCCTTGGGGCGTTTGCGGGTGCTGTGGGGGCCGCTGTCTCGGCCTACGGGCTTTATACAGGCTCGTTTTTCATCCTGCTGGCGGGGTCCTACCTGACCGGCATCTATATGTCCGCACAAGGCTTCTACCGCTTTGCCGCCACTGATACCGCCTCCGAGGCCTTCCGCCCCAAAGCCATTTCTTATGTCATGGCAGGCGGTCTGTTGTCGGCGGTGATCGGGCCGCAGCTGAACAAACTGGTGCAAGACGCCTATGTCGTGCCGTTCTTGGGCACCTATATGGCGATTATCGTGCTGAACCTTGTGGGCATGCTTCTGTTTCTCTGGCTCGACCTGCCCAAAGGCACCAAACGTGAACCGCAAACCGCCACAGTGGCTGGGCGGACGCGGCTGGAGTTGCTGCGCGACCCAAGGGTCCTTGTGGCGATCATCTGTGCGATGGTGTCCTATTCCTTGATGAACCTTGTGATGACCTCCACGCCCTTGGCGGTGGTGGGCTGTGGGTTTACCACCGATAACGCCAATGACATCGTGTCGGCCCACGTGCTGGCGATGTTCGCGCCCTCGTTCTTTACCGGCCATCTGATCGCACGTTTCGGGGTTGAGAGGATTGTTTCGCTTGGTTTGATCATCCTTGCCTTCGCGGGCGTCACGGCCTTGTCGGGGGTTGAACTCACCAACTTCTACATTGCCCTGATCCTGTTGGGGCTTGGCTGGAACTTTGGCTTTATCGGCGCAACGACGATGCTCGCGGGCGCACACCGCCCCGAAGAGCGCGGTGCCGTGCAGGGTATGAACGACATGATCGTCTTCGGCATGGTGACTGTGGCGTCACTGGCGTCCGGCGGGTTGATGAATTGCTCGGGCGGCACAGCGGTTGAGGGCTGGAATGCCGTGAACCTTGCGATGGTGCCGTTCCTGGTGCTGGCAGGCGGGTCGCTGATCTGGCTGGTGCGTCAACCCAGGATGGCGGTCTAGCGCCACCAGCCGCGCAACGAGACGTTCAAAAACCGCAGACTGTCACGCGCAGGGTTCACGTCAAGCGCATCTGCCGTGGCAAGCGCAGGCGCGCGCTGCACCTGCTGCAACACGGGCCGCGCATGATAGCCTGCAATCAGCGCCGCCCCCGCAGGCTTGGACACACCGCGCCTACCTGCGCGCGCCTGATCCATGCGCGCTTGCCCCGATGCTGCCAAAGCCGCAATTGCGGTATCAGCGGTCTCTAATAGCGGCTTGCGCCCTTGCGCTGTCAGGGCGGGATAGGCCTGAAAGATATTCGCAACCCCCACGCCATAGGCAAAATCGCGGACGACTTGTTCGTCTGCCGGCCCCAGAAGACGCGCAGCAGTCCACATCAGATGGGCAGACGTGGCGTTAATGTACGCGTCAAAATGCGCGCGATCCTCGAACGGGTCTTGGTAAATATCCCACCGCCGCGCCGCAATCAGACCATCCAGACAGCGCGCGCCCTCGGCATCCAGACAACCGGCCAGCGCATCGACCACTTCATGGCGGCGTGGGGTCTTGCCCTCTGCGATCTCTTCCAAAGCATCGCGCCACCATTGCAGGCGCATTTCCGCGATCATCGCCTCTTGCGTCACCCAGGGTGCGCGCGCGACCTCGATGTTGAAAGCGTAGAGTGGAAACAGGATTTTACGCGCAGCCACAGGGGCCGCCATTGCCGCACGAAAGCGCAATGGATCGCCCTTTTCGACCAGTGCGGCGCAGGCCTCGAAACTCATGCCTCTGCCTTCGCCCCGTCGCGGATCAGTTTCCAGTTAATCGCATCAATCAGCGCATCAAAGGACGCATCCACAATGTTGGCACTGACCCCTACGGTCGACCATGACCGGCCCTTGCCATCTTCGCTGTCGATGATAACGCGGGTCACAGCCTCGGTACCGCCGTTGGTGATACGCACTTTAAAATCAACGAGTTGCATATCGTCGATGATGTCCTGATAGGGGCCAAGATCTTTGGACAAAGCACGGCTCAGCGCGTTGACAGGACCTTGGTCCGACCCATCAGGGCCTTGGCTTTCACTGACGTTCAGCATCTTTTGGCCACGTACTTTGGTCACGACAACCGCTTCGGAAATCGACACCATCTGGTTGCGCTTGTTCTTGCGCCGCTCGACCGTAACACGGTAGCGTTTGACCTCAAAGAAGCGCGGCAAGGTGCCCAGCTCTTCACGCGCGAGCAGCTCGAAACTGGCCTGTGCTGTGTCATAGGAATAGCCCTGCGCCTCGCGTTCCTTGATCCGCTCGACAATGCGCGCCAATGCGGGATCATCCGCTGCCACCTCTAGCCCTGCATCCAGCAGGCGGGCGCGCAAGTTTGATTGCCCCGCTTGGTTCGACATCGGCACGATACGGGTGTTGCCCACCAAAGCGGGATCAATGTGTTCATACGTGCTGGGGTCTTTGGCAATGGCCGAAGCATGCAGCCCCGATTTATGCGCAAAGGCCGACGCGCCCACGTAGGGCGCTTGTTTGGCCGGCACACGATTCAGGATATCATCCAACATGCGCGACGCACGGCGCAGGCCCTTCAGGGCGTCCAGCGTCACACCTGTTTCAAACTGACTGGCGTAGGGTTCTTTGAGCAACAGCGTCGGGATCAGCGTGGTCAGGTTGGCATTGCCGCAACGCTCGCCCAGCCCGTTGAGCGTACCTTGCACCTGACGCACACCCGCCAGCACCGCCGCCAATGAATTCGCCACTGCGTTTTCAGTGTCATTATGGGTATGGATCGCCAGATGATCGCCGGGAATACCGCTGGCAATCACATCTGTGACGATCTGCGACACTTCATGCGGCAACACGCCCCCGTTGGTATCACACAGCACGATCCAGCGCGCGCCTGCATCATAGGCGGCTTGAATGGTTTGCAGCGCATAGTCCGGGTTCGCCTTATAGCCGTCAAAGAAATGCTCGGCGTCGAACAGGCCTTCGCGGCCCTGCGCGGTGATGTGGGCAAAGCTGGCAGAGACGTTGTCGATATTGTCCTCAAGGCTGATCCCCAGCGCCGTCGTCACATGAAAATCATGCGCCTTGCCCACCAGACAGACCGCAGACGTGCCCGCGTTCATCACCGCCGCCAGCACATCGTCATTCTCGGCGGACCGCCCATTGCGTTTGGTCATGCCAAAGGCGGTCAGGGTCGCGCGGGTCTCGGGCGGGTTTGCGAAAAACGCGGTATCGGTCGGGTTCGCGCCGGGCCAGCCGCCTTCGATATAGTCGATCCCCAGACCATCCAGCACAGCCGCGATCTGATTCTTTTCAGCGGCCGAAAACTGCACCCCCTGTGTCTGCGCGCCGTCGCGCAGGGTGGTGTCGTAAAGATAGAGGCGTTCTTTGGTCATCACAGGCCCTCTAATTTCGCGGCGTCAAAATCAGGCCCCGGTGTCCAAGTCGCCTGTCCGCCCACATCGGTGACCTGCACACCTGCGTCATTGAGGATATCGCGCACCTCATCCGCACGCGCCCAATCCTTGGCCGCCCGCGCCGCTGCACGCTCGGCGAGCAAAGCATCAACCCGCTGCGCAATCGCAGGCGCCACGCCTGCCCCGCCCTCGCCACCATCAAACTGCGGGATCGCGGACCAGTCGTTGACCAGCCCCAGCATCTGCATGCCGTAGGCAAAACCGGCCAGCGCCACAGGTGTCTTGGCCTTGGACAGCACATGCAGGCGCGACAAAGCCCCTGAGGTGTTCAGGTCATTAGCCAACACGCCGAGAAATTCGGCATCTGGCTGCCATTTGCCCTCGGCGCGCAGCGCGGCGATCAGCTCGGGGCCAAAGCCGTGACCGAGCAGAATACCGTACCACTTGCGCAGGGTGACTTCGGCCTCGGCGCGGCGGGTCTCGGTCCAGTCCATGGTCTTGCTATAATGGGTGCCCAGCATCACCAGCCGGATCACCTCGCCATGGATACCCTGATCCAGCAGGTCGCGGATGGTAAAGAAATTGCCCAAAGACTTGGACATCTTCTTGCCCTCGACCTGTAGCATCTCGTTATGGACCCAATAGCGGGCGAATTCCCCGTGCGGATGGGCGCAAGTGGATTGCGCGATCTCGTTTTCATGATGGGGGAATTGCAGGTCGTTGCCACCACCGTGAATGTCAAAGCTTTCGCCCAACAATTCGTGGCTCATGGCGGAACATTCAATGTGCCAACCGGGGCGGCCATAGCCCCAAGGGCTATCCCATCCGGGCACACCATCGCCCGAGGGTTTCCACAGGACGAAATCCATTGGATTGCGCTTGTAAGGGGCCACCTCGACACGCGCACCGGCGATCATATCGTCGATGGACCGGCCAGATAGCGCGCCGTAAGCGTCATAGCTTTCCACCGCAAACAGCACATGGCCCTCGGCTTCGTAGGCGTGATCTTTGGCAATCAGATCAGCGATCATCGCGATCATTTGCGGGATGTGATCCGTGGCGCGCGGCTCATGGGTGGGGCGTTGCAGGCCGACGGCATCCAGATCATCGTGATACCACTGGATCGTTTCTGCCGTGATGTCGCCAATGGCACGGCCCGTTTCCGCGGCGCGGGCGTTGATCTTGTCATCCACGTCCGTGAAATTGCGCACGTAGGTGACGTGATCGGGCCCGTAAACTTCCTTGAGCAGGCGAAACAGCACATCAAACACCAGCGACGGGCGCAGATTGCCAATATGCGCGCGGTCATAAACCGTCGGTCCGCAGAGGTACAAACGCACGTTCTTGGGATCAATCGGGACAAAGTCCTCGCGGCGGCGGGTTTTGGTGTTGTTCAGGCGGATCGTGGTCATAGGAGCCTCGCACGTGCGTTACGCCGCGGGCTTACCAAGATCAGTTCTGTTATGAAACGACAAAGAGCAACCCGCGACAGATGTCAGCAGATAATAATGCAGCAGGTAATGATGCAGGTGTTCTTCATGAGGTTGGGATAGCAGGTCATGGGAACTGCGTCCAGATGAACTTGGCAAGAGTGGGGATGTCTGATTTGAGCCCAAATCGACCGTAGTGGCCAGCTGCGAAGACCCAGGCAGCGCGCCGTTTAGTTTGCCTACTGGGCGAGAACTTCGATCAACTCCAATACTAAACGCGTTTCATCATCAACGCGCAGGAAGCTGTCGCCTATGCGATAATAACTCTCGCCGCGCGGCAACCGAGGCAGATCATATCGCCTGCGATAATCATCGTCCCAATATCCATCTTCGGCGTATCTTTCACCAACACGGTAACTTTTCCCGACTTGACCGGGCGGGACGCAAGGAGGGTTCTTCTTTGCCAACCCTGGTGGACAATGGCCCACACTGGATTGTGCATGCGCCACTGATTGCCCAACCGGAGAAAGTGCAAGCAAAGCTGCAGTCACGAAAGAAATGCTCTTCATAAAATTCTCCAATTCTCTTTGTTGCGTTCATGGCGCTTAAGACAGTGCTATTCAATAACACATGATGATTATGCGTTGCGATCGGCCACAGCCAAAAGTCCATAGCAGATTGCCCAGTTAGCTGTCATTCCTCAAGAAAGTGACGTAACCATCGATTTTGCTGGCATATGAGCATATCCTCGTTGCCTGCAAAGTCTTTGCGCAACTCGACATCGGAATGGTCGTGCGGTGTGAGCGTCGGCTTTGTCCGCTACTCCGACCTTCCAAACAGCCAGTTTTTCAGCCATTCTGGCCGCATGTCACGCGCCCTCGTCAACCAAATCTGCGCAGCCCTACCCGGCGCCACCGCCGCTGATCCAACCACCGAGCTTGATAGCTGGAAGGTTGGCGGCAAGATGTTTGCCTGTTTCGGCGACCGTGTTGATGGCGTTTGTGTTAAAACCGACAGCGTCGACACCGCCGCGATGTTGATCGACGCAAGAGCCGCAACCAAGGCTCCCTATTTCCACAAAAGCTGGGTGCTGATCAGTTTCGACAGCGCCGAAGATGAGCTGCGCCACAGGATCGCTGTATCCTATGACATCATCTTCAAGGCGCTGCCAAAGAAGTTGCGTGACCAGATTACTCAGGCGTAACTGACCCAGAAGGTTATCGCTCCGATCCGCGCAATCTGGCGGCGACACCCCTTGACTTCGCCGCTGAGACGCCGTTCCTCTGCACCCCATGAAACTCTCGCATCGTATCACCCATATCACCGGCGGCGGCTCTGACGGCTGGGACGTCTTTAACAAAGCGCGGCGCATGATCGCAGACGGGATCCCTGTCACGGAACTGACCATCGGCGAACATGACATCAGGACCAGCCCCGCCATTCTGGAGGCCATGAACAGGTCGGCCAAGGGCGGGCATACAGGCTATGCCATGATCCCTGGCACAGATGCCTTGCGCACATCGGTCGCCGCGCGCATTGCTGCGCGCACAGGCGTGCCGACAACGGCCGACAATATCCTGATCACCCCCGGCGGACAGTCAGCGCTTTTCGCAGCCCACACGGCGGCCTGCAATCCCGGTGACACCGCCGTTTATATTGATCCCTATTACGCCACCTACCCCGGCACGATCCGCGGCGCGGGCGCTGTGCCCAAGGCGGTCGTGACCACGCCAGATACCGCCTTTCAGCCGCGCGCCGATGCGCTTTTGGAGGCCACAAAAGGTGCGGCGTCTTTGCTGGTGAATACGCCGAACAACCCGACCGGCGTTGTCTACGGGGCAGAGACACTTCACGCGATTGCACACGCCTGCATCGCCAACGATCTGTGGCTGATTTCGGATGAGGTCTATGACACGCAGGTCTGGGAAGGCACCCATATCAGCCCCCGTAGCCTGCCCGGCATGGAAGAGCGCACGCTGGTCGTCGGGTCTATGTCGAAAAGCCACGCCATGACAGGTAGCCGCGTGGGCTGGATTTGCGGTCCTGCCGAGGCGATCAGCCAGATCATCAACCTTGCCACCCATACCACCTATGGCGTGGCCGGTTTTATTCAGGATGCCGCTGATTTTGCGCTGAACCAGGGCGATGCAGTCGAAGAAGAGGTCGCAGCCCCCTTCCGCCGCAGACGCGCCCTGACGATGCAGGCGCTGGAGGGCCAGAACGTGGTGCGCGCAGTCCCCGCACAGGGGGCGATGTATGTGATGCTTGATCTGCGTGCGACGGGCCTGAGCGGTGAAGATTTCGCCAATGCGTTGCTCGACGCCGAACATATCGCGGTGATGCCCGGCGAAAGCTTTGGCACAGCAGCGGCGGGGCATGTGCGTGTGGCCATGACGATTGCGGATGATCAATATCTGGATGCGCTCAATCGCCTGATCCGTTTTGCCAGCGACCTGGCCGCGCAATAAACGCCCGATTTCAGGCGGCACGGCGGCAAAGAATCGGCTAGCGTCGCGTCATGATGTTTGACCTGCCTGATGATGATACGCTCTATGATGCGCTTTTGACACGCAATGCCGACTATGACGGGCGGGCGTTTGTTGGCGTGTCCTCAACAGGTATCTTTTGCAGGCTCACCTGCCCCGCCCGCAAGCCAAAGCGCGAAAACTGTCATTTTTACAATGATGTAGCGGCCTGTCTTCAAGCTGGTTTTCGTCCTTGCAAAAGATGCCATCCGCTTTCCCCAGCGGCGCAAAGCGATCCTGCCGTCACAACACTTTTAACAGCACTTGAGACGCAGCCAGAGCATCGCTGGTCCGAAACCGACGTGATCCGCATGGGGTTTGACCCCTCGACGACGCGCCGCGCCTTCAAGCGCCACTTTGGCATGACGTTTCTGGAAATGGCGCGCAGCAGGCGGCTGGCGCTGGGGTTTACGGCCCTGCGCGCAGGATCGGTCATCGCGGCGCAGCTGGATGCGGGGTTTGACAGCCCCTCCGCCTTTCGCGCAGCCTTTGCCAAGCTGATGGGGGTAGCCCCCGGCAGCCTTGCCAAGGACGCGCTTCTCCGCGCCGACCATATCAAAACGCCCTTGGGTGATATGATCGCGGTTTGCGACAACCGCGCGCTGCACCTGCTGGAATTTGCCGATCGCAAGGCCCTGCCCGCTGAAATGCAACGCCTGCACAAAGCGGCCAAGGGCAGCATCGGGATCGGGCGCTTTGCGACACATGACCAGATCGCGGCAGAATTGGAGGCCTTTTTTGCGAAAGCGTCCGATCAGTTTGCCACACCGCTTGCCCTGCATGGCACCGCATTTACCCGCGATGTCTGGAAGACCCTCCAAACCATCCCCGCAGGGCAAACGCGCAGCTATAGTGCGATTGCCGCCGCCATTGGCGCACCACAGGCCACCCGCGCCGTGGCACGTGCAAATGGGGCCAACCAGATCGCAATTGTTATTCCCTGCCACCGCGTGATCGGCGCAGATGGATCGCTGACCGGCTATGGCGGCGGGCTTTGGCGCAAACAGTATCTGATTGATCTTGAGAGATATTATGCTGAAAGGAGACAGCCATGACCCATATCGCAGAGACCTTTCGCGCGCTGCACATCAAAGGTGATCCGCTATTGATGGTCAACGTCTGGGATCGCGGCTCGGCCAAGATGATGGCGGCGATGGGGGCCAAGGCCCTTGCCACGTCGTCGGCCGCCCATGCCTTTACACTGGGCCGGCCCGATGGCGGCACGCTCACACGGGACGAGGCACTGGCCCATGCAGCCGAAATCGTCAGCGTCACATCGTTGCCGGTACAGGGTGATTTTGAAAACGGCTTCGGTGATGATCCGGAGACCTGCGCAGAAACCGTGCGCATGGCCGCAGAAGTCGGGCTGGCGGGGATCTGCATTGAAGACACCGCTCTACCCATGCAAACAGCCTATGATTTTGACCTTGCTGTCGAGCGCATGGCGGCTGCGGCGGCGGCAGCGCGTGGTTTGGGGCATGATTTTGTGCTGACAGCCCGTGCCGATGGGATCCTGACCGGGGCCTATGATACGGATGAGGCGCTGCGCCGTCTGCTGGCGTTTGAAGCGGCTGGCGCTGATTGCCTCTATGCGCCTTTGCCGCCGGATATGGCAGCACTAGCACGGATTTGTGCGGCCACGACCGCGCCGGTCAACGCGCTGGTTGCGGGACCTTTCAATCAATACAGCCAAGCTGCGTTCGCAAAGATTGGGGTGGCGCGCTTGTCCCTTGGCTCGGCGCTTTCGCGGATAACGCACCGCGCGATTTATGATGCGGCGACGTCTATGTTTGGGTCAGGAGATTTTTCCGTTCTTCAAAACGGGATCAGCAGCGACATCATTGATGATCTGCTGGCATAAAAAATGGGGCCTGTCAGTGTGGTGACAGGCCCCGGCGAAGCATCCAGTGCATTTATTCTCGGGGAAGGGACAGTGCGGTTGGATGCCTCTTTCTGCGGTTCTTTAGAACTTGAAAGAAGCACGCAGTGTCAGCGTTGTCGCGTCGACGTCCACGCCCGCGTTGTCTGCAACGTCTTCAAACTGGTGCTGCAGAACTTCACCACCCAGAATGATCGAGTCGCTCATCATGTAGGACAGGCCGAGACCCGCAAATGTGCCATCTGTCTCACCGTCGAGATCATCAGACGTCTGCGCCTGTGCGTAACCTGCTGTGATATATGGCATGAATGCGCCTGCATCATAGCCAAGCTTGGCTTTGGCGCGCAAAACACCGTCGACATCAGAGTTTGGCGTGTCGAGCGAAATATCTGTCAGGTCATAGTCAACCTCACCACCCAGCACGATAGAGCCGAAGTCGTAGTTATAACCAGCGTGCACACCGTAGAGGGCACCATCAGGATCGGTTGGGGTTGTGTCAATGTTCGCATCCAGCTGTCCATAGCCAAGCTGGCCACCAACGTAGAAGCCGGTCCAGTCGTTGCCCATCATCACGGGCGCTGGTGCGACGGCAACAGGTGCGGGTGCAGGAGCGGCCACTGGCTCGGAAAGTCCGCCAGCTGATGCCATTCCGGCAGCAAGTGCCAGAGGTGCGGCCAACATGCTCGTGCGGGCGAATTTCGATGTCATTTTCATTTTAATCTCCGTTAATTCGGTTGTTGTGTGCGCTACAAGTGACATTTCGTTTGCGAGTTTCAACGGGCCTCACGGTCCTGTGACTGCAATAGGCTAAAACTGGCGGAGAGAGGCGGTTCGCATGAGCCAATATTGGCCGATTTTCCAAGAAAAACAGCTCAATGCGCCTATTCTAACACAGATCAATCACACGTCTTTGTGATGCTGTATAATAGTGGGCTTTTGCCTAGAGCGACAAGCGGCCACCAGTAAGTGGAATCGGCACACCCGTCGTCTGTGGTCCTGACAATGGATACCCCCGCGCCGCGCGTACCGCCAGATAGGCAAATGCCTGCGCCTCAAGCATGTCACCGTCCAGACCGACCTCTTCGACAGGTCTCACATCGCAGGACAGGGCCTGTGCCAGACCGGCCATGACAGTCTTGTTATGCCGCCCGCCGCCTGTGACCAAAAGCTGCGCGGGCATGGTTGGGCAAAGGCCACATGCGGCGACCACAGATTGCACGACCGCCGCTGCAAGTGTGGCAAGCGCATCGGCGTCAGGCAGATCCGCCACCGCCTTGCTCAGCCCGTCAAAAGCATCGCGGTCCAGTGACTTGGGTGCGGGTTTGCCGAAATAGGGATGCGCCATGAAAGTTTCGAGGATTTCCGCGTCTGGCTGTCCTTGCGCCGCGCGCGCACCATCTGCGTCATAGTCGACCCCATGGCGCAGGCGCATCAAGTCATTCATCGGTGCATTGGCAGGCCCCGTATCAAAGGCAAGCAAAGCCGCCGGATCTGTCGGTGCATCGCAGGCGGGATTGACCCAAGTGATATTGCCCACGCCGCCAAGGTTGAGAAAGGCCACCGGTGCATCTGCCTTGATCCATTTCGCCAAGGCAAAGTGATAGAATGGCGCGAGTGGTGCGCCCTGCCCGCCTGCAGCCACATCGGCGCTGCGAAAATCCCACGCGACCGGATACCCCAAGGCCGCCGCCAAGCGCGCCCCGTCACCACATTGATGCGTGCCGCGACCACCGGGATCATGGGCGAGGGTCTGACCATGAAACCCCGCAAGATCGATATCCCCAAACGGTTCCATCAGGGCGATATGGGCGTCTTCGATGATCTGCACAGCAGCACTGCAATCCGCATCCTGCCAGCGGCCCAAATGCGCCTTCAGAACCGCCTGCTCTGCGGCACTATAGGGCCGGTAAGCGCTGGGGCCAAAACCCGCGATCTGCACGCCATCGGTGTGCAAGACAGCCGCATCCACCCCATCAAGCGAGGTGCCCGACATTGTGCCAAGCACGGTGATCACGCCATCCTGCAACATGCACTTTCCCTATGCGTTTGTCCTGACTATAGAGTGCACCGAGACACAGTCGGGAACAAGCCAATGACCTACCATCCGAAATCCGAATTCATGAACGTCATGATGACACGCGGCTTTCTGGCCGATTGCACGGATTATCAGGGCCTCGATGAGGCACTGAGCAAAGGTGTTGTTCCCGCCTACATCGGCTTTGATGCGACGGCGAAATCGCTGCACGTCGGCTCGCTGATCCAGATCATGATGCTACGCTGGCTGCAAAAGACCGGCCACAAACCGATCACCCTGATGGGCGGCGGCACCACAAAGGTGGGCGATCCGTCGTTCCGCGCCGATGAGCGCCCTTTGTTGGGGCCAGAGCAGATTGACGCCAATATCGACGGCATCAAAGAGGTGTTTTCGGCCTATCTCAGCTATGACGATACGCCCACGGGCGCGATGATGATCAACAATGCCGAATGGCTGGACGGGTTGAACTACCTTGATTTCCTGCGCGACATCGGGCGGCATTTCTCGATCAACCGGATGCTGTCTTTTGAAAGCGTGAAATCGCGACTGGACCGCGAACAGTCGCTGTCGTTCCTTGAGTTCAACTACATGATCTTGCAGGCCTACGATTTTCTCGAACTCAACCGCCGCTATGGCTGTTTGTTGCAGATGGGCGGGTCCGACCAATGGGGCAATATCGTCAACGGCATCGACCTGACCCGCCGTGTGCTGGATCAAGAGATTTACGGCCTGACCTCGCCTCTTTTGACCACCAGCGACGGCAAAAAGATGGGCAAGTCCCAGTCCGGTGCGGTCTGGTTGAACCCCGATATGTGCAGCCCCTATGAGTTCTGGCAATTCTGGCGCAACACCACAGACGCCGACACCGGCCGTTTTTTGAAGCTCTACACCGAGCTGCCTTTGGAGGAATGTGAACGCCTTGGCGCGCTGGAAGGGTCCGACATTAACGCGGCCAAGATTGTCCTCGCCAATGAGGTCACAACGCTGTTGCACGGGGCCGAGGCCGCCAGAACGGCCGAAGCCACGGCGCGCGAAGTCTTTGAAAAAGGCGGCGTGGGGGATGATCTGCCGACACTGACGCTGACGGCGGATGAACTGGGGGATGGCATGTCCATCGTGCAGTTGATCGTGAAATCAGGGTTGGCCAAAAGCGGCAAAGAGGCCAAGCGTTTGATTGCCGAAAACGGCGCGCGCCTGAATGATGCCCCCTTGACCGACGCAGGCCTGATGGTTGACGCGGCACAACTCTCTGCGCCGATCAAGCTCAGCGCGGGGAAAAAGCGCCATGCCTTGGTGCAGTTGGGCTAGAGCAAGAGCAGGTTCATCACCAAAAGCGTGGCACTGACAGGAAAGACCATTGTCGCTGCGATAACAGCGGTTTCAAGTGGTGTGATGGCGGGTGCGCTGACGCGGGGATCTGTCTTCATGACCCCATGAAGCACGGGCCAGGTTTCGAACGCGTTAACGCGCGCTGGCCCGACGGCGCAGCAAGTGCTAAGCCGAATGGACACCAGACCGGGGATCACTGTGACACTGCTGCAAATCACATCTCTTTTGATCGTCCTCGCCGGTGCCTTCGGAGCCATCAACTATCTGTTTTTGAAACTGCCCTCGTCGATTGGCATTCTGGTCGTGTCGCTGTTTGCCTCCTTCAGTGTGATGCTGCTTGACCTCGCGGCCCCCAGCCTTGGTGTGGCGGCAGTTGTGCGCAGCACTGTGCTTGATATCGAATTCTCTGATGCCCTTCTTGAAGGGATGCTCGGGCTTTTGCTCTTTGCCGGCGCGCTGCATGTCAAACTGACGGACCTCAAGCGCGAATGGGTTGTTGTGGCGCTCATGGCCACTATCGGTGTCGGGCTTTCGACCATGATTGTGGGTGTCGGGTTTTCGTGGCTGACGGGGATGCCGCTTTTGATCGCGCTGATCTTTGGCGCGCTGATTTCGCCGACCGATCCGGTGGCGGTGCTGGGTGTGCTGCGGTCCGCCAATCTTGAGAAATCACTCGAGACGAAAATCGCAGGCGAAAGCCTGTTTAACGATGGTGTCGGCTATGTGGTCTTCCTTGTGCTCGTCGGTCTGGCCTATCCGGCGGGCGATAGCCATGGATCGGGGCTCGCTGATGCCGCGCGGCTGTTTTTCCAAGAGGCCGTGGGCGGTGCTGTCCTCGGCATCGTTCTGGGTTGGCTGACCTTTCGGGTCATGCGGCGCATCAATGACTACTCGCTTGAGGTGCTGATCACGCTGGGCCTTGCGTTTGGGGGCTATGAACTGGCGGTTTACCTGCATGTCTCGGCCCCGATCATGGCGGTCTGCGCGGGTCTGCTAATCGGTGATGTGGGCGCAAGATACGGCATGTCCGATGAAACGCGTCTTTATGTTGATGCCTTCTGGAAACTGATTGATGAAATCCTCAACGCGGTCCTCTTCCTGCTGATCGGGGTCGAGGTTTTCGCCATCGCCTTCAATTTCGAATTTCTGACCGCAGGCGTCGCCGCGATTGCGCTGGCGCTCTTCGCGCGTCTGACTGCGGTTGCCATCCCTGTGATGGTGTTGCGCCCCTTCCGGGACTTCTCAACCGGGGTGATCCCGATCATGACATGGGGCGGCTTGAAGGGCGGTATTTCCGTGGCCCTGGCCCTGTCGCTGCCCGATAGCGAATGGAAACCCATCATTCTGACAGCCACCTATATGGTCGTGATTTTCTCGATCATCGGCCAAGGCCTGACGGTGGCGGGGCTGGCACAGCGGATCAACGGCAAAGCGGAGGCACGCCAATGACACCTTATTTTGTTTATGACGTTTTCACCGATACCCCCTTCGGCGGCAATCAACTGGCGGTGTTTCCCGATGCGACAGGGCTGCCCGAAGCGCAGTTGCAAAAGATCGCGCGGGAATTCAATTTCTCCGAAGTCACCTTTGTTTACCCGCCAAAGGACCCTGCAAATACCGCACGCGTGCGCATCTTCACCCCCACAATGGAGATCCCTTTCGCGGGACATCCCACCATTGGCACGGCAATAGCGCTGCGCGACGAAGGTCACGCAGGGCCGCTGACCTTTGAGCTCGGCGTCGGGCCGATTGCCTGTGAGTTCACCGGCGACAGCGCCGCGTTCACCATCGCAGCCCCGCTCAACCGGCTCGCCACCCCTGATCCGGCTTTGGTCGCAGCGGCCTTGGGACTGACGGTTGAAGCGATTGACCTGACAACCCATGCGCCAGTGCAGGCGACCATCGGATTGCCCTTTGTTCTGGTCGCGTTGCGCAGCAAAGACGATCTGGACGCCTGCGTCCCATCGGTCGCACACATCAGGCAAGGGGCCGAAACCTACCCTGCCGGGGTAGATTTCGCGCTCTTTGCCTATGCACGCAACGGCACCCAAATCGACGCACGCATGTTTGCCCCTCTGAACGATGTCCCCGAAGACCCGGCCACAGGCAGCGCCTCGGCGACTTTGGCGGCACTGCTGACCGAAGAATTGGGCCAAGACCTGACGCTGGAAATCCTGCAAGGCGAAAAGATGGGCCGACCATCCTATATCTCGGCCCGCACAACCCACGGCAATCCGGTCTCTGTCACCATCTCGGGCCAAGCGGTGCGCACGATGCAAGGCAATCTTCTGGTCTAATTCTCTGGAAACCGCCCGCCTGCCCCGCTATCAGGGCAGCAGGACAAAAAGAGGCCGGTATGACGACGACCATTCTTGAGCGCTGCGAAGCCAATGGGCTGCGGATGACAGACCAAAGGCGCACGATTGCTGCGGTATTGCAGGAAGCGGACGATCATCCGGACGTCGAAGAGCTTTATAACCGTGCGGCGGCTGTGGATGCGCGGATTTCGCTGGCTACGGTTTACCGCACGGTGAAACTGTTTGAAGAGACCGGTATCCTTGAAAAACATGAATTCGGCGATGGCCGCGCGCGGTATGAGGCCGCCGACCGCGAACATCACGACCACCTGATTGATGTGCATTCGGGCGAGGTGATCGAATTCGTCGACCCCGAGATCGAAGAACTGCAAGAACGGATCGCAGCGAAGCTGGGCTACCGTTTGATGGGACACCGGCTTGAACTTTACGCCGTCCCCCTGACCGACAAGGAAGACTAAGCTTGGACAACATCCGTGGCGCGGCCTTCATGGTCTTTGCGATGCTCTGTTTTGCCGTTGAGGACGGCATGATCAAGCTTTTGGCGGCGGATATGCCCGTGGGGCAGATCATTTCCATCGCCTGTTTTGGCGGCTTGATCGGCTTTCTGATCTGGTCGGCGATCAGGGGTGATGCGCTTTGGCAGCCCGAGTATCTGAACCGCAAAGTCCTTATGCGCAGCGCGTCTGACACCACCGGGTCTATCCTTTTCGCCACCTCGCTGGCGGTGGTGCCGCTGACCACAGCCTCTGCCGTTATTCAGGCCACACCACTGGTCGTGACACTGGGCGCGGCCCTGTTTCTGGGCCAGTCGGTCGGCTGGCGGCGGTGGATCGCCATTGTGGTGGGGTTCATCGGGGTGCTGATTATCATTCGCCCGGGGATGGAGGGGTTTACGCCTGCGACACTTCTGGCCGTGGCCGGCATGTTCGGACTGGCGGCGCGTGATCTGATCACCCGCAGCCTGACGGTGAAGCTGAACGGACCACAGCTTGCCACCCATACCTTTGCGTTGATCGTGCCTGCGGGTCTGCTGGTCACACTCTTGCGCGGGCAAAGCTTTGTCATGCCCGACGCGCATCAATCGCTGATTTTATTCGGTACGATTGTCGTTGGCATGATCGCCTATCTGGCGATTGTCGCGGCCACCCGTGGCGGCAACGCGGGGATTATTTCATCCTTCCGCTATAGCCGGATGATTTTTGCCCTGATTGTCGGGTATCTGATGTTCCGCGAAGTTCCCGACACAGCCACCATCATCGGGGCCGCTATTATTATGACCACAGGCATCTACACCTTGTGGCGCGAGGCCCGTCTGCACCGCGCTTCACTTCAACCCGGTCCCGCGTTATAGAAGCGCCGATACCGCTAACACCCTGCCCTTAGGAGCACACCCATGAGCACGATCATCGACATCCACGCCCGCGAAATTCTTGATAGCCGGGGCAACCCGACCGTCGAAGTCGACGTGATTTTGGAAGACGGCACCATGGGCCGCGCGGCGGTACCATCGGGTGCATCAACCGGCGCGCATGAGGCGGTGGAAAAGCGCGATGGCGACAAAAGCCGCTACATGGGCAAAGGCGTGCTGGAAGCCGTCGCCGCCGTAAACGGTGAAATCGCCGAAGCGATCCTCGGCTTTGACGCAACCGAGCAAGTGGCCATCGACATGGCGATGATCGAACTGGACGGCACCCCGAACAAAGCCCGCCTTGGCGCAAATGCAATCCTTGGCGTATCCATGGCCGTCGCCAAGGCCGCCGCAGATTTTACAGCCCAACCCCTGTTCCGCTACATCGGCGGCACCTCTGCACGCACCCTGCCCGTGCCGATGATGAACATCATCAACGGCGGTGAACATGCTGATAACCCTATTGATATTCAGGAATTCATGATCATGCCGGTTGCTGCGGAAAACATCCGCGAAGCGGTGCGCATGGGGTCCGAAGTGTTCCATACGCTGAAGAAAGAACTCTCTGCCGCGGGCCACAACACAGGCATCGGCGACGAAGGCGGCTTTGCCCCCAACCTTGCCAGCACACGCGTCGCACTCGACTTTATCATGACGTCGATCAAAAAGGCGGGCTATGAGCCCGGCAAAGACATTTACCTCGCGCTCGATTGTGCGGCCACCGAGTATTACAAAAACGGCAAATACGAGATGGTCGGCGAAGGTGTGTCCCTGACATCGGAAGAAAACGCGGCCTATCTTGCGAAACTGGTCGAAGATTACCCCATCATCAGCATCGAAGACGGCATGTCCGAGGATGACTGGGACGGCTGGAAAACCCTCACCGATATGATCGGCGATAAAATCCAGCTAGTGGGCGATGATCTTTTCGTCACCAACCCTGCGCGTCTGGCCGAAGGCATCGCCAAGGGTTCCGCCAACTCGATGCTGGTCAAAGTGAACCAGATCGGCACGCTGACGGAAACATTGCAGGCCGTCGATATGGCGCACCGTGCAAAATTCACCAATGTGATGAGCCACCGGTCCGGCGAGACCGAGGACACCACGATTGCCGATCTTGCGGTTGCCACAAACTGTGGCCAGATCAAAACCGGCTCGCTGTCACGCTCGGACCGTCTGGCGAAATACAACCAGTTGATCCGCATTGAAGAAATGCTGGGTGAAACAGCCGTTTACGCAGGGCGGAGCATTCTCAAGGGATGATCACCGAAGGGATGCACCCTGTGCCTGCCGGGCATGTTGCGGCGGTTGTCACCTATTTGCAGATGACAACCCCCGCGATGAAAGCACCTAAGCCCTTTCCCGAAGGCGTCACTGCTACACGTGAGCGGATGGACATTGACAGCTACCGCGCGCTCTTTCGTGCGGTTGGCACGCCTTGGCTTTGGACTTTGCGCTTGGTGATGGCCGACGATGAACTGGCCGCAATCCTGACCGACGACAAGACCGAGACATGGGTGATCCGCAAGGACGGCTTGGCCATCGGCCTCGCCGAGCTGGATTTTCGCCCTGAAGGTGAATGTGAGCTTGCTTATTTTGGCATCGTCAAAGAGGCCACAGGCCAAGGGCTTGGCGGGCCAATGATGGCATTGGCGCAAACGCAGGCCTTCAGCCGCGATATTGACCGCTTTTTCGTACATACCTGCAGCTGGGACGACCCGCGCGCCTTGGGATTCTACCAAAAGGCAGGGTTTGCCCCCTATCAAACCGCAGTCGAGGTTTTCCCCGACCCCCGCCTTCACGGACACCACTCTCTTGAAACAGCACCCCACGTCCCATGCGTGACATAACCGCCGACGACATCATCGCCCAACTGGACCTCGCCCCGCACCCCGAAGGCGGGTATTATCGCCAGACGTGGATGGCCGAAAACGAAGGCCGCGCCACGGGCACCTGCATTTATTTTTTGCTGAAAGCAGGACAAGCGAGCCATTGGCACGCAGTCGACGCGGTTGAAATCTGGCACTACTACGCGGGTGCCCCGTTGATCCTGTCACTGGCACCCAGCCTGGACGGCCCTGCGACCGATCACATCTTGGGACCGGACCTTGGTGCCGGGGAATTCCCGCAAGCCATTGTCCCCGAGGGACATTGGCAGATGGCAGCCACCACAGGTGACTGGACGCTGGTCGGCTGCACCGTTTCACCAGGGTTTGAGTTCGCGGGCTTCACCCTTGCCGCCCCCGACGTCGATATCCCGCGCTAACCCGCTGGGGCCGGACCGAAAGCCTCTTCCTCGGGCATCTCGCCGGTTTCCAGAATATGCATCATCTGGGCGTGCAACTGTACCTCGCGCGGTCCCAGAATCTCCTGCACACGGGCGATATAGGCCTCGTTTTCCATAACGGGGATGTTGGGATCATAGACATCCGCCAGCGAAATCATCGAGGCCCGATCACCGCGATTAAACGCATCGACCATCATCTGCGCGCGATCTTTGGGAATATTCAGCGCCTCAAGCGATGAGCGCCCCATGCGCAGCGCACTATCGTAATTCTCGCGGATAATATCACGGCAGCCAGCGGCCCAAAGCTCGTACACATGGTGCCGGTCGACAGCGCGGGCGATGATATGGACATGCGGTGCAGTGGTTTTGACGTAGCGCACCAACGCAGTCAGCTTCTCGCGATCATCAATGGCAGCTACAAAAACCTTGGCGTGATGCAGACCGGCGGCGTGCAACAGATCAGGGCGTGTGGCATCACCATAGTAGATGCGCGCCCCAAAACGGCGCATGTTTTCAAGATGTTGCGCGTTATAATCGATGACCGTCAGGTTATAGCCCGCCGCACTCAAAATCCGCCGCACCAGCCCGCCGATGCGCCCGCCGCCTGCGATAATCACCTCGCCCTGCTCTTCGATTGCGTCCGCCTCGCGCGCATCGGCTGCGGTGTAACGCGGCACGATTACGCGGTCGTAGAAGATGAACAAAAGCGGCGTCAGCATCATCGACAGGGCGACCACCAACAGCAGTTGATCCGCCAACATCTGCGGCAGAATCGCGCTCGTGACCGAGAATGACAGCAGTACGAACCCGAACTCACCCGCCTGCGCAAGGCTCAGCGCCAAAAGCCAGCGATCCGCGCCGCGCAGTTTGAACACGACGGCCAGCACCGCAAGCACCACGGCCTTGACCGCGATCAGCAGGACGGTGAGGCCAAGGATCAGCAACAGATTATCCGCCAGAAGGCCAAAGTTGATTGCCGCCCCCACCGTCATAAAGAAAAGCCCCAAAAGCAGCCCTTTGAACGGGTCGATATCGGATTCCAATTCGTGCCGGTATTCGCTGTTGGCCAGAACGACACCGGCAAGGAAGGTGCCCAAAGCAGGCGAGAGGCCCACCAGCGACATCAAAAGAGCGATGCCAATCACCATCATCAAGGCGGTTGCCGTGAATAATTCACGCAAGTTCGCGCCTGCGATAAAGCGGAAAATCGGACGGGTCAGGAAACTGCCCGCGCCCACCACAGCGGCAATCGCCACGATATTCACTAGCGCGGTCTGCCACCCGTTCAGCCCTGCAACAAGGCTGATGCCGGTGCCATGATCGCCGCCACCGCTATGGTCCTCAGCCGCGCCATGCGCCAGATCAAGCAGTTCGGGCATCGCCAGAAGCGGCATGAGCGCCAGCATCGGGATCACGGCAATGTCTTGGGCCAGCAGGACAGAGAAGCTTGACTGCCCGCCGTCACTTTTCATCAGGCCTTTTTCATTCAGTGTTTGCAGCACGATAGCGGTTGAACTTAACGCCGCAATCAGACCCACAGCCAAGGCCACACTCCACGACAGACCAAAGAGCATCCCCAGCGCCATCACCGCCGCTGCCGTCAGCCCCACCTGCCCGCCGCCAAGCCCAACGAGCTGGCCGCGCATCGCCCAAAGCCGCTTGGGTTCCAGCTCAAGTCCCACGAGGAAAAGCATCATCACCACACCAAATTCGGCGAAATGCTGGATGGAAATCACATCAACATGCAAAAGCGCCAAAACCGGACTGATCACGATGCCCGCAATCAGATAGCCCAGGACCGAGCCAAGCCCCAACCGCGTGGCAATGGGCACGGCCACCACCCCTGCGATCAAGAAAATAAAGGCCAGCAATAGAAAATCGGTCATGGTCGTGTCCCCCGTCCTGAAAAGGATGCACAGCAAAGGTCAGCATGGAAAGGCTGAACTGTCCGGCCCAATAAAAAAGGGGGAGCAGATGCTCCCCCTGAGTTTCGCTGATCAGGCTCACTCATTATGTACCGCTCGGTTTTTTTGCCTGCGGCCCAATCCGCGTCGGAGCGAGCGCACCCGCTCCGAAGCTCGTTATCTCTTAGCTACACCCAGACGTCCCGCCGCAGGTGTTGCACTTCATGCAGGTGCCGTTGCGCACCAGCGTGTAGTTGCCGCATTCGCCGCAAGGATCGCCCTCATAGCCCTGCATCTTGGCCTTATCGCGGGCCGAGATGGTTGCTGTGGCTGTCGTCGCCGTCACGCTTTCGCTGACGATGGTTTGCAGGGTCGCAACCGGATCAGCCCCGCTGTCCAACGGTGCCAGACGCATGCCACCCTGCAAGGCAACCAGATCCTGTGGCATCCGCTTGCGCAGGTACCCTGTCGAGGAAATCTGCTTGAGCACTTCCAAAGACCGCGATGCCGCGTTTTCGGTTGGTGTCTTCACGTTGGACACACCCTCTTCCTCGCCACGGCCGATGTCGTCGAACGCAGCGCCCTCTGGCTTGACGTGCGCCAGATCGGTGCGGTCAAGGTAGCTGACGGCCAGTTCGCGGAAGATATAGTCAAGGATCGACGTCGCGTTCTTGATGCTGTCGTTGCCTTGGACCATGCCTGCAGGCTCGAACTTGGTGAATGTGAAGGCATCCACGAATTCTTCAAGCGGCACGCCGTACTGAAGACCAACCGATACCGCGATGGCGAAGTTGTTCATCATGGCGCGGAAACCGGCACCTTCCTTGTGCATATCGATGAAGATTTCACCAAGCTGACCATCCTCGTACTCACCGGTGCGCAGGTACACCTTGTGCCCGCCAACGATGGCCTTCTGGGTATACCCCTTGCGGCGCTGAGGCATCTTTTCGCGCTCACGGTTGCGCACTTCCTGGATGATGATCTTTTCCACGATCTTTTCGGCCAGAACGGCGGCTTTTTCGTGGTGGTTGCCGCTTTCCAGGATCTCTTGCGCATCCTCGTCGTCTTCGACCAGAGCAGCCGCCAGAGGCTGGGACAGTTTGGACCCGTCACGGTAAAGCGCGTTCGCCTTCACACCCAGCGACCATGACAGTTCGTAGGCCTTCTGGCAGTCCTCGATTGTTGCGTCGTTTGGCATGTTGATCGTCTTGGAAATCGCACCCGAGATGAACGACTGTGCCGCAGCCATCATGTAGATGTGGCTGTCAACGCTCAGATAACGCTTGCCTTTTTTGCCGCATGGGTTGGCGCAATCGAAGACCACATAGTGCTCTTCTTTCAGGAAAGGCGCGCCTTCCAGCGTCATGGTTCCGCAGACGTGATCGTTGGCCGCCTCAATGTCCTGCTTGGAATAGCCAAGGTGGCGCAGCAGGTCAAAGGTCGGATCGTTCAGCTTTTCGACTGGGATGCCCAGCGTCTTGGTGCAGAACTCTTCGCCCAGCGTCCACTGGTTAAAGACAAAGCGGATATCAAAGGCCGAACCGAGTGCGCCTTCGATCTTGTCCAGTTCCGCCTGACCAAAGCCGTGGCCGATCAGCGATGTGTGGTTGATCGCAGGTGCCTGCCCGATGGACCCGTGACCGACCGCATAGGCGATGATCTCTTCGATCTGCGCCGAACCATAACCCAGCTTTTCAAGGGCTGCAGGTACAGACTGGTTGATGATCTTGAAGTAACCGCCACCGGCCAGTTTCTTGAACTTCACCAGCGCAAAGTCAGGCTCGATCCCTGTGGTGTCGCAATCCATGACCAGACCGATGGTGCCGGTTGGTGCAATCACGGACACTTGCGCGTTGCGATAGCCGTGCTTTTTACCCAGCTTCAGCGCCTCGTCCCAGCTTTCAACAGCCAGTTCGATCAAACGCTGATCGGGGCAGTTGGCGTGGTCCAACGGCACAGGCTTCACTTCCAATGCGTCGTAGCCGTCTTTCTTGCCCAAGGCCGCCTGACGGTGGTTCTTGATGACGCGCAGCATGTGCTTGCTGTTCTTGGCATAGCCCGGGAAGGCGCCCAGTTCACCCGCCATTTCGGCGGATGTCGCATAGGACACGCCCGACATGATCGCGGTCAGAGCAGCACCCATCGCACGGCCTTCGTCGCTGTCATAGCCAAAGCCCATGTTCATCAGAAGGCCACCAATGTTGGCATAGCCCAGACCCAAGGTGCGGAAGTCATAAGACCGCTGCGCGATTTCCTTGGACGGGAACTGCGCCATCATCACCGAGATTTCCAGCGTCACGGTCCACAGACGTGTGGCGTGCATGTAGTCTTCGGCTTGGAACTGACCGTCAGAGTAGAATGTCAGCAGGTTCATCGACGCAAGGTTACAGGCCGTGTCGTCAAGGAACATGTATTCGGAACAAGGGTTTGAGCCGCGGATTTCGCCGTCTTCGGGGCATGTGTGCCACGCGTTGACGGTGTCGTGGTACTGGATGCCCGGATCGGCACAGGCCCAAGCAGCGTGGCCCACCTGTTCCCACAATTCGCGGGCTTTGATGATCTTCGCGACTTCACCGTTGCGACGGTTGATCAGTTTCCAGTCGGCATCGTCTTCGACGGCTTTCAGGAACGCGTCGGTCACGCGGATCGAGTTGTTCGAGTTCTGGCCGGAGACGGATGAATAGGCCTCGGAATCCCAATCGGTGTCGTAGGTCGGGAATTCGATGCTGGTGTAGCCCTGCTTTGCGTAATCCAGCACGCGCTTGATGTAAGTCTCTGGGATCGCCGAGCGCTTGGCGTCTTTGACGGCTGCGGCCAATGTGTCGTTCGTCTTGGGGTCATAGGCTGCAACTTCTGTGCCGTCCCATGATTTGATCGCCGCGAAGATCGCGTTCAGGTAACGGGCGTGCATTTTGGAACCCGCAACAATAGACGCCACTTTCTGCTCTTCGATGACCTTCCAGTTGATGAATTCCTGAATATCAGGGTGGTCTGCATCAACGATCACCATCTTGGCCGCGCGGCGTGTTGTGCCGCCCGATTTGATCGCGCCAGCCGCGCGGTCACCGATTTTGAGGAAACCCATCAGGCCGGATGATTTACCGCCGCCCGACAACGCCTCGCCTTCACCGCGCAACGATGAGAAGTTGGTGCCTGTGCCGGAGCCGTACTTGAACAGACGCGCTTCGCGCACCCAGAGGTCCATGATGCCGCCCTCGTTCACCAGATCGTCGTCAACGGACTGGATAAAGCAGGCGTGCGGCTGTGGGTGCTCGTAGGATGAGGTGGATTTTGTCAGAACGCCTGTCTGGTAGTCGACATAGTGGTGGCCCTGGGCCGGACCGTCGATCCCGTAGGCCCAGTGCAGGCCAGTGTTGAACCACTGCGGGCTGTTGGGTGCGGCGCGCTGTGTCGCCAACATGTAGCGCATTTCATCGAAGTAGGCGCGCGCGTCATCCTCGGAGGTGAAGTAGCCGCCCTTCCAGCCCCAATATGTCCACGCACCGGCCAGACGGTCGAAAACCTGCTTGGCGGATGTCTCACCACCAAATGTTGCGTCTTTGGCAGGAACCGAGCGCCACAGAAACTCTGGTACGCCCTTTTCCTTCACGCGCTTCACTTCTGAAGGCACGCCCGCTTTGCGGAAATACTTTTGTGCGATAACGTCAGAGGCGACCTGGCTCCAACCGGCCGGAATTTCACAATTGTCGAGTTTGAACACGATCGTACCGTCAGGGTTACGAATCTCTGACGTTGTCGTTTTAAACTCCAGCTCGCCATAGGCGCCTGTTTTCGCTTTCGTGAAATTGCGGTCAATTTTCATTGGTCTGCCCCATCTAGTGTGTGCCGTCGTTGCGGCTAAATTCTTAACAAGACCGCAAATGCGGCCAACCCGTAGAAGAACATGTCATCTGTCGACGTCACACTGCCCTTGATCCATGATCAAGGGCACGTCTGTGGGCGCTGATTACATGCGCCCGCCTGCTGAACTGTCCCCGTGCCGCTACCACATCTTGTGTCGTGCTGGTCGGCTCGCACAACCTGACGCATCTAGCCCTCGTGGGTCAACGGCTTTTTAACACAAAATGTGGATTAATTCAGTTGACCTGTCTGCCCCCACATGCCCGCCCTTTCGGGCAAGTGATTCACTCACATACTTGTCCACAGATGACCGCCCAGTGCGTGGTTGTGAGAAACTGTTTGACTACGCAAACTTAGCCATTCGGGTTCAGGCAAACTGTGAACTCTGTCCGCACAAGCGCCCCGCCCATCCGAGTGGCGACAACCACACCAAACAGGCCGTTGCACGATAGTCACGCTGCCCGCGCTTTCAGCTCAATCACATGCCGCAAGGGCATCGATCACAAGATCCAGTCCCCCATGAAAAAAGACGTGGTGAATTCAGCACATACAGCGGCCCTATGCACAAAAATCGGGCGATAAGGTTTGACTGAACCACCAAGGTGTAGTTTCCAATATTGTAGGAATGAGCGTATCCAACGCCGTCTTTCGGATGAAACAAGGTTGATTGGGAGAAAAACAATGAACAAATTTTGGATTGTACTGGGTGCACTGCTCGTCGCAGGCGTATCCGCTTATGCTGGCGGCCTTGCCGACGCGATCACTGAAACTGTGCCAATGGTTGAGCCTGTCGCATAAGAATCACGCCTTCCTGACTGGCTGATCCCGGCAGCGATTGTCGTCTTGCTCGTCGGCGTGGCTGTCGCATCAAACGACGATGATGAAGAACCAAGCGGCAGCGGTTTTTAATCAACGTTTGATCGCGCGCGGCTCGTCCGGATTAGATGTGAAACGTCACCCTTCTCAGCCCCGAATAGCAATCGGAATATGTACGCGGCAGCGCAACGCGCTGCTGCGTCGCCTTTTAAAGAGCCTCTGGCAGCAACCTATCCCTGAGCGTCTACGCGATTGAGGTGATTATCGTTGATAACAACGATGCCCCCACTGTCACGCCAGAGCTTCTTGCACTACCACCGAAATTTCCCACTGACGATTATTCACGAAGCCAAACCCGGTTTGGTTACTGCACGCAATCGTCTGTTGGACGCAGCAGTCGCCGCAGAAGCCGAATGGATGCTTGGGCTGGATGACGATACATGGGCCGAACCGGATTGGCTCGCCCAATTTATCGTCGGTTTGGAAACATTGGACGCCGAGATCATCGTTGCGGCAAAACGCTTCATTTACGGCAAAGATACGAGCCCCTACCTGCTGCGGTTCAGTCAGGAACAGGAACCGGCAGGCGCGGGCACAAAGATCTACTCAACAACAAATTATGCGATAAATAGGCGGGTCTTTGCGCCCACCCCGGGACTTGGGCTTCGGTTTGAACCGACGCTTAACCAATCAGGCGGCGAAGACTTTGAATTCATGCTGCGCGCAAAGACCCAACACGGAATCACAGCCGTCAACTGGCCGCTGTCAGTGGTGTCGGAGGAAATGAATGGCCAGCGCGCCAAATTCGCCGCTCAACTCAAACGCCAGCACTTTGATCAACTCACGCGCTTTCACGTGACGCGCCTTCATCGCGTGAAAGCCGGACGCGGCTCTGTTTTCGGCAACGCGTTAAAGGCAGCACTATTGACCAACAGACATATCATTTTTGGAACAGCTGGCTGTCTGCGCGGTTTGGCGATGCTTGCTGTCCGCCGCCCGAACGCGCGTGAGACCATAGGCGCAGGGCTTGTTTCTTGGGCACGTGCAGCGGCGATCGTGCCGTTTGTTTTTGGCAAAACGGCGATCAGTTATGGTGCAAAAGTGAACGCAGAAACACCTGCCGAAGGATAGGCAGCACGCCTGATAAAGAGCAGGATTTTCTAATGGTCGGGGCGGAGAGATTCGAACTCCCGACCCTCTGTTCCCAAAACAGATGCGCTACCAGGCTGCGCTACGCCCCGAACCATGGCGTGTCTTTAGCCGCCCGAAACTGATTTGAAAAGCCCTAATTGCCCTCGTTTTTCTCACAAGGCAAAATAGCATCCATCCCAAAGCTGGGGTGTTGCATGACATCGCCTTCGGCAATGCCCAAACGCGCCGAAAGGCCGCCGTTAATCTCGAATACCATCTGTATACCGTCCCCTCCGGGGATTGGCGTCGTGTCGCCGGGAATCGCGTTTTCATGGATCCTCTGGATTTCCCCATCGGGGCTGGCAAACAGCATATCGAGGGGAATCAGCGTGTTCTTCATCCAGAAGCTTACGCTTTGCGGCTGTTCGTAGACAAAGAGCATACCAGAGAGCATGGGCATCTCTTCCACAAACATAAGCCCCTGCGCCCGTTCGCGCGCATCGTCAGCCACATCAATGGAGAAGGTCGCCTGACCGAAATCGCCCTTGATCGTCAAACGGTCATCGGCGCACTCTGCCCAGATCGGCTGCGCCGCGAGGATGAGCCACCCCGCAAAACCCGCTAATTTCACTTGGCTGCAGCCTCCCAGCCGATCACTTCAATGGCCATGCGGCCACGTTCGCCATCCACCATGCGCAGGCCAATGGCCTCGCCTGATTGCAGGTCAGACAGACCCGAGCGCCGCAACACTTCGACATGGACAAAAACATCTTCGCTATTGCCAAAGACATTCGCAAAGCCAAAGCCCTTGCCCTTGTCAAACCACTTCACGCGGGCGGGCTCGATTGGCTTATTGGCGATATCTTCCGCCGTAAACTCGACCATATCGCGTAACGGGAGTGCTTCTTCGCTTGCCGGCGGTGTAATTGAAAGCACTTCCGTTGCCTGCAATCCACGCTGGGTATCCTGAACCATAATCGCAATTTCGGACCCGTCCACGACGGACCCCTGACCGAAATTGCGTAACACGTTCGCATGCAGCAAAATATCCGGTCCGCCCTCTTCCGAGATCACAAACCCAAATCCCTTTGTGGGATCGAACCATTTCACTTGGCCCAGTACCTTCCGAGCTGTACCGGTGTCCTGCGTTTCCATAATGTCTTCCTTTTGAACAGCGGCACTTGCCATGCCGCTATCCGTATTTGCCTATCGCCCCAACCGAGACAACGAAACCACCAAACCATGTCGCACGCCTTATAACGGGGCGCTAGGGTGACAGTCGGGTAATCTCCCAATCTTGGTCAACTTCACTGCGCGACCACCGAAACCGGTCGTGCAAACGAAATGCGCCATCAGACCAAAACTCGATCTCCAGAGGCACAATCCGGAAACCGCCCCAAAAAGGTGGCCGTTCCGGGTCCGCACCTTTTTGTATCGTTACTTTTGCAACCTCGGCCATCAAAGACGCGCGTGACGCCAAAGGACGAGATTGTTGTGATGCCCATGCTCCAACGCGGCTTTTTATAGACCGCGATTTGTAATAGTCATCAGCGAGTGGCCCATCTTCTTTCGTGACAAGCCCCCGCACCCGTATCTGCCTGGCGAGTGATTTCCAATGCATAACGAACGCGGCTTTGCCAGATTGGGCAATTTCCTGCCCCTTCTGGCTCTCATAGTTAGTATAGAACACGAAAGCGTCCACTTCGATGTCTTTCAAAAGCACCATGCGCACGTTCGGCATGCCGTCCTGATCCACTGAAGAAAGGGCTATCGCGTTCGGATCGCTGGGTTCGGTTTCAGTTGCCGCGTCAAGCCACTGCTGCGCAATAATGAACGGGTCTGCCCCCGCAAATATGCCGCCACGGTCAGACATCGCTGATCCCCAAACAAAACCCCCATTCCCACGCTATGGGCAAACGGACACAGTGGCAAGCATTTTGCAGCATTGTTCAGATACTTGCTGGCCCGCGCGCAATCGCCTAAACGAGTTGCAAGCCATAGGCAAACAACAAAGGAATTCGCGCGATGACATCAGAACTGATGAAGGGCAAACGTGGCCTGATCATGGGGCTCGCAAACGACAAATCAATCGCTTGGGGGATTGCCAAAGCCTGTGCGGATGCCGGCGCGGAACTTGCATTTTCTTATCAGGGCGAGGCCTTGAAAAAGCGCGTCGGTCCGCTCGCTGCCTCTGTTGGCTCTGACATCGTTTTGCCTTGTGATGTAGGCGATGAGGGTTCGATTGATGCGCTTTTTGAAGCCTTGGAGGAGCGCTGGGGCAAAATGGACTTCATCGTCCATGCAATTGGTTTTTCGGACAAAAACGAATTGCGCGGGCGCTATGTTGACACCTCGCGCGGCAACTTCCTGACATCCATGGATATTTCGGTCTACTCCTTCACGGCCGTTGTGAAACGCGCCGAAAAGATGATGACCGATGGCGGTTCTTGTCTGACGCTTACCTACTACGGCGCGGAAAAAGTGATGCCGCATTACAACGTGATGGGCGTGGCCAAGGCCGCACTTGAGGCATCGGTCCGCTATCTGGCCGAGGACCTTGGCAAGGATAAGATTCGCGTCAATGCAATCAGCGCGGGAACGATCAAAACGCTTGCAGCTTCCGGTATTGGCGACTTCCGCCTGATCATGAAGTGGAACGAGTACAACTCGCCGTTGCGCCGCACCGTAACACAGGAAGAAGTCGGTAATTCGGCCCTCTATCTGCTCTCTGATCTGGGTAGCGCCGTGACTGGCGAAATCTTGCATGTTGATGCGGGCTACCATGTCGTCGGCATGAAAGCCGTCGACGCCCCCGACATCACCAAAGAATAGGACCGAGACAAGATGACTGATCGCCTGCCGCACGAAAAAGGGTTTCACATCAGCTGGGATCAAATCCACCGCGATAGCCGTGCCTTGGCATGGCGGCTTGATGGCAAAGGCCCCGATGATGGCGCGTGGCGCGCCGTGGTCGCCATCACGCGCGGCGGCATGGCGCCTGCGATGATTGCGGCACGTGAACTGGATATCCGCACCGTCGATACGATCAGTGTCAAAAGCTATGATCATCAGGATCAGTCCGAGGCCAGCGTGCTGAAGGCCCCAGATGCGGAGCTCATGGGCGATGGCACCGGCATTTTGATTATTGACGATCTGGTCGACAGTGGCAAAACGCTCGAATTGGTCCGCAAGATGTATCCCAACGCACATTTCGCGACCGTCTATGCCAAGCCCAAAGGCCGTCCGCAGGTGGATACATTCATCACCGAAGTCAGCCAGGACACATGGATCTTCTTCCCATGGGACATGGCCCTGCAATATGTCGAACCCTACCGCGGCAAAGACTAACACAGCACTTCGGGATGACGTCATGACACAGTCACGCACCAGCGCCACGTTCGCACCACCTGTGATGGAGGCAAGGCGCTGGCTGGCGGGTGTCGCACATGCAGCAGACCGTCCGCTTTTGAATGTCAGCCAAGCGGCCCCGGTTGATCCACCCCCCGCCCCGTTGCGCGAAGCCATGGCAGACATCGTGCTCAACGACGCCGACGCGCATCTTTACGGCCCTGTCCTTGGATTGCCCGCACTACGGGCCGAAGTCGCGGCCCAGTGGAGCGCGAGCTATGGCGGAACCGTGACGGCCGATCAGGTGGCCATTACGTCGGGCTGCAATCAGGCCTTCGCCGCCGCGATTGCGACGCTCTGTACTGACGGCGACGAGGTGATCATCCCAGTGCCCTACTACTTCAACCACCGCATGTGGCTGGATATGTCGGGCGTCAAAACTGTGCCACTGCTGACAGCCTCGGGGATGATCCCTCAGGCCGCAGATGCCGCCAAACTCATCACCGCGAAAACACGCGCGATTGCTTTGGTCAGCCCCAACAACCCGTGTGGTGTGGAATATCCGGCGGAAACGCTTCATGCGTTCCGCGATCTGGCCCGCGCCCATGGCATCGCTTTGATCGTGGACGAAACCTACCGCGATTTTGACAGCCGCAGTGGCGCGCCACATGATCTCTTTGCGGATCCCACTTGGGACGACACGCTGATCCAGCTTTATTCTTTTTCAAAGGCTTACAGGCTGACCGGGCACCGTGTGGGTGCGGTGGTCGCCAGCCCTGCCCGTTTGGCCGAAATCGAAAAGTTCCTCGACACTGTCACCATCTGCCCCAACCAACTGGGCCAACGTGCGGCCCTTTGGGGGATGCAGAACCTTGGTGAGTGGTTGGCGGGCGAGCGTTTGGAAATCCTCGACCGGCGCGCGGCGATTGAAGAGAACTTCCATCTGCTGGCCGACAAAGGCTGGGAACTGCTCGGGTGCGGGGCCTATTTCGCCTATGTGAAGCATCCTTTCGCCATGTCCTCTGCCGATCTGGCCCCACTTTTGGTCAAAGAGGCAGGCGTTCTTTTGCTGCCAGGCACCATGTTCATGCCCGACGACGTGCCGGGTGGCGACAGACAGTTACGGATCGCTTTTGCCAACATCGACCGCGCAGGTGTCGAAACCCTGTTCAACAGGCTGTCACTGCTGGAACTCTAGCCCTTGCACCCCCGCGTCAGGCCCCTTATTCAGACCCAAACCAGCGGGTGGAGCGGCTACAAATGGCAAAAAAAGACAAACCTCGTTATGGCGCCTGGATCATTGTCGGCGTCGTGCTTTTGGGCCTTGCCGGGTTCGGCTCGGGTGGCCTGAGCGGGAACATCCGCAATATCGGCACTGTGGGCGACAAAGAGGTCACTGTGGCCTCTTATCAACGCGCGTTGAACGACCAAATCCGCGCCGTCTCGGCCCAGTTCGGCCAGCAGATTACCTTTCAGCAAGCACAGGCCTTTGGCATTGATCAGGTTGCGCTGAGCCAGGTCGTTCTGCTGCGCACGCTTGACAATGAAGCCGACCAGCTGGGAATTTCCGTGGGCGACGAACGTGTCTTTGAACGGCTGCAAGCGATCCCGTCCTTTCAGGGTGCAGGTGGCTTTAACCGCGAAACCTATCGCCTTGCGCTTCAGCAATCCGGTCAATCCGCAGCCGAATTCGAAGCAAACATCCGCGAAGAAACCGCCCGCACATTGTTGCAAGGCGCTGTGGTCAGCGGCGTGCCCGCACCCACCGCTTACGCAGACGCCATGGTCCAATATATCAGCGAAAGCCGCAGCATCACTTGGGCGGTCGTTGACGCCGCAGATCTGACAGCCCCTGTACCGGGCGCCACGCCAGCTGCGCAGCAGGAATACTATGACGCAAACCCGGCGGAGTTCACGCTGCCCGAAGCCCGCAACATCACCTATGCTTGGCTGACGCCCACCATGATCCTTGACGAAATGGTTGTCCCGGATGAGGCCGTCGCGCGGCTTTACAACGAGCGGATCGCAGAATTCGTCCAGCCCGAGCGCCGCTTGGTCGAGCGTCTGGTCTATCTTGATCAGGCCCGCGCCGAAGAAGCGATTGCGCGGGTGAATGCAGGCGAAGCCAGCTTTGAAGATCTGGTCGCAGAGCGCGGCCTGTCGCTGACCGATGTTGACCTTGGCGATGTCAGCCAAGAAGAATTGCGCGCCGCTGGTGAAGCCGTCTTTGCCGCCGAGAGTGGTGACGTGGTCGGGCCGTTCAACTCATCCCTGGGCCCTGCCCTTTTTCGTATGAACGCCGTGCTGTCCGAACAAGTGACGACGCTCGAAGAGGCCACCCCTGACTTGCGCGAAGAATTGGCCGCAGAGGCCGCACGCGAATATATCAACGATCGCACCGATGCGATCATCGACCTGCTTGCAGGGGGTGCGACGATGGCCGACATCGCCGAGCGCACCGAGATGGAACTGGGCACGATCAACTGGACGCCGGAAAACACCGATGGAATCGCCGCCTATGACGCGTTCCGCGAGGCCGCCGCCACAGTACAGCAAGGCGCATTTCCCGAGATCATCGATCTTGCCGATGGCGGCATCTTTGCGCTGACATTGGACGGCATCACCCCGCCAACGCTGCAACCAATCGACGACGTGCGTGATGCGGTGTCCGAGGCATGGCAGGCACAAGCGCGCCAAGAGGCGATCTTGGCAAGAGCCGATGAAATTGCTGCTGACATCCTGCCATTGACTGGCTTTGAAACAGTCGGCCTTCAGCCTGTGGTTGAAGAAGGCCTGACCCGCCGCAGCTTTGTCGAAGGCACACCGCCCAATTTCAACGATGAACTGTTCGACATGGAAATCGGCGAAGTCCGCGTGATCGACGCCTTTGATCGGGCATTGATCGTGCGGTTGGACAACATTGCAGCCCCTGATCTGAGCGATCCGTCCGTCATCGCGCAACGCGATGCACTGGCCGAGAACGCACGCGCCGGGATTTCACAGGATATCTTTGACGCCTACGCGACCTCGGTCCAGCAGCGCACCGAAACATCGCTCAACCAGCAAACCATCAACGCGGTCAACGCGCAATTCTAAGGCGGCCCAATGGCACTTTTGCCCGACTACGACAGTTTCGCCGCAAGCTATGACGCGGGCGCCAATCAGGTGGTCTATACGCGGATCGCGGCCGATCTGGACACGCCAGTCTCGCTGATGCTGAAATTGTCCGGTGCCGGCAAAAACGCCTTTATGCTGGAAAGCGTCACAGGCGGCGAAGTCCGCGGGCGCTATTCGATCGTTGGCATGAACCCTGATCTGATCTGGGAATGTCGCGGGACCACATCGCGTGTGAACCGCACCGCCCGCTTTGATGACACCGCTTTTGAAGAGCTGGATGAAGACCCGCTGACCGCCCTGCGGTCACTGATCGCCCAATCGCGCATTGATCTGCCTGATGGCTTACCTGCGGCCTCGGCAGGCCTCTTTGGGTATCTGGGCTATGACATGATCCGTCTGGTCGAACATCTGCCCGATGTGAACCCCGACCCCCTTGGCCTGCCCGATGCCATGATGCTGCGCCCTTCGGTCGTGGCCGTGCTGGACGGGGTCAAAGGCGATGTGATTCTTGTGGCGCCCGCCTATGTGACGGCTGGGGTGTCGGCACGCGCCGCTTATGCGCAAGCGGCAGAACGGGTGATGGACGCACAGCGCGCCCTTGAACGCCCGATGCCCAGCGAAGCCCGTGATTTGGCCGAGCCTGCGCAGGTCGCACCGCCTGTGTCGAATTTCGCGCATGAGGCCTATTTGGCAGCCGTCGAGAAGGCCAAAGACTATATCCGCGCCGGTGACATCTTTCAGGTCGTCCCCTCGCAGCGCTGGACGCAGGACTTCCGCGAGCCGCCTTTCGCGCTCTACCGCTCACTGCGGCGCACCAACCCGTCGCCGTTCATGTTCTTTTTCAACTTCGGCGGCTTTCAGGTGATCGGGGCCAGCCCTGAAATCCTTGTCCGTGTGTTCGGCAAAGAGGTTACGATCCGCCCCATCGCAGGCACCCGCCCGCGTGGTGCTACGCCTGAAGAAGACAATGCAAACGAGGCTGATCTGATGGCCGACCAGAAAGAACTGGCCGAACATCTGATGCTGCTTGATCTGGGCCGCAACGATACCGGCAAGGTCAGCAAAATCGGCACCGTGCGCCCGACCGAGCAATTCATCGTCGAACGCTACAGCCATGTGATGCACATCGTGTCCAACGTGGTGGGCGAATTGGCGGATGACCAAGACGCACTCAGCGCGTTTTTTGCGGGTATGCCCGCTGGCACGGTGTCAGGCGCACCCAAAGTCCGCGCGATGGAAATCATCGACGAGCTAGAACCCGAAAAGCGCGGTGTTTATGGTGGTGGCTGCGGGTATTTCAGTGCAAATGGCGATATGGATATGTGTATCGCCCTGCGCACAGCCGTTTTGAAGGACGAAAAGCTTTATATTCAGGCCGGCGGCGGCGTGGTCTATGACAGCGATCCCGAGGCGGAATACCAAGAAACCGTCCATAAATCGAACGCCATCCGCAAAGCCGCCGCAGACGCCACGATGTTTCGCGGGTCCGGAAACTAACACCACATTCGCTTTGAGTGCCTAGTCGTCCTGCGAAAGCAAGATCGCTGAGACAGGCGCAATCGACAGGGTGGACTGGTCAAGCGCACCTGCCCATTCGCGCAGAGCCTGCATCGTTTCCGGTGTCATCCGCCCCAAAATCACAACATCGCCAGTCTGGCGCGCACGGAACGCGGCCTGATCCAGCGCGCGCGCAATCGCCCCGCTGTCTTCGTTCGCCCCATCAAGGTCGCGCAGGATCGTTGCAGCAGGCACACCGGCCTGTTCGGCGGCCCGTGTCGCATCGCTCAGGCCACGCTGCACGGTGACAAACCCAAGCCCGTCAGCCGCCAAAATCTGCATCACCTGCCCCATAACGGCCCGGTCCTCGATCGCCCCTGTGCCCAATGAAAACAGCATCGCGGCTTCCGGCAAGAACTGAAACGCGGCCTCGAAAGCCACTTCCACATCAGCAGGACGCGCGCCCGACGGCAGGTCAGCCTGCAGTGCCACTTCAAGACCGGCAGCGCGGTAAGCCGCCATCTTGTCATCGGCCCCATCGGACAGCGCATTGATGGCAACGGTTGGCACAAATCCAAGGGCGGCCAGTGCAGGTGCTGCATCTGCCATCTCATCTGTATCGACAAGCATGACAGCGATCCGGGGCAGTGCATCGGCGTTTTCATAAGGGGCCGCAAAGCGCAAAAGCGCAGGCGCATCATCCGGCAACGCTGCGGCCTCGGCAGGCGCAGGTGCTACGGTCTCGGGCGTTTCCGGCGCGGCACCGGGACGATTGATCCGCACCCCGCCCGACGCTTGCGGCAAGGCTTGTGCAACAATCACCGGTTGGTCCGACGCGGCAGTCTCTTGCTCTGGTGACGTCTCTTCCGGCGTCGCCTCGACTGTTGCGGTTGAGGCAGGCGCCTCCTCGGGCTCCGCAGCACTTTCGCTTGCGGTATCTTCCGTTGCGATTTCTGGTGCTGGTGCTTCGTCTTGTGGCGCCTCGGCAACGTCGATTTCCGGGGCGTCCTCGGCTACTGGTGCCTCTGGTTGCGCCTCAGGCGTGACCTCTGCCGCTGCCGCAGGCGTCGTGGTCTCGGCGTCGGCGGCAACCGCCTCGGCCTGATCTTCCACAACAATCGCAGGCGGGGCAATTGCAGCAGGTGTGTCGTCTTGCGCAGCTGTGACAAGCGGTGCGGGATCGCTCGTTTCGACCGCATCATCTGCCAAAACAGGTTCTGTGGCCGAAGTCGCCGCCTGAGGCGCTGGTTCTTCCACCGCGACCACGGTGGGGGCTTGAGCCGTTTCCGTTGGCACGTCAGGCACGGCTTCGGCGTCAGGTGTCGCAACATTCAGCGGGACGGAATCTGCAAAATTAGGCACATCGTCGGGGCTGCTTGGCAAGGGCACCGGCAGCGTCGATGTATTCACAGAAGGGACCATTGCAGGCGACGCCATCTGCGGCGCGTCGGGGCCTGTGGCAAAATTCGGCTGCTCGCCCACAAGTGAGACCACACCCAACCCAACGCCGCCAACCACCAGCCCCCAGAGACTGCCCTTTACATAGCCCTTCATCTGCCCACACCTTTTTTCTTCGACCTTGACGTGCCCTTGCGTCCCGGCCCATGTATGGCGGGCTTATACCGTTCTCTTCACTGGAAACGGTAGTCCTTTTTGTTCCATGCGCGGGTTTTTACTATGCTGCTTCTGATCGATAACTATGACAGCTTTACCTACAATCTGGTCCACTATCTGGGCGAGTTGGGTGCAGAGGTCGTGGTCAAACGCAATGACGCGCTTGATGTACAAGAAGCGATGGCCATGCGCCCCGAGGCGATCATGCTGTCCCCCGGCCCTTGTGATCCGGCCCAAGCGGGGATTTGTCTTGCATTGGTCCACGCCGCCGCCGAGGTGAAAATGCCGCTGATGGGGGTGTGCCTTGGGCATCAGGCGATTGGCGAGGCGTTTGGCGGTCATGTGGTGCGCTGCCATGAGATTGTGCATGGCAAGATGGGTGCGATGCACCATACCGGCAAAGGGCTTTTTGCCGGATTGCCCAGCCCCTTTGAGGCCACCCGTTATCACTCGCTGGTCGTGGACCGCGAAACCCTGCCCGATTGCCTTGAGATCACAGCAGAGCTGGAAGATGGCACCATCATGGGCCTGCAACACCGCGAATTGCCGATCCACGGTGTGCAATTCCACCCCGAAAGCATCCGGTCAGAGCACGGCCATCAACTCCTCCAGAACTTTCTTGCCATGACAAAGGTGCCCGCATGAGTGACGCAATGAAGCCCCTGATTTTCGCAGCCTCCGAAGGCCCGCTGTCGCGGTCGCAGGCGGAAGAGGCGTTCGGCTATCTGTTTGAGGGGGCCGCAACGCCCGCGCAAATCGGCGGGTTTTTGATGGCGCTCCGCGCACGCGGCGAATCCGTCTCCGAATACGCCGCCGCTGCCGCCGTGATGCGCGCGCATTGCATCCCCGTCAAAGCCCCCGAAGGTGCCATGGATATCGTCGGCACCGGCGGTGACGGCAAACACACACTGAATATCTCGACCGCGACGGCATTTGTCGTGGCAGGTGCGGGTGTGCCTGTGGCGAAACACGGCAACCGCAACCTGTCTTCGAAATCGGGCACAGCCGATGTGCAAAGCGCGCTTGGTATCAACGTGATGGTCGGCCCTGAGGTTGTGGAACGCGCCATCGCAGAGGCGGGCATCGGCTTTATGATGGCCCCGATGCACCATCCGGCGATGAAACATGTGGGGCCCGTCCGCGTGGAATTAGGATCAAAGACGATCTTTAACATATTGGGTCCATTGACTAATCCGGCAGGCGTTAAGCGTCAGTTGACGGGTGCCTTCGCCCCTGATCTGATCTTTCCGATGGCTGAAACCCTGCAACAGCTTGGCACCGAAAAAGCATGGCTCGTGCACGGCAGCGATGGCACGGATGAGATCACGATTTGCGGTCCCACTGCTGTCGCCGCTCTTGAGGACGGCAAAATCAAGTCCCGCGAAATCCACCCCGAGGATGCGGGCCTGCCCGTCCATCACTTCCGCGATATTCTGGGCGGCACGCCCGAGGAAAACGCCGCCGCCCTCTCTGCCTTGCTGGACGGCGAAACCGGCGCTTACCGCGATGCTGTGCTTTTGAACGCCGCCGCCGCTTTGGTCGTGGCCGATAAGGCGGGCGATCTAAAGGAAGGTGTGGCCATGGCGCGCGAAAGCATCGACAGCGGCAAGGCCAAAAAGGCGCTCGAAACACTCGCACGGATTACTTCTGCGGCGTGATGTTTGATCTGTCGGACCTCGGCGCATGGGGCGATCTGCCGTTTTTTGCGCAAGATCTGCCGCGCATTGCAGCACAGATTGACGGGGATTTCCTGCCGCCCCCTGCGCTGACCTTTGCCGCCTTTGCGCGGACCCAGCCCGCTGAAACACGCGTCGTGATCCTTGGCCAAGACCCCTATCACACACCCGGCAAAGCCGACGGTCTGGCGTTTTCCATACCCACAGGGTTTGGCGGCAGACTGGACAGCCTTGGCAACATTTTCAAAGAAATTCAGACTGATATCGGCCAAACACGCACCAGAACGGCCCTGCAGGACTGGGCCGATCAAGGGGTCTTGCTGCTGAATACCGCGCTGACCGTGCCACCGGGCCAGCCCAAAGCACATGCCAAACTGGGCTGGTCTGCTTTGACAGCGCAGGTTTTGGAACGACTGAATGACCGCCCACGCGCGTTCATGCTTTGGGGCGGGCCTGCGCACGCCTATGCCAAGTATCTTGACCCGCAGCACCTGATCCTGCGCGCCGCCCATCCGTCCCCGCTTTCGGCGCATCGCGGGTTTTTCGGGTCGCGCCCATTTTCAAAGGTGAACCAGTGGCTTATTGAACAAGACCAACAGCCAATCAACTGGGCGGACCCATGAGCGATATTCTGGAAAAGATCAAAACTTACAAGCTAGCGGATGTGGCAGAACGCAAAGCGCAGGTCCCGCTGGAAGCGGTCGAAGCCCGCGCCAAGGCGGCCCCACCCACACGCGGTTTCGCCAATGCGCTGGCGGATGCGGTACGCGAAGGGTATGGCCTGATCGCAGAGATCAAAAAAGCCAGCCCTTCCAAGGGCTTGATCCGCGCCGATTTCGACCCGCCCGCTTTGGCCAAAGCCTACGCCGAAGGGGGTGCCACCTGCCTGTCCGTGCTAACCGACGGCCCCTCTTTTCAAGGCGACGACAGCTATTTGACAGCCGCGCGGAGCGCCGTCGATCTGCCCGCCCTGCGCAAGGATTTCATGTATGACACCTATCAGGTCGCCGAGGCCCGCGCGCTCCACGCCGATTGCATCCTGATCATCATGGCCAGCGTCAGCGACGCCCAAGCCCAAGAGCTGGAAGAAGCCGCCTTTGCCTGGAACATGGATGTGTTGATCGAGGTCCATGATGCGGATGAGCTGGAGCGCGCAACGCTGTTGAAATCGCCCCTCATGGGGATCAATAACCGCAATCTGAAAACCTTTGAAACAACGCTGGACACCACGCGTACCCTGTCAAAACTGGTACCGACAGACCGTATGATTGTCTGCGAAAGCGGTTTGAACACGCCCGAGGAACTGGCAGATATGGCACGCTACGGCGCGCGCAGCTTCTTGATTGGTGAAAGCCTGATGCGGCAAGACGATGTGGCCTTGGCCACCCGCACGCTTCTGGCAAACCCTGCAACGGGGATGATGTAATGACTGGGCTTTCGCATTTCGATCAGGACGGCAAAGCACATATGGTCGATGTCTCGGACAAACCGGTGACCGCGCGCACAGCGATTGCCGAAGGGCATATCAAGATGAGTGCAGACACGCTCGCCCTGATCACCGAAGGCCGCGCCGACAAAGGTGATGTACTGGGCATTGCGCGGATCGCAGGGATCATGGGGGCCAAAAAGACGGCTGATCTGATCCCGCTCTGTCACCCGCTGCCGATCACAAAGGTCGCGCTGGACCTGACCCCCGACACCACCCTGCCCGGCATCCGCATCACCGCAACGGTGAAAACCGGCGGGCAAACAGGCGTCGAGATGGAGGCGCTGACGGCTGTGAATATCGCAGCCCTCACGGTCTATGACATGGTGAAAGCTGTGCAAAAAGACATGGAAATCGGCGGCGTGCGGCTGACGTTCAAAGATGGCGGCAAATCAGGGCGGTTTGAAAACCCATGATCTCGGTCGATGAGGCCCTCTCGCATCTCTTCGCCCTCGTCGCACCGCTTCAGGCCGAAGAGGTTCCGCTGATCAAGGCGCATGGCCGCGTGCTTGCGCGGGATGTCAGCGCCACCCGCAATCAACCGCCCTTTGCCGCCTCTGCGATGGATGGTTATGCCGTGAATGCGCAGGCCATCGCACCGGGGCAGACCTTCGATGTGATCGGTGAGGCCGCAGCGGGCCACGCATGGGCGGGCACAGTCGGTTCCTCCCAAGCCGTGCGCATCTTTACCGGCGCGCCGCTTCCCGACGGCACCGATCACGTGATCATTCAGGAAAATGTCACGCGGATGGGCGACACGATCACCCTTGATGATAGCGCCAATGACACACCCTATGTCCGCCCCGCCGGTGCAGACTTCAAAATCGGCGATGCGATCCGCGCGCCCCGTCTGCTGACCCCTTCGGATGTGGCCCTGCTTGCCGCGATGAATATCGCAACTGTTCCCGTCACGCGCCGCCCCACCGTCGCCATCATCGCCACCGGCGATGAGCTGGTCCAACCGGGCGAGGCCCCGGGGCCGGACCAGATCATCGCCTCCAACAGCTATGGTTTGGCCGCACTTATCAGCCAGCTTGGGGCTTCACCCCGTTTGCTCCCCATTGCCCGCGACACGCGGGCTTCACTCGAACTCGCCTTTGATTTGGCCGCCGATGCCGATTTGATCGTGACGATTGGCGGCGCTTCCGTCGGCGACCATGATCTGGTGGGCGATGTGGCCGCCGACAAAGGCATGGACCGGTCCTTTTACAAAGTCGCCATGCGGCCTGGCAAACCGCTGATGGCGGGGCGACTTGGGACCGCCACGATGATCGGGCTGCCGGGCAATCCTGTTTCGGCCATGGTCTGCGGGCATGTGTTTCTGGCCCCCGTCATCCGCAAAATGCTGGGGTTGGGTGCGGCACGCGCGCCGCGTGAGATCCACCCGCTTGCCAAAGACGCCCCCGCCAACGGCCCGCGCGAACATTACATGCGCGCGCATCTGGGGCCTGAGGGCGTGACGATCTTTGACCGGCAGGATAGCGCCCTGCTGACGGTTCTGGCTGACGCCAACTGCCTGGCGGTGCGCCCCATAAACGACCCGGCACGCAAGCGTGGCGATCACATTGAGATCATCCGCCTCTGACCCGGGGCTTTCCATGTCCCTTCAAACTTCCGCCGGAGGCATCCCGGGTTTTCCACATCGAACAGCCCATAGTTGACACAAAACAAGAACATGCATAGAACATATGCAAAACGTGGCAACGGAGCAGTCATATGTTGACGAAAAAGCAGCTCGACCTCTTGGAGTTCATCCACAAGCGTGTGCAACGCGATGGTGTCCCACCAAGTTTCGATGAAATGAAAGAAGCGCTCGATCTGCGCTCCAAGTCCGGCATTCACCGTCTGATTACTGCGTTGGAAGAACGCGGGTTTATCCGGCGGTTGGCGCACCGCGCCCGTGCGCTTGAAATCGTGAAATTGCCTGATGCAATGCAAACCAAATCCGGCTTTCAGCCCCGTGTGATTGACGGAGATAAACCTGACAGCACGCCCGCCGCTGCCCTTGCCGTTGAAACCGGCGCGGTTGACCTGCCCATGATGGGCCGCATTGCTGCGGGTGTCCCGATTGAGGCAATCAGCGAAGCATCGCATAACGTCTCTGTCCCGCAATCCATGCTGGGGAGCGGCGATCATTATGCCCTTGAAGTCAAAGGCGATTCGATGATCGAGGCCGGGATCAATGACGGCGATGTCGTTGTGATCCGCGAAACATCGGTGGCCGACAACGGCGATATCGTGGTGGCGCTTGTCGAAGGCCATGAAGCCACGCTGAAACGGTTCCGGCGCAATGGGTCTGCCATCGCGCTGGAGGCCGCCAACCCCGCCTATGAAACGCGGGTCTTCCGTGATGATCAGGTAAAAGTGCAAGGCCGCTTGGTTGGCCTGATCCGCACGTATTAACGCGGCGTAACATCACCTGAGAGGGTCGCTTCGGCGACCCTTTTTCGTTGTTCATTCGCCAATCGCACTGGCTCAGACCACGGTCCTTGCCAGCTATTCCACGGGCGCTGCCCGGCGATTTGATGTGCTGATTCAATCAACAAATCGCCATTTGGCGCCAGATCCAGCGCCAAAGCGCCGGTATTGCGCAAACGTGCCAGATCATAGACCGCGCATGGACGCGCGATCTCATCAATCTGGTTGCTGATCAGCACATCCGCACCGCCACAGCCCTGCAAGGCGGCAAGCGCGGTCTTGCCCGACACCTGCAACACCTGCCAGTCGCCCAGATTGGCCCAAGTCAGGCGCCCATCAATCACCAGCCCCGCACGCGCAGCGGCGTCTTCTTGCGCTATGGGGGCGCCATCATTCTCAAGCCAGATACCAGCCACGAAACTATTGCCCGTCGGTTTCGAGAGCACGCGCCCCTCTGCGCCAGACAATCCGATCAACGCTCCGCTATCTGCCACCAGCAGTGTCGCGCGCTCTGTCTGGTGCCAGAGCACCGCCGCCAGAATGACCCCGACCACGCCAACCAGCCGCCCGCGCCCTGCAATTAGCACCCACGCCAAAAGGCCAAAGGACAACAATGGCAAGACATACCAGTCCGGCGCCACAACATGCCCCAAGGCCCCCTCTTGGGATGCCACAGTTGCCGCAACAAACAGAATCCAGCGCAGCCCGATATCCATCAGGCCCAACCCGATCCACCACAGCCCGAAAGGCGCAAGACAGACCGCCAGCACCGCCGCAGGCATGACCAAAACACCCATGAGCGGGACGCTCAGCACGTTCGCGATCAATCCATAATGGGCAATCTGGTTGAAATGCGCGGCGGCAAAGGGGGCCGTGGCCACCCCCGCGATAAAGGACGACAAAATCACCGACAGCACAGCGCGCGACCAGCGCGGCAGCCCTCTCAGGTCAAACCGCCGCAATGCGCCAAAGGCGACCACAAGTGCAGTCGTGGCCGCGAATGACATCTGAAATCCCGGCCCGATCAGGGCCTCAGGCTGCCACAGCAGAACGATGATCGCCGCAATCGCAACGGCCCGCAAGGTCAGCGCCTTGCGCCCCAGCAACACCGCCACCAACATCACAGCGACCATGATATAGGCGCGCTCTGTTGACACGCTGCCCCCTGATAACGCCAGGTAGAAGGCCCCCACCGCCAAAGCACAGACTGCGGCGATTTTCTTGGTCGGCCAGCGCAGCGCCACACCGGGCACCAAGGCCAGACCATAGCGGACAACCGCAAAGATAAATCCTGTCAAAAGCCCCATATGCAGGCCCGAAATTGCCAAGAGATGCGCCAGATTCGATGTCCGCAAATCGCGCAACGTGTCTTGCCCCATGCCGGACCGATCACCGGTCATGATCGCTGCGGCAAAGGCCCCCGCCTCATCCGGAATGGCCGCTTGCACCGCGCGCGACACGGACATGCGCAGCGCAAAAAGTCGCGCGCCAAGAGTGGTGTTATCCGCCGCCGAGAGGCGCAGAACCGGGGTGCGGGTATAGCCAACTGCGCCAAGTTCCATGAACCACGCATGGCGTTGGAAATCAAAACCGCCCGGCTCAGCGGGGCCTGCGGGCGGCGAAAGATGCCCTGTCAGGATAATCACATCACCGGGGGTAAAGGCCGCAATCGGTTGTGCCCCATGCACCGACACGCGGACATGGCGCGGGGTCCGGTCGGGCGCCATGCGTTCCAGCACCACGCGGTCCAACATCAGCCGCACCGCATCACTGGCCGAACGGTCAATATTCACGATCCGCCCCTCGATCGCGCCATAGTAGCGGAAGCTCAGGATCGGGGCCTCGACCGTAGCAACACGGACTTTGGCAACGCCGCAACCGAGGATCACAAGAACAAGTGCGACCAGCAAAGGCGCAAAGGCCGTGGACACCAAACGTGACAGGATGAGCAGAGCCACTGCTAGCAGGGCCAGACCGGCCAGGACCACAAAATCCGGCTCAAAGCCGAGGGCAAAGTAGGTGCCAATGCCAACGCCAAGGCACACCGGCACCCAGCCGATCAAATGCCCGCGTTGCGCCAGAAGCGCGTCTTCAATCCGCGCACGCACTTGTCCTTCACCCCGCAGTCTTCTATCCCACGTCCAAGCCGGGATCTTACCGGAAAGCTGGTTAGCGAAAGGTTAATACGCCCATGTCTGTTGTCACACGCTTCGCCCCATCGCCCACCGGTGCTTTGCACATCGGGGGTGCGCGCACTGCCTTGTTTAACTGGCTTTATGCCCGTGGGCGTGGCGGAAAATTCCTGTTGCGGATCGAAGACACGGACAAAGCCCGCTCGACGGACGAAAACCGCCAAGCGATCCTTGATGGTCTGACATGGCTGGGCCTTGATTGGGACGGCGAACCGACCAGCCAAGCGGCCAACGCCGCACGTCATGCCGCAGTGGCACATGAGCTGCTGGCCAAAGGTGCGGCCTATAAGTGCTTTAGCACGCAAGACGAAATCGAAGCCTTCCGCGAACAGGCCCGCGCAGAGAAAACATCCACCCTCTTCCGGTCGCCTTGGCGCGATGTGGCAGAGGCCGACCATCCCGACGCGCCTTATGTCATCCGCATCAAGGCCCCACGCGAGGGGCAGACGACGCTGCACGATAAGGTGCAAGGCGATGTCACATTCGCGAATGATCAGCTTGATGATATGATCCTGCTGCGCTCGGACGGCACACCTGTCTATATGCTGGCGGTGGTAGTGGACGATCACGACATGGGTGTGACCCATGTGATCCGTGGCGATGACCACCTTGCCAACGCCTTCCGCCAGAACATGATCTATGAGGCGATGGGCTGGGCCAAACCTGTGCTGGCCCATATCCCGCTGATCTTTGGGCCGGACGGCAAGAAGTTGTCAAAACGGCATGGTGCGACAGGGGCGGCCGAATATCAGGCGCTGGGATATCCTGCGGCGGGGATGCGCAATTATCTGGCCCGTCTGGGCTGGAGCCACGGGGATGACGAGTTTTTCTCGGATGCGCAGGCGAAAGACTGGTTCGATCTGGATGGAATCGGCAAATCACCCGCACGGTTCGACTTCAAAAAGCTGGAAAATATCTGCGGACAGCATATTGCCGTCGCGGACGATGCTGCACTGCTGCAAGAAATGCACGGTTACCTTGCGGCAACCGGGGCAGCCCCGCTGACAGAGGCGCAAAAAGATGGCATGCTGAAAGCGATGTATTGTCTGAAAGAACGCGCCAAGACATTCCCGGAACTTATTGAAAAGGCGCACTTTGTTCTTACGTCACGCCCCATCGTGGCGGATGAGAAAGCCGCCGCACAGCTGACTGATGTATTCCGTGGTATACTGGGAGAATTGACGCCGCATCTGCAAAATGCTAGCTGGTCACGAGACATCCTAGAGGGGATCGTCGCATCCACTGCCGAAGCTCATGACATGAAACTAGGCAAGCTGGCCGGCCCTTTACGGGCGGCTCTCGCTGGACGCGCGGTTTCACCCAGTGTGTTCGACATGATGTTGGTCCTCGGGCACGATGAAACCATCGCCCGCCTACAGGATGCCAGCCGCTGAAATTGCTCATTTTGGGCAGATGACCGCTGGAAACCAACAATGATTGATGCTGCTGTGGCATTTATGGCCACAGGACCGAGAGGGGACTAAACATGGCAGAGAATACCGATACCGCGAAGCTGACGCTCAAGGGCAAAACCTATGAGTTGCCCGTATACTCCCCCACTGGCGGACCCGACGTGATTGATATCCGCAAGCTTTACGCCCAAGCGGATGTGTTCACTTACGACCCGGGCTTTACGTCTACGGCGGCGTGCGACAGCACTATTACATTTATCGACGGTGAAGAGGGCATCTTGCTCCACCGTGGCTATCCAATTGACCAGCTGGCCTCACAGTCGCACTATCTCGAGGTGTGCTACCTGCTACTCTATGGTGAGCTTCCTTCATCTGACGAGTTGGAGAAATTCGAATCTCTTGTGACCAATCACACGATGATCCACGAGCAGATGCACAACTTCTTCCGTGGTTTCCGCCGTGATGCGCACCCGATGGCCACGATGGTGGGTGTTGTGGGCGCGATGTCTGCGTTCTACCACGATTCGACCGATATCAACGATCCGCACCAGCGCGAGGTCGCCACGATCCGCCTGATCGCCAAGATGCCGACAGTTGCTGCGATGGCCTATAAATACTCCATCGGTCAGCCGTTCGTATACCCACGCAACGATCTGGATTATGCTGCGAACTTCTTGCACATGTGCTTTGCTGTGCCTGCGCAGGAATACCACGTTGATCCGATCCTCGCCCGTGCGATGGACCGTATCTTTACCCTGCACGCCGATCACGAACAGAACGCCTCGACTTCGACAGTGCGTCTGGCGTCCTCCTCTGGTGCGAACCCGTTCGCCTGTATCGCGGCCGGTATTGCCTGCCTCTGGGGCCCTGCCCACGGTGGTGCGAACCAGGCCTGTCTTGAGATGCTCAAGGAAATCGGCACCGTTGACCGTATTCCCGAATTCATCGCACGCGCCAAGGACAAGAACGATCCTTACCGCCTGATGGGCTTTGGTCACCGCGTTTACAAAAACTTCGACCCGCGCGCGACAGTGATGAAGCAAAGCGCCGATGAAGTGCTGGAACTTTTGGGTGTTGAAAACAACCCCGTGCTGCAAGTCGCAAAAGAGCTTGAGAAACAAGCGCTGGCCGATCCGTATTTTGCCGACAAAAAGCTGTTCCCGAACGTGGACTTCTATTCCGGCATTATCCTTGAGGCGATGGGTTTCCCGACCTCGATGTTCACACCGATCTTTGCCGTGGCCCGCACCGTGGGCTGGATTTCGCAGTGGGCAGAACAGCTTGCCGATCCACAGTTGAAGATCGGCCGTCCGCGCCAGCTTTATCTGGGCGAGATGGAACGCAAATATGTCGATATCGAAAAACGCTAAGACTTTGGGGCTGCCTTCGGGCGGCCCTTTTCAATTATGTCCCTTGTGACGAAACGCCTGCTACTGCGCGCTGCTGTACAAGCTGACCTGATGGACCTTCATGCGATCTTCAGTAACCCGCGTGCGATGCGTTATTGGTCCACACCACCCCATGACAGCCCCGCACGGACGCAGGAAAACCTTGACCGGCTCATCGACCATGCCGACGGTTTACTTACCTATTTCGTGATTGAAAAAGACGGGCGCGTGATCGGGACTGCGGGGATGCATCAGGGCGATGAGGTGGGTTTTATTCTGCATCCGGACTATTGGCGCCAAGGCATCATATCCGAGGCCATGAGCGCCATTATTCCGCATCTCTTTTCCATCACGGATCACGCGCAACTCACCGCTGACGCAGACCCCAGAAATGCAGCTTCTGTTGGTATCCTCAAATCACTGGGGTTCAAGGAAACCCACAGAGCGGAGCGGACATTCTGCATCAACGGGGAATGGTCCGACAGCGTCTATTTCACGCTTCAGCGGCCTTCATAGACCGCTTTGCGCTTCTCCAAGAACGCAACAACACCTTCCTGAAAATCCCGCGTCTTGCCGCAGCGCCCTTGCAGTTTTGCCTCTAACGCGAGCTGATCATCCAATGAGTTTTCAAAAGACCCGCGGATCGCCTTTTTCAACTGCCGATAAGCCACAGTCGGACCTTGCGCCAGATGGGCAGCGCGCCCTGCCACATGGTCTTTGAATGTCGCTTCGGGGGCAGTCTCATAGATCATCCCCCATTGTTCGGCTTGTTGTGCACTGATTTTATCGGCAAAAAGCGCGGCCCCCATCGCCTTGGCGGCCCCGATCTGGCGCGGCAACCAATAGGTACCACCGGCATCGGGAATCAGGCCGATCCGCGTAAAGGCCTGAATGAAATAGGCATCCTCTGACGCGATCACCACGTCCGCCGCCAGCGCAAGGTTCGCCCCTGCCCCAGCCGCCGGTCCGTTCACGGCGGCAATCGTCGGCACACGGCAGTCAAAGATCGCCTTCAGCATCGGCACATATTCGTCGCGCAGCGTGCGTTCCAGATCAAGCGTTGCGGCACTCCCGCCATCGCCAAGGTCTTGGCCGGAACAAAACGCGCGGCCTGCCCCCGTCAGGACAACGACACGTGCGTCTTTTTCGGCGGCTTTGAAGGCATGGGTGATCTCGGCGCGCATCTGTGTGTTCAGCGCGTTCATCATATCGGGGCGATTGAGTGTGATCTCCGCGACAGAATTGCGAATGGTATATGTGATGGCCTGATAGTCCATGCGAGGGTTCCTTTGACAGTTTCCCCACACAGTACCGAACGCATCAATTTACGAAAGCACAACGGCGCGTCAGGACCGCAGTATTTTCTCTAATTCCGCTTCCTCGGTCTCGGATAAGGCCTGGGTCGTATCCCGCTTGGCGCGGATTGTGGACCAACCAACACCGAGTGCGATCAGCAAAAGTGCCGGTGCCGCGAGCCACAAGACCATATTGGCCCCTTCTGTATTCGGCCGCAGCAGTACGAATTCGCCATAGCGTGCGACGAGGAAATCCACCGCTTCCTCATCCGTGTCCCCTGCGACAAGTCTTTCGCGCAACAGGATCCGCAGTTCCTTGGAAAGGGCCGCGTTGCTTGCATCGATGTTTTCGTTGCGGCACACCGGACAGCGTAGCCCCTGTGAAAGATCGCGCGCGCGCTCCTCCAACGCCGGATCGGCGAGGATCTCGCTGGGCTCAACGGACCAGGCAGGCCCGCCGAGCAGCAGTAGAATGAGCAGCAGGCGCTTCATTCCGCAGGCACCGCCCCGACAGGGGTTGTTTTCTTGGCAGACGCCGCACCAACCCGCAAACGCCGGTCAGAGAGCGAGAAACAACCGCCAAGCGCCATGAGGATCGCACCGCCCCAAATCCAGTTCGCAAAGGGTTTGAGATAGACACGCACCGCCCATCCACCGTTTTCCTGCGGATCACCGACCACGACGTAGATATCACGCACAAAGCCGTTCAAAATCGCAGCCTCGGTCGTGGGCATATTGGCCACCGGATAGAACCGCTTTTCAGGGTGCAAATCGCCCACCTGACTATCGCCGCGCCAGACCGACATATCGGCCATGGTTGTCATGTAGTTCGGCCCTTGCAACTGATTGACGTCATCAAGACGGAACTCAAACTGTCCCACATTCCAGCTATCGCCGATCTGGGCCACGCGAATGTCCTCTTTCTGCCAAGCAAGCATGGCGGCGATCCCGAAGATCGTCACACCCATCCCGATATGCGCCGTGGCCTTACCCCAATCCGCACGTGGCAGGTGCGCAATCCGACGTAGACGTGACAGCAAACCATCACGACCGCTGCGCAGCCACAGATCAAGGATGGCACCCCCCACGACCCATACGCCAAGCGCCACACCAACCGGACCCAAGGCCGAATTGCCGCTTTGCACTGCATAAACCAGTGCGGCAACTGCGATGGACAGAACCAGCCAGCCCACAAGCGATTTTGATGCCCGCGCCAGATTTCCGCGCTTCCACGCCAGAAGTGACCCGAGCGGCAAGACAATCGCCAGCGCCACCATAAACGGCGTAAAGGCTGCGTCAAAGAACGGTGGACCCACCGACAATGTCCGGTCGAACAGCATCTCGGCCACCAGAGGCCAGATCGTGCCGATAAAGACGACAAAGCAGCTCACCGACAGCAGGATATTGTTGAGGATCAACGCGCTTTCACGGCTGACGGTCGAGAACACGCCTTTTGATTCCAGCGATCCCGCACGGAACGCAAACAATGTCAGCGCCCCACCCAAGAAGACGGCGAGAATAATCAGGATCAACATCCCGCGCTCTGGATCATTTGCGAATGCATGCACGGACGTCAGCACACCGGAGCGCACGATAAACGCGCCAAGCAGCGAGAACCCAAAGGCCATGATTGCCAGCAGGATCGTCCAGCTTTTCAGCGCCTCACGCTTTTCCACCACGATCGCCGAGTGCAGCAAAGCCGCCGCGATCAGCCAAGGCATGAAAGAGGCATTCTCGACCGGATCCCAGAACCAGAAACCGCCCCAACCGAGCTCATAATAGGCCCACCAAGAGCCGAGTGCGATGCCGACAGTCAGAAACATCCACGCGGCCAAGGTCCAAGGACGCACCCAGCGGCCCCAAGCGGCGTCAACACGCCCCTCGATCAAGGCGGCAATCGCGAAAGAGAACGACATGCTCAGGCCCACGTAGCCGAGGTAAAGGAACGGCGGGTGAAACGCCAAACCGGGGTCTTGCAACAGCGGGTTCAGGTCGCGCCCGTTCAGGGGCGGCACTTCCAAGCGCAGGAACGGGTTGGAGGTAAACAGGACAAAGGCGAAAAACGCCACGCCAATCGAAGCCTGCACTGAAAGCACCCGCGCGCGCAAACGCGCCGGCAAGCCGTCGCCAAACCAAGCGGCACAGGCACCAAAGAGCGTCAGGATCACCATCCAGAGCAGCATAGAGCCCTCATGGTTGCCCCAAACACCCGTGATCTTGTAGATCATCGGCTTGTCAGTGTGGGAATTCAGATAGACCAGCTGCAACGAAAAGTCAGATGTCACAAAGGCCCAGGTCAGCACCGCAAAGGAAAATGCGGTGAGAAGGAATTGTACGGTGGCCGCCGGTTCGGCCACGGCCATCCAGCTTGCATTGCCACGTTGCGCGCCGATCATCGGCACGATCATCTGGAAAATGGCAACGCCAAAGGCCAGAATCAGAGCGAAGTGTCCAAGTTCTATCAACATGGTCCGAATGATAGCCTATTCATCGACGGTGCAACATACCTGACAGGTCACATATTCGGTACATTTTGGCGCAGGCTCACAGCGCCAACCCACCCTGCACGGCATAGGTCAGCCCCGCCATCAACAAACCGCCGATCACCAACCGCACCAACCACTTCAAAGTATCTTCAATGGCCCCCAAACGGCGGGCCACATTGGCCCTGTGTACCTCATCCACCGCATTGCGCATCTCAAGCGCGATGATCCGGCGCTCCAACTGGCTGGCCCAGTTATTCTCCATTTTTCGCCTGCCACTCTGACAATGCCGGATTGTCTGCGGGCGGTCCTGACGGGGTCTGCATCACCTTTGAGACAGCCAGGCTTTGCACGACAGAGCGTTGAAAATCTTGGGATTTCACCTGATGACGGGCACCAAAATAGAAACTGACAATCGCCCCCATGAGCCACCAAAGGGGTTCCGGCACAAGGGCAAGCCCCTGCATGCCTTCTGCAAACTGTTCCGGGTTCTGCATGGCCGTGACAAAGAGCCAGATCGTCCCCAAAGCAAGCGCAGGACGCGGCAACCTGTTCAGCCCGTCAACGATCCGGTCAAAGATGCCACGCTGCGGGCGCGCAAACTCGGCGGCAAGTTGCGTAAGGCTGTCGGTCCGTGCCGACGCATCCCGCACCGCCCCGTTTTCTGCATTTTCGCGAAAGACCTGCGCTGTCTCAACGATCACATTGCGGTTATCGCCAAAAAGAAATGACATCACGGTTGGAATCAAACCCATTGTGCGACCCTCGCCTTATGTTGTGCATCTGTCAGGTGATAGCGGGCCGCGACAAATTCCTCGGCGCGCTTGATCCATCCACCCTTGCCGCCATCGCGTCTGCGCGCAAATTTGCGGCTGGCCGGACGCCTGTCCGCCAGATCGTAATAATAATTGCGCCGCGCAATCCCGTAGGCATCAACCAGATGATCGGGGGCCGCCGCCATGGCCTGTTTTGCCGCCGCAATCGTTTGCGGCCCGATCACCCCGTCAACCGTGACTTCGATACGCATGTCACGCAGCAGACGTTGCAGGATCTTCACCGCATTGGCCCCTGCATTCACGTACATATCAAAAACGCTCGCCTGAAGCGGCGCTGGCAGGCGGTCTACCCTTGGTCCCCTGAAATAGTGCTCGACAAAAATCGACACCGCGTGCGCGCGGGTCAAAACCCGCACATCGCTGCTGTCAATCTGGCCATCCTTGGTCAGATCAAGCCCAAGCCTGCGCATTGTATGGATTGTGACGCCATAGTTCGTCGCCCCGCCCGGATCATCGGGGTCGTTCACATAACCGCCTTCGCGGTCCACGATCTGTGTGGCAATTTCGGTGACAGTCGGCATCTTCGCCCCCTCCATGTGGATGGGGCAAAGACTGGTCTCAAATCGTTAATTCGTGACGATAGCACCGTCCGGATCAACATAAAGACCCTGTTCCTTCAGCGCATCAAGCACCTCGGACGGCATGTAGGTTTCGTCATGTTTCGCAAGGATTTCAACAGCTTCGAACCGGCCGTCAATGTAGTTTCCCTGTGCCACCATGCCCTGACCTTCTTCAAACAGATCGGGCAGGATACCGGTATAGACCACGGGTATGACGGCACCACCATCGGTCACGGCAAAGCTGACTTGCTCGCCCTGACCACGCACAATCGACCCTTCGGCCACCAGCCCGCCAATGCGGAACCGCTCATAGGGTGGCGGCGGCGCTTCGCTCACCTCGGAGGGCGAGCGGAAGAACTGAAAGCTATCATCAGGCAGGAACCACAAAAGCGCCAAAACCAATGCCACGCTGACCCCTGCCATCGACATCACCTGGACGCGACGGCGCTTTTTCAGGCTCTTGAGACCACCCGTCATGGGAACACCGGAGCCAGCATCAGCCCCTCCGTCTCAGGCAGGCCCAGCATCAGGTTAGCGTTCTGGATCGCCTGCCCTGATGACCCTTTGGTCAGGTTATCAAGTGCGGCAATCACAATCGCACGCCCCGGAATACGGTCAGCCACGACCCCGATATGGCAGAAATTCGATCCCCGGATATGTTTGATCGACGGATGTTGTCCCATCGGCAGTACCTCAATAAACGGCTCATCCGCATAAGCGGCCTTCAATGTGCTATATATGGTATCAGGATCGCCTTGCACATAGGTGGTAGCCAAAATGCCGCGGTTGGCAGGAATCAGGTGCGGTGTGAACTGAATTTTCACAGGCCGCCCGGCAATCGCCGAGAATTCCTGATCGAACTCACCCAGGTGCCGGTGTGTGCCCCCAACCGAATAGGCATGCGCCCCTTCTGACAATTCCGCGTGCAACAGGTTTTCCTTCAAACTGCGTCCTGCGCCCGATACTGCCGCTTTCAGATCAAGGATGATCTGATCTAAATCAATCACCCCCGCTTCAATCAGCGGACGCAGCACATATTGGCCCGTTGCCGCATTACAGCCAGTGCCGGCAACCAGCCGCGCGCCTTTGATCTCGTCACGGTAAAACTCGGTCAGACCGTAGACTGCTTCTTTCTGCATCTCGGTCGCAGCATGGCCCTTGCCGTACCATTTTTCATAATCGGCAGGATCACGCAGGCGGAAATCAGCGGACAGATCCACGATCTTCAGCGTTTTGGGCAGCTCGGAAATGACGGCCTGTGACGTGGCATGTGGCAAGGCACAAAACACCAGATCAACACCGTCGAAATTCATGTCCTCAATGGTCGTCAGCACGGGCAGGTCGAGATGGCGCAGATGCGGAAACACATCGGCCATCGCCATGCCGGCCTTCGAATTGCCCGACAGCCCCACAATTTGCAGGCCGGGGTGGGTGGCAATCAGGCGCACAAGTTCGGCACCCGTGTAACCAGAAGCGCCCAGAATGGCGACGTTATAGGTCATGTGAATATCCCTCAGGATGAATGGACTTGAATTGGTTTAAGCGGCGGTAAACGTGATCTGGCGTCGCAGGAACTGGGTCGCGCGGTTTGACACCCTGTCCGGATCACCTGTCGTCAGATAGGCTGGCTCGGTGCCCGGGCCAACCATCTCTGGCCGCCGCTGAAGGTAATCAGCAAGGCTCTCGGCCACCAGATCGGCCTGACTAAAGACCTTGACGTTCGGCCCAAGGGCCGCCTGAAACGCATCGGCCATCAGCGGATAATGGGTACAGCCCAGCACCGCCGCATCCGGATCGGGCATCTTGCGTTTCAGCGCATCCACATGGCTGCGCACCAGTGCTTCGGCCAAGATCATATCACCGTCTTCAATCGCATCAACGACACCGCCACAGGCCTGAGCCTCGACATCCACGCCAATCGCGCGGAAGGCCAGTTCGCGCTGGAACGCGCGGCTGGATACAGTGGCGGGCGTCGCGAACAGTGCCACATGCTTCACATCAACCTCGCGGGGTGGCGAGTTATCGCCCCACTGCCGTTCGGTCAGAGCCTCGATCAGGGGCACAAAGACGCCCAAGACGCGCTTGCCCTCGGGCACCCAGCCCTCTTGCATCCGGCGCAAAGCGGCGGCCGAGGCCGTGTTGCAGGCCAAAATCACCAGATCACAGCCCGCATCAAAAAGGCGCTGCGTGGATTTGGTTGTCAGGTTATAAATATCGTCCGGCGTGCGGACACCGTAAGGCGCATGCGCGCTGTCACCCATGTAGACCAGCGGAAGATCAGGCAGGCGTTTGGCCACAGCGTCTAGCACCGTAAGCCCCCCAAGACCGCTATCGAATATGCCCACTGCCATTGCGCACCTTGTATTTCGCTTCAAACTCATGCCCCAGGTGGGATGGATCCACCGGGCTTGTGCTCAACTCATACGTGGCTTTGCGCAGAAAATCCATGCATCCTTTGGGGTCTTTTTTGAAAGGCTCCAATGCCTCTTGCGGGATCGGATCACCGATCACCACGCGGACAGGTTTATTGATCTGAGCCTTGAATTCGCGAATGAACATGCCGGTACGCAAGGTCGCGTGCAGATGGCTCGCCAATTGGAACAGACGGCTGTTTTGGCCCTCAAAAAACACCGGCACCACAGTGGCGCCTGATTTCGCAACCATCTTGGCGGTGAAGGTGCGCCAACTGGGGTCCATCGGTTTGGAAAACGGCGTGGCCGAGGTGGAGACCGTTCCGCCCGGGAAAATACCAATCGCACCGCCCGCTTGCAGATAGGCAATCGCGTTAGCGCGGGTCTCAAGGTTCAGCTTGGCGGCCTCTTTGGTGTCATCAAAGGAAATCGGCAGGATAATTCGTTCCAGATCAGCCGCACGGCGGAAAATGCGGTGCGCCAACACGCGAAAATCGCCCTGTCTGCGCGCCGAGAGGATCCGGCCCATCATCAGCCCGTCCAAAATCCCGTAAGGATGGTTCGACACCACAATCAGCGGCCCCTCGCGCGGGATATTCTCAAGCGATCCGCCGATGATATCCAGATCAACACCGTAGCGCGTGCTCATGACTTCCCAGAAATCCGCCCCCTGCGCGACTTCGGCGTCATAGCCTTTTGCTTTGCGGATCAGGTGCAAACGCCCTGTTGCGTTTTCCAGCACGCGGATCACCGCGCGGCCAGAGCGGCGCTTTGCGGATGATGCATAGGTGATGTCACGGGCGGCATCGCGGTCGGGTGTGGGCATGCAGGACTCATCCAATAGACGTTTTGCGATGAGCTAGCCCACAAATACGAAAATACTATGACAAAATCGCTATTCCGCCGCCTGCTGCATCGGGGTCGCCCGCAACACCGCCAAAAGCTCCTCGCGGCGCTTTGCAGCCTTGCGCGCATTGGCCTCTTTCACTGGACCAAACCCACGAATTTCGCGTGGCAAAGCCGCCAATGCTATCGCCGCATCCCGCGTATCGGGGCGCATGATTTGCAGCACCTCGGCCATATCCGCCTCATATTCCGCGATCAGCGCCCGCTCCATCCGCCGTTCGGCTGTGCGCCCAAAGGGATCAAACGGCGTGCCACGCAGGAATTTCAACTTGGCGAGCTTGGGAAACGCCGAAGCCATCCGCGCCCCGAATTCCTTCTTCGCGGGCCGCCCGTCCGGTCCGGTCTTGGTCAGCATCGGCGGGGCGAGATGATAGGTCAGCTTCAGATCGCCATCAAACTCGGCCTTCGCCTTTTGCTCGGTCTGGGTGAGCAGACGCGCAACCTCATATTCGTCCTTATAAGCCAAGAGCTTATGATACCCTGTCGCCACCGCGAGGCGCAGCCCATCATCGGTAAAACGATCGACCATTTTGCGATACCGCTTAGCCAGACGCTTGCCCTGATAATCCATCAGGTGGGCCTCGCGGAACGTGATCTTTTCCTCTGTGGACTTGGGCAGGGCCACCACATTGGGCGACAGCAGCGCCTGCGCATCGGCAGGATGCAAATAGGCCCAACGCCCCAACTCAAAGGCACGGATGTTGCGGTCGACAGCGGCACCATTCAGCTTGATAGCTTGCAGGATCGCATCGTAACCCACTGGGATCGCGCCCATTTGCCATGCTGCCCCGAAGACCATCATGTTGGAATAGATGCTATCCCCCAAGAGCGCCTTGGCCAGATCAGAGGCATCAAACATCGCCAATCCATCCGACAAACGCGCCGCGAGCGAGACTTTGAGTTCATCACTTGGCAGACGGAATTCGGTGTTACGGGTGAAATCGCCAGTGATAATCTCGTGGCTATTCACAACGCCCTTGGTGCGTCCGGTCTTCATCAGTCCGAGCGTTTTCGCACCGGCCGAGACGACCAGATCACCACCGATCAGAGCATCACACTCACCCGTCGCGACACGAATCGCATTGATATCGCTTGGCTTTTCACCGATCCGGCAATGGATATGCACAGCGCCACCCTTTTGGGCCAGCCCCGCCATCTCCATCATGCCCGCACCTTTGCCATCGATATGCGCAGCCATCGCCAGCACCGCGCCGATGGTCACAACGCCGGTACCACCAACACCTGTGATCACGACATTATGGGTGCCATTAATCGCAGGCAGCACAGGGTCCGGCATGTCGGGCAGATCCACGTCCGCCGTCGCCTCTTTGCGGATTTTCGCGCCTTCAATCGTCACAAAAGACGGGCAGAACCCTTTGACGCAGGAAAAATCCTTGTTGCACGACGACTGGTCAATCGCACGTTTGCGGCCCAACTCGGTCTCGACCGGCACGATGGACACACAGTTCGATTGCACCCCGCAATCGCCACAGCCTTCGCAGATATCGGTGTTGATAAAGACCCGCTTGTCCGGATCAGGAAACTGCCCGCGCTTACGGCGACGGCGTTTCTCTGCGGCACAGGTTTGCACATACACAATGGCCGATACGCCTTTGTATTTGCTAAACTTCTCCTGAACCAATGGCATCTCTGCCCGTTCATGGACGTCCAGCCCCTTTGGGAACTGCGCAAGGTCGATATCTTCTTTCTCGTCATAGACAAGGGCCACATTCCGCACCCCCATTGCCTGAATTTCGCGGCAAATCTGATCGGCGGTCAGCCCGCCGTCATTGCCCTGACCGCCCGTCATGGCCACGGCGTCATTATACAAAATCTTATAGGTGATGTTGGTGCCTGCCATCAGCGCGAACCGAATGGCCTGAACGCCGGAATGGTTATAGGTGCCGTCGCCCAGGTTCTGGAACACATGGTCACGGGTCGAGAACGGCGCCTCACCGACCCAGTTCGCGCCCTCGCCCCCCATCTGGGTAAAGCCCACGGTGTCGCGGTCCATCCACTGCACCATGTAGTGACAACCGATCCCGGCATAGGCGCGCGATCCTTCGGGCACTTTGGTCGATGAATTATGCGGGCAACCCGAACAGAAATAGGGCAACCGCTGCGCGATCTCGGGCGCATTGTCTGCGCGGCGCGCCTCGGCCAGTTGCGCAAGGCCCGCCTCAACACCTGCCGACCCGCAGCCCTCTTCCACCAGAATACCGCCCAGCTTTTCGGCAATCACAATGGGGTTCAAATCCGCCTTGGTCTGGAACACCTCTTCGCGGCGGCCCTCGGAATGCTCATCACCCTTATGCCAGCCGTAAACCCGCCGACCGTCACGGTCATCAAACAGCGCCTCTTTGACCTGCACTTCGATCAGCTTGCGCTTTTCTTCAACCACCACAATCAGATCAAGGCCGTCCGCCCATTCATGGAATGACGCCATATCCAGCGGCCAAACTTGGCCCACCTTATAGGTCGTGATGCCAAGGCGCGCGGCCTCGCTCTCATCAATATTCAACAGCGCCAGCGCATGTTGCAGATCGAGCCAGTTCTTGCCCGCCGCCACGAACCCGATCTTGGCCCCCGGCTTGCCCCATTTGCGCTGGTCCATTTTATTTGCCCGGCTAAACGCCTCGGCGGCAAAGCGTTTATGGTCGATCATCCGCGCCTCTTGCAGCTGCGGTGTATCCACTAGACGGATGTTCAAACCACCCTCGGGCAAGTCCAGATCAGGACGGACAAAGGACATACGGTCAGGATTGCCGTCCACCACCGAGGTCACCTCGATGGTGTCCTTCATGGTCTTCAGCCCGACCCAAACACCGGCAAAGCGCGACAATTCCCACGCATAGAGCCCGTAATCGAGGATTTCCTGCACACCTGCGGGCGACACAATCGGCATATAGGCATCAATCATCGCCCAGTCGGATTGGTGCAAGGTCGTCGAGCTTTCGCCGGTGTGGTCATCGCCCATCGCCATGATCACACCGCCATTGGGGGAGGTGCCCGCCATGTTCGCATGGCGCATCACATCGCCGGAACGGTCAACGCCGGGGCCTTTGCCATACCACAGGCCAAACACACCATCGTATTTGCCCTCACCCCGCAGTTCCGCCTGCTGACTGCCCCACAGGGCCGTCGCGGCCAGATCTTCGTTCAATCCGGGCTGAAAAGTAATCTGTGCAGGGTCCAGCACATCGCGCGCACGGGTCATCTGCATGTCCACCGCCCCTAGGGGCGAGCCACGATATCCCGTGACATAACCGGCCGTATTCAGCCCCGCTTTGGCATCACGGGCCCGTTGCATCAGCATCAGGCGCACCAAGGCCTGCGTGCCATTCAGCAGGATCTGGTGTTTATCCAGATCGTAACGATCATTGAGCGATACATTTTGATGGGACATCCCGCACCTCCTCGCGCGTCGAACACATTTCAAGTATAGGTCAAAAATACTGACCTACAAAGCAGAAAATAAATCAGATGGCCGTTTGCATCAAAACACCCGTTGCGGGTAATGTCCGTAAATCAAACATGTAAAATTATTTTTCAAAAGGCCGTTATGGACTGGGATAAACTAAGAATCTTTCACGCCGTTGCGGATGCGGGATCGCTCACGCACGCGGGGGATACGCTTCACCTGTCGCAATCGGCGGTCAGCCGCCAAATTCGTGCGCTCGAAGAATCGCTCAATACGACGCTGTTTCACCGCCATGCGCGCGGGCTCATTCTGACCGAACAGGGTGAGTTGTTGTTTGACGCCACCAAAAGCATGAACAAACGGCTTGAGGCCGCATCTGCGCGCATCCGCGACAGCGAAGAAGAAGTGTTCGGGGAACTGCGCGTCACCACAACTACCGGGTTTGGCACGCTTTGGCTGGCGCCGCGCCTGCCCAAACTCTATGAACTCTACCCCGATCTGAAAATCGACCTCATGCTCGAAGAACGCGTGCTCGACCTGCCCATGCGTGAAGCAGACGTTGCGATCCGCATGAAAGAACCTTCCCAAGCGGATTTGATCCGCAAGCGTCTGATGTCGGTACGGATGCGGCTTTATGCGACTGAGGAGTACCTCAAAATCAATGGTACCCCGACCGATATCTCGGATATCTCGAACCACCGCTTGATCTGTCAAAGCCTCAATTCCATTCAGGTCGCTGCGGGTGCCACCCTGCTGCAACACCTGATGACCTACGACATTCCCAACACCTTTACGGTGAATAACTATTTCGGGGTGCTGCAAGGCGTGATCAACAATATCGGTATCGGCGTGCTGCCCGATTACCTGACAGAAGACTTCCCAGATCTCGTGCGCGTCCTGCCTGATCTGGAAAGCGGCGAAGTGCCCGTTTTCTTGGCATATCCCGAGGAATTGCGCCAATCCAAGCGCATCGCGGCCTTCCGCGACTTTGTGCAAGACGAAATTTTCACGCATCGGCGGAAAATGCGCGAGGCCGCACAGATATAGCACGACGCAACCACAAGCAGAATTATCGTTCAAAATCAGCGCCAAAGCAGACTATTCCTGCACATAGATCCGTTAGCTATGCAATGAAGGCATAGCGGCATTGCACAAATTCGACCCATTTTTTCTTGATTGGTCAAAAAACGCACCCTATTTGCACTCTCGAAGGCGATGATGCGAATGCGCTCATCATCTTCACCTCCCTGTTGGACTTCGCCGGGCCTTGTGCCCGGCATTTTTTTTGCGCACCGCCGCCCTGCCCCCCAGTCCGAACATACCAGCCCTGCCCCTTTATAAAGCGCGCAATCCAACACCTCCCTTTCCCTCTTACGCGCAACCCCGTAAAACACCCGCGACTCACGCGCGGGGGACCAAGATGCAAGAGCCAGCCATCACCGAAGACCTGATTGCAGCCCACGGGCTTTCGCCTGACGAATATCAGCGGATCCTCGAGATCATCGACCGCGAACCGACCTTCACGGAACTTGGCATCTTTTCGGCGATGTGGAACGAACATTGTTCCTACAAGTCCTCCAAGAAATGGCTACGCACGCTGCCTACGGAAGGCCCCCAAGTGATCTGCGGCCCCGGTGAAAACGCAGGCGTCGTCGATATCGGCGACGGGCAAGCGGTGGTCTTCAAAATGGAAAGCCACAACCACCCCAGCTATATCGAACCCTACCAAGGGGCTGCGACCGGCGTTGGCGGCATCCTGCGCGATGTCTTTACGATGGGCGCACGCCCGATTGCCGCGATGAACTCACTGTCGTTCGGTGAACCGACACACCCAAAAACACGGCAGTTGGTCAACGGCGTCGTCGCAGGCGTTGGCGGTTATGGCAACTGCTTCGGCGTGCCCACCGTCGGTGGCGAAGTCCGCTTCGATCCCGCCTACAACGGGAACTGCCTTGTAAACGCCTTCGCCGCAGGTCTCGCTGATGCGGATAAAATCTTCTACTCCGCTGCCTCCGGCATCGGCATGCCGGTCGTCTATCTTGGCGCCAAAACCGGCCGCGACGGTGTGGGCGGGGCTACAATGGCCAGCGCCGAATTTGACGACACGATCGAAGAAAAGCGCCCCACTGTACAAGTGGGCGATCCGTTCACCGAAAAGCGCCTGATGGAAGCCACGCTGGAACTCATGGCCACTGGTGCCGTGATTTCTATTCAGGACATGGGGGCCGCTGGCCTCACCTGCTCTGCCGTGGAAATGGGCGACAAGGGTGGTCTCGGCGTCAAACTGAACCTCAACGCCGTCCCGCAGCGCGAAGAAAACATGACCGCCTACGAAATGATGCTCTCGGAAAGCCAAGAGCGCATGTTGATGGTGCTCAAACCTGAACTTGAGGCAGAAGCCCGTGCCGTATTCGTCAAATGGGACCTCGACTTCGCCATCGTCGGCGAAACAATCGCCGAGGACCGTTTCATTATTGAACACAATGGCAAGGTCATGGCCGATCTGCCGCTTGCTACTCTCTCAGGCTCCGCCCCCGAATACGACCGGCCATGGGAACCCACACCCCCCGCCGCCCCGCTGGGCGAAGTGGCCGGCGTCCACCCCATTGACGGGCTCAAGGCGCTGATCAGCAGCCCCAACTATGCGGGTAAACAATGGGTCTATGAACAATACGACCAACAGGTTATGGGCGACACAGCGCGCACGCCCGGTGCCGGTTCTGGCATCGTGCGGGTGCATGGCACCGAGAAATCGCTGGCCTTCACCAGCGACGTGACCCCGCGCTACGTCAAAGCCAACCCTGTTGAGGGCGGCAAACAGGCCGTCGCCGAAGCCTACCGCAACCTGACCGCCGTGGGTGCCACGCCACTGGCGACCACCGACAACATGAACTTTGGCAACCCTGAAAAGCCCCAGATCATGGGTCAATTCGTGGGTGCGATCCAGGGAATTGGCGAAGCTGTCAAAGCGCTCGATATGCCCATCGTGTCCGGCAACGTGTCGCTCTATAATGAAACCGACGGCAAAGGCATTCTGCCCACCCCCACTATCGGCGCTGTCGGGATCATCCACCACCCTGACCAGATGATCACAGGCGACATTCGCGAAGGGCACCTGCTGCTCTTGCTCGGCACAACCTCTGGTCACCTCGGCCAATCCGCCCTGCTGGCAGAAGTCTACGGACGCGCCGAAGGCGATGCGCCCGCTGTCGATCTGGCCGCCGAAAAGGCACACGGCGATTTCATCCGCGCCAACCACGCCTACATCAAAGCCTGCACCGACCTTAGCGATGGCGGTCTGGCGCTTGCGGCCTTTGAGTTGGCCGAAAGTGCAGGCATCGGCATCACGCTGGATGCAGAAGACACACCAACCCTCTTCGGGGAAGATCAGGCACGCTATCTGATCGCCTGCAATTTCGATCAGGCCGAAGCGCTGATGATCGCAGCCAGTCAGGCCGGCGTCCCGCTTGCGACCGTGGGCAAGGTGGGCGGCGACCAGATCACATTCGGCAGCCACAGCGCACCTTTGTCAGAGCTCAGCCAGATCTTCCGCACCTCATTTGAAAACGCGGTCGCCTGACTATCATCTTGCCCAAAAAACTCCCGCCGGAGGCATCCCCACTTGTCCCCCGGCGCAAGCGGCCCTAACTTAACACCAACCGACCAAAAGGGACCGCAAATGCCAATCACTGCCCACGAAATCGAGACCCTCCTGCGTGAAGGTTTCCCTGACGCCACCATCAATGTGCAGGGTGACGATGGGTCCCATTTCGCAGCCGAAGTTATCGACGAAAGTTTCCGCGGCAAGAACCGCGTGCAACAACAACGCGCCGTCTATGCCGCGCTCAAAGGCAAGATGGACGGCAGCAACGGCGAATTGCACGCACTTGCGCTCACAACAAAGGCACCTGAATAATGCTGCAAGCTTTGCTCCTGGCCGTCCTTGGCCCGCTGATGTTGCTGCCGTTTCTCATACGCCAGCTCAAACCCGCCCCTCTGAGATCCGTCTCGAAAAAGGAAAAGACATGACAGCCCAAGATAAAATCAAAGACACCGTAACAGCCAACGAAGTTGTGCTTTTCATGAAGGGCACCAAGAGCATGCCGCAATGCGGGTTCTCCTCGCGCGTTGCAGGCGTTCTGAACTTCATGGGGGTCGAGTATGCCGACGTGAACGTGCTGGCCGATGACGAAATCCGGCAGGGGATCAAGGATTACTCTGACTGGCCCACCATTCCGCAGCTTTACGTCAAAGGCGAATTCGTCGGTGGCTGCGACATCATCACCGAGATGACGCTCTCAGGCGAACTCGACACGCTCTTTGCAGAAAGCGGTGTGAACTTCGATAAAGACGCCGCCGAGAAAATTCGCGAAGCGAACGGCTAAGACTGAGAAAGGCGGGCGCCCTGCCCGCCTTTTGTCTATCGGGCTTCGACCTGATCCGCCAAGGCTTCGGCACGTGCCGCGATCTCGGCCAAGGCTTCGGTCACAGCGGCAGGCACGACGGGCACCTCGACGCGCACAGGCGCCGGTGTCGGTTGGCTTTGCAGATTTTCCATCTGCGCACGCATATTTGCGGCCTCTGTTTCCAGCTGACGCACCTTATCTTCCAGACCAGCGGTCTTATCCGCCAGCATCAGCCCCGCCATCAATAGCATCCGTCCTTCAGGCATCCGCCCGATCTGATCGGCCAGATGGCTGGCCTCCGCGTCCAGCATCGCAGCGGCGGAATGCAGGAAATGCTCTTCGCCGTCCTGACAGGCCACCTCAAAGGTGCGGCCCCCGATAACAATCTCAACCTGCGGCATGGGATGTCTCCTCGATCAGGGGTTTCAGCTCGTCCAGAATGGCATCAATCTCGGCGGCGTCCGCCGAACGCTGTGCGTTCAATGCCTCCATTTCGGCGTTCACGGCCGCATCATGCAATTCAGGCGCAAGACCTGTGGTCACGGCTTCACGCAGCTTGGCGTTCATGTCGCGCAACTGCACGTTCGAGGCGCGCAATTGCTGCAATTCCTCGTCCAGCTTCATCAGATGCTTGCTTTGCGTCTCGGCGCGCAATGTCAGGCTGGCCACCTGCGTGTCCTGACGCTCTTTCAGGATGCGGACCCGTTCAACCAGTTCGGCGTTTTGCGCACGTTCCTCATCAAGGGCGGCCTGCAACGCCGGATCGGCAGCAGTTTGCCCACCAGCCGCGTCAAGCCCCTGTCTGATCCGGTCAAGTGCTGCGGTTATGCGGCTTTCCAATGTACTGATGTCACTCATCCGCTCGTCCTTTCGTGGCGCAAAGGGCGTGCCCGTCATTGCCATCGTCTTTGTAACCAAATGTTTTTTGGCCCGACTGTCACGGCAAAATCTGCCGAATCGTACCTGTTGGCTGCAAGCGTATGCCATCCCCGCCCCTGCCGCAAACCAAGGCGTGCCAAGAATATGAGTAACTTAGCCGTCACGCTTGATCTTAGGTTCGGTCCTGATATGACGCTCGCACGCCTGACGTTCACCTTTCGTAAATAGGACCTGATCACTTGGATATTGCAGCCCTGCGCACCGCACACCCCGACCACTGGATGAAAGCCACCGCCATCCGCACTCTGACGCTGGATGCGGTCGCCGCAGCGAACTCTGGCCACTCCGGCATGCCGATGGGCATGGCCGATGTGGCAACCGTGCTTTTTGAAAAGCACCTCAAGTTCGATCCTAAAGCGCCTGAATGGCCCGATCGCGACCGCTTTATCCTGTCGGCAGGCCACGGCTCGATGCTGCTATACTCCCTGATGTATCTGACCGGCTACGAAGATATGCCGCTTGAGCAGATCAAGGACTTCCGCCAATGGGGTGCACGCACCGCAGGCCACCCTGAATTCGGCCATGCGCGCGGCATTGAAACAACCACTGGCCCGCTGGGCCAAGGCATTGCCAATTCGGTCGGCTTTGCCATCGCTGAGGAAATCCAGCGCGCCACCTGGGGCAAAAAGATCATTGATCACCACACCTACGTGATGGCCGGCGACGGCTGTTTGATGGAGGGCATCAGCCAAGAGGCGATTGCCCTTGCAGGTATGCAGAAACTGTCCCACCTGATCGTGTTCTGGGACAACAACAACATCACCATCGACGGCACCGTTGATATCGCCGATATCACGAACCAGCCGATGCGCTTTGAGGCCTCGGGCTGGCACGTCCAGTCCATCGACGGCCACGACCCAGAAGCGATTGACGCGGCCATCACCGCCGCCAAGAAAGACCCGCGCCCGTCCATGATCGCCTGCAAAACCCATATCGCTTTGGGCCACGCGGCACAGGACACGTCCAAGGGCCACGGCGCTCTGACCAACGCAGATCAGTTGAAAGCCGCGAAAGAAGCGTATGGCGCGCCCATGGGTGATTTCGAAGTGTCTGCTGATGCGCTCAAGCAGTGGGCCGCGATTGGGGCCCGCGGGGCCACAACCAACAAAGAATGGCACGACCGTTTCAACACGCTGTCTGCCAACAAACAGGCCGAGTTCAAGCGTATCTACGCAGGCGAAGCGCCCAAGCGTCTGTCGGCCACGATCCGTGCGCTGAAAAAGCAGATCAGCGAAGGCGCGCCATCCGTCGCGACCCGCAAATCATCGGAAATGACCCTCGAAGTCATCAACCCGATCATGCAGGAAACCATCGGCGGCTCGGCGGACCTGACAGGGTCGAACAATACGCTGACCAAAGACATGGGCACCTTCCACCCCGATACCCGCAAGGGCCGCTACATCTATTACGGTGTGCGCGAACACGGGATGGCAGCGGCTATGAACGGCATGGCACTGCACGGCGGTGCACGCGCTTATGGCGGTACCTTCATGTGCTTCACCGATTACGCACGCGGCGCGATGCGTCTGTCCGCGCTGATGGGTATCCCCACAACATACGTCATGACCCACGACAGCATCGGCCTTGGCGAAGACGGCCCGACACACCAGCCGGTCGAACACCTTGCCATGCTGCGGGCCACGCCAAACATGAACGTGTTCCGTCCTGCCGATACGGTCGAAACCGCTGAAGCATGGGAAATCGCGCTCACGTCGCAGAAAACCCCCAGCGTGCTGGCCCTGACACGTCAGAACCTGCCAACTGTGCGGACCGAGCATAAGAACAAGAACATGGTCGCCCAAGGTGCCTATGTGCTGGCCGATGCCGAGGGCAAACGCCAAGCGATCCTGATGGCAACCGGGTCCGAGGTCAGCATCGCGATGGAAGCCCGCGATCTGCTGCAAGCCGAAGGGATCGGCACCCGCGTTGTGTCCATGCCATGCTGGGAACTGTTCGAAGAGCAAGAAGAAAGCTATCGCAAGCGCGTTCTGCCCGGCGGCCCTGTGCGCGTCGCGATCGAAGCAGGCATCCGCTTTGGCTGGGACCGCTGGTTGTTCGGCGAGCGCGGCAAGCGCGAGAAATCCGGCTTTGTCGGAATGCACGGTTTCGGGGCTTCTGCCCCCGCCGAGCGGCTTTATAAAGAGTTCGGGATCACCGCCGAAGCGACGGCGGCAAAGGTCAAGGCTCTCATCAAGTAAACAATGAACGCCACTGCGATGACATGGATGAAAGTCGGCACCGCAGTGGCGACAATGGGGCTTGTGGCGCTTGTCAGCTGCACCTCGCAAACACCGCCTATTCTGGCGCAAACCGAAGACCTGGATCAGTTCGCCAGATCGGTGCTCGACAGCGTCCAACCCCGCTCGATTGCACAAAGCCGCGAATACTGCGGATATATCTACGTCACCCGGACCGGCACATTGGCCGCAACCGCGCCTTCGCGGGGACGCGAAGATTACTGTGACCTGCCCACACCAGACGACAACGTTCTCGCCTCATACCACACCCATGGCGGTTACTCGGACGTCTACGACAACGAGGTGCCCTCGCTCGATGACATGCGGGGCGATATCGAAGCAGAAATTGACGGCTATATCAGCACCCCCGGCGGGCGTTTATGGCTGGTGGACCACGAGGCCCGCATCGCACGTCAATTGTGCCGCGCCCCCTGCGTTATGGCCGACCCGAATAATGATCCAGCCGATGCAGGCTATGTGCCGCGCAGCTTTACCTTACAAGAACTTGAAGCACGTTTCGACTAGCCACGGCGAAACAGCACCGGAAACCAGTCTTCCCGCAGCTTTTGGCCCGGCGCCATGTTATGCCCCGGAAACGGCGGCGATGTCGGTCCCGGACGTGCGACATAGCGGGCATCATCACCGAGCAGCCGCAAAGAAAACGCGCGACGTCGCTCGGGCGCATCATTCCCGCGTGCGCCATGCAAAATGCGATAGTGAAACGCCACCGCATCGCCCGGCTCCATCGCATATTCGACAATTTCCATTCCTTCCGCATCGGGATCAGGGACCGGCATGAAATCCTTATCGTCAGGATAGAAATCCGTCTCCGATAACCACCGCGTCGGCAGCACAGCACGCGGCCATTTGTGCGAGCCTTTCACGCAGCGCAGAGATGCTTCGCGCACCGGATCAAGCGGGGACCAGAAACTGACGGTCTGTTCGCCCTCAACAAAATAATAGGGGCTGTCCTGATGCCACGGCGTCGGCTTTGACGTGCCGGGTTCCTTGACCAACACATGGTCGTGGAAAAGCTGGCAGGTCTGCGAGCCCATCAAATCGGCGGCCACCTCGGCGGCAGGCGAATGGCGGGCGGCGTCTTCAAACGGCGCAATCCGGTTCCAGTTGCAGTAATCATCAAAAAAACGCCCCGCCTCACCATCATGAAGGTTCTCGGCGGCATAGGGCCCGGGCTGGGCCATATTGGTGGCGATACCATCGCGCAGCGCGTCCACCCAATCGGCAAAGAGGCCCTTGATCAGGACAACCCCGTCGCGCTGGTAGGTTTCGATATGATCTTGCGTGACTAACGGGTGCATCTGGCGTCCTTTCAGTTGCGCCCAGCTTACGAAAACAAAACATGATTCGACAGGCGCGCTGATTGTTTGCGGTAACATCCATTTTGTTGCCCAAATCGTTATCGCTAACATCCGCCGTTACCGTTAACATATTGATGAATAACACGTTTTTCGTTCCCCTGCGCCGTACACCTGCGTATACCCTTTGCAACAACGAACGAGCGGCAAGGATATTCAGCTATGACAGTGACCATCGGGATCAACGGGTTTGGGCGTATTGGACGCTGCACATTGGCCCATATCACCGAAGCCGCCCGCAACGACGTTCAGGTGGTCAAAATCAACGCCACCGGCCCGATCGAGACCAACGCGCATCTGCTGAAATACGATAGCGTCCATGGCCGCTTTGGCAGCCCGATCACCGTGAAGGGCAACACGATGGATCTGGGGCGCGGCCCGATTGACGTGATGTCGACCTATGATCCAGAAGAGCTTGATTGGGACGGCGTCGATGTGGTGCTGGAATGTACCGGCAAATTCAACGACGGTCTGAAATCCAACATCCACCTGACGCGCGGTGCCAAAAAGGTACTGATTTCGGCCCCCGCCAAGAATGTGGACCGCACCGTCGTTTACGGCGTGAACCACCGCGATTTGCTGACCACCGAAAACATGGTGTCGAACGGGTCCTGCACAACCAACTGCCTTGCGCCCCTCGCCAAAGTCCTCAACGACGCCATCGGCATCGAACGCGGGATCATGACCACGATCCACAGCTACACAGGCGACCAGCCCACGCTGGACCGCCGCCACAGCGACCTTTACCGCGCCCGCGCCGCCGCCATGGCGATGATCCCCACCTCCACCGGTGCGGCCAAGGCACTGGGCGAGGTGCTGCCGGAACTCGCTGGCAAGCTCGATGGCACCGCGATGCGGGTCCCTACCCCCAACGTCAGCGCCGTTGATCTGACGTTTGAGGCCGGAAAATCCGTCACTGTCGAAGAGGTCAACGCCATCGTGGCCGAAGCCGCCGCAGGCTACATGGGCATGGTCATGTCCTACGATGACGAGGCGAAAGTCAGCATCGACTTTAACCACACCACCGAAAGCTCGATCTTTGCACCCGATCAAACCAAGGTCGTCGGCGGTAGAACGGTACGCGTTCTGGCATGGTACGACAACGAATGGGGCTTTTCGGCGCGTATGGCCGATGTTGCGGCCACCATGGGACGGTTGCATTAACCTCTGCCCCGCATCGCGCAAAAACCTTGCAAGCCCGCGCACGCGGGCTTTGCCATTTGTGGCATCTGAGCTAAACCTCGGCGCATGACAAATACCATTGCTGTCTTTCTTGGTCTGTTCTTGGTTGCCCTGCTTGGTTTTGACTACCTGCAGTACGATGGGGCCAATGCTCTGTTCCTGTCGCGGAAATTTGTCGCATTGATCGAATGGCTGGCGTTCTGGCGTTAAAAGCGATCAACGGTTGACCTTTTCGTATAAATCGCAATGTTAGCGCCAACATTGACCCTGAGGAGAACACCATGGCCGTCAAAGTAGCTATTAACGGATTTGGCCGGATCGGCCGTAACATCCTGCGCGCAATCGTCGAAAGCGGGCGCACCGATATTGAGGTCGTTGCCATCAACGACCTTGGACCGGTCGAAACCAACGCGCACCTGCTGCGCTTCGACAGCGTGCACGGGCGTTTCCCCGCCACCGTCACCACGACCGAGACCACCATCGACGTGGGCCGCGGCCCGATCCAGGTCACCGCGATCCGCAACCCCGCCGACCTGCCATGGTCTGACGTGGACGTCGTGATGGAATGCACTGGCATCTTCACCAGCAAAGAGGCCTGCCAAGCGCATCTTGATAACGGGTCAAGCCGTGTTCTGATCTCGGCCCCCGGCAAAGACGCTGACAAAACAATCGTTTACGGCGTGAATGACGGGATGCTGACGGCTGACGATATCATCGTCTCGAACGCATCCTGCACCACGAACTGTCTGTCCCCCGTGGCCAAAGTGCTGAACGACGCCATCGGCATCACCAAAGGCTTCATGACCACAATCCACAGCTACACCGGCGACCAGCCGACGCTGGATACGATGCACAAAGACCTCTACCGCGCCCGCGCTGCGGCCCTGTCCATGATCCCGACATCGACCGGTGCGGCAAAGGCCGTGGGCCTCGTGCTCCCTGAACTGAACGGCAAACTCGACGGCGTCGCAATCCGCGTGCCAACCCCGAACGTCTCGGTCGTTGACCTGACATTTGAGGCGAGCCGCGACACGACAGTCGAAGAAGTCAACGCCGCGATCATCGCAGCAGCAGACGGCCCGCTGAAAGGTATCTTGGGCTATACGGATCTGCCGATGGTCAGCTCTGACTTTAACCACGACCCCCATTCCTCGATCTTCCACCTTGACCAAACCAAGGTGCTCGACGGCAATATGGTGCGGATCCTGACGTGGTATGACAACGAATGGGGCTTCTCGAACCGCATGTCCGATACGGCCGTGGCGATGGGCAAGCTGATCTAAGCGACCTACATCAGAATTGAAGAAGCCGGTCCTCTGGATCGGCTTTTTTTTGTGCAATTGGCAAAGGCCGCCATGCAAACCTTGCATGACCGCTAGCGCTAACTGTCGGTTGTTCTGCGCTGCAGCATTGTTAGGTATGGATCACGGAAACAAACCTGAGACATGCAAAGGAGCACGCATATGACCGTATTGAACACAGTTCGCACCGCCGTCCAGAAACGCGTGGCCTATAGCCGCCTGAAATATGAGCTGGAATCGATGCCTTTGGAAACTGCCATCGACCTCGGCATGTTCCGCGAGGACGCCGCGAAAATCGCAGCCAAGTCGATCTACGGCTAAGCGAACACGATCGCCGAAGAATACCAGCCGCGCCCTCGGGTGCGGCTTTATTCATTTGAAAGCCCGTTCAGGAAGGCATTGATCCGGTCCTGATAGCCCGCCTGCCCCGCCAGATTGTTATGGGTGGCCCCTTCAACGCGATCAAATGTGACGGCCAAACCCGCCCCTTGCATCGCAGCGGCCAGCTGCGCCCCATAGTCAATCGGGATCAGCTGATCGGCTGTACCATGCTGGATAAGAACCGGCGCATTCAATGCGGGCACATCATCCAGCGACCGCCATTTCTGCACATAGGGCAGATAGCAGGCGGGCAAATACGACCCTTTGGTCATCAGCGCGCAAAGCGTAGTATAGGGCGCATCCAGCAGGATCGCCGCAACATCCCGCCTTGCCGCCACATGAATGGCCAACCCCGTGCCCAGCGAAAACCCATGCACGGCAATCGGGCCGTCATGCTGAGCGGCCAGCCAATCATAGGCGGCCAGCGCGTCGGCCTTCAGACCCTGCTCAGAGGGGCGGCCTTGAATGCCAGCGCCACCGCGATACTCCAGCGCCGCGACTGTCCGCCCCGCCGTCTGATGCGCTTCCAGCGAATAGGTGAAATAGGCCAGCGATCCGCCGTTGCCCATAAAGAACAAAACCGCCAGATCATCTTCGCCCTCCGAGATCGCGATAGAAACCTCACGGTCTGACACGACCTCTTGGCGAAATGCAGGGTTCTGAAAGGCGTCAGCGCCAAACGGATAGATGATGCGCGGATGGGAAATGACCATCACAACGGCATAGAGCAGATAGGTTCCAACCAGCATCAAGAGCCAGTTCAACCGCCAAACCGCTCTTTCAACGCGGTGTTCACGGCGGGTGTCACGAATTTCGACACATCACCCCCGAGGCGCGCAATCTCTTTGACCAGCTTTGAGGCAATCGCCTGATGCTGGGCTTCGGCCATCAGAAAGACGGTCTCGATTGAATTATCCAGCACCCGGTTCATGCCAACCATCTGATATTCATATTCAAAATCGGCAACCGCGCGCAGGCCGCGAATGATCACACCGGCGCCTACGTCACGTGCGCAATCAATCAGCAGGTTTTCAAAAGGATGGGCCTCGATCTCGCAACCTGTCGCAGCCCGCAGGGGGGCCACTTCTGCCTCGATCATGGCGACCCTTTCTTCCAGCGTAAACAACGGCCCCTTGTCACGATTGATCGCCACGCCAATGACAAGGCGGTCCACGAGTGAACAGGCACGGTGAATAATATCGAGATGCCCATGCGTGACCGGATCAAATGTACCGGGATAAAGTCCTACGCGCATGGCAAACCTCGTGGTGTTCTAAATCATGGCCAAGCAACAATATTGCGAAGCAGAATGCAAGGCAGGCCTTAGTGGCCCATGATCATGCCTTCGAGCGATTCTTTTTCCATCGCCAGTTGCGACAAGCGGCCTTTCACGGCATCCCCGATGGAAATCAGCCCGACCATGCGGCCCTCGTCCATCACCGGCAAGTGACGGAAACGTCCGGCGGTCATCATCTCCAGCACCTCAAGCGCCGAGTTTGACGGGCTACATGTGGTCAGCTTGGCCGTCATCAAAGCGCTGACCGGATCACTCAGACACGCCGCACCCCGTTTGCCCAATTCGCGCACGATATCACGCTCCGAGAGAATGCCATCCAACGCCACACCATCCGAAGAAACGACCACGGTTCCGATGCGGTGTTCCGACAACAGCTTGGCCGCGTCCGCAACCGAGGACGTGGGCGTCACCGAAATCACACCATGCTCAGGCTTCGATTTCAGCATTTGGGAAACTAACATGGGCGGGCTCCTTGGTTCTCATGCGGAGTTTTAGCGTGTCAAACGGGAGGCCTTGCTGTCAAGCGTGCTGTGCGTTCCAGGCGCGCAACTTCGTCTTGCATTCCCGACCGCAGCGCATTCGCAAACCGTGTCAGCCGATCTGAACGCATATCCGATGTATGCCGCACAAGATAAAATGACCGCGTCAATGCCACCTCGTCGGGCAGCACCATCTGCACCTCGGGCGCAAAAGGCAGCGCAAAATCATGCACGATCCCGACACCTGCCTGCCGGATCATCTGCAACTGCACGGCAACGGAATTCGACGCCATCTGCACGCCCGCGACATCAATCGCGCCAAGGTAATCCAGCTCTTTGTCAAAGATCATGTCGGGGATGTAGCCGACAATGCGGCGCCCCTTCAGATCGGCAAGGTTTTTCAGCGGCGGCGCATCGGACCGCATTGCCAGATGCAACTGATAGTCCGTGATCTTCTGCACCGTCAGCCGCCCTGCCGCTGGCGGGCTGACTGTAATCGCCATATCCGCTTCGCGCCGTGACAGGTTCACGACGCGCGGCAGCGCCAGAATTTGCACCTCCAACGCCGGATTCTTTTCCTGAATGGCCGCACAGACCTGCGGCAAAAGATAATTCGCCGCCCCATCCGGTGCCCCAATCCGGACCTGTCCTGTTAGCCCTGTGGAATCACCCTGCCCCTCTTCCTTGATGCGCGCCAGATGCACCTCGGCCTCAGCGGCGCGCGCTTTCATCCGCTCGCCCAGATCGGTCAACGCATAGCCCTGCGGGGATTTCACAAAGAGCGCCGCGCCCAAACTGCGTTCCAGCCGCGCAATCCGGCGGCCCAATGTTGAAGGGTCCATTTTCAGAACTGGTGCAGCAGCCGACAGGCCCTCGGCCCGCGCCACCGCCAGAAACACCCGCATATCATCCCAGTTTTCCATGGCATCCTTGCATTTTTGCAAAATGATTTTGAGATATTGGTTCTTTTACGGTGAAAAACGCAAGGGTATAGTCCGGCTAAACCAACATTTGGAGGACACTATGCAAGAGTTGACCCACTACATCGGCGGCGAACACGTCAAAGGCACGTCAGGCCGTTTTGCCGACGTTTTCAACCCGGCCACAGGCGAAGTGCAGGCCAAAGTGCCGCTCGCCAACGCCGCAGAGATGGCCAAAGCCGTTGAAATCGCGGCCAAGGCGCAACCGGCATGGGCCTCTGTGAACCCACAGCGCCGTGCGCGCGTCATGATGGCCTTCGTGGGCCTTTTGAACCGCGATATGGACAAACTGGCCGAGGCGCTGAGCCGCGAACACGGCAAGACCCTGCCCGACGCCAAAGGCGACGTCATCCGTGGTCTTGAGGTCGTGGAATACTGCATCGGCGCGCCACAACTGCTGAAAGGTGAATTCACCGACAGCGCAGGCCCCGGCATCGACATGTATTCAATGAAACAGCCCTTGGGTGTCACCGCAGGCATCACGCCCTTCAACTTCCCCGCGATGATCCCGATGTGGATGTTCGCGCCCGCCATCGCCTGCGGCAACGCCTTCATCCTCAAACCCTCCGAGCGTGACCCGTCCGTGCCGCTGATGCTGGCCGAACTGATGGAAGAAGCAGGGCTGCCCAAAGGCATTTTGCAGGTCGTCAACGGAGACAAAGAGGCCGTCGACGCGATCCTTTACGACGACACGATCCAGTCGGTCGGTTTCGTCGGATCGACCCCGATTGCCGAATATATCTACGGGACAGGCTGTGCGCAGGGTAAGCGCGTCCAGTGTTTCGGCGGTGCGAAAAACCACATGATTATCATGCCCGACGCAGACATGGACCAAGCCGCCGACGCGCTGGTCGGTGCAGGCTACGGTGCCGCTGGCGAACGCTGCATGGCGATTTCGGTCGCTGTGGCCGTGGGCGATGACACCGCAGATCGTCTGCTGGAAAAACTGGTCCCCAAGGTCGAAGCCCTCAAGGTTGGCCCCTACACGTCCGGCAACGACGTGGATTACGGCCCCGTTGTCACAGCCGCTGCCAAAGCGAACATCCAACGTCTGGTGCAGACCGGTATCGATCAGGGCGCCAAGCTGGTGGTCGATGGCCGTAACTTCAACCTGCAAGGCTATGAAGACGGCTTTTTCGTTGGCCCGCACTTGTTCGACAATGTCACCAAGGACATGGACATCTACCAAAAAGAAATCTTCGGACCCGTCCTGTCCATGATGCGCGCCCAAAACTATGAAGAGGCGATCGGCCTTGCCATGGACCACGAGTACGGCAACGGCACCGCGATCTATACACGTGACGGCGACACCGCCCGCGATTTCGCGAACCGCATCAACATCGGCATGGTCGGCGTGAACGTGCCAATCCCCGTGCCGCTTGCCTATCACACCTTTGGCGGATGGAAAAAATCCATGTTCGGCGACCTGAACCAGCACGGCCCTGATGCGTTCAAGTTCTACACCCGGACCAAGACGATCACATCGCGCTGGCCCTCGGGGATCAAAGAAGGCGGCGAGTTCTCTATCCCGCTGATGGAGTAAAACATCAAAGGCCCACCGGAAACGGTGGGCCTTTTTTGTCGCTGCTGGCTGCTTTGCACAGCCAGCGTCAAGTGCAGGAGTTATGCGCAGAGACAGATGCTGTCCGCGCTACGGCGGCGCGCAACAGCGCAGCACCTCAACTTCCTCTTGGTCAAGCCAATCGACTCTTCACCAGTCGTTTGGGTTGTCCTTTTCAGGGATTAACCCTTGCGGATCTCAACCTTCGCGGCTTCCCGTTGCTTGGGGGCCGTCTTCGGAATGGTGATGGTAAGCACACCATCCTTGAGTTGGGCATCCACATCTTCGCCGCGAGCGTCCGGAGGCAAACGAAACGAGCGACTAAAGGCGCCATAGTGCCGCTCTGAAAAGTACCAGGTATCCCCCTTATCTTCTCGCTCGGTGCGCTTTTCGCCCTTTAACAAAACGACACCGTCCTCGACGCTGAGGTTGATGTCCTTTTCTTCCACTCCGGGCAGTTCGACAGCAATGCGGTATGCGTCATCATCTGCAGATGCTTCGGACGCGGGCGCCAACCATTCCGAGACGCGTTCACCTAGTTGGCGAAAGGGATCGTAGAGTGATGGCCAAAAGCCGCTGGTGTGGGATTTCTCAACCATATCCGTACTCCTTCTTGATATGTATCCTGCGAAAGGAAGTACTTCACCCAGCATGAACGGGTTTTGATCTTTCTCAAACACGGGCTCGCAATAGGGTCCGGGCTCTCGAAGCTGTGAACATGGTGAAGACTTTGGCGCGTGGCGGTGACCCCGAATACCTTGAACGGGATGGCGACAGGCTAGATGCAGCATGGTTCATTGAGTTGCATGGGAGACAGCACGCTTGAGATTCTCGCGCTTCAGATGAATTCCAAGCGCTTGCGATTTTGCGACGTTCTGGTTTTTCACTGAACGCTTTTTGGGTTTATAAACGGGCTCAATCGGATGACGTCATTATCTGCACTTCTCCGACGCGTCCCCCTCACCTAGTACTTGCCAACCACATCTGTTCTGCGCAAGATATGAACAAGCGTTCAATTCCTTGACGGGAGGCAAAGATGGATTTCGCTCTGACAGAAGAACAATCCGCTATTTTCGATATGGCCCGTGACTTTGGGCAGGAACATATCGCGCCCCATGCCCGCACTTGGGAAGCAGAGGGTACGATCCCCAAAGAGCTTTGGCCGAAATTGGCAGAACTCGGCTTCGGCGGACTTTATGTGTCTGAAGATCGCGGCGGATCTGGCCTCTCACGGCTCGATGCCACGCTCGTTTTTGAGGCGCTGTCGCAGTCCTGCGCCTCGGTCGCGGCGTTCCTGTCGATCCACAACATGTGCGCGCGCATGATCGAGGCCTACGGCACAGACGCCCTCAAAGACCGGATGCTGCCCAAGGCCCTGAGCATGGAGACGATCCTATCCTACTGCCTGACCGAACCGGGGTCTGGGTCAGACGCGGCCGCGCTCAAGACCAAAGCGGTGCGCGACAACGCAGGCTATCATCTGACGGGTACCAAGGCATTCATTTCCGGCGGCGGTTATTCCGATGCTTATATTGTGATGGCGCGCACCAGCGATGACGGCCCCAAAGGGATCAGCGCCATCGTGATTGAGGACGGCGCAGCGGGCCTGTCCTTTGGTGGGCTAGAGGACAAAATGGGCTGGCGGTCACAACCCACGCGGCAGGTGCAAATGGATGACTGCCCTGCCCCCGCAGACAACCTTTTGGGCGAAGAAGGCATGGGCTTCAAATACGCCATGGCGGGCCTTGATGGCGGGCGGTTAAACATCGCGGCCTGTTCGATCGGGGCCGCGCAATCCGCCCTTGATCAAACCGTTGCCTATATGGCAGAGCGCAAGGCCTTTGGAAAATCCATCGACCAATTCCAAGGCCTGCAATTCCGACTGGCGGACATGGAAATCGCGCTGCAATCGGCGCGCACCTTCCTGCGGCAAGCCGCATGGAAGCTGGACACAGGCGCACCGGACGCGACGAAATTCTGCGCCATGGCCAAGAAGCTCTGCACCGAAACCGGCAGCGAGGTCGCCGACCAATGCCTGCAACTGCATGGCGGCTACGGCTATCTGGCGGATTACGGGATCGAAAAGATCGTGCGCGATCTGCGCGTGCATCAAATCCTTGAAGGCACCAATGAAATCATGCGTCTGATAACCGCCCGCACCATGATCCAATGACTGATATCATCATCCGCAAATCCGGCTCTGCAGGCCTCATCACACTGAACCGCCCCAAGGCGCTGAACGCGCTGACATGGGATATGTGCCTCGCGATTGAGGCAGCCTTGGACAGCTGGCGCGACGATCCAGAGGTCACGCTGATCGTCATCGACGGCGCAGGCGAGCGCGCCTTTTGCTCGGGCGGTGACATCGCGGATATGTATGCTGCAGGGCAGCGCGGCGATGCGGATTACGGGCGAAGGTTCTGGCGCGATGAATACCGGCTGAACGCCAAAATGCACAATTATGCCAAACCGATCGTCACCTTCCTGCACGGGTTTACCATGGGCGGCGGCGTTGGCGTTGGCTGTCACGCATCCCACCGGATTGTCTGCGAAAACAGCCAGATTGCCATGCCCGAATGCAGCATCGGTCTGGTGCCCGACGTGGGCGGCTCGCTGCTTCTCGCGCAAGCCCCCGGGCATTGCGGTGAATTCCTCGGGCTGAGCGGGGACCGCATGGATGCAGGCGATGCGATCTATGCCGGTTTCGCCGACCACTTTATCCCGCAAGACGGGTGGGACGCGCTGAAAGAGACGCTGATCAGCACAGGCGATACGGCCGCCGTTGACGCCGCTGCCAAATCCGCCCCGACCGCGCGATTGGCGGGCTGGCAAAGCGAAATTGACAGTTGCTTTGGCGGTGACACGCTTGGTGATATCTTCCGCGCAATGGCAACAGCCCCCGATGGCCCCGCCATCGCCCATGCGCGCAAGCTGATGGACCGGAACGCCCCGCTCGGCATGGCCGTTGCGGTCAAGATCATCAAAGAAAACCGCCGCGACCCGCGCATCGAACACGCCTTGGATCAGGAATTTCGCTATACCTACCGCTGTCTCACACAGGGGGATTTCATCGAAGGCATCCGCGCGGCGATTATTGATCGCGATCGCGCGCCCAAATGGCAACACAGCAGCTGGGAAACGGTCCCAGCCGCTGATGTCACGTACATGACAAGCGATCTGGGGACAGAGGCGCTGCAATGGAAGGAAACAGCATGAAGATTGGTTTTATCGGACTGGGCAACATGGGCGCCCCTATGGCAGCAAACCTTGCCGCATTGCATGACGTCGTAGGGTTCGACACCATGGCCGCACCCGCAGGCCTGACCCTTGCAGACAGCGCCGCTGACGCCGCCAAAGACGCCGATGTGGTCATCACAATGCTGCCCAATGGCGACATTCTGCGCGCGGTTGCAGCCGAGATCCACCCGGCCATGAAGCCGGGCGCGATCCACCTTGATTGCTCGACCGTCGATGTTGAAAGCGCACGCGCCGTGGCCGCACAGGCCGAGGCCGCCGGATTATCCGCCGTTGACGCCCCCGTCTCTGGTGGCATCGGCGGGGCCACGAACGGCACGCTCACATTCATGGCTGGTGGCCCTGCAGCGGCCTTTGCCACTGTTCAGCCGCTCTTTGACATCATGGGGCAAAAGGCGGTGCATTGCGGCGATGCGGGCAACGGGCAGGCCGCGAAAATCTGCAACAACATGATCCTCGGGGCCACCATGATCGCCACCTGCGAGGCCTTCGTGCTGGCGGACAAACTGGGCCTTGACCGGCAAGCCATGTTCGATGTGGTCAGCACCTCATCGGGGTATTCATGGTCCATGAACGCCTACTGCCCCGCACCGGGTATCGGCCCGCAAAGCCCCGCCGACAACGGCTATCAACCGGGATTTGCAGCAGAATTGATGCTCAAGGACCTTAATCTCAGCCAGATGGCCGCAGAGGCCGCAGATGCAGACACCCCGATGGGACGTGCAGCGCGCGATCTCTATGCGCAATTCGTAGAAAACGAAGACGGGCGCGGCAAGGACTTCTCGGCGATGCTGCCACGGTTTGAAAAGCGCCACCGCCCCTAGCCCAAAAGCAGGCCGCGCAGTCCGGCAAAATTCCGCCGATGCGCGCGCCATGCCATGCGTTTTCGCAGGCCACTATCTTGAAGACCGTTTTTGGCAAACCCACTTTCCTGACACATTCACTAAGGAAAGGAATTTGCAATGACAGAACCAACACCCCCTGCCCGCGCGAAGGGCAATTTCATGCACTGGTTGAAATCCGATGTCACCCTGACAGCCCCCGGCTGGGTCTTTGCCCTTGGCGCCGTGGCAGCCCTTGTTCTTCTTGGCATTGCACTGGACTAATCATGACACGCAACATATTTTTCGCATCACTTTTCCTGGCACTGCCAACCCTCGCAGTCGCCGAAACAACGATCACCGCACTGCAGCCCAACACGCAGGTCACCATTAGCGGCACCGTCGACCGGATCACGGATGAAGATACATTCGTCCTGCGCGATGCATCGGGCGAGATTGAAATCTACCTCGGGCCCAATCTGGTGCCCGTTGCGGTGGGCAGCATCGTGACCGTCAGCGGCCTTGTTGACGATGGCCCTCTTCCTGAAATCTACGCCCGCTCACTGGTCACAGCAGAGGGCGAGACGATCACCTTCGAGTACAATTACGACTGATCACTCAGCCGCAACACTGCGGGCCGATAGCATTTCCTTCAGGTATCGGCCCGTATGGCTTTCGGCCACTTCTGCCACCTGCTCGGGCGTGCCAGTGGCGACCACCTGACCACCGCCATCGCCCCCTTCAGGGCCGATATCAATGATATGATCGGCAGTTTTCACCACGTCCAGATTATGCTCGATCACAATGACCGAGTTCCCCTGATCCACCAATTCATGCAGCACTTCCAAAAGCTTACGCACGTCTTCAAAATGCAGACCAGTGGTCGGTTCATCCAGAATATAAAGCGTGCGTCCCGTGGACCGGCGCGCCAGCTCCTTGGACAGTTTCACGCGCTGCGCCTCACCACCTGACAGCGTCGTCGCTTGCTGGCCCACCTTGATATAGCCCAACCCCACACGCATCAGCGCGTCCATTTTTTCGCGGATCGACGGCACGGCGGTAAAGAACCCCTGCGCATCCTCCACCGTCATATCAAGAACATCGGCAATGGATTTGCCCTTAAACTTGATCTCCAGTGTCTCGCGGTTGTAGCGCGCACCTTTGCAGGTTTCGCAGGTGACATAGACGTCAGGCAAAAAGTGCATCTCGATCTTGATGACACCGTCACCCTGACAGGCCTCACAGCGGCCGCCCTTGACGTTGAAACTAAAGCGCCCCGGTTTGTACCCGCGCGCCTTTGCCTCGGGCATGCCCGCGAACCATTCGCGGATCGGGGTGAACGCGCCGGTATAGGTGGCGGGGTTCGACCGTGGCGTCCGTCCGATGGGGCGCTGGTCAATGTCGATCACCTTGTCCAGATGCTCGAACCCTTTGATCGTCTCGCATGGCCCCGGCGTCTGACGCGCCCCGTTCAATTTCATAGAGGCGTTTTTGAACAGCGTCTCAATCGTCAGGGTCGATTTACCACCGCCCGACACGCCGGTGACGCAGACAAACTGCTGCAGCGGGAAATCAACGGTGACGTTTTGCAGGTTGTTGCCTGTGGCCTTCACCACGGTCAGCTTCTTGCCCTTGCCCTTGCGGCGCTTGGCAGGCACTTCGATCCTACGTGCACCAATCAGGTATTGGCCGGTGACCGAATTTTCATTCGCCATAATTTCCGCTGGCGTCCCTTTCGCCACGACTTGCCCGCCATGCACACCGGCACCCGGGCCGATATCAAAGACATAATCCGCCTCGCGGATCGCCTCTTCGTCGTGTTCCACCACGATCACGGTATTGCCCTGATCGCGCAGGTTCTTCAGCGTTGTCAGCAGACGGTCATTGTCGCGCTGGTGCAGGCCGATCGACGGCTCGTCCAGCACATAAAGCACGCCCTGCAGGCCCGAGCCGATCTGGCTGGCCAAGCGGATGCGCTGGCTTTCACCACCCGACAACGTGCCGGAATTGCGCGACAGGGTCAGATATTCCAGACCGACGTTATTGAGGAACCCCAAACGCTCGCGGATTTCTTTCAGGATCGCGGCGGCGATTTCGTTCTTTTGCTTGCTGAGCGCAGATGGCACATCCTGACACCAATCATAGGCCTCTTTGATCGACATCTTCACGACTTGGCCCACATGCAGACCGCCGATTTTCACCGCCAATGCCTCTTCGCGCAGACGGTAGCCACCACAGGTGCCGCAATTGCGGTTGTTCTGGAAGTTCTCGAATTCTTCACGGATCCAGTTGCTATCGGTTTCGCGATAGCGGCGTTCCATGTTAGGGATCACACCCTCAAAGGCGCGCTCCACCTGATAAACGCGGCCGCCTTCGTCATAGCGGAATTTGATCTCTTCGGTCCCTGATCCACGCAGGAACACCTGCTGCACCTTGGGATCGAGGTCCTTCCAGCGGGCGTTCTTGTTGAACCCGTAATGTTTGGCAATCGCTTCAATCGTTTGCAGGAAATAGGGGCTCTTGCCTTTACGCCATGGTGCCAACGCACCGTCGGCAATTTTCAAGGTCACATCGGGAACGACAAGCTGTTCGTCAAAGAACAGCTCGACCCCCAAACCGTCACAGGACGGACATGCGCCGAAGGGCGCGTTGAACGAAAACAAGCGCGGCTCAATCTCGGGAATGGTAAAGCCCGACACAGGACAGGCGAAATTCTCTGAAAACGTCAGACGCTCGGGATCACCCTCTTTGGGTGCTGTCTCAAGAATGGCAATCCCATCGGCCAAATCCAGCGCGGTGCGGAAGCTATCAGCCAACCGCGTCTCAAGCCCTTCGCGGACCACAATCCGGTCCACGACCACATCAATATCGTGGCGGAACTTCTTATCGAGCGTCGGCGGCTCATCCAGCTCATAGAACTCGCCATCAACCTTCACACGCTGAAAGCCCTGCTTGCGCAGATCCAGAAACTCTTTGCGATACTCACCTTTACGGTCACGAATAATCGGGGCCAGCAGATAGCCGCGCGTGCCTTCTTCAAGCGCCATGACACGGTCCACCATGTCCTGCACCTGCTGCGCCTCAATCGGCAGACCGGTTGTGGGGCTATAGGGGGTGCCAGCGCGGGCGAACAACAGACGCAGATAGTCGTAAATCTCGGTGATGGTGCCGACGGTCGAACGGGGGTTCTTTGATGTTGTCTTCTGCTCGATCGAAATCGCAGGGGACAGGCCGCTGATGTGATCGACATCAGGCTTTTCCATCATATCCAGAAACTGGCGCGCATAGGCCGAGAGCGATTCAACATAGCGCCGCTGCCCTTCGGCATAGATCGTATCAAACGCCAGCGACGATTTTCCAGACCCCGACAGGCCCGTGATCACGACCAGCTGGTCGCGCGGAATATCCACGTCGATATTCTTCAGGTTATGCTCGCGCGCACCGCGCACTTCGATATTCTTCAGTTCAGCCATCTCGACCCCCAGCGCCTACAGACATCAGATAGCAGTCCCGAAGCGAACCGCCAGCCCGTCTCGGGAACATTCGTGAAACATCTTGCAGAAATCTTTGCGAAAGAACAGACCAGCCCGCGCGCAATACGGCAAAAAACAGCTGCGTGGTAGTACCGCGATAGCCAGAAGGCACGGAAGTGCAGAGCCAATAGTTTCACTCTCACAAAAAAGTTTAATGTATTTACTTTCAATAGTTTAGATCAGATTTCTTAGGTTAAGTCAGGCCTTGTCGCCGACGCAAACCAAAAGGAAAACAACTATGAAAAAGACACTGATTTCTGCAGCAGCGCTGACCGTCCTCGCAGCACCCGCATTTGCCGCAGGTCACGCAAGCCCTGCTTCCGGATACGGCCTGACCGACGACGGACGCACACTTGTGATGTTTCCCGGCCTTGTCGAGACAGGCGCATCCGTTGATCTCTCCACCCCTGTTGATGCCATCGCCTACCGCCCCGTGACCGGAGATGTGATCGGGATCACCCGTGATGGCATGGTCTACGGGATCGACACCGTCACTGGCGCTGTGACGCCCATGGAGAACACCGTCGCACCCGAGGTGATGATCGGTGCAGATGCCGCGATGGGCTTTGACTTCAACAACCAGATCGACGCGGTACGCGCCGTGACAACAGATGGTCTGAACCTGGTTTATTTCCCCATGGGCTTTGGTGACATGGACGACCGTGCGAACTCGGTCCTGCGCTTTACCGATCTGGCCTATGCCGCCGGTGATGCCAACGAAGGCAGCGCGCCCATGATCTTTGCCAACGGCTACACCAATGCCATCAACGGCATGACAGCATCAGAGACAGCACAATACGCGTTGGACGCCGAAACCAACGCGCTGGTTACACTTGCCAATAACGCAGGTACTCTGGCCACGGTCGCTCCGATCACGATTGACGGTGCAGTTGCCGATCTATCAATCATGGGCGGTTTTGAAATTGTCTCGCCTGCCGAAGGCGAAAACATGGCCTATGCCATTCTGATGCTCGAGGGTGCGGACACATCGGGTCTTTACAGCATCGACCTGACAACAGGTGAAGCGACCATGATGGCCGATGCGGGCATGCGCGCCTACACAGGCTTCGCGGCGATGCTGCCGAACTAGGCCTTAACCCCGTAACAAAAAACCCGCCCTTTTCGTTAAGGGGCGGGTTTTGCATGGCGCAAGGTGGATCTTGATCCACCTTACATGTGGATCACACGGTCATAGGCATCCAGCACACTTTCGTGCATCATCTCTGACAATGTCGGATGCGGGAAGACAGTGTTCATCAGGTCTTCCTCGGTTGTCTCCAACTGGCGCCCGATCACATAGCCCTGAATCAGTTCGGTTACTTCAGCCCCGACCATATGCGCACCCAAAAGCTCGCCCGTCTTGGCGTCAAACACGGTCTTGATCATGCCCTCAGGCTCGCCCAGTGCAATTGCTTTGCCGTTGCCGATAAAGGGGAAACGCCCGACTTTGATGTCATAGCCCAGCTCTTTGGCCTTCGCCTCGGTATACCCCACCGACGCGACCTGCGGATGACAATAGGTACAGCCCGCAATGCTTTCCGGCTTGACCGGATGGGCGTGTTTGCCCGCGATCAGATCGGCCACCATCACACCTTCATGGCTGGCCTTATGCGCCAACCACGGCGCGCCAGCGATATCGCCGATGGCATAAAGCCCCTCAACACCGGTGCGGCAGAATTCATCTGTCACCACATGGGTGCGGTCGATCTTCACGCCCAATGCCTCAAGCCCCAGCCCTTCGACGTTGCCAACAATGCCGACAGCGGAAATGACCGTATCAAATTCCATCTTCTCGGTTTTGCCGCCCGTCTCGATATGGGCGGTGACTTTGCCTTTGCCACGGTCCAACTGCTTGACCATGGATTTCTCCATGATCTTCATGCCCTGCTTGACGAATTGCTTCTTGGCAAAGGCCGAAATCTCGGCGTCTTCCACAGGCAGGACACGGTCCATGACCTCAACCACCGTCGTGTCGGCGCCCAGCGTGTTGTAAAAGCTGGCAAATTCGATGCCAATCGCACCAGAACCGATGACCAGCAGTTTCTTTGGCATCTTCTTGGGTTCCAGCGCATGGCGGTAGGTCCAGACCAGATCGCCATCGGCCTCAAGCCCGGGCAGTTCACGTGCACGCGCACCCGTGGCCAGCACGATGTTCTTGGCTGTCAGATCGTCGACGCCCTTCGCGCCTTTGACGCTCACTTTGCCCTTGGCAGGGATCGTGGCCTCGCCCATGAACACGGTCACTTTGTTTTTCTTCATCAGATGACCAATGCCACCCGACAACTGACCCGCCACAGAGCGGCTGCGCTTCACAACCGCGTCCAGATCATAATCAATGCCGGTGGCTTTCAGGCCAAATTCCTTGGCGCGGTGCATCAGGTGGAACACCTCGGACGAGCGCAGCATCGCCTTGGTCGGGATGCAACCCCAGTTCAGACAAATGCCGCCGAGGTTTTCGCGCTCGACAATGGCGACTTTCATACCAAGCTGCGACGCACGGATCGCAGCCACATAGCCACCCGGTCCGGCACCAATTACGATCAAGTCAAAGTTCTGCGCAGCCATACGTGGGCCCTCCAATTCCAGATTTAGTTGAACACTAAACTATTTTCAGATGGACCTCTAGTGACCTTAGGTCATAACAGCCAACCGATCAGTGCAAAGGCCCTATTTCGCGGCGTCCTGCTGCGCACGATAGGCTGCCCCATAGCCGCCTTCATTCAAAAACACCTGCTCGGCGGGCGTTGTTTTGCGCCCCAAAGCATCATTGCGATAAGGGAAACGGCCAAAATCACGGATCACAGCACGGTGCGCGCAGGCATGATCGCGGTTGCCCCCGCCATGTTCCGCCATCCGGGTGTGGATCAAACGCACTGCACGATCCTGATCTGACAGGTTTTCGGCATGCATCAGCGGCAGATAGAAAAACTGGCGGGCGGGTTCATCAATTTTCAGATCCCATTCACGATCAATCGCCATCTTGGCAGCAGCGCGCGCGATCTTGTCTGTGGCAAAGGCTTTGCCCTCACCCCGAAACATATTGCGGGGGAACTGATCAGTCAGAATAATATACGCCAAGGTACCGGAGGGATATGTCAACCAAAGCCCATAAGCGCCTTCGATGGCTTCCTGCCACGCCGCGCCAAACCTTTCACGGATCAACGCGTCAAACGCAGGATCGTTCTTATACCAGTCAGCAGGCGAACATTCGTCCAACCAAAACGCCAACACCTCTTCGGGGGTTACCACGGCACCGCTCCTTGATGATCCTCACTCCTGCCTCTATTGCAAACAGACTAAGCCATGTCTGACAAGTGCTTAGAATGCCTGCGCGGTCACATCATCTTGCGAAATGACATCAGAGGTGGCCTCAGGGCAACAAAATCATGTTTGTGCCGCCTCTTCTTCGAGTTCAACCTCATCAATATACATCTCTTGGGCCAACTCGGCGGCAACAGGTGTCGAGGCCGCGGAAACCGGTGCATAAGGCACTGTCACGCTCTCGGTCTCGAGATCTTCGCGGCTGCGCTGTGTGGCGCGGTAGATGCCATAGAACCCGACCGAGGCCATCAAAACAGCCGTGAACAGCCAGAACCCGTTGTCGCCGATGCTATCCATAATGAAACCCACGGTCAGCGGGCCCGCAATCGCCCCCACCCCGTTGATAAACAACAGCCCGCCCGAGGCCGCCGCCATATCCTCTTTCTCAAGATAGTCGTTGGCGTAGGCGATCAGCAGCGCATAAAGCGGGTTCGACATGCCACCCACAATGGCCCCGCTGATCACGATCAGCACGTAGTATCCCGGCACAAGGAAGGCGATCATCGATCCCGCAGCACCGATCAGCGAAATCCACACGATCAACGCGCGCCGGTCCATGCGGTCCGACAGCCAGCCAATGGGGTACTGCAACACAAGTGCGGCCACATAGATCGCCGAGATGAACAAGGAAATCTCGGATACCGTCAGCCCCACGCGGCTGCCATAAACCGCCGACATGCCGAATTGCGCGGAAAACACGCCGCCCAGCATAAACATACCAAAACAGGCCAGCGGTGACGCTTTGATCAAATCGCGCAGCTTCATCGGCTTGGTCGAGGCAAAGGCAGGCATCGGGCGCACCGACAAAAGCACCGGCGCAAAGGCCAGCGACACGAGGATCGACGGGATAATAAACAAAACGTAGCCCGAGATATCCCCCTGGCTCACAATCCACTGCGCAAACACAATCCCCGCCATCTGCGTGATCATATAAAGCGACAGCGATTTCCCACGGTTTTCATTGCTGGACGCGTCATTCAGCCAGCTTTCGGCGGTGATATACACGCCACAAAAGCAAAACCCGATGATCACGCGGCCAAGGGTCCAGGCCCAAGGCTCGATCAGCACCGGATAGGCGACCAGCACGGCCGAAATCATCGACCCGAGGGCGGCAAAGACGCGCACGTGGCCGACACGGCGGATCAGCTCGGGCGTGTAGCGCGAACTGAACAAAAAGCCCAAGAAATAGGCCGACATGACGATCGAAAGCTCGAACGTGCTAAAGCCTTCCGCCTCGCCGCGCAGACCCAAAAGCGTGCCTTGCAGGCCATTGCCCACCATCAGCATGAACATGCCGACAAACAAAGCCCAAGAGCCGGTAAATACCTGAAACATGACACGCCCTTTCAGCACAGCAAGAACCGTGCAATGTCACGATTCTCCTAATTATTCATCACAGAAGCGACACGGCCTCAACCATTCGCGCCCTCTTGCTCTGGCAACAGAAGCGAGCTGTCACCATAGGAAAAAAAGCGGTACTTTTCGGCAATGGCATGGTCATAAATCGCACGGATTGTATCGGTTCCCATCAGGGCGGACACCAGCATCATCAACGTCGATTTGGGCAAGTGGAAGTTGGTCATCAGCCCGTCGGCCATCTGAAACCTGAACCCCGGCGTGATGAAAATATCCGTAGGACCCGTCCAAGGCTGCATCTGGCCGTCTTTCACTGCACTCTCGATCAAACGCAGCGCGGTTGTTCCAACCGGGATCACACGGTTGCCTGCGGCTTTGGTCGCGTTCATCTCTGCGGCGGCGTCCGGCGTAACCTCGCCCCATTCGGCGTGCATCTTGTGATCGCGCACATCATCCACCTTCACCGGCAGAAACGTCCCCGCGCCCACGTGCAAGGTGACATGGGTGAATTCCACACCACGCGCGGCCAGCGCCTCCAACAGTGGACCGTCAAAATGCAATGACGCCGTCGGTGCGGCCACCGCCCCGCTGTTGCGCGCCCAATAGGTCTGATAATCCTGCTTGTCCGCCTCATCCGCAGGCCGTTTGCCCGCGATATAGGGCGGCAAAGGCATTGCGCCGACCGCATTCAGCGCCGCATCAAAATCGTCGCCCTTAAGGTTGAATTGCAGGTACCCCTGCCCATCACCGCGCCCGACCACTTCGGCGCTGAGCTCATCCGAGAACACAATCACCTCGCCATCGCGCACCTTTTTCAGCGGCTTGATCAACGCAGACCAAGCGCCATCCGCGCGCGGTTCCAGCAAGGTGACATCCATTTTCGCGGCGGTCTCGCCCGCCTCGCCACTGCGATGGCGCAGCCCGAACAAGCGCGCAGGGATCACCTTGGTGTCATTCAGGATCAACCGGTCACCGGGCTGCAAAATCTGGGGGAGTTCATTGACGATCCGGTCCTCGATCGCCTGTCCTTGCGCCAGCAACAGCCGCGCGGATGAGCGCGGACGCGCGGGCCGCGTTGCAATCAGTTCTTCGGGTAGCTCAAAGTCAAAGTCGCTCAGTTTCATTGGGAAAGTTCCGGTGCTGGCCTGCGAAAGATCTCGCGGAACATGCCCGGTGTCAGCGCGGACAACGGATTCACAGCCACCTGCGGCGCGTCAGACGTGCCGCCAATGTTAAAGTTGAACCCGATCAATCCCTCACCCCTGCGGGTCAGGAAAGAACCGATACTGTTGACCAAATAAAATGGTGACACGACGCCCTGCAGATCAATCTGTTTATTGGCCAGCGTGTAGATGCCGTCCACAGAAATGCCAAGCCCCGGACCAACCGCGCTCGCCTCGGAGACGATCACCTGCTGGGGCGTCAAACGGAACCGCGCGTCCATTTCATCAAAGGCCAGCCCCTGCCCGTCCAATTGCTGCAACAACCCCACCACGCTGATTGCGTCCAGCAAGGCTGCAATCGCAGGCGCATCGCGCACGCGGATACCGCGAACCCGCAGGGTGCCGTCGAACGTGCCCGGGCCAATGGCGGGCAAAAGCGTCAGTTCCGCCGTGCCACCCACCGCATTGCGCATCAATCCCGCCGCACGCAGCACACCGCCCGCATCATCGCTGCGCAACTGCACAGCAGAGCGTCCGTCACGCGGGGCCACCGTGCCCGCGATGCCCGCGTCGCCATTGATCCGCCCCGTAAACTCGCCCCGAAACCCGCCTTGGCTGCGAAAATCGCCCCGGAAATTCGTCAAGGCCACGCCTTCAGTCACCTGCAGGCGATCCAGCGCAATCTGCACCGGCCCGCCGTTCTGCTGGCCGCCCCCGAAGGTGGCGTTGCGCAGATCAAGCGTCCCGCCCGTAATCTCCACGCCCACCGGCTGGCCTGCACCGCGCCCGCGCAACGTCAGCGGCGCGTCAAACCAATTGCCCACACGGAACCGCGTGAACTGCGCCGTTTGCAACCCGCCTGCCGCGTCCAGCGTGATCCGTCCGGCCGCTTGCAACCCACCGCCACTGATCTCCAGCGTGTCAACCGAAGGCACGGCGCCTAATGTTCCCGCAATCAACAGGTTGCCCGCAGTGCCCGGCCCTTTGGACCACCCCACCGCAGGGATCGCCACCGTAAGCCCCCGCAAATCAGAACTCAGACGAAAGGCCGGTGGGGCACCGCGCTGAAAATCGACCGAGAGCGCACCCGTCCCATTGCCCCGGATCGTGCCGGGCGGTAGCGCGATGTTGAACTCATCCAAGAACGCCTGCGACAGCGCGACATCCGCTGTCACACGACTGCCCGGGCGCTCCGGATCGCCAAAGCGCTGGTCCCATGCGCCAACCCCTGTCACATCGCCAACCCGCACCGGACCTGCGATATTCACGCCGCGCCTGCTTGCCGTCACAGTCAGCCGGGGGGCCGCAAAACTGCGGCCCGGCACCAGGACATCACTGCGCACATTGCGCAGCTGCGATGTCATCTCGAACAGCACGGTTTCCGGTGCCGGACGGGGCTGGAGCGGCCAAGTGATCCGGCCTTGGGTCAAGGCGCGTCCATCGCCAATTGTGACCGGCAGATTGGCCTTGTCCATATAGGCAAAAGGCTCTTGGTTCAGCACCGACAAGGCCGCCGTGACAGAGCTATCAACATTCAGGTTCAGGATCGCAGGCGAAGGATTAAGCCGCAGATCCACAATCGTGAAATCCGATCCGGCCAGTTGCATTGGCCCGCCCTGCGGCGCATTCACGACGCCGCCATCAAGACCCACGATCAACTGGCTGTTTTCAATACTTGCCGCACCCCGCGCGCCAGTGACGGGCGGGATGTTGCGCAGGAACTTGATCGACGTGCCCTCAAATTCAAACCCTACTGCGAATTGGGCCGCCTGTTCCGGCGCGATCCGAAGACCAGCCGTCACATCAAACAAACGCCCCTCGGTCAGGTTATTGGACACCCACTGCCGCGAGCGCGGCTTCATCGACAGGGGCCAAAAAGACACCAGCCGCTCTGGCGTGATCGTGTCAATCTGCGCATCCAGCGCCATCTGCCAGCCCGCATCAGTCGCAACCAGATCACCGCGCGCGTCCAGCCGCAGATCACCATCGGTCATCACAGCCTGCCCGATTTCCACCGCGAACGGATCAAAGCGCAGGCGCAGATCAATAGAGGCCTGCGGGATCTGCGGCGGCGTATCAAAGAACCCCGGCGGGTTCAGTGCAACATCGCGGAACTGGAATTGCGCCAGCAACGCGTTTGGCAAACCATCGCGGAATTCGCGCAGGTAGGCATCACCATCAGCACGCAAACTGCCCCACGCGGTCTGCAGCGAAATCTCGCTGAATGCGATGTGATCGCGCACAGGATCATAAGTGAAATAAGCTTTGGCATCCTCAAAGGCGATGGCCTCGGTCGCGGGGTTGGGTTGCAAAACACCGGTGCCGATTTCAAGAAACGCGTTGAGCGGGCCCAAGGCCCCTTCTTCATCCAGCCCCGTGCGCAAAGACGCCGAAATCGGGGCCTCGACCCCTTGCAACCACGTCAGCGCGGGGGATTGGGCCGCGATATCGCTGGCCTCTGCATTGGTCAGGTTGATGCCAACTTGCGCAGCACGGCTTCCGCGTGGGCTGACGTAGGACAAGGTCACGCCCGTGACATCCGCGCGGCCTGATAAGAGAGAGAAGTTACCATTGATCGCCGTTTCGCCACCGCGCAGATCAAGTGCGACACTGCCGCCATCAACGATCCAGCTGCGCCCGGCCCGCGCATCATCAAAATTCACGATCAGCCCGTCCGCGCGCACGGTTTCAAGCGCCTCAAGGGCGGGGCGTTCAAAGACGCGGTCAAATTGCTCGAGCAGTTCGGGCAAAGACCGCGCCTGCCCCAGATCGCCGCCCCCTGCTGTCAGGGCAAAAGAAACAGAGCCATCGCGCGCGCGGCGCAAATTCACCTGCGCCCCGATCAGGCGCACATTTTGCATCAAGACCTCGCGTTGCAGGATCAGCCCGCGTGGCGACATCCCGCCCTCTACCAGCGGCACGCGGGTCAGCGTCAACCCGCCTTCATCCACCAACCGCGTATCCACAAGGCGCACAGTCGGATGCAGATCACGGCCAATCCGCACGGTAATCGCCCCAAATTCAAGACTGCCACCCTCCAACAACGCATCCGCCCGCGCCTCGATCCGGTCGGTGATCCAACTGGGCGCGGTAATGTCGCGGTCAATGACCATGACTGCGGCTGCGGCCAGAAAAACAAGGGGCATCATACAAACCACAAACACCGCACGCAGCCAGAACACCCAAGGGCGCATACCTTTGGGCCGCGCGGGCTTGGTCGGTTTGATGTCGGTCTCTTCGGTCATCGTGGCCTTATCTTGCGCGGCAGTGCGCGCGCTTTGCTCTTTATCTTTGCCTGTCATGACCTAAAACAAAACCAAGAAAGTGAAACGCAAAAAGGACGCACCCATGACACAGCCCGCAATCGGTGACACAGCCCCAGACTTTAGCCTGCCCCGCGACGGTGGTGAGATGGTGAACCTCTCTGACTTCAAAGGCAAAAAGGTCGTGCTCTACTTCTACCCCAAAGACGACACCCCCGGCTGCACGAAAGAGGCCATCGGTTTCACCGATATGGTCGATGCCTTTGCCGCCGAAGACACCGTGGTTCTTGGCGTCTCCAAGGACAGCGTCAAAAAGCATGATAAATTCGTGGCCAAACATGAGCTCAAAATCGCGCTTCTCTCGGACGAAGAAGGCGACGTTTGCGAACGCTACGGCACCTGGGTCGAAAAGAGCATGTATGGCAAAACCTACATGGGGATTGAACGCGCGACCTATCTGATCGGCGCGGATGGCAAGATCGCCCAAGCGTGGCGCAAGGTCAAAGTGCCCGGCCACGTCGAAGCCGTCCTAGACGCGGTCCGCACAACGTGACCTTGACAGAGATGGCTGTCGCGGTGCTCACCACCGCCGACGGCCGCGCCAAGACGGCCCTGTCGCGGGAGTACGCAGCAACGTGGCAAGCCGCCCGCGCCGCTGGCGAGGTGGTCGAGATCGGCACCGCCGCGCCGCCCTTGCGCCCTGCGCGACCTGAAAAACCCGAACTGCTGAACCCGCGCGACGTGCCCCACCGCAAACCGGGCACCGAGGCCGGGCGCATCGCGCTGCTGCACGCCGTCGCGCATATCGAATTGAACGCCGTCGATCTGCACTGGGATATCATCGCGCGGTTCTCCGACACCAAACTGCCGCTTGGCTATTACGATGACTGGGTCAAAGCGGCAGACGAGGAATCCAAACACTTCAACCTGATGTGCGACTGCCTCGAAGAGCTTGGCAGCCACTATGGTGCCCTGCCCGCCCATGCAGGCATGTGGCGTGCAGCAGAAGATACCGTGGATGATCTGATGGGGCGGCTTGCCGTCGTGCCCATGGTGCTTGAAGCGCGCGGGCTGGATGTCACGCCCGGCATGATCAAAATCTTCAAGCAGGCCAAACTCACCTCTGCGGTCGATGCGCTTGAAACGATCTATGCCGAAGAGGTTCACCATGTCGCCTACGGTTCAAAATGGTTCCACTTTCTGTGTGGACGCCACGACCTTGACCCGACAGGGGTGTTCCACGATCTGGTGCGCAAATATTTTCACGGAAACCTCAAGCCACCCTTCAACGAGGAAAAACGCGCCGAGGCAGGAATCCCCCCAGATTTCTACTGGCCGCTGGCCGGAACAGGCCCTGTTTCTGCCGGTTCATCCTAGGATAGGCAAAACCCCGCCCAGCAGCGAATAAGCGCGGGATATCCGCAGAAAAATCGCGCAAATTTCTTGCAGCTCAAGACACAGGCCCTTAAACGATAACGGATCACTGCTGGCGGGCACCGGCGCAAGCTAACTGACAGGACAGGCACCATCGTGAGATCACGAATTACAGCACGCATTCATGGCGTTTTGGAACGTTTTTTACCTGAGAGACGTTTGTTTCTGCGCTCCGACAGTGAGACGCGCTTTATCCGTCTGACATCCGAAACCCAGCTGGTTGCATGGACCGGCAGCATCATCGTCGTCGCTTGGACGATCATCGCCACGGCCATTTTGTTGATGGACAGCATCGGTGCAGGCAACTTCCGCGCACAGGCGCAGCGCGATCAGTTCACCTATGAACAACGTCTGAACGCCCTGTCCGCTGAACGGGATGCCCGCGCAATGGAGGCGCTGGCGGCGCAGGAACGCTTTACCTCTGCGTTGCAACAGATCTCGATCATGCAGTCCGAACTGCTGGCGACCGAGGAAAAACGGCGCGAGTTGGAAACCGGGCTTGAGGTTGTCCAAGCCACATTGCGCGACACCATGCGCGCCCGCGAAGAGGCCCGCCGCGAAGTTGCGGCCCTGTCTTCTGAAAACCAAAATGAAGGCGCAGCCTCGATCAGCGATGATGCCGCAGGCACCGTTGGATTGCTCTCTTCAGCCCTTGCAGACACAGCCTCCCAGCGCGACCAGATCGCCGCCGATGCAGAGTTTGCCATTGAGCAGGCCGAGGAAATGCAGCTTGAGCTGCGGCTTCTGCAAGAACGCAACGACCAGATCTTCCGCCAGTTGGAAGAAGCGATGCTTGTCTCTGTTGAACCGCTTGACGAGATGTTTCGCGCTGCTGGCATGAACCCTGACACCCTGATTGATCAGGTGCGTCGCGGCTATTCCGGCACCGGCGGCCCGCTGACGCCAATCCAGTTTTCGACACGCGGCGGTGACACAGACCCTGACGCGCTGCGCGCCAATGCGATCCTGACGGCGATGGACCGTATCAACCTCTACCGGATCGCCGCTGAAAAAGCGCCCTTCTCGATCCCGGTGAAATCGAACTTCCGATATACCTCTGGCTTTGGGCCACGCTGGGGGCGTTTGCATGCAGGTACTGATTTTGCCGGTCCGATCGGTACACCAATTTACGCCACTGCCGATGGTGTGATCACCCACGCCGGTTGGTCGTCCGGATATGGACGTTTGATCAAGATCCGGCATGACTTTGGGATTGAGACGCGTTATGCCCATCTTAACGCGATGGATGTACGCGTCGGCCAAAGGGTCTCGCGCGGCGAGCGAATTGGTGCTATGGGGAATTCTGGTCGTTCGACCGGACCCCACCTTCACTACGAGGTCCGTGTGAACGGCAACCCCGTCAACCCCATGACTTATATAAGAGCTGGACAAGATGTTTTCTAAATCCAAAATCAACGAACCCGGACCAACAGCGTCCGAAACTGACACGTCCAAAGGCACTGACGCAGCCAAGCCCGCAGGTTCTGATTTCAAGGCATCTGCAACGCCAAAGGCAAAGCCGGCTCCGTCTGTGTTGTCCTCTGATCTGCTGATCACAGGCAACCTGAAGACAACCGGTGACATTCAGGTCGAAGGCCAGGTTGAGGGTGACATTCGCGCCCACCTGCTGACCGTCGGCGAAGGTGCCACTGTCAAAGGCGAAGTGGTTGCAGACGATGTTGTCGTCAACGGCCGTGTCGTTGGCCGTGTACGCGGCCTGAAGGTCCGCCTGACATCAACCGCACGGGTCGAGGGTGACATCATCCACAAGACCATCGCGATTGAGAGCGGCGCCCACTTCGAAGGGTCCGTGCAGCGTCAGGACGATCCACTGGCCACTGGCTCCAAAAAGATGCCGACAACGGCAGCGACTGACGCCAAGTCCTAAGACTGGTATAATTCTGCATCAGGGCGTCCTTCGGGGCGCCCTTTTTGTTTTCAGGCCAGAACCTTGCGGTAAAGATGCCATGTCGCATGGCCCAAGATCGGCAGCACCACCATCAGCCCCAGAAACCACGGCAAAAGCGCCAGCAATGACAGCACGGCGATGATCATCGCCCAAACCAGCATTACAAACAGATTGGCGCGGACGGCCTTCATGCTGGTCAGCATCGCGGTGACAAAATCCACCTCGCGATCCAGCACCAAAGGCAGGCTTACCACCGTCATCGAAAACAGCAAAAACGCCAGTATCGCACCTATCCCCAGTTCTACTGCGATCATCATAAGGCCACTTGGCGTCAGAAACACTTCCAGACTCTCGCTGATATTGGTCATCGTCGACAGCCCCATAAACAGGGCAAAGATCATATGGGCCAGAAAGGTCCAGAACAGGAAATAGATGACAATGATCGCACCCAGCCACGGCAACTGGCGGGTCCGTTCATTCCAGACAATCCCCAAAATCCCGCGCCATTCGAGCGGCTGCTCTGCTTCCATCCGGCGACTGACCTCATAAAGCCCCGCCGCCGCAAAAGGCGCGATAAGCGGAAATCCAAGCGATGTGGCCAAGGTCCAGCTCACATGCCCTGCCCCGACCCAGATCAGAAGAAACCCGCCCACCACGTAGACCGCGCTGAAAAACAAACCGAATTGCGGCGCGCGGCGGAAATCCCGAAGGCCCGCACGCAACACAGCACCAATATCAGACAGCGTCAGCTGTCGCAGATTGATCGCCGGCTCTGCGGCTATGATGTTGCTTTGTACCATGCTTCCCCCAATTGTAGCACACCCAGATCGTCACCGCGACGCCCCGCAATCTGAAGCCCCATGGGGCGCGCGCCCGCCATCGGCACCGCAACGCAAGGCAGGCCGATCAAGCTGACGGGAATAACGACCTCCATCCAACGGTGATAGGTATCCATCTGCACCCCGCCAATCGCTTTGGGCCAATCCCAGTCGATCGGAAACGGCCAACACTGCGCGGTCGGCAGAACAAAGGCGTCATAATGATCAAACAGGTCATGCGCTGCGCGGTACCAATCTGACCGCAGCGTGCTGGCCTTTTGAATGGCCGCCCCCGTCAGCGCACGGCCCTTCTCAACCTCCCAGATCGCTTCGGGCTTCAGCCCATCACGCCGTTCTGGATCGTCATAGATCGCCCCAAATTTTGCGGCTTGGTACCATGCGCGCAGCACCGTCCAAGCCTCCCATAGCGCCGCTGCATCAAAGGGGGGTGCCACGGCCTCGACGATACAGCCCATCTCCTCAAATCGCGCGACACCGGCCTGCGCCGCAGCCAACACGCCCTCTTCCATCGGATAGGCGCCGCCCCAATCTGCCAGCCACGCAATCTTGCGGCCCGCGACATCCACATCAAGGTCATGCGCATAGTCCGCCTGCGGCAAACCAAAAGGCAGGCGCGGATCAGGGCCGGACTGCACCCCAAGCAAAAGCGCCAGATCACGCGGGTTGCGCGCCATCGGGCCATTGGTCGAGAGCTGATGCATAAAGAGATCACCGCCGGGTGCTGCCGGCAACCGCCCCCACGTGGGCCGCATCCCGTAGACACCATTCCATCCCGCCGGATTGCGCAAACTGCCCATCGCGTCAGACCCGTCCGCCAAACACACCATATGCCGCGCAAGCGCAACAGCGGCACCGCCGGATGATCCACCCGCCGAACAGCCCGGTAAAAGGGCGTTCTGGGTCGCGCCGAAGACCGGGTTATATGTATGGCTGCCCAATCCGAATTCGGGCGTATTGGTTTTGCCGATCACAATGGCGCCCGCATCCTGCATCCGCTGCACCATGATCTCGCTGGCAGGTGCAATCTGTCCCGCAAAAAGAGGCGAGCCCTGCGATGTCGGCATCCCGCCCACATCCGCCAAATCCTTCACCGCCAAAGGCACCCCGTGCAATGGGCCCTTGGTAGTGGACTGGTCCGCCGCACGGGCCTCTTTCATAAGCAGCTCTGGGTCGCGCAACGACACGATCGCGTTGTAATGCGGGTTCTCCGCCTCAATCCGCGCCAAAGTTGCTTGCATCACCTCGGCCGCACTCAGCTGACCGCCCCGCAAAGCGGCGATCAGGTCGTGCGCTGTCCATTCCAAAAAATCCGCCATGCGCTATCCAAGCGCGCAGGCGCGGATTTGGCAAGCACCAAGCTTATTCGGCGTTCGCCTCGGCGCGGCTTTTGCCAGACACATCCATCGCCAAAGTGGCGGCCATGAACCCGTCAAGATCACCGTCCAACACGCCTTTGGTGTCCGAGGTCTCATAGTTTGTGCGCAGGTCCTTCACCATCTGGTAAGGCTGCAGCACATAAGACCGGATCTGGTTGCCCCAGCCCGCATCGCCTGCATTCTCATGCGCCTCGTTCACAAGGGCCGAACGCTTATCCAGCTCAATCTGATAGAGGCGTGATTTCAGGGCCTTCATGGCAATATCACGGTTCTGGTGCTGTGATTTCTCGGAACTGGTCACAACAATCCCTGTCGGCGCGTGGGTAATCCGCACCGCCGAATCCGTGGTGTTCACGTGCTGACCACCGGCACCGGATGACCGGTAGGTATCAATCCGAATATCCGAGGGGTTCACCTCGATCTCGATGTTGTCATCGACGACCGGATAAACCTTTACGGATGTGAAAGACGTATGGCGCTTGGCGGCGCTATCAAAGGGCGAGATCCGCACCAAACGGTGCACACCGCTTTCGGATTTCAACCAGCCATAGGCATTGTGCCCGCTGATCTTATAGGCGGCGGATTTGATCCCCGCCTCGTCACCGGGCTGTTCGGACTGAAGCTCGACCTTATAGCCCTTCTTTTCCGCCCACCGCACATACATGCGCGCCAGCATATTGGCCCAGTCGCAGCTTTCGGTGCCGCCCGCGCCTGCGTTGATCTCAAGGAACGTATCATTGCCATCAGCCTCGCCGTCCAGCAGGGCCTCAAGCTCTTTCTTGGCGGCTTTCGCAGCCAACGCCGTCAGCGCCGCTTCGGCCTCCGCGACAATCTCGGCATCCGATTCCATCTCGCCCATCTCGATCAACTCGATGTTGTCGGACAGCTCGGTCTGGATGCTGTCGTAACCGGTCATGGCATCCAGCAACAACTGGCGCTCGCGCATCAGTTTTTGTGCAGCCTCGGGATCATCCCACAAGGTCGGATCCTCAACGCGGGCGTTGAATTCTTCCAAGCGGTGGGGCGCTGTTTCACGGTCCATCCGCTGCGCAAGCAGAGCGAGCGACTTTTCAATCGCAGCGACAGTATTTTGCATTTCCGCGCGCATGGGGCACCTGTTGTTCGTCAATAATATTTGCTGAAGCGGTCTTAGCGCGCCCTCCGGCGCGCTACAAGCGCATGGTCAGTAAAGACCACCCGATGACAGCGTGCCAAAGGTCGCCTTATCGCCCACGGTCGCGCTTTCACCTGTCGATGTCGTCACCTGCCGCTGTACGGCTTGCGCTTCATCAAAGAGCGGCAGATCGGCTGCCATGGCAAAACCACCGTCAAACATAATGCCGAACAACGGCTCTTCGCCGGGGCGGAAACATTCGCGCACGACATTATCGCCAGCGGCATCATCCGGCAGGCGCGCGCCACTGAAACGGTCAATATTGATGAACTGACAATTGGCAGGCACGCGGAAAGAGCCCGAGCCGTATTTCTCGATCGCCTCTTGCATGAACCGGTTGAACACCGGCCCACAGAACCCGCCGCCCGAAGCCCCACGGCCCAAGGTGCGTGGCGTATCGTACCCGATATAGCACCCTGCCACGATATTGGACGAGAACCCGATGAACCAAACGTCTTTGGCGTCGTTCGTTGTACCCGTCTTGCCGGCGATCGGCACGGGCAGATTGACAGTACCGCTTGCCGTGCCGCGCTCTACCACACCCTGCATCATCGAGGTCAGCTGATAGGCCGTAATTTCATTCATCACGCGGTCACGGTTGGACATGATCCGCGGTGCGTCACCGGCAGGCAAGGACGCCTGATCACAATCAAGGCAGGTGCGCTGGTCGTGACGGTAAACCGTATGGCCATAGCGGTCCTGCACGCGGTCCACCAGCGTGGGCTCTACCCGCTCACCGCCATTGGCGAACATCGCATAGGCCGCGACCATCTTGAACAAAGTGGTCTCATCCGACCCGAGCGAGGCGGCAAGCACGCGGTTCATATTCTCATAAACGCCAAAGCGTTCCGCATAGCGGCCCACCGTATCAATCCCGATCTCTTGCGCCAGACGGATGGTCATCAGGTTCCGTGACCGCTCAATCCCGGTCCGCATCGGCGTTGGGCCGTAGAACTGGTTGGACGAATTGCGCGGACGCCATGTGCCCTGCGGTGTGTTGATGGTGATCGGCGCGTCCACGATGATCGTGGCAGGCGAATAGCCACTGTCCAAGGCCGCCGCATAAACGAAGGGCTTGAACGACGATCCGGGCTGGCGCTGTGCTTGGGTGGCGCGGTTAAAGACCGAATCTTCGTAGCTAAAGCCACCCTGCATCGCGATCACACGGCCGGTGTTGACGTCCATCGCCATAAACCCGCCCTGCACTTCGGGCACCTGCCGCAAAGACCAGCGTTCAAAATCGCCGTTGCCGTCCAGCAACCGGCGCACATGAACCACGTCACCGGGGGTAAAGTTGTCAAAGAAATCACCCGCCAGCCAACGGATATCGACGCGCGGCACGACGAAAGGCGCGGCTTCCGTCTCTTCCACGCCCTCAACGCCGATGGTCAGCGTATTCTCGGCCACTTCGCGGATCACGGCCGGATACCACTGACCGTCCAGATCAATGTTGCGCGCGACAGTCAAACCGGCAAGCGCTGCGCGCCAGTCCTCATCGCTGGCCAGTGCCTCTTGGGGAATGGTCAGTTCCGTGCCGCGCCAGTTGCCCTGCGCGCGATCGTAGTCTTCCAGCGCACGCTGCAAAGAATGGGCCGCAGTGACCTGCAATTCCGGATCAATGGTCGCGCGGATCGACAGACCACCAGAGAAGAATTCTTCTTCGCCAAAGTTCTGGCTCAGCTGACGACGGATTTCATCGGTAAAATAATCACGCTCCGGCAGGCTCTCGCGGAAATCCTCATAATCGCCGCCCTGCACGGACAAAAGCGGTGCCGCGCGCTCGGTCTCATAGGTCGTTTGGTCAATATAGCCATTCTCGAACATCTCGCGCAGGGTATTGTTGCGCCAGAAGACGGCGGCCTCACGGTCACGGACAGGGTGGCGGTTGCTGGGGGCCTTTGGCAAAGACGCCAGATAAGCCGCCTCGCCCGCTGTCAGCGCGGTCAGAGGTTTGTTGAAATACGTCAGCGCGGCAGCGGTCACACCGAAACTGTTCTGGCCCAAGAAAATCTCGTTCAGGTAGAGTTCCAGAATCCGCTCTTTCGGCATCGCACCTTCAATGCGGACCGCCAGAATGATCTCTTTGATCTTCCGCTCGACCGAGCGCGACCCGTCCAGCAGGAAGTTCTTCATGACCTGCTGGGTAATCGTGGACGCACCACGCAGGTTTTCACCCCGCGATTGCACCGCATCAAACACAGCCGACGCCATGCCCATGGCGTCAAACCCGCCGTGTTCATAGAAGTTCTTATCCTCGGCAGAAATAAACGCCTGTTTGACGATATCGGGGATTTCTTCGGCAGGCGTAAACAGACGACGCTCAACCGCGAATTCGTCGATAATCTGCCCTTCACCTGAATAAATCCGGCTAATTGTCTTGGGGGTGTACTGCGACAAGGTCTCATAACTGGGCAGATCGCGGCCATACATATAAATCACGCCGCCAAGCGCCAGCGCGCCCATAAAGGCGCCAAGCGTCAAAAGCGTGAACAAGCCACCGAAGAAAGAAAGAATAAAGCGCAACACGAAAGTGGACCCAGTCCTGATAGTTTCAGGTGTCCTTATACGCGCTCCACCCCCAAGCGTCAAAAGGCCAAATGCCGCTTTCGGCCAGAAGGTGCCGGCAAGATGGTCACTTTTTGAAGAGGCATTGCTATCGCTTCATGCCATGTGCATATCGCCCCTATGCAAGCACATGATGTCATCCCCACCTACGAACGCATTGGCCAAATCTGGGCCAAAAGCCGCAACCGCAGCCTGATGGAAAAGCAGTGGCTGGACCGGTTTCTGACGACAGCCCCCCGCGCAACGGGCGCGGTCCGCGTCCTTGATCTGGGGTGCGGGTCAGGCCAGCCGATGGCGACCTATCTTGCCGAACGGGGGGCGGTTTTAACAGGTGTCGATGCGACCGACACCATGACACGGCTCTATGCACAAAACCTGCCAAAGGCGCAGGTGATCAAAGAAGACATGCGCAGCCTGAACCTCGATCAGAGCTTTGATGCCATTCTTGCGTGGAACAGTTTCTTCCATCTTGGCGCAGATGACCAACGGGCGATGTTTGCAAGGTTTGCCGCGCACAGCGCCCCTCTTGCAACGCTGATGTTCACGTCCGGCCATATCGCAGGCGAGGCGATAGGAGAGGTCGCAGACGCGCCGATCTATCACGCCTCCCTTGATCCGGCCGAATACCAAACGCTACTGGCGGACAACGGCTTCAAGGTTCTCCGCTACACGTCCGAGGACCCCACCTGCGGGCATCATACGATCTGGCTGGCGCAATTCACCGGCACCTAGCGGGCCAACAACACCACAGTATCGCGGATTGCGCGGGCAATGCGCGCACGTCCCTCAGGGGTGGCCAGAAACGCGCGGTCCTGCGCGTTCGACAAAAACCCCGCTTCGATCAACACGCTGGGAAAATCCGCAGCGGTCAATACAACGAACTGTCCTTCGCGGCGCGGACGCGTGTTCATCGTCACGCCCTGCGACTGCATCGAGGCCGCAAGCGCATCGGCAATCCGTTTGCCCTCTGGCCCCGTGCGGGCGCGTGCCAGATCCATCAGCGCAGTCGCCACGCGATCATCCGCGTCGTTCAGATCAACACCTGCCAAAAGATCACCACGCTCGTGCCGTTCGACAATGCGCTGCCCTGCTGCATCCCCGCCATCGGACGACAACGTATAGACCGACGCGCCCCGCACATCATCTTCGCCCAAAGCATCCGCATGCAGTGAAATAAACAGATCAGCGCCGACCTGCCGCGCAAAAGTCATTCGCGCCGAGAGCGGCACAAACGTGTCATTCTCACGGGTCAGAACGGCCTGAACGCCGTCTTGCGCGTTCAGCATCACCGCAAGCTCGGCGCCCAAAATCAGCATCAGGTCGGCCTCTTTGATGCCGCCTTGGAAGGCACCCGGATCAATGCCGCCATGACCGGGGTCAATCACCACCACGAAATCTTCGCTCGCGGCAAGGGCTGCGGCGGCATCGGGATCAAACCCTGTCACCACGTCCCAGCCCGGATCGGGTGGCGCGCCAGCGGCGGCAGCAAATTCAGCGGCGCTTGCGCGTTCCAGCAGAATCGTCAGATCAGCGCCCGCATCGGTCCGGACCATGCCAGCCTCGGCAATCACCAAGGGTTCGGCCAGATCAACCACCATGCGCGACCAACCGGGGCGCAGCGGGCCAAACCGCACGTCCGTTGCGCGATCGCCCGACAGCAGCGCCGCCGCATCAAGCCCCGCAAAAGAGGCCCCTTCCACATCCAGCACCAAACGGCGCGGATCATCCAACGTGAAGACGCGGTAAGGCGTGATCCGGTCCAGCCCCATGGCGACCTTAAGTGTCCACCACCCGTCACTGACGCTGGTGCGTTCAGGGTCAACCGTGACCTGCGCGGTGGCCAGATTGGCAATGAAAAGAAAGGAAAGCAGCCAGCGGATCATCCGCGCCGCCCTTGCATAAACCGCGCCAGACGCTCCAAGCCTTCGGTGATATCTGCCGTCGACCGCGCATAGGAAAACCGCAACCAGTGGTGCCCGCGTGCGGCATCAAAATCGAGGCCGGGTGTCACTGCCACACCCGCCTCTTCCAGAATTTCAGCGGCAAATGCCAAAGCATCGTCGGTATATTCTGACACATCAACATAGACGTAAAACGCGCCATCCGGCGGCGCAAAGCGGGTCAGACCGGCGGCCTGCAATCCTTCAATCATCAACGCCCGATTGGCGCGGTAAACGGCCTTATTCGCCTCAAGCTCATCGGTGCAATCCATCGCATGCAACGCCAACCGCTGGGACGCATGCGGCGCACAAATAAACATATTCTGCGCCAAACGCTCCACTTGCCGGATGTGATCTTCGGGCACGATCATCCAGCCCACACGCCAACCGGTCATCGAGAAATACTTGGAAAACGAATTCACCACATAGACGTCATCCGTGACCTGCAATGCCGACACGGGCGCCACATCATAATCAATGCCGTGATAAATCTCATCCGAGATGAAGGCCGCCCCCTGCGCGTCACACGCCGAAGCCAAGGCCGCCAAACCGTCCCGATCCAGCATCGTTCCTGTCGGGTTCGCAGGCGAGGCCACGATCAAACCATCCAGATTATGCGCCGCCACATCGCTGGGTGCGGGTTGAAACCGCTGCGCAAATGTCGTGGGAATATCAATGGGCGACAGGCCCACGGCCCGCAAAATCTGGCGATAAGAGGGATAGCATGGCGTGCCCAACCCCACACGCGCATCGTTGTCAAAAAGTGCCGAAAACGCCAACAAAAACGCGCCCGACGCCCCGCTGGTAATCACCACGCGCGCGGGATCAAGCGACACACCATACCAATCGGCATAATGCTGCGCGATCCGCTCTTTCAGCTCTGGCAGGCCAAGCGCCACAGTGTATCCCAAAGGGTCCGCCAGATCGTCAATCAACTTGGCCTTCGCCGCCTGCGGTGCACCGGTGCCTGGCTGGCCCACTTCCATGTGGATAATATGGCGACCGGCCGCCTCGGCCTTGCGCGCGGCCTCCATCACATCCATCACGATAAACGGATCGACATTACCTCTGTCTGAACGTCGCATAACCTGCCTCTTTTGTTTGGATGCCTGTTTGCCCCTGCAAGGCGGGCAAGGTCAATGGGCCGCTAGAACGCCGCCGAAAGCGGCACCAGAAAATCATGGATATCTTGCGCCTTTTGCGACGCCTGCGCGCCGATCGCTGCAGGATCGGCCACGTCACTGGACCATGACGCCCTAACGGCCAATGTCGCATTGATCGCCATCACAGGCATCAGACATAAGCCCCCATGACAATAAATCACCACAGGCAACGTGTTCGGAAACGGCGGTTGCACCTGACAACTCAAACGCCCCTGCAGCTCTGCACAAAGGAAATCATCACCGCGCGTCAGCACGACATCCACATCACCGAGCTTGGCCAGATGCGCCGCCGCACTCGCATCCGCTGCAACTGACGAATCCCCCATCAGCGCGACACCAAGTTCCGCCACATCGACCCCAGCCGCCGCAGGATCATAGCTGACGCCCATCACCACAGGGATCGGATTGCCACGCCCGTCAACCGCCAGATCACGCACATCACGGCAAACGGTCTGTTCCGTCAGCAACAAAGGTGCACCATCGAAACTCTCGGCGCGCAGAACGGTACCGCCGCGATAAGTCACCCCATCGCTGCCCATTAGACCGAAATCCACAAAGCGGTAAAATTCAGGACAGCTTTGCGCGCTTGCGACACTGCCGCAAAACACCAGCAAAACGGATGCAACGATCCTGAGCAAAGGCGCTTTCAAATCCCGCCCCTACTCCGCCGCAGCGCTCTGCGCTTCCAGCTCGGCGGCCTTCTTTTCGACCTGCTCCACGATATGCTCGACCATATCCTCGTTGGATTGCTTGTGGCTTTGCTTGCCCGCCAGATAGACCATGCCCGAGCCAGCGCCGCCGCCGGTAAAGCCCACATCTGTCATCAATGCCTCACCCGGGCCATTGACCACACAGCCGATAATCGACAGCGACATTGGTGTCTTGATGTGCTCAAGGCGCTTTTCCAACGCTTCAACGGTTTTGATCACGTCAAAGCCTTGGCGCGCGCAGGACGGGCAGGAAATAATATTCACGCCACGGTGGCGCAGACCCAGAGATTTCAGGATCTCATAGCCCACCTTCACCTCTTCCACCGGATCGGCCGAGAGGCTCACACGGATCGTGTCTCCAATGCCCATCCACAACAGATTGCCCAAACCGATCGCAGACTTAATCGTGCCGGATGTCAGACCACCCGCCTCGGTAATCCCCAAATGGATTGGTGCATCGGTGGCCTCAGCCAGTTGTTGATAGGCGGCAGCCGCCATGAACACGTCAGAGGCTTTGCAGGAAATCTTGAATTCGTGGAAATCATTGTCTTGCAGGATCTTGATGTGATCGAGCCCGCTTTCCACCATCGCATCAGGACACGGCTCGCCGTATTTATCCAGCAGATGCTTTTCCAGCGATCCCGCATTCACGCCAATGCGGATCGAACAATTATGATCCCGCGCGGCCTTGATCACCTCTTTGACGCGCTTTTCATCGCCGATATTGCCAGGGTTGATCCGCAGACAGGCCGCACCCGCTTCGGCGGCTTCGATCCCGCGCTTATAGTGGAAATGAATATCCGCCACGATCGGCACGGAAACCTCGCGTACGATCTCTTTCAACGCTTTGGATGACGCCTCGTCCGGCACAGAAATCCGCACGATATCAGCACCCGCATCCGCCGCGGCCTGCACTTGGGCGATGGTCCCTTTAATGTCGGTGGTCAGCGTGTTCGTCATCGTCTGCACAGTGATCGGGGAATCCCCGCCAACAGGGACATTACCCACCATGATCTGACGCGATTTGCGGCGGTAAATGTTGCGCCACGGGCGGATATGGTTCAGGGACATGCGTTCACGACTTTCAGATGCGGTACAGTTGTTGCTAACCTATGACGGCAAGCCCGCATCATCAAGCGACAGAAATGTCGCTTATTCCTCTGCGACAACCTCGGCCACGTTCACGATCTCGGCCAGATCGTCGTCTGCGCTCAAATCCGCAACGGCAAAGGTTTGTGTCAGGTTCTCGGTGCTGAGCGCAACATTCGACGTCACAACGCCTGACGGGCCGACAGGGCCGTAATGCACGCCGTTGACGGCGAAATACAACGCACCGCTTTCACCCACGCGCAGCGTAGCGGGCTCTTCGGTGGCAGGCACCACATAGTTCTGCCCCGGCTCCATCACGCCCTCGTAGATCACAGTGCCATCGGCAGAGCGGATGCGCACCCATGCCGGGCGTACCGCAACAAGCTGCAGTTCCGGCACATCAGGCTCAACCACCTGAACAGGCGGCTGTGGTGTGGCTGCGTCAGCCTCTGCCAGCTGCACATCAGGCGACAAGGCGCGGTCTTCCTGCGGCAAAATTGCCCCGATACTATCCGCTCTCAGCGTCGAGATCGGCGCGTCGCGCGCAACAAGCACAGGCACATCAAGCGCCTGCGGACGATAAAGACGGTCAAGGGATCGCGCAGATGGCGCTTCCAATCCAGCCAAAGCATCGCTTGGCTCAATCGCATTGGTGGCCCCTGCCAGCGGATCAAGGTCAGACACAACAACCGGTGTCTGCTCAACCGGGGCGAATTGCACTTTCTGCACTTCCTGCAGAACGGTCCACCCGCCAAAGCCCAGACCACCGATCAGCGCGACCAGCACCAGAACAGAGCCAATGGCGCGCGGCTCAATGCCGGCCAGCATCGCATCGCCTGCCGGAATGAACGGGGTCGCAGAGGCCGAAAAAATATCCTTGCCCAGCGGCACGCCTGCCGGGTCATAAGTCTTGCCCTTCAGGGATGATGCCTCAGCGGACATACCATGCGCCGTGGCAAAACCGCTCTCGGCGCAAAAACCGGCAAAGACCTCTTCGGGGTCCATGCCAAGGTAGCGCGCGTAAGAACGCACATAACCTGCGATAAAACCGGGCGTATCAAAGGCGGAGGGATCGGCATTCTCGATCGCAGCGATATAGGCCGCCTTGATCTTCAGCTCGCGCTGCACGTCCAACAGGCTTTTGCCCATCGTTGCACGTTCGCCACGCATAACATCGCCCAAGCGCAGGTCATAGGCGTCAAAGCCTCTTGCCTCTGCGTCCTCCGACGCGTCCGCACGCTTGAAGGTCTTCCCGATCATCGACTGTCCCGTCGCTTAATGCCCCTAAGCGCTCACCGTTCAACGAATCGAAACATAGCCTGCGCTTATCAAGACATTAGCACGACTCATAAAGTTATGCACAGGTGTATATGGGGTTAACCGGCCAACTCAGCACGATTCAGCGCACAATGTGACCATAATCCGTCCAGAGCGCCTACTAATGCATCCATTTCACCAGAGCCGTGCACAGGCGACGGCGTGAAGCGCAACCGCTCGGTGCCGCGTGGGACAGTGGGGAAATTGATCGGTTGCACGTAGATCCCGAAATCGGCCAAAAGCATATCGGACAGCTTCTTGGTATGCACCGGATCGCCAACAATCAGCGGCACAATATGGCTGCCGTGATCAATGATGGGCAGGCCCATACCCTTCAGGCGGAGCTTGAGAATTTTCGCTTGGGTCTGGTGCTGCTCACGCAGGCTCTGATCCGTCTTCAAGTGCGCTACGGACGCGGCGGCCCCTGCCGCCACTGCAGGCGGCAATGATGTCGTAAAGATGAAGCCCGGCGCGTAAGAGCGTATCGCGTCACACATTTTCGCGCTGGCGGCAATATAACCACCCATCACACCATAGGCTTTGGCCAGGGTGCCGTTGATGATATCAATCCGGCCCATCAGGCCATCACGCTCGGCAACACCTGCCCCGCGTGGCCCGTACATGCCAACGGCGTGCACTTCGTCGATATAGGTCAGCGCACCGAATTCATCCGCCAGATCGCAGATTTCCTTGATCGGGCCAAAATCGCCATCCATCGAATAGATCGATTCAAAGGCGATCAGCTTTGGCGCAGCAGGATCATCAGCGGCCAGAAGCTCGCGCAGATGGGCCACGTCATTGTGGCGGAAAATACGTTTGGCGCCGCCATTGCGGCGCACACCTTCGATCATCGACGCATGGTTTAACGCATCGGAATAGATGATCAGGCCGGGAAACAGCTTGGGCAATGTGCTCAGCGTCGCGTCATTGGCGATATAGGCCGAGGTAAAAAGCAGCGCCGCTTCCTTGCGGTGCAGATCGGCCAGTTCGGCCTCCAACCGCTTGTGATAAACGGTTGTGCCGGAAATATTGCGTGTGCCACCAGAACCGGCACCTGTCGCCTCAATCGCCTCATGCATCGCGGCCAGAACCACCGGATGCTGGCCCATGCCAAGATAATCATTGCCGCACCAAACGGTGACAGGTGTCTCAGTGCCGTCAGGCTTACGCCACGTCGCGTGAGGGAATTGACCGCGCTTGCGCTCGATATCAATGAAGGTCCGGTAGCGTCCTTCGGTGTGCAACCGTTCGATCGCTGTGTCCAACTTGGCGTTATAATCCACGTCTTTCGTCCTCTTTGTCGGAACAAAAGCCACTTCTTTAAGCGGTTTTTGAATCGTTCTAAGCGTCATATAGGGCACAACCGCGTCGGACAAGCCGTTACAAAATGTCACCCCCGTTGCGCCCAATGTGGGACATAGCCGACCTTGGGTTCATTGATCTGCATCAAGCCCCCGACACCTTCTTGTTATTTCTGTGATTTGCGCGCGCTGTTCCTCTTGAATCCACTGAGGAAAAAGAGCGTCGGCATGGGTTCATTTCAATCGCGGGGCATCCACCTGCACGCGAGATCTTTCACCCGATGCGGGTTCCCCATTACGCCACGGCAATTCCGCTCGATCCCCGCTGACCATGCGGCCCTGCTGGATGCCAAATCTTTGGAACTGGTTTCGGAGACGACGGGGATGACGATATGCACCCTCGGCAGATGTATGGCGCTGGTACACTACATAGTGATACTCCGCTCCCTTGGCCGCCAAAGCGCACCCGCTGCCACCTTGCCGGTGGGCAAGGCACCCTATATGCAAACAGTGAAAGTTCGACAGACCGCAGACAGACCTCTTGCGCTTTTAAATGAACTTGTGCCCTGAAACCCTTGAATATAAAGGCCGCAGCCATGACCCTAGACCCCGTTCTCGCCCGTATCGACGCCGACCTCCCCCAAGCGACCGACCGCTTGCTTGACCTGCTGCGCATCCCCTCGATCTCGACCGATCCCGACTATAAGGCACAGTGCGATGCCGCCGCCGACTGGCTGGTGGAAGACCTGAAATCTATCGGGTTTGATGCCTCCAAGCGGCCCACCACAGGCCACCCGATGGTCGTAGCCCACTCTGGCGGCGAAGGCCCGCATGTGCTGTTTTACGGCCACTACGACGTGCAGCCCGTTGATCCGCTGAACCTCTGGGACCGCGATCCGTTCGATCCGCAAATCGAAGACACCGCCAAGGGCCGCGTCATCCGCGGGCGCGGATCATCCGACGACAAAGGCCAATTGATGACATTCGTCGAGGCCTGCCGCGCATGGAAGGCAGAACACGGTACCCTGCCCGCCAACATTACAATCTTCTTTGAGGGTGAAGAGGAATCAGGCTCGCCCTCGCTCACACCGTTCATGGAGGCAAACCGCGACGAGCTGACCGCCGACATCGCCCTGATCTGCGACACAGGCCTCTATGGTGACAGCACGCCGGCAATCATCACCCAGTTACGGGGGCTATTGGGCGAAGAACTGACCATTACCGGCCCCAACAAAGACCTGCATTCGGGCATGTACGGTGGCATCGCCATGAATCCGGCGCGTGTTCTGGCGCGGATTATCGCGTCGTTGCACGATGAAACAGGCCGGATCACGATCCCCGATTTCTACGACGGAGTGCCCGAGCTTTCAAACGAACTGGCCGCCACATGGGACGACCTGAAATTCGACTACAAAGAGTTCTTGGGCGAAGTGGGCCTGTCTGAACCTGCAGGCGAAGTCGGACGTCGTCCGCTGGAAATGATCTGGTCGCGCCCCACCTGCGAAGTGAATGGCATCTGGTCGGGCTACACCGGCAAAGGCTTTAAAACAGTGCTCCCCTCCGAAGCCAGCGCCAAAATCAGCTTCCGGCTTGTCGGCACCCAAGACCCGCTGAAAATCCGCGAAAATTTCCGCAAGATGGTCGAAGACATGCTGCCCGCCGATTGCTCGGTCCGGTGGAGCGAACACGGGGCCAGCCCGGCATCGCAGATGAACACGGTGCATCCCGCCTTCAATCAGGCGCGCCAAGCACTCTCGGATGAATGGCCCAACGCCGCAGCCTATATCGGCGGTGGCGGCTCGATCCCGATTGCAGGGCACTTCAAGGAAATCCTCGGAATGGACGCTATGCTGATCGGTTTCGGCAAGGACGATGATGCAATCCACTCACCGAACGAAAAATATGACCTGTCGTCGTTCCACAAAGGTATCAGAAGCTGGGCGCGCATTTTGGATGCAATGACACGCTAAGGCCTGTTTTCGGTGCGCGGGGCATGACCTGTTTGACATGCCCCGCCGTTCGCGGATGATAGCGCCATGAGCAAAACATCACGCCCCCCGCAAATGAGCACGTCCCCCTACCGCCCCGCCGCCGACCGTTACGACAAAATGGTCTACCGGCGCTGTGGCAACTCGGGGGTGCAACTGCCCGCCATCAGTTTGGGCCTGTGGCACAACTTTGGCGAAGACACACCGCACGCCACCAAACGCGCCATGTGCCAGACCGCTTTTGATCTGGGCATCACGCATTTCGATCTGGCCAACAACTATGGCCCGCCCCCCGGGTCCGCAGAAGAGGCCTTTGGCGAAATCCTGAAAGCTGATTTTGCAGGCCACCGGGACGAACTCATCATCTCAAGCAAAGCTGGCTACGACATGTGGCCCGGTCCCTATGGCGAATGGGGATCACGCAAATATCTGATCGCATCCTGTGACCAGTCGCTCAAACGGATGGGGCTGGATTACGTCGATATCTTCTACTCGCACCGCTTCGATCCCGACACACCGCTGGAAGAGACCATGGGCGCGCTCGATCACATCGTGCGGTCAGGCCGCGCGCTCTATGCAGGCATCTCCAGCTATAACTCCCAGCGCACCCGCGAAGCGATCGCGATCCTCAAAGACCTTGGCACCCCCTGCCTGATCCATCAGCCCTCCTATAACCTGCTGAACCGCTGGGTCGAACATGACGGGCTGCTGGATACGCTGGATGATCTTGGCGTTGGCTCTATTGCCTTTACGCCGCTGGCGCAGGGGATTTTGACGTCCAAATACCTCGGCGGCATCCCCGAAGGCAGCCGGGCGACCCAAGGCAAATCGCTGCTGGACGGGATGATCAACGAAAGCTCGCTTGCAAGCGTGCGTGCGCTGAACGAGATGGCCGAAGCACGCGGGCAAACCTTGGCGCAAATGGCCATCGCGTGGGTCCTGCGCGGGGGGCGCGTGACAACGGCACTCATCGGTGCCTCGCGGCCAGAACAGATCATTGATTGCGCCGGCGCCATCGACAACCTCGACTTCACCCAAGCCGAGCTGAAACAGATCGACGAGATCAGTTCGGAAGAAGCCATCAACCTCTGGGCGCGGTCGTCAGAACTGGAATAGATGCGCATCAAAAAGAAGGTGGGCCATGACCCACCTTTTAAGCAGCAACTTGGGAAAATGGCGCGGTTGACGGGGCTCGAACCCGCGACCCCCGGCGTGACAGGCCGGTACTCTAACCAGCTGAGCTACAACCGCGCGTAGGGGGCGGAATAGTCGCGGATGCGCGGGGCGTCAACGCCAAATCTTCATCGCAGAGTGGATTTTCCGCGCAGGCCCTATGGAATTAAGATTTCGTTCAGATTGGGCACTGCACGTGGCATTCATCCGCGCAGATGTACAACACTGTATGCACAGGTTGTGTACGCAATGCATACGGGATCTGTACGGGCATTTACCTGTAAAAACGGGATTAGGGCGTTTTCTGCCCTAACAGGACCACGGGAAATAAAACCCGTTCGTGACCAGACATTTTCAAAGGGAAAGCAGTGGCGCGGTTGACGGGGCTCGAACCCGCGACCCCCGGCGTGACAGGCCGGTACTCTAACCAGCTGAGCTACAACCGCGCATCTACTTGTTCAGCTTTCGCCGAACGTGCGCTGCTTCTAAGTGCGCAATCCCGCCCCGTCAAGCGCCCTTAACGATCAGGGAGCGGAATAAATTCGGCATCATCGCGAGGAGGCAATTGAAAGCGGCCATTCTGCCAATCTCCAGCGCGCCAAGCCTCTTCGCCGCTTCAATCCGATCCTTGCTGGAGGTCAAAAACAATTCGACCCGATATAGCGGTCCGCTTTCATCATCGCACTGCCCAGCAGTACCACGCGCACGTCGCAGGTACCCGCTTACAAGGCTCGAATTCCAGCTCACTTGCACTCTCAATTCCAAAACCTCTCAGCCAAAGAAAGCTGTGCAAAAAAGAATGATATGCCCCTCAATGAAGAACCGACGTCCAGAACTAGGTAGAAAACTACGCCCAGCGGGGTTTGAGATATCTGAGGAAAGGATGGTTGGTGATAAGCGGCTCGAATTCAATTTAATGCCATATATTTCAATGTTTCACCTGTCACTTTGTAACCGTGCAACCACCCCTAAAATGGACAAAGTGACTTAAGGTCACGCATGACAACATCAGCGAGTGGTCCCCGCCGAACAACTGCGCTTACCGTCATATAGCGTAGTGACCGGATGTGAATTGAGCTCGGGCGCGATTTCAGTGCCAAAACAAACTAAGTACAAAGCCTAAAGTGTTTTATGCTCATCCATTCAGTCATGGTGGGTCTGAAGTTCAACATCCGCATAGCGAACTGGACGCGCAGGCAACAATGCGGCACGCTCTGGTAGTGTTCCGACCCTCTTGCCCCGAAAGCTACCAAAACCCTCACCATCGCGTGGACGGAAGTCGCCGAACACCTGACGCCAAAGAGGAACGCACCCGTGTCCAATATGACCGACCCCTTCGCCCACCATCCCGAACTGCGCACCCTGATCGCCGATCCGGAGACCTCGTTCTTCCGCAACTTCTCGGTCGAGCGGGTGATAGAACAATTTCCGCAGATGGAGGCCCATCGCGACTGGCCCTATACCGATACGCAGCGAGAGGCCCTGCGCAGCGCCACGCTATCGGGGCACAGCGGCGACCTCTGGGTCTTCGGCTACGGCTCGCTGATGTGGGACCCTGCCCTACGCTTTGCGGAGGTCCGCCGCGCGCGTGTAACCGACCATGCGCGCCGGATGATCCTCGTGGACTGGCGGGGCGGACGCGGGACCCAAGACGCGCCGGGCCTGATGGCTGCGCTGGACGAAGGGCCAGGCTGCGACGGTCTGGCCTACCGGATCGCGGCCAACGCCGTGGACTCCGAGACCGAGATTCTGTTTCGCCGCGAGATGCTCGCGCCCGGCTATCACGCGCGTTACGTCGAGGCGATGTTGGACGACGGCCCTGTGCGCGCGCTCACTTTCGTGGCCGATCATTCCGTGCCCGACATTCAGGCGAATCTGAGCAGGATCGACCAGATCCGATTTATCGCGACCGGTTCCGGGTTCCTTGGCTCCAGTCGCGACTATCTGGCAAACATCGTTGAACACTTCGAGGCGCTCGGCATCCATGACGAAGACTGCGTATCGCTTCTGAGGAGCGTAGATGCCCAGCTTTCCACGCAGACTGAGGAGCCGACCCCATGACTGCACCCGTCCCGTTCTTCGACGGCCACAATGATTTCCTCCTGAGGCTGTGGAAGTCACCCGCCCCGCGTGAAGAAACGTGGCTGGGCGACGGTCGCATCGGGCACCTCGACCTCGCCCGGATGAAAGCATCTGGTTTCGCAGGTGGGCTCTTTGCGATCTTCGTGCCGCCCGCCTCAAGCGGTCCTCCGCCCGACTTCGAGGCCCTTATGGCCAATCCCCCCTATCACCTGCCGATGCCACCACAGATGACGCACACGCAGGCACAACCCGACGCGCTGACGATGGCGGGGCTTTTGCACTGGATGGAACGCGCCGCGCCGCAAGACTTCCGCGTTTGCCGTTCCGTTACCGAGATCCGCGAAGCGATGGCTGCGGGCAGGATCGCAGGCGTTATGCACATGGAAGGTGCCGAAGCGATTGGTCCGGATCTCGACGCGCTTTATCTGTTTCACCAGATGGGACTGCGCTCCCTCGGTCCGGTCTGGAGCCGGCCAACGATCTTTGGCCACGGCGTGCCCATGGCCTTTCCTGGCACTCCGGACATCGGGCCTGGCCTGACGAACAAGGGACGCGATCTCGTGCGACTGTGCAATGAACTGGGGATCCTGATTGACCTGTCGCATCTGAATGAAAAAGGCTTCGATGACGTGGCGGCCGTCTCGACCGCGCCGCTCGTCGCCACGCATTCGAACGCCCTTGCGCTTTGCCGTAGCCCGCGCAACCTGACTGACCGGCAGCTTCACATGATCAGGGAGCGCGACGGCATGGTGGGTTTTAACTTCGCCACCTTTTATTTGAACGCCAACGGCTCCGCCGATCAGGGCACCGACTGGGATGTCATGCTGCGCCACCTCGACCACCTCATCTCCGAGGCGGGAGAGGATCACGTCGGGCTTGGCTCGGACTTCGACGGTTGCGTCCTACCGGATCTCATTGGCGACGTGACAGGCATCCCCCGCCTGTTCCAGGCGATGGCCGCACACGGCTACGACGCCCCGCTGATCGAGAAACTCGCACGCGGGAACTGGCTCAACTGTCTCGAAAGGTGCCTCACTTAACGTAGAGTGGAAGAGACGCCGCTAACGGATCAATCTGCCTCTAGCTGAGCCGCCACTCAAAGTATCGTGATAGCTCAATGGAGCGTTGCCCAATCTGCTCCAGACAGATCTAGCAGGTAATTTGCTGCACTGCAGCACTTGTAATGCTGCAGTGCAGCAATTAGGTCCTGAGTAGACGCAGACAGCGGGGATCTTCCCGCCAGCCCAAAGGATTTCCAGATGAACACCACACATGACACCACCGCGATGCTCAAAGAAGCAATGACAGCTTTGCCGATCGATACTGCAGCAGCAGAAGGCGCTTTCAAATCCAGTGCAGAGCTTAATGAGAAGATCAGCACTGTGGCACTGACTGCCGCCGAAAAGTCGGTAGCGATCTCGCAACAGTGGACCCAACAGTCCCTGAAAAGCCTGTCGGACGTCTCGAAAGCCAAATCGGAACCGACAGACTATATGCAGGCGATGACCGATTTCGCCGCCGCATTCTCCAAGGCGGCCACCGAGCACATGACGGCTTTCGCAGAAAATGCGAAAAAAGCGCAGACTGACACGCTCGAGCTGTTGATGGCTGCAGGCAAGACTTTGGCGAGGAAGCAACTTCGGCTGCAAAGGCGGCCAGCAAAGACGCAGCTTCTGGCGCGAAGACGACTGCTGCAAAGTAAACAGCGGACATCTAGCGCCGATCTATCGAGAGTGCGCGACATTAAGGCAGGTTCCTAGGGACCTGCCTTTTTTGCTGTTCGATGATCTGCGCCTCATTCATGCAGAAGCTGCTGAGCGGCATCTACCGCCAGAGCAGAAGCATGCCAGCATCTTCAATTCTCAGCGCCGCGCAAAGATTTGCCCTGAAATCCAGCCAACAATCCACCCGCCAAGATGCGCTTCCCAGGCAAGGCCACCCGAAAGCATCACGAAGAATACGATATTGGAGGCAACCAACGCCACAAAGGCCATGACGACAGGCTTCACCGGCAAATTTGATTGCCGTCGCATGCGGTAATCCATGGCCTGCCATAGGCCGATGAGCCCAAATACCGCCCCGGATGCACCGATCATCGGCGCGTTACTCGTAGATAACAGTCCGAAACATGCAGCACCTCCAACAGCCGACAGAAACAGCACCAACATGGTTTTGGCGGCACCGATATGGAGCGAGACGAACTTTCCCAAAGACAGCAGGATGACGCTGTTCAGTGCCAGATGCATAAACCCGCCGTGCAGAAAAGCGTGTGTAATGAACATCAGGGCTGTCTGGCCCGGGTAAACCGGCGGCACTGCGCCGGATAAGACTGGTTGCCAGAATGCTCCGAGCACGAAAGCTGACCATCGTAGGTCATCTGACCCAATCATTCCGGATGAGGAAAGGCTCAGGACCAGTTCGATGGCGGCCATGACGCCTACAATCACCCAAAGGAACATGGGCGCCCCGATCGGCGGCGCCTGGCGAAGCGGTTGTTGGTTTCTTGGAGATGTAAGATTCATGATCAGCAGTTAATCCTTTACCGCGAGATAGACCACACCTCTGCCTGACGACTTGCGCTATCAACTACTGCACAGAACCGCTGCGGCGATTGTGGAAGCAAACCGCTTTAAGACAGACCGGGCAGCCATGATTGTGCAGTCATTCTCCCAAGAGCATCGCTGGCTTGAAGACTTCCAGGCGTTTGCAAGTCATCTTGGGCTTCAGGCAGAGGTCGGCAGAGCCGAAAGCGACGTTCTACCTTCAGGACTAACGCTCACCCTAGGTTGGGCTGTCGGCTCGGCAGAGTTCTTGTAATGCCACGGAATGACCTCGGATAATCAAACGCGCGACAATGACGGCAAATGCGCATCGGGGTTTTTGAGAAGTGCCTGTAGTTCCGCACTGCCACCAATAAGCGTTTGATCCACGAAAATCATCGGAAAGGTTGCCCAGCCCGACCACATCTTGATGGCCAGTCGTTTGTGCCACTGTGACGTGTAGCTGCCATACTCCAGATAGGTGAATTCAACTCCTGCCTCTTGCAGGGTTTTACGGGCCTTTTTGACGAACGGATTTTGTTTCATGCCGACGACGACAACACCGTTTGCAGCTACCGCTTGGATGACCTCTTGCACAACGTCGCTATGATAGCTGCTGACCGTTTCGCCAATGGCAGGGTGGATCGCATCAGGGCTTAGAATTGGGCGCATTTATAAAACTCTCTCGTGCTTCCGTTACGTGATTTTTAGTATCGGAATTTGCAAGACACCTAAAGCGGCAAACGTATTTCGAACCCTTCCAAATATTGTATCTATAAATGCGCCGATCATTTGTGACCGGATGCCCTTTGCCACCATTTATGAAGGACTGTGCCCACTGCCCTAATCTGTTCGAGCCTCTCGTCTACAACTTATGCAACGACCGGGTGACGTGCGCGCAGACCCAGTCGCGCGGTGACCAGACCCCCAGCCACGATACTTGCAAGAGCAAGCAGTCCCGCCACGCTGAGGGTTGCAGACCCGCTAAGCCCCGCCCCCACGGTGCAACCGCCAGCAAGGACGCCACCAACCCCCATCAGGCCAGCGCCTGCGGCATACCGTAGAAATTGCTGTGGGGCCTCGAAACCTACAAGCTTCAGTTCTCCACGCGCCGCAGCGCTGAGAAAGCTGCCAAACAGCACACCACCAACCAGGCCAGTTCCGAACCCAGCAGGAATAGACGTAGATGCAATTGTCCAGAATAGCGTGTCAGACCAAGGCAACGTGAACGCCACTGATTGCACCGCCAAGGGCTCGAATTCATCGAAAAGCAGCACACTCGTGGCCGCCCACCCCAGCACCGGAATGAGTCCGATGACAACGCCAGAGACAACTTCGCGCAAAGACGGTTTGAACCGGTGAATGAGGTAGATTGCCAGAACAGCCATCAACGCAGATGCGGTTGGAGCCCCCATCGGGAGGTCGCTCAATGACCCAAATGGCAATGTTGTCGATACAGAGCCTAACGCGACGCGCAACGGAGCCAAGACACCTTTCAAAGTTGCATGAGCCACAATTGCAAAGATAATCAAAACCGTCACGGCCCGCAGATTGCCAGTTGCACTCAGGACCGTGAGACGCGAAGCACAGCCGCGTGTCAGGACCATCCCTGCGCCAAAGGCAACGCCGCCCAAGATTATCGCCAGAAACGGCAATTCGGGGTCAAGGTAGCGATGTCCGCCCAGATCGACATAGCCCCATCTGCTAGCTAACAAAAATCCAATGATGGCCGATGCGAGTGCGACGATCCAGGTCGCCCCGGCAGAGCCACGCTCTTCACGCTCGCCGGCAATGGCGCGCCGAAGGCAAAACCGCGAGACCTGCGCGGCGATCCCGAAGACCACCCCGATCGCCAGACCGAAAATCACTTGTAGTGTTCGGGCATCAAGACCCCAATCGAAGACTTCTAGCAGCATGGCAAACCCCTTTTCGCAAAAAGCGGATATCGTTTCTGATTGAGGGTAAGTCAAACGGGGTTGGCAGAACGCTAGCGCGTCAAAAGGCGTATTTTCGAAATACTATTCTCACTTCTGGTGAATTTCGAATTGAACACCTTTCTGGGTCACGATCCGCCGTGCCATTGTTCCTAATCGCATGCTTGCGGGCTGACTATGTCGTTAACCGAAAGCACACATGACACGAACCTCGACGGCGTCGGCTGCCGGATCCCCCACCTCTGTGTTTTTCTCAGAGCGCGACAGAGTGGGTCGCCGGTATGCAAGTTGGTGCGGTGGATGAGCTGCCAGGGCTGACCTCGTGACACTAAACCGTGACGCCTGTGTGACGATAAACCGTGACGGCGCTGGTCTTTATGTCGTCGGGCGTTAGTGTCGCCAGAGCAGATCTTGTTTCAGGCAGCGGCGCATGGCCGCTTGGAGCCCGGAAGCAGATACTCAAAGTATTCGTGGTGTCTACGGTGCCTTCAACGAAAAAACATGCATACATTGGTTCGCTGGCTCTTGATCCGAAAATCACTCCGCCTCCGCCTAGTCGAAGTATTTGCCGATGTTGGCAACGACCTTTAGGGTTCTCTCAGGAACACCAAATTCTGCGGCCTGTATCGGCCCAACACAGGAGCAGTGTCGTTGAACGATAATTCTGAAAATACTCTCGTCCGTGGGCAGCAACGTGGATCGCACGGTCGGCAACAAGACGAGGGTGTGTTGGTGATCCGCACAATAGCAATGCCGGCAGATACTAATCCGTCAGGCGACATTTTCGGTGGCTGGTTGATGTCTCAGATGGACCTAGCTGCCGGCAACATGGCTGGGCGGGTCTCGCAGGGGCGAGGTGCTACGGTTTCCGTAGAGGCGATGCAGTTTCTTCGCCCAGTCAAAGTCGGGGACGAGGTGACGCTATACGCAACTCTGCGCAAGGTCGGGAACACATCTATGCGTATTCATGTAGATGCTTGGGCGCGCCCAAAATATTCTGAAAGAGCTGAAAAAGTCACGGATGCTGACTTCGTGTTCGTAGCCCTGGACGAAGATGGCGCACCGCGGCCAGTCTTCGAAACTATGTAATATTTTCGTTCCAAAGCAGACGCGGAGATGTGGTGTCGCGAATGCCCGCTCTGCGCCTACCGTTACTTGAATATTGTGTCGCGCTGGCTGTCGCCAAGAGGTTGAATTCCGGAGGGACGTCCTAGTTATTTAGTCACAGACGTAATGCGAGCGCTTTTATGACCACGGCCCAACGAAATATGTATCGCCTCAAGATGAGTTCATTGTGGCTCCTGACAACACTTTTTGTCGTTTGGAGCAGCCAGACCACTGCGCTTGATACACAGACACCGTTCGACTCCATCGATGGTGGGACACTGACCCTCGCGCAATGGGAAGGGCAGCCTGTCCTTGTGGTCAATACAGCCTCGATGTGCGTGTTTACCGAGCAATATCGCGAATTGCAGGCGCTATATGATCGCTACCGCGATCAAGGATTGATTGTGCTTGCAGTCCCTTCTGACGATTTCAACCAAGAGCTGGCAAGCGACGCTGAGGTCAAAGAGTTTTGTGAGCTCATCTATGGAATTGATATGCCCATGACTGTGATCACGGGAGTGAAGGGGCGCAATGCCCACCCGTTTTATCAGTCACTCCGTCAAGAGGCTGGATTTACGCCAAGATGGAATTTCAACAAGGTATTGCTTGATCACGAAGGACAGCTTGTTGAAACCTTCGCCTCCCGTGTAAGTCCGCTATCGGATCAGATTACACAGAAAATCGATAGCTTGTTGTCTGACGTAACTGTCACGCAATAGTCTGCGTTCAATCCGTGGCGCTGATCCAATCAAGGTGTCGACGTTAAATATGCCTTTCAAAGGCGTTGTCAGATACGCGCAGGAACGCCCTGGTTTCTGCACATGGTCCCGGGCAAAAACCTGTGGCATATTTCGCAAATGGAAGAACTGCACCGCACGATCAGATTGCTCTACACCGGTCAAAGCCAGCGCGCCCGGCGGTTTCGCTATGGGTTGATCGTTTTCGATGCGCTGACCATCGTCTATTTCATCGCGACCGCGGCGCTGCCCACAGCACCGGTTACGACAGTGCTGAACACCGGGCTCGGCCTGCTGATACTTCTGGATCTCGCAGCCCGTTTCTGGATCTCCGAAAACCGGCGCCGTGAACTGACACGCATTTACACCCTTGCGGATCTGGTCGTCGTGCTCTCCCTGCTGTTGGCACCGCTTGTCACCGGGAATTTCGCATTCCTGCGTGTGCTGCGGGGCCTGCGCCTGATCCACGCCTATCACTTGTTGCGTGACCTTCGGCGCGAGAGCCTGTTCTTCCGCCGCCATGAAGACGCGATCCTCGCTGCGGTGAACCTGCTCGTCTTCATATTCGTGACCACATCGTTCGTCTTCGTGCTGGCCTTCGATGAAGAGGCTGGTATCGTCGGCTACGTTGACGCGCTTTATTTCACGGTGGCGACGCTCACGACAACGGGCTTTGGCGATATCACCATGACGACACCCGGCGGAAAGCTGTTGTCGGTATTTATTATGGTCGTGGGCGTAGCTCTCTTTGTGCAACTGGCACGCGCCATCTTCCAGCCCTCCAAGATCAAGCATAAATGCCCGGAATGCGGCCTGAACCGGCACGAACCAGATGCGATTCACTGCAAGCATTGTGGCGAGCCATTGAAGATCGAGACGGAGGGCGAGACTGGAACATGACTAATCCGGCGTTTTCCCATCAGTTGCAGTCATTGCGCCCCGGGATTGGAAAAAGGCGATCAGAACGCGCCACAGAAAGCTCAAGAATTCAATCTCCAGCTGTAGACTGGCACGACATCCTTCTCGCCCCAAAATGTCCGGTTGAAGGCAGTCTGGTCCTCAACTTACCCCTTCCCTGCCCGCCCGGCTGATCTCAGCTATCGCAATGTCGCGTCCGGAGCAGATCGCTAAAGGCTATGCTGGACGAGTTGCGGACACCTCGCAGACCGCATCCTGTGGCCGCGGACGGTGCAGCCCGCGCTGCAGCAATGCTTGCGGACATACTGCAACCCACTCAGGTCGACAGGAAAGCCCCCATGATAGAAATCTAGGATGAATATTTGAGACTCCGTGATTTGATAGTTTTGGTGTTAAGCTTCTCGCGTGAGGAGTTCAGGCGCACTCACTTGCGAAGCTAATTTGGCCGAGGAGGGCCCAACAGCAGACAGACCCTAACAGGGCATTCATTTCACACTGGGAGGAAAGATATGAACCTGAGACCCGACCCAACGTTCCACGCATCGCCTAAATTGGCGATGGAGGCCCCTGTCGAAAACTACGCGTTTACAGTCATGCTGAGCCCAGACGGGTCTCAGTCCGATGGTATCGCGGTCATCGATTTGAAGCAGGGATCAGACACCTATGGCCAGATTGTGCATCAAGTCATTGTTCCGAATAAAGGCGACGAGTTTCACCATTTCGGATGGAATGCCTGTTCGTCATCCCTGTCGCCTCTGTCTGGACACGCATTCCTTGAACGCCGCTATTTGATCGTGCCGGGTATTCGCTCCTCGCGCATCTATGTGATTGACGTAAAAGACCCTCTCAAGGCCCACATTCACAAGACGATAGAGCCTGAGGAAGTGTTCCGTAAAACGGGCTATTCGCGTCCTCATACGATCCACTGCGGACCCGAAGGCATTTACGTATCCTGCCTTGGTGGCGGTGGCGAGGACGGCACTGACGGCCCTCCCGGCATCTTTATCATGGATTGCGAGACGTTCGAGATCATTGGCCAATACGAGATGGACCGTGGCAAGCAGGATAAACACTACGATTTTTGGTGGAACCTACCGCAAGACTACATGGTCAGCTCTGAATGGGGCTTGCCGCCGCAGTTTGAAAACGGAGTCGTGCCCGAGGATCTTTTATCCAACAAATATGGCCACTCCATCCACTTCTGGGACCTGCGCGCGCGCAAGAATATCCAGACCATGGACTTCGGCGAAAACTATCAAATGGCACTGGAAATTCGTCCCGCCCACGATCCTACAAAATCCTACGGCTTCTGTGGTGTCGTAGTGGATACCACAAATCTGCAGGGTGCTATTTTTACATGGTGGCGGGGTGACGACGGTGTTTGGCAATCCAAGAAAACCATCACGATTGATCCGCGGCCCGAAGACCCTGCAAATCTGCCGCCCCTTCTCCAAGGCTTTGGCGCGGTCCCACCGCTGGTTACGGACATTGATCTGAGTCTAGATGACAAATACCTCTACGTCGCATGCTGGGGCTTGGGTGAGATGCATCAGTATGATGTCAGTGACCCGATGAACCCCGTCCTTGCTGGCAAGGTCGAGCTTGGCGGGATCGCGAAGGGCGCAAACCACCCGAACGGCAAACCTTTCGCATACGGGCCACAAATGGTGGAAATCAGCCGTGATGGTAAACGCGTTTATTGGACCAATTCGCTCTATTCAACTTGGGACGACCAGTTTTATCCGGATGATGAAGGCGGACAGATGGTCATGGCAGACGTCGGCGAAAACGGGGGGCTGACATTGAACAAGGATTTCTACGTCGACTTCCCCAAAGGTCTGCGATCACATCAAATCCGACTTGAGGGCGGAGATTGCTCGACCGACAGTTTTTGCTATCCGTCAGTGTAGATGATTTCTGAACTGACATCGGTGACGGCCCTTTGGGGGGCCGTCATTTTTTCTGGTCTCTACCACGGTATCAACCCCGGCATGGGATGGCCGCTGGCTGTGTCCGCAGCGCTGATGGAGCGCAAGCACAGAGCCCTACCCAAGGCACTGGCCATGCTGGCCATCGGGCATTTCCTGGCGATGATCGGAATCCTGCTGCCTTTCTCGATGATGATCGTTCTTGTCACATGGGAAGTTGAAATCCGTATCGCCGCCGGTGCGCTTGTCATTGCAATGGGTATCTACCTGCTGATCAACAGGCGACATCCAAAATTTCTGGCGCGCGTCCATCCGGCGCGGCTTGCCCTTTGGTCGTTCTTGGCGGCGACAGCACATGGTGCGGGGCTGATGTTGGTCCCGATCTATCTGGGCATATGTGCGATTGGCGCGGATGACACCGGCCACCTAGCGGCACAAAGCCTGATGGACAACAATGTCATGACAGCATTCTCTGTTGCTGCAGTGCATACTCTATCCATGACACTTGCCGGCGGCCTCATTGCCGTCGTGATCTACTTTTGGCTCGGCCTGAAGTTCTTGTCCCGCACGTGGTTCAACCTTGATGTGGTTTGGGCGATAAGCTTGGTCTTGGTTGGCGCGTTCGGGATTTATTCCGCCTATTATCATCAACAATGAAGAAATCTTGACCAAGTGACATCTCGTCCAGTTTGCATAGCTCTCTGCCAGCAAGTTCAGGTGTCACCAAGGTCGACATGTGTAGCGCAATGACATCTTCAGCGTCTAAGTGCAGCGGACAAGGAATCACAAGCTGCACGTAAAACGATGCCAACTGTTTAAGTGCCTGATACATTGTGCAGATTGAATGGTGGGTGATGAGAGGCTCGAACTCCCGACATCTTCCGTGTAAAGGAAGCGCTCTACCAACTGAGCTAATCACCCGATGCGGCATCATTTAGACGAGTGTTTGCGGTAGTGCAAGCCTCATTCCAAAAGGAATTGGTCACCGTCTTTCAGATGATAAACATAGCCCTGCCCGCCATGGCTATTCCGCTGCGCATGGGCCTTTTCACCGACCACCAGACCGCGGATCATGCTGCTGGTGATCCCATGGGTGACAAGCACCGCAGGACCTTGCAGATCGCCAAGAAAATCACGGCATCGTTGCTTAAGGCGCGCAAAGCCTTCTCCGTTTGGCGCGATCTCATATTGCGCCATAAACGGGTCTTTGCCCTCGGGCACGGGCAACTCATCTCGCAGGCGACCGGACCAATCCCCCACACCGATCTCGCGCAAGCGATCATCGGTGCGGATATGATCAGCGATCCCCGCCAAAGCGATTCCCGCTGTTTGGAACGCGCGGCCCTGCGGGCTGGTCAGAAAAACAAAGCCCGCCAAATCACGCGCCGCAAGGATCGCACCTTGCCGTGCGGCATCGCGCAGGCCTTTGTCCGTCAGCGGCGAATTCAATTCCCCCTGCATCCGGTTTTCAGCATTCCACGTCGTTTCACCGTGGCGCAGGATATAAAGTTCCGGATGGCTCATGGCGGCGTGATTATGCGTCGTCAGAATCGTCTCTGGCCACAGCCGTGGCGTTCTTGGGCGTGCGCAGTTTCAGCGTCATGACCGAGGCCCCACCATCAAGCGGCTTGGACTTGACCAAACGCAATTTTCCCAGCGGTGGCAGGTTGATGATTTTTTCATCGCGCAGCGCATCGCCAAGCACCGCCAAGGCGGCCTCGACGGCAGGTTTCACATCCCGCTTCTTGAGGTTCGTGCGCGCCACCACTGCATCGAGCAGCTCTGGCTTTTTCAGCATTGCATCCTCGGTCTTCGCGGTGTCCGGCTCTGCCTTCGGCTTACGTGCCATCTAAGTTCATCCCTTTATCAATTGGACTCATTACGTCCCTTGCAGCCAGCAACGTCAAGCAGATAGCACAAGCAAAAGGCGCCCCTGCAAGCAAGGGCGCCTCTTTCTTTCAATGATCAGTCCACGGTTAGTGCGCGCGCGCACCTTCACCGCCACCTTGTGCCTTGAGTGCGGCTGCGGCGGCCTCTTCGGCGGCCTCGTCCCACTCAATCGGCTCGGGCTTGCGGACCAAAGCGTGTTCCAACACCTCGGACACGTGGGTGACAGGGATGATGGTCAGCCCTTCTTTCACGTTATCCGGGATCTCGGGCAGGTCTTTGGCGTTGTCCTGTGGGATCAGCACAGTTGTGATGCCCCCACGCAGGCCGCCAGCAGTTTTTCTTTCAAACCACCAATCGGCATCGCGTTGCCGCGCAACGACACTTCGCCGGTCATGGCGATATCCTTGCGCACCGGAATACCCGTCAGGACCGACACAATGGACGTCACCATCGCCAGACCGGCACTTGGCCCGTCTTTTGGTGTGGCCCCGTCCGGCACGTGGACGTGAATGTCGATGGTATCGAACTTTGGCGGCTTCACGCCAATCTCGGGTGCGATAGACCGCACATAAGATGACGCCGCATCGATCGATTCCTTCATCACATCGCCCAGCTTACCGGTGGTCTTCATCCGGCCTTTGCCCGGCAGGCGCAGCGCTTCGATATTGAGAAGCTCACCACCCACAGAGGTCCATGCCAGACCGGTGACAACACCAACCTGATCGCTTTCTTCGGCCAGACCAAAGCGGTGCTTTTCAACGCCAAGGAAGTCGGAAAGATTGGCTGCATTCACTTCAATGACAGTTGCCTCTTTCTTAACGATCTTGGTCACGGCTTTGCGGGCCACTTTGGCCAATTCGCGTTCCATGTTCCGCACACCGGCCTCTCGGGTATAAACCCGCACCATGGCCAGCAACGCATCGTCGGAAACCGAGAATTCCTTGGCCTTCAACCCGTGGTTTTTCATGACCTTCGGCAGCAGGTGCTGCTTGGCGATCTCGACCTTTTCGTCCTCGGTGTAGCCCGAGAGCGAGATGATCTCCATCCGGTCCAGCAGTGGCCCCGGCATGTTGTAAGAGTTCGCCGTGGTCAGGAACATCACGTTCGAAAGGTCATATTCGACCTCGAGATAGTGATCGACGAATGTGCTGTTCTGTTCGGGATCAAGCACCTCAAGCATCGCCGACGCAGGGTCGCCACGGAAATCCTGCCCCATCTTGTCGATCTCATCGAGCAGGATCAGCGGGTTCGTGGTTTTCGCCTTTTTCAGCGCCTGAATGATCTTACCGGGCATAGAGCCGATATAGGTCCGACGGTGACCGCGGATTTCGCTCTCGTCACGCACACCCCCCAAGGAGATGCGAATAAACTCGCGCCCTGTGGCCTTGGCAACGGATTTACCCAAAGACGTTTTACCCACACCTGGAGGGCCGACCAAACACATGATCGGGCCTTTGAGCTTGGCTGAACGCTGTTGCACGGCAAGGTATTCGACAATCCGCTCTTTGACCTTCTCAAGGCCGAAGTGATCGGCGTCCAACACAGCTTGCGCTTTGAGCAGGTCTTTCTTGGTGCGCGATTTCACGCCCCATGGCACGCCCAAAATCCAGTCAAGATAGTTGCGCACAACGGTGGCTTCCGCAGACATCGGCGACATGTTCTTGAGCTTTTTCAGCTCGGCATCCACCTTTTCGCGGGCCTCTTTGGACAGCTTGGTTTCGGCGATTTTCGCCTCAAGCTCATCCACCTCATTCTGGCCCTCTTCGCCATCGCCAAGTTCCTTCTGAATGGCCTTCATCTGCTCATTCAAATAGTACTCGCGCTGGGTCCGCTCCATCTGGGATTTGACACGCGTCTTGATCTTTTTCTCGACCTGCAGCACGGACATTTCGCCCTGCATCATGCCAAAGACCTTCTCAAGCCGCTCGGACACAGAGAGTGTTTCCAAAAGCCCCTGCTTTTGTTCTACTTCAATGCCGAGATGACCAGCCACGAGATCAGCCAGTTTCGCAGGCTCGGTCGCATCACCGACGGCGGCCATTGCCTCTTCGGGGATGTTTTTCTTGACCTTGGCGTACCGCTCGAACTCGGCCGAGACATTGCGCACCAGCGCTTCGATCTCGGCAGGGTCGCCATCGGTTTCGGTCAGATATTCACATGACGCCTCAAAGAAGCTGTCATTGGCGACGAAACCAGTGATTTTGACGCGCGCACGGCCCTCGACCAGCACCTTTACGGTGCCATCGGGCAGCTTCAACAGCTGCAGCACATTGGCCAAGACGCCAGTCTTGTAGATGCCGTCCTCTTTGGGGTCGTCCTCACCGGGATCGACCTGACTGGACAGCAAAATCTGTTTGTCGTCCTGCATCACCTCTTCAAGGGCGCGGACGGATTTATCGCGGCCTACAAACAGCGGCACGATCATATGCGGGAACACCACAATGTCGCGCAGCGGCAGGACGGGATAGGATGAACTCAACGGTTCTTGCATGCTCTTTTCCTTTTTTCGGCAAGACGCACCGGTCCCGCTTTAGCGGCAACATGGAGCATCTCCTCTTGGCATCAATATGTGGGGTGGCTTTCGAGAGGTTTCAACCAGACATACGACGTGTTGGCCCCAGATTGCCTTTCCCTTGGCGTGATCGCAACCTCACAAACACCAAAAACTTGGCAAAACGTGAAACTGCGCGTGGCTATAGCGGCGCAATATCGCCCTGCGCGCGGGTGGCGTGGAACGCGGCCTCCCAATCTGCAAAGCGGCCAGCGGCGATGGCGTCGCGCATACCTTGCATAATTTCCTGGAAATAATGCAGGTTGTGCCATGTCAGCAGCATGCCTGAAATCATCTCTTGCGCGCGGAACACATGATGCAGGTAGGCCCGTGAATAATGCGAACAGGCGGGACACGTGCAGTGTTCATCCAAAGGGCGCGGATCATCGGCATGGCGCGCGTTCTTGATGTTGATCACACCGCGGCGGGTGAACAACTGTCCGGTGCGCCCTGAGCGGCTTGGCAGAACACAGTCCATCATATCAATGCCGCGCTTGACGGCACCGACGATATCATCCGGCTTGCCCACACCCATCAGATAACGCGGCTTGTCCACAGGCAGTTGATCAGGCGCGAAATCAAGGACGCTGAACATAGCCTCCTGCCCCTCGCCCACTGCGAGGCCACCCACGGCATAGCCATCAAATTCCACCGCTTTGAGCGCCTCGGCGCTTTGTTCGCGCAGGTCTTCTTCCAGGCCGCCTTGCTGAATACCAAAAAGCGCGTAGCCAGGTCTGTCGCCAAAGGCATCGCGCGATCGCTGTGCCCACCGCATCGAAAGCTCCATACTCTCGGCAATGCGTTTGCGATCAGCAGGAAGTGCCGGACATTCGTCAAAACACATCACGATGTCTGACCCCAGCAGCTTTTGGATTTCCATCGACCGCTCTGGCGTCAGCTCATGCTTGGAGCCGTCAATGTGGCTTTTGAAGGTCACGCCGTTCTCGGTCAGTTTGCGCAGATCGGCGAGGCTCATCACCTGAAAGCCACCGCTGTCAGTCAGGATGGGTTTGTTCCAGTTCATGAACTTGTGCAGCCCCCCAAGGCGGTCGATCCGCTCGGCTGTGGGGCGCAACATCAGGTGATAGGTGTTGCCCAGCAAAATATCGGCACCGGTCGCGGCGACACTTTCGGGCATCATTGCCTTGACGGTGGCGGCGGTGCCCACAGGCATGAAGGCAGGCGTGCGAATATCCCCGCGCGGCGTCGAGATCACGCCAGTGCGGGCTTTGCCATCAGTTGCATTAAGGGCGAATGAGAAGCGTTGTGTCATACACCCCTCTTCCCTGATCTCGCCGAATTTGCCAAGGGGCTTTGGTTTTCGGTGGCCGCCCTTGGCGTAGGACTGTCTGGGCGCAAATTGACACCATGCGCGCCCTACCGTCCGAGCCCACGAAAAGGCAAAGTTTGCGGCGATACTGTGACCCAATTGTGGCAATTGGGCCAAATGTGGCAAAAAAGCTGCTGAATAATGGCGAAAATGACTTAGTATCAATGACTTAATAGACTTAAAGACAGGTTTATTTTCCTTGGCTTGCGGTCTATAAAATCTACATCGTTCCGTATTTTTGTATTTCGAAACGATCGCAGCGTGTTGTGATGCGTAACCGACTTCTGGTTGTACCTACAATTCTTTGATCACGCTGTGTCCTGTGGCTGTCGCGGAAAATCCCGTCGTCGCCACAGTCTACCGCGACAAGTTGACAAGATTTTTTCTTCGTCGCGGAACGGGCGTTATGACGGTTGTCATGATGTTCTTCGACCCCAGCGAAGAGGGTACCAATGTGTGGTACGTTTTGGATGTTGGGCTGTATGTGTACTAGTAAAGGTCTGTCTGATGAAAATGTTCCCACATGCGTTCGCACCGTTGCCGCAAATGCAAGCGCCAGTGCGAGAAAGACAAACAGAAGCTTCCCGCGCCCACGGTCAGGCCGTGGACAACGCGCCAATCAACCTCGATGTTGAAAGACTGGTCGCGGTGATGCTGTCTGCCAGCGATACCAAAAAAGACCTGCACGATGAGCAGCAGTGTCGGCGTGATCTCATCAAAAAACTGCCATCGGAGTCGATTGACTGGGATACTGTGAACTGGGTGCGGCTGTGGCCATTCGAGACCCGGCGTCATTGACCTGCGACTGATTGTAGCGCCCATCGGAAGTGATGCCGTGCCGGATCTAGCAATCCATCCGATCCCAGGGCGGCACACCCCCTTTACGCCCCGCAGCGTAATCCCTATATGTTTGCTCAGGAATTGCGGGAACCAAGACTATGACAGACAGCAACGCTCAGCTTGAAGGCGCGCCGATGATTGCGCCATCAACGACAGATCACCCCCTTTACGAGGATATCGTGAAGGCATGTCAGTCCGTCTATGATCCTGAAATTCCGGTCAACATCTATGACCTTGGTCTGATCTACACGATTGATATCAAAGAAGATAACGCTGTACATGTGGTTATGACCCTGACTGCTCCTGGCTGCCCCGTTGCCGGTGAAATGCCCGGCTGGGTTGCTGATGCGATTGAGCCGTTGCCGGGTGTGAAACAGGTGGACGTTGAAATGACGTTCGAGCCGCAGTGGGGCATGGACATGATGTCTGACGAAGCCCGCCTTGAGCTCGGCTTTATGTAAATACCTCTGTTTCGGCTGCGCCATGTTTGCGCATTGCGTGACATTTTCGCTGATCACATTCTACTGCAACGACCGCGCCCCGTCTTGAGTGCGCGGCCCTTCTCCCCTACATTAAATACAAAGGAGAACTCCATGTTCGGCATTCCAGGCAAACAAGCGGTCACCATTACTGATAAGGCGGCTGCACAAATCGCAAAGCTGATGGCAAAAGATGGTCATCAAGGGCTCCGGATTGGCGTCAAGAAAGGCGGCTGTGCGGGCATGGAATACACCATGGACTATGTGACCGAGGTTGATCCACTGGATGAGGTGGTCGAACAGGACGGCGGGCGTGTGATGATCGCGCCAATGGCGCAAATGTTCCTTTTCGGCACCGAGATCGACTACGAAGTGTCGCTGTTGGAAGCAGGCTTTAAGTTCCGCAACCCCAATGTGGTTGATGCCTGCGGTTGCGGCGAGTCGATCAAGTTTGACGAAAACCTTTCCGCCACCTGATGGCGCTTGCGCAGGCGGATATCGCCTTCGCGCGTGATCTTTTTTTTCCGAACTTGGCCCTGTCCGCCGACGGTGCCACCCAATTTCACAACATGCCCTATTGGTCCATTCCCGAGGCTGCCCTTGACGACAGCCAAGAGGCCTGCACAGTAGCAAGACGCACATTCGCTTCGCTGGAATAAGGACACCGCTATGCCCCGTAAGATCGCCGCCGGAAACTGGAAGATGAACGGGATGCAAAGCAGTCTGTCTGAATTACGGATACTTGAAGACAAACATGGCGACGCAGATATCGCGATTCTGATCTGCCCGCCCTTTACCCTGATCTGCGCCTGCGAAGACACGCCGTTCGATATTGGCGGTCAGGATTGCCACACTGCCAAATCCGGTGCGCATACAGGCGACATTAGCGCCGAAATGCTCGCGGATGCCGGGGCCAGCTATGTCTTGTTGGGCCATTCCGAACGCCGCACCGATCACGGCGAAACCGACGCTTTGGTCGCGGCGAAGGCGCAAGCGGCCTATGACGCTGGACTGATCGCCGTCATCTGCATCGGTGAAACGCTGGAAGAGCGTGAAAATGGCACAACGCTGGAAGTGATTGATCGGCAACTTGCGCATTCCGTGCCCGCGACGGCAGATGCGCTGAATACCGTCATTGCATACGAGCCCGTCTGGGCCATCGGCACCGGTAAAGTGCCCACAACAGAACAAATCGCCGAGGTCCATGCCCATGTGCGCAAGCGCCTGCAAGACCGCTTCAGCGACGGGGCCGAAGTATCATTGCTCTATGGCGGGTCGGTCAAAGGCAGCAATGCTGCGGAGATTTTCGCAGTGCCCCATGTGAACGGGGCACTTGTCGGTGGCGCCAGCCTGACGGCCGAGGCCTTCTCACCCATCATCGCAGCACTGGAAAACGCTTAAGGCGTTTCGATCTCGATCAGTTTGCGTAGTGTACTGACAGCGCTATCTATATCTTTCATCACCGCATCAGCGCCGACTACATCAATGATGTCTGGATGATGCTGCAAGATATTGCCGGCAACGATCACATGCGCCAAAGGCTGCGAAATCCGCAACGCCAGCACCAACCGTGTCAGCGGTTCGATCATCGAATCTGAGTTGGCCACCAGAACAATCGCTTTATAGTTGCGGCGATCCGACTGCTCGACCAGCGTGTCGTGATCCAGCGCCACCTTCATATCGACGTCCCAGCCCTCGCGGCGGAACACATCTGTGGCGATTTCGATTCCAAGAGTATGCGTCTCACCCGGCACGAGCGCAAACATCGCAGGCCAATCATCCCTGTCGCCAAGGATCGTTGGCGCAATCACATGGCGTAGGCCGCGAATGATGCGATAGAGCTTGCCGCAGGCCAGCGTGACATCAACGAATGAAATCTCGTCGTTGTCCCACATGTCCCCCAAGCGGCGGGCCGCCCCGGCAACATAGCCAAGATAGATCGCTTCGAGGTGCACCCCGTCCCTGCGCGCAGACAGGATAAAGTTATCCGCTGCGTCATCGGTCTTGGACAACAAAGCACCACACAGCAGGTCAATATCTGATTCCGTTGGCAGATCTTCTTTTTTCAAAGTTCGTGGCATGCGAAATGCGAGACGCCTTACAACTTCACGCGCAAGGGCCGATACGGCCACTTCCGGCAGTTTCTCTTCGACCAACCGGAATTGAAGGTCGGCCTTGCGATACTCTAAGCGATCGAACGTAGTATCGTCCAATGACACTCTGGCCATGAACGTCCCTCCCTTGTTGGCTACTGAATTCACAATGTCGTCTGTTTGCCGACGACTTTTGTATCCAACTGTGTACAGGCTAACATAGGAAAATTGGTCGCATAGCGTGTCAGAATGTCGCGGCGCACCTGCAGCATTGCGTGGGAGATTTGCGCTGCCGCTTGCAATTATCAGAGTGCTCGGACAAATGTGCGGATATGCAAAAACTCCACCAATCCCCCACCGAACCGGCCTTCGTCCAGAACCCCTATCCATTCTATGATCAGGCCCGCGCGACAGGCGATTTTATCTGGTGGGCCGACTATGAAATGGCCTGCGCCGTATCCCACAAGATGGTCCATGCTGTGCTGCGAGACCGGCGCTTGGGGCGCGAATGTCCGCCGGAACTGGCCCCCGATATCCCGGCGGATCTGAAACCGTTTTACGACGTTGAAGCCCACTCGATGCTGGAGCTTGAACCACCCCGCCACACGCGGTTACGGGCGCTGGTCCTGCGTGCATTCACCAGTCGAACTATTGCCGCATTGGCCCCTGATATTCGCACACTCTGCCATCAGTTGATTGATAAGTTCCCAGCACAACCCTTTGATTTTCTGACCCATTACGCCCAACCTGTCCCTGTCGTGATCATCTCGCGCCTTTTGGGCGTGCCAGAAGAACGTGCCGACGACTTGGTGCGCTGGTCGAATGCCATGGTGGCCATGTATCAGGCCCGCCGCACGCCGAAGATCGAGGCGGATGCGATAGCGGCGACCAACGATTTTGTCGCCTTCATGCGCGGCTATATCGCGACCCGCCGCAAGACCCCGACCGACGATCTGATCTCGACCCTGATCGCCGCCGAACAAGACGGTGCGCGCCTGAGCGAAGATGAACTGATTACCACCTGCATCCTGCTGCTGAACGCGGGCCATGAGGCGACGGTCCACACTTTGGGCAATGGCACCAAGACACTATTGGAACACGGGCTCACCGCCATCAATGAGACCGTGATCGAGGAAGTGATCCGTTACGATCCGCCGCTGCATATGTTCACCCGCTGGGTCTACGAAGACGTCACCTTGGGCGATCAAACCTTCAAACGCGGCGACCAGATTGCCTGTTTGCTGGCATCTGCGAATCGCGATTCTCAGGTCTATCCCGATGCCGATATCTTCGATCCGGCCCGCAAAGGCCCGCAGAACACCAGTTTCGGTGGCGGCATCCACTTTTGCGTCGGTGCCCCGCTTGCGCGGTTAGAGCTGCAAATCGCCCTCGAGGTGCTGTTTGAACGCTGCCCCGATCTACGCCTGACCGAGGCCCCCCAGTATGGTGATGTCTACCACTTTCACGGGCTGGAACGGCTGATGGTCTCCACCAGCCGTTAGGATCAGAACCGTGTAAGCGTCATGGGCGTAATCCGGTAGATTTCATCTGCAAGGTCATTGTCCGCCATGAACCGCGCAATGGATCCGAAGGTCGCCGTGCCGACCTGCGCACCGTGATCGACAGTAGTCAGCGCCTGTGACGCAGCGGGGGCCAAAAGACGCTGCAACCCGTTGATCGGCACCGGTTGGGGTGCAAAATAGGCGGCAATATTGGCTTTGATCTGCGCGCGGTCGTTGGTGTCGTAAAGCGCCGCTATCACCACATCCAACGTATGCTCGGTGCAGTTTTGAAACTGCGTCGTGCGCGGATTGGCCAGCACCGAATAGTTGGCGTTATGCAAAGCCATGTAGGTCGGGCTGGCGATGACATCGAGCAGTTTACGCTGCAAGCGCGCATCGGGGATGATCACCCCGGCATCCAGACTATGCGCTCCTGCAAAGAAATCTGCGGGCATGTCTTGCACCAAGTCACTTTGGGTCAGATCGCCCTCACGCTGGTAAAGATTATAGACGCGGTACCCCTGCCCCGTTGACCCGTCAGCGCGGGTGATCCGCGCATAAACCCAAAACGCGACATGGGTGTAGTTGATACCATCTGGCAAAACCGACGGGTCACGCCCAACCCGCGAGACGATCGCAACATTCGCACCTCGTGCCGCCAGATCGCGTTGGACGCGGTTGGCGAAGGTGGCGACCTCATCGGCGGGTAGAACTGGGTTACTCGCTGCACTGCTGCCTGCAAAGGTAGGTGTGGTGAAGGCTGTCATCGCCATCAGAAGAATTGCAAAAAGATTTTTCATATCAGCCCCCTTAATCCAACCGTGGCGGGCCATTGGCAGCCACACAAGGTGCGTTTGTCGTGGCATGGCAGGTGCCAAGTCCAGCCTCCAGCGCCTCCGCGCCGACAGCGACCGAGGTGGTCCCTACGCTTTCGATGGCGGCCCCTGTCACCGAAAGCACGGCCCCCGTGGCGATGATCGGCACCGCCGAAACAGTCGCGGCACCCGATGCCACCGCCGCCGCGCCATGGCTGGCAGCTTGGGCGCTATGGTCTACAGATTGCGCGGTGTGTTGTGCGCTAGGCGCGGCGCAAGCCGCTGCCAGAGCAAGGGTCATGAGTGTTGCTGTGATCTTGATCGTCTGCATGGTTTCTCTCCATATATGAACAGTGTTCACATATCTAGAGCGCCCGGCACACTACCGTCAACACATTTTTTGAACGTCGTTCAATTATAATGGCAATGCCACCGTCGATTTAATTTCTTCCATCGACAAAAGCGCAGTCACATTGTGCACCTTCACCTCAGAAATCAGCGCTTGATAAAAGGTATCGTAGGCCCGCGCGTTCTGAACCCGGACCTTTAAAATATAATCAATGTCGCCTGCCAAACGATGCGCCTCTTGCACCTCGGGACGCGATTTCAGCGCCTTCAGGAACCGCCCCTGCCACTCCGCATCATGTTCGGACGTGCGGATCAGGACAAAGAAACAGGCCTCGAACCCCAGCGCCTCGGCATCCAGCAAAACCGTCTGCTGCCCGATGATCCCGGCCTCGCGCATTTTGCGAATGCGATTCCACACCGGGGTCTTGGACGACCCCACCGTCTTGGCAATTTCGTCCAAAGATTGCGCTGCATCCGCTTGCAGCGCCGCTAAAATCTTCCGGTCAGTGGCGTCTATACGTACCGACATTCTCAAATCCTCTCGATCACAGGACAGGCCGTCCAAATTTACGCCCATGCAGAACGTATGTCCTTAACTGAGCACATGGGGAGGCAAATATCAGAACTATGTTCTATATTGAAGCCAAGAAATCAGAGGTTCACCATGAAGCATTTTCCGATCTTCCTTGCCGTCGAAGGCCGCCGCATCGTTCTATCGGGCGGTGGTGATGCCGCTATGGCCAAGCTGCGCTTGCTGATGAAGACCGAAGCCCACCTGACCGTAATCGCGTCCGAGATCGCACCCGACATTCGCAAATGGGCCGATCAGGGCAAGCTGCGGATTATCGAACGTGCGATGGAACCGGGTGACGCGCTCTGCGCGGCTCTTTTCTATGGCGCCAATGAAGACGACGCCGAAGATGCCCGCGTCGCAGCGATTGCCCATGCCGAGGGTGCTTTAGTCAATATCGTCGACAACCTGGCCGACAGCCAATTCATCACACCCGCCATCGTCGATCGTGATCCCGTGACCATCGCCATCGGCACCGAAGGCGCGGCCCCTGTCCTGGCCCGTGCGATCAAGGCCGATCTGGAAGCACGCCTGCCCACCTCGCTGGGCGTGCTGGCACGCATCGGCAAAACCTTCCGCCATGCCGTCGATGTGCTGCCCATGGGCCGCAAGCGCCGTGATTTCTGGTCGGCCTTCTATTTCAGCACCGGCCCCAAGGCGCTGGCCGACGCAGGCGAAGAGGCCGTTGTCCCTGCGTTGGAAACACTGCTCGACAGCCACATCATGGCAGAGAAGAAATCCGGTTCCGTCGATCTGGTCGGCGCAGGCCCCGGCGATCCGGAACTGCTGACGCTGAAAGCCCGCCGCGCCATGGACAAGGCCGATGTCGTGATCCATGACCGTCTGGTCACGGGCGAAATTCTGGAACTGGCGCGCCGCGAAGCGATCATCATTGATGCGGGCAAAGAGGGCTTTGGCCGTGCGATGGCGCAAGCCGATATCGACACGCTGATCGTGCAACATGCGCTCGACGGGCATCATGTTGTGCGCCTGAAAGCGGGTGATCCCACGGTCTTTGGCCGCTTGGACGAAGAAATCGCAGCGATTGAGGCACATGACATTCCCTACACCATCATCCCCGGCATTACTGCGGCTTCTGCTGCGGTTGCAAACATTGGGCAAAGCCTGACCAAACGCGGGCGCAATTCTGCTGTGCGGTTGATCACGGGCCACGATACCAAAGGCTATGCCGATCACGACTGGAAGGCGCTGGCCGCGCCCGGTGAAGTCGCCGCGATCTATATGGGCAAGAAATCGGCGCGTTTCATCCAGGGCCGCCTGCTGATGCATGGCGCCGATCCTGCGACGCCTGTGACGATCATCGAAAACGTCAGCCGCGCCGATCAACAGATCATCGCGACCACGCTTGCAGAGCTGGAACCAACCCTCACCCAAGCCGACCTTACAGGCCCGGCGATCACATTTTACGGCCTCGCCCCGCGCGAGCTGCCGCCAACGCACGCCAAATTGGAGGAGTTGCATAATGCCCCGTAACTTTACGCCCAAAGTGGTGACCGCCAATGCCCTGTTAGAGGGTGATGCTGTCTGGCTGACCGAAGACAACACATGGACACGCGACATCCGCGAAGCCGAGCTGCTGACAGATGAGGCCCACGCCGAGCTTCGCCTGCTTGAGGCGCAATCGCGCAGGGATGAAATCGCAGGGGCCTATCTGGCGGATGCCAAAGCCACCGAAGACGGCCCTGCGCCGACCCATTTCCGCGAAGAATTCCGCACACGCGGTCCTTCAAACTACGCCCACGGCAAGCAAGTGGAACTGTAATCATGTATACCTACACCGATTTTGACGAAGCCTTCGTGCGCACCCGCGTTGCCCAATTCCGCGCGCAAGTAGAGCGCCGCATTGACGGGTCTTTGACCGAGGATGAATTCAAGCCGTTGCGCCTGATGAACGGTCTTTATCTGCAATTGCACGCTTATATGCTGCGGGTCGCGGTGCCCTATGGCACGCTGAACCCCGCGCAGATGCGCCAGCTTGCCTATATCGCGGACCGTTGGGACAAGGGCTATGGCCACTTCACCACACGCCAGAATATCCAGTACAACTGGCCGAAATTGCAGGACGTGCCGGATATGCTTGATGCGCTGGCCGATGTGGGCATGCACGCAATCCAGACCTCGGGCAACACGATCCGCAACGTGACCGCCGATCATTTTGCCGGTGCGGCTGCCGATGAGATCGAAGACCCCCGCGCCATCGCCGAACTGCTGCGCCAGTGGTCCACCGATCACCCGGAATTCCAGTTCCTGCCGCGCAAGTTCAAGATCGCCGTGACCGGTGCCGCCCATGACCGCGCGGTGACGAAAGCGCATGACATCGGCTTGCGCATGGTGCGCAACGACGCGGGCGAGCCTGGCTTTGAGGTCATCGTCGGTGGTGGTCTTGGCCGCACGCCGATGGTGGGCAAAGTGCTGCGGGCGTTCCTGCCCAAGGCCGATCTGCTGCCTTACTGCGAGGCCATCGTCAGCGTCTACAACCTGCTGGGCCGCCGCGACAACAAATACAAGGCGCGGATCAAGATCACC
>CALNYU010000012.1:0-45159 GCA_942490805.1 uncultured Alphaproteobacteria bacterium | reverse complement strand
ATCACGGAACCCGTCACCATTCATATCGGATGCAAGAAAACCCGTCAGACGGCAGCGGCGATCGCCTTGCCGCAGGTCACAGAGTCTGCAGTTCCCCCAAGATCTCCGGTGCGCAGCGCAGGATCAGTCAGGACAGTTTCGATTGCAGCCATGATGCCTTGTGCGGCTTCCGGATGCCCCAGATGTTCCAGCATCATCGCACCTGACCAGATCTGACCGATCGGGTTGGCAATGCCCTTGCCCGCGATATCGGGGGCTGACCCATGCACAGGTTCAAACAGCGAAGGGAACTTGTGCTCGGGGTTGATGTTGCCGGATGGGGCGATCCCGATGGTGCCGGTGCAGGCCGGCCCCAGATCGGACAGGATATCGCCGAAGAGGTTCGAGCCAACGACAACATCAAAGCGGTCAGGATGCAGCACAAACATCGCGGCCAGAATGTCGATGTGGTATTTATCAACTGTGACATCGGGATAGGATTTCTGCATCTCCAGAACACGCTCGTCCCAATAGGGCATCGTGATCGAAATTCCGTTCGACTTGGTCGCAGAGGTCAGTTTGCCGCCGCGTTTGCGTGCAAGATCGAATGCGTAACGCAAAATCCGATCCACGCCCACGCGCGACATAACCGTTTCCTGCATCACGATCTCGCGGTCGGTTCCGGGGAACATGCGCCCGCCAATTGATGAATACTCGCCTTCGGTATTTTCGCGCACGATCATCATGTCGATATCGCCCGGACCACGCCCTGCCAACGGCGAGGTCACGCCCGGCATCAGCTTGGCGGGGCGCAGGCTCACGTATTGGTCGAATTCACGGCGGAACTGCAAAAGCGACCCCCAGAGCGATACGTGATCCGGCACCGTATCCGGCCAACCAACGGCCCCGAAGAAGATCGCGTCATGGCCGCCAATCTGGTCTTTCCAGTCATCCGGCATCATCTGGCCGTGTTGCTGGTAGTAGTCGCATGACGAGAAATCGAATTCGTCAAAGTTGAAATCGAGGCCATATTTTACGGCGGCTGCATTCAGCACCCGCACGCCTTCGGGGACGACTTCTTTGCCAATTCCGTCACCGGGAATAACCGCAATATTCATCTTGTTCGTGGCCATGATCGTATCCTTTGTCATTGCGATGGGCTTGCGACTAGTATCGCTGCGCTGAGCCGTTACCGGGCCCGAGATCGAAGAGCGATTTGAACCTCGTGCCGAAGCGCCCATGCTGTCGTTGAGAAGTGAAGGCGGGATAGCGCTGTATTTCACTCAGGCCGTTGGGAATTGCAATCCACAGCTAACAGGTGAACGGCACGCCATTTCCGCCGAGTTTCGGCTCAAAGATACTGCCGCACGAAGTCTTCGATGTCCTTCGCGGGCCGCGCACCAGACAATCGCGCAAGTTCTTGGCCCTTGGCATAAAGGATCAGCAAAGGAATACCCCTGATCTGAAGGCGTTGCGAGACAGCAGGAAACTGCTCGGTATCAATCTTGGCAAAGCGCGCATTCAGGCGCAGCGTATCAGCGGCTTTGGCAAATTCGGGTGCCATCATCTTGCAAGGCCCACACCACGGCGCCCAGTAGTCGACAATCAGCGGCGCTTCGTCGGTGCGAACCGCCTTGTCGTGAAGTTGCATGTCAAGTTCGGCGACCTTTCCATCCATAAGGGCCGCGCCACATTTCGCGCACTTCGGTCCCGCCGCGCGTTTTGCCGTTGGCACCCTATTGGTTTGCCCGCAGGAAAGGCAGGTCAACTTGACGGCATCTTGCATTATTCTGTTTCCTTATATTCTTTCGGATCCGCGCCAAAGGTCTGCACCAAGAGCCTGCGAGCCGATTTCCGGCAGCATTTCTCGCGCAAACGCGCAAGGCCGAAACTATCGCCGTGCTAACACGCGTATTTGACAATGATCAATTAACGCGCCCCAAACCACCCTACTCTTTTCACTACGGATCTTTGAAATTGCCAAAAATGACCTACCTATAAGCTACGGTACCAGATTGTTTTCGCGTCATGGACGCGTTGATGGAAGATGCAGCCGTTCATACGGCGCTCTCCATGACACCTGACGCAAAACCTCTAGATTGGAGGCCAAGATGTTAGACGTTGCAGCACGTATACTTTTATTTCCGGTTCTGGTCGCCCAAGGCGCGATGGTGCGACGGTCAGCTTTGCATCTGGATGATCCTTCCGGGCGTCGCCATGGTGTCAGCGGGAACGGGCCAGACCTTCACCTCTTGATCATCGGTGACAGCTCTGCCGTCGGCGTCGGCACGTCGCATCAGGAAGAAGCACTCTTGGGCCACATGCGCAAACGGTTGTCGCAAACCAACACAGTCTATTGGTCCGTCGATGCCAAAACCGGTGCAACGACGGCCGATACAATTGCCCGACTGCAGCAGCATGAACCGGAGAAATTTGATGTCGTCTCCATTTCGCTTGGCGTAAACGACATCACCGCACGTGTGCCTTTGTCTGACTGGTTGCAGCGTTTTTCAACATTGCTGCAGTTGGTCGAGGACAAATTTCAGGCGGATGTCATCTGCGTCTCGGGCATTCCCCCGATCCGATATTTTCCTTTGCTGCCGCAACCGCTCCGCTGGGTTTTGGGTGCGCAGGCCGCACGATTTGATCAGGCGCTGCGCGACCTTGTCGCCGATCATCCCGGATGCCGGTTTGTTGAAATGGATTTTGAACCCGACGTTTCAAAAATGAGTCCCGACGGATTTCATCCGGGTCCAAAAATCTATTCCGAGTGGGGGCGCAAAGTCTACCGTGCCATCCGTCGCGATATCCGGCAGTTGAGCAAGACCTAGCAAGCGTGACACGGGTTGAAGTACAGCCGCTGCTGCGACATCATGGTCGCTCTGGCATGCGTTGGGACGCTGCCGGCAATTGATTTGCATAACCAAGGCGATTTCTCATGAGCGGATTACTGGCCCTTCTGGACGATGTCGCAGCGATTGCAAAGCTGGCGGCCACGCAGCTTGATGACGTCGCAGCGCAAGCCAGCAAGGCTGGCGTGAAGGCTGCAGGTGTCGTTATTGATGACGCAGCCGTCACGCCCAAGTACGTCACCGGCCTGCCAGCGGCACGCGAATTGCCGATCATCTGGAAAATCGCGCGGGCGTCTTTTTTTAATAAACTCGTCATCCTTCTGCCAGTGGCACTGCTGTTGCAGGCATTTGCGCCATGGCTCTTGACCCCGCTCTTGATGATCGGTGGCGCATATCTGTGCTTTGAGGGTGCCGAGAAAGTCTGGCACCTCTTCGCCCCGCACAAGGATCACGGTCCCCAGCAGGCAAAGACGCTGGATGGGGCGCATCTAGAGGAACAGAGGGTCAAAGGTGCCATCAAGACCGATTTCATCCTGTCGGCCGAGATCATGACAATCTCACTATCGCAGATCAATATTGATACATTGTGGATTCAAGCGGCGGCGCTGGCGGCAGTCGCAATCGGCATCACGTCACTTGTTTATGGTGCAGTGGCGTTGCTCGTCAAAGCCGATGATTTTGGTCTGCTCCTCAGCGCGAAAGGCCGGCTTGCAGCGACGCGGGCATTCGGGCGCCAGATCGTCAAATCGATGCCTTCTGTCATGATCGTGATCGCCACAATCGGCACTGTCGCGATGCTTTGGGTCGGCGGCAGCATTATTGTACACGGGATCCGCGATCTTGGCTGGCCTCTTCCCTATGATCAGATCAAGCACGCAGCCATGGTTGCAGCCGCATTCGTAGGCTCCGCTGAAGGGTTTGTGACCTGGTTTGTAACCGCGGGTCTGGATGGCATCATCGGGCTGGCAACCGGGTTCGTGCTGATCCCGATCGTCAATAAAGCGGTGGCGCCCACGATGTCCTGGCTGTTTCCCGAAAAAGCCTGAAGCGGCGACACCCCCTGCCCCACTCCACAGCAAATCGGTTACCCATTTGGCAAACAGCGCGCAAAGCGGATCCGACGTCTGCGCGGGCCCTGCGCCCCCGCATGCACGATTTTGGCTTGCTGGCTGCGCGTTGATCAGCCTATTCCCAAAGACATGCAGATAGTGGGCGTGAAATAGGAAGCCTTAGAATAAATGAAACTCACGCTCTTTATGGTCTTTTATCGCGCGCTCTGGGTTTTGCTCTTGCCCTTTGTCCTGCTCTACCTGTGGCGCAGGGGACGGCGGGATCCTGATTATACCGGTCATCTGGCCGAACGGTTTGGGGTCTACAGCGCCCCGCTCCCGCAAAATGCAATCTGGTTTCATGCGGTCAGCATCGGCGAAACACGGTCCGCCATTGCGCTCATCCGGCTGGTGCTCGACCGTGGCGACAAAGTGGTCCTGACCCATTTCACGCCCGCTGGACGCCGCGACTCTACCCGTCAGTTCGCGGCCGAAATCGCCTCGGGACAATTGGCCGTCGTATGGGCCCCCTTTGACATGCTGTGGTGTTACCGGCGGTTCTTTCGCGCGTGTCGTCCGCAGATCGGCCTGCCCCTTGAGGTCGAAGTCTGGCCAGCCATGATTTACGCCGCACGCACTGCAGGGGTGCCGCTTTATATGTGCAACGCGCAATATGCCCCGGGCCCGTTTGAGCGTGACCGCAAATGGCTGCCGTTCCGGCGGTGGTGTATCCGCGCTTTTGCTGGCGCATTTGTGAAATCCCAAGGCCAGGCCGAGCGGTTTGCTCTCGTTGGTCTTAAAAACGTAACTGTCACCGGTGAATTGCGCTTTGATCAACCGGTACCGCCCGCATTGACCGAGGCCGCGCGCAAGCTGCGCCCTGTCATCGCGGCAGAGCGCGATGTTTTGGTGATCGCCAGCGGTGTTGAGGGCGAAGAAGATCTTTATAGTGCCGTGCTGTCGCAACTGGTTGCGGCCTGCCGCAAAGCTGGCGAAGCGGCACCTTTCATAATCTATGTACCCCGCGCACCCGAAAGGTTTGATGCGGTCGCGGAGAAACTTCAGGCTGCCGGGCTGTCGGTATGCCGGCGCAGCGCAGTGCTTGACGCGGACTTGGCGCCGGTCAGCACCTTTGACGGCCACGACGTTTTGCTCGGTGATAGTCTTGGCGAGATGTTCTTTTACCTTGCGCTCGCAGACCGCGTGATTGTCGGCGGCGGCTTCACACCGCGCGGGGCGCACAATATCATCGAGCCGCTCTTGCTGAGAAAACCCGTCCTGACCGGCCCTTGGGTTTGGCCGATCGAGTTTCCCTTCACCGAAGCCAAGGCTGCGGGGGTCGCAGTAAGCGTTCCCGATCAGGATGCTCTTCTGGCTGCGCTAGGTGAACCGCTCCGGGATCAATCGGTACAGATTGACGCCTTCCTTGCCCAGCATATCGGGGCCAGTGCCCGCACTTTAGATGAAATCGATGCTGTGATTGGCCGGGCGTAAGACGCATTCTGATGCAATCGCAGGCCAGCACCGAGGGGTGGAACGGCCAGTTTGACAGCAGGTTTCGACGGCCACTGCGGCCAATTGTGACGTATATCGCCGGAAACGGCACAAAAAACCGATTGTTGCGGGTTTCAAACGCCAAATCTTAGCCCTTTTTATCACAAAGTGCGTGAAATTTGCTTTTACAATCGAACGATCAAGGCGGCAAAAACGGTCTTGCCGCGCTCAACAAGATGTCCTTTAGCGCCCAAGAATGCTGCGTTAGCGATAACATGAAGTGCCATGGACGAGGGGCGGGCTGCATCATTTCAGCCATCATCGTCACCTTTGGCAGCCGTTAGATCGAATGCGCGTAAACCGTTGTTAACCAGTCCATTTTGTCGCACGCCAACTCTGTGCTTCCGAAAACTCAAGCCAAGCCTGCGCGCGATCGCAGCCGCGTTTTTCCCTGTGAAAAATCAAATAATGCGATCCCACCAGTGGTTTTGAACGACCCTACCCAGAGAGAATCCTCCGCTAACATCGGCTCAAAAAAAATAACAAAGAAACACGATTTGGACACAAATTGATCCAAATCAGCTGTTTGTTTCTGTGACAGATGAAGGACACGAGAAGGGTGCGCCCATCCATAACAGTGGCTTTGGCTTTTGAACGGTCTGAGCCGGGGCAAGAGATTTAAAGAGGAGAAACAGCATTGGCTTACGATCTCAAGAACCAACTTAAGACCTCGGCGGCGGCTGTCGCTTTGGTATCGGGACTTATGTTCCCAGTCGCAGCTGCGGCAGACCAGATTAGCCTGAAGTCAACGGACGGTACGATCGATCTGGTCGGCGACTTCGTTGAATTTGCGAATGACACGTACATCATCCGGACATCACTCGGTGATCTGCGGATTTCAGCAAGAAGTGTGATTTGTGAAGGCGCCGCCTGCCCGTCATTTGACGATGTGACTGCAGATGTCGCCATCGTCGGCGCAGACTCTGTCGGCCTTGGTATGATGCCACTTTTGATGACCGGTTTTGCGGCATCCCTGGATGCAGAAGCCGAGATTTCCAACCCAGAGGCAGGTCAGTCGCTGGCATCCTTGATTGATGACGGCGGTTTCGGCGAGGAAATCGGCACATTCCTCGTCTCATCCACAAGCGATAACAACGCATTTGAATCGCTGCTTGATGGCAGTGCGATGATCGGCATGTCTTCTCGCCGGATTACACAGGACGAAGCGCGCGCGCTGCGTGCTGACGGTGCCGGCAGCATGGTGAGCCCTGAGCAAGAGCGTATCATTGCTGTGGACAGCATGGTTGTTGCGACACACGCATCAAACCCGGTTCAGACGCTGACACAAGCGCAGCTTCAGGGCATCTTCTCGGGTCAGATTACCAACTGGTCCCAAGTTGGCGGTCCAAACAAGCGCATCACAGTCATCGCCCAAGATGATGACTCCGCCGGCCATGACTACTTCATGTCATACCTGTTCGGCGAAGAGCGTCCAAACTTCCGGCCGCAGGCGATTTCGCCTGACGACCAGACCGTTTCGAACGTTCTGTTCCACGACACAAACGCCATCGGATATCTTGGCTATGCATTCCAGCGTGGCGCAAAGCCGGTAACCCTGGTCAACGAGTGCGGCATTGCAAACACACCCGATGCGTTCTCTGCCAAGACGGAAGAATATGAGCTTGGCCGCCGTATGTACCTGTACAACCGTGCGGACAACGTGGATGCGAAAGCCCAACAGTTCCTAGACTATGCGATCTCGAGCGAGGCTGACAGTGTTATCGGTAAATCAGGCTTTATTGATCTCGGCATCCTGCGCCGCAGCCAAGACGACGGCGATGCACGCCGCGCGTCGCTGACCACTGAAGCTGCCCGCTATGACATTGGCTTTGACGGCGAACTGATTGGTGACATGCTGGCGCAAATGGATCAGTATGACCGCCTCTCAACCACATTCCGCTTCCGCACAGGTTCATCCCGTATCGATGAACGCGGCCGGTTGGATATGGAGCGTCTGATCGCTTATCTTGAGGATGCACCTCAGGGCACCGAACTGACATTTGTTGGCTTCACCGATGATGTTGGTGCCTTCGAAGGCAACCGCCAACTTGCCGTGCAGCGCGCTGAAGCGGTGCTGGAGGAGGTTCGCGCCGTTGCTGATGACCGCCTGAACAACGTCACGATGAAAACCCTTGGCTATGGTGAAATTGCACCATCAGCTTGTAACGTGAGCGAGCGTGGCCGCGCCATCAACCGTCGCGTTGAAGTGTGGGTTTCCAAGACACAAGAGAGCTAAAACCTGCGCAGCGATACGTGCACACTCTGCTCGTATCGCCGCAGCGGAAAACAAGAAACGGGCCCCTCGGGGCCCGTTTTTTTGCCGATAGCCCATTCAATGCAATTATGAATAAGTTAAGCGTGTCGCTCTAAAGGACGCGCCAGAGCTCAAACAAACTAAGCAGGAATAACGACCTTCAGGTCATCCTCAGGGGCGTCCAGCGGTAGGTGATTGTCCTCAAGAACCAGCAAGTTTTCGATGCCGATCACATCGCTTTTGGTCTTGTAGCCAATGACATCTTCCACATTCATATCAAGGTGCCGTGCCATCAGCATCGTCTCTTCGGACGAGAAGTTGGTAAGGCCGCGCGCAACCTCGGCCCCGTCTTCGTCATAAACGTGCAGCACATCGCCTTTGGTGAAATCGCCTTGGATCGAGAGAATATCATTCCGCCCGATCCCGCAGTTCCCTGCAACCACAGCCGCAGCAACCGCATTAGGCACCACCAAAGTTCCCGAGACCTGCAATCTATTGCTGAGCCAAACCATGAGCGGCGACGCTGTCTTGCCCGTGACAAGGCAACGGGTAAAGCGGCGCTCGTTTTGAAGGACCGAAGAAATAGGCCGCTCGATAATGCCCTCGGCGATAATCGTTTCGACGCCTGCGTTCTGCGCCATGTTCGCCGCTTGCATTTTGGTCAACATACCGCCGCTGCCAAGCGCACTAATCGCGGTGGTCGACTCCAGATGTTCGCTGACGTCATTAATTTCTGCGATGAACTTGGCGTTTGGTTCGGACGGATCACGATCATACAGGCCCTCGACACTGGTCAGAATGACCAGGAGATCTGCATCCACCATCTGCGCCACTTTGGCGGAAAGGCGGTCATTGTCGCCCACGCGCAGGTCGCGGGTTGCGACGGAATCGTTCTCGTTGATGATTGGCAAAATGTCGTTTTCGAACAATCGCAGCATCGTGTTTTTGATGTTCAAAAACCGGCGTCTGTCTTCCATGTCATCGACCGTCACAAGCATCTGGGCGACGTCCATATTATGCTCAGAAGCGATCTGGCGATAGGCGTTCATCAAGAGTGGCTGACCACATGCAGCAGCCGCCTGCTTGTCCAGAATGCCCGCTTCTTCGGGGCGCTTTCCGACCATATTCAGACCCAACGCAACCGACCCTGAAGAGGTCAGAATGACGTCATGTCCGTCTTTTTTCAGTTGTGCCAAATCGCTCAGCAGACCGTTGATAAAGGCATAACGCAGGGTCAGGTTTTCATCATTCGCGAGCAGACTTGATCCGATTTTAACGACGATCTTTTTCTTCTTGGGCATAGATGCCTCCGGTAATCTATTGTTTTTAATGAATGAAATGCTATCGGTTTGCGTCACGCGACGCAGCCCTGTAGCACTGCCCATTCAATGATTCGCCGACGTATAACATGTACTGGGCCCCTGAACGCAAACAGGTCGCCGTTGAGAGCCGCCGATCGGCAGGCCCGTACCAGTCTGGTGATTGACAATAAATAGCCGGGCTGACGCGTGATGCGATGCTGCATTGCAGCGACCAAGAAGCGCGTCCCGTCAGACCGAAAAAAGGAGACGAGAATGAACATACTTTTGATTGGCTGCGGAAAGATGGGCGGGGCGATGCTGCGGCAATGGACAGCCCATGGCGAACACAGTTTCACGGTCGCCGATCCAGCAGCAAATGATCTGCCTGACGGCGTGGCACATGTCTCAAAAGCGACAGATTTGCCATCGCAAGAATTCGACGTCGTTTTGATCGCGATCAAGCCGCAAATGATTGCAGATGTCCTGCCTGACTACGCACATGCGCTGAAAGAGGGCGGCATCTTTGTCTCGATCGCGGCGGGCACCAGTGTGGCCTCTCTGGAAAAGGTCGTGGGTGATGCCGCCATTGTACGTGTCATGCCGAATATGGCCGCCCTCGTCGGAATGGGCGTATCGGGGCTTTACGCCAATGATCGCTGCACGCCGCAGCAGACACGCGATATCGTCGCACTCATTGACCAGACCGGCACCTGCATTGCCGTTGAAAGCGAAGACCAGATCGACCGCCTGACGGCTGTCAGTGGCAGCGGCCCGGGGTATGTCTTTGAAATACTGCGCAACTATGTCGCCGCAGCCGAGGCGCTTGGCTTTGACCATGAAACGGCGCGCAGGCTTGTGTTCGATACCGTCACCGGCACGGTCGAAGCCGCGCGCCAGTCCGATTTGAGCTTGGAAGAACTCCGCAATTCCGTCACGAGCAAGAACGGCACAACGCAGGCAGGCTTAGGCGAGTTGATGCGCGACGGTGCGCTGGACGCTCTGCTCCACAGCACGCTGCAAGCGGCCTACACCCGCGCGGGTGAACTGAGATAAGACGGCGGTTTGACGGCCGCAGAAAGGATACATAATGAACGATATGAGCACGGACCCCAAGGAATCTGACGTTGCCACCATCGTGGCCGATCTTGGCCGCCGCGCCAAGGCAGCGGCCCGCGATCTGTCCATGGCCACGACCGCGCAACGCAATATGGCACTGACCGAAGCGGCCAAGGCGCTGCGGGCCAAGTCCGCCGATATTCTGGCCGCGAATGACAAGGATATCGACAGCATCCGCGACAGTGGCAAGGATGCCGCTTTCATCGACAGACTAAAACTGACCGAAGACCGCGTGGCCGCCATGGCCGATGCGCTGGACGCGATTGCAGCACAGGATGACCCCTTGGGCCGTACCCTTGCGACATTTGAACGGCCCAACGGCCTCAAGATTGACCGCGTCAGCGTGCCAATCGGCGTCATCGCGATGATCTATGAATCGCGCCCCAACGTTGGGTCCGACGCCGGTGCGCTTTGCATTAAATCCGGCAATGCGGTTATTCTGCGCGGCGGATCAGAAAGCCTGCATTCCTCACGCGTGATCGTCGCGTGCTTGGCCCAAGGGCTTGCCGCTGCGGGCCTGCCAGAGGATGCGGTACAGTTGGTCGATACACGCGACCGCGAAGCGGTGAAAGCGCTGCTGCATAGCACCGACACGGTTGATCTGGTTATTCCACGCGGCGGGCGCGGTCTGGTGTCCTTGGTCCAGCGTGAGGCGCGGGTGCCGACACTGCTGCACCTTGATGGCAACAACCACACCTACGTGCATCAAAGCGCTGATATTGAGAAAGCCATCGGGATCATCCGCAACGCAAAAATGCGCAGAACGGGTATCTGTGGCGCGACCGAATGTGTCGTGATCGACGCCAAGATCGCCGCGCAGTTCCTGCCCCTGATGGCGGCTGCTTTGGACGATTGCGAGCTGCGCGGTGACGCAGAAGCGCTGCGTATTCTGCCAGAGATGACGCCCGCAACGGATGATGATTGGAATACGGAATACCTGAGCAACATCATGTCCGTGAAAGTTGTGGACAATTTGGATGCCGCGATAGCTTTCGTTCAGGCACATTCCTCGGGCCACACCGATGCGATCGTCGCAGAGGATGCGCAGGCTGCCAAACGCTTTATGGCGGCGATTGACTCGGCGGTTGTCATGCACAACGCCTCGACCCAGTTTTCGGACGGCGGTGAATTTGGCATGGGCGCTGAAATCGGGATCGCGACGGGCAAGATGCACGCGCGCGGCCCTGTGGGTGCAGAGCAGCTGACCAGTTTCAAATACTTCGTCTATGGTGATGGGCAGCAGCGGCCCTAAGGCCAACAAGACACGCCAAGGCAACGAAGGGGCCCTCTGTCATCAGGGGGCCCTTATCTGCTTTCACAAAGACGCCAGACGCTTTAGGCAAGACCATCTTCGCTATTCCGGGGCACACCATGGCGCAAAAATCCACGATCTATAAAGTTGAACTTTCCGTTTCCGATATGGATCGTCACTACTACGAGACCCATAAACTCACCGTTGCCAAACATCCGTCAGAGACGGACGAACGGATGATGGTGCGTATTCTCGCTTTTGCGCTGAATGCCCATGAGCATCTGGAAATGACCAAGGGTATTTCCACCGATGATGAGCCCGACATCTGGCAGAAAAGCCTGAGCGGCGAGCTTGAGTTATGGGTTTCACTCGGGCTTCCGAGCGAGAAGATCATTCGCCAATCCTGCGGCAAAGCCAATGAGGTGATTATCTATGCCTACGGCGGCAGAACAGCCGAGATGTGGTGGGAGAAGGTCAAAAACAGCACCACCCGCTTTGATAACCTTCAGGTGACGAATTTTGCGGAAGAAGAGACCAAAGCACTTGGTGAACTTGCCAATCGCGCAATGAAAATCCAGGTCAATATTCAGGACGACGAGGTGATGGTCAGCGTTGACGACACCATGATTTATGTGACCCCGGTGAAATGGAAAAACGCCAAGGACTAATTGCCGACGGTTAACAATACCGCTCCGGCCCCAGCCACTGCTCGGTTGTGTAACGGTCGCCGTGCGCCCAGCCCACGGGCAGGATTTCATTGATCCGCGCAATGTCCTCCGCGCCCAAGTCGAGCTCGGTACCGCGAACGAGTTCCGAAAGATGTGTCAGGTTCTTGGTGCCCGGAATAGGCAGCACGTGGTCACCTTGGGCGATGAGCCAGGCAATTGCGAGTGCCGCTGTCGGCTCGCCCATGTCGGCGGCAAGCGCACGCAGTTTATCTGTCGCAGCGATGTTCGCGCTATAGTTCGGCTCCATGAAACGCGGGTTGTTTTTGGTGAAGGCCATGGATTGGGCGCGCGCGTAAGGGAACGGCGCATCCGTGAGAAAGGCGCGCCCCACCGGAGAGAAGGCAACAAGCGTTGTACCCAGTTCGGCGCAGGTTTGGGTCAGTCCCAGCTCTGGCGCACGGGTTGAAAGCGAATATTCGGATTGCACTGCCGCAATCGGGCATTCGGTGAACGCGCGACGCAATGTGCTTGGCGCGACCTCGGACAGGCCAACGGCCCGCGTCTTGCCGCTCTCAATCAACCGCTTGAGGGTGCCTGCGACATCCTCGGGGCTATGCGCTTTGTCGTAACGATGGACGTAAAACAGATCCACATGGTCAACGCCCAGCCGCTGAAGGCTTGCATCCAAAGATGCCTCCAGATGGTCAGGGTCGTTGTTGAAGGGCCGCTCTGCGCTTCGCGTGATACCGGCTTTGGTGGCGATATGCATTTCAGATCTTGCCGAAGGGTTGGCCGCCAACCAACTGCCGATGATCTCTTCTGATCGCCCCAGACCATAGACATTTGCCGTGTCGATGTGGGTGACGCCCATGGACCGGCAGGCGTCGAGCACAGCATGGCTTTCGTCGACGGTCGCATCACCATAGATGCCAGCAAAGGACATGGCCCCGATCCCGAATTGCGAAATTTCAGGGCCATCGCCCCCCAAGCGTGTCATTTTCATCTGAGGTTTTCCTGTACTTTACCGGTTGTCGCTGCGTGCAGTTTTCATTTCGCCGTCACATCATGGAAGGCGCGTATCAGATGCGGTATATCACCTTCTGACAATCGGGCCACATTCACACGCCCGCCTTGCACAACATGGATGCCATGCTTTTGCGTCAGCGCCGCCTCTTGTGGTGGAGTGAGCGGCAAAAGCGAGAACATACCTGATTGATCGGCCAGAAATCCAAGATCGCTGCGCCCGAAATCCCGCAGTTCTGTTTCGGCGATGTCCTTGCGGACCTGCAACACCCGTTGACGCATTTGTTCAAGTTCGCCGAGCCACAATGTTTTGAGGTCTGCATCTTGCAGGATCGTCCGGACGACCGATGGTCCATGATCAGGCGCATGAGACGGGCCAGAGCGCACGATCGCAGAGACCGCGCGCTGCATCCGCGCCCGATCTGCCGGATTTGTTTTGACGAACAACGCCCCGGCACGATCACGGTAGATGCCAAAGGATTTGGACAGGGTGATACAGACCACGCATTCGGGAAAGCGGGCGGCAATTTTGTGGGCCATGTCGCAATCGGCCGCAAAGCCCTGCGCAAAACCAAGATAGGCAAGGTCGATCCAAGGCACGATGCCGCGTGCTTCCAGCACATCAAGCAAGGCATCAAACTGCGCAGGTGTCATGTCCGCGCCCGTTGGATTGTGACAGACGCCCTGCATCAAAAAGACATCGCCTGCTTGGGCTTGTTGCAATCCCTCCAGCATCTGATCAAAGACGATCTTGCGCCCCAAGGGATCATAGTAAGGCACGGGCCTGAATTGCGCCCCCGCCGCCGTCAGGATCGGGATATAATTGCCGTAGGTCGGTGTTTGCAGCCAAACGGTAGGCTTTGAAGGCATTTGGGCGATCAGGTCTGCCATGACCCGCAGCGCGACAGCACCGCCCGCTGTCTGCGCGGCAACGCAGGTGTCGTATTGGTCTGCGCCGACGATTTCGTGCCCCAAGGTGCGGCAATAATCCGCGTCACCCGTCAGGGCGAGGTAGGACTTGCTGGTTTGGGTCTCAATCAAACGCTGCTCGGCCCGTTTGACCGCTTGCAGCACGGGTGTTTTTCCGGCTGCGTCCTGATAGATCCCGACCGTCAGGTTCAGCTTGTCCTTGCGCGGATCCTGCGCAAAATAATCGGCACCGATCATGATCGGATCAACGGGATAGTCGTCTACTTTTTCAAACATAGGCGGTCCTTGTTGCGTGGCCCTTTGGGATCATCGCGCCTTTAGAATGTGGTGATGACAGTCGCGCCAACGGATTGGAACTTGTCCATGTTCATCAATGCCTCGGGGGCATCCGCAAGCGCGATCTTGTCACCCACCAGACGCGCGGGATCAAGCTTGCCAGAGCCGATCATGTCGAGCATCGCACCATAGCGATGCGCCTGCATCCCGTGAGAGCCGAGGATTTCAAGCTCTTTGCCGATCACCTTGGCCATAGGCACCTGCGGCGTTGTATGTTCGCCCAGCATCAAACCAACCTGCACGTGCTTGCCGCGTGGCCGCAAATTCTGGATCGAATTAAAGCAGGTCACTGGGTGACCCAATGCGTCCAGCGAGACATGCGCGCCGCCCTTCGTCATCTCAATCACGGCCTCGGCGACATCGGGCACCGTTGCCCCGTTGATTGTGGCCACAGCCCCAAGCGCCTTGGCCAAGGCAAGTTTGGCATCATCAATATCAATGGCGATGACATTTGCGCCAACCGCATTCGCAATCATCACCGCAGACAGCCCGACCCCGCCACAACCATGCACCGCAACCCATTGTCCGGCGGATGTTTTACCTTGATCAACGACCGCGCGAAACGACGTAGCGAACCGGCAGCCAAGGCTGGCAGCGGTGGCAAAATCCATGTTTTCCGGCAGCGCCACAACATTGAGATCGGCCTGATGGATCGGAACATACTCGGCAAAAGACCCCCAATGGGTAAAGCCCGGCTGCTGCTGGTTGTGGCACACTTGCTGGTGCCCTGCGTGACATTCCGAACAAGACCCGCAGCCGCAAATAAACGGCACCGTCACCCGGTCACCGACCCGCCAGTTCACCACGTTCTTGCCCACCGCCGCGATCACACCGGCCAATTCGTGACCCGGCACATGCGGCAAATCAATGTCACTGTCATGCCCCATCCATCCGTGCCAATCGCTGCGACAAACGCCTGTGGCCTCGACCTTGATGACCACCCCGTGCGTCTCGGGCGTTGGGTCATCCAGATTGACCAGTTTCGGGGCTTCCTGAAACTTCTCGAACAAGACGGCTTTCATGTTGGGCTAGACCTTATTGCTTTATGCTTGGTGCACAGGTTCCCTCATAAACAGGGCAGGATGCAATCGGCATTTCGCATCGGTCAGGCAGAATTCTCGCCCAGAGAAAGACGTAACCGACGGCCCCTAGCCTGCTCCGCGCACGGACACAGCACCGGTTCCAAGCTCGATAATCTCGGCCGTGATGGCCTCCTGCCGCACCTGACGCAACGTCGCCTCAAAGCGGCCCAACTCGCGCGTGATCTGGCTACCCGCAGCAGACATGGCCTCCATGCGTGCTTCGTTCTCGGCGGCAAAGGCATGAAGCGCCGCCTTGCACAAAAGGGCATGAAGATAATCCCCGCTCAGACTGTTGATAAGGGCGTCCGCTGGAAGTTGGGTCAGAGGACGTGTGGCCCCAGGCGGTGGCAAATCCGACCTGTCGATTGGTAACAGAACTTTCCGGACGATGTGCGGTTGCCCGGACGCCAATCCGGCGTGGATCATATCCATGCGCTCAAAACGCCCCTCGCCTTGTGCGCCGTAGATCGCCTTGGCGATGGTATCAGCGAGCTTTGGAATACCGGGCGTGTGCGAGGACATGGGCGCGGACCAATCCGGTTGGAGGCCGCGCGCCATGGCGATCGACTGGCCCCGGGTGCCGATCAAAAAGAGGCTGGTGGTCGACAGATCGTCATCGATGCTGTCCAAAATGCGTTCGCTGAAAGCACCAGCAAAGCCTTGTTCAGCGCAGAATACCAATAGACCCGTCTTTGCGTCGGCACTGTCCGTGGCGCTTTCGGAGATCGACGCGAGATTTCGGGGGCCGATTGCATCGGAGATCGCGGCAGCAATTGTTGCTGTATAGCTGTCAACGGCTGCTATCTCAGTGCGCGCGGTGTTTGCGCGTGCGGCGGCGATGCCCTTCATCGCATTCACCACCGCGCCCAACTGCCGAATGCCGTCGATCCTGGCGCTAACATCAGCCAATCGTTCGCTCATGTCGCGGGCCCTGCATCGCCAAGCTGCGCCGCAAGGCCCGTCATCGCGGCCATCAGCCCAGCTCGTGCCTCTTTGTCCAGCTCTCCGGTTTCTGCGATGGCACGCAGGGCATCGGCAGCATCCCGGTCAAGACTTTCTGGGAGCCTGTTCCGAAATGACGCAACAGCGTCGAGCGACAGCTGATCCAGCAGCCCTGCCTGTACAGCGAGCAGGAGTGCCACCTCATCGGCCAAACGAAGCGGTGTATTCTGTGGCTGACGCAGGATCGCACGGATCCTTTCCCCGCGTTTGAGTTGGTCACGCACGCGGCCTTCGGGCATGCCACCGAAGCGGGTAAAGACCTCAAGCTCCAGAAACTGTGCATAGTCGAGCCGCAGCGTGCCCGCCGCCTTGCGCAAGACGGACGCCTGAGTTTTGCCCCCTACACGGCTGACGCTCAGCCCCACGTCCACAGCAGGTTTCTGCCCCTGATGGAACAAGGCCGCATCGAGTACGATCTGCCCGTCCGTGATCGAAATCAGGTTGGTCGGGATATAGGCCGACAGGTTGCCCGCATCGGTTTCGGCAATCGGCAAGGCGGTCAAAGACCCGCCGCCCCGCGCCTTTGACAGTTTGGCCGCCCGTTCCAGCAGGCGCGCATGGATGTAGAACACATCCCCCGGATAGGCCTCGCGGCCCGGAGATTGCCGCGTCAGAAGAGCGATTTCGCGGTGGGTGGCGGCATGTTTTGACAAATCGTCGATGACCACAAGCGCGTGCCCGCCCTTGTCGCGGAAATACTCGGCCATCGTCATGCCCGCGTAGGGCGCGATCCACTGCAGCCCCGGTGCAGAGGCAGAGCCTGCGACCATCACAATGCAGCGCGCGAAATTTCCGTGTTCCTGCAGCGCGTCAATGGCGCGGCGCACGCTGGATGTCTTTTGCCCCACGGCGACATAGACGCAGATCATGTCGCTATCGCGCTGCGCGATCATGGCGTCTGTGGCCAGCGTCGTTTTACCTGTGGAATGGTCGCCGACGATGAGTTCACGCTGGCCCCGACCAAGGGCGAACAACGTGTCCATCACGAGGATGCCGGTCTGCACCGGCTCGGTCACAAGATCGCGTTCGATGATTGATGGTGCGGGGCGTTCGATCGGCCACCGCTCAGAGGCCTCGATCGGCCCCTTGCCATCGAGCGGGCGACCAAGCGGGTCAACGATACGCCCCAACAGCGCGTCACCCACAGGGACACTGACGACTTCGCCTGTGCCAAAGACCGCATCGCCCGCTTCGACTTTGGTCGCGGCATCAATAAAAACGCAGCCGATCAGATCAGGGTCAAGCACCCGAGCGAACCCGAACTGGCCGCCCTCGAACCGCAGGACCTCGTCAAGGCGCACGTCACGCAGCCCCGAGATCATCGCCACACCATCCCCGATTTCTTCGACACGGCCCCGGTGTTCGCGGCGCGGCCCCAGTGCCGCGCGCCGCACTGCGTCTTGCGCTGATGCGAGCCAGTCTGGCGGATCAGCCTGCATTCTCGACCTCCTTGAGGATCGTCTCGAGATCGGCCTGCCAACTATTGTGCAACACGAAATGCGCGCTGCGCAGTTCCAGTCCGGCGATCAGCTTGGGATCGGTGATGAAACGAAGACTGGCCACCTCGCCCAGCGCATCTGTGACGGCTTGTTCGATCTTCGCTTTTTCCGCACCCTCCAGATCTGTCGCGGTGATGATCTCGATATCGCCTTGCGAAGCTAACAACGCTGCGCGGTCAGAACCGGATATGCCTGAGATAGCCTCAAGAAGTTGCGTCAGGAACTCCGCCTGAACCGCAGGCGTGTTGAACCGGCCCAAAAGTCGCGCGGCAATCTCGGCGGAAAGCGTGGCAGCCCGCGCCGCGTTTTCCTTTCGTGCGGTGGTTCTATCGCGGTCAATGGTGGTGTGCGCCGCCGCGAGGAGCGTATCTGCTTTGGTTTGCGCATCCTTTTGCGCGGTTTTCGCGACTGCGTCCGCTGCCGCCTTGGCCTCGGCAAGAATGGCCTCGCGTTCTGCCGCAATACCTTTGCGGGTCTCAGCGACCTCGGCCAGTGCGGCATCGGCTTTCGCCTGTGCGGTCTTGCCTTCGTCCAGCATTGCCTGCGCCGCTTCCTGACGGCGTGTGATGGCACCGGCCACCGGACGCCAGAACACGCGGCTCAGAAGCCAGACAAGGATTAGGACATTGATGGCCTGAAGGCCGAGCCCCCACCAATCGAGCGTCATACGATCATCCCAGCAACGGGTTGGCGAAGAGCAGCAAGAGCGCAATCACCAGACAGTAGATCGCCGTCGTCTCGATCATTGCAAGGCCCACAAAAAGCGTGCGCGAGATCGTGTTTGCGGCATCGGGCTGACGGGCGATGGCATCCATCGCGGCAGCAACGGCGCGCCCTTCGGCAAGTGCGGGGCCAATAGCACCAAAAGCCACGGCAAAGGCGGCGCAGAAAATACTGGCCAAACTGAGATAGTCCATCATGTCTCCTTATGTGTTTCGGATTGGGAAGGGGTGGGAAGCGAGGGGGTGCGCGTGCCGTCCTCGACGGCGGAGGTGATGAACACCATCGCCAGCACCGCAAAGATATAGGCCTGCACCAGTCCGGTCAGCAGATCGAGCGCCATCAGCGGGATCGGCACCAAGAGGCCCGCCAGCGAGGCGACGATGCCAATCACGAAGACGCCGCTCATCACGTTGCCGAAAAGCCGGACGAACATGGAAAACACCCGCGTGAGGCTTTGCAGGATATTCAGCGGGATCATCACCGGATTGGGTGCTGCAAAGGACTTTCAACCATCCGCCCACCCCGCCCGCGCGGATCCCAAACCAGATGACCGACAGGAACACCAGAACGGCCAGCCCGGCATCGGTTTCAAGCTGCGCTGTCGGCGGGTCGATCCCCGGCACCAACGAGGACCAGTTCGCGGCCAGAATGAATATAAAGAGCGTCCCGATGAACCCGCGATAAGGCGCGGGTGTCGCACCTGTCGTCTCGGTGATCTGGGTATCGAGCGTGGCGACCATCAGTTCCAACGCGGCCTGACGCCGGGTGGGTCGCAAGTCGAGCCGCCGTGTCAGCACGAACGCCCCGATGACCAGTATCGCCATGATCACCCATGTCGTCACGATCGCTTGCGTAATCGGCACCGGTCCGAATTGAAACAGGACATTGGAGTCGAGCGGGGAGTTCACGATGGAAACTCCCGCACCCTGTGGAGCATGATCCATTTGGCGCAAAGGACCCCTGCAAACGCGGCCAGCAACGCAAGACCGCCCAAAAGCACGGCGATAAAGAACGCGGTAGCCAGAAGCGAAATGCGCCCCAAGGTCAGGGCGATGGCCTTGAGCGGTTCACCCCCGTTCACAATGAGATGGGCCGTCTCGCGCAGTGCGCGAAAATAGCCGTATCCGATGAAAAGCCCGCCAAGAAAGCAGACCGGAAGAAGGACAAAAAGCGGTATGGTGGAGAGGTCGATCATCGTGCATTCATCCATTTCCAAGCGGTCCAGCCGCCAATACAAAGTCCAAGCAACATCAGCGGCGCGCTCCAGAAAATACCGGTCTCAAACCGTGCATCGAGCCAGCGCCCAAAGAACAGGCCCGCCAACGTCGGCAGAACAAAGATCCAGCCCAGCACGCCGATCTGCGCCAAACGGCGCCCGACGGACATGTCACCTTCGCGCAGCCACTGGTCATGGAGGCTGCGATGCTTGCGGATTTCATCGATCAGCGGATCTGTTTCAGGGGGCTCTGACGGGTTCTCGGTCATCGGAACTGTCCTGTGTCGGCACCTTGATGCAGCCTGACGATCATTTGCCGGATGGCGTTCATCTGCAGGCGCATCGTCTCGACATGCTCAACCCGTTCTTCATCGGCCTCTGACTGAAACCGCGCCAGCACCTCCGCGTCCAGCGTAGCAAGATCGTCGCCCACCACTGCCTCGCGGGTAGAGATGGCGACGGTGGTATTGCCGGTCACGGTCAGCACCCCGCCACGCAGGGCGCAGAACCGCTCAAGCCCGTCGGTTTTCCAGCGCAGGATAGACACCGCCAGTGCGGTCAGAAACGGGGCGTGACCGGACCTGATCCCAAAGCTGCCGCTGGCATCCTGCGCCCGCAAGCTGTCGGCATCCTCGTCCACGACGACCGATAGAGGGGTCACGATCCGCAATCTCATGCCGCGGCCCCGGCGTCCGTGGCATTTGCTGCGGCTTCCTTTTTGCGGGCGTCTGAAAATGTACCCACCATATAGAGCGAGCTTTCCGACCAGTCGTCAGCCTCACCATCAAGGATGGCGCGGCATCCCGATAAGGTCTCGACAAGCGGTACACTGGCACCCGGCGTGCCGGTAAAGGCCTCTGTCACCATGAAAGGCTGGGTCAGGAACCGCTGCAACCGCCGCGCGCGTTTCACAATCAAGCGATCGGCGGCACCAAGCTCCTCGACCCCCAGCAGCGAAATGATGTCGGTCAGCTCGCGGAACCTTGCCAGCACCTGACGGACAGCTTCGGCAGTTTGATAGTGATCATCACCGACAACCAGCGGATCAAGCAGCATTGATGACGACCCCAAGGGATCAATTGCCGGATAAAACCCCTCGGAGGCTTGGGCGCGGGACAGCATGATCACGCAATCCATATGGCCGGAAATTGTGGTCACTGCAGGGTCGGTGAAATCGTCGGCAGGCACATAGACCGCCTGAATAGCCGTCACCGCGGTGCCCGCCACCGAGGCAATACGTTCTTGCAGGCCCGCCACTTCAGTCGCAAGTGTCGGCTGATAGCCCACGCGCGAAGGCAGGCGCCCCAGCAGGCTTGAAACCTCGGCCCCGGCCTGAACAAAGCGGAACACGTTATCCATCAGAAGCAGCACGTTCTTGTGCTTCTGGTCGCGGAAATACTCTGAAATCGTCAGGGCCGTCAGCGGCGCCCGCCAGCGTGCTCCGGGTGGTTCATTCATCTGGCCGTAAACCAAGACAGTGCGGTCCAGCACGCCCGAGTCCTGCATTTCAGTCAGCAACTCGTGCCCTTCGCGCGATCTTTCCCCAACGCCGGCAAAGACCGACGTGCCTTCGTATTTTTCAACCATGGCGCGGATCAGTTCCATCACCAGAACGGTCTTTCCCACGCCTGCGCCGCCAAACATCGCAGCCTTGCCGCCCTGTGCCATCGGCGTCAGCAGGTCGATCACCTTGATCCCTGTCTCGAACACATCGGTGGCACCCGTCTGGGATTTCAAAAGCGGCGGCAAGGCGTGGATCGACCGACGCGGTGTATCGTCGGGCAGCGCAGGCCCGTCGTCCTGAAGATTGCCCACCACATCGAGAAGCCGCCCAAGAATGGCATCGCCAACAGGCACGGTCACTGGTCCGTCGCTGGCATGTACCGCCACACCACGCGAAAGGCCCGCAGTGGATTGGAACGCCACCGCGCGCACAGTCTTTTGATCAAGGTGGCTGTGAACTTCGAGAATGAGGGTGGTGGGTCGGTCCCATTTCACGATCAGCGCAGAATTAATCGCTGGCAGGTCGGAGGCGTCAAAGACGACATCCACGACCGCCCCTCTCACAGCATGGACAACGCCGTCAACGGGCCCGCGTTGATCGGAAGGTCGCAATTGGTCGGCCTGTTTATCTGGGGTATTCGATTCGTCGTCGCCTGTTAGGTCAGCATTCCCCATAGCCGCGCCCACCCCGGCGCCGGTAGCGCCTTTGCTCAATGCCTGATTTGGGCTTGTGCGTGTCAAACGGGCCTCACTGCTTGCCTGCCGCGCACTGCCAGCCAGCCGCGAAAACGTGACCCGAGCTTACAAAACTAAGTGAAAGCGCTCGCTGATCTATATCAATGTGATCGCTAGGGATTATTGCAAGATTGGGTTCATGCTCTGTGCCTGCGTTTTTGAGCCCGCCCCATTTTGCGAAAATGGGATCGACGAGAGAGGCACGCCATCATTGGAAAGAACAAATGACCAAGCGTCCATCAAAGCCCAAGACATCTGTCAAAGCGCTGCAAAAGACCTCGCTTCCTGCCGTGGTCAAGCCTGCGCCGCCAGCCCAGGACCCAACACAGGCAGCACATCCGCACGAAAACCTGGATCGGGCGTCACGCGCGGCTGTCGCCTATTTATCGGCCGGTGTGTCACCAAATGCTTTCATCCAAGCCTGGAGCGACTGGGCACTGCACCTCGCGCGGTCCCCTGGGCGTCAGCTTGAACTGGCCGAACGCGCGCAGGAAAATATGGCAAAACTGATGGGTCAGTCGATCTTGCCACGCGAAGATGCTGTCCCGGCCTTTACGCCCAAAGCCTATGATCATCGCTTTCGGCATCCCGGGTGGGCAAAGCCCCCCTTCAGGAACATGCAACAGGGGTTTCTGGCGATGCAGGACTGGTGGGATTATGCAACCGACCATCTGCGCGGATTACGGCCCGACGATGCAGACCGGACCCGCTTTATGGCCCGCCAGATGCTTGATTTATTGTCACCTTCCAACTTTCCCGCCCTCAATCCGGAGATCATTGAGGAAACACAGAAAAGCAACGGCACAAATTTGGCCGAGGGCGCGCGCAACTTCACACATGATTTCGTAAACACCATCGCGCAGGGCCACGAGCCCGCACCGGAAGGCTTTCAAATCGGCAAGGATCTGGCCTGTACACCGGGCGAAGTTGTGTTCCGCAACGATCTTTTCGAGTTGATCCAGTACACACCGCAGACCGATAAGGTGCAGGCCGAGCCGATCCTGATCGTGCCTGCATGGATCATGAAATACTATATCCTTGATCTCTCACCGCACAATTCCATGGTCAAGTATCTGGTCGAACAGGGCTTTACCGTGTTCATGATCTCATGGTGCAATCCGACCGCCGAACAGGCCGAACTATCGCTGGAGGATTACCGCAAACGCGGCGTGATGGCGGCGCTCGATGCGGTGAATGCCATTGTGCCAGAGCGCAAGGTTCATGCGGTCGGCTATTGTCTGGGTGGTACAATTCTGGCGATTGCAGCAGCCACAATGGCACGTGACCACGACGACCGGTTAGCGTCGATCTCGCTCATGGCGGCGCAAGTCGACTTTGCCGAAGCCGGAGAGTTGCTGTTGTTTCTCGATGAAAGCCAGATTGCTTTCCTTGAGGACATGATGTGGGAGAAAGGCTATCTTGACCGCCCCCAAATGGCCCGTGCCTTTTCGGCGATCCGGTCCGAGGATCTGATCTATTCCCGTGCCGTCAGGCGCTATTACCTTGGCAAAGAGGATTTACCGACCGACATGGGCGTCTGGGTGTCCGACACGACCCGGATGCCGGCCCGGATGCATTCGGAATATCTGCGCGGCCTGTTTTTGGAAAACCGCCTGTCGGCGGGCAGGTTTGCCGTCGAGGGAAAGGTTATTGCGCTTAAAGATATCTCGGCGCCGATCTTTGCGGTGGGCACAGAAACTGACCATATCGCGCCGTGGAAGTCCGTCTACAAAACCCAGCTTTTCACGGACAGCGATATGACTTTTGTCCTCACAAGCGGCGGCCACAACAGCGGTATCGTCAATGAACCAAAGCTTGCCCGCGGTCATCACCGGATGTCGCATCGGCCGGCCGGGGCACTTTACGTGGGTCCCGACGCTTGGTTTGCACAAAATGAACCGCTGCCTGGGTCTTGGTGGCCCGCGTGGAAGACGTGGCTGGAACAGAAAAGCAGTGGTGCAACATCGCCACCATCGATCGGCGCGCCGAAAGAGGGGTTGGCCCCGATTGGGGCTGCCCCGGGCACTTACGTTCATCAAATCTGATAGCGTCACAGCTTGTGAACATGTGGAATGTCGCTCACTGAGCGTTTCAGCCAGCCTCTGAGAGACCCAAACAGTCAATCAAGTAGGTTGGACGACATGAATGAGATACTGAAAGATCGCAAATGGCCGGACATCACCACCACATCGACCCAGCGACTGGCGACAAACGTGTGTTTCTGGCCATCGCCGTAAATCTGGGACTGACAGTCGTACAGGTCATTGGCGGCATTCTTTCCGGCAGTCTTTCGCTGATTGCGGATGCCCTGCACAACTTTTCCGATGCGATCTCGCTCGTCCTTGCGTTCGGCGCGCGCAAGATCGCGCGTCGGCCCAGAGATGAGATAATGACATTCGGCTATGGCCGGATCGAGGTTGTCGCGGCCCTCATCAACTACACCACATTGATCGTGATTGGCCTCTATCTGAGCTATGAAGCCGCCTTGCGGTTTGTTGAGCCGCAGCCTGTGGTTGGCTGGGTTGTCGTGATCGTGGCGGGTATCGCGCTTGTTGTCGACATCGTGACCGCGATGCTCACCTACGCGATGTCCAAAGAAAGCATGAACATCCGGGCCGCCTTTTTGCATAACGTCGCAGATGCCCTTGGCTCTGTTGCCGTGATCGTGGCTGGCACGCTCATTCTGCTGTTCGATTGGTGGCTGGTGGATCCCATCGTCACATTGATGATCGCAGGGTATATCCTGTGGCAATCGTTCCGAGAAATCGGACCTGTCATCCGGGTTCTGATGCTTGGCAGCCCGCCCGATATCGCAACCGACGCCGTGCTTGCCGCAATACGCGACGTCGACGGTGTGAAGGATGTCCACCATGTGCATTTCTGGCAGATGAACGAACATCACGCGGCCCTTGATGCACATGTCGTTGTCGAAAGCGGCATGTGGAAAAATGCAGACGCCATCAAAGCGGCTGTGAAAGAAAAGCTGCGATCCGATTTCGCGCTGGCGCACACAACGCTCGAACTTGAATGCGCGCAGCACGCCTGCGAAAACGCGACGGCCTATGGCGGTGCCGGTGACCTTGATGGGCTGACCGAGGCGCATTGATGCGCGATTTCAGTTTGGCCCAAGCAAGAACAAGAAAAACTGACCCGCGCCCTTGCAACTGCGACCGGCACCGAAGCGATGATCGCCTGCTTGATGTCGCGAACGTGGGCCATGCCGCAGCGCGAGAGACCGTATCAGACATCGCAGACGCGATCCTTGCGCGCTATACCGGACGCGCCTCCTGAACCGACAATCTGCGCTGACGTGGGGTCCGGCGTGCGATTGCATGCACGCCGGAGCGCAACGATTTCTTGGTGTTTCAAGACCAGTCGCTGTTCAACGCTAACCTAAAACAGACGTGACCGCCTGCACAGTTGCCGCAACCACCTGATCGGCTTCTTCGCGGGTCAGGCAGAAAGGCGGCGCAAAGCCCAGAATGTCACCCTGCGGCATAGCACGCGCAATCACGCTGTTTTGCGCAAGCATCTTGGCCGCGATTTGTGGTCCGATCTTATCGTTCGCGTCATAGAACGTCCGGCTGTCTTTATCGGCCACGAACTCCACAGCGCAAATCATGCCAGTTCCACGCACCTCTCCCACATGCGGATGATCCGCGAGCGCCGCACGCATTTCATCATTGAGGTATTTGCCAACAGTGCCCGCGTTCTCGACCAGGCCCAATTTGTCGATCAGCGCCAAATTGGCCACGCCAGCAGCCGCGCCAATCGGATGCGCCGAGTACGTCCAGCCATGGCCAATCGGCCCGTTTTCATCGGTCCCTTTTTCAAGGACGGACCACATTTTGTCGGACACGATAGACCCCGATAGCGGCGCGTAAGCGGATGTCAGACCTTTTGCGATCGTGATCAAATCGGGACGCATCCCATAGTGATCCGACCCGAACATCGTGCCAAGCCGTCCGAAACCGGTGACCACTTCATCGGCGACCAGCAGAATGTCGTGTCGATCCAAAACAGCTTGGATAGCCGGCCAATAGCCTTCGGGTGGCGGCACGATCCCACCTGTGCCAAGTACCGGTTCACCGATAAAGGCTGCAATCGTATCGGCCCCTTCGCGGTGGATCATTGCCTCTAATTCGGACACACAATGTGCCACGAACTCAGCCTCGCTCTGCGCCTGATCCGCGCGGCGGAAATAGAACGGTGCCTCTGTGTGGATGACTTGCGCCAGTGGCAGATCGAACTTTTTGTGAAACAGATCCAGCCCCGTCAGCGATCCGGTCATCAGGCCCGATCCATGATACCCACGCCAGCGCGAGATGATCTTTTTCTTTTCGGGGCGGCCCAGAATGTTGTTGTAGTACCAGATCAGCTTGATGTTGGTCTCATTCGCATCCGAACCCGACAGACCGAAATAGACCTTGGACATATGGTCAGGCGCACGGTCCAGCACCATTTTTGCAAGCGTGATAGACGCCTCGGTGCCATGCCCGACATAGGCGTGGTAATAGGCCAATTCCTTGGCCTGTTCGGCGATCGCCTCGGCAATCTCTGGCCGCCCATAGCCTACGTTGACGCAATAAAGCCCTGCAAATGCGTCCAGCATACGATTGCCGTCACGATCCTCGATGTAGCATCCCGATCCGCCGGTGATCACGCGGTGCGGCAGGTTCCCGCGCGCAAATTCGGCAAGATGGGTTGAAGGATGAAAGAAATTCTCGCGGTCCCATTGTTGGAGCTGATCGTTATGTAACATGGCTTACCCTTTCGCGTGGCGGCGCGCCGCCTGATGATTAATGAAAGGAGCCTGTTGCACGCTGCGGGTCACAAGTGACGCCGACTATGAGCAGAAAAGGCTCCGCTCACCCAAGCAGCAGCGCGCAATGCCTTTATTGCCAAGGTAGTATGCGACTTGAACCATGGCTCATCATGCAAGATCAACTATAATCTTTGGCGAAGGGGCTTTTGCCCGTAGCGTGCCGCGACAGGAGCAGCGCATTGACCGACACATTCTTTCACCCGGTTTCCGGTTTCGATCTGCCCCGTTTTGCGGGCGTGGCAACGTTCATGCGGTTGCCGCATGTCGCGCTGACCGACGCAAGGATCAAGGATGTCGAAATCGGTCTGATCGGCGTGCCATGGGACGGCGGCACGACCAATCGGTCCGGGCCGCGCCACGGCCCGCGCCAATTGCGCGATATGTCCACGATGATACGGGCACAAAACGGTGCCACTGGTGTGCGCCCTTTCGAGATGGCCAATTGTGCCGATCTTGGCGACGTCGCCCCCAATCCGGCCGATCTGATGGAGACAATGGCGCGCGTGACGTCTTTCTACGAACGATGTGAAGTCTGCCGGCATTCGGCCGCTCACGGCAGGCGGGGATCATCTGACGTCCCTGCCCGTCTTGCGGGCCTTGGCCAAGGATGCGCCGCTTTCCATGATCCATTTCGACAGCCACACAGACCTGTTTGACGCGTATTTCGGCGGCACGAAATTTACGCACGGAACCCCGTTCCGGCGCGCTGTCGAGGAAGGTCTTCTTGATCCCAAAAGAGTGGTGCAAATCGGCATTCGCGGGACAACTTACGATAACGAAGATCGTGATTTTGCAAAGGCTGTTGGCATTCGGGTCATCCCGATTGAGGAATTCCACGCCCGCGGCGTTGATAGCGTGATGGAGGAGGCCTGCGAGATTGTCGGGCAGACCGACACCTATGTTTCATATGACATTGATTTCGTTGATCCCGCCTTCGCACCCGGGACCGGCACGCCCGAGATCGGCGGGCCCAATTCCTATCAAGCCATTCAAGTCGTGCGCGCTTTGGACAACGTGCGGATCATCGGCGCAGATTTGGTCGAGGTTTCGCCGCCCTTTGATCCAAGCGGGGGCACCGCATTCCTAGGTGCGTCGATCATGTTCGAGCTTCTTTGCGTTATGGCAACGCAGCAGTCCAGATAGGAATATGTTGTTCATGAATGATGCGCCAACCGGCATGGCAAGGCTGCAGACTGTGGCAGTCCACAGCATCGCATAGGTTTCACCCTCGGCATGACAGGAAACGACACCACGTGAATGTTTCTACTGCTGCGCCTCTCAGATATCCTTTAGCAGACGCAGCGCGTCGTAGATGGCCGCATGTGTGTTGCGGGCAGAGACTGCGTCGCCGATCCGGAACAGTTGAAAGGTACCGTCTGCGTGGTGCACCACCCTTTGAGGATTGCCAGCGATCAGCGCGTCATGATCGACTTCACCCGCGTTCACCGACAAGGGTTTGAGCGCAAAATACAATTCGTCCAGCGGCATGGTGCCGTAATTCACGATGACCTGATCGACATCGACCTGATAGGTATGATCGCTGTAATCAGTGCCGATCGTGGCCGTCAGTTTATTACCGCGCGGCACGACGCCCAACAATCGTCGCGTGACGGTAAAGGTCACGTCCTTGTCCTGAAGCGCGCGCATGTATGGCACCAAATTCATCGCCATCACATCGGGTGAGAAGGTACGATCCGGCGTCATGATCTCGACCTCGGCACCGGCATTTGCGGCAACCTCGGCGGCTTGCAAGGCGGGGTGATCGCCACTCTCGTCGTAGATGAGGACCTTGCCTGCAGGCTTTACATCACCCGAGATGATGTCCCACGCAGACACGACATGGGGCTGCTCGCCTTTCTGTTCAAACAGTTCCAAATTCGGCAAGCCACCCGTGGCCACGATCACCACATCGGGGTTCAGGGCGGTGACGTCCGCCGCCTCTGCCCATGTATTGAAATGGAAGGTGACGTCGCGCGCAGCACATTGGGCCATGCGCCAGTCGATGATCCCGATCATCTCGCGGCGGCGCGGGGATTGGGCGGTCAGACGCACCTGTCCCCCGGGCTCGGATGCCGCCTCAAACACGGTCACATCGTGGCCGCGCTCTGCAGCGACGCGCGCAGCCTCCAAACCCGCAGGACCAGCACCAATGATCACAATCTTCTTCTTGGTCGCAGCAACCGGAATATCATGCGGCATCGATAATTCGCGGCCAGTTGCTGCGTTATGAATGCACAAGGCTTCACCCCCCTGATAGATGCGATCCAGACAGAAGGTTGCGCCAACACAGGGGCGGATATCGTGCTCCCGTCCTTCGACAATCTTGCGTACAATATGCGGGTCGGCCATATGGGCGCGCGTCATCCCGACCATATCCAAAAGGCCCGCCTGCACCGCGTGGCGCGCAGTCGCGACATCAGGAATACGCGCAGCATGAAAGGTCGGCAGACCAGTGGCATGGCGCACAGCCCCGGCGAAATCCAGATGCGGCGCGCTCTTCATGCCTTGAACGGGGATCACGTCTGTCATTGCCGGATCGGTATGGATGCGCCCCTTGATCACATTGAGAAAATCGATCTGCCCGGTCGCGGCAAGGCGTTTGGAAATGTCCAACCCCTCTTCGGCGGTAATGCCGCCCTTCTGGGCCTCATCGGCTGTGTAGCGCAGCCCGATGATGAAATCGGGGCCAACGCGCTTGCGCACGGCCTCCAACACATCAAGCGGAAAGCGCAGACGGTTTTCCAGCGTGTCCGCCCCATAGGGTCCGGTCAGGTCATTGGTCAGGGGGGACCAGAACTGATCAAGCAAGTGGCCGTAGACCTGCAATTCGATGCCATCCATGCCGCCCGCCTGCATCCGTTCGGCCGCATCGGCGAAATCAGAGATAATGCGCGTGATGTCCCAGTCTTCGATCAGTTTGGGAAAGGCGTGATGCGCGGGTTCGCGGTGCTTGGAAGACGACACAGACGGCAGCCAATCTCCTTTGTTCCAAGTCGTGCGCCGTCCCAGATGGGTCAGTTGGATCATCACTGCGCAGCCATGTTCATGCACCGCGTCTGTGAGGTTCTGAATCCACGGCACGACTTCGTCCTTATAGGCGAGGACATTGTTGAACACCGGTGGGCTGTCACGGCTGACTGCGGCAGAACCTGCTGTCATCGCCAAGGCGACCCCTGCCTTGGCGCGTTCTGCATGATAGGCGGCATAACGTTCCTTGGGCATGCCGTCCTGCGGATAGGCAGGTTCATGGCTGGTCGTCATAATGCGATTGCGCAAGGTCAGATGTTTGAGCTGGAAAGGCTGAAGCAATGGATCGGCGGACATTCTGGGCTCCTTGCGCGCTGCTGTCGCAGCCTTTCGAGAATTGATACACCTGTCAAATTCTTTAGAAATACCTCATCCAAAAGACCGAAACCCACAAGAACCGCGCTAGCCGTGAGGCATGGATTGATGCAGCCAAAGCCCGCGTCGTCCTGCGAGCTGACATTGGCGAGGGCCGCCGCCACTTTCAGCTTTGCGGGACTTTGCTTCTGATTGGCACGCAGCAACTCAATGTGGATTGCGGTTACTCGGGCAATTTCAACAGCAACATTGGGGCGCCCTGCTTTGCTTCAGTGTCATTCTTCATGCGCCTCGAAGGGGCGCCATCGGCAAGCTATGTGTCGAAACGCCCTGACTTTGCCACTATGCGATCAAAGACATCGAGCGTGACTTGGGAAACATGGTGTTCGATCCCCTCTGCATCGAGTTCTGCTATATCCTCGGGAACACCAAGCTTCACCAGAAACGCGACAACGGTTCTGTGTCTTGCGCGGACGCGCGTTGCCAAGACCGCTCCTTCGTCAGTCAGAAAAACACCGCGATACGGGCGCGACGTTGCCAAACCTTCGCGTTTCAGGCGTGCGATGGATTTCGTAGCTGTGGGTTGCGAGACGCCCATGCGCTCTGCAATGTCGGCGACCCGTGCCTCACCGAATTCCTCGATGAGATCACCGATCATTTCAACATAATCTTCCAGCAACACGGCAGCCTGCGCCTCTCTGGCGCGCGCAAAACGGTTGGACGGTTTTTCTTTGTCGAGGAAGGTATCCGGCAAAATGTCTCTCTTTCTTTTACGCCTAATATAGCAAAAGCTAAGACTCTTTCCATCACTTTTGACAAGGGTTCGAAGCGCAATACCTCAAACGCTTAAAGTTGCCTGTTGCAAAAGAGTTAGCCATGGCTATTTATAATAGTGCTGCACTGAGGTTTTCTGCATGTCTAATCTCACAACCCGAACCCAGACTGGTATTTCTGCTGTTTTGCGCGGTGAAGCGCGCGGATGGCGCAGTCGCCTTGTCTTCGCGGGGCCAGCCATCGTCGCATCGGTTGCCTATATGGATCCGGGCAACTACGCCACGAACATTCAAGCCGGAGCAGGCTATGGATACACACTGCTTTGGGTGGTTTTGCTGGCAAATTTGATCGCGATGCTTTTTCAGGCGCTTTCAGCAAGACTTGGCATCGTGACCGGCAAGAACCTTGCTGAAATCTCGCGTGATAATCTCCCACGATCCTTGGTCTGGGTGATGTGGGGCATATCGGAAGTCGCAGCCATGGCGACTGATCTTGCAGAATTTCTTGGCGGCGCAATCGGCCTGGCATTATTGTTCCACCTCCCTCTGATCGTCGGCATGGCCATTACCGCCGTCGTGACCTACGGCATTCTGATCTTTGAGGGCCGTGGCTTTCGCCCGATGGAGCTGATTATCGGCGCACTCGTCGGGGTCATCGGACTTTGCTACCTCGCCGAGGTTCTGATCGCCCCTGTCGACTGGGCCGCGGCCGGGATCGGGATGATGACCCCTGCACTGCCAGACAGCATGGCTTTGACAATCGCGGTCGGGATCATCGGTGCAACGGTTATGCCTCATGCAATCTATCTACATTCCGGGCTCACCCAGTCACGTGCAGTGGTGCGTGATGATGAGGACCGGCGTAAATTGTTGCGGTTCTCGAACACCGAAGTCGTTCTTGCGCTTGCTGTGGCGGGAATGGTCAATATGGCTATGGTGATGATGGCCGCCAGCGCCTTTCATCAGGGACATTCCGAGGTGGCTGAAATCGAGACCGCCTACCATACGTTGACTCCGCTTCTCGGAGCGGCGGCGGCAGGCATATTCCTGACATCGTTAATCGCATCAGGAATTTCGAGTTCGGTTGTCGGCACAATGGCAGGCCAGATGATCATGCAAGGCTTTCTCCATTTCCACGTGCCCCTCTGGGTGCGTCGCGCGGTGACGATGGTGCCCGCCTTTATTGTTGTCGCGATGGGGGTAAACGTAACGCAGGCCCTCGTGATGTCACAGGTCGTCTTGTCGATCGCCCTGCCAGTGCCGATGCTGGCGCTGCTTTACTTTTCGTCCCGGCGCGATGTCATGGGTGCGTTCAGGATCAATCCCGTTCTCCGTGTTCTTGCCACGCTGGGCGCCTGCGTGGTTCTCGGGCTGAACTTCGTTCTTTTGGCGGACACGTTCGGACTTCCGATCCCTTTGTGAAAACAATGGGAACACGACCTTCCCTGAAAAAATCTACGATCCTCAAAGGCCACTTTGGGCTGTTGTTTATACAGTTTGCCGCAGCCGTCGAATGGGGCGCAAAGCCGACCTTTGAAACATCTGTTGAGAGCGCAGACTATTCACATGGCGAATATTTTTGACCATGTACAAACGTCGAGAGAAGTATCTCACAGAGGCGGGCGTCCGGGATGGACGCTGCCTCCTCTCAACTCGATTTCATCTGACACGCCGTTCATAGGCTCCCATTGATTTAAGTCAGAACAGGGTTGCGCGGTTTCCGCTATGCGGGTGGTCACCAAAAGTATGGCATCCGCCTGTTTCAGTCCGATTGGTCCAATGACATCAGCTAATTCGGCGCTTGCAAAAGATGCCAGTGAAGGAGCCCGCAATGGCAGACGCCCCGACGCAACTTGGACAAGACCCGCAATACCAAGCGTTTCTTTACGCACCAGTAGGTGAGGACCAACACGGCATCAGCGGCACTGTATTGTCGATGCTCGTCCGGTTCGGCGTGGACCCTTGGTGCGAGGTCTCAGACCTTGCAAATTTGCCTGAAGGTGCCGCGCAGCAAGGATGTGAAACGCTGATGGCACAAGGGCAGTGAGATTTGCCCATGCGCGAAAGAGCCACCACCCGGGACAACCGTCAATTTTGAAAGGAACGCCACATGACCGCAGATGACACCCTCTGGGATCTGGAAGAACGCTTTTGGACAAAAGGCGCTGACAGTGCACGCCATGCAACAGCAAAGGACGCTGTTTTCGTCCTGCCCTTCCCGGCTGGCATTCTTCAGGGCGATGCGCTCTGGAGAGAAAAAGAGGTCGCCCAGCGATGGCGTTCGGTGGTGATGAGCGAGCGTCACCTCTCATGCCAGAAAAACATTGCCGTGCTGGCCTATCACGTCTCTGCCGAACGGGGCGACGAGCCGATTTATAATGCGCTCTGCACCTCGACCTACCTGAACGACGATGGCAAGTGGCTGCGCCTTGCGCACCAGCAAACGCCGCTGATTTGATAGCCCCGCGCTGCCCGGCGCGGTTTCTTGCACTGCAAAGTTCAAGCGAAGCATCGGGCACCGCTCGCGTTCTGATCCACAAGCCTCTGTAATGCGCGCAACCTAACCTCGATCAGTCCGCCATCTACGATCCACGATCAAGATAAGCGTAATCGCCGGTTCTATTTATGACCGGACAGGAAAGGACCTCATTATGCCCGACACAAAACCGATACCTGCCGAAGACAGCCCGCGTTTCCACTTTCCTTCAGCCTATACGATCCTTTTCGCGCTGATCGTCATCATCGCAGGCCTGACATGGGTCATCCCGGCGGGCCAGTATGAACGCGTGGCGTCCGAGACGCTTGGCAAGGACATTCCTGTGGCGGGCACCTACGCGCCAACCGAGGCTAATCCGCAGGGGTTTTTCGACGTTATCCTTGCCCCCATAGCCGGGTTCTATGATCCGGGCAGCTATACGGCCAATGCGATCGACGTCGCACTGTTCGTCTTGATGATCGGCGGGTTCATCGGTGTGGTGACGGCCACCGGTGCGATTGATGCGGGCATCAAGGGTGCAATGGCGCGGCTGAAAGGGCGGGAAAAGTGGATGATCCCGATCCTGATGGCGCTCTTCGCGCTTGGTGGCTCGACCTATGGCATGGCCGAGGAAACGCTGGCCTTCTACATCATCCTGACCCCCGTGATGATCGCGGCAGGCTATGACGCGCTGACCGCCGTGGCGGTGATCCTGCTGGGCGCAGGTGTCGGTGTGCTCGGCTCGACCGTGAATGCTTTTTCGACCGTGATCGCATCGGATGCCGCCGGTGTGCCCTTCACGGACGGGCTGATGTTGCGGCTGGTCGTGCTTGCGCTCAGCTTTGCCGCAGCCGTTGCTTACGTCATGCGCTATGCCGCACGGGTCAAGGCCGACCCGTCGCGGTCGCTTGTCTTTGACCGCAAGGCCGAGAACGAGGCGCATTTCCGGGGCACAGCCGAGGCAGGTTCCAGCGACTTCACCGGTTTGCACAAAATCGTCCTGTTGCTCTTTGGTGCGACCTTCGCAGTGATGATCTGGGGTGTGTCCTTGGGCGGCTGGTGGATGGCCGAGATGAGCGGGCTGTTCCTGTTCGCCGGAATTGGCATCGGGATCATAGGCCGGTTGGGCGAAAGAGGATTGGTTGACGCCTTCGTTGGCGGGGCGCGTGACCTGTTGGGTGTGGCGCTGATCATCGGGCTTGCGCGCGGCATCGTCGTCGTCATGGATGCGGGCCACATCACCGATACGGTCCTGCATTGGGCCGAAGGCACCGTTGCGGGCCTCAATGAGGTCGTCTTTATCAACGTGATGTACTGGATTCAGGTCGTGCTGTCGTTCTTCGTGCCCTCGACCTCGGGCCTTGCTGTCCTGTCCATGCCGATCCTTGCCCCTGTTGGCGATTTTGCGGGCGTCTCTCGCAGCCTCATTGTGACCGCGTTCCAGTCGGCAGAAGGCGTCGTCAATCTGGTCACGCCCACCTCGGCGGTTGTCATGGGTGGCCTCGCCATCGGGCGGGTGCCCTATGAACGCTGGCTGCGCTTTGTCTGGCCGGTTCTGCTGGGTCTTACAATTATTGTCATGGCTGCCCTTAGCCTTGGCGTTCTGCTGCAAGGAGCACCGACATGAGCATCACCTATGGCGTCCATTCCGAAGCGGGCAAGCTGCGCCGCGTCCTTGTTCACAAGCCTGGGGCCGCCATGGCGCGCCTGACGCCCGCCAATTGCGCCGAGTTGCTGTTCGATGATGTGATGTGGGTGAAACAAGCGCGGATTGACCACATGACGTTCACCGACGCCATGCGCAATCGCGGGGTCGAGGTGGTGTTCCTGCGTCAGTTGCTGATGGAAACGCTCAAAGACCCGGAGGCGCGGCGCTGGTTGCTGGCGGCCCGGATCAGTGACAACACGGTGGGCGTGGGGCTGGCCAATGACCTGATGGCCCACCTGATGGAGATCGACGCCGATCTGCTGTCGACCATCCTGATCGGCGGCATGAGCAAGGCCGAACTGCCGATCACGGACCGCGGTGTGCTGGCCCCCATGCTGGAGCCTGCCGATTTCATCCTGCCGCCCCTGCCCAACCACATCTTCACCCGCGACACGACGGCTTGGGTCTATGGCGGTGTCACGCTGAACCCGATGCACTGGCCCGCACGGCGGCTTGAGACGCTGAACCTTGCCGCGATTTACCGCTTTCATCCTGATTTCAAGGATGCAGGCTTTCCCGTCTGGTGGGGCGACCCGATGCAGGATCACGGGCCCGCGACGGTCGAAGGCGGGGACGTCATGCCCATCGGAAACGGCACCGTGCTGATCGGCATGGGCGAACGCACGACACCGCAGGCCGTAGGCCAGATTGCACGCGGATTGTTCGCAGGCGGCGGTGCCACCCGTGTTATTGCCTGCCAGTTCCCCCGCGCGCGCGGGTCGATGCATCTGGATACGGTCTTTACCTTTTGCGACCGTGATCTTGTCACGGTCTTTGCCGAAGTGACCGACGCGATCCGTTGCTACAGCCTGCGCCCCGGCAAGGGCGAGGACATCGCCGTCGAGGCCGAAACGAAACCGTTTCTGGAGGTCGTGGCGGCAGCACTTGGCCTTAAGAAACTGCGCACTGTCCCCACAGGCGGCGACGCCTACGAATCCGCGCGCGAGCAATGGGACGATGCCAACAACCTGCTGTGCCTAGAGCCCGGTGTCGTCGTTGGATACGAGCGCAACGTCTACTCCAACACCCTTCTGCGCAAGGCGGGTGTCGAGGTCATCACCATTCCCGGATCAGAGCTTGGTCGCGGACGTGGCGGGTCACATTGCATGACCTGCCCGCTGATCCGCGACCCCATTTAAGGAACATCCCATGCCACAGAACCTACGCGGACGTAGTTTTATCAAACTGCTTGATTTCACCCCCGACGAGATACGGCACCTCTTGCAACTTGCTGCCAGCCTTAAACAGGCCAAAGCAGGTGGGTATGAAAAACAAATGCTCCAGGGCAAAAACATCGCGCTGATCTTTGAAAAAGACAGCACCCGCACCCGCAGCGGGTTTGAGGTGGCCGCCTATGATCAGGGCGCGCATGTCACCTATCTGGGGCCATCGGGCAGCCATATCGGGCACAAGGAAACCATGAAGGACACCGCCCGCGTGCTGGGCCGGTTTTATGATGGTATCGAATACCGCGGCTTTGGCCAAAAGGATGCCGAAGTCTTGGCGGAATTTTCAGGCGTGCCCGTGTTCAACGGGCTCACGGATGATTTTCACCCCACACAGATCCTTGCCGATCTGATGACCATGCGCGAGTTCACCCATAAACACCTGTCGGATATCGCCTTTTGCTTTATGGGGGATGCGGGCAACAACATGGGCTCGAGCCTGATGGTCGGCGCGGCCATGATCGGCATGGATATCCGCCTGTGTGGCCCAACAAGCTGTTGGCCTGACGCAGACCTTGTCACGCAGTGCCGCACCATCGCCGAGACGACTGGCGCGCGGATTACGCTGACCGAAAAGCATGCCGAAGGGCTTGAAGGGGCGGATTTCGTCTATACGGATGTCTGGGTCTCGATGGGCGAACCTGATGAGGTCTGGGAAGAGCGGATCGCCCTTTTGTCGCCCTATCGCGTCACCACGCAAGTGATGGAAAAGACCAAGAACCCTTACGCCAAATTCCTGCACTGCCTGCCCGCCTTCCATAACCGTGACACCGAAGTGGGCGAGGCGACGTTCCAGAAATTCGGGATCGACTGCATGGAAGTGACAGAAGAGGTATTCGAAAGCGCAGCCTCGGTCGTGTTCGATCAGGCCGAGAACCGGATGCACACGATCAAGGCGGTTCTTGTCGCCACGATGGGGGCCTGAAATGCGGGTGGTGGTGGCCCTTGGCGGCAATGCGCTTTTGCAGCGAGGCGAGCCGATGACGGCCGAGGCGCAACACACGAACGTGCGGATCGCGGCAACGGCGCTGGCGGACCTGGCCCGCGATCATCAGATCGTCGTCGCACACGGCAACGGGCCGCAGGTCGGCCTGCTGGCGCTGCAGGGGGCAGCCTATGATCCGGCCCAGCCGTGGCCGTTGGATGTGTTGGGTGCCGAAACCGAAGGCATGATCGGCTATCTGATCGAGCAGGAACTCATGAACGCGCTGCCCGAGGGCGCGCAATGCGCCACGTTGCTAAGCCGCGTTGAGGTGGACCCGAAAGATCCTGCCTTTGCGACCCCAAGCAAGCCCATTGGCCCCGTCTACACAAAGGCCGAGGCCGCGCAGGCGACGCAAGATCATGGCTGGACCATGGTGACCGAGGCTGCCGGCGGACAGCGCCGCGTTGTGCCCTCTCCCTTGCCCGTCAGGATCGTGGGGCTGGACGCGATCAAGGTGCTGTTGGACGCGGGGCAGACTGTGATCTGTGCAGGCGGCGGCGGCATTCCCGTCGTGCGCAACACGGACGGCAAGATGACGGGCGTGGAAGCGGTCATCGACAAGGACCGGACGGCGGCACTGCTGGCGTTGGGGCTGGGCGCAGACGCGCTTTTGCTGTTGACCGATGTGCCGGCGGTGTTCCGTCACTTTGGCAGCGACGATCAAAGCGCGATTGGTCAAGCGACACCCGAGACGCTCGAAGACCTCACACTCGCGCCGGGGTCGATGGGGCCTAAAGTCGGTGCCGCCATTGCCTTTGTCAGGACCAGCGGCAAGCTTGCTGGCATTGGCCAGCTCACTGACGCCCGCGCGATCCTGGAAGGCGAAGCGGGCACGCGCATCCTGCCGGATAAGGTGAAAAGCGATCGCAACGCCAAATCCGGGCAGAAAACCTCTGGATTCACGGGCGCGGACCAACCTGTATCAGTGTGGCTCGATGACGGCGGTGCGATCGACTGAATGTTCACTAGGTATCCGTGGACATCTTCCTCGTCCGAGTGAGCCAGAAATACGCAGGACAAGCTGTCCCCTCGTGCCCCTGTCCTGCGTGTTTCCTTTTTCGGACGGTCCAAGAACAGCAATCCCATGCAATCCGAATTCAACAAATCGGCCAGCCTCGCCATTCATGTGGGGTCCGTAGGAAATCGCTTGGGGTGCGTTTGGCGAGGTAGGGAATTCGTCCCCGGATGCTGACCAAGGTTAGTGCGGCTTTCGGCACGGCAGGCGATGAAGATACAAGCGCCGGTCTGCGAAAATGGCAAAAAGTCATCTTCCGGACAGGCGCACCTCATAAGGACAAATACCATGACCAAATTCACTGGGATTTTATCTGCGGCAACCCTGATCGCCTTGGCCGGCTGTACCTACAACGACGGCATGGCGAACCAACCGGCAACGGGCGCAATCATCGGTGGCGTGACGGGAGCGGCCATTGGCAACGCCATCGGGGATGATACCCGCTCAACCATCATCGGCGCTGCAGTCGGGGCCGCAGTTGGCGGTGCCATCGGGGCCGATATGGCCCGACAGGAACGCGAATTGAACCAGCAACTGGCAGGCAGCGGTGCAATCATCACCAACACCGGCAGCCAACTGCGGGTCATCCTGCCCGAGGGCGTGACCTTCGCGACAGGCTCCGCCACGGTGGCCACCAGTTTCCTGCCCGCGCTGAACGGGGTCGCCCGTTCGCTGAACGCATATCCGAATTCCACCGTTCGTGTTGTCGGCCATACCGATAACGTCGGCTCTGCCGCCTATAACCAACAGTTGAGCCGGGATCGTGCGTTGGCCGTTGCAAACATTCTCGTCATGGACGGCGTCTCTGCTTCTCGGATTAGCTATTCCGGTCGTGGCTACAACGAGCCGATTGCGACGAACAACACTGCTGTCGGCAGGGCGCAAAACCGCCGGGTTGAAATCGTGATTACGCCGACGAACTGATCCGTATCAGCACGCAAGCGGCGCTAACGCGGCAATATATTTTATGGCCACCATTCGTTTGGTGGCCACAACCCTCAGAAAGGAACACCCAATGGACAAGGATCGGGTCATCGGCTCTGCAAAGGTCGTCAAAGGCAAGGCCAAGGTTGCAGTCGGCAAGGCGATTGGCGACGCAAAGCTCGTCGCAGAGGGCGAGGCCGAAAAGGTCAAAGGCAAATCCCAGAACGCCGTCGGCAGCATCAAGGATGCGATCCGTGATGCATAGAAACTGCGCAACATGCCCGCCCGGCTTTTTGGAAGCGAGGGTGACCGCAGCAAGTTTCCTTCGCGGCAACGGACCCGCCTTTCACGCGCCCCCAACATCCCAGCAAGGAAAATGTCGATGAGCCGGAATTTTCTTCTCCTTTTGGTCGGAGTGCTCACCGTTTGCGCCGTCGGCGCGGGCTATCTCTATTATCAGGAACGCCAAAGTGGCATCGAAATCCAGATCGACGAGAAGGGCCTGACGATCGAAGGCAATTGAAGCGCCTTGCCTCATAACGAACACGTCACCATCGGGACCCCTCGCATGACGCGCAGCGCCCCATCAAAGGAGAAATCAAAATGTCACTCGGTACGATCCTCGTAATTGTCCTTATCGTTTTCCTTCTGGGCGGATTTAGCGGGCGCTTTGGCGGCTATGGCTATGGCTTCGGTCATGCCGGTGTCGGCGCGCTTGGTACGGTGCTCATTATCGTGGTCATCCTGCTTCTGCTTGGTCGCATCTGACCGCAGGCACACATGCAGCGACGTCAAGGAAGAAACGGTTCCCTCGGATCCATATATGACGGGTCAAACTGTGCGAAACTGGCCAGCTTATTATAGTCAGTGAAGCTCACCCGCCCGTCCCGAAACGTCACCATGCCCGCTTCGCGCAGTTGCCGCAGGACCCGATTGACATGAACGGCACTCAGCCCAAGCGCATCGGCCATGTGGTATTGCGTCAGCGGACAGGCAAAGCCGTCCTTGCTGCCCAGTCCGACCAAAGCGAGCCTCACGCCGAGTTCCAGCAAAAAATGCGCCATGCGTTCGACGGCGTTGCGGCGTCCCACATCCACCAGATGCTCGACCACCATCGCCTCGTCGCGGGACGCGGCCCAAAGTACGGCCGTAGAAAGCCGGGGCGACTGCGCGAACGCGTCCAGAAGGTCTGTGACGAAAACTTCCGTCACTTCGATATCTGTCACAGGCTCGATGCTGTGATCCGACACGTTCAAAAGGACGCTGCGCAGTCCCAGGAAATCACCGGGGATCTGGAAATCCACGATTTGCCGCTGCCCGTCCTCAAGGATCTTGTAAGAGCAAGCCCAGCCAGAGGCGAGAATATAGGCGGCCTGGTCCGATTGCCCCTGATGCACGAGATCGCGCCCCGCCACAAAGGTGCGGCGGCGCTTGTGCAGTGACGCAAGCACGGACAATTCGGGGTCCGACAGGGCCACGAATGTGCCAAGCTTGCGGACTAGTGGAGTCATTTCCATTGTTCGCCTTTTTCAGTTTCTTGCGAAGTCCTAGCAAAGAAAACAGACCTGCGACTGACATGTATCAGTCCAGCATAGCACATTTCTTGAAAGACTATTCACAGATGGCAGGTGCAGTCGCAGCCCGTCCACTTGGCGGAAAGGTCAAAACCCCCATGACAGACAACCATTCAGATGCAGGCTTGGCAGCGCTTTCGATTTGCGAGGCACTGCTTCTCGCGCTGAATGACGCGAACATCCTGCCCGAGACAGAAATCATGGGTGTTCTCAGGGATGCCGCCGCAACCCATGAAAACGCGGTTGGGTCCAAAGGCGATGTCGCAAAGCACCGCGCTGCAGCGGCACTGATCCGTCAGATTATCGCCGGAGGGAATTCGGTGCGCCGCACATGACTTTGCGCATGCTGCACTCGGGTCGGGCGATCAAGATGCGATCCTTGCGGGCCGAATATCAGCATTTAAACCCTACGAAAGAAGAAAACCCATGAAACATCGTGAAAAACCAGCCGCTTCGCCCTCGACCGGATCGCAAGCGGTGACAGACGAAACCTGATAAGCACAGCGCCAAGACGCCTGCACAGGACAAACCCCGCACGGCTGACGACAGCAGTGCAAAGACCGACCGCCCTGGCGCCGATCTTGGTGGCTCGTCAGGTGATACACATGCCGGTACAGGCTTGGGACTTGGCAATAATTCATCTGACACAGCCGGTGACAGACGGCTGCCTGGCCGCAGGCTTGATAACGACCTGACCATCCCGCGCTGGGGTGGGCCCGCGCCTCATGGCAAGTCCAAGCCTGCCAAGAAACCCTCAGGGGGTTAAACGTAGGATGTGATGAACGCCTTTTTGCACAGCACGCTTCGCTGTATTTTGTCGGCGCGTTTGGAGCAGGCAATCACGAATGAACGGGTTGCGCCACCATCACCGTGCCTGCGGACTTTAAAGCAGCGCTTTCCAGCCTGATCGCATCATGAAGGCGCATGATCGTGTCGCGATCCGATGTTGGCGCTGCGCGGCTGCATCTGTCCATCACATCCAGCAATCGTGCGACTAGATCGTCATCTTTGATGCCATATCTGGAAATCGCCGCGAAGGCCGCACAGGCCAAATCTGCAAAGCCAACCGGCTCAAAGACAACGCGCAGTTCCATGTCCTCATCCTTGATCCGACCTGACGGGAACTGCCGATCTGCCAAGCGCCCAAGGACCTCGCCCAGCCGGTCAAGGCAATAGAGCGCGGTTGTCGGATCGTTGACCCCCGGCGACAAGGCACGTTGCGCAATTTCCACAATCCGCCTGAGCGAGAACGCGATATCGTATGCAGGCGTGCGCTCGGGACCAAGCGAGAACGCAGCGCGAAGATCATCCGCGACAGCGTCGGAGACCCGACCATAGGGCGCTGCAACGACAAGCGATGCGGCACCGGAAACAAAATCGCCGGTCCGAGCCTCGACCCGAACAACAAGATCGTGGTCGATGGCGACCTGCAAAAGACTTTCCAGATCAATCGACTGGATATAGCCGCTGACCGACGCGCCAACAGACCGGTGGTCATCTTCAAAGTCCGGCGGCAGCGCCTCTGCTATCCGCTTTGCTGGAAAATGGTCTGACGTATGGCCCTGCTCAGGGAAAACGCGCCCTACGGTCTTGCAGGCCTCTGCCGCGAGGTTGCTCAGTATGGTTTCAATGCGGATCGAGGTTGCAATGTGGTGGATAAAATAGATCAGCGTTGCAAGGCTTGCGACTGCCAGGATCATACCGACAGTCACAGCGATGACCGGCACGAAACTGCTGCTCCCGCTGCCCTGAACAGAGGCAAGGACCAACAGGCAATAGACGAAGGTCGACAGAAACGTGCCCAGGACAATCTGATTTCCGCGGTCACGCATAAAATTGCGCAACATGCGGGGACCGAACTGTGACGACGCCAACTGCAGGGTCAGCATTGTCATCGAGAATGTGACTCCAGCGACCGTGATCATGGAGCCCGCGATCGCCGACAGGATCGCGCGCGCGCTTTCAGGGCCGAAGGCATAGGTCCATTCGTCCACCCATCCGAGCCGTGCCGCCCCTAGCGAGTCCAGCAAGATCAGCAAAATGGCGGTCGTCATGGCACAGATGGCCATGACTGACGGGAGAAACCAAAAACTGCTGTGCAGTCGATCCCAAATCCTTGGAATGAATTTGAAATGGCTGCGCATCATTTTCCACACCTAAGCCGCGACACTGTCATGGACCTATTTCACTTTGTTTCGCGAACGATCTGCCCGCTTCACAGACATTCATCAGATGATGTTTGCAGCGTCGCAGTCACTCCGACTGACCGTCTTTTTCGTCGGATTTCTCAACACGAGTCTTGCCTGCCGGGCGCTCGTTGGCGCGCTTCAGTTCATCACGTGTGCCGATGTCACGCGGCAAACGCCCGCCAGAACGCCCCGCTTGGGATATGGTACCTTTGGCACCAAGGCCGTGGTCGGCGTCGTCGGGTTTTGAGGTTTTATCGCGGGTCATAGTTTTGTCCTCCATTGTCTGATTGCAAGAATGCCTACACTTAGCGAAGGCCCAAAAAGCCCAATATGAACAAGACGATGACCACGAGGCCGACGATATATATGATCCGATTCATTTCAGCGCAGTCCTATTTGTTGCCAGAGTGGTCAATCGCCACTCACATCGTTGAGGTTAGGTCACTGAGCTTGCTGCCGGATTGACATGGATCAGTGCAAAGCCTGCGCCAAGGCTAGGTCGGCCGTCAGGTCTGATGCTGACCCTTGCGCCGCTTAGAGACCTCGCCATTCGGCGAGAGGAGCGGCACAATGATTGCCTTACGGCGGCGTCGCCTTGCTGTCGTGCTTGTGTTACTGATGCTCACAAAGTGGGGCGACGGATGAATACCAGACGATGTTAAGAAGCCTATTACCACTCGCTGCTTTGTTGATGGGCTCTGCATTCTTGCTCTTTGCGGGGGGTGTCAACAGTCTCATCCTGCCTGTACGGGGAGAAGCGGAAGGCTTTTCAGCCGCTTCCTTGGGTCTTCTCGGCACTGGCTGGGCTATTGGCTATGTTGCGGGGTGCCTGAGAACGCCAACAATCGTGGCAAGGGTGGGCCACATCAGAGCGTTCGGCGCAATGTGCGCCATCGCCGCAATCGCTGTTCTGCTGTCACTTGTGCTGATTACGCCATTCGTGTGGATCCCCGTTCGCGCCTTGTCGGGGTTCTGCTTTGCCGGAGCGGCAATGATCGTGGAAAGCTGGCTCAACGAGCGCGTCGATAGCGCCTCCAGAGGGCGTGTCTTTGGCATATATACCATGGTCAATCTTGCGGCGACGACGGCGGGCCAGATGGTTCTCACCCTTGGTGACGCAAATGGGTACTTTTTCTTTGTTCTGGCGGCGATGGTCTATTGTCTGGCGCTTCTCCCGACAGCGATTTCCGCGACAACGACACCAAATCCGCTCACGAGTGTTTCATTAAACCTGCGTGGGCTTTGGAAGAACTCGCCAATTGCTGTTGTGGCCGTGCTCATGGTGGGCGTCTCAAACGCCTCGTTTGGAACTCTGGCAGCCGTCTATGCCGCGCGAATTGGCCTGGATATCGGGGACATTGCGCTGTTCGCGAGCATCCCAATTCTTGCAGGGGCCGCCGCCCAAATTCCGATCGGCATCGCTTCTGACAAACTTGACAGGCGGCGCGTGCTGATTGGCATCGGATTGTGCGCCCTGGTGGCAGATGGGCTTTTCCTTTTTGGTGGCTTCGTAAGCCTTTGGGCAGTCATGTCTTTGGCCGCGCTGTTCGGCGCAACAGTCTTCGCCATGTATCCGGTTATCGTTGCCCATGCGAATGATCACGCCGCACCCGGCACCTTCATTCAGGTGAGCGGGGGGCTTTTGTTGGTCTACGGGGTCGGGTCAATCATCGGGCCAACAGCCGCCGGTTTCGCAATGACAGAACTTGGTGAGGCCAGCCTGTTTATGGTGACAGCGACAGCGCATATTATTCTGATCCTGTTTGCCTTGTTGCGCCTGAAAACGGCGCCTGCTGTGGCACCGGAAGAAAAGGTCAGTTTCCAATCGACGCCTCTTGCACGTGTCTCCACGCCAGAAACGGCAGCACTTTCGGCGGACCAAGATGAATTGAACGCAGATCGGTCACAAGCGGCTAATCCGATGGACGGAAAGGAAACCGATTAAAGGACAGAAAGCTGACGCGAAGACAGCGGATGTGTGCGGGCACGATGGGATCAGTCACGGCACCTTTTACAAATATGATAGGAGTTGGCGGCCACAGCAGCCG
>CALNYU010000011.1:0-258326 GCA_942490805.1 uncultured Alphaproteobacteria bacterium | reverse complement strand
CGCTGTTTCGCTTCGCGTTGACCGCAACCTCTGGCAACATCGCCGACTATCGTCTGACCGCGGATGATTATCGCATCGGCTTTGACGCCGCGTCGTTCGACTTCGTCTTCTCTAACTCGGTATTCGAACACGTCCAGGACCATGACCTAGCGCTGCGGGAGATCGCACGTGTCCTGCGTCCGGGCGGTATATCGATTCACACCTTTCCGGCACGCTACAGCCTGATCGAGCCCCACATTTTCGTCCCACTCGGCGGGATCATCCGCAACCCTTCCTGGTACCGTCTTTGGGCACTGCTGGGCGTACGCAACCGATTTCAGCAGGGCATGTCGGCTTCTGAGGCCGCCAAGGCTAACCTGCGCTACAGCCAGTCCGGAATCAACTACATGCGGCTTGACACCCTGCGCGAGATCGCCCGCCGATACTTCGCGGAAGCGACTCTCGCTCCTCAGCTCTGGACGATCGGCAGTTTCCGCCACCCGCTCGTTCGGATACCGTTGCTCGGAAGGCTGTACAGCCACCTCGACACCGTGGTGCTCTGGCTAAAAAGGTAGCCGCTGGTTTGATGAGTTGCCGGTGACTTGATCGATGAGACGCGCCCCGAAAAACGCCCAAACCAGGCGGTGACGAGGCAAGATCAGTCATCAACGAGCCCTTGGTCAAAGCCCCCCGGGCAAATCCGTTCTAACCCGCAGGGCTTGTGCTAGGGTAGCGTGCCGCATCAAATTACCGGTCATGCCCAAATAGTCGCAGTCACATCGGACGCTGCGAGCCAGCTTGTTGATCGTAGCATCGACGGATCGGAGAGTCGCGTCTGCGCTCGTGATACCCGGCGGGTCGATCCCTCGCCGCCGGGACTCGCGCAGGGCAACGGCTTTTTGTGCCCGGGTTCGCCCTGCGGTCACAGCCGCACCCGACTCCCCGTTGGTCCGCCTGGCACGCACTAGCGCCCACAAATGGCTCGACGGCGTCTCGGATGCGCTCTGCATATCGCCTCCGCGCCCCCCCTCTCTCCCCCCTCCCTCTCTCCCTCCCTCCTCTCTCCCCCCTTCTCCTCTTCTTCCCTCTTTCCCCTCCTCTCCCTCCTTTCTCTCTATGATTCCCCACTAATACACCCCTCCCTCTCTCCTTCTCTCTCCCTCTCTTATCCACCCCCTCTCTCTTAATCTCGCTGCGGGACCCTTCGCGCCCCTTCGCCACTGCCCCTTCTTCTTTCCCCCCACCCCACCTCCCCTCCCCGGCAATGCGCTCGCGCCTACGCCTACCCGGACCACGCTTGCGTAGCTCTCCATGGCGCGCAGCCGTCGTCCCTTCCCCCTCTTCCCTCCTTTTCTCTCTTCTCCCCCCCCCTTCCTCTCCTCCCCCCTCTCTTCTCCCTCTCCCGCTCTAGGACCTGATCAGGCCGATGGCGAAGCAACGCGGACGGGTAATTTCCTGCGGTCCGTGGCCGGCGCGCAATGTGCATCGATCCTCATCCCAGTTCCAGTCGAGGCAGTTTCCTACAGTCAGATCCTGGGTGACACAGCGCAGTTCAGCGACGACATCCTTTGAGCCTGTGTACCATCCCAGCCGACGCTAGTAGTCTCCGTGCGCGCCCGAGCGACCGGAGCGCGGGCTTCCCGACTCAGCGGTCGCGCCGACAACCCTGCCTGTCGCCGCTGTACATGCAACCGGCGTTATGCAGCCGTGATAGTATGCTGAGCTGGCTTTGGTCCTTGCCGAAGCATCTGGATGTTCATCTGCGTGCCGCATCCGCCCCCTCGAGTTTTTTCCACCGCAGCATCACATGAATCCCCATCAGTCGCACCCAACTTCACCAAGAGCGCTGGTTGCGAGTCTGTTGACTCACCGGCAACTCATCGGCCAACTCGTGCGCCGGGAAGTACTCGGGCGCTATCGCGGTTCGCTTTTTGGTGTCGCATGGTCCCTGTTCAATCCAATTCTAATGCTGCTGGTCTATACGTTCGTATTTTCTTTCGTATTCAAGACCCGCTGGGGTGGCGATGTCGGCGCGAGCCATACCAACTTCGCCGTTCTGCTGTTCATCGGCATGATCGTGCACGCCCTTTTCTCCGAAGTCGCTAACCGGGCACCTACGCTGATCCTTACCAATGTCAGCTTCGTGAAGCGGGTCGTTTTTCCGCTGGAGATACTGCCCTGGGTCATCGTAGGCTCCGCGGTTTTTCATGGCGCTGTGAGCTTGACAGTGCTTCTAGCCGCGCAACTTCTGCTCAATCACACGCTGCCCTGGACGCTGATACTGTATCCGCTCCTGCTGGCGCCATTCCTGGCGCTGATCATCGGTGTCGCCTGGTTCTTAACGGCGACGGGGGTTTATATCCGCGACATCGCGCAGACGATTGGCATCGTAACGATGGTCATGCTGTTTCTTTCACCGGTGTTTTACCCGTTGGCCGCTTTGCCTCCGCGGCTTCAGTTGGTTTTTTATCTAAATCCACTGACCTTTATCATCGAGGAGAGCCGCAAGGTTCTTTTATTCGGGGAGTTGCCTGACTGGCTGGGCCTGTTCTTGTACTCGCTGGTCGGAATTGGGGTGGCCTGGGCGGGCTTTTGGTGGTTCCAAAAGACTCGGAGGGGATTCGCCGATGTCGTCTAACGACTGTACGAGATCAACCAGACTGACCCCTTCCTACCTTCGCGGCGCGGCTCATCCCCACTCGCCCGAGACACGTGCCGCACGATGAGTGTCGGTGATGGTACGCCGCCATCCATCCATTCCGCCGGCAACGCCGCTTAATCGCGGCGCAACAAGCGCATCGGCTGATGCTACTCAGGCGCCGCAGCCGGTCGAAACCGGCCATGAAGCCGACCTGCGTGAACGCTTAGCCGACTGTGCGCGACTCCTAGCAATCGCTGAGCGTGACCTTCAGGTCCATGCGGACAAAGCAAGCGAGCGCGATCAGCTCGCAACCGCGCTGGCTACCGCCCGGGAAGAGCGGGACGCGCTACTGGAATCCACGTCCTGGCGACTAACGGCGCCGGTGCGTGCACTGATCGAACGAATTAGGAGATTGGAGTCGGGCAGACGTCGAAGGGTTCTGGTCAAAGCGTCGCTCGGCGGATCCGCGTTGCCGGCATCGAACAATATCGGAGCGCCAACCGGTTTCACAGACCCATGGCACGCCGAACCACCACGCACCACGCTCCTCGTAGGCCGATTCACCACGGGCACCAATGCCGACGGTATCGGACACGCTACGGCGATGGCGGCAGTGCTGGCGCATCGGCAGCGTTCGCCGCTGCGCATTGTCAGTCGTATAGGCCCGCCTGAGACTGGAGCGCTGGATCGCATACTCGCGCGGTATGGCTTGTCCTACGACGACAACCCTTCATTCGACTGGCTTCCGCCTGCCGGACGCGGAGCCGCCGTCGGCGTCGCCGCCAACGAGCGCTTCGTGGTTGGCAGCTGGGCCGATGCCCTGCTTGTGCGGGCGCTGGTGTCACTCGAACGCGTCGTCTATGTAATCGACCAATCGGAGGTTGCGCGCCTCCGGCGCTCGCGCATTGATCGCGGGGTTTGCGACCTCTTCGGCCGACGCGGCCCAGCGCTGGTGCTCGCCGATGCGTCAGTGAGCGATGCACTTCGCGAGGCCAGTCTATTCGACCGAAGCGGCGCGGATGCAACCGCCCAGGTACTCCCCACCCCGCCACAGGGCTCCGACTGGGAGCGGATCGCCGCTCGACTCCTCGACACAGAACCGCGCCGCTGAACGATGTTCGCACTCGACATACCCGCGCTCCGCTATCGCGCGCCCTTGCCGGAGCCCTTAACGCGACGCTTGCGACGACTCGCTCGCGGTCATGCGCACGTGGCCTACATCTACCCGAAGCCCAACCAGGGGACCTTTCGCTATCGCGTTTTGAACATGTTGGAGGCATTAGCCCTCGATCCAACGATCGGCGCTAGTTGGTTCAGCTTCTCAGACCTCTGGTGCAGCCATGAAATCCTGGCGCGCGCCGATATCATCGTTTTGTGTCATTGCCGCTATACACCGGAACTCGCTGATTTCGTCTTGCGGGCACGGGCGGCCGGGCGGCGGGTGCTGTTCGATATCGATGACCTGGTATTCGATACGCGCTATGTGCCAGTGGTCCTGCATTACCTCGACCATCCCGCGAGCGAGGCCGCGCTCGACCACTGGTTTGCAGACTTTTCACGCTTCGGTGAGCTGCTGCGTCTGTGTGATGGAGCCATTGTGACAAACACCTATCTCGCGGCGCGCGTGCGGGACTTCGCAGGCCTTCATGTGTCGGTAGTACCAAATTTCATGAATGCGGCTCAGTTGCGCGCCTCGCAGGCAATCCTCAGCGCGAAGCGTCGCTCCGGTTTTCGGCGGGACGAACGCATTCATCTCGGGTATTTCAGCGGCTCGCAGACGCACGCCCGAGACTTTGAGCTGATCGAAGATGCCCTGGTGCAGCTGCTGGAGGCTGATACTCGCTTCGTGCTAAGACTTGTCGGCAAGATCGACCTGCCTGGCCCTTTACGCAGCTACGAGCGCCGCGTCGAGACCCTGCCGCTTCAGGATCCGGTGATGCTGCAACGCCTTATCGGTGAGGTAGAGATCAATCTAGCGCCCTTACAGGACAACCCGTTCACGAATTGCAAATCGGAGCTGAAGTTCTTCGAGGCCGCGGCAGTCGGGACCCTGACGCTCGCCTCTCCAGTATTCGCCTTTCGCGAGGCAATCAACCACGGTAGGACCGGATACCTCGCGCCGGCTCATCGCTGGCTGTCGGCGCTGACTGAGGCGGTCCAGAATCTGGACTGCTACGCAGACATCGCGGAAGCCGCTGCCGCTGAGGTCCACGCGCGTTATCAACCCGCAAGTCAATTGCCGGCGACATATGGCGCCGTGTTCGGCGAGACACCGAAACGGTCGGCGCCTCTCGCAGCGGAGCATTGATCGCCACTACGAGGTCCTGCGTGGACGCGGAGACCAACGCCATCGCGAGGGTCGACGCACCACGCGCCTGACTTCCAGGATATGACACAGAAACCGCGTACGCCCCGCTTAGTGGCAAGCTGCCAGAGAGAGCCGGATCGCCGGAGGAACCAACGCAAACCCCCCCCCCCCCCCCCCCCCCCCCCCCCCCCCCCCCCCCCCCCCCCCCCCCCCCCTTGGGCATGGCCGCGGCCGCAATAAGAAGAATCCTTGTCAGCTGCGCCATCACGCAGCAGGAGCGACAATACCCGACACGAACCGCAGACAACCGTCAGGCACGCCCATCGCTGATGCCCTCGTGCCAGTCCGCGATCCCGCAAGGCCTTTTCCATCCCCCAAGCGTGGCTCGCGTTCAGCCTCCTCGGGATCGCGCATAGACACTACCTCCGGAGCCGCCCCCCCACCATCAAGAAACTGAGCCCCGCGCCCCGACACCATACGTACATGCCCGCCTGCCACCTGCTAGCAGTCCAACACTCATGTCGCTGGTTCACGGCACGCCTGCCCCGCCGGCCACTGGCGCCTAGCATGCTAGCACCAACACTCCGGGTGCGCATGCCGGCAGCCCCGCCGGCACCCCGCCTGGCCTAGCTTGGCCCCCACCAGGGAGGACCCACACATGAGCGAGCCCAACGCCGATCCGGCACATGCCGCAGAGGACAACGCAACCAACAGCGGGGGCCGTGGTTCGGGACTAGCCCGGATGCTTCGGATTTTACGTGGGTTGTTGGCAGGAGATCCCACCTACCGCGCGCGGCTACGCGAGGTTCTCCATCCCATCACCGGCCCGGTCCTTCGGCGCGCGATGGCTGTAGCCAAAATCATGCCTTCCTCGTCAGACCGAAAAGCCGATTGGATCTATATCAGCGGCGAAGCGCACACACCCGGACATGCCTATCGCGTCGAACGCTACGCCGACGCAGCGAGAGCGGCTGGCGCGCGCCCGAGGATCATCCGTATCGAGGACTGCCGCGCCAGGGCAAGCGAGTTCGCTTCAGCCCGCGTGGTCACGATCTGGCGTGCGGCTTGGTCGGACAAGGTGGCTTCGATCATCGAAGTAGCACGCGCGGTGGGAGCACACATCATATTCGACGTCGACGACCTAATCTTTGTCCCCGAATTCGCCCGAATTTCCGTCATAGACGGAATACGCACCGCGGGCTTAGCGGAAAAAGCCGCGGCGCAGTCTTACGCGGAGTTTCGCAAGGTCCTGTTGGCGGCCGATCTATGCACCACGACGACCGACGAACTTGCGCAGTACGCGCAGCGAGCTGGGAAGCCGGCCTTCCTACTCCCCAATGGTTTCGACGACACCACATTCTCGGTATCCAGGGCGGCCGCCCGCCGCTGGTCCGCGCAGCGTGACGACAGCTTGCTTCGAATCGGATACGCCACCGGGTCACACACGCATCAGCGTGACTTCGCCGCATGCTCCACCGCCGTGGCAACCGTGTTGCGAGAGCGACCAAACGTCCGGCTCGTGCTGTTCCGCAAGAGCGCCGTCGGGCAGCCGCTCCTCGACATCCACGAGTTCCCCGAGTTCGCTGAACTTGAGCATCGCATCGAGTGGCGAGATCTGGTTCCGCTCGGCCGTCTACCGGAGGAGATTGCGCGGTTCGACGTGAATCTGGCGCCTCTAGAGGTGGGCAATCCGTTCTGCGAAGCCAAGAGTGAGCTCAAGTATTTTGAAGCAGCGCTTGCCGGCGTCTGCACCGTTGCCTCAGCCACTGGGCCCTTGCGACGCGCGGTGCGACACGGTGAAACCGGCTTCCTAGCCGAAACCACGGAGCAGTGGCTCGTCGCCCTCAACACGCTGCTTAACGATCCGGCGTTGCGCCAGCAGATGGCCGCCGCGGCCCTGCACGACGTGTTGTGGAGCTTCGGTCCGGACCGCCGAGTACAGCGTATGGGAACCCTCAACAGCCTGCTGCGCGGCGGCCGCGACGCGGCAATTAACTTCGCCTGGGATCTCCACGCAGACCATCCGAGCAAAGGCGTACGCATTCCGAAACATCGTACCTTATTTAAAGCGGATCGCTTTGGTACAGCTAAGGCCACTGTTATCGTTCCGGTCTTCAACTACGCCCGCTACGTCGAGCAGGCATTGGATTCAGTGTATCGGCAAGGCCTCGCGGAGATCGATCTCGTTGTCATTGACGATAAATCTACAGATGATAGCCCGGAAGTCATCATAAGGTGGGCTGAGACCCATAGCGCTCGATTCAATCGTCTGGTTGTTCTCCAGAATCGCGCCAATGCGGGCCTCGGACACACCCGCAATCTTGGTTTCGCCGAGGCCCAAACTCTATACGTGCTCCCGCTCGATGCGGACAATCGACTGCTCCCGCACTGTGTCGAGCGATGTCTAGAGCTAATTCACACAACAGGCGCTGCCTTCGCCTACCCCGTGATCCGCCAGTTTGGCACTCGCCACGACATCGTCGGAGACCGACCATACGATCCGCTAACACTCGCTTTTGGGAATTACATCGACGCGATGGCCCTCATATCGAAGCCCGCATGGGCGGCAGTTGGAGGGTATGATCACATCCGCTTTGGCTGGGAAGATTACGACTTTTGGTGTAAGTTGGCCGAGCGCGGGCTTTTCGGCGTCTCGGTTGGCGGGGCGCCGCTTGCCGAGTATCGCGTGCATTCGTCGTCCATGCTCCGCACAACGACCGAGAGAAGCGACAATAAGCGTTCCTTAGTCGCTCAGATAACTGCCCGGCATCCGTGGTTAAGACCGGACTCCGCGGTGGTTTCGCAAGCCGTCGCAACGACTTCGCGTAACGATAACGCGCCTCCGTTGAAATGAGACCACGCAAGGCGCAACGCCGCGTTTGACATTTCCCTGAGCGATAAACGCGGACGAAGGGTGAGCGGCCGCTGCGGCAGACGAGTTGTCGCCGCCACCTTGCAGCACTGTCACCCGAACAGGGGGCGAAGACGAGAGACCCGCGCCAAGATATGTCGGGGAACTCAAAGAGGCGGTGCTGCGCAAGATGCTGCCGCCGCACAACCGAGCGTTGGCCGAGCTGGCGACCGGGCCAAGCATCAGCGGAGCGACGGTTCGCAAGTGGCGCCACGCGGCGTGTTAAAAGGCCTGACTGTGCCCGGCCGAAGGCGCCGCCGATCCAGAGGCTGGGGCGGGGCCGGCAATTTCGGTGCCGCGGCCGAGACCGCGGCCCAGAATGCTCAACCATCACGGCAAGCTAATGGCCCACTACGTGCGCCTAAATTTGGCGAGAAATCTGCCGACCTTAGCTCTCAGCCCGGCAGACATCGGCACCCTTCTCCCGATTCGCCGAGCAGCCTCGTAAAGCCCAACTTGACCTGCCGAATCAAAGTGACCGTGCTGAACGAAGCGGCCGAGAGCGCGCAGTGGCCGCGTAGCCTTCCACAACCGACTGCCAGAGACCTTCTCCAGCTGCTCGTTTAGTTGTTGAAGCCGCGCTTGAAGCTCGTGAAACTGGCTCTCCGCGCCGTCCGCTCGCTCCCGCTGCGTATGCGCATCGTCACCAACTTCGCTCACCAAAGCAGCAAACGCATCCCGCTGCGCGAGGAGCTCCAGATTATCTCTCTCCAAACGCCGAAGCCGATCTTCCAAGGCTTCTGCACCTTCTAACTTTTCCTGCGCACGTTTGATGATTTCATCGACGTTGGGCTGGCCCTTGTAACAAAAAGGCCAGGGAGCAGGGCCAGCGTCGCTCGCCGTGATGGGAGTCGTTTGCAGAACTTCTCCAACATCCGCAAGTGCCTCATCAAAGGCCTCTCGCCACTCCGCACGCCGTTCCAAATTGGAGCTATGATCAGCGACGCGCGGCTCATCAAGAAACGCCCGGAGGCTCTGCGTTACCTGAAGCGCTTTGGATTTCTGCTCGTAGTAAGAGTTATCGCTCCGGAGCCAGCAGGGAATACCAGCGAGTTGAAGAAACAAAGCGACATGATAAGAACAAGAGTAACCAATATCCCCCAGTACTGGTCCAACCACACTACCAGCCCTTCCGCCGTAGGCCACTGCTCCAAGCTGCACCAAACGCAGATCTGCAAAAGGAAACCGCAAGTCCAATTCCTTTACGGTTTCAATAGAATCCCGAACCTGATAACGCGCATCTACAAACGCCTGAAATAGCGTCACGTTTGGGTGAGCTCCAGCAAATCCGCGAAGCAGCTGCAACTCCTCAGCCAAGCTCGCGGCGTTCCCTGCGCGCGCCGAGTAGTCCGAAGAGCTCAGGTGCATCAGCAGACCCGAACCCTTTTGCAGCGGCAAGCTTTGCGCCAGCTTGAGCAACGCCTCCGTCGCATCGTCAAACGAGAACTGTGGTTCGAAGGCACCATGGTGCAACAACGCGCGCGAAAGTTCGTCCCGGACCCCAAACAACCGGGGCTTATGCGCTTGTATGTGCGCCGCCACTCGGGACTGAAAAGGGTCGGTAACCTGTTGGCCCGACACCAAGTAGGTCGCGTGCGGGGCGCGACTCAGAAACAGCTCTGTTAGTCCAAGAACGAAGTCACCCCACCTATCGTTCAGAAACCCGCCGCCGTACAGGTGGATAACGGCGAGATTCCTGATCTCGTGCACCGGAAGCAAAACCGGACACCGTTCATCGAGTATCAACGGGAACTCTGAAACGAAAAGCAGCGCGTCGGTTCCGTAGGCTTCCCTGCACCACCGCGGGAACTCGCGGAAACCAATCGCATTAGCAGCCAAGACCGAGACAGTAACAAAGCGCGCTGATTGCTGGCCGACTTGCACGCTATTGACGTGCTGAAGCACATCACCAAAATTGCCGTACCCGAAGTCGCTCCCAATGAGGAGCATCTTCTGCCGGTCTCCGAGCAACACCTCGCGACTCTCGGGATCGGCATAGAAAAACAAGGGGGTCACAGCGAGCGCCTCTCTCGGATCGGCCCGCGGCGCCAAATATTTCGCCCACGCGTCGACTGAACACGATTTCATTGTGACGCTCCGCTATCAACCGGCGCCCCCCGATGGCGAGTCGCGCCGTAAGCTCCTTGTTGCAATATAGCTGCTCGACCGCTCCAACATAGGCTTGAACAAGCGCGTCGTCATCCCCCAAACCGGGAACAAGAAAACCCGTCTCCCCGTCGACAACTGCCTCTGCGATGCCGCCGACATCGGGTGCGATCACTGGAAGACCATGACCCAGCGCTTCGAGAATGACGTTCGGCAAGCCGTCGAAAGCACTAGTGTAGAGGAAGGCGTCATAAGTCAAAGTAGGTAGCCTATCGAATCCGTCGAAGCCTCCGCAGTAGCGTAAGCCAGCAGAGCGACACAGGACTTTCGGGTCATAACAGCCATCGCTACTCCCGTAAACGTCGATGACGACGCGGGGGAACACTTTTCTAAGAGCAGCCGCGATCCGTGGTATCAACTCCGGCCTTTTTTCAGGGAGACACCCGCGACGCCCAAAGCAACCGCTGCGTAAATGGTCGTTTGCGCGGTGCGGATGGAGAGCACTCACAATAGGCGTAAAGCGTGTGATACTTGCTTGAAAGGCTTCCAAGACGCAATTCGTCACTTACCGCAATACCGTTGTTGTCCGTAATGACCAAGTCAATATTCGCCAGCTGCCTACGTAGAAATCGAACAAACCAAGCATCTGGAATTGCGCGATTACGCCACAAGGTCGCAGGTTCAGAAAATCGGTAATACACCGTCCTGAACTTCTGCGACAGCGCTGCGCCGTACCTATCCATCAGGCGATGGGTGAATGGACTTGCCTTGAGGTGCAAGAAGGCATTCTGCTCGGCAACGGCCAACAGCGCACGAATGACCAATGAATCGCGATCGGATTCAGACAGCGCCGGGAAAGCGTTGAATACGTCGACGAACGCCGACCCTTGCGGCAAATTGGTCGACCACTCATGTCTTCGAGCGCTCTCGCCGGTCAGCACCAGAATTCGCTTGTCCGGTCTCGCGACATGGAGTTCACGAACTGTTCGGAGTATATACTTTTCGCCTCCTCCAGGCTTGAGCCAGGGAAGCAATAGCACGTCCCCGAAAGGCCCGTTACCGATGAGCTTGTAAAGCGTTTCCAGCTGGAATCCCCAATGCCGAGTCTCCCATGGAATCGGGCAGTAGCTCCCGGAAGCCTCTATGCAGAGAGGGTCGACCTCCGGGTCTAATGCCGCCGCCTCCTCGATAAAACCGACCCGTTGCTCAGAAGAGAGCAATTCTTGCGCGAAATTTCTGCTACAAACGGTTTGACGCCCTCGAATAAATGCCGACCAATCCCCGATCCTGGCGCGCGCCTCGTCCATTTTTTGACAGTAGCAATCGGGCTCGAACAACGGCGTGTGCGGAACAATTCTTGCGGATGTGGCGTTAGCCTGCTTTAGCAGGCTGTTGCTTCGCTGCCGATAGAAGAAAACGGTTCCCGGTGCCACCTTGAAGGCGAAGCCAGCGGCAAAAAGCCGGCAACTGAGCTCCCAATCCTCATAGGCAAATCCCGAGGTTACTCTCAGGTTGCGATACCGAAAATCGTCGAAAGCGGACGTCCTGAGAAAACCCTGGATACGTAGGGATGATTATAAGCGAAATCGGCAGCCGTTATGTAATTCGCCATCAAAATAGCGCGCAACATGGAAATGGTCTCCAAAGGCAACCAGAAACTCCATAAAGACGGCGACATCCCGCTGCGGTTGACGACGGGCAGCTCTCACCAATTCGACAATGGCGTTGCGGGATACAAGGTCATCGCCGTCGGCGGTCCAGACGAACTCTCCGTCCGCCAAGTCAATTCCGGCATTTCGAGCCAAACCCAGAGAACCGATGTCAACCTCCGCTGTCTTAATTTGGACGAACCCATGGCATAGGAGTCGCGCGAAACACCTCGAGCGTATCGGCATCAGGTCGGTCAAACACCGCGATCAATTCCACGTTAATTTCGGATTCCCGCGCGTCCAGCGCGGCGGCTTCCAGCGACCGCAGGGCTGGTCGCAGGTACTGCGCCTCGCGGTGCATATTAAGCACGACGCTGACATCTATGCTACTCACTCGCAACGCACCTCGAACGGCATGCGGAACTTGAACCACATAGGGTTCTCTGAGTCGGACAGCACATCAAACACCATCGCGAGCTCGTCGGCGTAGATGACGATGTTGTCGCTGCGATCCCATTTCCGTACTTGGTTTATCCGCAGCGCCACAGAGTAGGACTGTCCTCCCCTTAGGAGCATCTGTGACGAAAATACGAAGCGTATGACCCGGCCTGTGTCGAGATTAAGGCCTTGGCGATACGTGTTGAAATAACTTTCGCCCGTAAGCTCTTGCCCGAATTGGTCCTTGATCAAAAATCCCACGCTGAGATCGTTAATCGCTCTAAGTATTTCCAGCTCAAATTCGAGAGCAAAGCGTTCACCTTGCTCAACGCGATCAGCGACTTCCCCCTTGCTATTGCGCAAGCGCTTTGAGCGGACGTTCAAGACCGCGGCCCCGTCCAATCTGGCTGCTGCAACTTCGATTTCGCTCGCATCGAAGTCCACCCCCTCCACCGGCGCACTTGCTTGCGCGTCAAACGGCTCGTCGCTTTCCTCAGCGATCGGCAGTGCGATTGCTTGCAGGGTGATGCGGTTTTGCTCGATAAACACATCGTTCATGTAGGCATTCGTCACTTCCGTGACATTTCCCTGCATTTTGATCTGACCTTCATCTAGCCAGATGGCTTCATGACAAAGTGCGCGGACTGAGTCGATGGAGTGACTGACAAAGAGCACCGTGCATCCGCTCTCCATCAGCCTGCGCATGCGCGCCATGCTCTTGTGTTGAAACCAGGCATCGCCCACGCTCAGCGCTTCATCGATGACCAAAACGTCGGGGTCGACGTGAATGACAACGGCGAAGGCAAGGCGCGCAAACATGCCGCTGGAGTAGGTCTTTACCGGCTGATTGACGAAGTCACCGATATCGGCAAACGCGAGAATATCCGCCAATTTAGCGTCGATATCTTTTCGCGTCAGCCCCAAGATCTGCCCGTTCATGTAAATGTTCTCGATTCCCGTGAACTCCGGGTTGAAACCCGATCCCAGTTCGAGCAGTGCGGCGACCCGCCCGCGGACATCTACCGCACCATGGGATGGGGAAAGGGTTCCGCAGATGATTTGGAGCAGCGTTGATTTACCTGCGCCGTTCTTTCCGAGAATGCCAACAATTCGCCCTTTGGGGATTGCGAATGATACATTCCGGATAGCCCAAAATTCACGATAGAAAATTTTTTCCGCCCGGCCAAGTAGCATTTGCATCAGCCGATGATGCGGCTTTTCGTAGACGTGATAACACTTCCCGAGATTGCTTACCTCGAGACCAAACCAGCATGGAATGGGCTGAAGGGACTCGACTGAGAGTGAGATTCCACCGGTGTACTGCGTCAAAACACCCCTCCGCGCTTGCCCGATGTTCGCACTCGATTCCCGCTAAACAGCCCCTCCCCGGGCGGCCGAACATGCAGGCTTGGGGGGTCACTGCAATGCGCCGTTTTCTATTGTCTGACAACAAGTTCGAGCATTTCCAAGCGCAATGCGGAGCGGGCGAATTGCATGCCGCCATCCCCAGCGCAGACTGTGCCGAGCTGTTGCGGGGACTTCTCGATGTACCGATTGCCCTGGCCGGTCTGATCATGGACCCGGGGGCGTCTCGACCGGGTGATTGCACCCATTTCAATCCTGCCCCGACCGGGTCGATGAACGGCTTGACCGGGATGCTGCGGCGACTGATGCGCGAGGACGGGATCACGGTGATCCCGGATCTCAGGGATGCCGGCCCCGGATCCGAGCCCTTCCTGTGGGCACGAACCAATGGTGTCCAATCTCTGGCCGGCCTTCTCTGCCCGGCCGAAGGGGACGAGGCACCCTGCTACGTCTGCGTCATGGACCATCGCCGTCGCGGGTACACGGTGGGAGAACTGGAACTCCTCCAGCGTGTGGTCGGGATCGTGCGCGCACGGGAATCGTTGAAGCTCGCCCTGACCAGGGCGGCCACTACTCCGGCCGAGGACGAGACTCGCAAGTGTGGTCGTGTGCTCCAGGTCCTGCAAGCCCTTGCCAACCCCAACCGAGCTTTCCCGTGCAGAGGATGGCAGAGGCACTTGCCGTCCAGTTCGGCGCATGTGCCGTTGAGATACACGAGCGAGCCGGAGCGCGGGGGCTTCTGCGACTGAGCGCGGCGTGGGGTCATCCTTCGCGGATGATCGGTCGGCGAACCGCTCGGATCGGATTGTCTTGTCAGGCCGGCGCCGCCCTGTCCACGAATCGGCAGGTGATCTCAGAAGACCTCTGCCGGGAAGAGAGATTCAGGACCGCCGCGCTCCTCCGGCGGATGGGAGTGGCCAGTGGCATCTCTGTTCCGATCGGCCGCCGGCGGGATCCGATGGGGGTGATCTCCGTTTATTGGGCAAGCCCCGGCCCGATCCCGCAATCGACCCTCAGGCTGACCCAAACCGCAGCCGGGTGCCTGGGCGCCTACGCAGATTTGCAGCGGGCCTGGATCGACCTCTGTCGCCGCTTGAGTGATCCCGCCTGGGTGGGCAGGAATCTTGGTCGCCACCTGCAGAACGCGGAAGTGGATCGATCAGGCCGCGTCCTGCGGAGGAGCAAGGCCTTCCTCGGACCTGAGAGCAGCTTCTTCACGGTTCCACTGGAGTGGGATTCTCTCTCATTTGGTGCAGCTGGGGCATGGGCCGGGGGTGTCTTGGGCCCAAAGCCCTGGGCCGGGATGGTTAGGCAAAGCGATCAAGCGCTCCGCACCGCACCGGGTGGATCGGTGATATCGCACCACCTGGATCCCGAATCCGGAGGAGTCGAGCGAGTCGCGGGGAGGGTTGATCCTTCAGGTGGATATCACCGATCGGAAGCACCTTGGAATGCTGCTGGCCGCGCCGGAGGCCCTGTTTGCCTTGCTTGTGCTGGCCTGCCTTTTTTTCCAGGAAGTTCCGATCTTCCGAGGCCGGCCGCGGCCGTCGTGGACACGACCGGGGTCATCCTGGAAACGACCGGAAACTGGTCTGCCCTCTTATCGGCTCTGCCGGCCCAGGCCGAGCAGGCATGTCTGGACCCGATTTTTCCTTCCGAGTGCGGTTGTGGAAGAGAGACCTGCATGCGAGCCCGCGCGCGAGTTGAGCCGTGGGTTGCAGAGGATGGCGGCGAAGGAGGCCCACGCATTCGAACTGGAGTACATGTGTGGCCCGCCAGGGGAGGACCCGATGGATCCTCTCGCGCATCGAGCGGATCCCGATTCCGGGGAAGCGCTGGCTGGCGGTCGGACTCTGGGATGTCACCAAGAGGGGGCGCAGGGGGATCGGCGCAGGACCATGGGACCTACAGAGCGTCGCGCTGCTTCGACAGCCGGACCATCGACAGTGGAGGGACAGTCCCGCCTGGAGTGCCGAGATTTCGACAGCAGCCAGAGGGTCGAGGAGAGGATAGCCCATCTCATTTACCACGATGGGATTACCGGACTGCCCAACCAAGCTCTGCTCCGGGACCGTCTGGATCTCGCCGTGTTGCAGGCCCGATGGTCTGGTCGGCAGCTTGGCTTGCTCTTCCTAGATCTGGATCGCTTCAAGGAATCCTGAACGACAGCCTGGGACATCGAGTGGGGGATAGGCTTTTGCGCCTGGTAGGTCAGAGGTTGGTTCGGGCCATACGAGCCGGCGACACCGTGGCCCAGGCTGGGCGGAGATGAGTTTCTAATCCTCCTTTCGGAGATCTGCCGGGTGGAGGATGCCGGCCAAGTGGCAAGGAAGGTCCTCGAGGCGATGCAGCAGCCCTTCCGACTGAACGGACGCGAGGTCTTCGTGACGGTCAGCGTGGGGGCCAGCTCTTTCCGTCGGATGGAGAAGATGCGGAGATCCTGATCAAACATGCCGACATCGCCATGTATCGGGCCAAGGCGATGGGGGGGAACTGCTACCAACTCTTCGCCCCCGCGCACCTGGCCTCCCTTCCATGACCCTCCCGGGCCTTCGAGCGTTTTGGCCTGGAGGCGGATTTGCACCAGGCGATCCGGCAGAAGGAGTTCGAGGTCTTCTATCAGCCGTTGTTCGACCTGGAAAGCGGCGTGATCCAGGGCGTCGAAGCCCTGGTTCGATGGAGGCACCCGGAGCGGGGGGCTGGTGTTGCCCGACGCATTCATACCTATAGCCGAGGAGACTGGGCTCATCGTGCCGATCGGACTGGAAGTGATCCGCCGGTCCTGCCAGGACATTCGGGAACTGCAGCGCGGGGGATACCCGGGGCTACGTCTCGCGGTGAACCTCTCTCCGCCAGTTCCATCAGCACGAACTGGTAAATCAAGTTGAGGAGATTCTCCGAGAGACCGGGATGGAAGCGGACGATGTCAGTCTCGAGATCACGGAGAGCGTGGCCATGAGTCCGGTGGTCTCCCTGCATGAACACCTTGCACGGACTGAAGACTCTGGGGCTTCGAATGTCCCTGGATGACTTCGGCCTGGGCTATTCCTCCCTCAATCGATTGAAGCGCCTCCCTATCGACACGATCAAGATCGACCGCGCCTTTGTCCGCCGAACCACCATCGATCCTCGGGACGCCGCCATCGCACGGGCCATCATCACGATGGCCCACAGCCTGAAGCTGAGCGTGACGGCCGAGGGGGTCGAAGAGCCTGAGCAGCTGGACTTCCTCCGCCGGGAAGGGTGTGATGCGGTCCAGGGATTTCTGCTCAGCCGCCCGGTTCCCTTGGGGGAGCTCGAGACGATGATGGCCCAGGGAAAACGGATCGAAGAGGCGGCCTGAACAGCAGCGGCTTGGTGAGAAGTGGGAGCTTGGGCTATGACTCTCCCCAGACGTGCACGATGATGCGTCGGGCCGACGGCCGGCGGCGATGCTCGAAGAGAAAGAGCCCCTGCCATGTCCCCAGCCCCAGTCTGCCGTTCACGACGGGGATGAGTTCCGATGTGGAAGTCACCGCGCTCTTGAGATGCGAGGGCATGTCGTCCGGACCCTCTGCCGTGTGCGAATAGGCTGGATCATGGGCCGGGGCCAGGCGATCGAGCCAGGCCTCGAGGTCATGCCGGGCAGAGGGGTCCGCGTTCTCCTGGATGACGAGAGAGGCGGATGTGTGCTGGATGAAGACTTGGCAGAGACCGACCTGGACTCCCGAATCCCGGACCACGGCATCGATCTCGCCTGTGATCTCCTGCATGCCGGCGCATCTTGCCTGAACGACGATCCGCTCCTGATGCTGCTTCATGGCCGCTCCTTTTCTCCGCGGGCGGGGGACGGAGGTGGGCACCCTGGGCGCCCCACCGCGCACGCCGCGTCCCCGACCAGCTTTCAGAACGCCGGACCGCGAGTTTCGGAAATCCAGTTTCCAATCAGATCCTCGCCATGGTATCACCACGCGGACGGGAGTGAATCCGGATAGCATCGTCGCGCCCCGGCGGCCGGCAGAACCGGTGGGGCTTGATCATGGCTGGGATTGGTCGGGAGGTCGATCACGAAGGCCACCGGGAGCGACGGGGGTTTCGGAGTGGGGCGGGCCCAGCTGGGGCCGGGAAGGAGTCGAAGGAATGGTAAGGCGAGTTCTGATTGGGTTGCTGATCCTGGGAGGCATGGTCTTCTCCGCTCCGATCGGTCGGGCCGATGTGACGATGAAGGAGACGACGGTGATCAAGGGGTTGCCCATGGTCGGCGATGTGACCACGCACAGCACGATTCAGGTGGCAGGCGAGAAACAGCGGCGAGAGACCCGGACCGAGATGTCCGGCACCCTGGGACGGATGATGGCCGGCGGAAACCAGGAGTCGGTGGAGATCGTGCGCCTGGACAAGGAACTGATCTGGTCGGTCAACCCCAAGGATAAGAGCTACACCGAGATGACATTCCAGCAGCTGCGGGAGATGATGCAAGGGATGGGTCAGGGGCTCGAGGACGAGGTGGCCGAATCGGACGGGGACGCCACCGGTGTGAGATGAAGGTCGATGTCAAGAGGACCGGCAACAAGAAGAAGATCGCCGGCTATGACACCGAGGAGGTCCTGGTCACCCCATAGAGGGGGAGTCCGAGGATCCGGAGACTGGTGATGTACAGCGCTCGCGCTGGATCATGAACCTCTGGATGGCCAAGAACGCCGAAGACCTGGCCGAGATCGACGCCTTCAACGAAGCCATGGCCGAAAAAATGGGCTTCGGCGCCGAGGCCACCGACCAATTTGCCTCCCTGCTGGCCGGCTATGCCCAGGGGGCTGAAAGAGCTGACCAAACAGATGGGCGAGATGGAAGGTGTTCCTCTCGAGACCCACATCCAGATCGAAGCCGAGGGCGAGGAGATCGAGTCCGAGGGCGGCGGTGGAGTCGACCTGGGCGACCAGGGCGGGGTGGCCGGCGCCATCGGGAAGAAGATGTTCGGGGGCAAGAAGAAGGATAAGGAGGAGAAGAAGTCCGAGAAGCCCAAGGCCACGGCCGAGGGGTTCCATGTCGTCATGCATACCGTCACCTCGGTGGAGGAGATCTCCACCGGCGGCGTGGAGGGCGGATCGTTCGATGTGCCGCAGGGCTACAAGAAGGTCGAGACGCCTCACTAGCCTCAGCGTGACGGAAGTCCACGGCGCAACGCCGCGTAACGTTGCGCCATAGCATGCCATCCGGGCAATCGGCCGCCCTGGACATGCTCACGTAGAGCGGGGGGACGGGTGTCCCGTGAGGCAGGAGTCCCGGAGCCTCGGTTGCCTGCTCAGATCCAGAATGTGCCCCGGGGTGCCATGGCGCCTCGGGGCGTTTCTGTTTGCACTTTGGGGCTCGTGCGGCCAGAATCGGGCCGTTGTCCCAATTCTGCAACCGGTGTGAGAAGAGGGGGGTGGATGGGCAGGTCCCGGTTCTCTTCCTGGGTCGTTTGGACCGCAGTCTTATCTCTTCTGGTCGTGACGCTGGTCACGGCGCAGACCAATCCGGCGGCCGAACCCTCGGCCCAAACGGGATCCGAGACTGTTCCCGCGACATCGTCGCAAACCTCTTCCGAAGCGTCTCCCGGCATCATGGACCAGAGCACGCTCGTGGGCTCCTCAACCCCTTCGCCTGCAGTGAGGTATGCTCAGCCCGGAAACGTCGAGGCGGCGGATCTGCCCAACGACAGCGGGCATGGAATCCTGGTCCAATGGGATCTCTCCCCGGATGACGAGCGCATCCTGGTCTATGACATCTACCGAGTTCTCGAGGCCGGCGCGCCGGAAGAGAGCTGGGTGCTCGTGGGTACAGTGCCTAGAGGAACCACGCAGTACGAATACGTTGCCGAGGAGCCAATGATGGCGGGAGCCCCGAATCCCGCCTACGTCCCTCGGGGCGGCGAGGTCGGGGGTGGCGGTACGGGCCCGGGACGTGACCGGTGGCCTCTCTCCCTTCAGCTCACAAGCGTGGGCCGTAGCCCAGGGCAACTGGTTCCCCATACTGGGAAGGTCAACGTCCTCGTGGTGGTCCTCGTCTTTGGCTTCGGCGTGGTCTACTTCATCCGCCAGGCCCGCAAGGGGAAGGGCCTCTATGTCAGGCCGATTCCCGGAATCGACGCAGTGGATGAGGCGATCGGGCGAGCCACCGAGATGGGACGTCCCATCCTCTTCGTTCTGGGTACGGGGACGGCCGGGGATATCGCCACCATCGCCGGATACACGGTCCTGGCCAGGGTGGCCAAGAAGTCGGCCGAGTACCAGACCCAGATCCTGGTACCGGTGAACGATCCGGTCATGATGGCCATGGCCCAGGAGACGGTGCGCGAGGCATACATGGAGGCCGGACGTCCCGACGTCTTCCGGGCGGAAGACATCTTCTACATCTCGGCCATGCAGTTCCCCTACGTGGCGGCCGTGAACGGCGTCATGATGCAGGGAGCGGACGGCCACCAACTTCTACATGGGTGTCTTCCACGCGGAAGCACTCATCCTCGGCCGAGGCAGGCAGCGTGACCGGCGCCATCCAAATCTCCGGGACCGATCGTCTTCCCAGATTCCTTTGCTAACGTGGCCGCCACGGACTACACCCTGATCGGTGAGGAGCTGTACAAGGCCTCGGCCTATCTGTCCCAGGATCCAATCCAACTCGGTCCGCTCAAGGCTCAGGACTACGCCAAGGTGATCATCGTGCTTTTCGTGGTTCTGGCTGTCCTGGTCTGGTCGATCTTCGGCAGTACTTTCCTGGTCCACCTGGTCCACGCGGTGTGAGGAGTGCATGAAGCGGCAGTTACCCATCCTCCTGGTCTTCCTTTCGGCATCATCATGGTGGTGCAGTACTTTGTGCCCCACGAGTTCTCCGAGGACTTTTTCGGCTATGCCAATGACTGGATCATAGTGATCGGGATCCTGGCTTTGCCGATCGGGATCTACTCGTTGATCAACAACACGATCCGCAAGGCCAAACGGGCCAAGGGCTCGGAAGGGTTCTATGCCCTTGTGACCCTGGGCGGATTCCTGGTCATGATCATCTCCGGATTGAAGTGGGGTTGGGCCACCAATCCCAACCTCATTCACCGGCAGATGTTCGACTACGTGTTGGTGCCGGCCCAGGCCACTCTCTTTTCCATGTTGGCCTTCTACATCGCCAGCGCGGCCTACCGGGCCTTCCGCGTGCGTACCTGGCTGGCCGGGATCCTATTGGTGACCGCCTTCATCATCATGTTGCGGATGATCCCGCTGCCCGAACCCCTGGCCAGCTGGAACAACGCCCTTGTGCGGTGGATCTTGGTGGTTCCCAATCTGGCGGCCAAGCGGGCCATCATCATCGGCGTGGGCCTGGGAGCCATCGCCTACAGCATGAAGATCCTTCTGGGGATCGAGCGTTCCTACAGGGGCCGGGATTAGCGCGGGGGGAGAGATCACTCGATGTCGGATAACGGAGAGCAGACTCGCTGGTTCGACAGGCTGTTGTCGGTGGATCGCCGATGGATCTACGCCATCTTGGGCGTGGCCGTGATCATTCCCGCCATCTGGACCTTCCGCGTGCCGGTCACGGTCTCCAGCGAGGTCAAATCGGTCTTCAACTTCGTGGAGGAGATCAAACCGGGGGAGACGATCTTCCTATCCATCGACTACGATCCCTCCACACTGGCCGAACTCCAACCCATGACCGAGGCGATCCTGGAGCAGGTCTGGCGGCGCGACGGGCGGGTCGTCATGGTCACCCTCTCGCAGTTCGGGCCGGCCATGGCCGAGGGGATCTTCCAGGGCATAGCCGAGCGTATGGGCAAGACCTACGGGCAGGACTTCATGTTCCTGGGATACAAGCCATACCCTGCCCTGGTCATTCTGGCCATGGGGGCCGATTCGAATCCCCTTCCCGGTGGACTACTACAACACCCCCCTGGATGAAATCCCCATGATGGCCGACATCCACAACTACAAGAACGTCAAGGGGGTGATCACCTTCGCCGGCGGAAACGTGGCCGACATGTGGATCACTTACGGGAACGCCAAGTTCGGAGTGCCTGTGGCCCTGGGGGTGACCGGGGTCATGGCCTCGGACTACTACCCGTATCTGAAGTCGGGACAGATCCTCGGCCTGATCCCCGGGGTCAAGGGGGCGGCGGAGTACGAGCAACTGGTGGGGGTCGTTGGTCAGGGCGGCCCTCGCGATGCCGTATCAGGTGACCACCCATCTGGTAATCCTCGTCTTCATGGTGATTACCAACATCGCATACGTCGCCCAGCGCCGGGCGCGGTTATTAATTGAAGCAAACCAAGGGAAATTGCTCCAAGGTTCACAAAACGTTCAGTAGCATCCCAGCAAGCCTGAACCGTTTTTGCGTTTTCTGCCTGTGGAGCCTGCTGAGTTTTATTGCTTTTGGGTTTTCTCGAATGCTTAGGCATTTTTTTCGACCAAAAATGACATTGGAAGATATGGAGAACATTTTTTAGCATATCGAACATGGTTTCTATACGGGTTCTGAGGCAATAGAGTTCGATTGCAGCAATCGGATCCTGGTCGAGATTACTGCACATGAGAACAATGGGACCACGTGACGTTTTGGCAAAGACAAAACAAAGAGACCCTTTAGTAGGTTTCCATAATAAATCCAGGTGGTAAATATAAATTTCCTCCATATGTCCGTAGATACGGGCTGATACTTTTTGAAACAGGTACAAATGGTCAAAAACTTCTGCCAGATGAATATGTTCTCCGTACTGACTGGGACGACCCATCCCAGTATAACAAGATGGATCTGCCTGAAAGTACCCGACATAGTTTTTCTTTGCCTTTGTAATAATATGTACAGCAGGAGCTTTAATTGACCTCAACCAGGTTGCCTGAGCCAGCAAAAACACCGGGCCTACAGAAAAAAAAGCATCCAGAACCAAGACAGCACCCTGGTTCGTTTGAAGAGAAAAATCAATAGCCATTTGGACCATCTGTTCTCCCAAAGTCAAAGATGATTTCTCGGCTTCCCCTAAATGAATGGAACCTTGATGCATACGTAAATTTAACGGTAGTGCAAAAGGAGTTGTCATGCCCCCAACTGCCAAAGCTAGGCCTCCCCAGCACTGACCTCTGAAATACGAGGGTTTGCTTTGTGTTTCAGAATCTTGGCGTAAAGTTACAACACCGGGCATTCGGCGACCTTCCTTGGGGACATATGTGTGGTCTCCGAGTGTAACGACACGACCTTGTGAGCAAATGGTTTGTTGTTGGTAGACGGCAAAAACAGCCCAGTGCTCCAATAAGCCACTTAATTCCCAAGCTGAAGAGCGAAAAAAACGCAGTAAAGTATGGTACCCTTGGTTGTCTATCAGCCAAAAACGACAGAAAGAGGAAACACCTGTCATTTCACTGCTGCCGATGAATCCTAAAACTATCATCACAAAGATTAACCATGTGCGATGACGGGAAAATACTTTACGAAAACCGTAGAGTGAGTCATATACATATGTGAGCATACAAATTCCTTCATTGTGAAGATTAAATGTTTGGTAGACATTTACAATTTGTATGCTCTTTTATGTTTTTTCTTTAGATAAATCTTCTCGTTCTTGTATTTTTTAGAGCTTTAAACGAAGTGAGAACTCGCGACTCACGAGTTACAGATTTAGGGGAGCCCCGCGAAATCCCCCAAGAGAAGCGGAAATTAAAAGGTTTTGTAACCAACAATCATGATACCGTTTTCCGTTCAGTTGTTCAGCCGGACTTTGTAGACCCGCATGCTTTTTTACCGCAGCTGGATTTTGCGGCGCAAAGTTTTTGATAAGTGCCCATCCCCGGATATTACGTTCAGCCGTCTCGCGAGAACCGTGAAAGTACCTTGTGTTGTAAAGATGCCGATTCATTCCTTGCATCAGTCTGTCGATCATATTGCTGGTTCTATGACAGCCATGATGATTATATGACTCTGAATATTCGGAAATATTGTTTTTTAATTTCTTGATTGGCTTCAGGATGGATTCCGGGTATGAATCCCGTTCCCCGGCCTCTGCGAGTCTTCTGACTTTCTGTGAGAATGAGCGTCGAGTTGGGGCCTGAAAACATTCCCAAAGTGCCGATGCGGCTCTCAGGAATACGTCTCTATGTTTTTTCTTAGAACCGTCTCGCATCTTTATGTAAATATGAAGAAAACAGCATAAAATACATATTGTCGGAAAAAGGTGACGGAACGCATTTCGTGTGGCAGCCCAACCGTCGATATTGACCGTCTCAGGCGAATAAGAGGGATCTAAGTCCAAGGCTTCCCGTCTGAAAACATCGTATCCACGGAGTAAAGCGACGTTACCTGCATTTTCAGCGACTGCCGCGCCGAGAATGCATCCACAGCCGACAGTTGTCGGGATATAACACTTTTCACCTCGAATTTTCGTGTGTTTTTCATCGGCGGCTATATGCAAAGGCAATCTCTTGGGATCTCTAACGGTTGTTCCGACAAGACTGAACCGTCCGAGATTGCTGGCCATACGATACCAATACGGACCGTTTTTGCCAAAAATACGAGCAATTCCCCATGCGGGAACATCGAATTTACTCAGAAATAGTGCTTTTTCGGCATCATCAGTAAAAGCGGTCATATAAGGCAGGGCGAACGCATTAAAAGTATATATTGATACCAGCTAGTTAGATGAGAGGCTCGACATCTATAAACAATGTCGGCTCAGTGTAATATTGCATTATACTGACCTGTAAAGCATATTTTTTACAGAAGTCATGCGTTCGCCCTGTATACAGCCCTGTCTTTTTGTATCTGTGTCGTTTTAAATGCGTTTGCCCTGTCATATAAGGCATTACGAATGACGGACGCACAGTATAGCTTCGCCCTGCTATTTGTATTCGTCGTATCTTGATGTTGAGCTTTTTTGAGACATAACAGTCTTTCATCCGATATCCGTTTTTGATGTCAGGAGGGAAAAGTTCGGGATGTTTTTCTATAATGTTATCAAGTTGGCGACGATAGCCCAGTGGACATTCCGCCTGATATACAGACCCTGCTTTGTCAAAAGGGCTACCAACTTAAGCCGGGACAAAATTAACTTCGTCTCAAAAAACTATCATCTGAAATATCGTTTTTGATTGCCTGAAGTCGATGGAAAATAATTTTATTCAAAAAACACTTTAACTACTCGTAAGAAATTAGCATATTTCCGTTATGAAAGCATTAACGGAAAAAATACGATCTATCGGTGGCAGAATTTTCGCAACTCTGGGGAAGTCAGACAAACTGACCTACAGAGAATTGGCAAAGGAAGCAAATACGAGCAAAAGCAGTGCCTTCCGACAAGCCAAAGGGATTCAGAGGAGAAATGTCCATCCAGAATCGGCTCTTTGGGAACATCAAGAGGGGTACGAGTGGATCCGCATGCATTTTTTTGCCACCTTATTGATATTTGGTGTGGAACAGGGAATAGGTGCGGGCACCCTTTCCCGATATTTCAAGATGCTTCGACTCGATACGCATATCGGGGTATCCCCCACGCCTATCCAAACCAGACTCACTCAGCTTCAGGATTCAATTATCAGGTTCCAAAAAGAAGTTGAACAAAATTATAAAGATGCATTCAAAGAGGTGATCGGTGCGGCGGACGAAACATTTTTCGGCAATGCACTCATCCTGGTATTCATGGACCTGTCATCGGGTTATTTAATTTTAGAGGATATGGCTGACGACAGAAGTTTCGATACCTGGTTTAAAATGCTGGAACCGCGTCTTGAGCAGTTAGGCGTAAACGTTCATCTGATGGTATCTGATCGCGCTAAAGCGTTAATAAAGTTGGCTTTGGTCGGGCTTGAATGTGATCACAACGCTGATATTTTTCACGGCCTGCATGATATCAGCAAATGGATGGGCTCAACTTTAGGTCGCCGTAAGGGCACGACCAAAAGACAGTTGGATAAATGTGAGTCAAGCCTTGAAAAAGCTGAAAAAAGAGGAGCAAGCAAAGCAATTTTGGCGTCCAAAGTGGAGCAGGTCGAAGAAGCCCAAGCTCAAGACCGAGCAGCTACGCAAGACCTGGATAACTACCGTGGAACAATAAGGAAAATATCAAAAACGGTACATCCGTTCAAGCTGGACGACAATAAACCGCAAGATTCTGCAAACGTTGCAAAAGAGCTGCGAGAGCAAGCCGAGGATATTGAAGCGCAGGCCTGCAAACACGGTATTAACGACAATACCGGCGTGATGAAGAAATTTAAGAATCAAATAAAAGAGTTGGTGCCCTCAATTGATTTTTGGTGGTTGTATGTGCTCACCAACCTGATAGTAGAGCAGGGGAAGAGGAGCAAGGTGTTGCTGGATTGGGCAATGTTCTCTCTTTTGCCTACGGTGTATTGGCACAATCAGGCAAAAAAAACCAAGAACCCAACCCTCCGAAAAGAATATGAAAAAGCATATCAAGAAGCCTTGGTCATCTTTTACACGCATGCCTTGACCGGAACATTCAGCGAGGATGAGATTCTTTTTTGGCAAAATTGGGCTCAGGAAATGGTGGGAAAATTTCATCGAGCTTCCTCAGCTGTCGAAGGACGTAACGGGTTCTTGTCCCAAATTTATCATAACCATAGAGGATTGAGTTCAAAACGACTCAAGGCACTTACCGTTATGCATAATTATTTCATAACACGCTCAGATGGCAGCACAGCAGCGCAACGATTGTTTGATGAAAAGCCACCGGACTTATTTGAATGGTTGCTACACCAAATGGGCGAGTTGCCCCTGCCTCGTAAGCCGAGAAGACATGTCAAGAGTAACCCTTTGAATTTACTTCCTGTCCCGGCTTAAGTTGGTAGCCGTCAAAAGGAACACATATTGTACAATTTGCTCTCGGGGATGAGTTAACCCAAGTTCGTAGGAACGATTCTCATTAAAGCAAAAAAAGCCCTTTTTGGGCCATGAGCTACCTCTTAACTACCTGTAATTACCAATAGTAGTTTTTCGAATCCTTATTGTAGTGCCATAAAGAGCTGGCCAAGGATTGACATAGGGCGCAAGATCGGTCAATATACGCCCATGTATATTCGAAAAACATCGATCAAGAACAAGAAGGGTGGCGGTAAATATTTTACCTATCGACTGGTGGAATCCCGTCGAACAGCAAAAGGGGTACGGCAGTATACCCTTTTGAACCTGGGGACTGATTTCTTCCTGTCAAAGGAGCAGTGGCCCGATCTCAGCCGCCGCATTGAAGATCTTCTCTGTGGTCAGCAGGGTCTTTTCTCAGTGTCGTCGGAACTTGAGCGCATGGCCCAACGTTACGCAGCCCTGGTAATTCAATCGACTAAACAACAAGATGAGATAGACAGTATGGCATCTGATGCCCCTGATTATCGTGAGGTGGATTTGAATAGCCTGGAAGCTCTCAGGTCACGCACAGTGGGAAGCGAGCACCTCCTTATTGAGGCGCTCCAACTGCTTGGACTTGACAAAAAGCTGAAGGAACTTGGATTTACCAGCCCTCAGCTTGCCGCGGCCCTTGGCAGCATAATTGGTCGGGCATGCCGCCCCGGCAGTGAACGAGCCACGCACGACTGGCTGCAGAATTTTTCGGCACTTGGCGAACTTATTTCATATGATTTCGATAAAATAAGCCTGAGTCGCATGTACGAGGTCGCTGACAAGCTTTTGAAACACAAAACAGCACTGGAAGAGCATCTCTCAGCGCAGGAACGAAGTATTTTCAGCCTGAAAGAGACGATTACCCTTTATGATCTGACCAATACCTATTTCGAGGGAGCATCTGGAGACAATTCACTGGCTGCGCGTGGCCGATCCAAGGAAAAACGCTCTGACTGCCCTCTGGTGACCCTGGCTGTGGTTCTGGATGGACAAGGTTTTATCAAACAAAGCAATGTGTTCGAAGGAAATGTAAGTGAAGCAAAAACACTTGCGGCAATGATTGAAGACCTGGAGGAGAAATATCCACCGAACGGCCTGTTTACAAAAGAAAAACCAACCGTTGTTATGGATGCCGGAATCGCCACCGAAGAAAATATCCAATGGCTGAAGGACAAGAGGTATCCTTATCTGGTTGTCAGTCGAAAACGGCATCGCGAATTTGATGAAGAACAGGCTGTTTTTGTTAAAAAAGACAAACAGGGCACCGTGAAGGCGCAGAAGGTCGTTGACGAAGAAACCGGCGAGATCCTTTTGTATTGTCATTCAACCCAGCGTGAGAAAAAAGAGCGGGCCATCAATAACCGCTTTGCGATACGCTTTGAGGAGGCTTTGGAAAAACTGGATAAGGGTCTACGCAAAAAAGGCTGCGTTAAGAACTATAATAAAGTTGTTGAGAAGATAGGGCGATTAAAGCAACGATACCCCAAGGCTGCGGCACAGTACAAGATTGCTGTGGAGCAGGATGAGCAGAGCGGCAATGCGACTCTCATCACCTGGGAGCCTCAGCCACAAGAAAATACAAAGCAAACATTACCGGGTGTTTATTGCATACGAACCTGTCAGGACTGGGATGAAAAAACGCTTTGGAGCACCTACACGATGCTCACTGAGGTTGAGGCGGTTTTTCGTTCTCTAAAGTCGGAACTTGGCTTGCGACCTATATTTCATCAGCAAACTGAGCGCGTTACAGGCCATTTGTTTATCAGTGTGCTTGCCTACCATCTGGTTCAGGCAATACGTTATCGGTTAAAAAAGAGTGACATTCACGACAGCTGGAAAACTATCCGTGAACAGGTGGGTGACCATAGCAGAATCACAATGACCGTAAAATGCAAAAATGGAGATACTGTTCACATTCGAAAAAGCTGTCGACCGGAACCGAGACAGCAAAAGATATATGACGCTCTTGGTCTGCCTCATCATCCTGGCAGAATTATCAAGAGGACAATTTCGGCAAAATAAAAATTTGTAGTGCCATAGAAATAGCTCAAAAATGCCTATCGTGCTGTTTTCGCACAGTTTTAATTTTCCGAGTCACGAACTTGGGTTAAGCATTAATACCTCCATACAGTTATCATGGCAGTTATGATGTTGCGATCTAACTTTCCAATGATAATCATATGGTTGTTTATGTCAAATCACCCCCTCCCCTAAATCCGTAACAGTCAGCTTTTTTTGTCTTTTGCGAAGAGCTACTGACTTCAGCTTGACAGGCTGATACGGTCTTTGGTATGTAAAAAGATTCATAAATTCGCTGCATAAAATCACCGACCTTTTAAGGATACCCCATGAAAAAAAAGAACATGCCTCTCTGCGATTATCTCTACGTGGACACCAAGAAAATTCTTTCCGTGTACAATCAACTGACCGGAGCTGTTGTCTCTGCCGGGGAGTCCACGTACGCAACCGTCAATCCAGCGGAGAATAAGAAAAAATACGATTTCAAGATCTTTAAAAGCGATGTTGGCAACACAGCCCAGGAAGGGCAGGGGGCGCAGGAGCAGATCAAACCCCACCATACTCTGTTTCAGGAGCTGGAAGAAGAACTGACCAATCAGGGGCATCTGGTTGATTTGTCTGGCAAGGGAATGGCGGAAAAAATTCAGGAAAAGGACTTTAGAAAGACCTTGAAAAATACCTTCTGTGTCAAGGTAACAGGGCGATGCGTTATTGAGCATTACGAGCGAATGAAGAAAATCTCTGACTCGTTTCCGGATATTGCCGCGTTGATTAATCAGAGCAATAAGGCGGCAGTAAAAAGTACGGACGCCTATAAAGAGCTTGTAGAGCAGATTAAGACCAGAGAAGCAGATATAGCAAAGATAAGGGACAGGAATGCACGTAATATTCAGCAGGCTCCTTTGAAAGAGCAGAAGAAAAAGCTGGAAGATCTGCTCGAAAATCACACCAAGGCAGGAGTGGTTGAACAGTGGATTTTGGACGGGCTCAAGACCTGGATTGATACCTTCATTCCTGGCATTATCAATTTGCGGGTCTATCCGGACCAAGAGCATACGGCTGTGCAGGTTTTCGGGCATTTGAAGCAGGAGAATTTCTTTGATATGGATGTCAGCGCCTTTCACTTTACTTATGGTTCCGTCCCGACCGAAGAGCTGACCATGCTCGGTATTGTCAGCTCCGTTCCAAATCCGGAAGATGCACTGTTTAATCCCCATCAGGAGTTTCTGGGCGGAGATTTATCGAGCAAGGAAGCAGTGGAACGCGGGTTTCGTAGTGTCTTTCGTGGGTTTGAAGGGTTTGAGCAGATGGTGCGGACATGTCGGTATCCGAGGGTGTTGGTTTATCCGATGTTGGTTTATCGGGAGATGGGGGGGAAGAGATAGTTTTTTCAGCGGGGCAAGTGCTCTTTCTTGTATCCTTTTTCCATCAACAGAGATCTCGTGAGGTTGTATGACCCTTTCAACCGAATTCCTGCTCTATGTCGCCCTGTATCGTCTGACCGTGCTCGCCATCGGTGCGTTTTCCATTTATCTGGGATTTCGTTTGTTTCATCGCTTGCCTGATCGTAATCAGCGCGGGGCGGAGACAGCCTCGGCTGAGGTGGAAGCTGGTGGCTTTAAAATGAGCATGCATGATTTCTGGCCCGGTGTGTATTTTGCTCTGTTCGGGACTGCCCTGATCGGGCTTATGTTGTGGCAGGGAGCACCGCAGCTGACCTTGAAGGATATCCGGGAGACCACTGCGACCGGCACGAAAACAACGAATATCGTAGACGTTCGCCATGATCCGGCTGTTCGGCTTGATGGGCAGCAGCCTCAGACAGCATCGGATGTGGAAACCGCTGTTGAACAGGAATTGGAGGAATTAGAAAAGCTTGGTCTGGTCCGGGCAGGAGCGGCGAAATCCTTGAGCAATCTCGCCCGGATTTGGCAGAGGGAAGGGCGTCTTGGGGAGGCCGTGGCTATGGCGCGACTGGCCTATCTCTACGGGCCGGAGATTGACAAGGCCGCGCTCTGTCTTTGTTTGCGGAGTTGCTGGAAGTAAACGGAAAGGTGCAGGATGCGGCGGAAGCTCGTGTTGAGCTGGAAGAACTGCGGCAAAAGGCGAGTGGAGAAGGGGAGTGATCATGCTCAGGAAGTCGCTGTCCATTCTGTTGCTTTGTCTTTCTGTTGCCGTTCCGGTGCAGGGTGCTTCTCCCTATGGGCGTTTTCATGCTTTGGTGATCGGTAATCAGAATTATAAATATCTCAAGCCACTGAAAACTCCGAGAGCGGATGCTGAGGCGGTGGCCGAGGTGCTGAAGGAACAGTACGGCTTTGAGGTCGAATTGCTGCTGGACACGACTTGGAAGCAGACCATGAAGGCGGTATCTGCGTTGCGCGTAACGGCAAACCGGGAAGGCGACAATTTGTTGATTTACTATGCCGGTCACGGGTATCTCAACAGAAAAACAGGGGTTGAATACTGGCAGCCGGTGGATTCGGAAAGAGACAATGATATCTACTGGATTCCGACATCCAGAATTACCAGTATGCTGAAAGAAATTCGGGCGAAACATGTTCTGGTCGTGGCGGATTCCTGCTATTCAGGCAGCCTGTTGACACGGGACTCCGGAGCAAAATTGCCGGACGGGACGGGCCTAGACGAGCTGCTCCGGCGGATGCAGGCAAGACGTTCCCGCACAGCCCTGACCTCCGGCGGTGAAGAACCGGTGTGGGATTCCGGCGGAGGGAACCATTCGGTTTTTGCCAAGGAATTTCTTGATGTATTGCGAAAGAATCGGAAAATTCTGGACGGATACACCGTTTTTGACAAGATCAGGCGACCGGTTGCCCTGAATGCTCCGCAGACACCTCAGTATGGAGATATTCGGATGACCGGTCATGAGTGGGGTGATTTTTTATTGGTACCGAAGATATTGCAGAATATTGCTGTTGGTGAGCTGGAAGAGAAAAAAAGTTTTCCTAGATTTGCTACCAAAGGCGGGACTGTTCAGAAAAGAGAACCGCAGCAGGGCCAAACCATGATCGACCGAGCCACCGGCATGGAATTGGTTTATATCCCCAAAGGCTGCTTTCAGATGGGATCACCGCCGGATGAAAAAGGTCGTTTTGACAACGAAGGCCCGGTGCATGAGGTCTGTGTGGATGCTTTTTGGATGGGTAAATATGAGGTAACTCAAGGGCAGTGGAAGAATATCATGGGCGATAATCCGGCCAATTTTCAAAAGGGCGATAATTATCCGGTGGAAAATGTATCTTGGGAGGATGCCAGCAATTTTAAATTTTAATATTATCCAGTAGATATTGTTTTAATCTCAAGCTTTTCAAACATAAAATTTATCAGCTGAGACCAACTGTCAAAAAAGAGATACTTGGTTAATGTTTTCAGGTCATTAAAAAAGTCTTTTCTGGCAGATAAAACTGATCTAACGGCTTTATACTTTATATCGACAAATTCCAGAAAAGTATGGGCTAAAAAGGCTAAAAGGTTGAGAGTTACCATGGTGTTTGCGAGAAATTTATCACCATGACCATAGTTGTGTTCTAAATGATAACCTTTTGTCTTCAAAACGTTATTGTTTTCGTTTTCTACTTTCCATCGAGCTCTTCCGGCTTCCGCTATATGTTGAACATTTATTCTATCTATTATGAAATCAGTAACAAAAGAGTTTTTATGTATTACCTCTTTTGTGTCGGTACGGATGATTGTCAATTCAACCCAATTGACAGAAAGCGCATCATCTCCCTGTTTAATTGGTAAATTATTAACATAACGATAAGTGTGACGTTCATGGAATTGTCCATTCCATTTTCGAGAGGAAAAGGTAGTTACCTCTCCGGTTTGTTCAAGAGTATCAATGGCTTGGTAAAGAGTTTTGTGCGAGGTGGGTTTGCAGACCAAAATGAAATGAAAACCATGTTCCAATAACAGCTTACAGAATGGGCTTCTAGAGAACAAATCATCTCCCATAATGATAACTTTCTGATCGGCTAGAAAAGAATTACGCTCAATCCAACGTTTAGCTGCATTTAATTCACAATCCTGTTTTGTTGCACCGTCTTGAGGAGTAACAAATTCCGGTTCCAAGGGGATCACCTTGTTGTTATCAGGTGCGACTATCACAGGAGTAAGAACCTTATGGGAATAACTTGTCTTTCCGTTGGAATGATTGCTTACAGAGCAGTTTTTACAAGATATCTTCGATGAACGAAAAAATTCTGTTCCATCTATTGGAACCAATAAACAATCATCAAAAAATCTGTAATTGTCCAAGTGTCCAGAATCGCCTAAAAGATCAAATGTGCTTGAAAAAACAGGATAAAAATAATTAGGAGCGATAGGGTCCACATTGTTGCGGGTTTGATTGTCCGACATAATTTGGGTTATCCCGAAAAGACTTTGAGCATTATTGCAACCTTTAGCTTGTTGCATTGCCCGCTGATGAGATAAAAAGGACGGAGATTGATTAAAAAACATAGAAAATGCCCCCAAAACCGATTCCTTAATTGAATATGTTAGATTCGGACTGGGTTTTCGATAATCAGGAAGCTCATCACATACGTTATGGATCTCAGCAATAAATGTATCGAATGTCAATTCCTTTAAAGGCATAATTAGGTCTCCATGCTATATTGATTATACCCTTCAAGGTAACATGCATTTGTTAAAAATAATAGTAGGTTGCCAAATCTAAAATTGCTGGGGAGGATGCGCAGGAGTTCGTTGCCAAGCTGAACAAAAAATCTAGAGAAAAATATCGGCTCCCGACTGAGGCGGAATGGGAATATGCGGTTCGGGCAAGGAGTTTGTACAAATACAGCGGGGGGAACGACCTGGATGCTGTGGCTTGGTATGACCAAAATAGCGGTAACACTACTCATCCGGTAGGTCAAAAAAAGGCCAATGACTTCGGACTTTATGATATGAGCGGTAATGTCTGGGAATGGTGCAACGATTGGTATAAAAAGGATTATTATGCCTCCAGCCCCAAGGAAAATCCGACTGGCTCTTCGTCCGGCTCGTACCGCGTGATTCGCGGTGGCGGCTGGGGCAGCTTTCCCAGGGGCGTGCGTTCGGCGTACCGTTACAGGAGCACGCCTGGCAGACGCAGCAGCTACCTGGGCTTCCGGCTTGCTCTCCCAGATCAGTAACGCAGGGCGGAGGGCAGGAACGAGGGCGCGTCAAGGCCGTTGCCCCGTCGCGGAGCAGGGGCACGAGCCGCAGATCGCCTCCGGGCCTGCTCGGAGCAGAGGTTTGGGGCGAAGCCCCGGCGATTTTTTTGCCCCAACGAGGCTGTATTTAACCAGCCCAGGGTAACACCCTGGGCAACAAGCCATTTTTACCCATGCACCTCCACACCAGCCAACAAAAAATATTCAGCGTCTCCGAGCTGACCCGCTCCATCAAGGGTATGCTGGAAGGCCGATTCTCCTTTATCAGCGTTGCCGGTGAGATCTCCGGCCTGCGGCGACCGGGCTCCGGTCATATGTATTTCACCCTCAAAGACGATCAGGCCCAGATCAAGGCTGTGCTGTTCAAGATGCAACAGCGCTATTTGCAACAGCTGCCCAAGGACGGCGACATGGTGATTTGCTTGGGCAGGGTTTCCGTGTACGAGCCCAGAGGTGACTACCAGCTCATCATCGACAGCCTGGATTATCACGGAGAAGGGGCTTTGCAGCTCGCCTTTGAGCAGCTGAAAAAACAGCTGGATGCTGAAGGACTCTTTGATCAGGAGCTGAAAAAGCCGATTCCGCCGCTGCCTGAGCACCTCATCCTCGTGACCTCACCCTCGGGTGCTGCGGTCCATGATTTCATCCGCATTGCCCAGAAGAGATACCCGCAGGTACGGATTTCGGTTTATCCGGCAGCAGTGCAGGGCGAGCATGCGGCAAAAGAGTTGTGTCAGGCTGTGTCGGAGATTAATCTTCAGCAGGCCGCAGGTCGGCTGGCAGCAGACGCGATTATTCTCTGCCGAGGCGGCGGTTCTGTTGAGGATTTGCAGGCCTTTAATAATGAAGAGCTGGCTTGGGAGATTCATAGGTCAGCCATCCCGGTGGTCAGTGCGGTGGGCCATGAGATCGACTTTACCATTGCTGATTTGGTGGCTGATCTTCGTGCGCCTACCCCCAGCGGGGCCGCTGAGATGTTGCTGCCGGACAGCCAAGCCCTGCGCGAGCATCTTGCTGATCAGGCTCGTCGGCTGCGCCGGACCATGCAGGATAAGTTGGATCGCCATCAGGAGCGGATAGCCCTGTACCGGCAAAAGCTGACCGGTGCGGCCCAGCCCGTTGATACCCTGCTGCTCCGTTTGGACCATATGTCCGAAAATATGGAGCATGCCATGCAGGCGAATCTCGCTGCTCTTCAAGCCCGCTTGGACCGGGTGGAAAATCGCCTCAAACGGAACAATCCCTTACTGGTGCTCAACCTCTATCATCAGCGGGTTGAGGAGATGCAGCGACGACTTCGCCAAATAGGCATTAGGCTTATCAGTGATAAGGAACAGGAACTTGCCCGAGCCGCAGGGGTGCTGGAGGCGGTGAGTCCCTTATCCACCTTGGCACGCGGTTACTCTGTGGCTCGAAAAGTCTCGGGCCGCCGAGCGTTGATCTCGGCAGCGGATCAGGTTCAGGCTGGAGAATCCATTGAGGTGCTGCTTCATCAGGGGCGGTTGGAGTGTGAGGTGACTCGGATTGAACGGCAGTAGTCTTTCTCCCGCTGACCAGTGTCAGGTGTTGATCCTGACGAGTGTCAGGTGCCGATCCTGACCAGTGTCAGATATGTTACGAATGCGAGGTTTCGTGTGTAGGAAAACCGGCAGGCCGGAGGATGCTCCACTCTCCCTGATCCGCCTGCGTTGCTTTTTCCGTTTGAAACGTTAATCGATTACAGTATAGTACGGTAATAAATACAGGTGGAAAGAAAGTTTTCGTTTATTGATCTCTGTTAGAGGTTTATATGGACAGCACATTTGCAAATCACATAAAAAACGTAATCAGATTTGAAGCTGAAGGGTTACTATCTGATGCTTTGTCAGTCCCAAAGCTTATTTGCTTATTCTTGCAACAAGGTAAAAATAAAGACAATGCTATTTCGTATATAGAGGATATTCTTAGAGAAGCGTATGATAGTGGTTCACTAAAAATAGCTTTATATCCATATGAGTCAAAAATTATAGCTTATGCAATGATTTTTTCTTATACTGAAAATCAGTATTACTTGCATAAAATATATGTTGATTCAGAATACAGAAGAAAAGGACTTGGTTCGCAGATGCTTAATGATATTTTAAATAAATGCAACCCAATGTGCCTTCTATCAGCTATTGGAAATGATGTTTTTTTCGAGAAGATTGGCTTTAGTGTTGTTAGTACTTTTTTGTCAAAAGACGTCCCAGGCTGCAAGTTATCTTCAAGCCCGTATAATGAGTTATCAATAATGTCTACGGCAAAGGATTCTCAAACATGTGATTTCTTTTTGCTTGATGACATTGATTTAAAAGAAATAGAAAAGCGTCTTCTATCAAGTTGATTAAGACAATAGCTTTGCAGTATGCATACCACATGCAACATCCCGGTGCGGAGGCCGCACCCGCCCCGACTTCCGCATTCATGCCCCGCAATCCCGCACAGGATTCCAGGGGTGGGAGTTTACATGCAACATATCGATAAACAAAGTCTCAATAACGCATATCGTCTCTTTGAAACCGGCGATATTGATCAATTTGAAATCGGCACAACAAAAGGCCTGCAACAAATCCATCATTATCTTTTTCAGGGCCTGTATGATTTTGCCGGAGAAATACGCACAAACAACATCGCAAAAGGAAACTTCAGGTTTGCCAACTCTCTGTACTTGAATGAAATACTGGTAAAGATCGAGCAAATGCCGGAGGAGACCTTTGAAGAAATAATAGCCAAGTATGTAGAGATGAATATCGCCCATCCTTTCATGGAGGGGAATGGAAGAGCTATGCGTATTTGGCTAGATATGATCCTGAAAACTCGGCTGAAAAAAGTGGTCAACTGGCAGTTTGTAGACAAGATGTTGTATTTGCAGGCAATGGAAAGAAGTCCGGTCAATGATCTGGAAATCAGAACCCTCCTGTCAACAAACGTAACCGAGAAGATTAACGACCGGGAAATTATCTTTAAAGGGATAGAGCAATCCTATTATTATGAAGGGTACGGGAATAAAAATTAGCCTTGTAAAGCGCATGCCGTGCAACATCTCAACCTCTCAGGCATCTATTTGATTTTTTTCATTCATTGCAGAAAAAACGTCGTCACAAGCACTCTGTTTCATATTGGACAATATTTCGTTCACTGAAATCAACCCGCAGCCCGATGATAATGACTCGTTTATTTCTGTAGGCTCCTGCATAATTTTTTTCTTTGATCTGCCGGAGAGCCTTTTGTGCCGAATCAGTTTTTAATTCGAAAATGTAGACAGTTCTTCCGTGCCGAAGTGAAAGGTCGAGACGACCCTTATTGCCCAGACGTTCTGGTGAGGCGTTAAAACCTGCGGCCTGCAAGTACATAAGCAGGGTGGCAGAGTAAAAATGTTCCGTCTTATTCGCATCAAAATGGACATAGGGTATGGACGAGTAGATGATTTTGAATTGTCGAATAATTTGTTCAATATCTTCCTTCTGTAAAGCCTTATTCAGCTCTTCTTGCACATCCAGAATGTCGGCATCAGCAACCGTGTATTGCGCGTTCAGGATCAATTCACAAAAGGAGCGTCTCACCTCGTCATTGGGAAAATCCAGGGTGTAACTTTCCTCCTCTCTTTTTTTTATGGTGAGATAACCGGCCTGGGTAAGAAAACTTTCCGGTGTGGCCTGATCTATATCCCGCTTGCTGAGAAAGGTCGATGAAACCTTTACCTGCTCAAAATCAACAAGGTCGTATTTTTTATCTGCGGAATAGCGGATGATGTATTCCGGGGAACCGGTTTCCATCCAGTAGGGTATGAAACGCCCCTTATTATCGAAATACTTGAGTATGGAAAAGGGATTATAGACAAAGGTCTCGCCATCCCAGGAATAGCCGTTATAGTAACGGGCCAGCTTTTTCCAGAACTCCGGTTCGCTGAGATCCTGCTTTTTCCGAACCTGCTGGATCTGTACTATAAAGGAGGAGGCAATTTCTTCAGCTGTATAACCGCAACATCCTGCATATTTTTCGTTCAGAGTTATATCATTCAGGTGATTAAGGGCACTGAACACCCCCATCTGGGTGAATTTGGAAATCCCGGTGATGAAGATGAAACGAATATACTCTTCATCGGCTTTTATCATCTTGTAGAATTCCCGCAGCAGTTCTTTTATTGCCGACAGATTTTCCTTGTTCAGGTTATTGAGGACCGGAGCGTCATATTCATCAATCAGAAGAACCACCGGGGTACCTTTCCCCGCTTTTCGAATCAATCGGTCAAAAGCAATGTCAGGATAGGGGGTCTCCCTGAGAGTAATATCCAGATCTTCCGCAGCATTATAGATAAGTTCAAGCAGCTTGTTGGCAATAATTTCAACACAGTCGCCGCCCGCCTTGCTCAAGTCCAGCCGGATGATCGGATGAGTTTGCTGGAAATCCCAGTTTTCATAGGCATAGGTCTCTTTAAAGAGTTCTTTCTCACCCTGAAAAAGTTCTTTAAAGGTGTTTATCATTAAGGACTTGCCAAATCTTCTCGGACGGGAAAGAAATATAGGAACTGTGGACTGGGCCAAGGAAAGGAGATATTGTGTTTTATCGACATAGAGAAAACCGCCTTCAATGAGCCCTTTAAACTCCTGTTTGCCGATGGGCAGCTTTTTCATTGCAAAATCCTCATGTTCTCATGCTCAATGGGGTGGTATCAAGGGGGATAAAAGCCATAATCAGAAGTATATTCAATTTGTTTCGGAAACTCAACACTTGCATCCTCCCCCGAAAGTTTCTCAGGCGGCTCAAATGAGTCTTACCCAACACTTTTCATATAAATTATGATGACAGTAGCGCGTCTCCAAGGCTAGTATGTCAGTCTTAGTGGACAACCGGAGTATCATCATATTCAAAAAATAAAACCCAATCGTGCAGGCTTAGCTTGCCTGTTGACAACCCAATGTGTAATCAAAAACAATTTCTCAGTGGCCTGAACAAGCTCAGCCTTTCACTCTCGCCCCAACAGACTGACAGCATCCTCCTTTACTGTCAGGAGCTGCAAAAATGGAGCAAACGGGTCAATCTAATTGCCCGCAATACCAGTCCGACCGATATTGTGGAAAAGCATTTTCTTGATTCCCTGACCCTGCTGCCCGTTATCCGCCAATACGGCTTAGAGCAAGGAAAGGTTGGAAATGATAGAGACAACGAAGTAAGCCTGGTCGACGTAGGCTCTGGAGCCGGTTTTCCCGGTCTGGTGTTGGCAGCGGTCCTGCCAGAACTGACCGTCACCCTGGTGGAACCCAGACAGAAAAGGGTCTCTTTTTTGCGCCATATCATCAGAATCCTTGGCTTGACCAATGTCCAGGTGACAGACCAACGGATTGAGCCGGGGCAGGCTTGGGACGGCCCGGAATGTACATTTATTACCAGCCGGGCAGTGGCTGCGACAGATACCTTTCTCCCCCTGATAGAGGGGATTGCCACTGAAAAATGACCTACCTGGATGAAGTGCATGCTGTGGGCTTTATGGCCCGCGCGGTGGCCGGGATCGCCGAGCGCGAAGGGCTGATGGACGGGCTGACCATGATCGAGGGCACCTTGGGCAAGGCGTTCGGTGTGATGGGCGGCTATATCGCGGCGTCGGCGGATGTGTGCGATTTCGTACGCAGCTTTGCCAGCAGGTTCATCTTTACACCGCCTTGCCGCCAGCAGTCGCTGCGGGCGCTACGGCGTCGATCAGGCACCTGAAAACCTCGCTGGCCGAGCGGCAGGCTCATCAAGCGCGCGTGGCACAGGTGCGCGCGCGGCTCGATGCCATCGGGATTCACATGCGCAATCCAAGCCACATCATCCCTGTGATAGTCGGCTGCCCGGTCAATCTGAAATACATTGCCGATTTGCTGATGCAGGACTTCGGGATCTACATTCAGCCGATCAATTATCCCACTGTGCCAAGGGACGGAACGGTTGCGCATAACACCCTCTCCGGTGCACAGCGACGTAATCGTGATCTGTCTGATCACGGCGCTTGGTGCCTTATGGAGCCGGTGTGAGCTGTCGCGTATTCAAGTTGCTGCGCGGTAGGTTTGACGCATATCAAGGCGGCACATTCGCCGGGTTGATAGCGGTTTGCGGCAAGGAAGGGGTACGAACATGCTGGAAACCCTGATTGACCGATTTGGTGATGGCGCGGTCTTGATGATGGCGGGCGCGCTGACGGGCGTGGTTTTTGGAGCTGCAGCACAGCACTCGCAGTTTTGCCTGCGCGCGGCCTCTGTCGAAGTGTCCACTGGGCAATTCGGGCCACGTTTGTCGGTCTGGTTGATGGCGTTTTGCGCCGCCGTGCTATCGGTTCAATTTAGCGTCATGCAGGGGTGGCTCGATGTTTCGCAATCGCGCCAACTGGCCACAACCGGCAGTCTGTCAGGCGCTGTGCTGGGGGCTTTTTGTTTGGCTGCGGTGTGATCCTTGCGCGGATGTGCTAGTCGTTGCTGGTTCTGTCGGCCACCACGGCAGCCTACGGGCAATCGTGACGGGCTTGGTGCTGACGCTGGTGGCACAGGCAAGTTGCGCGGGGGCGTTGGCGCCATTGCGTTGAGGAAACATTGTCCGGTCTGTGGGTGGTGCCGGGAGGAGCAACGGCACGCGGTTGCTGGATCAAGCAGGCATGGCCACATCTCGACATGGCCGCCGGGCTTGCCGCTTTTGGGCTGATCATCGCTGTGGTGATGGCGCGCGGGGCGCAAGTTTCGCTCAGTCGAAGTATCGCCGCCGTCATGGTGGGTGGGGCTGTGGGTTTGGGATGGTTCGTGAAAGCCTATGCCATTGCGCAGACTTCTTTTTGAGGTGGTGCCGATCTCTTCTATAACATTCACCAGCCCGTCGACCGATACGCTGATGGGGCTGGTCATCAGCACCGAATTGCCGCTGGGGTTCGGTGTCGGGCTAGTGCCGGGTGTCTTCGCCGGCGCGGCCGTCATGGCGATTGTAACGCGGCAATTCCGCATTCAGCGTTTCGGTCAGACACGCCGATGGAACGCTATCTGGTCGGGGCGGTGCTGATGGGGTTCGGTAGCATGCTGGCAGGTGGTTGCGCACGGTGGGGGCGGGCATGTCGGGCGCGCCATTTTCGCGCTGACGGCTTGGGTGGCGGTGTTTTTCATGTGGGTTGGCGCGATGCTGACTTATCTCGCGTTGCCCATATTTTGCACGCGCCAGCGCCAGCGCCGCGATCTGACACTCGTCAAATTCCATTTGCTCAAACACGCGCCCTGCGTTCTTGGTGGCAAGCTCTTCGAAGGTGTCGAGGTTCGCATAGGGCGATTGATCGACGTAATACGCCTCAGCCAGACCGCCACCGCTGTCGAGGTGATCCGCGATCTTGCCACGCAGGTATTCCAGATAGCCCTTGGTGTAGCGTCGCACCTGATCCATGTTGGTCGGATGGCCGTGGCCGGGTATGACATACGTGGCCTTCAGCGCTTCGAATTCCGTGTCCCATGTCTCCAGCCAGTCGGAGGTGATCGTGTCTTCGAAGATCGGCAACATGCGTTCGTGAAAAGCCATGTCACCGGAGATGACAAGGCTCTGATCCGGCAGCCAGATCACGATGTCACCGGGGCTATGCGCGGGTCCGAGGATGGCGTGCCTCGATCCGGAAATCGCCCATTTCGACGATGTATTCATCCTCGAAGGTCACGGTGGGCCCTGCACCACGGTGCCTTCGGCCTTGTCGCGGTTGTAGCGTTTCATTTCTTCCAGAATGGAGCCGCCATAGGCTTCGACCTCCTGCCGCTGCGTCCACATGGGCCACGATCGGCGCCCAATTCCGCCCAGTAGTTGTTGCCGAGCATTGCGTGCCCCTGTCCGTTCTCGTTGAAAACGAGTTTCACCGGCTGGTCCGTGATCGCCTTGATCTCGTCGTGCAGGGCGCGCGCCAGATCCATAAGCTGCACCGCCATTGATCACCACGACGCCGTCGCCGGTCACGATGAAGCTGAGGTTGTTGTTATGCCCAGCGTTCTCGTAGGTCGGCGGGGCGGTGGCGCCGATCGCCGAAAAGACACCGGGAATGAATTCCACCGGTTTGTCGTAAAGCATCGAACCGGGGTACTTGTCAGCAATGTCCTCGCTCGCCTGCGCTGCGCTGGTCAAACCAGCGCCAAAACCATCCAACGCATCATGCATCCTCCGCTATGAATTGATAGGCGCCATCTCTTGCGCTCCACCCGCCCCAGCCCACCATGGGGCAGGTGAAAGCCCATAAGCGCCATCTTATCCTGCGCGAGCATGTCTAGAAGGCGCAGGCGCGTTAGCGCCGCCCGTTCGGGGTCCTGATCCGCGCCACCGGCCCAATCGGGGCGGGCAAACGCCACGTGATGATTACCGATGGCGTCGCCGCCAATCAGCATGGCCTCACTTCCCGCACGCACCTCGAATGACATATGACCGGGTGTGTGACCGAATGTGGCGAGCGCCATCACGCCAGGCAGGACTTCGTCACCGTCTGCGAAAAACTGGATCACGTCCTCCAGCGCTTCAAGCCTGCGCGCCGCGCCCACGGCAAGGACGCGCGCCTCGCCGATGGTGGACACGGTGTTGGGGTCGCGCCAGTAGTCCCATTCGGTCTGACCGATCATGTAGGTGGCATTTGCGAATACAAGATCGTCAAAATCATCGAGAACGCCCCACAAATGGTCTGGGTGAGCATGGGTAAAAAAGACCACATGGGTGATCCTCATCGGCAGCGACACCAATGGCATCGAGGCTTTCAAAGAAGCACACCACGGCGCTTAGCGCGGAAACGGCCCCTGAGCCAGCGTCCAAAGAGCACTGTGTTCGTGCCGTCCTGCATCAGAGTGGGATTGCACGGCGGTTGCAGCTGATCCTGCGTCAACCCGTGCTGTGCCAGGATCGCAGCGACTTCATTCTGTGGCGGACCGTCGAAGAAAAAGGCACCCGGCAATGCTAGATTGCCATCGCGCTCAGGCTGGTGATGTTGACCGGACCTAAAGACAGTGTCGACGCAGCAATCGCTGGCGACGCGATCCCCAAAACGCTGCAGCCACCTATGCCACCCAAAACCTCCCTACGATTCAGCACTGTCGACCTCCCAACCTGTTCCATTTAGTGAATATGTGAGAATAGATCTGCTCACAGATGCAGGTCTCCTTGTTGACCTGAGGGGCGGCGATGAGCCGCTGCCAGAAAGCGTTTCAGGCCGTTGGCGGTACATTCGCGGGTTGACTGGAAACGCAGATCCATCAAGCGTAGCCACTTCCCTGAGTGCGGGGCGGTGGGAGACTTACGCGTTTCACAACGGAAGATGACAACAAACCGCCAATCCTCACTGGGACGTAAAGCAAGTATGCCTGTTGTCTGGATTATCTGCTCTAGGGCGGTCAAAAACCAACTGCACAGCGTTTCCAGCAACCGACAAGTGTTTCGCAAACGGTGCCGGTAAGCATGGTAAGGTGGATGTCGTGGATTGAAAGACCGGTGGCGAAGAGGTTCTTTTTCCGAAACACTTTGCCAATTTACATGGATTGAAAGTGCTTTGCATCCCTATGCAAAAGAGCGGAGGCAGAGCCCCCGTTTCAAGGATCCATCGAACGATCAGAACTTAGCGATAATGTTCAGGAATATTCCACGCCCGTCGTAGTCGAGGTTGGTCAGATCATCAGACACGCGACCCCATTCATAGCCCAGCCCCACTTTGGCGTTGTTGCCAAAGTGGCGGTACACTCCAAGCAGTGCGCCAGTTTCGGTGATGTCCGTATCTGTGGATTTGAGGATGCGCGCTTCTGCCAGAATGTCCCATTTGTGCACGACGTGCCAGTCGGCGCGCAGGATTGCGAGATGAGCGGCGTTGTCGGTAAATGTATTTGTCCCGCGCGGAGCGATTTTGGACAGTCGGTAGCCATACTTCCCACCAATCGACAGTTTTCGTGTCAGATCGTAGATCGCGTCGATAGAAATGACGTGGCTGCGTTGTTGCGGGCCGTCAGTTGAGCCGTTGACCGTTACCTGATCCACGCCGGGCAGATCTTGCAAGTAGGTGTAGCGGAACAGCAGGTTCAGGCGCTCATTGTCGACAGGGCGGTAGGCATAGCCGAGGCTTGCCTCGACGTATTCGCCATCCCGGAACGATGATTGATCGCTGTCAGAGAAGAGCGCATCTAGGTTGAAGAGCAGGCGCCAGTCGCGGTCGACTTTGTGCGAATAGCCTGCGGAGAGGGCCCATGTATCGCGGTCTTGGGTGACACCTGTGCCATCTTCGGTGCGGTATTCGAGGCGGATGCGGGCGTCGCGTTGGTCTTCGAAGGCATAGGCTGCGCCAAAGGAAATCGCATCGCGGTCAAAGTCTCCGGCAACGGGATCACGCACGTCACCGCTTTCGATGGCGCCTGATAGGGTCCATTGGGACGTTGGCGTGTAATTCACGCCATAGGCGCGTGTCAGCGACCGGCGCGATCCAAAAAGATCCCAGTTGTTTTCACCGTAGACCTTGACGGTTTCGGAAACCTTGTACCGCGCGCCGATGGTGATTTCTTCCTCGGCAGCCTCGCCCAGCAGGGAGGTCGACGACAGACCTGTGCGTGTCGGATCAAGCGTATAACCGAGGTAAATCTCATTGTCTTCGGTGGGCGAGTATCCCAATTTCAAACGCGCGCCAAAGCCTGCATTGCCGTCCGAGACTTGCCCCGCCACGGTAAGCTTTTCGCTCACGCGGGTGTCAAAGCCTACGCCAAGGCGGTTGTTGGCTGCGATGCCGCCCGAGCGGTTGATCGTGCCTTGGCCAAATACGTAATACAACCGATCCTCGGTTGCTTGGTAGTTCAGGCGCAGACCAACATCCGTGCGCTTGCCCGTATTGGCAGGGGTTGCGGCCTGGATTTGGTCAAGATAGGCCGAAGACCGCCTTCGACGGACCATGTGTCGCTGATCGTGTATTTCAGGCGCACTTCGGCTTCTGTGCGCTTGTCGCCGCCTGCTTTGTCGAAATCTTCGAAATCGACGCCAAGTGCGAGTTGTTCGGACAGATCAACGAGTTGCGTTCAACCCCCAAAGCGTCTGATCTTCGGTGATGTTTTGCGTCAGTGTTGAGAAGCCGTTTTCCTTGCGGTCATAGTAAGGCCCACATACCCCGTGGTGCCCAAACCGAGGTCTTGCAGATCGAGGTTGGCGTCAATGCGGTAGGCGCGCGCGGGGCCTGCCGCCACGGGACCGGAGGAATTGATCGTCAGACCACCATCCGAGGAAAAGCTGCTGCCAAAGCCGGGGCCTTCGGTCTCAGCGATCTCGGCCTCGACAAAGCTGCTGGTGCCAAATTCGTAGCGGACATCGGCGCTTTTCATTTCCTGATCGGCAGGGCCGGTGTTTTCACGCATGACCGTGACGCCAAACCGTAACTGGTCTGTTGCCCAAACCTCGGCCCGTCCACCAGCGGAGGCGCCATCGAGCGTGCCAGCGGTGGGCGTATATTCGTACTGCGCCACCAGATTGACGTCGAAATCACCTGCCGTACCGGATGAAATCAGGCAGGAGCCGGAGGTGGAGGAGCCCAGCGATTGCGCAAGGATGACAACGCCCTGAATGTAGTCGATCTCGTAATCGACACCTTCCACCAGCGTGCGGCTGGACACGACACGACCCGTGACCGGATCCACGACCTGAACGGCCAGCGTTTCGGAACCGCCATTGATGTCTTGACGGGTCAGGAAATAGACCGAGCCACCGGAGCCGCGCAGCACATCGCGTTGCGGCAGCGTGTCGGGGGAGGCGGCATAGGCGGTGACGTTGACGCGCGATTGGCCGTTGGCCATCACGGTTTGCGACTGGTGTCGGATCTCGGCGCCGTAAAGCGACCGGGTCGAGGACAGCAGGTCAGTGCCGGTGATCCCGGCCTTGAAGTCACCCCATGTAAAGCGCGTGTTGTTGCGCTCGACGCGCAGGTACACGCGGCCCGATGTGGGCGCATCATCATAACTGGAGCTGTCGTCGCCGTATGTCGGGTAAACGTCATCGGGATCGAGGCGCTGGATCACGCGGCGGGGGTCTTTTTCATCAAGCCGCTGGAACACTTCGTCAAGCGGGCCGTTGCCAGTGTCGACGGAGGCGGCATAGCGGTATCCACGTGCCGTTGTGCCTGTGATATAGCCGGCAAGGCGGCCTTCGGAATAGGTGTCGTCGTAATCGGGGTCACCCGAGGCCAGATCATCCTCCAGCCGCTTGCCAAATGTCAGATCAATCAGACCCACGCCAAAGTATTCCCGTTCCGGGATGACCACGTCGCGCACGATGGTGCTGGTGCGGCCGGCTTGCGTGACCTCGACCGGGATCGCATGCGCGCCAGCAGGCAAGATGCGGCTGACAACAAAGCGGCCCGTGGCATCGACAGGCACCTCTTCGCCCAGCACACGGACTTGCGCGCCGGGTGCGACGGTGCCTGCGGCCGTGATGCGCCCGCCGCCCGTTGGGATGTTGCGCAGGCGTGTGCGGTCTTCGCCCTCGCCCGCCGCGACGATAGGACCGCCCACGGTAGAATGGGTGTCAAAGGCGTTGTCTGTCCGGGTCAGCTCAAGCGGTTGGGTCTCGTCATACCGACCTGCGGCATCATAGACACGCAGGACATAGGCCAACTCGCCCGGTCCCGCGTCGGGCATAGACCAATTGATCGTGCCGTTGGGCTGTACGGGCAGGGTTGCGATCGTCGGACGGCCACGCGCGCTGCGATCAATGATGCGGACTTCGGCACGTGCGATATAGGCGGGGTAGTTCGCGGAGGCGCGGAACCGAACGGTTTCGCCTGCGCGGTAGGCGGCGCGCAAATCGCTGGTGGCGACGTTGAGGAACCGTTGTGGATCCAGCCCGTCATACCGCAGATCAATATCGCGTTGCGCGCTGGCGATATCTGCGGGGCGGCGCGGATCAATCGGGGCAGGGGCGCCTGCAATGGTTTCATTGTCAATCGAGATCGAGAAGCCATCGGTGGCGAATGAACCACCCGGCGCTGTGTCGACCAGTTCGGTGTTGTCACCGGTTGGCATTCGCACGACGATGTCTGAATTGGACCGCGCGCAGCCGGCAGGCTGCGGCACCAGAGCCTCAAAGCAGTCGTCGTCCTGCGATTGGGCAAAGGCAGTTTGCGCCAGCCCAAGCGAGGTCAGCATCGTGGTGCCCAGTGCCAGACGGCGGGCGGCGGTTTGGTTCATGGCGAAAGGCAAACGCAACATCACACGCCCCTCCTTTACTGACCGGACCGGACGATTGTCCGCTCGATCGTGAGTTTCACTTGGCCCACATCACGCCATAGCGCACGGATATGGCGTTCAACGGCACGCATGTCGCGCTGTGCCTTGCGCAGTGCGTCGCGGTCTGCGGTTTTGGAGAGGTGGTAGGCAAGGCGCAGGTTCACCGGTGTGTCGGCAATGCGGGTGACCAACTGACCCAAGCCAGCCTCCAACCCGGGCTTGAGCGCATGCTCAGGGCCAAAGGCATTGGCGTTCAGGTCAACCCGCACCACTTGGGTGATGGCTGCGCCAAAGTTCATCTCGGTCATCTTGCCCGGCGTCAGGCGCACGACGCGGGGGTTTTCGGTTGTCATGCGGAAGCCTGCGGGCAGGGACCGCGTGTCGAGCTTGAGGATGAAGTTGGACCCGCGATCATCGGGCAGCATGGCACAGGGCACGTGGAAGCGACCGTATTGATCGGTGGTAATGATGGTGCCATCGACACCTACTAGACGCGCGTCGGGAATGCCGGGCTCGGACTGGGGTGGTGCGATGACAGCGGGGGCAATTTTACCCTTGCCGCCCAGATAGGCGTCATCGCTGATGCCACCCACGACCTCGTTCTGATAGCCATCACGGTTGCGGTCATCAAAGACCTTGCCAATCACGTCGCCGCAATCAAACACAGCCTCGGGCGCGATGCGTACCGTGGCCGTGGCCACCGGCGGGATCAATGTGTTGGAGCCAGGGTCGCGCACCGAGGCGGTGTTCACATGCTCGCCTGCGTTGGCACCATCTGTCACCCGCGCTTGAACAGTCGCTGTTACGGTCGTCAGCGGTGGCACGGCTACGCTGGGCCACGTGATCGTGCGGCCCGCCACGAGGGCGGCAAAAGGCACCCCATCCAGTGTGGCGCTGCCCGGCTGATAGAGGAACCCCGGCGGCAGCACATCGACCACGTTGAAGCTGCCTCCCACGACTGCGTTTTCGTTGCGTATGGTGATCGTGTAGGGCACCACCGATCCGCGTGTCACGACACCCAAGGGCGTGGTTTTCCAACACGATGCCGACCGCTGACAGGGACGGTAAGATCACCAGAACCGTTGGGTCGTCAGCGGTGTTGCCGTCGGCGTCATTGCCGTCGTCCGAGACATCCGTCACCGCAGTGGGCACACCCGGAACACCGGGGGGAATGATGCTGGTGCCCGAGCCTGTAGCCGTGTTTTCCAGCCCACCTTCGGTCACCGATTGAATGGTCAGCACGAATGTAGCGGTGTAGGTCGCCGTCTCGCCGATCAGCAGGTCACCTTCCGGCGAGCTTGCATCTGCGGAGACAAACGTGGGCCCAGTGGTCAGCGACAGCGTGGTGCCGCCCAGTGTGGTCAGCGTATCCACCAGCGTGACGTTATCCAGATCGGTGTTGCCGGTATTTTCCAGTGTGATGGTGTATTCTACCGTGTCGCCGACCCCGGTGACGCCATCGCCATTGTCGATCACGTTTTGGGTCTTGGTCGTCTCAATCGCGGGCAGAACGCCTTGCACGACGGTTTCGGTCGCCGTGTCGCAGATGGTTGGATTGGCGATGTCGCATATCTGGTAATCAACCGTATAGACGCCCGCAGGATTGCCGGGTGCGAGCGTGATCAGCCCCGTCGCCGGGTCAAGCGTCACGGCGGGATCCGACGTGCCGATCACCGTGATTGTCACATTCCCCAGCGTGGCGGGCACATTGCGCACCGTGTCGCTGTCCAGCATCGACGTGGTCGTACCGCCATCCGTGGTGAAGGGCGGGAACACCTCCGGCACGGCGCGGATGGGCGTCAGCACAGCCTGATCGCTGTCAGTGTCGTTCACTGATTGCGGATCACCGTTGCCGTCGGTGTAATCACCTGTGACCGTCGCCGTGTTGTCCACAAACCCCGCGGCCACGTCTGCCGCAGTGACTGTGTAAAGCCCGGTGATGGATGTGCTGTCAACAGCACCAGGTGCAAGGCTCGCGATCGGATTGCCCGACAGTACCAGACCCGGCAGGATATCTGTCACGGTGACATTCGTCAGCGTCTCCAACCCGGTGTTGGTGATGGTAAAGCTGTAAGGGATCGTGTCACCCGGCACCGCGTCAGCGACAAGAAAGGCACTGTCATCCGCTTCCTTGTCCAACTCGATTTGCGGGAATTGCGACAGCGGCACGACGGTTGGGTCATCGTTCGTCTGGTCCGTTCCGCTGGTGTCCGTCACGGCGGGGCCACTGGGGGGCGTACCGGTGACGATGGCCGTGTTGGACACGCGTCCCGCATCAAGGTCTGCCTGAACCAGTTGGTAGGTTGCCGTGAAGGTTGTGCTGTCGGTGGCACCGGGGGCCAATGTGGCAATCGGTCCGCCGCTGAGTACGATGCCCGGCAGGCTGTCGGTAATGGTCACGTTGCTGAGCGTCACGTTGCCTGTGTTGGTGACGGTGAACCCGTAGGTGATTGTGTCGCCCAACTGAGCAGGGTCTTGCACAGCACTGGCGTCTGCGGTTTTGACGAGCGTGATCGCGGGCGCATCTGCCAGCGGTGTGACCAAGGGCACATCGTCACCATTGGTGGTGCCGGATGTATCCGTGACCGGATCGCCAAAGGGGTCGGTGCCTGTCGTGGTTGCGGTGTTGGTCACCTGACCTGCATCCACGTCCGCCTGCGTGAGCGTATAGGTCGCCGTGAACGTCGCAGTGTCCGTGGCCGCCGGTGCCAGCAGAGCAATCGGCCCACCTGAGATGCTGATGCCGGGCAGTGTGTCGGTGACGGTCACATTGGTCAGGTTGACCGACCCGGTGTTGGTGACGGCAAAGTTGTAGGTGATTTGTTCCCCGGCAACGGGCGGAGAGGACAGCGCCGATGTGTCGGCCGTCTTGATCAGCGCGATCATCGGGTTAAAATTGGGTGCAGGCACCGGAGTAGGGTCGTTCTCGCCCGTCTCATTGCCCTGGCGGTCACCGTCGGTATCCGGATTTGCGCCATCGTCGCTGAGGTCCGTCAGCTGAGGGTTCGTGGCCGAGGTCTGGCCGGTCAGCTGCCCTTCGGCATCAACACTGGCCTGGTTTTCGTAGACAGCACCCGATGGCAGCGGCGTGGGCAGCGGCACCGTGGGTTGAACGCGAAGCTCGATGTCGAGGGTACATGTTGCGCTCGGGGGCAGTGAAAAACCGGTCGCCACGACGGTGTTGGCCGCGCCGTCATAGCCACCCACAAAGCTACCGCAACTGCCCGCCGTGGGCGCGCTGATCGTGTAGGTGCCGGGTGTCATTGGATCGGTGGCTGGCGTGGCAAGCACTACATGGTTGCCAAAGAGCGGTGATCCGCCCTGCAGGACATCCGCGACCTCGATGTTGATCAGGGGTTCCAGCGACAGGTTCTCAACCACCAGCTGGAACGGAACAAGGAACGACCCGTCGGCCTGTACCACAGGCGCTACGGTGAGGCGTTTGGATATGCCGACACTTGCCTGTGGAATGACGGCAAAAAGGTAGTCCGTGGCATCCGTGGCCGCAGGCAGGACGATGCCGCTGGTGACGGTCGTCGACGTCAGCGTGCCACCATCAGAGCCTAGGGAGTTCGTCCCGTCTATCAACTGAGGTTCGGTGATCGGGCCGCGCGTGACGGTGTAGTTCCCCTCGGGCAGCAGATCGAAGGTATAAAGACCGCCACCGGAGGTGGTGGTGGTGCGGGTGACGGAATTGCCATCCTTGTCGGTGCCGGTCAGGGTCATCAAGACCCCGTCCACGCCTGTGTCTGTGCCGACGTCAATGGCCGCGTCGTCGTCGAAGTCGCGGAAGACGGTACCGGAGATCGACGAGGAGCCAACCGTCACGGTGCCTGAATTGCTGTTGTTTCCGGGGGTCGGGTCGATCGAGTCCGTGGTGATGGATGCGGTGTTGGTAAAGACCTGGTTTTGTACGGTCTCGGCAATCACTTCGACCGGGACCGTGATCTCGGCCACACCGCCGGTGCTGAATTCGCCAAGATCGCAGGTAAAAGACGTGTCGCCGGCTGCACCCGTACAGGTGTTGATTGTCGCCGCAGGGATGATCGTGCCGCTGGTCACGTTGATCGTGGGTCTACCGGTCAGCACCATGTTTGTTGGCAGGTTATCGGTCACCACGACGTTATCCGCTTCGGCCAAGCCGGACCCGGAGGGGTTTTCCACGATGATGACAAAGTTGAAGTCATCCAGCAGATTGACCGTCGCGGGCACGGCCGTTTTGGATGTGACCTGCACATCGGCGCGGGTGCGCACTGTGGTGTCTTCATTGGTTGCGTTGTTGCCAGTGTTCGTATCGAATATCAGACCGTTCGTGATTTCGTCTTGGGTGGACACACTGACGTTGTTGAAGGCAGTGCCTTTGGTCACGCCGCGTGCGGTGATCAGCAGCGTAGCGGTTTGGCTTGGCAGCAGGAGCGGAACGGTACAGGTCAGCGTGCCGCCAACGGAATCGACCGCCGGTGGTGTTGGGCAAGACCCACCTGAATCGATGGTATGTGAGCGGTAGCTGATGCCTGCCACCGGCAACAGATCCTCTATCACCACATCTTCGGCGGCAGAGGGGCCAAGGTTGCGGACGGTCACGGTATAGACTGTGTCCTCATCGCGCGGCAGCGGATCGACGGTGTCGGTCTTGTTGATCAGCAGGTCAAACGCGGGTTGTTGGACCGGGATTGTTGCGGATGCTGTGTCGTTGGCCGGGTTGATGTCGTCGAAATCATTGTCGACGCTTGCGTTATTGGTCAACGAGGTGCCGCGCGTTGCATTATTAGGACGCACGATCACCGTCACGGTGCGCTGCGCACCGTTGTTGATGTTTCCGACGTTACAGATGATGGTGTTGTTGCCACCACCGGTCGTCGTACCGACGATGGGCGTTGTGGCGCAGCCAGACGCTGATGGTCCGGCCGATCCAACGGCTGAAATAAAGGTGACATCAGCAGGTAAGACATCCGTGACGATCACGTTGTCCGCACGGCTCAGCCCGTTTGCAAGGTTGCGCGCGGTCAGCACATAGCTCAGGTTCTGGCCAGCCGTCGCCGGGTCGGGAGAGCCGACTTTGGTCAGTTCCAGATCCACGCGTGGAGTGACGGTATAGGTCACCGTGTCGTCATTGTTGGTCAGGTCAGGATCAGGCGTATCGGCCGAAATGACATCGGCCGTGTTCTGGCGGCTTGTTGTTCCATTGCCACCCTGCGTGATTTCCACCGTGACGACCGGGCAATCGACGCTTTGGGTACAGGGGGCTAGGCTCGCGATTGTACATTCCAGAACCCGGCCAAAGCCGCCTGATGTGCTGGGCGATCCACAGGCAAACCCGGCAGGCGCGGAGATGCTCACCAAGCCATTGCCAGCGCCTTGCTGGTTGTTGATCAGGTTGGTCAGCGTGTCCGTCAGCGTTACGGTTGTGGCGGATGTCGTGGCATCGTTGTTGTAGACTTCGATCTCGAAGGTCTGCGTTTGCCCGGCGATCACTGGATTAACCAGCGCGGTCTTGTTCACGCCGATATCGGCGGAGTTGGCGGCTGTGCTGCCGGTGACCGTGAAGGTGGTGCTGTCATTGCCGGCGTTCAGATCAGCGATATTGGCGTCGGGAGAACTGACGGTCATGACGTTGTTGATCGCGCCCGTGCCATTGAACCGAGCCTGCAATGTGGGGGCCGTGGACGTCGCACCGGCGGCCAATGGGCTGCCGGGTGTGTACGTTCGTTCGCATACCACCACATCGGGCGAGGTCAGCGGTGCGCCGGTGCTGGCGGCAGGCGAACAGGACCAACCCGCAGGCTCGCTGTAGCCGATGATTTCGACCCCCACCGGAACCGGGTCTGTCAGCACCAGCGTGCCAAAGAAATCAGCAGTGCCGAGGTTGGTGGCGCTGATGTTGTAATTGTAAACGTTGACGCCATTTGACACCACCAGCGGCGGATTGGGGCCGGATTTGTTGGCCGCCAGGTCAACGGTCGGGTCCTGAATGGTGGCACCGCCATCGGTGTCGCTATTGTTGCTGGGGTTTGGATCGGCTGGGCCCGTGGCGGTGATGTCCGCTGTGTTGGTCGCTGAACCTGCGCTGGTTACAGTCGTGTTGATGTCGACACTGCCAAGCGAGACATTGGATCCCGCGCCACTGCCACCGGTCAGGGTACAGGTGACAGTTTGGCCGAGTTGCTGGCAAACCCAGCCGCCTGTCTGGGTAATGCTGTCGATCGTATAGTTGGCGGGCACAGTGTCTGTGATGGTCAGATCGGTCGGGCTGTCGCCAGTGTACTCGGCATCCAGCGTGAATGTGACCAGATCGCCAACCAGCAATGACCCGCCGGGCGAACGGGTCTTGTCGATCGACACATCGCTGCCGCCAGTGACGGAGGTGTTGATGCTGTCGGTGTTATCGGCAGGGCTCGGATCGGGAATGGATCCGCCCGTGATGCTGGCCAGCGGTGTCACAGTGGAGCCAGATGCCGTGCTGATCTGACCGTCAAAGCTAAGCGTGGCCGACGCACCCACAGCGATCGGGCCGGGAATCGTACAAGTATATGTGCTGCCGCTGAGGCTGCACCCGGAAGGAGGGCTGACGTTGGAAAAGCCTGTCGGGACCGGAAAGCTGACAATCACATCCTCGACAGGGTCCGGGCCATTGTTGGTCGAGACCAGGTCATAGGTGATCGTGCTGCCTGATGCAGCGGTCGCGGGGCCGTTGATGTTCAACTCCATATCCGCGCCTTGCGTGATCGTCGTCGTCTCGTTGGCGGTGTTGTTGGCGGGGTTCTTGTCGCCCGCAGTCGGCATGCTGGCGGAAACGGAGATGCTGCCTTGCACGTCGGCCTGGACGTCTAGCAACAGATCCACAACGCCGCCATTGGCCGCAATCGGCGGGACGTTACATGTGATGGTCGCCGGGCCGGTGACGGGAACAGGCGAACAGCCCGTGATCGCACCGCTGAACCCAACCACGCTGGAGTTTGCGGGTATGGTCACGTCGATCGTACTGGCCGGGGCATCATTCGGGCCGAACCCGTCATTTGTAACGCTCAGATCATAGGTGATGACGCCGCCCGCGGGGGTCGGGTCAAACCCGGTGTCGTTGAGGTTGAGAAGCCAATCAATGTCCTGTGCCTGTGCTGCCGCTCCAAATACCGTCAGAACCAGAGCACTCAGCCACCAACTCAAGAGCCTCGCAATCGAAGAAAAAGGCGATTTGGTGGGGGCACAGTGCTGCAGTGGTGTCATCAGGATACTCTTTACGTCTGAAGGTCACTTTTTTGTCATTTTGGAGACATCGCACTCCAGAGTGATTCCGTAAACGACGTGATAAGGGGGCGGCGGAATTCCCAAAGCAGCGTGGCTTAAGCACAACAATTTGTGGTCGCGCAAGCCGAAACCCGCCTATACAGTGGGTGTGAGTCCGGTAAAGGGTTTTTCCCCCTTGATTTGATTGCCGGATGATGAACTTGCTTTTTGCCTTGGGTATCGCGACACTAGACCACCATTCAGAGGGGTCAGCATGCGATATATTGCAACAAATCGGGGGCGCGATATCCGCCTGTCGGAAATAATGCACACCAGAGGTGTCGCCAATGTCTGAGCCCTGCATCATCTGTGTGGCCATCACCGGTTCCGTGCCACGCAAATCCGACAACCCGGCGGTTCCGATCACGCTGTCCGAGCAAATCGAAAGCAGCCATGCCGCGTTCGAGGCCGGAGCAACGATCTGCCACGCCCACGTGCGTAACGATGACGAAACTCCGTCGTCCGACCCGGAGAAATTCGCCCGTCTGAAAGAGGGGTTGGAACAGCACTGCCCGGGCATGATCATCCAGTTTTCGACTGGTGGGCGGTCTGGTGCGGGTCAGGAACGAGGCGGGATGCTGCCTTTGGCCCCCGACATGGCATCGCTGACGGTGGGGTCGAACAATTTTCCAACGCGCGTCTATGAAAACCCGCCTGATCTGGTGGATTGGCTGGCCGCCGAAATGCGGACCTACAACATCAAACCGGAGATTGAAGCCTTTGACCTTGGGCATATTCATCAGGCGGCACTGATGGCGAAAGACGGGCGGCTGGCAGCGCCGCTGTACATCCAGTTCGTGATGGGCGTGAAGAACGCGATGCCTGCCGACAAGGATGTGTTCGATTATTATATCAAGACCGTGGAACGGCTCGCACCCGGCGCGCAATGGTGTGCTGCAGGGATTGGCGCGGCGCAGATTGTCGTGAATGAATGGTCCATCGCGGCAGGCGGTCACACCCGCACCGGGCTTGAAGACAACGTGCGCTGGGACAAGAGTACCTTGGCCCCGTCAAATGCGGCATTGGTCGAACGTGTGGTGGCGCTATGCGACAAATATGATCGCCCCGTCGCCACTGTCGCGCAGGCGCGCGACATTCTCGGGTTGGCACCTGCGGCCTGAATTTTCCTGCCGGCAAAAAGGGCGATTGATATGCACATCATGATCACAGGAGCGGCCGGGATGATCGGTGCCAAACTGGCCGCAGCGATTGCGACGGCTGGTACACTGGGGGAGAGTTCGGTGTCGAAAATGACGCTGGTCGATGTGGTTGCCCCAGATGCGCCCGACGGCGTACCAGTCACTTGCGTGACGTCTGACCTCTCGCAACCCGATGCTGCCCGCGCCATGGTCGCGCAGCACCCTGACGTGATCTACCATTTGGCGGCCATTGTTTCGGGCGAGGCAGAGGCGGATTTTGACAAGGGGTACCGCATCAACCTTGATGGCACCCGGTATCTTTTTGATGCGATCAAGGCCGAGCATGATGCAAACGGATATTGCCCGCGCATGATCTTTACCTCGTCCATCGCGGTGTTCGGCGGCCCCTATCCGGAGATCATCACTGATACCTTCCAGCAGCGACCGCAAACCAGTTACGGCACGCAAAAGGCGATAGGGGAGTTGCTGCTCGAAGATCTGACCCGGCGTGGTGTCATGGATGGCATCGCGCTGCGTCTGCCCACGATCTGCATTCGACCAGGGCGACCGAATGCGGCCGCGTCGGGCTTTTTTTCCAATATTCTGCGTGAACCGCTGGCGGGCCAGCCCGCGATCTTGCCGGTGCCGGACACTGTTACGCACAGCCACGCCAGCCCACGGGCGACGATCCGCAATCTGCGGCACGCGGGCGCAATGGATTTGGCGCAGATGGGCCACCGTCGGGCGCTGAACCTGCCGGGGCTTGCCGCGACAGTCGCTGAACAGATTGAGGCACTTCGCGATGTCGCGGGCAATGATGCAGTGGCGTTGATCCGTGCGGAACCCGACGAGACGATCATGCGCATCGTGGAAAACTGGCCGCAACGGTTTCAGGCTGATCGCGCCATAGGGTTGGGGTTTACGGCAGAGACATCGTTCAGGGAGATTATTCAAGTTCATCTGGAAGATGAGCTTGCGGCGGTAAGTCTTTGAATCTGATGGTCAACTGGACATTACTGCATCCAGCAGTGCTCCCTCGCGGGCTTCGATAAGAACACGCGTCGGGCCGCTTGGGTGGTGCGGTGCCTGAGAAGCTGCGCGCGACGCTTGCGCGATCAGATTATCAATCTCCAAAACCGAGATTCCACCTGCGCGCAACCGTTCGGCGAGGTCCGCGCGGCGCGGTGACACGGCAATCCCGGCATCCGTAACCAGCACATCCACGTCATGACCCGGTGTCGTGATGCATCCCACGTGTTCCACGACCTTGGGCCACCCGCCGCTTGTCAGGGTGGTGACGATTACCGTCATCTTGGCACCTGCGGCCGTGTCGGGATGCCCGCCTGGTCCGCCGATGAGCCTGCCGTCACCGCTGCGCGCGACATTGACGTTGAAATCACGGTCGATCTCTGCCGCGCCGAGCACAACCAGATCCAACGCGTCAACCGCAGGCGAGGGGTGCAAAGGAGACGCGTATTCAGCGGCCGACATCGCCAAGTGCCGTGGGTCGGTCATGGAAGAGGCGACTGCGGCCGCGTCAAAGCATTGAACATCCCGTATCTGACGTGCCAAGCCGCCCTGAAGCAGCGCCACATGCGCCTGTGTGATGCCGCCATGGATGGCACCTGCCACGACACCTGCGTCGCGCAGGGCAGCGCCGATCGCAGGGATTGATCCAAGCGAATATCCACCCGATCCGGTCTGAAAAACCATACCGTCGCACATAAGGCCGCTGGCGCGGATCACATCGGCGACGCCTTGTGCAATGCCCTGCGCTGTTGGTGTGGTCATGGCGCGGGTCGTGCCAGATGCAATGCCAAGGGCGTCTCCGGCGTTGACGTCGGGCACGTAGAAGTCGACGTGATCTGCAGGAATGTCGGTGTGTTCGATCGCGCCACAGGTCGGGGCCAAAACCACCGTACGCTTGGCATAGGCGGCATCCACCATCGCGTAGCCCAACGGCCCGCAGGCGGCGTGACCCGCGCGGCCGGTTGCGGCCCCGTCCGGAGCGACCATCGCTGCGGCTACAAAGGCCACATCGATGGGCAATGCCCCCGTGGTCAGGGCGCGGGCACGTCCGCCGTGGCTTTGTAATATCACCGGGTCGGCCAAAACCCCGTCCATGATCGCATCAGCCACCGGACCCGCGATGTAATTGCTGACAATCCGGGTCACGACCTCGTTTTGCATATGCTGGACAAGTGGGGCATGAACCGGAAATAGTGAGCTGGCAGAGATGGTTAGGCCACGCAGATTCCGCCGGGCGGCTTCTTCCAGAACCAAGCCCAGCGTGTGATCTCCATTTCGGTATTGGTGATGGAACGACAGCGTCTGACCATCCGATACCTCGCATCTGTCGAACGCTTCCGAAATGTCGCGCAGCGCCTTGGTCGCTTGGGTCGTGGCCGGTGCCCGGGTCGGGCGCGGGGCGCTATCCGGCTCCAGCCAACTGCGCGCGCCGCCAAGCCGCGCTGCGGCGCGCGGATCAGGCAAAGGCGATATCCACCTGACCGAAAGCGCCGAAATCGGCGTTGAATACAGACCCGGACGGCGCTTCGAGCGGGCGAATGAACGAGCCTGACAACACCACGTCACCGGCACGCAGACCCGCGCCATATTGTGACAATCGCTGCACCAGCCATACGATGCCCATCACGGGATCATTCAGCACACCTGCGCCCAAACCGGTTTCCTCCACGATCCCGTCGCGCGTCACGATGGCACCGACCCAGCGCAGGTCATGCGCGCCAAGCGCGTGGCGCTCGTTGCCCAAGACAATGCCCGCGTTGGCGGCATTGTCGGCGACCGTATCAAAGATGATGCGCGGTTGGCCCGTCGCCGGATCGTTGCGCATCACGCGCGTGTCGAGGATTTCAAGTGCGGGTGTCACGTGATCGGTCGCCTTGATCACCTCGGCGGCCGTCGTGTCGGTACCGGCGAGATCATCGGCCATGACAAAGGCAATTTCCGCTTCGATGCGCGGCTGTATAAAGCGCCCCTTGGGCACCGTGCCGCCGGTTTCAAACACCATGTCCGATAGCAAAACACCTGAGTCCGGCGTGGTGATATTCAGCGCCTGCTGCATCGCGCGACTGGTCAGTCCGATCTTCCATCCGATCTGCCGCAGGCCCGTTCCGATCTTGCGGGCAACGAAGGCATCCTGCACCGCATAGGCGTGATCCAGCGTCATGGCAGGATGTGCACGGCTGATCAGCCCGGTTTGTTGGCCGGTCATTTCGGCGGCGAAAAGCGCGTCGGCGGCCGTGCTGATGTCGTGTGGTGTCATTCGTCGCGTACTCCGTTGCGCAGGATGCCGATACCTTCGGCTTCCACTTCGATCACATCGCCCGGCGTCAGATAGCGTGGCGGATCAAACCGGGCGCCCGCGCCGGTCGGTGTTCCCGTTACGATGATATCGCCGGGGACGAGCGTCGTGAAGGTGGAGATATAGGCGATTTGGCGCGCCACCGAAAAGAGCATGCGCCCGGTCCGATCTTCCTGCCGTACCTCGCCATTGACGCGGGTTTGCAGCGCGACATCTTCGATCTGAGCGGGATGGGTAAAGGGCACCAGCCACGGACCCATCGCGCCCGATCCATCCCAGTTTTTGCCTTGCGTGACGTTGAACTTGGCGTGGCGCACCCAATCGCGCAGCGTGCCTTCGTTGCACAGGGTCAGCGCCGCGATGTGGTTCAGCGCGACATCCTCCGCAATACGCCGCCCGCCTGTGCCGATCACAACGGCAATCTCGCCCTCGTAGTCGAGTTGAGGCGTTTCCGGTGGGCGCGTCAGTGGCGTATCATGCCCGACGAAAGACCGTGCGAACCGGATAAACAATGACATATTCGGCGGTGCATCCTGACCGTCTTTGTACTCTGCGTTGCGGTCTGGAAAATTGACCCCCACGCAAATGATCTTTTCGGGATCAGGCACCGGGATTTCATATTGAAAATCGGTATGCGTGACCGGACGCCCGATTGCGGCCTGACTCATCTCAAACAACGCACAAGCCTCAATCACGTTGCGAAGAGATGGCCATTGTGGGTAATCCGGCGACAAGGCGACGAACCCATCATCTGTCACGACACCCCAGAACCGTTCGTTTTGGGCACTGATCGTGGCAAACCGGGCGGTCATACCGCATCCTTCAACTCGGCGGCCACGCTGGTGATCACGTCATAGGCCATGTCGACATCTGCTTGCGTGGTTTCGGTTTGCCCGACCTGAAAACGGATGACCAGATCGCCGTCGACCCGCGTTTGCGTCAGATAGATCCGACCATCGTCATTGATTGCATTGACCAGCGCCAGGTTGAGCGCATCTGGATCCTGTGTGCCGTCCGGATTGAAGCGGAACGTGAACAAGGACCACATGGGCGCGGTTGTGATCTCGAACCCTTCTGTTGCGGCCAACCGGTCGTGCAGGGTCTGCGCCCAAGCCACATGATTGCGGATCGTGGCGCGCAGCCCTTCGAGGCCATAGGCGCGGATCAGGAACCACAGTTTCAGCGCGCGGAACCGTCGACCCAAGGGGATCGACCATTCCGAATAGTTGATGATCCCGTCGGTGCCATGCGTCTTGAGGTACTCGGGTGAGATCGCCAGCGTGCGGGTCAGATCCTCAGGGCTGCGCACGAAATGCACCGAGCCATCGAACTGACCGCCGATCCATTTGTACGGGTTAAAGACGATGCTGTCGGCCCGTTCGGCACCAGCCCAAAGCCCGCGCATATCCGGACAGATCATGGCGTTCCCCGCCCACGCCGCATCTATGTGCAAGTAAAGATTATGCTTTTCGGCGATATCAGCCACCGCTTGCAAATCATCCGTGGCGCCTGTGCCTGTGCCGCCGACGCAGGCGATAATACCCGCGGGTAAGTGCCCCGCTGCGCGGTCGGCGGTGATGGCCGCATCCAAGGCGGCGGCATCCATGCCTCGGTTCGCTCCGGTGATTGGAATTCGGATCAGGTTGGCATCCCCGACACCGGCCACCCAGATCGCCCGATCAATCGAGGTGTGCACCTCATGCGAGGCATAGATGCGCGTCGCAGGTTGACCGGCCAGGCCGTCTGAGTTGCCGGTCCAGTTCAATGCCTTTTCGCGCATCGTCAGAACAGCCGCGAGGGTGGCACCGCTGGCGCTGTCCTGCATCACACCGTGGAAATCATCGGGCAGGCCCATCGCCTGACGCAGCCAATCGGTGACGCGTGTTTCCATTTCCGTACCCGCAGGTGAGGTCTGCCAGAGCATCCCTTGCGTGTTAAGGGCGGTAACGAGGTGTTCGGCCAAAACCGACGCGGGGGTGGCGTTATTGCAGAAATACGCAAAAAACCGGGGGTGCTGCCAATGGGTGATGCCGGGCATGACGATGTCTTCGAAGTCCTTGAAGATGTCCTCGATTGCCTCGGGCTGCTCTGGCGGTTGGGCGGGCAGGGCGTTGAACACATCGCCCGGTTTGGTCTGCGCGCGCACCGGACGCTCGCGGAGGGTCAGGTGGTATTCTTGCGTCCAATCGGCGACGCGGCGGCCCCATGCGGAAAAGTCGGACCACTTCATGGCTGTGTAATCCGTCGGTTCGCGCGGTGGGTTTGCATGCCCGTGTCACAGCAATACAGGCAGTTATAAGGGCACCAGGAGGTCATATGTCAGCTTTCTGCAAATGGTCACGAATGGAACTGGCCTTGCGTGACAAATCGGGATCAATATCACGCATCTCACAGCTCAGCATGAACGACGACGTCGCCATCACCTGCGCACAGTAGGCGTGTGCCGCGTCGAAGATATGATCCAGTGCACGGGTCTTGTCGGCCTCTGACCGCCCGGCACGCAGGCGGATGCTAAGATCCAGAAAGGCATGATCGGGGTTGCCGTCGGCCATCACAACATGGGTGCAGGCCGTTGCACGAATGCGAAGACCCGCCAGAGGAAAGACGCCCGTTTCCATCGCTGCATCCCGCAAAGCCACACATAAGCCCGCAATATCGAGCCGGTCTTCCAGATTTGGGGAATAGTCGATATGAAAGTGCGGCATAGACCCTCTCTTATTAATTGCTTTGTTAAGTAATCCCAAGGACCGTGTCAACAATGGAACACCCCAAGACCCCTCTTCGCAGGACGGACCGGTCATTGCCGATCGCGCTGCTGCGTGCCCGGGAAAAGGTTATGGGGCCAATCCGCGAGATGCTAGCGGAAACGGGTATATCGGAACAGAAGTGGCGGGTTTTGCGGGTCTTGGACGAGTCCGGCCCGATGGAACAGACCGCCCTGGCGCGCGGCGCGTGTCTGTTGCTGCCCAGCCTGACACGGATGCTGCGTGCCATGGAAAGCGAAGCGCTGATCACCCGGGCAGGCGACACCGGCGACCGGCGCAAATCCATTGTAGCGATCTCTGATGCGGGGCGGCAACTGCTGCAGGATCATGCGGCCTATAGCGCCCGGATCATCGCACAAATCGAAGCGCGTCTGGGGCCGGAACACCTCGAACAGCTGCTCGATCTGTTGCAGCTTTTGTCGGAAGATCAGGACAAAGAGCACCACACCAGCACACCTTGACCCTCGCGGTGATGTCGCCCCATGATGGCGCGGTATCAAGGGAGTACGGGTATGATCAGTCAGGACTTGAACACGCTTATCACGCGCACCGGGCAGGGGACCGGCGCGGGCGAGGTGATGCGCCGCTATTGGCAACCTGCTGCACTTGCTGACGAATTGGCCGTCAAACGCCCTGTGGTTCCTGTGCGCCTTTTGGGCGAGGATTTGGTGTTATTTCGCGACGGCACCGGTGAATTGGGCTTGATCGAACGGGCCTGCCCGCACCGTGGCGCGGATCTGTGTTACGGACGTCTCGAAGACAACGGTTTGCGCTGCCCATTCCACGGCTGGCACTTTGATCGGACGGGCCAATGCGTCGAGCAACCCGGCGAGCCGGAGGGCTCAAAGATGCATGAGCAGATCAAGAACAAGAGCTACCCGGTGATCGAAAAGAACGGCATCATCTTTGCATACATGGGCCCCGGTGATCCGCCGCCATTTCCCGATTTCGACTGTTTTCGCGCGCCTGACACCCATGTGTTTGCCTTCAAGGGGCTGTGGGAATGCAACTGGTTGCAAGCGATGGAAGTCGGGATCGACCCTGCGCACGCTTCCTTTTTGCACCGGTTTCTGGAGGACGAAGACCCCGCCGACAGCTATGGTAAGCAATTCCGCGACACGGCCGCCAACACCGATATTCCCATGACCAAACTGCTGCGCGACTACCCGCGCCCCGAGATCACGGTCGAGGACACCGACTACGGCATGCGCCTGATTGCACTCCGCCACCTGGAGGACGGACGCACCCATGTGCGCGTTACCAACCAGATTTTTCCACATGCGATTTCGATCCCGATGAGCCGCGAGATGATCATCACCCAGTGGCATGTGCCCGTCGATGACGAGACCTGCTACTGGTATTCGATGTTCACCAGTTTCACGGCACCTGTGGACAAGCAAAAGATGCGCGACCAGCGGCTGCAAGAGCATCGCTTGCCCGACTACGCACCGCTCAAGAACAAGCGCAACGGCTATGGCTTCAGCTCCGATGAACAGGCCACGCAGACCTACACGGGCATGGGGTTGGACATCAACGTGCACGACCAATGGGCGGTGGAAAGCCCCGGTGCGATCTTTGACCGAACGCGCGAACACTTGGGCAAAACGGACGTGGCGATCATCCGGTATCGTCGGATGCTGCGCGCCGCCATCGCCGGTTTGGAGGCGGGAGATGAAGAGGCACTGCCGATGCGCAACGGTGTCGATCCGGCCACCATCAAGGGACCGATCAGCAATGACACGATCGCGATGACCGAGGATTGGCATGGTGCATTTGCCGCCAGTGACGCCGAACGCCGCGCGGCCTGTGCCGATTGGGATGCCCGCGTTGACTGATCACATCGCAGGTGGTGCCTTGGCGCAGATGGGCTTGCTGGATGATGCCGCGGTTGATGCGGCAGAGGCAGTTCTGGCGCAACTGCGCGACAGTGACGTCGGCACCGTCCGTGTGCTCTTTACCGATCCGCATGGGGTGCTGCGTGGCAAGACCCTTGTCGCGTCCGCGCTGCCTTCGGTCTTTCGCAACGGCTTGGCGGCACCCTCGACGCTGCTGCTCAAGGACACCTCGCACCGTACGGCTTTTGCGGTGTGGGACGGTGACGACGCCCCCATGCAGGGCGCAGGCGACGTGCTGTTGGTGCCCGATCCAACAACATACCGTGTGTTGCCTTGGGCACCGCATGCGGCGTGGATGCTGTGTGACACGGTCGACAAATCCGGGGCAGAAATTGGATTTGCCCCTCGCACAGTCCTGCGCAATGCAGTGTCGCGGTTGGCAGCGGCTGGCCTGCAACTCTGCGTCGGGTTGGAGGTGGAGTTCCACGTGTTCGCGGTGGAGGATGAGGCGCTGTCGCACGCGGATGCGTCGATGCCGGCGCAACCGCCGCGTACTCGAAACCTTGCGCCCGGCTACCAGTTTCTGACCGAAACCGTCTACAGCCAGCTGGATCCGGTAATGGAAGACTTGCGCGTCATGTGCCAGCGTTTGGGCTTGCCGCTGCGGTCCATGGAAGTGGAAATGGGCCCCAGCCAGTTCGAGTTTACGTTTGATCCCGGTGATCCTTTGGCGCAGGCCGACGCGATGGTCATGTTTCGCACCGCCGTCAAGGAAGTCTGTGCGGCCAAGGGCTTGCATGCCACATTCATGTGCCGACCAGCGTTGGAAAATGCGGCCGCGTCGGGCTGGCATATCCATCAGTCGGTGCTGGATGCACAGGGTGGCACGCTGATGATGCCGCAGGCCGAGGCATTGACGCAGACCGCCAGCGGATGGATCGCGGGGCTTCTGGCACACGCAGCCGAGAGTTGCCTGCTGACCACGCCGACGGTCAATGGATATAAAAGGTATCAACCCTATCAGCTCGCGCCCGAGCGGATCGCGTGGGGACGTGACAACCGTGGTGCTATGCTGCGCGCGCTGATGGGGCCCGGCATGTCCGCCTCGCGGATCGAGAACCGCGCACCGGAAACGGCGGCCAATCCGTACTACTGCTTTGCCAGTCAAATTCTGAGCGGTCTGGCGGGGATCGAAGCGGGGATGACCGCACCCGAACCTGTGGAAACGCCCTACGCCGAAGGCGCGACGCTGCCCAAATCACTGGGCGAGGCAATTGCGGCCTTCGAGACTTCGGCGCTTTATCGCGAGGCCTTGGGCGACGCGGCGGTTGATGTTCTGGTACAGCTCAAACGCGTCGAATGGGAGCGGTACCTTGCCCATGTCTCGGATTGGGAGCAGGCCGAATACTTCCGGCTTTATTGATGCGTAGGCTGTTGACATGGATGTTTGTCTGTGGGGCGGGCGCACTCGCCGCGCAGGTACCCGATGCAGTGACGGACGCCGATTATGCACCGCTTGAGATGAGCCAGGTGCATCTGGGGCGGATGTTGTTTTACGACCCCATCTTGTCAGGCAATCGAAATATTTCCTGCGCCAGTTGCCACCATCCGCGCTTTGCCACGGGCGATGGTCTGCCGCTGGGCCTGGGCGAGGGAGCTGTGGGTCTTGGGCCAATGCGCGCACCGGTCGCCGCCAACATGCCGGAACAGCGCATTCCGCGCCACAGTCCGAGCCTTTTCAACCTGGGAGCCGTGGAATTCACGGTTCTTTTCCACGATGGCCGGATCGAGGCGGACCCGGACAAACCCGGCGGGCTGCGCACCCCGATGGGCGCTGAGATGACCCAAGGTTTTGCAAACCTCTTGTCGGCGCAAACCATGTTTCCAGTGCTATCGGCCGATGAAATGGCAGGACATTACAGTGAAAACGACGTGGCCCAAGCGGTGCGGCAGGGGCGGATCACCGGACCGGGGGGCGCGTGGGACATACTGAGCCAACGGGTCGCGCAGCAGCCACAATACAGGCCGCTGATTGATAGGGCATTTCCCGGAGTGAACCAGATCACATTCACCGATATCTCAGATGCGATCGCGGCCTTCATCGCCTTTGAATGGCGGTCAGACAACAGCCCGTTTGATGCCCATCTGCGCGGCATGATACCGCTGTCAGGACGCGCGGCCGACGGCATGGACCTGTTTTATGGCGCGCTGGGCTGCGCGACCTGCCACGCAGGGCCGTTTCAGACCGACCATCTGTTTCATGCGATGGGCGTGCCGCAATTCGGCCCGGGCAAGGCGGCGCGGTTTGAAAGCCATGCCAACGATCTAGGTCGGGCGCGGGTGACCGGACGGGGCGAGGATGCTTACGCATTCCGTACGCCTTCGCTAAGAAATGTTGCTGAAACAGCGCCTTACGGGCACACTGGCAGTCATGCGAGCTTGCCCGAATTCATCATTGATCACGCCGCACCTCGGGCCGGGCTGGACGCGTTCGACCGCAAACATGTGGCGCTGCCGGACCTGCCCGGAGCGCAGGATTGGCGCCATCTGGAGGATGCGCGGGCACAGGCGGCCTTGCGGGCGGCCATCTCCGTTCCGGATCGAAGGTTGGAGGCGGAAGACATCGCGGCATTGGTCGCGTTTCTGGAGACGCTGACCGATCCGGCTGCGATGGCAGGTCGATTGGGCATACCCGACGCGGTGCCCTCCGGGTTGCCAGTTGACCGCTAGCGGGCGGGCCATTGAAAGCAAAAAATAAACCTGTGTCGGTTTGTGTGGTCATTTGACAATCTGGTGACGCAGATTTACCGGACTTGAATGGGTTGTGCGCGTGCCATCTGGCCATTCCACCGTAATTTCGGCGCGGGTTGCACGCCCCATTCCGAAGTGTAGTGGCCCGATCTGACCGCCAGCGTGCCCACCGCCAACGGTGATCTCTTGCACCTGTGACACCCCATTGGCGGTGACGGTGACGCGCGCGCCCACGGCGCGGGTGTTGGTGCCGGGCATCCGCAGATCCAGCGCCAGCCAATTTCCGGTATCGGCTGAGATGTTGCGATAAAGCTCCATTGCTGCGCGGCGATTGACCACCACCAGATCAAGCCGTCCGTCGCCATCAAAGTCGGCCAATGCCGCACCCCGCGACCGCGCGGTCGCCGCCACGCCTGCAGAGACGGACACTTCTTCAAATGTGCCATCCGCGCGCTGGCGCAGCAGGGAGTTGGGGTCCAGCATGGCCAGCCCCGGCATTTGATCCACATTCCCCTTCGCGATGAAGAGATCCGCGCGCGCGTCATTGTCGATGTCGGCAAATTCAGCGTGCCACCCGGTTGAGGGCCGCCCATCATCGCCAATGTGCGGGCGCTGCGCATAGGTGCCGATGCTAAAGGGGGCGGGCGCATAGCTGCCACCGGGCAGCGCAATCTGCATTAGTTGATCGCCCATCGAAGTCAGCATGACTTCGGCGCGACCATCGCCGGTGATGTCGCGACTCGCGATCCCCATGCCCCAGATCGACACCTCGGCCCAGCCGTCCTGAGGTCCGAGAAAGCGCCCCATTTCAAGGTCATACATCTGCTCGGACCCGCCCTTGAGGTAATAGTGGCGGTCATTGGAAATGCGCAGGCGGGTCTGACCGCTGGCATCACGGGCAAACAGCATCGAAAGCGCGCAGTACCCCGGCGCAAGTGACCCTGCATCGAAACCCGCACCGGTCCAGCGGTGCAATGTGTGTGTGTCGCAGGTGCCAAAGGGGCCATCGGGGTGCGCGCGGTCCACGTAGTTGCCGACCGCCAGAACCGGTGCGTCATCCACCCATGTGGCCGAGAACGCGGTTGACCAAGCCGCACCACCGTCAAAGCCCCATTCCGCATTGGCAGGGGTGAACCCACAGGCGCCGTCGCCCTTGAGGGCAATGTTTTCGCCGACCCGCAGAACCATCAGATCGAGCGCCCCGTCGCCGTCCACATCGAGCGGGTAGGCCCCGGTGACACCGGTCATATCTGGCATGTCCGCTGCGTCGAATTCCATGTTGCCGCGGTTGATCATCAGCCGGGCCGGGGCGCTGCCACCGGCGGCAAAGATATCGGGCCTTGCGTCGTCATTGCAGTCGAAGACCGCAACGCCACCGCCGACAAAATGCTCCCACCCGCCGATGTAACTGTGAGGCGGCAAGGCGCTTGAGCGATCCTCGAACAGCACATCGGCGGAGGCGGTTTGCGCCATAAGACAAAGGGTGGCGGCGCGGATCATGCGCGATTGGCGGCCATGGTGTCTGCCACATCCGACAGCGCCAATGCGGCCGCTCCGCGCGCCCACATCAGATCCCCCCAGGCGTGGGTTTCGACCCGTTGCGGGGCCGCATCGCGGTTGAGGGTCAGGCGGTGCATTTCGGCCAGCACGTCTTCGGCGTAGAGGTAATCATATTGCATACGCTCGCCCGCTAGGATGATCAGCTTGGGATCAAACAGGTTCACCACATTGGCCAGCCCAAGCGCGAGAAACCGACCGGCGCGGCGGAAAATGATGCGTGCGGCCTCATTTCCGGCCTTGGCCTGTTCATATAGCTGCCCCAGCATCACATCGTTGGGCAGGTTGGTGGCGGATTGGTCCAGCGCGGTGGAGGCTTCGCGCACCAGCGCATAATCGGCGATATAGGCTTCGAGACAGCCACGCTGCCCGCATTGGCAGAGCGCCCCATCCATTTGCACCTTGGTGTGGCCCAACTCCATCCCGAGCGATCCTGCGCCACGATAGAGACGGTGGTTGATCACAAGCCCCATGCCGACACCTTGTTCGATTGTGACAACGGCGAAGTCGGCCATCGCGCGGCCTTTGCCGAACCACAATTCGGCCAGTGTGACGAGGTTGGCGTCATTGTCGACGGCCACTGGAACGCCAAACATGTCTTCGGCCAGGGCGCGCAGGGGGCGATCTGTTTCGGTCAGCAGCGGAGACCAGACCATCTGGCCACTGGCGTGATCGATCATGCCGGGCATGCCGAGGCCAATGCAGGCCAGATCGGCCCGCGCCAACCCGGTCTTGGCCAGGAGTTTATCCAGAACCTGTCGCGTTTCATCCAGTATTTGCGACAGGCTGCGTTTGCGGGTGGCGATGGCAAGGCTCGCTTCTGCCAATGGCTCGCCCGCCGCGTCCACCAGCAGGGCGGTGTGTTTGCTGCGCGATAATTTGATACCGACCACATAGCCTGCATCAGGTCGCACAGAAAGCGCCACGGGCGGACGGCCACGTGTGGTGGCGCGGGTGGCGTCGGGGGCTTCATGCAGCATTCCAAGATCAATCAGTTCGGACACCAGAGCGGTGACGGTGGCGGGGCTAACCTTGAGGTGTTTGGCCACGTCGATGCGGCTGATCTGACCTGCTGCACGCACGGATTCGAAGACCCGATGGCGTAGTGCGGAGCCGGTCGGTTCCGATTCGGGGCGGATCGGTCCGCAGCCTGGCAAGGCATTGTTGCCAGTTGGTGTTTGGGTCAAATCCATATTCATTACTTCACCATTCGAAAATATATGCCCGCATTGCGGGTGCTTAGCGGCGGAATGCCGGAAATTTTCCGCTCAAGCCCAGATAATGGGCGGCATCATGACAAATTTATTTTGACAGCTGAATTAAAACAGTCAATCCTTTTACGTATGCCCGGTCGAAAACGCGGCATCAACGGGACGAAACAACAGTCCACTGGGAGGACACTATGAAAAAGACGTTTGTACTGGGTGCGGCGATGGCCGCGCTGATGAGCACGACAGCACTGGCAGAGATCACGGTCGGAGTGAGCTGGTCGAACTTTCAGGAAGAGCGCTGGAAAACCGATGAAGCCGCCATCAAGGGTGCTTTGGAAGCGGCAGGGGCCACATATGTATCTGCCGACGCGCAAAGCTCTTCGGCCAAGCAGTTGTCAGATGTGGAAAGCCTGATCGCTCAGGGCGTCGATGCCCTGATCATTCTGGCACAGGACGCCGCGGCCATCGGTCCGGCCGTGCAGGCCGCTGCTGATGAGGGCATCCCGGTTGTGGGCTATGACCGCCTGATCGAAGACCCGCGCGCGTTCTATCTGACCTTCGATAACGTCGAAGTGGGCCGGATGCAGGCGCGCGCCGTTCTGGATGCGCTGCCTGAAGGCAACTACGTGATGATCAAGGGCTCGCCCACGGATCCGAACGCGGATTTCCTGCGGGGCGGCCAGCAAGAAGTGCTGCAAGCTGCGATTGATGCGGGCAAGATCAACATCGTGGCCGAGGCCTATACCGATGGATGGTTGCCTGCGAACGCGCAGCGCAACATGGAGCAGATCCTGACGGCCAATGACAACAAGGTCGACGCGGTTGTGGCCTCCAACGATGGCACCGCTGGCGGTGTCGTTGCCGCACTCACCGCACAGGGGATGGAAGGCATCCCGGTCTCCGGCCAAGATGGCGACCATGCCGCGCTGAACCGTGTGGCGATGGGCACCCAGACCGTGTCCGTGTGGAAAGACGCCCGTGATCTGGGTCGTTCTGCTGGTGAAATCGCCGTGGCGCTCGCCAGTGGCACCGAGATGTCGGCCGTTGACGGAGCCATCCAGTGGACGTCGCCGGGCGGTACCACAATGACTGCGCGGTTCCTCGCGCCTGTGCCTGTGACGCAAGACAACCTGTCGGCGGTCGTCGAGGCCGGTTGGATCGACCAGGACAAACTGTGCCAAGGCGTGACGAACGGCCCGGCACCCTGCAACTAAGAGCCGTCAGGTGGGCGCAGGCCCACCTGACGCACCTCGCCCCTTTGCGGGGCGGGGTGATGCCCCTTTGACCTTTCGGGATCAACAACATGACGGATGCCACCGCCACCACGCCCGCCAAGCGGCAGGGCTTTGCCGCACTTGGTCTGGACACACGCCTTTTGGGCATGATCGGGGCGTTCCTGCTGATCTGTATCTGCTTTAACGTACTGACAGACGGTCGTTTTTTGACGCCGCGCAACATCTTCAACCTGACGATCCAGACGGTGAGTGTGGCGATCATGGCCACAGGCATGGTCTTTGTGATTGTCACGCGCCACATTGATCTGGCCGTGGGAGCGCTTTTGGCGACCTGTTCGGCGTTCATGGCGATGTTGCAAGTACGCTATCTGCCGGATCTGTTCGGTCTGGGGCTTGGCCACCCGCTGACGCCGTGGATCACCATTGCTGCGGGCATCGCCGTCGGCACGCTTATTGGGGCGTTTCAGGGCTGGTTGGTTGGCTATCTCGCAATCCCGGCCTTCATCGTGACGCTGGGCGGGCTTTTGGTGTGGCGTAACGTGGCGTGGTACCAAACGGGCGGGCAAACGATCGGGCCTCTGGACCCGACATTCATGAAATTCGGCGGCATAAACGGGACATTAGGCGAGACTTGGTCGTGGATATTCGGTGTCGTTGCGGTACTTTGGGCGCTCTATGCGCTGTGGTCGGCACGGCGCGCCAAGGTCAGCCATGGGTTTGCCGTCAAACCGCTTTGGGCTGAGCTGACTGTGGGCGCGATCTTTAGTGCGGGCATCCTTGGGTTCATTGCCATTCTGAACGCCTATGACATCCCCCGCCGCCGTCTTGAGCGGATGTTTGAGGCACGCGGCGAGGTCATGCCCGAAGGGTTCACCGCCTCATACGGGCTGCCCATTTCGGTGCTGTTGCTGATCGCGGTGGCCATCGTGATGACACTGATTGCACAACGCACTCGGTTGGGGCGTTATATCTTTGCGACCGGTGGCAATCCTGATGCGGCCGAGCTGTCGGGTATCAATACGCGGATGCTGACGGTCAAGGTGTTCGCGCTGATGGGCGCGCTCTGTGCTATCTCTGCAGTGGTGGCCAGTGCGCGATTGACCAACCATTCCAACGACATCGGTACGCTGGATGAATTGCGTGTGATCGCGGCGGCGGTAATCGGGGGCACGGCATTGGCCGGGGGCATCGGTACCATTTACGGCGCAATCCTCGGTGCGCTGATCATGCAGTCGCTGCAATCGGGCATGGCGATGGTGGGTGTGGATGCACCATTGCAAAATATCGTCGTGGGCACGGTTCTGGTCGCGGCTGTTTTGATCGATACGATCTATCGCAAACGCGCGGGAGGCAGATGATGGCACCCTTATGTGAAATGCGGAATATCTCGATCTCTTTTGGCGGGGTGCGTGCGGTGGATGATGTGTCTATCGACGTGAACGCAGGCGAGGTCGTCGGACTTTTGGGCCACAATGGCGCCGGAAAATCGACGCTGATCAAGATCCTCTCCGGGGCCTACCGCGCCGACAGCGGCCAGATTTTCGTCGAGGGGCGCGAGGCACATATCGCCAGCCCCCGCGACGCGCGGCGCTACAACATTGAAACGATCTACCAGACGCTGGCGCTGGCGGACAATCTTGATGCGGCCTCGAACCTTTTTCTGGGGCGTGAACTGACCAATTGGATGGGCTTTGTCGACGATGACGCAATGGAGGCCGAAACGCGCAAGATCATGGCGCGGCTGAACCCGAATTTCAAGAAAATCAAGGAACCGGTGAGCGCCTTGTCGGGCGGACAGCGACAATCGGTGGCGATTGCGCGCGCGGTCTATTTCAACGCCAAGATATTGATCATGGATGAGCCGACGGCGGCCTTGGGTGTGCATGAGACGCAGATGGTTGCGGAGTTGATACAAGAGCTGAAAAATCAGGGGCTTGGCATCGTCTTGATCAGCCATGACACCCGCGAGATGCTGGATCTGTGTGACCGCGTGTCCGTGATGAAGAACGGTCAGTTGGTGGCCACAGAGCGGGTCGAGGATGTGACGGAGGATGACATTCTGTCGATGATCATTCTTGGCAAAAAGCCGGAAAAGGTGGCCTGAACGATGTATCTGGGCCTCGATCTGGGGACATCCGGGCTTAAGGGCGTCGTGATAGACGACACAAGTGCGATTGTGGCCGAAGCGACGGCACCTCTGAGTGTGCGGCGGCCCCATGACGGCTGGTCCGAGCAGAACCCGGCCGATTGGTTGGCCGCAGCCGAGGCGGTGATGGCGCAGCTCGGCACGACGCTCGGCGCGGTCCGGGCCATCGGGTTGAGCGGACAGATGCATGGGGCGACGCTGCTGGATGCGGCGGGCGATGTGCTGCGACCCTGCATGCTGTGGAACGATACGCGCAGCCATAATGAGGCGGCGGCCTTCGATGCTGACCCGAAATGGCGCGATCAGACCGGCAATATCGTCTTTCCCGGCTTTACCGCGCCTAAACTTGAATGGGTGCGCCGGCATGAACCTGATATCTTTGCCAAAATCGAAAAGGTGTTGTTACCCAAGGATTATCTACGCCTCTGGCTGACCGGAGAGGCGGTGTCGGAGATGTCCGATGCCTCCGGCACCAGCTGGCTGAACCCGGGCATACGCGATTGGTCTGATGATCTGTTGAAGGCCTCGGGCCTCAGCCGTGATCACATGCCACGACTGGTCGAAGGCACGGACCCTTCGGGAGCATTGCGGCCTGAATTGGCCACCCTGTGGGGCATGCGCCCCGGTGTCGTCGTGGCAGGCGGGGCGGGCGACAATGCCGCCTCCGCCGTGGGGATGGGCGTGGTGCGCGAGGGTGACGCTTTCGTGTCGCTCGGCACTTCGGGTGTGCTTTTTGTTGCCAATGACGCCTATCGCCCGGCGCCCGAAACCGCCGTGCATGCGTTTTGCCACGCTCTGCCTGGCAAGTGGCATCAGATGGGTGTGATCTTGTCGGCAACCGATGCGCTGAATTGGTATGCACGCTTGTTGGGCGCGGATCCGGCGGTATTGACGGGCGGCTTGGGCGCGTTGCAGGCCCCGGGCAAGACGCTGTTTCTGCCTTATCTCGGCGGGGAGCGCACGCCGCATAATTCTGCGCGCTTACGTGGCGCTTTCATCGCGCTGGAACATGCCACCGACCGGGATGCGGCCACGCGAGCGGTGCTTGACGGTGTCGCCTTTGCGCTCCGCGATTGCCGGGATGCGATTGCCGCCACCGGCAGCCATGTCGGGCCGCTGATCGCGGTGGGTGGGGGCAGCCAATCCGACTACTGGCTCCGTGCCATCGCCACCGCCTTGAACGTATCTGTCGCGCGGACGGCGGCGGGCGACTTTGGCGGTGCGTTTGGTGCGGCGCGTCTGGCCGCGCTGTCACAGGGCGCGGATCCATCGTTGATCACGCAACCGCCCGTGTCGCAGGTGTTTGAACCTGATCGTGCCTTGCAAGATGCCTATGACGGGGCGCACGCGCGCTATACCCAGGCCACAATTGCCATGATGGAGCTGACATGACCGATTTTTTTGCAGGGATCGCACCTGTTGCTTACAATCCAGATGCACCCGCAGAGCATTTGGCATTTCGACACTACAACCCGGATGAAATGATAGCGGGCAAGAGGATGGAGGACCATCTGCGCTTTGCCGTGGCGTGGTGGCACAGCTTTGCATGGCCAGGGGGCGACCCATTCGGTGGGCAAACCTTTGAGCGCCCGTGGTTTGGCGAGACGATGGATCTGGCCAAGCTGAAAGCTGATGTCGCGTTCGAGCTTTTTGCCATTCTGGGCCAGCCATACTACTGTTTTCATGACGCTGACATCCGCCCTGAAGGTGCAAACTTTGCAGAATCCGCGCGCAATTTCAGTGAGATGATTGAATATTTGCAAAACAAGATGCAGCAAAGTGGACCCAAGTTGCTTTGGGGCACGGCAAATTTATTTTCGCATCGTCGCTTCATGGCCGGTGCTGCCACGAACCCTGATCCAGAGGTGTTTGCCTGGTCTGCGGCGACGGTGAAAAACTGCATGGATGCCACGCACAAGCTGGGCGGGGAAAACTACGTGCTCTGGGGCGGACGCGAGGGCTATGAGACCCTGCTCAACACTGATCTGGCCCGCGAACGCCAGCAGGCGGGCCGGTTCTTGCAGATGGTCGTCGAATATAAGCACAAGATCGGTTTCAAGGGCGCAATCCTGATCGAGCCCAAACCGCAAGAGCCGACAAAGCACCAATATGATTATGATGTGGCCACGGTCTACGGGTTTCTGAAGGAATTTGGGCTGGAAGACGAGGTGCAAATGAACATCGAGCAGGGTCATGCCATTCTCGCTGGTCACAGTTTTGAACATGAACTGGCGATGGCGGCCTCCCTCGGGATCTTTGGCTCGATCGACATGAACCGCAACGACTATCAGTCTGGCTGGGATACCGATCAGTTTCCCAACAACACGCCAGAGGTGGCGCTGGCCTATTACGAAGTGCTCAAAGCGGGTGGATTCACCACGGGCGGCACCAACTTTGATGCCAAATTGCGCCGGCAAAGTCTCGATCCCCACGACCTTGTGGCGGCACACGTCGGGGCAATGGATGTCTGCGCACGCGGACTGCGCGCGGCGGCGGCGATGCTGGAAGACGGCGGTTTGGAAGAGGCGCGTGCGGCCCGTTACGCAGGCTGGGACTCCCCACGTGCGCATGGCTGGCTGCATGGTTCCACGCTTGAGGAAATCGCGGCGGACGTTGAGGCGGGCGGAATTGATCCAGAGCCGCGATCCGGACATCAGGAAGTGCTGGAAAACTACATTAATAGGTTCGTTTAGGGCGCTGATATGGTTTGGGTTTTGGCGGATGTGGGTGGCACGAATGTACGCTTTGCGTGCTCGCCTGACTTGCGTTCGCTGACACAGGTGGCGCGCTATGATAACGACGCATTCCCCAGTTTCGACGCCGCTTGTGCCGCCTATTTGCGGGGTCTGGACATGACCCATGTGACGGGGCTGTGCATCGCGGTGGCCGGTCCGGTCACAGGACAAACGGCGCGGCTAACCAACCGCGATTGGCGGTTCGATGCGGCGGCCCTGTCCGCGACCCATGACGGCGCACCGGTACATCTGATCAATGATCTCAGCGCGCTGGGTTATGCGGTGGCGCATTTGCCCGATAGCGGGGTCGAGCCGCTGAACGCAATCTCGGTCTTGCCGCGCAGTCATGAGCAACGCCTTGTTGTGGGTGTTGGCACCGGAATGAATGTGGCGCCTGTGCTGACCCACGCGCAGGCCACGCTATGCCCCAAAGCAGAAGCCGGGCTTGCCAGCCCTTCGGCGCGGGTTCTGGCAGCCCTTGAAGGCTATGTCGGCGCGCGTCCGCCGTGGGCCGTCTGCGTCGAAGATGTGGTGTCTGGCCCCGCACTTGGTCGGTTGCATGGGGCCGTGACGGGCGCGCGCGCGGTGACGGGCCGGGATGTGTCGGAGGCGGCAGCGTCTGGGGATGCGGCGGCGTTGCGTACGTTGGATGTCTTTGCCCAAATGGTCGGTGCGTTGGTGCAGGATTTGCGGCTGCTCTACATGCCATCGCATGGTGTTTTTCTAGCTGGATCTGTTGTCAGGGGCTTGCTGGCCAGCCCTGCGCGTGCGCGTTTGATCGAGGCATGCAGCCGTCAGCCGACGCCAAAATCGACGCTTCCTGATACGCCGTTGGGGTTGATCACACAGGATGAAGCCGCGCTTTTGGGGTGTTTGTCTTACGCGGTTTCGGTGTCCTGACGCGGCCACCATGCGACGCCTCCGGGCGGCAGGGTGGTGCCATTCCATGTCTGGGGTTCAGGTGCATAGTTGAACGCAAATCGGTGATGCGCGGTATCGCGCAGGCGCAGTCCCTCGGGCAGGGGCGTAAGCGTCAACCCGACAGCTTTCGCCAGATGCGCCAGCACGCGATCCCACAGTGCGGCGTCGGGCCAACCGGCGAGGTAATAGGCAGGCGCCCCCCCGACCAGGACGTCTGTCCCGTCTTCGGTGCTCAGGATCTGTGGCGCGTGGCCTGACAGATGTTCCATCCAATGGGCGACAGCGCCGCCACCTGTCACGGGGCGTATATGACCAGGCGGCAGGCTTTCGACGCGGGTCACACAGGCATCGAGACCGGGCAGGTTCGGCCCCATTGGCGTGGGGATGGTGAGTTCGGCGGTGACGCCCCCGGTGCGCGGGCCGATAAGCGACGGCGTGTGGGACAAGGCGTCTTTCAAAGCTTCTGGCAGCGTGGCCAGGCCGGGTGCCAGAACCAGCTTGTAGCCCGACAGATCGGTCACCGTGGGTGGCAGGATATCAATGGACAGCCCAGCCCGGCGCAGTGCGCGGTAGGCGTCCATCACCAGTCGGTAATAGCTGAAATCGGCACCTTGGGGCAGCACGTTCCATGCCCATGAGGATGCGTAATCAAAGATCAATGCCACGGGTGCAGGGGCCGGTGCGATGTCCGGCATCTTGGCAATTTCGGCGGCGACTTGGCGGGCTTCGGCCAACCCTTCGGCTGCGGAATTGTCAGGGCGTTTGAGGCCGCTGTGCATCTGTTCCTGAGCAAAGGGCGCTTGGCGCCAGCGAAAGTAGCTGACGACTTCGGCCCCGTGGGCAAAGGCCTCCCATGTCCACAGGCGCACCATGCCGGGCAGGGGCGCGGGGTTCCATGGTGCCCAGTTGACCGGGCCGGGTTGCTGCTCCATCACCCACCAACGACCACGCCCCACGGCGCGGTAAAGATCGTGATGAAACGCTTGGCAATCGGGATCACCCTGTTGCAGGTAGCGCGCTTTGTGGGCCTCATCGCCATCCACCCGGTCGAGCAGAAAACCCATCGGATAGCTGTCCCAACTGGCCACGTCGATGGATGCGCCGACGGCGAAATGATCAAACGGCAACGTGCGGCCCATGTAGTTGTGGATCAGCGGCGCATCGGTGCGCGCGCGCAGCACCTCGACCTGTGCCTCATGAAAGCGTACGACTTGGTCGGAGGTGAACCGGCGAAATGCCAGATCATGGCTTGGGTGCGGCTGCGTCACCGTTAAGTTGGGTAGCCCGATCTGATCGAAAGCGGTGTATTCCATCGACCAGAACACCGTGCCCCATGCTGCGTTTAGCGCGTCAATTGTGCCATACCGCTGCTTCAGCCAGACCTGAAAGGCGGCTTGAGCATGCGGCGAATAGGAAAGCGCGGTGTTGTGGCAATCATATTCATTGTCGATCTGCCATGCGTGAATGCGTGGATCACGCCCGTAGCGATCGGCAAGCGTGGCGGCGATGTCTGCGGCGGCGGCGCGGTAGCCATCGTGGCTGAAGCAGTAGTGGCGGCGCGACCCAAAGCGGCGCTCACGACCTTCGGCGTCGACGGGCAGCATGTCGGGAAACCGATCCAGCATCCAGCGCGGCGGTGTGCAACTGGGTGTGCCCAGAACGATACGCAGGCCCGCGGCACTCAGCACCTCAATCGCGCGATCCAGCCAGTCAAAGGTGAGCCGGCCCGGTTCGGGTTCGATCCGGCTCCATGCGAATTCTCCGATGCGCACCCAGGTCAGGCCCGCCCCGATCATCTCGGCGGCGTCACTGGCCCACATCTCTTCGGGCCAGTGTTCGGGATAGTAACACACGCCTAGCGCGCGGCTCACAGGCGCACCTGTGGCTCGGCAAGCCCCTGCGCCACACCCTTGATACAAAACGTCATGCCGTTGGTGGGCTGGCTGTCCAGCAAAGCCGGTCGCAGGCCTTGCCGGGCAGAAGTCACGTAGAGATCACGCAAATCGATGCCACCGAAGGCGGGGCAACTGGAATGGCGTGCTGGCACCTCGATGGCCTGAAGCATTTTCCCCGAGGTGTCATATTGGGCTACACGCGATGCTCCCCATTGCGCGATCCAGAGCGTGCCATCGGCCGCCACAACAGCGCCATCGGGGTTCAGGCGCGGGTCAGTTGTGTCAATTGCAACTTCTGGCGGGCCCTCGGGCCATCCTGCCCGATCGAGTGCCACGCGCATGACCTGCGCGGTCATCGTGTCGGTGTAATAGGCATAGGCCCGGTTGGGCGCAAAACAGATGGCGTTGGAAACGGTGATGCCGCTAAAAAGCTGGCGCAGCTGGCCCTGGTAAAAGCGGTAAATTGCGCCCGCGCCCGCTTCGGCATTGCGCCCCATCGTACCGATCCAGAACCCGCCCCAAGGATCGGCGCGCCCATCATTTGAGCGGGTCACGGGATTGTCCCGCTCCAGCGGGGTGATCAAAGTACGGGTGCCGGTGCCAAGATCAAAGCGCCAAAGGCCAGAGGCGGACGCGATCAGGAGGGTGTTCTGGTCGATCCAGCCTGCGGCGGAGTGTTCCTCATCGAAGGACCAGCTGTGCGGGCCATCTTTGGTCCGTGTCAGTAGCTTGCAGCCGGTGATGTCGAACCAGAAAAGCTGCTGGCGCAATGGATGCCAAAGCGGCCCTTCGCCGAGATCACAGGCGCGGTCGTCAAAAAGGATGTCGGTCATGATGTGGCCTCAACGAAAGCTGCAACAATTGTTTTGGCGCGCGCGGCGACATCCGCCACCGTCATGCCCGGTTTATAAAGCGCAGAGCCGATGCCGAACCCATCGGCCCCGGCGGCCAGCCAATCTGCGAAATTGTCTGGCCCGGTGCCGCCCACCGCGTAGACCAGCGTGCCGGGTGGCAGCACAGCGCGCATGGCCGTTAATCCGGTGGGGCCAATCATCGCGCCGGGAAAGAGCTTGAGCCCATCGGCCCCTGCGGCGAGCGCGGCAAAGGCCTCCGTCGGTGTGAAGACGCCCGGCCAGCTTTGCATGCCGCGTTGTTTGGTGGCGCGAATGACGGCTGGGTCGCAATTGGGCGATACGATCAGACGCCCGCCGGCCTCGGCCACAGCCGCCACATCGGCGGGGCTGAGCACGGTGCCTGCGCCGATCAGCGCACGGGTGCCGCAATGCGCGGCCATCAGGGCGATGCTGTCCATCGGGTCGGGCGAGTTCAGCGGCACTTCGATCTGAGTGATGCCCGCGTCGATCAGCGCCTCGGCCACAGCGATGGCGTCCGGGGGCGTCAGGCCGCGCAAAATGGCGATCAGGGGCAGGCTCATGTACGGTTTTCCTTTGTGAAACGGCGGTGGGCTGTGGTGAGCCCGGCGAGGGTCATGCGCTCGGCCCCAGCGAGGGTCGCGGGCACGCCTTGGGCTGTCAGCCCGCTCGCATAGGCACGGGCCTGAGCACCATCACCCACAATGGCGATCTGCCGACCCAGCCAATAGGGCCGGGCGGCGGCGAGTTCCGCGCCGATCAGCGCGCCGGAAAGCCGAGCGCGGGTGGTGGCCCCGGGGGTACCTTTCAACAGATCGGAGGCGCGCAGCGAAAAGAGCATTGCGGCGAGGCGTTCAGGACGCGCCATTGCATCTGACAGGGCCGCGACAAAGGCGTCCTCGTCCCAGCCTTGTGCGTCCACCGAGTGGCGCAGCACGGAAGCTTGCGACAGGAGTGCAAACATTTCACCGGTCATGAAGGTTTGAAAACTGACCACTTCGCCCGCGCTGAGTTCGGCCCATTTGGTGTGTGTGCCGGGTAAGCAGATCACTCCGTCCCAGCCGGGATTGAGCGCCAGAAAGCCCGCGATCTGGGTTTCTTCGCCGCGCATGACGTCCGCTGGGGTGTGTTGGCTGAGGCCGGGAATGATGCAGATGGGGCGTTCGTGTGTGGAACGTGTGATCGTCTCGGCCAAGGGTGTGCAGGGCACAGGACGGTAAGGCGCCTCGATCCATCCCTGACGGGCGCCGAGCATGCCGCAGGCGATCACGGGGGTGGCGTTGCTCAGGGCCCAAGGGGTGGTCAGACGATCGAATGCGGCCTGATACCCGTCCGGTGCCAGTGTGCCCATGCCCTCATCCGAGCGGGCCTGCGCCAGCATTTCGCCGCCGCGCATCGCATAGGCGCGCACATGGGTGGTGCCCCAATCAAGGCCGATCCATTCGGGCGTGAGGGGTGTGTCGCTCACCGGCGTTATCCTGTGGTCACGACGCCGCCGTCGATCACGAGGCATTGGCCCGTCATCATGCGGCTGGCGTCAGAGGCGAGAAAGAGCACACCGTCCACGATGTCTTGCGGCACGAGGTGGGTCTTGAGGCATTGCCGCGCGAGATGGTCGGCGAGCCCTTCGGGGGTGGCCCATTTGGCGAGTTGTTTTTCCGTCAGAACCCAGCCGGGGGCCAGCGCGTTGACGCGGATGCCATCAGGCCCGAAATCACGAGCGAGGCTGCGCGTCATGGCCGTGATCGCGCCGTTGGAGGCGGTGTAGGCCGGATAGCCGCCGTTGCCCATCATATAGGAAATAGATGAGAAGTTGATGATCGCTCCAGACCCGCGTTTTTGCATAGCGGGCATCACGCCTTGTGCTGCAAAGAAATACGCCTTGAGGTTCACCGCGATCAGATCATCCCAGTCCTGCGGCGACAGGTCGCCCAGTGTATGGCGGCGGTCATTCGCGGCATTGGAGACAAGAACGTCGATATCGCCGTAGGTGTCTGCGGCCTCGGCTATGCTGGCGTGCAGGCGGGCGGTGTCGGTGATGTCGCCTTTCAGAAAAAGCGGGGCCCGTCCGTGTTTGGCCTGCATCTCGGCCACAAAGGCGGAGGCGTCTGAGCGGCCGATGAAGGCCACATTGGCCCCTTGGGCGAGAAAACCATCGGTCAGGGCCGCGCCAATGCCGGAACCGCCGCCGGTGATGTAGACGGATTTGCCGGAGAGGTCATGGAAGGTGGCGGTTTGGGTCATGATCGGGCCTTTGGTGCGGGTTGCGGGGGCAGGAGCCTCCGGCGGGCATTTTTTCAGAACAATGAAGCGTGGGGGCTCAGGCGGCTTTGGGTGGGCGTGCCCATTCCGGCAGCATGTCGCTGTGGGCGGTCAACAAATCGTCGATAAGGGATTTGATCTGGCCAAGGTCCAGTTCAGCAGCAGTGTGCGGATCAAGATAGGCCGCATGGTAGATCGGGTCGATGCGTTCCGTGAGCAGTGCTTCGACCGTGAGTTCCTGGACGTTGACGTTGGTGCGCATCAGGGCGAGCAGATGCTTGGGTATGTCATCCACAACGGTGGGTTGCAGGCCATTTGCGTCCACCAGAGTGGGGACTTCAACGGCGCATCCAACGGGCAGTTGTGGAATGAGGCCGCGGTTTGCGACGTTGCCGTAGATGACCGATGGGGTACCGGTGACGATGCTGTCCATGATGGTGGCGGCATATTCGTTTGAGGGCGTGTGGTCTATGTGATCGGCGTCTTGCAGGGTTTTGAACTGGCCGTCCCAGGCTGCGATCTGTTCGATGCAGCGGGTGGGGTATTCATCGAGCGGAATACGAAACTTTTCGATCAGGTCTGGGCGGTGCGACTTGATGAACCACGGCACGTATTCGGCGAAGTGTTCGGAGGATTCGGTGGCGAAAAAGCCCAGGTGCATGAAAGCTTCGTAGCGCACCAGATTGGGACAGCGCGCGTTCCAGCGGCTTTCCAGTGGAATTTTCCCTGCGCGGTAACCTGCGCGCATGTCGGGGTAGAGGTCGCGGCCTTGTGCGTCGGTGAAGTCCAGCAGGAAGGCCATGTGGTTCACGCCGCCCACCCGGTAGCGCAGCGTTTTCTCGTCCATGCCGAGATCAAGCGCCAGTTCCTCGACCGTGTTTTGCACTGAATGGCACAGACCGACCTGTTGGATATCCGGATAACGCGCCGTGAGCGCCCAAGTGTTGATCGCCATCGGGTTGACGTATTGCAGCATCAACGCCTTTGGGCAGACTGCGCGCATGTCTTCGGCAATGGACCACAGGTGCGGCACGGTTCTGAGGCCACGCATGATGCCGCCGACGCCCAAAGTATCGGCGATGGTCTGGCGCAGGCCGTAGGCGTTGGGGATGTCAAAATCGATCTGGGTGGAGGGTTGGAACCCGCCGATCTGAAAGGCGACGATGACGAAATTGGCGCCCTCCAACGCTTCGCGCTGTTGGGTGTGGGTGGAGAGCGTGGCGCCGGCACCCAGTGACGCGATGAGCTTGCGGGCCACAAGTTCAGATTGGGCGAGGCGGCCTGCGTCGATGTCCATCAGCGCGATGTGGGCGTCCTTCAGCGATGGCTTGGACAGCGCGTCGCCGATGAGGTTCTTCATGAAGACGGTGGAGCCTGCTCCGATCATTGTGATTTTGGTCATCTGCGTCACTCAGTTTATTTCACCGCGCCCAACGTGAGGCCCGCGATGAAGTGTTTCTGCATCAAAAAGAACATCGCCACGGGGGGCAGGGCGGCGACAATGCTACCCGCACTCATCAAGTGGTACATGGCGCGGTATTGCGAATTGAAGGCTGTGATGCCTGCCGTCACGGGTTGGCTGCCGGGGCCTTGGGTCAGGACCACCGCCCAGAAATAATCGTTCCATATAAAAGTGAAGATCAGCACCGACAAGGCGGCCAGCGCAGGCTTCATCAGGGGCAGGACGACGTACCAGAAAATGCGGATTTCCGACACGCCTTCGACGCGCGCGGCCTCGATCAGCTCAAAGGGCAGGGCGCGGATGAAGTTGCGCATGAAGAGTGTGCAGAACCCGGTTTGGAACGCCACGTGAAAGAGCACCAGCCCGGTTTTGGTATCATAGAGCCCCATCGAGAGCGTCAGATCGCGCACCGGCACCATCAGGATCTGGAAGGGCACGAAATTGCCCGCCACGAACATGAAGAAGATCCAGATATTGGCGCGGAATTTGTAAATGCCGAGCGCAAAGCCCGCCATGCACGACAGCGCCACGGCCCCAATCACCGTGGGCACTGTGATCAGCACTGAATTGAGCAGGTAGCGCGGCATGTCGGAGTTGAAAAAGACCTGCCCGTAGTTGGCCAGCGCCTCGAAAGACGAAGGCCAGCCCCAATAGTTGGCGTTGGTGAAATCCTCGCCCGGCTTGATCGAAAAGACGGCAACCGCGACCAGCGGCATCAGCCATACAAAGAGCGCCAGCGGCAACAACGCCTGATAGCCCGCGCGCGCAGCCGGTGAGCGCTTGGCGATGGGCGTGGGAAACATCAGAGTGCCTCCCGGGTTTTCTTGGGCAGTTTGGACGCAATGCAATCGTAACTGACAGCGATACGGTGGCGTGCTTCGTCAGGGTCCAGCCCGTCCAGCATCATGCGTACCCATGAGCGGTGGAAATAGGGAGCCTTTTGCGCCACGCCCGCGTCGATCAGCATCGCGGCGGTGTCGGCATCGGGGCATTTCACGGACATATGCTCGGTGTTGGTGGCGCGCTCCTCGGCGTGGCCGAAACAGGCAAACATCTTGCCGCCGACCTTCCATGCGTCCAACTCGCCCGGACCCGACAGTGTGGCGCCCGGGTGGGCGGCGCATATGGCGTCTATGGCGGTGCGCTTCATGGCTCAACCCCGTCTTTCATCGCGGTACATCGACCACAGGAAGTAGACAATGAAGACCATCATAATGAGAAACAGCACCACCGCGATGGCGGCTCCGTACCCCATCCGGAAGCCGTACTCAGACAGCGCCACCTCGAACATGTAGTAGGCCAGCACGCGGGACGATCCGAACGGCCCGCCGCCCGTCATGATGGAGATCAGGTCGAACGAGCGCAGCGCCCCGATGATGGTGACAACAAAGGCAATGAATGTGGCGGGTTTGAGTTGCGGCAGAACCACATGCCACAGCATCCGCCAGCCCTTGGCCCCATCGAGCCGCCCGGCCTCGATCTGTTCGGGGTCCACGGCGTTGAGGCCGGTGAGGTAGAGAATCATGCAATAGGCTGTCTGCGGCCAGAGGCCCGCAAGGATCACGCCTACCGTCACCAGATTTTCGTCACCCAGCATGTTCACCGGGCCAAGGCCAAACCAGCCCAGAGCGACGTTCAGCAAGCCAAAGGCAGGGTCATAAAACCACGTGAACACCAGCCCGACGACCACCTGTGAGATCACAAAGGGAAAGAAGAACAGCGATTTATAGAGGCGTATGCCCGTTACCGTCTGGTTGAGAAATAGCGCAATGAACAGTCCTGCCGGGATCGCTGCGAGATACAGTACCAGCCAGATCAGGTTGTTCTTGAGCGAGACATAGAAGGCATCGCGGTCGACCCATTCCCAATAGAGGTCTTCGTAATTGCGCAGCCCCACATATTCCTTGGTGCCGAGCCCATCCCAATCATAAAGCGACAGGTTGAACGACTGAAACACCGGGAAAATGACGTAAAAACAGAAAAACAAGATCGCAGGGGCCAGAAACAGCCAAGGCGCCAGCGTTTGCTGATTGCGCTGCCAATACGTGCGGCGCTTCGGGGTTTCAGGAAGAGCGGCCATCAGGACGCTCTCCCCGGCACTAGCTGGCTATGACGTGTCAGCCGTTCCGCGACCGACGCAAGGCCAATGCACCAAGCGCGCTGAGCAGCATCAGCCCCGTTGCGGGCAATGGTATAACCGGCGTTGGCTCGGCATTGACGCCCACGCGAATGCGGTAGGCACCATCGTTGTCGTCGTAGGCCCCCGGTTCGCCCACAAAGCTGAACCCATCCGGGATACCGAAGAACAATCGCGTTGCACCGGTCGGAGCGATGAACTCCTTGAAGTCCCCGCCCGAGGTCGTTCCGTCCCCGATATAGAACACCTGTCCCAGCTCTGGTGACAAAGTCGCAAAATCCAGACCACCGGGATAGTCCAGCACCAACGGTGCCCCAGTGGTTGGGATCAAATCGTTCAGAAACACACCGGTCAGCGCACCTTGCGGCCCGATATAGCCGCTGATGCCGCCATATGCGGACAGGTTGCTTGATGTGCTGGACCCGTTGCCTTCCGGCCCGAAATACGGGGGGCCGAAGCCGTTGAAGAAGCTGATGCCGCCGATTGCCGGATCGGTCACCTTGATCACGTCTCCTGTGGCGACGCTGATTCCGGGCGGAAGTGTTTCCTTGATTTCTTCGGGTGTCGGACTGACGTGACGTATCATGCCGCCCGGCCAAGCCTCCGACGCAGCCGGAATGGTCAGATCGGTACGACCGGCGAGAAATATCGCGTCGGACCCGTCGATAGTAATGTCGAAAACCGCTGCCGACGCTGGCGCTGCCAAAAGCGCGCAGACTGCCAACGAATAGACATACCGCATTGTGAGCCTCCTTTTCGCTACAACTGAGTGGCTGGAAGTCTATCAACATCGCGGGTGTTCCGACTGATCTAAATCAATGGGTGGCGCACATGGCGCGCGCCACCGGTGAAATTAGCGGTAAATGCGCGCGCGCGCACGCTCCAGCTTGGCCAGAATACGGTCCAGCTCGTCCGGTTTCAGCATGAATTCCTGAAAGCCCTCCATCGCGACCTTGGCCATCTCTGCGGGAGCATCGCGGTCAAAGAACTGTGCGACACCACCGGGGCTGTTCTGGCTCAGCATCTCGAACCCTTTGACGAGAAACTTGTCATCGCCCACCGCGGATTGCGCGTTCACGGGCAGCTGTCCCAGAGCGTCGCCGCCATTGATGATCGACTGCTGTTCGGCCGACACGGCAAAGCGCAGGAATTCACGCGCGGCTTCCTTGTTGGCGGCATTGGCGGGGATGTGGAACGTGTCCGTGGGCGCGTCTTCGGCCATCTCGACGTTGGGGTTGATCGCAGGGAACTGATAGAAATCCAACTGATCGTCCGTCAGGCCCGCTTCACGCAGCGGCGCCACGGCGAAGTTACCCATGAGGTAGGCCGCCGCCTCACCGTTGACCATGAAGGGCAGCGCCTCCTGCCAGCTGTAGGTCTGGTGATTGGCGACAAAGCCGCCCATGTCGATCAGATCCTTCCAATTCATGAAGGTGGCTTTGGTCTCGTCGCTGGTCCAGGACGCGTCGCCCTGCAACAGCTGCATGTGATAATCGAACCCATTGGTGCGCATGTTGAGGTAGTCAAACCACCCCGCCGCTGTCCAAAGGAATTTGGTACCGATGGTATAGCAAGCACGACCTGACGCCACGATCTTGGCGCAGTTGGCCTTTTCTTCTTCAAATGTTGCAGGCACGCTCAGGCCCAGCTCTTCAAAGATGTCGGCGCGGTAATACATGCCCCATTGATAGTAGGTATAGGGCACGCCCCACTGTTTGCCATCAATCGTCAGCGCGCCCTTGGTCGAGGCGAGGTTTTCCGCAATCGCAGGCTCGGCCCACAGGTCGGAGACATCCTCGAAAAGGCCCGCTTCAACGTAGGGGCGCATCCGGTTCGCGGCATACCAGGTGGCCACGTCAGGCGTATTGGCCGTCAGAAAGTTGCGGATCTGCGTCTTGTAGGCTTCGCGGTCGATCACGGTCGTTTCGATGTTCAGGCCCGGGTGCTCGGCTCCAAAACGCTCGATCAGCCCCTCCATCGTCGCACGCGGAGCGGGGTTGGATGTATCGAGGAATATCCGCAGATCGCCGGACAGGTCAGCGGATACGGGGCCGGCCAGCATTGTACTGGTCAGAGCGACGGCCATCGCCTTTGTGGTGAAACGCATGTGAATCCTCCCTAGGGTGCGTTGCGCAATCAGTTCCATTATTTGGAACTCTGTTTTATATATTGAAAACTACACAACAGCCTGTCTACAGTGTCAACAACGATCTTCCCGTCAGGGGGGAACGGTTCTTTCCAAAAGGGCAGGGCCAATAGAAGGAGGAGACAGCGCGATGTCCGGCGACGGCACGGTAGGAAAAGCGCTTGATGTGCTGGATCAGGTGGCCGCTTTTGGCCGCCCCGTCCGCTTTGCTACATTGCTGGAGGCGAGCCCCTTTCCCAAGGCCACGCTTTATCGGTTTCTGCAAACACTCACCAATCAGGGCATGCTGGAATATGACCCCGACAGCCAGACCTACGGGCTGGGTGTGAGGCTGGTGCGGCTAGCGCATGCAGCGTGGCAACACAGCTCGCTCGCCCCGATTGCGCGGCCTTTTCTGGACCAGCTTAGTGCCGATGTGGGCGATACGGTGCACTTGGCGCAGCTTGACAATGCGCAGGTGCTGTACGTCGACAAACGCAACGCCGCGCGCCCCATAGAAATGTATTCCGACGCGGGCAAAGTAGGCCCGGCCTATTGCACCGGGGTGGGCAAGGCGATGCTGGCGTTTCTGCCGGAACTGGAGCAGGCCCGCGTGATCGCGCAGCAGAGTTTTCACCGCTTTACCCCTCAGACCTACACCGATCCCGCCGCCTTGCGCGCGGAGTTACAGGCCATCGTCGTGCGTGGTTTCGCCTATGACCGCGAAGAACATGAGCCCGGCATTATCTGTATCGCCTACCCGATCCTGAGCGGCCGCGGCCGCGTACTTGGCGCGATGTCGATCACCCGGTCCGGGTCGGTTGATCAGTTGGATGATCTGGCGGCTCTGGCTCCGAAACTGGGAGGCGCGGCCGCCAAGATTGCCCATGAGGCCGAAGCCTGGCGTTTTCCGGACCGCCGCCTTGATGCAAGAACAGGAACTTGAAGCCATGACAGGTGTGACGCTTAAAGGCGCTCTCAAACGCTACGGCGAGGTACAGGTGATCCACGGTATCGACCTGCAGGTCGAAGACGGTGAATTTTGCGTCTTTGTTGGGCCTTCGGGCTGCGGCAAGTCTACGCTTTTGCGCATGATTGCAGGGCTCGAAGAGACCACGGCGGGCCAGATCAGCATCGGTGCACGCGATGTCACACACATGGACCCTTCAGAGCGGGGCGTGGCGATGGTGTTTCAGACCTATGCGCTTTATCCCCACATGACGGTTGAAGAAAATATGGGATTTGGCCTGCGGATGAACGGCGTGCCGCGCGCCGAGATCAAGGCCAAGGTCACGGCGGCCTCCGATATTCTCAAGCTGGACGCGTACCTCAAGCGCAAGCCAAAGGCACTGTCTGGCGGGCAACGTCAGCGTGTTGCCATCGGACGCGCCATCGTGCGAGGCCCCGAAGTGTTTTTGTTTGATGAGCCGCTGTCCAACCTTGATGCCGAATTGCGCGTCGAAATGCGCGTTGAGATTGCGCGGCTGCACAAGGATATCGGCGCCACGATGATTTACGTCACCCATGATCAGGTCGAAGCGATGACACTGGCCGACAAGATCGTCGTCCTGCGGGCCGGGCATATAGAGCAGGTGGGCGCGCCATTGGATTTGTACCGCAACCCGGATAACCGCTTCGTGGCTGGGTTCATCGGCTCCCCGGCGATGAATTTCCTGAACGGTACGGTGGTTGAGGACGGGGTGGATGTGCCTGCACTCGGCCGCTGCGTACCTGTCGCGGTCACCCTGCCTGCCGTGGGCACCGCCGTCACACTGGGCGTGCGACCTGAGCATTTGGAGGTTCAACCCGGGGCGGGCGATTTGCGCGCGGATCTGTCCGAAGCGCTGGGCGGTGTGTCCTATCTGCATCTGAGCACCACGTCTGGCGAGCGTATCATTGCCGAAGAACGCGGCGACGTGCGTGCCCGTGCAGGCGATGTGGTGGGTATCTCTTTTCCGCCGGAACGTGCGATGGTTTTCGATACAAAAACAGAACAGCGTATCCGCTAGGCTTCCGGAGGCCAGGAGGTCAGATGCGCATACGTTTAGTTTAGACTTAAAATATTTTCCCTTGAAGCAATTTGCGACTCGCCCTAACGTTTCTGTGGGACACATCAGTTGATCAGAGGCGGTTAACGAACAATGCGCGCAATAACGGCACCATCCGAAGAAAAGCCTCAAAGCGATGCGGTTGGCCGTGCAAATCATGGCGGCACGTGCCATCGGGGTCCTTTGATTGCGGTACAAGCCTCTGAATTATATGAAGCTTTAGGCTTGCCACTTTCTGAATTGTCATTTGTCTTGATCTCAAGCGCATATACGCACGCACAAGGCCATCAGCGCGACGAGAGCGCACGGCATGGGGATAGACACGGCAAATGTTCGAAATTTGATATTTTGATGTGGCAATTAGTGGAAAAACGGACCGTTAACCTTGAAGTGCGACTGTTTTTGTCGGTGGCCTTGAAGGCAATACACCCGTTCGGGCGGGTCATGCGGCTTGTAGATGCTTGGCGTCTTCATGCCCTGCGTTACGTCAACAGAGAACTGTACCCGCCTGAAATAAAAAGTAAAAATACCAAGGTGCCGGTCTATGTTTAAGTCCGCTCATGTGGATGCCTTTGCGCGCAACGCGTTGCCACCCACGGGGCAATGGCCTGACCTGTTATTGGACGGGTTCGACTATCCCGACCGTCTGAATGCAGGTGTCGAATTGACGGATGCAATGGTGGCCAAGGGGTTTGGCGATCACACAGCGCTGATCGGGAATGGGCGGCGGCGCACCTATAAGGAACTCAGCGATTGGACCAACCGTCTGGCCCATGCGATGGTCGACAACCTCAAAATCAAACCGGGCAATCGTGTTCTCATCCGTTCGGCCAACAACCCCGCGATGGTCGCCTGCTGGCTTGCGGCGACCAAGGCGGGCGCGGTGGTCGTCAACACGATGCCGATGCTGCGCGCGGGCGAGTTGAGCGCAATCGTCGACAAGGCAGAGATCACCCACGCGCTTTGTGATACCCGCCTGATGGATGAATTGACCGCCTGCGCCAAAACCAGCGCGTATCTAAAGTCCGTCGTCGGGTTCGACGGCACCTCTAACCACGATGCGGAGCTAGACCGCCTTGCGTTGGAAAAACCGGTGCAATTCAGCGCTGTTCAAACGGCTCAGGATGACGTCGCCCTTTTGGGTTTCACCTCGGGCACCACGGGCAGCCCCAAGGCGACCATGCATTTCCACCGCGATCTGTTGATCATTGCGGATGGATACGCGGCCGAGGTGCTGGGCGTGCGCCCGGATGATGTGTTTGTGGGCTCTCCACCCCTGGCCTTTACCTTCGGGTTGGGGGGGCTGGCGATCTTTCCGCTGCGCTTCGGCGCGGCGGCTACCTTGCTGGAAAACGCGTCCCCGCCCAATATGGTCGAAATCATTGAAAAATATCGTGCAACCGTTTGTTTCACAGCGCCCACCGCCTATCGCGCGATGCTGGCGGCTATGGAAGAAGGCGCGGATTTGTCGTCTCTGCGCGCGGCCGTGTCTGCGGGTGAGACGTTGCCCGCGCCGGTTTATCATGATTGGCAGGCCAAGACCGGTAAGCCGATGCTCGACGGGATTGGCGCCACGGAGATGCTGCACATCTTTATCTCCAACCGGTTTGACGATCACCGCGCCGCCTGCACCGGCAAACCCGTCACCGGCTACGAGGCCAAAGTCATCGACGCGCAGGGCAATGACGTGCCGCACGGCACGGTCGGCCGCCTGGCTGTGCGGGGGCCAACAGGCTGCCGCTATCTCAATGACGACCGCCAGACGGGGTATGTGCTGGACGGCTGGAACATCACCGGCGACAGCTTCACCATGGACGAGGATGGCTATCTGCATTTCGCCGCACGTAACGACGATATGATCGTGTCGTCAGGCTATAATATCGCCGGACCAGAGGTAGAGGCCGCGCTTTTGTCGCACCCTCTGGTGGCTGAATGTGCCGTCGTGGCAGCGCCAGATCCCGAGCGTGGCAGCATTGTGCAGGCGCATGTGGTGCTGAACGACCCATCGGCCCAAAATGCTAGCACGGTCAAAGTGTTGCAGGACCATGTCAAGGCGCAGATCGCCCCGTACAAATACCCTCGCGACGTGCAATTCGTAGATGCGCTGCCCAAGACCGCCACCGGAAAAATACAACGCTTTGCCCTCAGGGATCAAACATGACAGGCACACCCCCCGAAGGTGCGAAAATGGATTTCGCCACCGATATGTCTTATGGCGATTACCTCTCGCTGGATCCTATTCTGGACGCGCAGCACCCTTTGTCGGATGCGCATGATGAGATGCTCTTCATCATTCAGCACCAAACATCGGAGTTGTGGATGCGTCTGGCCATCCACGAGCTTCAGGCGGCCCGCGTCACGATGCAGGCCGGTGATTTGCGACCAGCTTTCAAGATGCTGAGCCGTGTGGCGCGTATTTTTGAACAGCTCAACGGCGCTTGGGACGTGTTGCGCACCATGACGCCCAGCGAATACACCGCTTTCCGCCCCAGCTTGGGCAATTCGTCGGGGTTTCAATCGCACCAATACCGGCTGGTGGAATATCTTTTGGGCAACCGAAACGGCGCGTTGATGAAGCTTCATGAACACAAAGGCGCGGCCTTTGACGCGTTGAAATCCGAACTGGCGCAACCCAGCTTGTATCAATGTGCGCTGCATCTGCTGGCGGATCGGTTGGATGCAGGTGATGTCGCAGGCACACCCGCGAGCACAGCGTGGGAGGCGCAACCGCATATTCAGGACCTTTGGCAAAGGGTCTACGAAGATCCGGCCACCCATTGGGAACTCTATGAATTGGCGGAAAAACTGGTCGATCTGGAAGACTATTTCCGTCGCTGGCGTTTCAACCATGTCACCACCGTCGAACGCATCATTGGCTTCAAACGTGGCACCGGGGGCACGTCGGGGGTGGCGTACTTGCGCAAAATGCTGGAAGTTGAGCTTTTCCCAGAACTGTGGCACGTCCGAGGAGCTCTTTAAGTGGCTGACATCTCTCGCAAACATCTCTTTCAAATTCCGGATGGAATGATCTATCTGGACGGCAATTCGCTGGGCCCGATGCCTGTGGGCGTACCCGAGCGTCTGGCCACCATGCTGTCGGACGAATGGGGCGCACAGTTGATCAAGGGCTGGAACGGGGCAGGCTGGATGGCGCAACCCAGCAACGTGGGCGACCGTGTTGGCGCGTTGATCGGCGCGCCCCAAGGCACCACCGTGATGGGCGACACGCTGTCGATCAAGGTCTACCAGGCGGTGGCGGCAGCGTTGAAACTCAACCCCGGCCGTCGTGTGATCCTGTCCGACACCGGCAACTTTCCGACCGACCTTTATATGGTTGAAGGGCTGATCAACACGCTCGATCACGGATATGAATTGCGTACTGTCGCCCCCGAAGACGTCATGGGTGCTATTGATGATACCGTGGCCTGCGTGCTGCTGACCCATGTGGATTACCGCACAGGCCGGATGCACGACATGAACGCAGTCACTGGCGCGGCCCATAATCATGGCGCCGTCATGGTCTGGGATCTGGCTCATTCGGCTGGGGCGGTACCTGTGGATATGGCCGGATCGGGCGCGGAAATGGCGATCGGGTGCACGTACAAATACCTCAACGGCGGGCCGGGAGCGCCTGCGTTTATCTATGTGCGCCAAGACCTTGCAGACCGAATCGAGCCTGCCTTGTCAGGCTGGCTGGGTCATCGTGCACCGTTTGATTTCAAGCTGAACTACCAACCCGGACCGGGCATCGAGCGGATGCGCGTAGGCACGCCCCCGGTCATGCAGATGACGGCGCTGGAGGTTGCGATGGACGCATGGGACGGCATTGAAATGGCCGATCTGCGCGCGGCCTCCATCGCGTTGCAGGAACTGTTCATCGCAGAGGTCGAAGCGCGCGTGCCAGACCTGACGCTGGCCAGCCCGCGCGACCCTGCGGTGCGTGGATCTCAGGTGTCGTTCGCGTTCGAGCACGGCTACGCGGCCATGCAAGCGCTGATCCATCATGACGTGATCGGCGATTTCCGTGCGCCCAATATCATGCGCTTTGGCTTCACGCCGCTCTATATCGACACCGCTGACGTCACCATTGCAGTCGACCGGTTGCAAAAGGTGATGCAGGATAAGCTGTGGGATGATCCGAAATTCCAGACCCGTAACCGGGTCACATAACGCAAAGGGGCAACAAATGCCCCAACAACAGGGAGACGACAATGAAACTGAAATCACTGATCCTCGCCGCAGGGATAGCGGCATTGGGCACCACCGGGTTGGCTGAAGGCCACGGCGGCACCGTCAAGGTTGGCATGATCACCACGCTGTCTGGCGGTGGCGCGGGCCTCGGCATCGACGTGCGCGACGGCTTCATGCTGGCGGCCAAGATGGCGGGCAATGACAAGCTCGAGGTTGTCATCGAGGACGACCAGCGCAAACCCGAGATCGCGGTGCAGCTGGCCGACAAGATGATCCAATCCGAAAAAGTCGACATCATGACCGGCATCATCTGGTCCAACCTCGCGATGGCGGTGGTGCCTGCGGCGACGGCCCAAGGCAAGTTTTACCTCTCGCCCAACGCGGGCCCTTCGGCACTGGCGGGCAAGGGGTGTCATCCATTGTATTTCAACGTGGCATGGCAGAACGACAACCTGCACGAAGCGGCAGGTGCCTACGCTAAGGAAGCGGGCTATACCAACAGCTTTATTCTGGCACCCAATTATCCCGCGGGTCAGGACGCTCTGACCGGCTACAAGCGCATGTATGACGGCGCATTGGCTGGCGAAATCTACACCAAGCTGGGGCAGACCGATTACGCCGCCGAGATCGCGCAAATCCGGGCCTCCGGTGCGGATTCGGTGTTTTTCTTTCTGCCCGGCGGCATGGGAATTTCGTTCCTCAAGCAATACGCAGGCTCCGGTGTGGATTTGCCCGTGATCGGCCCCGCGTTCAGCTTTGATCAGGGCATTCTGCAAGCCGTCGGTGATGCTGCATTGGGCGTGAAAAACACCAGCCAGTGGAACAAGGACATCGACAATCCCGCCAACGCCGCGTTTGTCGAGGCCTTCGTCGCCGAATATGATCGCTTGCCATCGCTCTATGCGAGCCAAGGCTATGACACCGCAAACCTGATCCTGTCGGCCATGTCCAAAGCGGATGTCAAAGACGCCGATGCCTTCCGTGCCGCTTTGGCAGAGGCGGATTTTGCATCCGTCCGAGGGGATTTCAAATTCGGCCCGAACCAGCACCCGATCCAGAACTACTACGTGCGCGAAGTGATCAAGGAGGGTGATGTGTTCACCAACAAGATCATCTCGGCCAGTCTGACCAATCACGGTGACGCCTACGCGGCCGAGTGTTCGTATTGACGCCAATTGCCTGCCCGGCGCGGTCAACGTGCCGGGCAGGCACCGCGCGCATCGCAGCGACATAACTCCGACGCGATGCCGACCTTGCATTTCCCCTCCCCAAAGGACCGATCGCCGCCATGTCGCTGCTTCTCCTGATTGAGCAAATTCTGAACGGTTTGCAGTTCGGCGTGATGCTGTTTTTGATGGCCGCCGGGTTGACGCTGATCTTTGGGGTGATGGGTCTGATCAATCTTGCGCATGGCTCGCTCTATATGGTGGGGGCGTTCGCGGCGGCGGCTGTAGCCGGGGCCACGGGGTCGTTTCTACTGGCTCTCGGGGCGGCTCTTGCAGCGGCCGCAGCTGCTGGCGCATTGGTGGAATTGCTTGTGATCCGGCGATTGTATGACCGCGACCATCTTGATCAGGTGTTGGCGACGTTTGCGCTGATATTGATATTTTCAGAGGGCACACGGTGGATATTTGGCTCTTTTCCGCTGTTTTTGGATATTCCTGCGGCGGTGTCCGGGCCGGTCACCTTGCCCGGTGGCATCCAGTATCCGGCTTATCGGCTGGTGATTATTGCCATTGGTCTGGCCTTGGCGGTGGCGTTGTTTCAGCTCATTGCGCGCACGCGCCTGGGCATTCAAATCCGCGCTGGTGAAAGCGATCGCGAGATGATTGCCGCCCTTGGCGTCGACATCTCCAAGCTCTACACGATGGTCTTTGCATTGGGGGCGGCGCTTGCGGGGCTTGCCGGCGCACTGGTCGGTGCGATCCAATCGGTGCAGGTCGGTATGGGCGAACCCGTTCTGATTTTAGCCTTTGTTGTCATAGTTATAGGCGGCATTGGCTCCATCAAGGGCGCCTTTGTCGGCGCGCTTCTGGTGGGGTTGACGGATACGCTTGGTGGGGTGCTGCTGCCTATCTTCTTTGGTGCCTTCATGGACCCATCTTCCGCAACGGTGGTCGGTTCGTCGCTGGCCTCGATGGCAATCTACATCCTCATGGCGGGGGTGTTGCTCTTCAAGCCCACCGGCCTTTATGGGAGCGCCTGAGATGACCCGCAACAGCCTAATAAACACAGCACTTTTTGCAATGCTGCCCATCACAGCTCTGCTCGCTTTGGCGTTGGACGAGCCGTTCATCATCACGCTGGCGACCAAGGTCGCGATCCTTGCGCTGGCGGGCGTGGGTCTCAACATTGCGCTGGGTTTGGGCGGGTTGGTCAGCCTCGGCCACGCGGCATTCTTTGGCATTGGTGGATATGCAATGGGCATTCTGGCCCACCATGCCCAGACGTTCGATCCGATCATCGAAGCACCGTTTTTACTGGAAGGCACCAAATCCATGCCGGTGATCTGGCTGGTTGCAATTGTCACCAGTGCGCTGGCCTCACTGGCCATTGGTGCGCTCAGCCTGCGCACTTCGGGCGTCTATTTCATCATGATCACGCTCGCCTTTGGCCAGATGCTTTACTATTTTGCGATCAGCTGGCCCGCCTATGGTGGTGAGGACGGGTTGTCGATTTATGTCCGCAACGGCTTTCCTGGCCTCAACACTCTTGATCCCATTCAGTTTTTCGCCATCTGTTTTGTGGTGTTGTCCGTGGTCCTGCTCGGTGCTGGACGACTGGCGCGTGCGCCCTTCGGGCTAGCCTTGCAAGCGGCACGGCAGAACGGGGAACGTGTCGAAACGGTGGGTTTGTCGCCTTACAAATTGCGGCTTGTCGCCTTTGTGATTTCGGGCGCTGTGACGGGCTTGGCCGGGGCACTTTTTGCCGATTTGAACCGCTTTGTCAGCCCGACGATGTTCAGCTGGCAGATGTCGGGCGAGATCATGATCTTTGTCATTCTGGGCGGTGTCGGGCGGCTTTTTGGCCCGGTGGCGGGGGCGGCTCTGTTTATTCTGCTGGAACATGTATTGGGCGGCATTTCGGAATTCTGGCTGATCTACGTGGGGCTGTTGTTGCTTTTGGTCGTGCTTTTCGCGCGCGGTGGCCTGATTGGCACGCTGGCAGGCCGGGAGGTCGCCCATGACTGAGCCGCTTTTGCATATCAAGCACCTCAGCAAATCTTTTGGCGCGCTCAAGGCGACGGATGATGTCACACTCACCCTCAACCCCGGTGAAATTCACGCGTTGATCGGGCCGAATGGTGCTGGAAAATCCACACTGATCAAGCAGATAGCAGGGGGGCTGACCCCTGATGCGGGGGCCGTCTGGTTCAACGGGCAGGATGTCACGGCGATGGGCACGGTTGCGCGCGCACGCGCCGGATTGGGCCGCACGTTTCAGATTTCGTCGCTTGCGATGGAATATACGGTTTTGCAAAATGCGATGCTGGGTGCGTTGGGCCAGCGCGGTACGGTCTGGCGGTTCTGGTCGGGCGTGATGTCTGACGGCGCAATCCGCAGTGCGGCGCAGGATGCGCTGACCCGCGTGGGTCTGATGGAACACGCCACCAAGCGCACCGCCGATTTGTCCCACGGGCAGCGGCGGTTGTTGGAGGTGGCGGTGGCACTTACGCTGCAACCACGGGCGTTCCTGATGGACGAGCCAATGGCGGGGCTTGGCGGGGATGGATCGGCGCGCATGACGGGCTTTCTCGATGGGCTGCGCCGCGAAGCGCCGATCTTGCTGGTTGAACATGACATGGACGCAGTTTTTGCCTTGGCGGATCGGATTTCAGTGTTGGTTTATGGCAAGATCATCGCAACTGGCACAGCCGATCAGATCAAGTCTGACCCACTGGTACGCGAGGCCTATCTGGGCGAGGAGGTTGCGGTATGAGTTTCCTGCAGCTGTCCGATGTTGAGGCGTTTTATGGCCCCTCCCAGGCGTTGTTCGGCGTTGATCTAGAGTTGGGCGAGGGCGAAGTCCTGGCGTTGATGGGGCGCAATGGCATGGGCAAATCCTCCACCGTCAAGGTGATTTGCCGGTTGCTCAAGAACAGTGCCGGGCGAGTTGAATTTGCGGGCGAGGACATCGCGGGTTTGCCCCCGCATAAAGCCGCGCGCGCAGGTCTTGGACTGGTGCCTGAGGGGCGGCGGTGCTTTCCCAATTTGACGGTGCGCGAGAACCTGATTGCGGCGGCGCGTCCGGGTCATTGGGATATGGCGCGGGTGACAGAGTTGTTCCCGCGTTTGGGCGAGCGGCACGCGCAGATGGCGGTGTCTTTGTCGGGGGGCGAGCAGCAGATGCTGGCCATTGGTCGCGCATTGATGACCAACCCGCGCCTTTTGTTGCTGGATGAGGCAACAGAAGGGTTGGCGCCCGTCGTCCGGCAGGAGATTTGGGCGGCCGTCAAACGCCTGAAATCGGAAACCGGGCTGGCATTGTTGGTCGTCGATAAATCCTTGGCGGAGCTGCGCCGGGTTGCCGATGGCGCGGTCATACTTGAACGGGGTCGCTCGGTCTGGAGCGGGTCAATGTCGGAATTGGACGGCACGGTCGCCGATCAATATCTGGGCGTGTAAGCGCCTGAATTGGAAAGGAAGATCATGGCACATCGCATCATCCAACCCGAAGGGTGGAAAGCCGCAAAGGGTTATGCCAATGGCGTTCTAACGGCGGATGGCACGCTTTATGTCGGCGGTCAGATCGGCTGGACGGCGGATCAGGTGTTTGAGGCACATGATTTCATCGGTCAGATGCGGCAAGCGTTGCTCAACATCCGCGCGGTGGTCGAGGCGGCGGGCGGGCAGGCAGGCGATATCACACGCTTGACGTGGTATGTGACGGACAAGGCCGAATATCTGGCGCATCAGGCAGAGGTGGGAGCGGCCTACCGCGACGTGCTTGGGCGGCATTTCCCGGCCATGACGATGGTTGTGGTCAGTGCGCTGGTCGAGGACGCAGCTCGGGTCGAGATTGAAGCCACGGCGGTCATTTCGACCAGCTAGGGTTTGACCAGGCGCACCGTTTGCGTCAGCGCGAACACACCTGCCGCGAGGCTGACGATCGTCGGTCCGGTCGGCGTGTCGAGTGCAAAGGACACCGCCAAACCGCCCAATGCCGACGCGGCCCCGATGAACGTGGCGATCAATGCCATCGCTTCGGGCGTGCGCGCCAAGGGGCGTGCGGCGGCGGCCGGGATAATCAAAAGGGCTGCGATCAACAGCGCCCCCACGACCTTGAGCGCGACCGCGACTGTCAACGCCAGCGCCAGCGTCAGAACCAGTTCTTCGCGCTTGGGTTCGATCCCGCTTGCCTGCGCAAGATCGGGGTTCAGGGTTGCCGTCAGCAGGGCCGACCAGCGCCAGACGACGAGACCGAGAACCACAAGTGCCCCTGCCCAGATGACTGCCAGATCAATGCGTGAAACGGCCAGAATATCGCCAAAGAGATAGGCCATAAGGTCCACTCGAATGTTGGGGAGGAACGACACTGCAACAAGGCCCAGTGCCAAAGAGGCATGCGCCAGAACACCCAGCAGTGCATCGCTGGACGTGCCGCGTCCGCTCATGGCGGTGATGATCAACGCCATCGCCAGCGCGACCGCCAGCACACCGCCAAAGACAGGCAGGTCCAGCAACAGCGCAAGCGCCACACCAAGCAGGGCAGCGTGCGACGTGGCATCGCCGAAATAGGCCATGCGCCGCCATACGACGAAACACCCCAGCGGGGCCGCAGCAAGCGCCACGCCAACCCCGGCCAAGGCGGCGCGGGCCAGAAAATCATCGAGGATCACTCGGCTGCCTCATGCGCATGGTCATGATCGCAATCGGGACCATGCGAATGGCTGTGTTCATGCCGGTAAAGCGCCAACGCGCCTTGGGTTCCGGTGCCAAAGAGCGCCCGGTATTCCGGGGCGGAGGCCACAAGTTCGGGCGTACCTTCACAGCACACATGCCCATTCAGGCACAAAACCCGGTCCGACGCGGCCATCACCACATGCAGATCGTGGCTGACCATGACCACAGCACAGCCCAGATCGCGGCGTACGTCTTCGATTTGACGGTAAAAGCTGGCGGCACCGGGTTGATCAAGGCCCTGCGTGGCCTCGTCGAGGATCAGAATGTCGGGATCGTTCAGCAAGGCGCGCGCCAGCAACACGCGTTGAAACTGACCCCCAGACAAGTCCGACATCTGGCGGTTCGACAAGTCTGGCACACCGGCCTTGTCCAGCGCGAACATCACGCGTTTTCGACTGACGCGTGTTGGCAGGTTGAGAAATCTACCCACCGTCAAAGGCAGCGTGGTGTCGATCGACAGCTTTTGCGGGACGTAGCCGATTTTGAGGTTTGGTTGACGGCGGATTGTGCCGTGCGCGGCGGGCAGGGCACCGATCAGCGCCCGCAGCAGGCTGGACTTGCCAGACCCGTTTGGCCCCACGATCGTGACGATTTCTCCTGAATGAAGCGCAAAATTCACATCGCGCAGAACCACGTGGCCTGCATACGCAAGGGCGAGGTCGCGTGTTTCGATCAACGCCATCAGGCGGCATCCTCTTGGCAAGCCGGGCAGAGGCCTTGCGCTTCGACGACTGTGCGTTCGATCATGAACCCTGCGGCATCGGCGGCGTCGCCCAAGCGACCTGCGGCGAGTGCCGTATCGGCCTCTGCCACGCTGTTGCAAGAGCGGCAGATCAAAAAGGCGGGTGCATGATCCGCGCCCAGGTGCGAGCAGGCAACATAGGCGTTAAGTGCCTCGATCTTGTGGGCAAATCCTGCTTTGACCAAGAAGTCCAAGGCGCGGTAGGCCACGGGCGGTTGCGATCCCAAGCCTTCTGCGGACAGATGACCCAGCAGATCATACGCCCCCAAAGCACGATGTTCACGCAGCAGAATTTCCAACGCGCGGCGGCGCACCGGAGTGAAGTTCAGCCCATTTGCCGCGCAAAACGCGTCTGCTTCCTGCAAGGTGTCCTTGATACAGGCGGAGTGATCGTGGTCGTTGAACCCTATGGCGGTCATGAGTTGCTCCGGAAGATCATTTTAAGTATTGATATGTTATAACATTATAAATTACAAGGCGTGGTACTGGGAATGGAGAATTGTTTGATGCGCCTGATTGCTGTTGTTGTAATAACCGTGAGTCTGCTGGTTTCCCGTGCGCAGGCCGATGTGCCGCGCGTGGCCGTGGACATTGTACCGGTTTATGCCCTAGTGGCTCAGGTGATGGAAGGCGTTGGAACGCCTGAATTGATCGTACCGCAAAATGCCTCACCCCACGGCTATTCGATGCGCCCCTCCGAAGCACGGAACTTGGAACGTGCGGACGTGGTGTTCTGGGTTGGCTCTGTGTTGACGCCTTGGTTGGAAAAATCCATCGACACGCTGGCGGGAGAAGCACAGCACCTGAGCCTGCTGGGTGCGCCGGGAACGCAGCTTCTGGAATTCCGCGAGGGCGCGGCCTTTGACGCGCATGATCACGACCACGGTCATGATCATGAAGAAAAGACCAGCCAGGACGGTGACCATGCGAAAGGGCACGATGACGACCACGCGCATGATGAACATGCCCACGAAGAGGAGCATGGTCATGAGGATGAACATGGCCACGATGAACACGCCGGGAGCGGCATGGATCCTCACGCATGGCTGGACCCTCAAAATGGCGCCATTTGGTTGCAGGAAATCGCGAATGTACTGGCCAAGGTCGATCCCGAAAACGCCAGCTCATATCTGAGCAATGCCGCAGCGGCGGTCAGCGCGCTGGATGTAACACAAAAACAGATCATGCAAAGGCTTGCACCGGTTCAGGGTCAGCCATTTGTCGTTTTGCATGACGCGTTCCACTATTTCGAAGCGCGGTTTGGTGTGGAAGCGATTGCGTCCATTTCGTTGGGGGATGCTTCTAGTCCCAGCGCCGCGCGGGTGGCAGAGGTCAGGGCGCGCGTCGAAGAGACCGGTGCCAGATGTATCCTGTTGGAACCCGAACAGTCAGAAGGGCTGGCGCAATCTGTGGCACGAGATGCCAGCATGAAAACGATTGTCGTGTCGCCATTGTCCCCGTTGATGTCTGATCTGGGGCCGGACAGCTACACCAATTTGTTGGTGGAGTTGAGCGAGAGCCTGCGCAGTTGTCTGATGGCCGCTAGCTGAGGCTGAGGTCTGATGGATCATACCGGTGGCGTCCATCCTCTGATGGCAGCTGACGTTTGAGCGCCCAGAAATAGCGTACGTCTTTCAGGCCCATCGTTGGATTGTCGGCCAGAAAATCCCGCGTGTATTGATTGAACTGGTTGTGGTCGGCGATCTTGGATTGATGGCCGGGGGCCGCAGCGGCCTCTTTCTGGCGGTGATAGGCCGTGACGGCATCGGCCAGAGTGGCGCCGACGTTTTCCCTGATCCATGCCATGAAGGCGATGTTGAATTTGAACGTGGGATCAGCGTGTTGTTTGAAAAAACGCCGTACGTTCTGAGTGTTCTTGTAGCTGTCCGTGATCACCGTGTCTGGTGTCAGCGTGGCACTGTGCCAATCGAATTTGGACGTTGCTTTAGGTTTGGCATCACCGGGCCATTTAGTTGCGCCGGTGTCGTGAAAATGCGCAATCCGGTCCAGCAGCGTAAACTTGCCCCCGGTGGTACGCAGCCCAAGGCGTTTGGCCTCTGCTGCTAACTCGTCCTTGAGCCAGTACCACCGACGCAATTCTACGCTTGTGGTCAGTTGTGTGATGTCGGGGCGGGATTGTGACATGGGCCAGACTTAGCGCGTTTGCGGCTGTTTCAAATACAAGGCCCCGCCGGGTGAGGGCGGGGCCAAGTCTGTTTTCATTTCAGGCCAAGATCAAACGGCGATCTTGCCACCGCCCTGCTTGGTGACCACCAAGACCGATGGCCGCGGCGGCATTGCAGGGTCAAAGTCCGGCCACCGCGTTGCAGGATCTTCGAAGGTGGAATCGCGCTCGAAGCCCTTGAAATCCTTGGTGCCATCCGTGCCGGGGTGTTGCACGGCCAGAAACAGCGTTTCGCTGTTGTCGGTAAAATATGGGCCGCATAGTTCTCCGCCCACAGGGCAGCGGAAAAAGAGCTTGGAGGTTCCGCGCGCCTCACCTTCGGTTTCCAGCGAGTAGAGGCCGTCGGATTTGCCCGTTTTGCCCCAGCTGGACCCTTGGTCCGTGGAAATCCACAAGCGTCCATCCGCGTCGATGGCGCAGTTGTCAGGGGAGCCGAACCAGCCGTTTTCGGATGTGTCGGGGTTCCACTGCGCGCCAACTTCTTCGATGGTCGGATCGCCGCATTTGACCAGAATAGACCACGTGCCGGTCGTGGCCGCGTGATCACCGCCCGCCTCTTTGATTTCGATGATGTGGCCAAAGGAGGATTCGGGGCGCGGGTTGGCGGCATTCACCTGATCGGCTTTGCGGCGGGTATTGTTGGTCAGCATGATGTAGGCCGTGCCATCGCCGCGTGGTTGTGCATCTTCAGGACGGTCCATCGGTGTCGCGCCCAGCAGATCAGCGGCGATGCGGGTGTCGATCATGACATCGGCCTGACTGTTGAACCCGTTCTCGGCTGTCAGCGGGCCGTTGCCATGAACCAGCGGCAACCATGTGATCGTACCGTCTTCGTCAAAGCGCGCCACGTAAAGCGTGCCATCCGACATCAGCGAACTGCCAAAGCCCTCGTCACCCGTCACCACACCATCAGAGACATATTTGTACTGATAATCAAAGCGGTTGTCGTCGCCGGTGTAGATGACCAGCTTGCCCGAGGAGGAGATGGTGGTTTCCGCACCTTCATGGCGGAAGCGGCCCATTGCGGTATGCTTGATGGGTGCCGCATTCGGGTCACGGGGGTCCACTTCGACGATCCAGCCCCAGCGGTTGGGCTCATTGGGTTCTTTGTCGATGTTCCAGCGGTCATGATGCTGGCCCCAATTGTACCAACGCCCCGGAACGCCGTAGCGCGTCATCTGCGCCGCTTCGGCTTGTTCCGTGACATCGGGTCGGCCATCTGCGTCCACGACATCGGACCAGAAATAGCCGTGGAAGTTTTCTTCGGCCATCAGGTAGGTGCCCCAAGGCGTCATGCCACCGGCGCAATTGTTGACAGTGCCGATAACGGTCATGCCTGCCGGGTCGGCGTTGGTTTTCATGCGGTCGTGTCCCGCCGCAGGGCCGGAGAAGGTCATTTCCGTGTTCAATGGCGTAATGCGACGGTTGTACTGGCTGTCCTTGACCAGTGCCCATTTGCCGTCAGCGCCTTGCGCGATTTCGACCACTGTCCCACCATGTGCGGCCATTTCAATATCGACCAGTTCCTTGGTCATGCCCGCAAACCCGTCACGGTCCTGACGACCCAGACCGGGGAACATGACCTCTTCGTTGGTATATTCGTGGTTGACGCAGAGCAATCCGCGCGTGCCCTCATCATTCAGCGCCGTGAAGCCGACATAGTCGTTGTTGTAACCGAACTGCTTGAGCTGTGCCTCGGCGGTTTGGTTCATGACGTCGAAATCGGGTGCATCGGCCGTGATCGGATCGCCCCAACGCAGCAGAACGTCGGCATTGTAGCCTTCGGCGATGTGGTGCGTTTCGTCGTTGCCCCATGACAGCTCGTCAAAGACATAGCGGCTGGTGCTACCCGCCGCAGCATGGCGTGGTGCCACCATCGCGGATGTGCCAAAAAGGGCGGTCGTCGCCGTCACGCCCAACATGCCCTTGAGCATATCGCGGCGGCCATAGCGGCGGTTGATCACGTCGCCAATGGTGCGCGACAGGTTCGGGTTCGTCGGAATGTCATCGAATGCTTCGAAGGCCTCGGCTTTGTTGCCGATGTCCGGGTCGTTGATAATGTCTTTGCGGTTCATCTGGGATCCCCCTGTAGGTGTCATACGAATAAGGCGGCTGATCGTGATGCGCCGCCGCTCGATGCTTTGACATTGCCCAATGGGTGTAACCGCTGTGTGACAAGCGCCCCCCAAATTCGTCAAAACACGGTACGCCATCGTGGCACTACCTATGCGTGCAGATCAAGCGTTCTGACCGCCATGAGGTGTGATCATGGTGCCGTCGGCGGATGCCTGCCCATTGCGTTTGCTCAGGCGGCCTTGCCCTGTGCCGACAACAGGGCGGGAATGTTTGATTTGAAGGGAAAAAACCCTTTTGTGGCCTTGGGCCATGCTGCTTCATCACTGGCGCGCCTGACCTGAACCAAGGGCGGGATCGATGGATCGTCAGCCAAGGATGAAAGCATCTCCGCAACAGGCCCCACCGGCGCGTAGGGCGTCACGATCTGTTCCAGATTTTGCGTGGCGACCCAATGTCGCAGACCAGTGATATCTGTGACCACACCCCCGTTCGCGCCCAGCCTGTCGGCCCATCGGTGTTGCGTATCCGCCAGACACCCGTGTTGAAATGCGGGCAGGTGGGGCGCCACATTCAGCGGGCTTAGACCGCTCAGCGCATCCAGTGCGACGTGACTTTGGATCGCAAGCCCTTCGACAGCGCCGCCGATAGACAGGTCGTCGCAATGCAAGATCATGCCTGTGCGCAGGTTAGGATCAGGGGCAGGCAGCGTCGGCAAAATGCGCGGTTCTGGCGGTGCGACAAAGGGCAGGGCTGGCGCCTCTCCGGCCAACTGCCATTTAGGGGCGAACCGCCCCTCGGTGAATTTGGCGATGTTGGAGGTTCGAGCGAGGTAGGTTTTGCCCTGTGTTTGCAGGCCCGCCACCCAGCGCCAACTGAGCGTATTGGAGGCGGGGTCTCCATCGAGCAGGTGACGCAAAAAGAAATCCGCGCCCAATTCCCATGGCAATTTCAGCGTGAAAATCCAGATCGACGCGAACCACATCCGCGCGTGATTGTGCAGGTATCCGGTACGTGCCAACTCCTGCGCCCATGCGTTGAAACAGGCGATGTCTGTGTCGCCCTTGCACGCGGCTTCCCATGTTGCACGCAAACCCGATTGGGTCTGCACGTCATCAAGGCGGCGGCGCAGATCATGACGGTATTGCGCCCAGACACCGGGGCGCAATTCCAGCCAACCCTTCCAATAGGTGCGCCAGAACACCTCCTGTACAAACTTTTCCGCCGCTTGCAGCGAATGACGGCCCAGAACGGCATCCAGCACCTCGGTTTCCGTGATCAGGCGTGTGCGAATATAGGGCGACAGGGTCGACACAGCAGTGTGCTGGCCCGCACCAAGGTCATAATTGCGCCGTTGCGCGTAGCTGCGCCCTGCATGCGGTACAAAGCGCGACAAACGGGTCAGGGCTTCGGTGCGAGTGGGCGGAAAGTGGTGGAGTGCGTCTGTCATGAGATCAAAGCTAGCGGTGCGACTTGATCGTTCAACCATGCGCGACAATCAATCGGCCCCCCTTGCAGCCCCTTAGGCGCAATACTAAGGTTTAAGTAACGGTTCGGCAGGTATGGTCCCGCTGACCAAAGCAAGACAGGCACCCTACATGAACGATCCTATCGATACCTACATGAACCTTGTTCCCATGGTTGTGGAACAAACCAGCCGCGGCGAACGCGCATACGATATTTTCTCTCGCCTGTTGAAGGAGCGGATCATCTTTCTGTCCGGCCCTGTGCATGACGGCATGTCTCAGTTGATCGTAGCGCAGCTGCTGCACCTTGAGGCAGAGAACCCGTCCAAGGAAATTTCCATGTATATCAACAGCCCAGGCGGTGTCGTGACCTCTGGCCTGTCGATTTACGACACCATGCAATACATCAAGCCCAAAGTCTCCACGCTGGTGATCGGACAGGCCGCGTCGATGGGGTCTTTGCTGCTGACGGCAGGTGAAAAGGGCATGCGGTTCTCGCTGCCCAACAGCCGTGTGATGGTGCACCAGCCCTCCGGCGGGTATCAGGGTCAGGCCACGGACATCATGATCCATGCGCAAGAAACCCAGAAACTCAAGACGCGACTGAACGAGATTTACGTCAAACACACCGGGCAGACCCTCAAGAAAGTCGAAGAAGGACTGGAGCGGGATAACTTCATGTCTCCTGAAGAAGCCAAAGACTGGGGTTTGATCGACGAGATCGTCGAGAGCCGTGGCAAATCAGATGAAGAAGACAGCAAGTAATTTTCAGCTCCCCTTTGTTTACCATTTTGCGATTGTGGACATGCGGGGGCTGGCCTAAGCTGTCAAAGTGCGGGGCATCGGCTTCCACCTTGACACGAATGCGAGACAAGACCTGAAAGGGTTGACATGGCTACGAATTCAAGCGGCGACAGCAAAAACACACTCTACTGCAGCTTTTGCGGCAAGAGCCAACATGAGGTGCGCAAGCTGATTGCCGGGCCGACCGTGTTCATCTGCGATGAATGCGTCGAACTGTGCATGGATATCATCCGCGAAGAAACCAAAGCGTCTGGCCTGAAATCAACCGACGGCGTGCCAACACCGAAAGACATCTGTGCGGTGCTGGACGACTATGTGATCGGTCAGGCCATGGCCAAACGCGTTCTGTCTGTGGCGGTGCACAATCACTACAAGCGTCTCAATCACGCCCAAAAGGGTGGTGACATCGAACTGGCGAAATCCAATATCCTGCTGATCGGGCCGACGGGCTGCGGCAAGACGTTGCTGGCACAGACGCTGGCGCGGATTTTGGATGTGCCGTTTACCATGGCCGATGCGACCACGCTCACCGAAGCGGGTTATGTGGGCGAGGACGTGGAAAACATCATTCTCAAGCTGTTGCAGTCGTCCGAATATAACGTGGAACGCGCTCAGCGTGGAATCGTCTACATTGACGAAGTCGACAAAATCACTCGCAAATCCGAGAACCCGTCGATCACGCGCGACGTATCGGGCGAGGGCGTTCAGCAGGCGTTGCTGAAACTGATGGAAGGCACCGTGGCCTCTGTTCCGCCGCAGGGCGGGCGCAAACATCCGCAACAGGAATTCCTGCAGGTCGACACGACGAACATCCTGTTTATTTGCGGTGGCGCGTTTGCTGGGCTGGACAAGATTATTGCAGCACGTGGCAAAGGTTCAGCCATGGGCTTTGGCGCAGACGTCCGCGATAACGATGCACGTGGAATTGGCGAAATCTTTACTGATCTGGAGCCTGAGGATCTTTTGAAATTCGGTCTGATACCGGAATTCGTCGGCCGCTTGCCAGTTTTGGCAACGCTGGAAGACCTGGACGAAGACGCGCTGGTCACCATCCTGACGCAGCCGAAAAACGCGCTGGTCAAACAATACCAGCGTTTGTTCGAGCTGGAAGACACCCAGCTAAGCTTTACGGATGATGCTCTTGCCGCCATTGCAAAACGCGCGATTGAGCGGAAAACAGGCGCGCGTGGTTTGCGCTCGATCCTCGAAGATATCCTGCTGAATACGATGTTCGAACTGCCCGGTCTGGATTCCGTGACAGAGGTTGTCGTGAACGAAGAAGCGGTGACATCCGACGCGGCGCCGCTCATGATCCACGCAGATGCGGACAAAACACCTGCAACAGCAGGCTAATTGCGCGCACTTGCTGGTTTGACCGGTCTTTTGCGAGGCCCGCCGAATATGCTGATTTCGGGCGTTTTTTATCGCCGGCGTGGCATCGTGGCAGGCTTTGTTCAAGCCGTGTCCGGAAAAGCCAATGTAACGCGATAACCCGAATTACGCGTCGCAGGCATTTTCCAGCATCTTGCCTGTCATCGTTTGACGCATCGCGCCGCTTGGCTAATCCGGTCTGGATCGTGGAATCGGGATTGCATCTATGCCATCGTTGTCGCTTTCGGATGACGCACTGGATTTGCACCCCCGTCCTGAATACTCGGTGACATGTGCACTGGCGATACAGCGTTTTCGCGGCGGTAACTGGACACCCACACCCTTGGCCGAACCGGGGGAAACCACCCGCGATGCACTTGGGTTTTGCTCAAGATACTGGCCCGAAGATGTGGTTAAGCGAGTGACCCGTGCGGCTGAACAGCCCGGCGGATGGGCGATCCGCGGACCCGTCGGCGAAACGGTCTTTCTCTATGCACCGCAACAAGGTCTTGCAGCACGCATCCGCTACGGCGACTGAACCTCAGAAGGATCCCAAATGACCATCAAACGCATCCATTCCGGCGGAGACTTCGAACCCAGGGTCGGGTATTGCCGCGCCGTCGTGGCGGGCGGCTGCGTTCATGTGGCGGGCACCGTCGGGCGTGGCACCACGGTGGTCGAACAATGCGTCTCGGCGCTCGAGATGATTGAGCAGGCCCTTATGGAAGCGGGCTGCGGGTTCAAGGATGTGGTGCGCGTGACATATATGCTTCCCGACGCGAAGGAGTTCGAGCCATGTTGGCCGACATTGGCGGAGACGTTTGGCCAAAATCCACCTGTTGCCACGATGATCGAATGCGGGCTGATTGATCCGAAATACCGGATTGAGATCGAAGTGACGGCGCTTCTGCCCGGTTGGTGACGCCAAAAGCCGCCGATCTATCTGGACGTTTCGCGCCCAATCGGCCATATGTGACAAGACAGTTTGAGCGGAGACGTCCCCAATGGGAATTCTGAAAACCCTTTTGCGCAGCGTGACATGGTGGAATGGCCAGACGTTGAACACGCAGTTTTTCACTTGGCGCAAAGGCGTCAAAGTGGGAGAAGATGCGCAGGGCAATGTATTCTACGAAAACGCCGACAAATCAAAGCGTTGGGTGATTTTCAACGGCGAGATGGAAGCCAGCCGAATTGATCCCGAGTGGCACGGCTGGATGCATCACACGTGGGATGAGCCGCCGACCAAACAACCGCTGCTGCGCAAGTCTTGGGAGAAACCGCATCAGGAGAACCTGACCGGAACACCTTTGGCCTACGCGCCCAAGGGCTCCATTCGGCGGGCTGATCCGGCAGATCGCAACGATTACGAAGCCTGGACGCCAGAATAGGGCCAGCGACATGTCAGAGAACACAACTGAAGTGCTTGTGGGTGCGGCGGTGTTGGCCGCAGCAGTCGCTTTCGTCGTCTATGCAGGGCAGGCCACTGGTTTTTCGACAGGCACTGACACCTATCCTCTTTCGGCGAGCTTTCGCAGCCTTGAGGGTATCACTGTCGGATCGGACGTGCGTCTGGCGGGGGTGAAAGTCGGCACAGTAACAGACGTCGTGCTGAACCCTGAGACCTACCGGGCCGACACAACCGTGGTGCTGCAGGACGACATCTTAATCCCAGATGATAGTGCCATCGTGATCTCATCCGAAGGATTGTTGGGGGGCAATTTCGTTGAAATCATGCCCGGTGGATCGCCCTTCTTTTTCGACGCGGGCGCAACGATTGATGACACGCAAGGCGCGGTCAGCCTTGTGTCCTTGTTGCTGAAATTCGTGAGCGGCGGGTCCGACGAATGATCCGCGCGTTGGTCTTGGTCTGCGTTTTGGCGAGCGCCGCGACCGCGCAACAGTATGTGCAGGTCACGAACGCGCCTGGGGCGCAACTGCGTGGTCTCGACAAGATGAACGGCATTACGGTTGATCTGGACATGCGTGCCGGGTCGTCCGTCACCTTTGGGTCGCTGACGATCAAACTTAATGAATGCAGGTACCCTGTTGGAAACCCGTCAGGGGACGCCTATGCAGAGCTTGAAATTGCGGATACCAGCCGCGGCAACCAGGTTTTTTCAGGCTGGATGATCGCGTCTTCGCCTGCGCTGAGCGCGATGGATCATTCCCGTTATGACATCTGGGTGATGCGCTGCACGACCTGAGCGGGACTGCGCGCAGGCGGTGCAGTAAAGCTGGCGGGGCGCTTCAGTGCATCCTCAAGCATGCGGTGATACGCGCCGCGGGGGATTTCCATCCCCCCTAATGACGCCAGATGTTCGGTCAGAAACTGCGTGTCAAACAGCACAAACCCGCCTTCATTGAGGCGATCAACCAGACAGGCCAGCGCGATTTTCGACGCATTGGTGCGGCGCGAAAACATGCTTTCGCCGAAAAACGCTGCACCCAGAACCACGCCGTACACGCCGCCGACCAGTTGCGCCCCGTCCCAGACTTCGAGGGAATGGGCATGACCGCTACTGTGTAAGCCCATATAAAGGTTGCGAATTTCTTCGCTGATCCAAGTGTCTGCCCGATCGGCGCAGCCATCCACGACACCGGCAAAGTCCTGATCAATGCTGATCTCGAAACGCGTGTTGCGCATCGCACGGCGCAAACTGCGGGATGCATGGAACCCATTGAGCGGTATGATGCCCCGCCTGCGGGGATCGACCCAGAAGATTTCGGGATCATCACGGTGTTCGGCCATGGGAAAGATGCCTGAGGCATAGCCCTTCAGCAGCAATTCCGTGGTCAGTTCCATGGGGTTCAGCTGCCGCCGAGGTTCGTGTCCAGCCAATGTTCCAGCCAGTGAATATTGTAATCCCCCGTCAGAACATCCTGCTCTTGCAGTAACGCATGAAAGAGCGGCACGGTGGTGTCGACGCCGTCAACGATCAACTCGCCAAGGGCACGGTTCAGGCGTGCAAGCGCTTCTGGACGGTCGCGGCCATGGACGATCAGCTTGCCGATGAGGCTGTCGTAAAATGGCGGGATTTTGTAGCCGTCATAGAGCGCGGAATCCATGCGCACACCAAGCCCACCGGGCGCGTGATACTGCGTGATGGTGCCGGGGCAGGGCGCAAAATTCGGCAGCTTTTCCGCATTGATGCGCACTTCGATGGCGTGACCGTTGATCTTCAGGTCGTCTTGGGTGAACGACATCGGCAGACCCGCGGCCACGCGGATTTGCTCGCGTACAAGATCAACGCCAAAGATGCCCTCTGTTACCGGATGTTCCACCTGAAGACGGGTGTTCATTTCGATGAAGTAGAACTCACCATTTTCATACAGAAACTCGATTGTGCCTGCGCCGATATAGTTGATGTTTGCGACCGCGTCCGCGCAGACCTTGCCAATCCTCGCGCGTTCTTCGGGTGTAATCGATGGGCCGGGGGCTTCTTCGAATACCTTCTGGTGGCGGCGCTGCAAGGAGCAGTCACGCTCGCCCAGATGCACCGCATTGCCCTTGCCGTCGCCAAAGACCTGAATTTCGATGTGGCGCGGCGTGGTGAGGTATTTCTCAATGTAAACTTCGTCATTACCGAAGTTGGATTTGCCCTCTGCGCGCGCCGTCATGAAGGCTTTTTCCATATCAGAAGCTGTCTGCGCGACCTTCATCCCACGCCCGCCGCCGCCGGCGGTGGCTTTGATGATGACGGGATAACCGATCTCTTGACCGATGCGCTGCGCGTCTTCGAGGGTCGCGACACCGCCGTCAGATCCGGGCACGCAGGGTACGCCAAGGGCCTTCATTGTGTCCTTGGCCGTGATCTTGTCGCCCATGATGCGAATGTGCTCGGCTGTCGGGCCGATGAAGGTCAGATCGTGGTCTTCGACGACCTGAACGAACCCTGCATTTTCAGACAAAAAGCCATAGCCGGGGTGGATCGCCTCGGCACCTGTGATTTCGCAGGCCGAGATAATGGCGGGCACTGACAGGTAGCTTTGCGTGCTGGCGGGCGGCCCGATACAGACGCTTTCGTCGGCCATGCGCACGTGCATGGCGTCCGCGTCGGCGGTGGAATGGACGGCGACCGATGCAATGCCCATCTCGCGCGCGGCGCGCACAACCCGGAGCGCGATCTCGCCTCGGTTGGCAATCAGGATTTTATTGAACATGTTCAGCCCCTTATTCGAGGATGACCAGCGGGGTGCCAAACTCGACAGCGGCCCCGTCTTCCACGACGATGCGCTTGACCGTGCCCGCCCGCGGGGCAGGGATGTGGTTCATGGTTTTCATCGCCTCGACGATCAACAGCGTGTCGCCTTCTGCGACACTGGCGCCGACGGAGATGAAAGGCTCAGCGCCGGGTTCGGCCTGCATATAGACCGTGCCGACCATCGGGGATGTCACGGCGCCCGGCAGGCTGGCGGGGTCTTCGGCAGGCGCGGGGGCAGCAGCTTGCGCGGGTGCCGCTGCTGCAGCGGATACGGCCGGAGCAGGCGCTTGGATGGCAGAGGCGGCCACGACCTGGGGATGATGGCGGCTGACACGCACGTTGAGGCTGTCGTCTTCGCCATAGTCACGCTTGACCTGCAATTCCGTCAGATCATTTTCACGCAGCAATTCCGCGAGGGCCTGAATGAAGGCCACATCCGCGTCATGGTTTTTCTTTGTCATCTCGTTCCTCGACCGGTTCTTGCGGGCTTTTTGGTCCGCCCGTTGATGGGATCGGTTATAGGCCAAGGGTGGGATCAATGAAAGCGGCGTCTGCAGCTTGTGCGAAATGCGAGATTTTCCATTGGGGGTCACAAAACAGCCCATTTCGGCTGTCACCGTAGAGGCGAATTCTGAACGGAGGACGTTTGATGTCACGATTTATTGTCGGTGCAATGCTCATGGTGCTGGGGCTGATTGCTCCGCAGGTCGAGGCGCAAACGCGCCTGGACAGGCTGCCCAGTGGGCTAGAATTGACCTATGCCATGAGAGATGGCCTGAGCCAGCAAGACGGTGTTTGGCGGGGCATGGTGCGTAACGGCAATGAGGCTGACAACAAAATGGGTGGAACCAATGCTGCGGATACCCTCGACGGTGCCGCTGGCAATGATACGTTGATCGGGTACGCAGGTTTTGACACGTACGCATTTGAGCCGGGTGACGGCATGGATACCATTCAGGACATTCATCCCGAAGGAAACCGATTGTTATTTCGCGGCGATATACAGGCCGGTGATCTGGTAGTGACGGAGGAAGAGAATGATCAGGGTTTTCGCGACCGGCTGATCACCTATGGCAAAGGCGATGTGGTTCGCATTGTCAACTGGACCGGACTACCAGATACAACGCGGTCGGCCTGGACGATGGAATTCATGGCGCCAGTTTCACAAGAGCCGTCCACGACTGCGGATGCGCCGCAGGATCAGTCTGATACCACCGAGGAAATTGCCCCAAGTGATCCTGGTGGTCCCACTGGTTTGCCTATCGAAATCATTGTTGGCGCAATACTCATGCTGCTCGCAGCGGGGCTGCTGTTCGGTTCTTTGCGCCGCAACGCCTAAGCGTCCAAAGAAAAGGCCCGGCAACACTGGCCGGGCCTCGTGGTGCTGAAATGGGCAGAGTCAGATCGCCAGATACTCTGATCTGAGTTCCGCGTTTTCCAGAACCTCGGCCGCGGTGCCGTCAAAGACAATGCCGCCAGTGTCGAGGATCACCGCGCGGTCTGCCAGTTGAAGGGCGCGCACGGCGTTTTGCTCGACCAGAATGGTCGTGATGCCTTGCTCCTTGATGATTGACAGCGTCTTTTCGATCTCGTCCACGATCACCGGGGCCAGCCCTTCGTAAGGTTCATCGAGCAGCAGCACCTTGATGTCACGGGCCAAGGCCCGCGCGATGGCAAGCATTTGTTGTTCACCGCCCGAGAGGGTAACGCCTTCCTGGGTCCGGCGCTCACGCAGGCGTGGAAAAAGATCGTAGAGCCGGTCAAGCGACCAGCCCACAGGCGGGGCGATTTGTGCCAGTTTGAGGTTTTCTTCGACTGTCAGTCCGGCAATGATGCGGCGGTCCTCGGGCACCAGACCCAGCCCGACCTGTGCGGCCTCGTGGCTGGACATCTTGTGCAGGGGCTGGTGATCGAGCCAAATCTCGCCATGGGTGACCTGTGGATCGCCCAGCCGCGCAATAGAGCGCAGGGTGGAGGTTTTGCCCGCGCCGTTGCGGCCCAGCAAGGCGAGGATTTCGCCCTCGTGGACGTTAAAGCTGACGCCCTGCACGATGTAGCTTTCGCCGTAGTAGGCATGCATGTCCCAGACCGACAGAAAGGCCGGGGCCGTGGTCGCCATATTGGCGTTCTTGGAGAAGTCGGGTTTGACGTTCATCTCAACTGTTCCTTATGCCGCGTCTTGGGTTTCGCCGAGGTACGCTTCGCGCACCTTGGGGTGGCCCTTGATGTTTTCGGGCGTGTCTTCGACCAGTGGCGTGCCTTGTGCCAGCACCGTGATCCGCTGCGCGAGGCTAAAGACCACGTGCATGTCATGTTCGATGATGGCGATGGTGATGTCACGCTCGTCGCTGATCTGTTTGAGCAGGTCGATGGTGTTGTTGGTGTCGGCCCGCGCCATACCGGCGGTGGGTTCGTCCAGCAGCAACAGGCTTGGTTCCTGACTGAGGCACATGCCGATCTCAAGCCGGCGTTTGTCCCCACGCGACAGCGAACTGGCCTGCATGTCGCGCTTATCCGCCATGTTCATGTCTTCGAGCATGGCCATGGCTTTCTCCAACACGTCCTTTTGGGAGTAGGTGTTGGCGATGCCGTGGTTCTGAAATGCACCGTCCCGTTTGGCAAAGCAGGGGATCAGCATGTTTTCCAGCACGTTCAGGTCGCCGAAAATCTCCGGCGTCTGGAACACGCGGGAAATGCCCATCTGGTTGATCTCATGCGGTTTGCGGCCCAGCACAGATTGCCCCTTGAATGACACCGATCCGGTGTCAGGGATCAGCTTGCCGACAAGGCAATTCAACAGCGTCGACTTGCCTGCGCCGTTTGGTCCGATGATCGCGTGGACGGAGTTTTCCGCCACGCTGAGGTTCACATCACCAAGTGCTTGCAGGCCGCCGAAGCGTTTGTTCACACCTTTGACTTCGAGAATACCCATTGTCGTCTCTCCTTATTCCGCAGGTGTGGTTTTGCCGCTGGCGGAATCGTCAGCAGGTTTCTTTTTGCGGCTGAAGCGTGCCGCGATCCGTTGGCCGCCTTCAACGAGGCCGCCGGGCAGGAAGATCACCACCAGCATGAACAGAATGCCCAGTGTCAGATGCCAACCCTTGCCGATGAAGGGATAGACCAGCGTGACCAGCAGATCTTCGATCCCATCGGGCATGAAGGCGAACCATTCATGCAGGATTGTCGAGTTGATCTTGGAGATGATGTTTTCCATGTACTTGATGAAGCCCGCACCAAGGATCGGTCCGATCAGAGTGCCCGCACCGCCAAGGATAGTCATCAGCACGACTTCGCCGCTTGCTGTCCAGAACATGCGCTCCGCGCCGGCCAGTGGGTCCATCGACGCCATCAGCCCGCCCGCCAGCCCTGCATACATCCCGGAGATCACGAAAGCGGCCAGCGTGTGTGGCTTGGCGTTCATGCCGGTGTAGTTGAGGCGTTGCTGGTTGGATTTGATCGCCCGCAGCATCATGCCAAACGGCGACCGGAAAATGCGGATCGAGAAGTAGAAGGCGATTAGCATGATCAGTGCGCTGAAGTAGTAGCCAACGTTGAAGGTGAAGGTCCAGGGCCCGACGTTCCAATCCGCGCTGGAGCGCATTTCCATTCCAAAGAGCGATGGGACGGGGATGTTGCCGCTTTCCGACACGGCTCGGCCCAGAATACGTACGTCATCCAGCGCCAGTTGCAGCCCGGTTTCGCCGCCCGTGATGGGGGTCAGGACCGAATAAGCGAGCGCGAAGGACATCTGCGCGAAGGCCAGTGTCAGGATCGAGAAGTAGATCCCGGACCGCCGCAAGCTGATGTAGCCAATGAGCACCGAGAAGAGCCCTGACACGATCACAGCCAGGATAATGGCGGGCAGGACGTTCATGCTGAGCAGTTTGAACATCCATACGGCAGAATAAGACCCCACACCCAGAAAGGCCGCGTGCCCAAAGCTGAGGTAGCCGGTGAGGCCAAACAGGATGTTGAAGCCGATGGCAAAGATACCAAAGATCACGAAACGCTGCATCAAGTCGGGATAGCCCGCGTTGAATTGCGCCATCGTCGAGCCTTCGGGGAAGGGGTTGAGCAGGAAGGGGGCCAGCATGGTCAGACCGATCACGATCAGCAGCAGGCGGGCGTCTCTTTTTTCCAATCCGAACATGCGTCAGTCCTCCATCACGCCCTTGCGGCCCATAAGGCCCCGAGGACGGGTCAACAGAATGATAATAGCGACCAGGTAAATGATCACCTGATTGATGCCGGGGATCAGGTCGATCACCGCTGACATCGAGGCAAGGCTTTCGAGGATGCCCAGAAGGAACCCGGCAAGCACGGCACCGGGCAACGATCCCATGCCGCCGACAACCACCACCACGAAGCTGAGGACAAGGAAGTCCATGCCCATGTGGTAATTGGGCGAGTTGATGGGTACGTACATCACCCCCGCAAGTCCGGCGACCGCTGCGGCAATGCCGAACATGATGGTGAAGCGTTTGTCGATGTTGATGCCCAGAAGGCCCACGGTTTCGCGGTCTGCCATACCGGCGCGGACGACCATCCCGAAGGTGGTGAACTGCAAGAAGGCAAAGACGGCGCCGATGATCAGGGCGGCAAAGGCAAAATAGACCAATCGCCAGTAGGGATAGATGATCACGTTGGGATCAAACCCGAAGGCGGCGCCGAAATCGAACGATCCGCGAAACGCCTCTGGTGCGGGCGTAGGGATCGGGTTGGCACCGTAAAAATACTTGATGACCTCTTGCAACACGATGGCAAGGCCAAAAGTGACAAGGATCTGGTCAGCGTGGGGACGGTTGTAGAAGTGCTTGATCAGCCCGCGCTCCATGATGATCCCGATCAGGATCATCACCGGAATGGCAAACAGAATCGAAAGCGGTACGGCCCAGTCGATGATGGCATCGCCAGTGACCGGCCCGAATATATCGTGGATATACGGCACCTCGATCTTGAGCGGATTGCCGAGGAAGTCTTTTTGCGTTTCGTCGATCACGGTGTGGCTGAAGGTCAGCATGTTTGAGAATGTCACCGCGCAGAATGCGCCCATCATGAACAATGCGCCATGCGCGAAGTTGACCACGCCCAGGGTGCCGAAAATCAGCGTCAGCCCCAGTGCGATCAGCGCATAGGCCGAGCCTTTGTCCAGACCATTCAGGATTTGTAGGATAATACCGTCCATTGTCCCCACCTTTTGGGTTGTAGCATCAGGCCCCACACCTCATGCCTTCGGGCCTTTAGCCCGGTGTTGCGCCGGGCGTACCTGCCCGGAAAGGCGAGCGGAGGAATGCCCCCGCCCGCCGGTCTTTGGCTTAGACGCCTGCGTTACATGTACCCAGTGCACCGCCCGCGAACTGCGGGTGATCGGGGGCATATGTGACCTGCTCAACAGGCGTGACCTCGACGATTTCGAGAAGGTCGAACTCAGACGTTGGGTTCTCTTTCCCTTTCACGACCAGCACGTCTTTGAAGCACTGGTGATCTTCGGCACGGTAGAGTGTCTTACCGTTGCCCATACCGTCGAATTCGAACCCTTCGAGCGCTTCGACAACGCCACATGGGTTGAACGTACCCGCACGTTCCACGGCATCCGCATAAAGCAGCGCCTGAACGTAGCATGTGTGCGCCGCCTGGCTGGGTGGGAAGCCGTATTTGGTGCCGAAGGATTTTACGAACGCCTGCGAGGCAGGATCCTGCAGCGACCAGTGCCAGTTCGTGGAGCCGAAGATGCCCTTCACGTTGGCACCCGCACCCTTCGCCATCAGGCGGGAGTAGAGTGGCACGACAATCTCGAAGTTCTTGCCGTTGACCTGCTTGTCGCGCAGGCCGAACTGAACCGCGTTGGTCAGCGAGTTGACCATGTTCCCGCCGTAGTGGTTCAGAACCAGAACGTCGGCACCCGACTGCAGAACCGGCGCAATGTAGGAGGAGAAGTCGGTCTGTGTCAGCGGTGTTTTCACCGTGTTCACGGTTTCCCAACCCATTGCTTCGGTTGAGGATTTCACAGCTTCTTCAGTTGTGTAGCCCCAGTTGTAGTCCGCCGTCAGGTGATAAGCCTTGCGGTCGGAGCCGTACATTTTCTGAAGCACCGGCGCGAGGGCCGCACCGGACATGTAGGAGTTGAAGAAGTGGCGGAAACCATTGGCCCGCTTGTCTTTACCCGTTGTGTCATTGGAGTGCGTCAGGCCCGCCATGAAGATGATGCCTGCCTCTTGGCAGAGCGCTTGCACAGCCACAGCCACACCCGAGGAGGAGCCGCCCGTGATCATCACGGCGCCGTCTTTTTCGATCATCGACTTGGCCGATGCGCGTGCCGCATCCGATTTCGTCTGTGTGTCGCCTGTGACGTATTCGACCTTCTTGCCGAGAATACCATTCCCTTGCAGGGCTTTGGATGTGAATGTGTTCATCATCCCGCCGTCGCCGCCGCCGTTCAGGTGCTCGACAGCCAGCTCATAGGCGCGCAATTCGTCCGCGCCTTCATCCGCGTAGGGGCCGGTTTGGGGCACGTTGAAGCCCAATGTGACGCTGCTGCCTGTCGGCTCGTTCACATAAGCGGCCGCACTGGACGCAGTAAAGATCGTTGGAAGCGCAACGCCAGCGCCGCCAATGGCCCCGGTCTTGAGCAGCCCGCGACGTGTAAAGTTCGATTTGGACATGAAATCCTCCCAGTTATCATGAACAGGCACGCCGGATTCTTCCAGGCCGCCTGAGGCACAAAGGTGCAAATGACATAAGGCCAGTGTTATGAAAATTGCGCAACAAGTCCCTTGAATAGCTGGATTATTTTGTAAATAAATCTACAAGAGTTGAAGTTGCGTTGTAAATTTACTGATGTTGCACCGCAGAAACCCGTTGAAATCGTAGCATATTGCGAAAGGCGTAACATGGCACGCGAAGGTTTGACCGGCAGCCGGATCCGCGAAAGACGCTCCGTTATGGGTCTCAAGCAGGCCGAATTGGCCCGATCGCTGGGGATATCGGCCTCTTACCTCAATTTGATCGAGCACAATCGCCGCAGAATCGGCGGAAAACTATTGTTGGACATCGCAAGTCTGCTGAAGGTCGAGCCGTCGATGCTGACCGAGGGGGCGGAGGCCGCCCTCATTGCCACCTTGCGCGAGGCGGCAATGAGCGCGCATATGCCAAAGAGCGAATTGGACCGGGTCGAAGAAATGGCTGGCCGGTTCGGCGCGTGGGCGGAAGTGCTGGCCGCGGGCCATCGGCGCATCCGCTCGCTCGAGCAAACGGTCGAGGCATTGACCGACCGGCTGACGCATGACCCGGATCTGGCGGCCTCGGTGCATGAGGTTTTGTCCACCGCTGCGTCGATCCGGTCCACGGCGGCGATTTTGGTGGAGGAAAAAGACCTCGATACCGAGTGGCGCGACCGGTTTCATGCCAACATCAACCAAGACAGTGAACGTCTCGCAATGAGTTCAAAGGCGTTGGTCGGGTATCTGGACGCCGGGCAGGGCGAAACCGAAGCCGCCAATTCACCACAGGAGGAAGTGGAGGCGTTTCTGGGCGATCTGAAGTATGATTTTTCGCGCTTTGAGGCCGATCCTGGTCTGGTGGAGCCTGTGATCGCGGCCACTGAGCTTTTGCGCTCTGATGGTGCACGCCAGATTGCGCGGGGCGTTATGAAGCAGGTCCTGCACGATGCGGGTAAGTTGCCGCTGATGCGTTTGCGCGCTCTCATGGGGGAGGGCGACCCCGATCCTGTGGCACTGGCGCGTGAGACAGATCTGCCGATGTCGCTGATTCTGCGCCGACTTGCGGCATTGCCGGAGCTGGAGGCGGGTTTGGTTGTCTGCGACCGTTCCGGCAGTCTGTTGTTTCGCAAGCCTGCACCGGGTTTCGTGATCCCGCGTTTTGGGGCGGCCTGCGTGTTGTGGCCCTTGTTTGCGGTTTTGACACAACCGGGACGGATCGAGATGTCACCAGTGGTGCAACTGGGGCGGGGACGGGCCAGTTTCGCCTGTTTTGCAGTTGCCGATGTGGTCGGATCAGCAGGGTATAACGCGGCCCCACTTTTGCAGGCAACGATGCTGGTCCTGCCGCGCCCGGCGTTGAAGGAAGGCCTCGGGCGGGACGTTGGATCAACTTGTCGCTTGTGTCCGCATCCGGCCTGTGCCGCACGGCGCGAGCCTTCGATCCTGAGCGAAACCTGATCGAGGCGGTACTGTGGGCGAGCAATGGCTTTTGACAGCGTGGCCAAAAGCATAAATAGTCGTAGCACCGGCCCAGAGGAGGAGTTCTGCAAGAACTTGCGGCCCGGTAAGGGAGAAGGCCTATGGGCAAGCACGTGCTGTTGGTGGAGGATGAATTGAACATCATCGAAGCGATCCGCTTTCTGCTGACACGCGACGGCTGGACCGTCGATATTCATTCCAATGGCACTGACGCTGCTGAGGTCATCCGGGCCGCAAACCCAGATCTTGTCGTGCTTGACGTGATGTTGCCGGGCAAAACCGGTTTCGATGTGCTGGGAGAATTGCGCGCGCATGAGGCGACGGTGGATTTGCCCGTGTTGATGCTGACAGCGCGGGGGCAAAGCCGAGACCGCGAAATGGCCGAGAAAGCGGGTGTTAGCCGTTTCATGACCAAGCCCTTTTCCAACACCGAAGTTTTGAACGCAGTGCGCGATCTGGTCCATCTGCGCGAAGCGCGGGGCTAGCCCCATGTCGTCACGCGGCTCGCCTGTGTTTCTGGAGCGACGGCGGTACCGATTGCGCCGATTGATGGATGCGCTGCGTCTGTTGCCTGTGGTTGGGGTGCTTTTGTGGATGTTTCCGCTGCTGTGGCCCTCGCAGGGGGCGGCAACCATTGACCGGGTGCCGACGTCCCAAGCATTGATCTACATTTTCACAGTCTGGATCGTGTTGATCGTTGTGAGCGCGGTGATGTGGTACCGTGTGCGATCCGTCCCGCAGAATGCAGACCCGGACCCGGAGGGCGGTGACTGATGGCGTCGCTCAACACGCTGATCGCGGTGTGTCTGGGGTATGTGGCGTTCCTCTTTTGCGTGGCCTTTGTCGCAGAGCGGGCGGGGGTGCGCGGGCGTAGCGATTGGCTGCTGCGATCTCCGCTTGTTTATACGCTGTCGCTGTCGATCTATTGCACAGCATGGACGTTCTATGGCGCGGTCGGCTATGCAGCGCGTTCGGGTCTGGAATACGTCACGATCTATCTGGGTCCATCGCTTGTCGTGCTCGGTTGGTGGTGGGTGTTGCGCCGGCTTGTGCGCATCGGCCGCAGCCAAAAGGTGACGTCCATCGCGGATTTGATCTCGTCCAGATATGGAAAATCAACGGCCTTGGCCGGGGCGGTAACGGTGATGGCCGTTATAGGTGTGACGCCCTACATTGCCTTGCAATTGCAGTCGGTGACGCTGTCTCTGTCAGTTTTCGCCGAGACCGACACAGCGCGCGACGCCTTTGACGCCGAAGCGGCGGCGTTTTGGGTCGCCATTGGTCTGGCGCTGTTTACTGTCCTGTTCGGAACCCGAAATCTGAACGCCAACGAGCGCCATCATGGTGTGGTGATTGCCATCGCCGTTGAGTCCGTTGTCAAACTGGTGGCCTTGCTGGCTGTCGGCATTTTCGTGGTCTGGGGGCTGGCGGGGGGGCTGTCATCGACGCTTGAGCGGATCGACGCCTCGCCTATCGGCACATGGGAATTGCAAGGCAGCCGCTGGGCTGCGCTGACGTTTGTTTCGGCGGCGGCTTTTCTGTGCTTGCCGCGCATGTTTCAGGTCATGGTCGTTGAAAACGATGACGAGCGGCATCTGCGCATCGCCTCCTGGGCGTTTCCGCTCTATCTGATGTTGATCAGCCTTTTCGTGGTGCCGATCGCCGTAGTGGGCCTGGATTTGATGCCCGCGGGCTCAAACCCTGATCTTTATGTCCTGACTTTGCCGCTCAGCCAAGGGCGCGACGGGCTCGCGATGTTCAGCTTTCTGGGCGGGTTCTCTTCGGCCACGTCCATGGTGATTGTGGCCACGTTGGCGCTGTCGACAATGGTCTCGAACCACGTGGTGATGCCGATATTCCTGTACCTGCAAAAGGGCGGTGCCACGCAGTCGGGCGATGTGCGCGATGTGGTTATTCTGGCGCGGCGGCTGTCGATCATGGTGATCATGTCGCTGGGCTATGTGTATTACCGCGCCTCTGGTGGGTCCGGCGCGCTGGCGGCGATCGGGCTGATCTCTTTCGCTGGGGTGGCCCAGTTTTTGCCAGCCATGCTTGGGGGGCTCTTTTGGCGCGGTGCCACGCGGGTTGGCGCCCTTTGCGGTTTGGCTGTTGGCTTTGCCATATGGGTCTATGCGATGTTGCTGCCCAGTTTCGGGGCGGGCGTCGTGCTAAGCATCGAGCTCATGGCCGAAGGGCCGTGGGGTATGGGGTGGCTGCGCCCCTTGGCCCTGTTCGGGGTCAGTGGACTTGATCCGACGGTGCATGCGATCTTCTGGAGCATGTCGCTGAATGCGATGATATTCATACTGGTTTCTTTGATTAGCTTTCCGCACCCGCTGGAGCGCCTCCAAGGGGCGCAATTCGTGAACATTTTCGATCATTCCGCACAATCGCGCGGCTGGACGGGGTCTGTTGCTGAAAGCGAAGACCTCATGATCATGGCGCAGCGGATTTTAGGGGCCGAAGATACGCTTGAGCTCTTTCGGCGAGAGGCTCGAAATCAGGGGTTGGAGGGCGATCTTCCCGAACCGACGGCGGATTTCCTGCAAACGTTGGAACGCGAGTTGGCGGGATCCGTGGGTGCGGCCACGTCGCATGCGATGGTGGGTCAGATCGTCGGCGGGGCGGCAGTGTCGGTACAGGATCTGTTGGCTGTGGCCGATGAAAGCGCGCAGATGTTGGAATATTCCAACCAACTCGAAGCCAAATCCCGCGAGTTGAGCCAAACGGCGGCGCAATTGCGTAAGGCCAACGAAAAGCTGACGCAGGTCAGTCTGCAAAAAGACGCCTTCCTCAGCCAGATCAGTCATGAGTTGCGCACGCCAATGACGTCGATCCGGGCGTTTTCGGAGATCTTGCGTGACGCCGACACTCTGGGGCCGATGGAAAAACGCAAATATACCAGCATCATTCACGCCGAAGCTATTCGCCTGACGCGGCTTTTGGATGACCTTCTCGACTTGAGCGTGCTGGAGCATGGTCAGGTGACGCTCAACGAGCAGTCGGGCAAGCTGGAGGACGTGCTGAGCCAGGCGATTGCGACGGCCCAGGCCTCCGAGGCGCGCAACATCACTATCAAGCGGCGCCTGCTGGAAGAACAGATTACGCTTTACACCGATCTCGACAGGCTCAGTCAGGTGTTCATCAATTTGATCACCAACGCACAGAAATACTGTGCCGCTGAGGATCCTGTTCTCACCATTTCGGTGACTGCGGCGGACGGGGAATTCCACGTTGATTTCATTGACAATGGGGCAGGTATCCCGGTGGCCGCGCGCGAAGAGATGTTCGAGAAATTTGCACGTATCGGGGCGCAAGACGGCAATGGTGCGGGGCTTGGGTTGGCGATTTGCCGGGAGATCATGTCGCGTTTGGGCGGCAATGTACTGTATCTCGATGGCACGGGCGGCACCGGATTTCGGGTTGTTCTGCCAGGCGCGCAGGCCATGGCGGCGCAATAGTCTAACGCGGTTTTGCTGCCGTAAAGGCGATGGTAACTTTTGGCCCTTATTTCTATCCCAAATGTCCGGCGCTGAATGCGCTGGGTGCAGGTATGGGACATCTTCGACGAATGTCAGCATTGCAACGCAAGGCCCAAGCAGGTCGACAGGAGCATCAGGCGCGCGCCATGACGGTGCCCAAAGCGTTGCGGCTGAGCGTTGCCAAGGTGGGCGATTCCTTATGGGAGATGGCGATTGCCGCCATCGGCATAACCCAGGAAACCCAGACGGTGGATGCGCTTGACCCGTTTTTCGTTGATGATGCGCTGTTTTTGCTGCTGGACGGCCCCGGTGGCGCGACCGGCGTGGCGATCGTAGGTCAGGAACTCGTGACCGCGCTGATACAGCAGCAAACGACGGGACGCATATCGCCCAACCCCGGGCAACCTCGCCGATTGACCTCAACAGACGCGTCGCTTTGTGCGCCATTGCTTGACGCCCTGTTTCTGCGCGCCAACGGGTTGCTGGAAACGGATGAAGATCGGCGTATTTTGCCAGTCTACCGGTTTGGCGCGCGCTCAGAAAATGCGCGGCTGTTGAAGATGGCCCTGGAAGAGGCAGAGTATACCGTTCTGAAAATGACCGTCGACATTGCCGGCGGTGCGCACCAGTCCACATTGGTTTTTTGCCTTCCAATTGCAGAAAAAGCGCCACGGGAGGAGGTCGCGGAGAGTCGTGCATCACAATCTCGCTCCACGCCAAAAATGGAAGACATGGTCATGTCGCTCAAAGCGGACTTGCAGGCCGTTTTGTGCAAGGTCAAAGTCCCGGTTGCTTTGCTGGGCCAGCTAGAGCCAGGGCAATGCATCCCTTTGCCTCCCGATGCATTTCCAGAAGTGCTGGTACAGACGACCGATGGTCGGGTCGTGGCCAGAGGTGAATTGGGGCAGATCGAAGGGCAGCGCGCGCTCAAGCTAGAGCCGCATTTCGCCACCCATCAATCGCCGAGCCGCCGCGCTTCGGATCGGGCCGAGTTGAACCTGCCCGATGTTACGGACGCAGGTCTGAACTCTGCTATGGCGCCGGACATGATGCCTGCCATCGAAGGGGTGGCGGACCTGCCCAATCTCGACGATCTGGCAGGTTTGGATGCTGGTGACGGCGCATCCGCTTTGCCCGATTTGCCCGCGATAAACGGTTTGCCAGATTTGCCGGACCCGCAGGACGCGGTTGTTCTGGAGGGGTTGGATGGGTTGCCAGATCTCGACAACCTGCCTGATTTGTCGGACTTGCCGGATTTGGATGATCTGCCTGACTTGGACGGCCTGCCAAAGTTGAACACAGCATAGACGGCGAGCGCCCAGCATCATCGGTCAGGTGTTTCGGCAGGTCAAGAGTTGGCTGCTGCTTCGAGCGTCGGCCGCAGGTTGGCCAAATCGTAACCACCGTTTTCGGCGGCTGAGATGATTTCATCAACGGGCATGGATTTCGCTGATGCCAAAGCCCAGGCCACGGTCGAGCGCGTGCCGGACGCGCAATAGGCCAACACCGGACCCGATGCTTCAGTCAAGAGCTTGTAGTTCTCGGCGATCACATCGGGAGTCATCGTCTGGTGTGTCATGGGTTGTCGCGCAAACTCCAGCCCGGCGTCTTTCGCGGCGGCAGCGATCACATCGGCCAGATGGCTCGGCGGTACTTCCGCGTCCGGACGATTGCAGACAATCCGCTTGATCCCAGCCGCGGCAATTGCGGGCATGTCCTCTGGCGAGATTTGCGGGGCGGCGAAAAAATTCGGGGTGATCTGACGGATATCCATACCGACAGATTTACGCCAGCGGTGTGGTGCTGTCCAGCCCATGAAGGGCTGAACGCCGTTGCAGGCTAAAGCTTGTTGATGGGCAGTTTCAGCATCACGTCGCCGGCGGCATCAGGTGCGGGCAAGTGACCCGCGCGCATGTTGATTTGCAGGCTCGGCACAATCAGCTTGGGCATTGCGAGTGTTGCATCGCGTGCCTCGCGCATTTCGACAAAACTGTTTTCGGCACGCGCTCCGCCGATGTGGATGTTGCGGGCTTTTTGTGCCCCGACGGTGGTTTCCCAAGCGAATTCCTCGCGCCCAGGCGCCTTATAATCATGGCCGACGAAGATGCGGGTGTCGTCGGGCAGTGACAAAATCTTGTGAATGGATTGATACAGATCGCGGGCAGATCCACCGGGGAAATCACATCGCGCTGTGCCAAAATCGGGCATGAAAAGCGTATCGCCGACAAAGGCCGCATCGCCAATCACGTAAGTCAGGCAGGCGGGCGTATGGCCAGGTGTGTGCAGCACATCAACCCGCATTTGCCCGATATGAAAACTGTCGCCTTGGGTGAAAAGCGCATCGAATTGCGAGCCATCGCGTTGGAATTCCGTGCCTTCGTTAAAGACCTTTCCAAAGGTGTCCTGAACCAGGGTGATCTGGTCGCCAATGCCGATTTTCCCGCCCAGAGTGTCTTGCAAATAGGGCGCGGCAGAGAGGTGGTCGGCGTGCACATGGGTCTCTAGAATCCATTGTGTCGATAGGCCTTGCTCCTGCACATAAGCCACGATTTCATCTGCCGATTTGGTGCTGGTGCGCCCGGCCGCGTGATCGAAATCGAGAACGGAATCCACAATTGCGCAGGCCGTGCCATCGGGGTCGCGCACCACGTAGCTGACGGTGTTGGTCTGTGTGTCGAAGAATGCTTTGACGTGCGGGGTCATGCCGGGCCTCCTCTAGGGTGAGGCAGATGATACGCGCAGCGCTTCGGTTCTGGCAAGGCGGCGTTAGCCGAGAAAAATACCCAAAATCACCAGCATCAGCCCGATTACGGACAGGAACAAAGCGCCCAAATTGAGTGGCAATGCGGACTGAAGCACCGCGCGCATCTCGGCATCTTCCAGCTTGGCGCGCCGCGCCTTTGCCACACGCACGATCGACCAGATCAAGCCGATCAGTCCGATCAGCGATAGTCCAACGCCACCCCAAACGAGCAGGTTGGTCAAGAGTGAAGCGCCAGTGTCATTCATGACCGCCTGCTATCCAATGGGGCCAGACTTGGCAAGTCTGCTTAGTTGCGCGCGAATGTCACGGATATCGAAAAGACATAGGATGCCTTGTCCAAACCGGCGGGGGCGCGCGCAAACCGCCCGGCACGCTTGGCGGACCGAAGTGCTGCGCGGTCCAGCACCGCGTCGCCCGTGGAGCGTTGCAAAGACACTTGCGTCAGGCGTCCGTCGGAGCGAATTGCCAGCCGCACCTTGGCCGTGCCGCGTGCAAATGTGCCGGACGGATAGATCACATTGCGTTGAATTTTCGCATTAATCTTGGCGCCCCATTGAGCCATCAGCGCTTTGGATTGCGCGCCTGTGCGCGCCGAAACTGCGGTTTGCTCCGACGCGCCCTGTGCGGATTGTCCGCCGGTGCCAGCCGCAACCTGACGCTTTTGCGGTGCGCTTTCAGGCGTTGGCGGTCGAGCCTGCGGGCGCAGTTTGGCGAGGTCTTGGGAGGGTGTGATCTGAGGCGGTGGTGGTGGCGCGGTATCGATTTGGGGCAGGCGGGGCGCTGGACCGACCGGCGCAAGCTGACCTGCCGGTAGGGCCGTAGTGGCTATCTCGTTGGGGGGCGAAACAGTAGGAGCAGGCGTTGCATTTGGCGCGGTCATCGCGGCCGGTGTTGGGGCCGTGGTGGGCGTGCGATCCCATTTTTCCAGCAAAACCGCATGGGAGGCCTGCGCAGCGGAGACTGTGAGTGTGTTTTGCCCATCGGCCCCGGCAGGCGTGTTGCCGCCTGTTTGTGGGGTGGTGGACCAGACGCCCAGATGTGCGACACCCGCAAGGCTCACAAAGAAAATGCCTTCGAGAAATCGCATCATGGCCTCCCTGTAATCAGCATCGTGTCGCGCACGCCTGCGGTGGCCAGCTTTGGCAAAAGGGCCGCGAGTGTGTTCGCAGGCAGGGCAGCGTCTGCACGGATCGTCAGGGGCATGTCTTGGTCACGGTGGCGCAGAGCCACGAGCGCCGTGGCATCGGTTTGACCCTCATAAGACAGCTGCCCGGTCTGCCCCACATAAAGCGTATCTGGGTCCGGCGTGGCATCTGCGGCGCTGCTGGGTGGTGAGGTGTCAAAGGGATCAGGTGGCGCGATGCTGGCGCTCATCAGGAAAAAGATCAGCAGCAAGAAAACCACATTGATCATCGGCACGAAGTTTTCTGCTGTGCGGCGGCGAGGGCGCGCGGGGGCAAAGTTCATGGCTGCGTCTCCACAATGATGATCTGGGTCAGACCCGCAGCGCGCAGAGTGTCAATTATGTCGACGAGGTGCTGGAGCGTCGCGTCCTTGTTCGGGCGCAAGATCACCGTATCCGTAGGGGCGTCCATCAGTGGTTTCAATTGTGCGGCCAGATCCGCGCGGGTTACTTCAAAGCCGTTCAACCGCAGGCCGCCTGTCGATACGTCGATCAATCGTGGCGGTCCTTGATAAGGCGCATCCGCACCTGCGGTCTGCAAAGGCAGTGCGAAATCCTGTCCAAAGCGCGAGGCCAGCATGAAGAACACCAGCAGCAAGAACACCACATCTATCATGGGTGTCAGGCTGGGTTTGCGACTGGGGCGAGGGGCGGCAAATTCAAACATGTCACGCCCCCCCTTTTGGGCCACGGGTGAACACGCGCGTCGCGGTGTCTTCCATGTCGTTTTGCAAGCGGTCACACAGGCTTTCGAACCAGACGAGAGCCACACCGGCGGGGATCGCGACGGCCATCCCGGCGGCAGTGGTAAGAAGCGCCTCCCAGATGCCGCCCGCCAATGCTGCAGGATCGGCACGGCTGCCTGCGTCCTGAAGCGCCTGAAAGGCGGCGATCATGCCCAAAACGGTGCCCAGTAGACCAAGCAGGGGCGCGATGGTCGATATCAATTCCAGCGCACGCAAGCCGCGCCGTGCTTCGGCCAGATCGGCCCGGGCATGGCGGGTGGTTTCTTCGCGAGCGTGCGCCTCATCCAGTGCCGGGTCAAGGCGCGCGGACATTGCGCGCCACGCCAAACGTGCGCGCAAAGAGGCGCGCCCGGACAGGCTGGCCAGAGCGGCATCGCTGTTGCCCGCTTCCCATTCGAACAATGCAGCACGCGTCGCGGCACCCGTCCATGCGCCCAAGCGTGCAAGCCGCCACAGTTTCCACATGACCAGCGCCAGCGTCAAAACCGATAAGGCGGCAATGATCCAAAGCACCGGTCCACCCCGGCCCAAAAAGGCGGCTAGATCAGGTGGGAAAATCATCTGTCATCCCCTGTTTCACCCCAAAGCGCATTCAGAATTGCCGTCAGCCCGTCATCCAGAGCGGCCGGACCCGGTTGCAGGATCAGGGGGGATTTAATCTCGATTATGCGCTGATTTGCAACCGCCGGAATTTCGGCCCACCCCGGGCGGGCCGCGATCTTTTCGGGGCGCACCTTCTTACCACACCACGACGCCAGTATGACGTCTGGTGCAGCGTCGATCACGTCTTGCGGGTCCAGAATACGGGTTTTGGCGCCGTGTTCAGAACGCAAATGCGCAAACACGTCCACACCGCCTGCAATCTCGATCAACTCCGACACCCATGCGATGCCGGAAATGGGGGGGTCGTCCCATTCTTCGAAATATACCTTTGGGCGGTTCGACCGGAGCGTTTGGCGCAGAGTCTGAATGCGGCGCGCGTAGCGCTCCGCCAATGCGTGCGCGCGACCGGACGTTCCGGTCAAAGCGCCCAACATGCGGATCATATCAAGGATTTCTGCGACAGAGCGTTGGTTGAACGCGTGCACGGTGATGCCGGCTCGGATCAAGTCGGCCGCGATGTCAGCCTGAAGATCGGAAAACGTCAGCACAAGATCCGGTGCAAGGGCCAGAATTTTGGGCACATCGGCAGAGGTGAACGCGCCCACGCGGGGTTTTTCGCGCCGAACCTCAGACGGGCGGACAGCATAGCCGGTCACGCCAACGATCCGGTCGCTTTGACCCAGAAGATACAGCGTCTCGACGGTTTCTTCGGTCAGGCACACAATGCGCTCAGGGGGGAAGGCCATCAGATCTCGCCTTCTCTGCGCACGGTTTGCATCCATTCGCGCGCACCTGCCAGAACGGCATCATGCGTGGCCCGCCCGATGGCCTCGCCCACTTCCGTGTGCAGCCCGGTATAAGTGGTCTGGCCTTGTGGTGCGGCCACGGCGATGCAATCGGTGCCAGTGCCCGTCGCGATGCCGGTGGGCAGATCATGCGATACGGCCATCACGGCAACGGTGCGGGCTTGCGCGGCAATAGACAGGGCTTCGATTAATCCGGTCCGGGCCAGCGGGGTTGATACCTGAACGGCCACATTGATCGTGCCCCAGTCTTTTGACGATCGGTCCAGTCGGGTGCCGATATGTTCGGCGTTGGATAGGCCGACGGTTGCCACGCAACGCGCAGTCGTCGCGCCAATGGTCGCGCTGTGATCGTGATATGCGCGAATATCGCGCGACGTGAGAAAGGCCACCGCATCGGCACTCCCGTGATCATCCAAAGCACGGGCAAACCAGTCGCGCACGTCCAGATCTGGCGGCAAATCGGCGTTGCGCACCTCGCGCCAGACAATGCGGTTGGTTACAACAAATCCGGGGCGGTTGATCGCCCAGCTGAGCACTTGATGCGGCGCGCCCATGTCCAGCGTCAGCCATGGGCGATCAAGATGCAGGCTCATCGCAACACCTCCAGCGGCTGAAAGACCGTGCCCTGATCGGTCTGTTGAAAATGTGCCGTGACGCCAAAGACTGTGCCGATATTCTCGGTGGTCAGTACATCTGCTGGCGCGCCATCAGCAACAATGCGCCCCTGATGCAGCAAGACCAGACGTGAACAGTGTCGTGCGGCCAGCCCCAGATCATGCAGCGAGGTGACGACAGCGCGGCCGTCCGCGGCAAGATCGGCAAAGACTTGCATCGTGGCAATCTGACCTGCGGGATCCAGCCCAGCGGTTGGTTCATCGGCCATCAAAAGCGGTGTTTCCTGTGCGAGCGCGCGGGCGATCAAAACGCGGGCCTGTTCGCCGCCCGACAGTTGTGTGGCGGTGCGCGTACGGAATGCTTCCAACCCCATATGCGTCAGGGCAGCATCGACGGCCGCGCGGTCTTCGGGCCTGAGCCGTGCGCCTTTGGGCAGATGCGGGATACGGCCAAGAGCAATGAGCGTCTCAACATTCATGGGCCAGGCGATATCTCGGGTTTGCGGCATCCATGCGCAGGCCCTTGCGCGTTCAGGCGCTGGCAATTGCGCCAAGCTGGACTGCCCCTCATGTGGCAAAAGCCCAAGGGCCGCCCGCATCAGGGTCGTTTTTCCCGCACCGTTCGGCCCGATCAACCCGACGCATTCGCCCGCGTCCACCGTTAGGGATGCGGCCTCGATCACGGGGCATTCGCCGCGCTTGACAGTCAGGTTTTGAAGGCTGAGCAGGGTCATCTGATTTCCCCACGGGTCTTGTATATCAAGTGCAGAAACAGCGGCGCGCCCACCAGTGCCATCACCACACCGAGTTTGAGATCGCGGTCCGGAAGGATCAGACGGACCGCAATGTCGGCTGCCAAAACCATCGCTGCGCCACCAAGCGCGGAGGCCCACAAAAGCGCCGAGGGACGCGCGCCGACAAAACGGCGCAGAATATGCGGCACGACAAGACCCACGAAACCGATGGCACCGGCGACTGCGGTGGCCGACCCCACGGCGCAGGCGGTGCCGACAACCAACATCAAACGCATCCGGTCCAGCCGCACGCCCATCGCAGCGGCGGCGTCTTCGCCCAGCGTCAGCGCGTCCAGACCGCGCCCCAAGGACATGAGCAGCAGCCAGCCCAAGGCCATGAAGGGCAGGGCGATCCAAACGTGTTGAAAGGAGCGATCAGCCAGCGATCCAAGCAACCAAAACACGATTTCTGCGGCGGCAAACGGATTGGGTGACAGGTTCAGAACCAGCGAAGTGAGTGCTGACGCGAGGGCTGACAAGGCGATTCCCGCGAGGATCAGGGTCAAAGATGACCCCCTTGGCCCTGCCAACGCCAACAAAAGCGCCACGCAGATCATCGCACTGCTGAGCGCCGCAATCGGCAGCGCCAGTGCGAAGGCCGCAGCGAGGCCGGTTTGCAGGGCCAGCACAGCCCCCAGCGCGGAGGCGGCCGAGACCCCGATCAACCCCGGTTCGGCCAGCGGGTTGCGCAGATACCCCTGCATCGCGGCCCCCGCCAGCCCCAGCGAGGCGCCGACCATCAGGGCCAACATCGAGCGGGGGAGCCGGATTTCACGCATCACGACCGTCATTGGCGTGCCGTCATCTTGCACAAGGGCGGCCAGGCTGTCGCGCGGTGACACCGGTGCAAAACCGGTCACCAGAGACAGCAGAAAGAGCCCGGTACAGAGTGTGATCAGGACCGCGGCCAGTTTCATTCTGCGCCCTCGAGTGCGCCACGCAGGGCGCGCATCGCTTGAACGGCGCGCAACACCTGAGGGGTGCCGCAGATCCAATCGCGGTCGGTCAACTCTCCTGCCATCACGGTATTTTGCAATGCGTGCAGGGCGGGGTGATCAAGGTTGTCTTCGGCGCGTGCTTCTCCGGGATAGTTGCGGCCCTGAATGATCACGTCAGGCTCCAGTAGGACCAGTTCTTCAAGGGATAGCCTGCCTACCGTGCTCAGGCCCGCCTGAGCTGCGACATTGTCAAAACCCGCGATCCGCAGGATGTCGCCCGCCAGTGTTTTGTCACCGGACGAGTAATTGTTGACGTAGGTCAGCGCCGCTGTGGGGCGGTGTGCGGACGTTTCCGACAGGAATTCCAGATCGGCGTGGAAACGTTCAATCATCGCCGCGGCTTGCGCTTGGCGTCCCAGCGCGGCCCCCATCTTGGCCAGCCGTACCGGCACATCGCCAATCGATTGCGCAGGGGCGAACTGAATGACCTCGATCCCCAAATTGCGGAGCATTTCTACGGTGGCTGCCGATGTAAACGTGCCCGCCAAGACCAGATCGGGCCGCAGCAAGAAGACCTCTTCCGCCGTGGATCCGTTGGTGGGCAAGGCGCGTGCGGTTTCCGCCATTGCCGAAGATCTGGGATCGTGCGCCAGCCGGGAAACGGACACCAGTTGCCCCGGTTCGGCCAGCATCAGCGCCAGTTGATCGGTGCACAAATTGACCGAGACCACGCGCGCGGGCGCCTCTTGGCTGGCTGCCGGTAGGGTCCCCGACAGCCATAGGGCGGCGCAGGCCGAAGCCCGCACCACTTGGCCTATGATCTCAGAACGAAGCACGTACACCAAAATAGACGGCGCGATCCGACGTGCCGAAACCTGCGGAGGTTTGGTATTCCTCGTTCAGCAGGTTTTCGACGCGCAGATAGGCCTCGGTCTGGGGCGATATCTGATAGCCGATTGTGGCATTCACGACCGTGTAGTCGCCTTGCGGTGTCGCAGGAAAGCCGTCATCGGCCCGGTTCGCCGCATGATGGATGGCCAGTTGACCTGACCAGTCATCCGACCAGCGTGCATTGAAGCCGAGCGTAAGGTCTTGTTTGGGAACGCGGCGCAATTGGTTTCCAGCAGCGTCTTGGGCGTCAGTGTAGGTGAAGTTGCCAAAGAGGCTGTAGGTTTCGCCCAGCGGCAATTCGGCTGAGACTTCGATGCCTTGGGTGACAGACGTTCCGGGGATTTGCGCATATCCGGTGAAGGGGGCGGGATAGTCGATCAGGTCGTCGATTTCGGTGTAAAATGCAGTTGCCTGAACACGGGCACCGGTTGAATAGCGGTGTTCGACGCCAACCTCGGCCGAGCGGCTTGTTTCAGGGTTCAGCGTTGGCGGGGTCGCGTTGAAGGGGCCGAACAGCTCGTTCAAAGAGGGCGCGCGAAACCCGGTGCCGATAGCGGCCCGCACAATCGTGTTTGAGGATGCACGCCATGCAAGAGCCACGCGCCCTGTGGTTTCCCCGCCGAATTCGGAGTGATCATCGTAGCGCAACGAGCCTGTGACATCGACGGTGTCCGAAAGGGCGTATTGTGCCTCGCCGTAGACGGAAAAAATGTCATAGGAGGCCACGCCGTTCGAGAATTCAGCCGTTTCTTCTGAGTATTCCGCACCAAAGGACACAGTTGTCTGTCCCAGATCAGCCGTGCCGCCATAGCGCAACTCTTGTCGCTCGCCCTTAAAATTGGGGCTGCCGAAGGGCGTCAGCGGATCGGCGCGTTCCGTGACGAAATAACTGGCCGACAACGTATGCTGAACAGCCCCCCCATCAATTTCGGTGTAGACGCGCGCACCACGACGGTCAGTAAAGAAGGGGCGGTCGGCATCACCGCCCGGGCCGCCAAAGGCGTCCACATTGGTTTCCTCGTTGAGGTAGATCAGGTCGACGCCGACGCGAATGGTGTCCGTCAGCGCATAGCCCGCTGACAGCAAGGCTGTCGTGCCGTCGAACCCATCTGCCTCGGTATTGCCGTCGTTTTCATCAGCAGCCGAAAACCCGTCAGAGCGCAGCTGCGACAGCGAGAATGTGAGATCGGCGCGGTCGGTTTTGGTTGTGACCGCAAAATCGGCGCGTCTTGTGTTGAAACTGCCAACTTCGGCACCGAACGTCACTGTCGTGCCTTCGTCTTCTGGGCGGGGCGTGGTGATATTGACCACGCCGCCGATCGCTTCGGACCCGAAGAGCGCCGATTGGGCCCCTTTGAGAACCTCGATCCGGCCCACGCCGGCTGTTGTCAGCGCGCCCCAGCTGAATTGGGTTTGCACGCTGGCCGGGTCCGTCACATCAATGCCGTTGATCCGCACGGACACATATCGATCCGACAACCCGCGAATACGCAGTGATGTCGACTTGCCCAAACCGCCGTCAGAACTGGTTGAAATACCCGGTAGCGTGGACAGGTAAGTGGCGAGCTGATTGGTGCCGTTGTCCTGCAGATCGTCTTCGTTCACCAATTCAACAACCGATCCGGAGCGATCCGTTGGTGTGGGTGTCTGGTTGGAAAAGACGGTGATTTCACCCAAGTCAAACGCTTCTTGCGCAGGTGCGGGTGTCAAGCCGAGCGCAAGCAGGCTTGCGCTGGTGAGAAGGTGTTTCATGGGTCTGCCCCTTTGACAGGTCGTGGCGCTGTGGCCGGTTCGGTTTTGGCGTGTGGAAGGGGATTTCCCTTGCCGCAAACGGTGAGATGCCACCACATGCGGAAAGTGACCGCCGATACGAACGCACCCCGCGCCGGTATCCGGGTGATCACTCTGGCAGGTCTCCTGACTTGCGCGTCGTCGTTTGGCCGAACCTTCCCGCGCCCCATGCAGGGGCACAGTGGTATATGTCGGCCGCACTCTGCGCTTACAGTTGCGGGGGCAGTCGCGGCATAGGGGGCAAGCCCCGCACCGCGTTCCCTTTAACGATGAGTCGCCCCATCGAACCAAAGTAACCTTTCGGTAACGGCTGCGGCGCTGCGGATCAAGGTTGGAATGCGACGCAATGGTTCAATCGTGCGGCAAACCCGCTTGCGGCAGGGCGCACACGCGGGTAGTCAGATCGCCAAATGATCCCTTCCCAACAAGGACACGTCCAGATGAGCGATACCGCAACCGATCCATCCGTAATTGAAGCTGCCGGAGATGCGACTTACCGCGTCACAGCCAACGAACTGCGCCAGTTCGTGGAACGGATCGAGCGCCTCGATGCAGAAAAACGCGATCTGGCCGAACAGCAAAAAGAGGTCATGTCCGAGGCCAAAGCGCGCGGATACGACACCAAAGTCCTGCGCAAAGTCATCGCATTGCGCAAGCGTGACGCCGACGACATCGCCGAAGAAGAAGCGGTTCTGGAGATGTACAAGGAAGCGCTGGGCATGTGACCCGGCGCCTTGGCGGCGCTAGGGTGTGATCACGTGAACGCCGGGAATGCGTTGGATGGTGTGCATGTCTTCGTCGTAGGCTTCGGTTAGATCTTCGATCAATTCCACTGACCACCCCGGTGTTTCGATTTCTTCTTCTATCGCGCTTTCCAAGGCGAATTTTTCCAAAAACGCGGCGATGACTTCGCGTTTTTGCATTTCTGTCATGTTCGGGCGTTTCTTGAGATAAGCGCGAAAGCGGGTCATGCCCTCTTTGGACATGATCTCGGACAGCAGATCAAAGCCGCCGATGATTTTTTGACCATGCTCAAGCTCGGCCATCTCGCGGATGATCTGGGCCCAGATCATCGGGCTGTCTTCGTTGCACCAGACGGTGATTGGGATGTCCGGGGCCGCCTCACGCATGCGCACCAAAGTGTCGGACCAGCGCACCTGTCGAGGATCAACGCCGCCCATGAAATTCATAAGCTCTTCGCGCGGCGATTGTTCGAAGGCCAGCGGCAGGAATGTGGCGGGATTGCGAATAGCCATAAACACTTCGATCTGATCTTCGGCAAACAATCTGGCCATATGCGCCAGCCGCTGCGGGGCGTTGGTGTAAAGCAAACCTTGGCGGACGGCGGTGCGCGGTGCGCCAAAAAAATGTGCATTCGACAAGATCACACGATCGACCCGGTCTTCATCCAGCATCGCATCCAGCAACACATCGCGCGCATCCGGCGAGGGTTCCGTGGTCATCATCGACATCAGGGTTTCGCGCAGCAACGTTCGGTATTTTCCAGGCCCCGGAACGGCCACACCACGCTGTGCGAAATCATCACGATTGCGCAGCAGGCATTTCATGAGCCGGTCTTCTTCAGTGAAGTGAACGCCGGTGTGAAGAACCAACTGCATCAAAAGGTCTGCTCATAGGAAAAAGCTGACGCAACTATACCGAGATTGCTGGAACTTAAAACCTCAAAGACCTTTCGATTTCCCCTCTTGCACGATGGTCTCAAACTGGCTAAACGACCGCGCAGTGCCCCTATAGCTCAGCTGGTAGAGCAACTGATTTGTAATCAGTAGGTCCGCGGTTCGAGTCCGTGTGGGGGCACCATTTTTTCAAAACGTGTAGATGAAGCGTTTTAGCTTCAACGCAGACGTCCTCAAAGAGGCGCGAATCTGTGGCGATACTGTTTATGCAGTCGTTTCGACGGCCAGCACTGCAAGGCAATCGCCTTGCTGGATCAGGCCGGGGTGATGGCGCGCAGTGACAAGACCGTCCATTTGCGCATGTACCACCATAGGTTCGCGACCAAGGTGATCGGGCGACCAGATCCGCGCCAGCGTTTCACCTTGACGCACCATGTCGCCAAGGGACATGGAGAAATCGACCAAACCTGCCTCGGGTGAGAAATGAAAGCACCTGTCGTCCGGTTGTGTGAGCGTTCGTGTGGGGCCAATGTCAGGTTCTGCGTCCAGAATGCCCGCGTGGATCAACAGATTGCGGGCACCTTTTCGCGCGATCTGCGTTGTATAGGGTGTCGCCGTGCCGCCACCGCCCAATTCTGTCGTAACGAATGTTTTGCCGAGGTTTTCGGCGGCATCGTCATACATGCCCAAAGCGTCGATTTCGCGCATTTCGATGCTGAAGGGTGCATTGAACGCATCGCGCGCGGCACGGCATCGTGCCTCTTGGGCTGTGTTGTCCAGCGCGTGCGACGCGGCAAAAGGCAGGAAATCCAATGTCTTGCCGCCTGAGTGAAAATCCAGAACGACATCGGCGAGCGGAAGAAGAACACGTTGAAAATAGTCCGCGATTTTCTGCGTGGGTGTGCCATCGGGCGCGCCTGGAAAGGCCCGGTTGAGGTTCACGCCATCCAGCGGCGAAACCCGATCACCTACGGCAAATGCCGGGTGGTTCATGAAGGGCACGAGAATCACCATTCCGGTCACGTCTTGCGCGCTCAGGGTCTGCGCCATCTCGACGAGGGCCAGTGGTCCTTCATATTCATCGCCGTGATTGGCACCGGTGAAAAGTGCGCAAGGTCCGTCGCCGTTGCGAATAACGCAGATGGGCAGCATCACTGAGCCCCACGCGCTGGTGTTGCGGCTGTGGGGCAGGCGCAGGTGCCCATGCTGAACACCGTCCAACGTGAAATCCACCGTGGCGGAAATGGGGTTGTCTCGCATGGATCAGCCTTTGACAAAGAGGTTGCGTGGGGTGGCGCACAGGCATTCGACGCCTGTTTCTGTGATCACGATTGGCTCTGTGATCTCCAACCCACCGTCGTCCAGCCACAAAGCAGGCATGAAATGAAAGGTCATGCCCGGTTCGAGAACGGTCTTGTCACCCTTGCGAAACGACATCGTACGCTCGCCCCAATCGGGCGGGTAAGACAGGCCAATCGCATAGCCACAGCGGCTGTCCTTTTCAAAGCCCAGCCGGTTGAGTGTGCTGTTGAAGGCGTTGGCGATGTCTTCACAGTGATTGCCGGGCTTGGCCTGTTGCAAACCTGCCTCGACCGCTTCCAGAACGGCCTGTTCGGCGTCGAGGTATTTTTGCGGCGGCTTGCCCAGAAACAACGTACGCGATTGCGGACACTGATAGCGCTTATGCGCGCCTGCGATCTCGAAAAACGTGCTTTCGCCGCGCTTTAACGGCGTGTCGTCCCACGTCAGATGGGGTGCAGTGGCATCCAGACCGGAGGGGGCCATGGGCACGATTGCGGGATAATCCCCCCAATGCCCGTCTGCACCCAAAACAGAGGCGTGGTAAATATCTGCAATCAAAGCGTTTTTGGGTAGGCCGGGTTCGGCCTTGTCGCGGATCACTTCATGCATCCGCTCAACGATCCGTGCAGCGCGGCGCATGTACGTCAGTTCGGTGTCGGATTTGACGGCGCGTTGCCAGTTGATCAGGCCGGTCGCGTCGTGAATGTGCGCCTCTGGCAGCCCCGTCTGAAGCGCCAGCAATGCCGCAGCGGTGAAATAGTAGTTGTCAAATTCGAACCCGATGCGCGCCTTGGCCAGACCCCGCCGCGCGATCAAGGCCGACAGATCTTCCATTGGGTGTTTTTCAGGGTTCTGTACAAAGCCGTCGTCATACCCGACGATGTTGTCGTGGCTCAGGTAAGTGGTACGCTGCGCACCCACGGCATCCATGGCGCGGCCCCACCAAACCGGGTCTCCGTCATGGGTCAGCAACACACCCTGATGCACATAAAACGACCAGCCGTCATAGCCTGTCAGCCACGCCATATTCGACGGATCGGTGACAAAAATCGCCTCCAGCCCCTTGACCTCCATCGCCGCGCGGGCCTTGGTCAGACGTTGTGCGTATTCCTGCGGTAAAAAGGGAAGCTCAGCCATGCCGGGGTCTCCTTGCACGTGGTGTCGGGGCGCGATGAGGTGCAAGTAAGGCCCAGTGGGTCATGCGTGTCTCAGGATGCGACGGTGGAATGGGCAGGTGCGGCACGGTACACGAGCGTGCCGTCATCCAGATCGGCCAGAGGCAGATCGACCCTGTCACGGTAATAGTCCTGGGTCATGATCCACGGCTGTCGATCACCTTGGCGGGGCAGGGCGGCAAGGCTGCGCGTGATGTAGCCTGCGTTGAAGTTTTCGGGGTCAATCCAAGGGCGCTCAGCCATGTCGCTGTCTTCGGTGCGCAACTGCGGTGTGACCGATTGCGCACCCTTTGCGTCCATATGCGCCAAAAGGCGGCACACATAGGCCGACACAAGATCGGCCCGCATTGTCCAGCTGCTGCGCAAATAGCCAAAGACGTTGAACAGATTGGGCAACCCGCTGAACATCACGCCGCGATGGGTATAGCAGTCCGCAGGATCAACCTTTTGCCCGTCCACATGCAACGCGATATCGCCGAACATCGTTAGCTTGAGGCCTGTGGCGGTCACGATGATGTCGGCCTTCAGTTGGGCACCAGACTTGAGCTGAACGCCGTCCTGCGTGAAGTGGTCTATGCTGTCTGTGACAACCTCGGCGCGGCCCTCACGGATGGCCACGAACAGGTCACCATCCGGCACCATTGCCACACGTTGTCGCCAGGGGCGGTAGCTGGGGGTGAAATGCGTCTCCACGTCATAGCCGTCGCCAAGGTAGTCGCGCGCGCCCTGTATCATGTCCTTGGCCAGCGCATCGGGTTCCGTGCGGGAGCGTTCCACGGTGATCTGGCTGTCGCGCAGAAATTTACGGCGCATGATCTCGTGGTACCACGTGTCGGGCAAGTCCAGTGCGCTGAGGGTTGCGTTGAATTCATCCATCACCGGGCGCGGATAGTAATAGGTCGGAGAGCGTTGCAGCATGATCACCTGCGCGGCCGTCTCGGCCACTTTGGGCACGATGGTGGCAGCCGTGGCACCCGACCCAATGACGATGACGCGCTTGCCTGCGTGATCCAGCCCGTCAGGCCATGTCTGCGGATGCACGATTGTGCCCTTAAAGTCGGACATACCCGGCCATTCGGGGGTGTAGCCTTCAGAATGGCGGTAATAACCCGCACACATCCACAAGAACGAACACGTGATAACTGTTGGGGGCTCATCCGGGCCGGGGGAGACCGTCACCCGCCAGCATTGATCCGCGCTGGACCAATCGGCACTTTGAACCTGATGATCAAAGCGGATGGCGTCGCGCAGGTTGTTTTCGTCGACCGCGTCATTGAGGTATTTCAGAATTTCCTCTGCCGTCGCGATCGGCACGCCTGTCCACGGTTTCCAGCTGAACCCAAAGGTGAAAAGATCACTGTCCGAGCGAATGCCCGGAAAGCGGTGCGTGTGCCATGTGCCGCCAATCTCGGGTTTGCTTTCCAAGATCGCAAAGCGCGTGCCCGGACGATCCTTGGCAAGATGATAGGCCGCATCGATCCCCGAAATACCCGCGCCAATGATCAGCACATCGACATCCGTTTCAATGTGTCTTGCGGATTTAGGCAGCGGCGGCTGTGCATTCATCTTTCAGCTCCGGACATGGGGGCGTGCAACACGTGCATTGCCCCCGAGCGTAGTGGCACCGGGCGCTGCGGCACAAGCGTTTTGATGCAAAAGTGGATGCGCTTGTGTGTGCGGTTTCGCTGTGCAACTCTCGCCAAGCACGCGAAACGGAGGCGTTTGTTCATGCCAGATGATGTTCACCCCCAGGCGCAAGCGATCATCGACAGGATGGCCGAACTCAAGGTGCCGAAGGTGCAGGACCTGTCCACGCAGGACGCGCGCCAGATGGTCGAGGCGATGTCCGCCGCGCGCCGCGATGACTACCCGCCGCCAGAAGTGTCCGAGGTAGAAAACACCTCCACCGGGCCGGGGTACGGCCATGTCCCTGTGCGCATTTACCGGACAAACGATGATCAGGCCGCACCCGTGATCGTGTTCTTCCACGGTGGCGGTCATGTTTTCGGCAGCCTTGATTCGCATGACACCGCCGCGCGTTTTTTGGCCCAAGCCGCCAGCGCCACCCTTGTCTCGGTCGATTACCGAATGGGGCCGGAGCACCCGTTCCCCGCCGCCGCCGAAGACAGCTTTGACGCTACACGCTGGGTGGCTGATCACTCGCAGGCTCTACGGGTCGATCCAAACCGCCTGGCGGTCTGCGGTGACAGCGCCGGGGGCAATCTTGCCGCTGTCGTGGCCCTGATGGCGCGCGACGTACCGGATGTCGCAATATCGGCTCAGGCGCTCATTTATCCCGTCATCGATTACCGAGGCGGCACCGCGTCACATGAAAAATACGCGCAAGGCTATGGGATTTTGGAGGCAGACACGGTGACGTGGTTCAAGGAGCGCTACTTGCCGGATGCCGAACTTCACGACGACTGGCGGGCGTCTCCTTGCAACGCCGCTTCGCACGCGGGTTTGCCGCCGACGCTGATTTTGACGGCGGAATGTGATGTGCTTCATGATGACGGCGTCGCTTATGCGTCACAACTCAAAGCCGCAGGCGTCCGGGTTGAGTATCAGGACTATCCGGGCATGATCCACGGGTTTTTCGGGTATCTTGGATTGGTCGATGACGCGGCGCGCGCGCACCATGAGGTCGCACGGTTCTTGAGAGATATCTGGGCCTGACAATTGTCAGTGGCGGCTGACCTCAAACCGGCACGCAGGGGCGCCCATCGCGCAACAGGCTGTTTCATGCGCTTGATACGGACGACCCAGCAAACTGGTGAACAGCTCTTCGAATACGGCACAGTGCCAGTCGCATTGCGGCGTTTGCGCATGAAACCCTGCAAGCACCGGGTTGTCTGCGATCTCGAACCCGATGGTGCGACCGATCTCTACGTGCAGCTTGCCCGATCCGCAAAAGGTCCAGGCGTGGGCGGCAATCGCTTTGCTTAGAACACGTTCACCCATCCACGACGGCAACAGGCGCAACAGCACTCGGGCCGGGGCAGGGATGCGATTGGCGCGAATGTAGCGCGCCGTGCCGATCCCGGCGGCGCGTGCAATGCCGGGCGCCTCGTTTGGGTAGCGCTTGCGCAAGGCTTGATGAACGCGGGCGACTTCGGCCTCGTCGATCATATGGTCCCCGCTGGGCATGACGGCGTGGGCCTGCGCCAAGAGTCGGGACATCGCGCCCGGACCCAGCGCGCAGTCTACCGGGGCGGCCAGTTGCAATATGGCATTGGGGCCGATCTGCGCGGCCCCAACTGTGGTTTCAAGCGGTGCGGCGTCAAGCATCGACGCTGTCGTCCATCTGCTCAGTTCCTCCACCGCAGGCCTTTGTCGCTCCGTTTGGCATCTTGAAGGCCGCGCGCTCTTTGGCGCGCTCCTTACCTTGGGCGCGCAGGGCTTCGCGGCGTTCGGCGGCCCGTGCCGCACGGTCGGCGGAGGCTTCCCAGTCTTCCATCTGCGCCTCGGCGATGGTGCGCGTCTCGTCAAAATCGAAATGCACCGATTTCTTGGTCTGCGGGCCCCAGTATCCGGCCTTGCCCAGATCGTAGAATGTGCGGCTGACCCCGGCCTTCAGGAAGGCCTTGAGACAACCCAAAAGGTAGCGCCGACGGTAACCTGTACCGCGCCATGGATAATGGAACAGCGCCTTGCGCATGTAGAAGCGGCGGTAGTTTTTCATCACGCCGTCCAGCAATTCGCCGCGTGTCAGGGCGGCGGGTTTCATGATCGGTGTGACGAAGTTGTATTTCGAGAAGTCAAAGATCTCGACCTGATCCTTCAATTCCTGAAAGAGCGGCGTGAAGGGCCAGGGCGTATACATCGCCCAATTCGCGAGATCCGGCTGCCAATCCCATGCCATCTGGAAGGTTTCCTCCAGCGTGTCCTTGGTCTCATTGTCGAGCCCGACGATGAATTGCGCCTCGACAAAGATGTCGGCTTCGCGCAGCAGGCGAATGGCCTCCTTGTTCTGCTCAACGGTGGTTTCCTTGTTGAACTGGTCCAGCTTCAATTGCGCCGCGGCTTCGGTGCCGAGACTCACGTGGACCAGTCCGGCCTTGCGATAAAGGCCCAGCAATTCGCGGTCACGGTAGATGTCGGTGACCCGCGTGTTGATGCCCCATTGCACCCGTTTTGGCAGGTCGCGTTTGATCAACTCCTCGCAGAACTGGATGAACTTCTTGCGGTTGATGGTGGGTTCCTCATCGGCCAGAATGAAGAAGCCCACGTCGTGGTTGTTGACCAGATCCTCGATCTCATCGACCACCTTGAGCGGATCGCGCACGCGGTAATCGCGCCAGAATTTCCATTGCGAGCAGAACGAACAGGTGAACGGACAGCCCCGCGCCATATTGGGGATTGCGACGCGTTTGTTGAGCGGAATGTAGATGTATTTCTCCCACTCCAGCAGCGACCAGTCGGGCTTGATTCCGTCAAGGTTCTTGACGGTGGACGCGGCCTGCGTCGCCACGATCTGATCGCCATCGAGAAAGGCCAGACCCTTGATTTTGCGTTTGTCCTCGGGCCAACGTCCTTCGGCCACTGTGTTCATCAGGTCGACGATGATTTCCTCGCCTTCGCCACGCACGATCACATCGATCCACGGTGCTTCTGAGAGCACTTGTTTGTACATGAACGTGGCGTGTATCCCGCCCATTACGCGCAACGCATCTGGCGCGACGTCCTTGGCTATTTCCAGAACTCTTTCAGCGACATAGATAGAAGGCGTAATCGCCGTGCATCCCACCACATCGGGTTTGAGGTCACGTAGTTTCTGAGCAAGCGTCTCGTCTTCGAGGTCATTGGTCATCGCGTCGATGAAGTGCACATCGTCGTAGCCGGCGGTTTTGAGCGCCCCTGCCAGATATGCGACCCAAGCTGGCGGCCAGTTGCCGGCGATTTCAGCACCACCGGAATGATAATTTGGGTGAACGAACACAATGCGCATGGCGGACTCCACTGTCAGAATATGTAACATAAAGCTGACAGTTTGTGTGTCAGCCTACATTGACATGGATCAACAGCCACCCTGGGCAGATTGGCGCAGGGTCTTCATCCACGACAGAGTATCGTCTGTGGCGCCATTTGGTTTGTACTCGATGCCGAGCGGCGCATCGTACCCGATTTCAGCGAGCGTGCGGAATATGTGGCCGTAGGCGACCTCGCCTTCATCGGGAGGACCGCGCTTGGGCACACCTGCGATCTGGATATGCCCGATCAGTGGCTGCAGCGCGCGCAGCCGGTTGGTCAGATCGCCTTCCATCAGTTGCACGTGATAACAGTCGAACATCAGCTTGATGTTCGGCGCGCCAAGCTCTTTGATGATCTCTTTGGCTTGGTCTGTGGTTGTGAGAAAATAGCCCGGTGCGTCATATCGATTGAGCGGCTCGATCAAGATCGTGACACCCTGCTTGGCCGCCTGCGCCGCAGCATAGCCCAAGGTTTCAAGAAATACATGATGCGCTTGGGGCCCTTGGGCAAACCCGGCCATGACGTGCACGGAGGCGGCTTGAATATGCGCGGCATAGGCCAGCGCTTCATCGACAGCGGCACGTGCCTCTGCGCGGCGGCCCGGCAGGGCGCTCAACCCGTTTTCACCCGCAGCCACGTCGCCCCGTCGGGTGTTGAGGCCCAGCATCGGCAACCCGGTGTGGGTCAGCGCATCGGCGACATGCTCGGCTGGGGTGTCATAGGGCCAATGACACTCTACGGCATCAAACCCTGCGTTCTTTGCCGCATCAATCGCATCTGGCAGCGGGCGGTCAGCCCACAAGAATCCCAAATTGGCGGACAAACGCGTCATTCGTCGACGCCCGGCAGACGTAGGCCTGCATTGCGCGCATAGACCTTGGCGACAGCTGCATCATCTTCGGCCCCCAGCCCCGACCCGGATGCGGCCAGAAACTGTTGCAAGGCGGCCGCGGTCAGTGGCGCGCCGAACTTGGCCGATTTGGCAATGTCCAGAACAATGCCAAGATCCTTGGGCCAGATATCCACCGAGGAATGCGCCGTGTAGTCGCCCGAAACAATGTGTGGTGCGCGATTTTCCAACATCCAACTGCTGCCCGCGCATTGCGGGATCACGTCAAGGAAGGTTTGCGGGTCAATGCCTTGTGTCATGGCAAATGTCAGCGCCTCGGCCATGGCGGCGATGTGCACGCCTGCAAGCAATTGGTTTGTGGCCTTCATCGCAGAACCGGCACCGGCGGCAGGCCCCAGCTCAAAGACCGATTGCGCAGTGGCGTCCAAAACCGGGCGCGCCGCGTCAAAAGCGGCGGCGGTGCCAGAAGCCATGATGCTGAGCGCACCCTGTGCCGCCTTGAGCGAGCCGCCCGAAATCGGCGCATCGAGGTAATGTACCCCTGCCGCCTGACACCGCGCCTCCATTGCTTTGGCGAACTCAGGCGGCACGGTCGCGCAGCTGATCACAACCGCGCCCTTGCGCAGATGTGCCACAACACCCGCATCGCCAAAAAGCACGTCCTCGGTTTGGCGGGCATTCAGCACCACGACCACAACCGCGTCGAAATGCGGTGCCGCGTCGTTCAAGTCTTGCGCAGCGCCGCCCTCGGACCGAAACTGTGCAACAACTTGATCCGATAGATCAAACCCGTGTGTCTTATGTCCTGCACGCAAAATGGACCGCGCGATGCCCAGCCCCATGGAGCCAAGTCCGAAGACGGCAATGTTCAACGGATCGGGCATGGAAGTATCCTTTCGGGTTTCGGCGCGCCTGCGCTGCTGTCATCAGAATAGGGAGCGCGCAGGGGACAGCAACCGGTAAAGGCAGGCGTAGGTGTTGCACTTGGCGGTCAGCACTTCTACTGCAGAGGGTGTGATCCAATCGCATCAGGAGGCGGCCGTGCCGACGTCGGAAAAGACCTGCGAAGTGTTTGACCTGCTGGTGATCGGCGGTGGGATCAACGGCTGTGGTATCGCACGCGATGCTGCCGGAAGGGGCATGTCCGTGGCGCTCGCAGAAATGAATGATCTGGCCTCGGCCACGTCGTCGGCCTCGACCAAGCTTTTCCACGGTGGGTTGCGCTATCTTGAGTATTTCGAGATCAATCTGGTGCGCCACGCTCTGGCCGAACGCGAAGTTCTGTTACGCGCTATGCCGCATATCAGCTGGCCGATGCGGTTTGTGCTGCCCTACCACAAGGATATGCGCTTTGACACCGACACACCCGCGTCGCGCGTTTTGTCGGTTGTCATGCCCTGGATGAAGGGGCGACGACCCGCATGGCTGATCCGGTTGGGGCTCTTTGCCTACGACAACCTGGGCGGGCGCAAGCTGTTGCCCGCGACGTCGTCGCTTGATTTGCGCAGCTCTCCCGAAGGCGCACCGCTGCAAGCCAAGTTCGAACATGCTTTCGAATACTCCGACTGCTGGATCGAAGACGCGCGGCTTGTGGCGCTGAATGCGCGCGACGCGTCAGACCGTGGGGCGCATATCATGGTGCGAACCAAGGTCGTCTCTGCGCAACGCCACGACGGGCACTGGGATGTTTCGCTCGTTGATACATTGACGGGTGCGCCAAGCACGATGCGCGCCCGCATGGTGGTCAACGCCGCGGGGCCTTGGGTGGGGGATGTCTTGCAGCAAAAACTGCGCAGCAATTCCTCGGAAGGGGTACGGTTGGTCAAGGGCAGCCACATCGTCACGCGCAAGCTTTTCGATCATGATAAATGCTACTTTTTCCAAGGCACGGACGGCCGGATCATCTTTGCGATCCCATATGAAACGGACTTCACCCTGATCGGCACCACGGATGTGGAACATGACGATCTCGAGCAGGCCCCCGAATGCACGGAGGCCGAGCGCGATTATCTGATCCGCTTTGCCAACGGGTATTTCGAGCGGCAGATCGACGTGGAGGATGTCGTCTGGACGTATTCAGGCGTGCGCCCGCTTTATGATGATGGGGCCAGCAGTGCCACCGCTGCGACACGCGACTACACCCTGACCGTCGAAGGCGAGAGTGGCGCGCCGATGCTGAATGTATTTGGCGGAAAAATCACGACGTACCGCAAACTGGCAGAGGACGCGATGGACAAGATCGCCACGTTCTTTCCCGGTGTGTCGGGTCATTGGACAGCGGGCGTTCCTTTACCCGGCGGGGATTTCGATGTCGGAAGTGTTGACGATCTGATCCAGCGGTTGCGCGCGGCGTTTCCGTTTTTGAACGAGGTGAGCACGCGTCGTCTGATCCGTGCCTATGGAACGGATTGCTGGGAAATGTTGAACGGCGCGAAAACGACGGCGGACTTGGGCGATGATTTCGGTTATGGGCTCAGCGCGCGCGAGGTGGCTTGGTTGATGGATCACGAGTTTGCCCTGACGGCGGAAGATGTCGTATGGCGGCGCAGCAAACTGGGACTGCGTCTGAGCGCGGAACAGATCGCGACGCTGGATCGCTGGATGGCCGCGCGGGCAAGTCGGCCTGTTGCACGGGCGCACAGGTGACTTGCGCGCCTTTCGTTGCTTTGGAATGATGACAAGACTTCAGTTCACACGGGTGCCGAAATAATGAGCCATATCCTCGCCATCGATCAGGGCACCACGTCATCGCGCGCCATCGTTTTTGACGCAGAAATGAAAATCACAAGCGTCGCGCAGCAAGAATTCCAACAACATTTTCCGCAAAGCGGTTGGGTCGAGCATGCGCCCGAAGATTTATACTCAAGCACAGTTGAGACGGTGCAGGCGGCATTGCAAAAGGCGGGTCTGACCGCACAGGACATCACGGCGATCGGCATCACCAATCAGCGTGAGACGACCGTGGTTTGGGATAAAACCACAGGCGCGCCGGTTTGCAACGCCATCGTCTGGCAAGATCGCCGCACGGCTCAGGACTGCGCAGATCTGCGCGACCAGGGACTTGAGGCGATGATCAGCGACCGCACCGGGCTGTTGCTGGACCCATATTTCTCGGCCACCAAACTGCGCTGGATCTTGCAAAACGTTGATGGGGCGCAGGCGCGTGCCGAAGCTGGTGAACTGCTTTTTGGCACCGTCGACAGCTACCTGATCTGGAAGCTGACCAAAGGCGCTGCGCATGTCACGGATGCGACCAACGCCGCACGCACCATGCTTTACGACATTCGCAAGGGACGGTGGAGCCGTACCATCTGCGATCTGATGGGCATCCCAATGACGATGCTGCCCGAGGTCAAGGATTGCGCGGCCGACTTTGGCAGGACCGATCCAGCGGTTTTCGGCGCGTCCATTCCGATCCTCGGTGTGGCGGGCGATCAGCAGGCGGCAACCATCGGGCAGGCGTGTTTCGCGCCGGGCATGATGAAATCGACCTACGGCACAGGGTGTTTTGCGCTGCTCAACACCGGATCTGACGCGGTCGCTTCGCAAAATCGTTTGCTGACGACGATTGCCTATCAGTTTGATGGGGTGCCGACCTATGCGCTGGAAGGGTCGATTTTCGTGGCCGGCGCGGTGGTGCAATGGCTGCGTGACGGGCTTCAGATCGTGCAGAATGCCGGTGACACCCAAGCATTGGCCCAAGCGGCGGATGAGGGCCAGGATGTGGTGATCGTGCCTGCTTTCGTAGGATTGGGTGCGCCCTATTGGAACGCGGACTGTCGCGGCGCGATCTATGGGCTGACCCGCAATTCCGGCCCTGCGGAATTTGCGCGGGCTGCGTTGGAAAGTGTGGGGTTTCAGACCCGTGACTTGCTGGAAGCCATGCAGGCTGATTGGCAGGGGCAGGGGGCCAAAGCGACGCTGCGCGTGGACGGAGGCATGAGTGCGAGCGACTGGGCGATGCAATTTCTTGCGGATATCATCGGGGCTGATGTGGACCGCCCGCATGTGCTGGAAACCACGGCGCTTGGGGCAGCATGGTTGGCCGGGCAGCGCGCGGGGCTTTACCCGGACATGGAGCAATTTGCGCAAGGATGGGCCGTGGAACGGACTTTCGCACCTCAGATGCCGGATGCAACAGCCACGCAGAAATATGCCCGCTGGCAGCGTGCTGTACAGGCGACGATCGGCGTCTGATCTGGATGCGCGGTTGCTAGTTCAGCACGAAAATTCAATTTTCCCGCGAAAAATTAATGAATTGGTCATGAATTTGCCAGTTTTTGAGGTGAGGAACACAAAGCTGGTAAATTCCATCAAGGAATGGCCCAACTGTTCGAAACACGTTTCAAAAACCGATGATAGCTGATGTCATTTAAAACACGCACAACGATATCCCAAACATTCGAGATCAATCAGAATCCGTTTCTGACGGGCCTTGCCCATTCATATCTGGGCGGCTTCGAAAAATGGTCGGACACCCAGATCACCTATACGCTCAACCGGAATGATCCCAACCCAGATGGAATATTTGGCAGCGCATTGGCGATCTGGTCAAACGAGCTAACCGTCGCGATTGAACAAGCCCACGCGGACCTTGAAGCGGTCTCCAACCTGAATTTCATTGAAGTGGCCGACGTGAATTACGGGTCCGACAATGCCGATATCGACTATTGGTACTATCGGGCCAACGACAATACACTGGGGTATTCCTATGGCGTTGGCGGGGACGGTGTTTTCATCAATGAAACCTATGTCTACAAACCGGGCGTTGGTGTCGGCGACGGATTGACCTATGGCGGGTACAATTATGAAACGGTCATTCATGAGTTGCTGCACAATCTGGGACTGGGTCATCCGCACCCTGAAGGTGGCGATGCGGGTTTGCCTGGCGTCAGTAGCCCGTTTGACGACACAGGGAATTATGCGCTCAATCAGACGCTCTATACGGTCATGTCCTATAACAGCCTCGATCAGGTGGATTATTTCGGCAATGAAACAACCGGGCAGCCCTTCTTTTCCAACGGGACAGTAGACCGGAGTTTCAGTGTCATGGGCGCCTTTGACATTGCCATGATCCAAACGCTCTATGGGGAAAACTGGACAACGGCGACGGGCGATGATGTCTATCAGATCGCAAATTCCAATCAGTCCGGAACGCACTACAAGGCCATCTGGGATGCAGGTGGGACCGACGAATTCATCTACAATGGCTTCAACCCCGTTACGATCGATCTGCGCGCGGCCACGCTCAATGCAAGCGACGGTGTCTTGGCCGGCGGGATGCTGTCCAGCGCGGCAGGCGTCTATGGTGGCTATACGATTGCACGCGGAACCGTCATCGAGAACGCAACCGGTGGCAATTCCAATGACACGCTGACAGGCAACAGCGCAAACAACGTGCTGACGGGGGGCGAAGGGCGCGATACCTTGGACGGCGGCTCAGGTGACGATCTGATCTTTGGCGGAACGCAGGCTGAGGCCATTGCGGCAGGGTTCAACCCAGACCAACCAGATCAGCGCCCCGATGATATGGGATACTATGATGATCCCTTGGCGCATGACAGTGTGGTTCTTGCGCGTTTGGCCGGACCACAACAGGCACCGCAATCACCAAGTGATGGCGCATGGTGGAACTATGTTGAACTCGACGGTTTTGATGCCGAACACTGGCCAATCATGATCTGAGCAACGGCATTCGCAAGGGAATGCCGCGCTTGATGTCTGCCAAGACGTTGGGTCGCGGTCTATTGCGCGGGCAGGCGTTGTTCGGCCAGTTCCACCCAATAAGACACGCCAGTTGGGATCACCTCGTCGTTGAAATCATATTCCGGGTGGTGAAGCCCCGCTGAGGGCCCGTTGCCCACCTGAATATAGGCGCCGGGACAGGCGTTCAGAAAGAACGAGAAATCTTCGCCCCCTGTGGTGCGGGGCGCGTCGATATCCACATCCCCGGCCACCACGCGCGCCGCAGCTGCGGCATATTCGGTTTCCTGCGGGTGGTTCACGGTGGCCGGGCAGCCTTCAAAGCTCAGCGCAAATTCTGCTGTTGCGCCATAGGCTTGAGCGGTCATCGCGGCCACTTCGCTCGCGCGTTTGTGGATCATAGCGCGCACCTCTTCATCAAAGCTGCGGATTGTGCCGCGCAATGTGACGTGTTCGGGAATGATGTTGAAGGCATCGCTTTCGGTACGAAAGCTGGTGACGGAAAGAACCACAGGTTGCTGTGGATCCGTGTTGCGCGACACCACCTGTTGCAAGGCCATCACGATCGCAGATGCGGCCAATGTCGTGTCCACGGTATTGTTGGGCCGTGCTGCGTGGCCGCCGCGACCGCGTACGGTGATTTCAAAGAGATCCACAGCGGCGTAAAACGGTCCAGGCCGGATTGCGAATTGCCCCATCGGCAGCAGCGGCGAGTTGTGCATCCCGTAGATCTCCGAGATGTTGAAACGCTCCAACATGCCGTCCTTGATCATCTCATCCGCGCCGTTTCCACCCTCTTCAGCGGGTTGAAACACGACAACCACTGTGCCGTCGAAATTGCGCGTTTCCGCCAGGTATTGCGCAGCCCCCAACAGCATTGCGGTATGGCCGTCGTGCCCACAGGCATGCATCTTGCCGGGGACGGTTGATGCGTGTTCAGCACCTGTCGCCTCGAACATCGGCAGGGCATCCATATCGGCGCGCAAGGCAATCGTGCGCCCGGATGAGGTTTGCCGCCCCTTGATTACCCCGACCACGCCAGTGCGACCGATCCCTGTTTCGATTGCGTCGCATCCAAATGCGCGCAGTTTTTCAGCGACAATGCCCGCCGTGCGATGCACGTCATACAGCAATTCGGGATGGGCGTGGATGTCCTGCCGCCACTTGGTGATTTCGGGGTGAAGTTCTGCAACGCGGTTGCGAATGGGCATGTGTCTCTCCGGTTGGGTTCAAGTGTTAACGTCCGACGGCATAGGCCTGCATCAAACGTGGGGTGGCTGCGGCTTGCAACTGGCCGTTCGCATCGCGCAGGGCTGCGGTCATGCGACCGACCGTCCAGGCGTCTGCGACATGCACGATATGGCCGCGCGTGCGCAGATCGTTGACGGTTGCATCATCGAAACTGGCCTCCATCATCATTTCGCCCGGCTGCGTTTGTCTGGGGTAAAACGAGCTTTGAAAGTGCATCGAATGAAAAAGCGGCGCGTCTAGGTTCGCCTGCAGGCCCATCCCGAAATGGACCATGCGCAGGAACCAGATCAACTGCCATTGATCCTGCTGATCGCCGCCGGGCGTGCCAAATGCGATGCGGGTGCCATCCTTTTCCGCAAGGCTGGGCGACAGCGTCGTGCGGGGGCGCGCACCGGGTTTCAGCGACGATGGCAAACCCTCGTCCAGCCAGAACATCTGCGCGCGCGTGTTGAGCGCAAAGCCCAATCCCGGCACCACTGGCGCGCTTTGCAGCCATCCGCCCGATGGCGTTGCTGCAACCATATTTCCCCAGCGGTCGATCACATCCAGATGCACGGTATCGCCGCGCTTTTCGGTCAGATGCGACATGGTCGGTTCGCCCGCGCTGGCACCTGTTTGTGCATCGAACGCACGGGCACTGCGCGCGATATAGGCATCAGCAAGATGTGCCAAGCCCGGCACCCGCCCGGGGCGCTGTTCGTGCGATGCCTGTTCGCTGATCAGCGCGCTGCGCTCTTGCCCGTAGTCATCGCTCAACAGATGTTCCATGGGCACTTCGCTGTGCGCAGGATCGCCGTAATAGGCCTCCCGGTCGGCATAGGCGAGCTTCATCGCTTCGATCACCAGATGCACGAAGGGCGCGCCAAGCGGATCCATCGCACCGATGTCGAAATGTTTGAGGATCGACAGCGCTTGCAGCATCACGGGGCCCTGTCCCCAAGGTCCGGTCTTATGCACTGTCCAACCGTGATACTCTGCCGACATCGGCGTCTCATAGGTGGCACGCCATGTCTCAAGATCGCTGCGGGCCAGAACGGCGCGATGGCGGGTGCCGGTCACATCCATGATCTCTGCATCCTTGATGAAGGTCTCGATGGCATCCGCAACAAATCCCGACCGCCACTGCGCCCGCGCGGCTTCAATCTGGGCGGCGCGGTCGTCGCCGGCGGCTTCCGCGTGTTCGACGATCCGGCTGTAGGTGCGTGCCAAATCCGGATTGCGGAACACCTCATGCGGGGCCGGGGGGATGCCATCAGGCGTCCAAACGGCGGATGAACTTGGCCAGTGTTCAGCAAAGAAATCTGCCAATCCGGCAATCGTATGGGCGACGCGCGGCAAGACCGGATGCCCTTGGGCGGCATATTCGATCGCGGGTGCCATGACCTCGCGCAGAGACAGGATGCCGTAATCGGCCAACAGCATCATCCAGCCGTCAAACGCGCCGGGAACCACTGTGGCCAACATGCCCGAGCCGGGAACCAGATCGAGGTTGAGCGCATCATAATGAGCGATGGTGGCCGCTGCGGGCGCGGGGCCTTGGGCGCAGATCACGCGAGTCTCGGAGGTATCGGCTATATGGATGAGGGCCGGCATATCGCCGCCGGGACCATTCAGATGGGGTTCAACCACCTGCAACGTCAGCGCCGTGGCAACCGCCGCATCGAACGCGTTGCCGCCTTTTTCAAGGATGCCCATTCCCACCGCCGAAGCGATCCAATGAGTGGACGTCACGACGCCGAAATGTCCCCGAATGTCGGGTCTTGTTGTGAAGTGAGTCATCAGGTCTTCCATCTTGGTCGATGTCAGCCTGTCACAGCGCGCGCGATTGGAGAAGAGGCATCTGGCCAATATCAGCCAACGACGCAGAAGTTACCGGTGATGCTACATTGTCTGTTTGCGGGCCTCCCCGGAATACCGATACAGTGGGAACATAGAGTCGCGCCCGCGCGTTAACACATGATGACATGGGCAGAACGACCGGGCGGGAGCGTTACAAAATGACACCAAAGAGTGCGGCCAAGACGGTGCGCGGGGCGATCAGATGCATCATCGCACTGGTTGCGGCTGGGGTCGTGCTAATCGCGCCTGCACGATCGGCTGATGTCGTGCTCGGCGGTGCGCTCTCCGATGATCTGCGGGCGCGTTTGTCCGGTGGTTCGCTTCTGATCGAACAAACAGCGGACGACGCCACCCCAAGCGCGCAAGAAATCGTTTCGGCAGCCCGCGCTGATTATCAGAGGCTGTTGGCGTTGATGTATGACGCGGGGTATTTCGCACCGGTGATCAGCATTCGCGTTGATGGTCGCGAGGCATCCGCAATTCCGCCGGTCAACCCGCCGCGCACCGTGCAACAGGTGCGCATCACTGTTGAGCCCGGCAAACGGTTCTTGTTCGGGCGTGCCTCGATCGCGCCATTGCCGCAAGGTGCGCGCTCACCCGATGAGTTCGCCACCGGACAGGTCGCATCGCTGAGTGTGTTGCGCGATACTGTGGCCGAAGGGGTCGCGGCATGGCGCGGCGACGGATACGCCAAGGCGACACTGGAGCGTCAGCAAATCACGGCACGCCACGCCGAAGGGCAGTTGGACGCAACCTTGACGCTTGCACCCGGAGAACGGTTGCGGTTCGGCCCGCTGCGTGTGGCTGGAAACACAGATGTGCGCAGCGAACGGATCATCGACATCGCGGGGTTGCCGCAAGGGCGCGTGTTTGATCCCGAAGAGGTCGCACGCGCGGCCAATCGGTTGCGCCGTACTGGCGCCTTTCAGTCCGTGGCGATGCTGGAAGACGAGGGCACAGGCCCCGACGGAACACAGATTATCACCGCGCAACTGGCCGAAGCCAAGCCGCGCCGTTTCGGCTTTGGTGCAGAGGTGTCGACCCTCGAAGGGCTGGCGCTCAGCGGCTTCTGGTTGCATCGCAACTTGCTCGGCGGAGCAGAACGGTTGCGGTTTGACGCCGAAATCAAGGGGATCGGCGGGGACACGGGCGGTGTCGACGGGTTGATCGGCGTTCGGTTCGAGCGTCCTGCCACATTCAATGAAGACACCAACTTTTTTGCGCTTGCCGAGGCGGAACAACGCGACGAGGTGGCCTTTTTCTCGCGGCGCGTCAGCGTCGGGGTCGGGATTGAACGGTTCGCATCCGAAAAGCGCACCTATACCTTTGGGTTGGGCGTGCGGCGAGGTTTGACGCGCGATACGTTCGGTGAAAACGACTACACCCTGTTTCTGGTGCCTCTTGGCCTGACATTCGATTATCGCGACCGCGCGCTTGATGCGCGTTCAGGCTACTATGCGGATGTGTCGTTCGCTCCGTTTCTGGCCATTTCCGGTGCGGCGAACGGCGCGCGCAGCTATGCAGACCTGCGCGCCTACCGCAGCTTTGGCGAGGCGCGCAACATCACTCTGGCCCTGCGAGGACAGATCGGATCCGTGGTGGGGCCGTCCTTGGCCACGGCGCCTGCTGACTTTCTGTTCTACTCAGGCGGCGGCGGCACGGTACGTGGCCATGACTATCAGTCGCTGGGCGTCGATCTGGGCGGGGGCAATGTGGTGGGTGGTCGAGCGTTCGCCAACTTCACCGCCGAAATGCGCTGGCGGTCGGCGGGCAATCTGGGCGTCGTTGGGTTCTTTGATGCGGGATACGTCGGACCGGAAGCGTTCCCCGATGGATCGGGCGAATGGCACAGCGGCGCAGGTGTCGGGCTGCGCTATGCCACGGGCATTGGTCCGATCCGGCTGGATCTGGCGGTGCCGACGTCAGGCGCGTCATCTGGGTCTGCCGTGCAGATCTATATTGGAATAGGACAATCGTTTTGAGACGTTTGATCGCACTGCTTTTGACGATTTTTCTGCTGCCTCAAACTGCGCTGGCACAGGATGATGATCGCGGTTTTCTGACCCGCACGCTGGAAGGCGCGTTGTCGGGTGCTGGACGAGAGGTGCGCATTGATGGTTTTGCCGGAGCACTGAGTTCCGAGGCGTCATTCGAGCGGATGACAATCGCAGACGCGCAGGGGGTCTGGTTGACCCTGGAGGACGTCACCTTGAACTGGAGCCGGGCGGCGCTTTTGCGGGGCCGTCTGGAGGTCACCGAGTTGACGGCTGAGTTGTTGGATGTGCCGCGCCTGCCCGTCGCAGAGGAGGCCGGCGTCGATCTGCCACCGGCAGAAGCACAGGGGTTCAGCCTGCCGGACTTGCCCGTGTCCATCAACATCGACCAGATCGGTATTGCCGACATCCGTTTGGGCGCACCTTTGCTGGGGGACGCCATGACCCTTTCGCTGGACGCATCCGCCCGGCTCGATGAGACCGGTCTTGATGCACGGATCGACGCTGCGCGCAGTGATGGCCAAGAAGGGCAATTTGACCTGACCGTTGCCTTCGGCCGGGCTGACAGCGTGTTGAACGTCGATATGTCATTGCGAGAGGCCCCCGGTGGTCTTGTTGGGCGCCTGCTCAACCTGCCGGGACAACCCTCTGTCGCGTTAAGTGTCGTCGGAGAAGGGCCGCTTGATCAATATGTGGCCGACATCGACCTCACCACTGATGATGTGCAGCGGGTCACGGGCCGCGTAGCCACCAGCATCCAGAGCGACGATCCACAAAGCGATCGTCAGATTACGGTCGACGTGTCCGGCGACATTGCTCCTTTGGTCGCGCCGCAATACGCCGATTTTTTTGGCCCGAACGTGGCGTTGCAGGCCGATGCCACGTTGCAGGCAGATGGGATGATTGCGCTGGAGCAATTCGCCATGCGCGCGCGGGCGCTGGACATCGCGGGGCGCGCACTGCTCAATCAAGATCGTTGGCCGGTTCTGCTCGACGTATCAGGGCGGATGGTGTCGCCCGATGGTACACCTACGGTTTTGCCCGGTGGTGGTGGCGCCTCGGTTGCGGCTGCAAATCTGGTCGTTGACTACGACGCAGCCCGCGGCGACGCTTTCATGGCGCGCGTCGAGATGGAGGATTTCGTTCAAGACGGCGTTGGCATCGAAACTGCGGCGCTGGAAATGGACGGAACACTTCAGGGCAATCTGGGGTCCGTCGGTCAGTTTCTGGTCGATCTGACGCTGGATGCAGCCGGGGTTGATTTTGCTGACGCCGAATTGGGGCAGGCCGTCGGGCGAGACTTGAGGGCGCGCACCCAGATCAATTACATCGAAGGACAACCCGTGCGCCTCAGCAATCTGACCGTCGCGGGCGCTGGGCTTGATGCACGTGGTTGGATCATCATTGGCGCACCCGGGGATGGCTTGCCGACGCGGTTGTCGCTGGCCGTGGCGACCGAACAGCTGAGCCGTTTCGGGGGGCTTTTGGAACAACCTCTGGCCGGGGCCGCCGAGGTCAATGTCGAAGGACGCGTGGCGCCGCTGGCCGGGACGTTTGATCTTGGGGTGCGGGGCCGAACGACTGACCTCAGCATCGGTGTGGAACAGGCGGACGCACTGCTCAAAGGCGATACAAGGCTCTCGCTTGTGGCGCAGCGTGATGCGACAGGCACCTTTGTCAAAGACCTTGTGTTGGAGAATGCGGCCGTTAGCGCCCGCGCAGATGCGACGTTGAAAACCGGGCAAAGCACGGTCGATGCATCGGTCAGCTTGGCTGACTTAGCGCCACTATTGCCGGGGTTTCCGGGGGCCGCGCGACTGCAAATCGCCGCGCGCGAGGGCCCTCGCGGGTTGACCGTCGATGCCACACTGGACGCACCCGAAGGCGCCAAGATCATCGTGTCAGGGCTTGCCACGGGGCCGGAGGCCGCGCTGGACTTCAACGCGAACCTACCAAACCTTGCCGTCTTTGTGCCGCAGATACCGGGGCCTTTGTCGGCTGAGGGCCGCGCCATGCGCGCGCCCGATGGCTGGCGTATTCAAACCAATGCCACGGGGCCGGGTGGCACCTCTGCGGTGGTGGCTGGGCTGATCGGCACCGAAGGCGTGCTGAACATCATTGCAACGGGGGCGGTTCCGCTCGGCTTGTCACGGCCCTTCATCGCGCCGCGCAGTCTGCAGGGGCAGGCGCGGTTTGATTTGCGTGTCGTCGGCCCGCCGGCGCTGTCTTCTGTCTCGGGCGAGATCACGACAAACGGTGCCACGCTCTCGGCGCCAAACTTGCGGGTGGCTTTGCAGGGCCTCGACACGCGCATCAATCTGAACGGAGGGCGCGCTGACATCAATGCAACGGCACAAGTCGTGAGCGGCGGGCAGGTTTCCGTCGGTGGGGCTCTATCGCTCAACGGCACACCGTCCGCCGATCTGCAGGTCCGTTTGGCAGACGTGGTGGTGGTTGACCCGCGCCTCTTTCGAACGCGTGTCAGCGGGGCAATCAACGTCACTGGGCCGCTGTCCTCTGGCACCCGGCTTTCCGGGTCCGTCAACGTGGCCGAAACCGAAGTCACAGTGCCCGCATCGGGCCTGACAACGATTGGCGAAATTCCGGCCATCCGGCATGTCGGATCATCCCGCGCGGCACGTGCAACGCGTGCGCGAGCCGGAGTAGATGCGGTGCAGACGAGCCAAACACAAAGCGGCGGCAGCGGGGGGCTGCTGCTTGATATTCAGGTCAATGCGCCCAACCGCATGTTCGTGCGTGGGCGCGGAATTGATGCGGAACTTGGCGGTGCGTTGCGGCTCACGGGCACAACCCAACAGGTCATATCCGCGGGTCGTTTCGAGTTGATCCGTGGACGGCTGGATATCTTGGGCAAGCGGTTCGATCTGATCGAGGGGTCGACCCAGTTTCAGGGCAGCCTGACGCCCTACATCCGTTTTGTCACACAGACCAACACGTCCACAGGCACCGCAGGCGTCATTGTCGATGGCCCGGCGGACGCACCAGAGGTGCAGTTCGTGGCGGACCCCATCGTGCCTCAGGATGAGGTTTTGGCACAGCTATTGTTTGGTCGCGACATCAGCCAGATTTCTGCGTTTCAGGCGTTGCAGCTGGCAAATGCCGTGGCCACCCTTGCCGGAGGAGGGGGGGCAGGGATCATCAGTGGCCTGCGCGATGGATTTGGTCTGGACGATCTGGACATCACCACCACGGATGAGGGGCAAACAGCGGTGCGGGTCGGGAAATACCTGTCCGAAAACGTCTACACGGATGTCACGGCGGCCTCGGACGGATCTGCTGAGGTGTCGTTGAACCTCGACATCAGCCCATCACTGACGGCCAAAGGCACCGCTGGCACGGACGGCAACACCGGTGTCGGATTGTTCTTTGAGCGCGACTACTAACGGTCAGTCGAAAAAAGCGGCCTGGCCATATTGCCCATGGGCAAATACCAACCCCTGCCGGTTGGTCGGGCACATATCAACCTGATGAACCCGGCCCAGAATGAGCGAGTGATCCCCTGCGGGATGTATGGCGTGGGTCGAGCAATGAAAGACCGTCAGGCAGTTTGCCAAGACAGGCACGCCTGCCGGGCCGGGCGCCCATTCGAAAGCGTCGAACCCGTCGCCGGAACTGGCGAAATGCATGGCCAGCGGCAATTGCTCGGACGCTAGAACATGCACGCAGAACGCGTCGGCATCCGCAAAGGCGTCATGTCGGCGCGACGCGCTTGCCGGTGACCACAGCACCAGAGGCGGATCGAGCGAAATTGACGAGAATGAGTTGGCCGTCATGCCCAGCGGGCCATGCGCCGTCTGCGCCGTTATGATGGTCACGCCTGTGCCAAACCTACCGAAAGCATTACGCAATTCGCGCTCTTTTCCGGCGCCGGGTGCAAAAGACTTCATTTCGTCGCTCATGGGGCGAGCGGTGCCACGCGGCTGGGGCTTTGTCCACCGCGAATACTGTAATTCATCTGTGCGCACAAAACCTGTCCCCTTTGTTCAAGAAGGGAACAGGTAACGCGCCGGATCAAACGGACAAGAGGCAATCAGCTCTTGTTCATGCGGTTTTCGATCAAATCGTCCACGACGGACGGGTCCGCGAGTGTCGAGGTGTCCCCCAGAGCTCCAAAGTCGTCTTCAGCGATTTTGCGCAGGATGCGGCGCATGATCTTGCCGGAGCGCGTCTTGGGCAGGCCCGGCGCCCATTGGATCAGATCAGGAGAGGCGATGGGGCCGATTTCGGTGCGGACCCAAGTGCGCAATTCTTTGCGTAGATCCTCGCTCGGCTCTTCGCCATTCATCAGCGTGACATAGCAATAGATACCTTGCCCCTTGATGTCGTGCGGATAGCCAACCACGGCGGCTTCGGCGACCTTGGCGTGCGCCACGAGCGCGCTTTCGACCTCGGCTGTGCCCATGCGGTGACCCGAGACGTTGATCACGTCATCGACCCGGCCGGTGATCCAGTAGTCGCCATCCGCGTCGCGCTTGCAGCCGTCGCCGGTGAAGTAATACCCTTTGTAATCAGAGAAGTACGTCTTTTCGAACCGCTCGTGATCACCCCAGACGGTGCGCATCTGACCGGGCCAGCTTGACGCAATGCACAGCACACCTTCAACGCCATCGCCTTCGATGATCTCGCCGGAGGTTGGCTCAAGCACGACGGGTTTGATCCCAAAGAAAGGCTTCATCGCCGAGCCGGGTTTCATCGCATGCGCGCCGGGCAGGGGCGTCATCAGGTGGCCGCCGGTTTCTGTCTGCCACCATGTGTCGACGATGGGGCAATTGCCGCGACCGACCACGTCATTATACCAGTGCCACGCCTCGGGATTGATCGGCTCACCGACAGTGCCCAACACGCGCAGCGACGACAGATCACTGCCATCGACGAATTGATTGCCTTGCCCCATCAGCGCGCGAATGGCCGTGGGGGCGGTATAGAACTGGTTCACCTTGTGCTTTTCGCAGACCTGCCAGAAACGGCTGGCGTCGGGGTAGGTGGGCACGCCCTCGAACATCAACGTGGTGCCGCCATTGGCCAGCGGGCCGTAGACGATATAACTGTGGCCCGTGACCCAGCCCACATCGGCGGTGCACCAGTAGATATCGCCATCATGATAATCAAACGTGATCTCATGCGTCATGGCCGCATAGGCCAGATAACCGCCCGTGGTGTGCACCACGCCCTTTGGCTGTCCGGTGGACCCAGAGGTATACAAGATGAACAGGGGGTCTTCGGCGCCGACCTCTTCGGGGGGGCAATCGTCTGAAACTGTGTCGGCTTCTTCGTGCAGCCAATAATCCAACCCTGCGCGAAATGCGATCTGTTGACCGGTGCGCCGGACGATCAGGCATTTGACCTCGTCGGTGTCATGCAAGAGCGCCTGATTGACGTTGTCCTTGAGGTTGGTGATGCGCCCGCCACGCGGCGCGCCATCCGAGGTGATCACCAGCTTGGCGTCACATCCGTTCACCCGCGCGCCTAAGGCATCAGGTGAAAACCCGGCGAACACGATCGAGTGAATGGCGCCGATTCTGGCACAGGCGAGCATCGCGTAAGCGGCTTCGGGGATCATTGGCAGATAGATCACCACCCGGTCGCCTTTGCCCACGCCCAGCTTTTTGAAGACGTTGGCCATCTTGTTCACGTTGCGGTGCAGTTCTGAATAGGTGATGTGCAGCGCGTCATCCTGCGGGTCGTCTGGCTCCCAGATGATCGCCGTTTGATCGCCGCGCGTGGCCAGATGACGGTCGATACAGTTGGCGGCCACGTTCAGTGTGCCATCGGCGAACCAGTTGATCGAGACATTGCCCAGTGTGAAATCGACGTCGCTGACCTGCGTAAACGGCTTGATCCAGTCCAAACGTTTTCCCTGCTCACCCCAGAACGCATCCGGATCGGTGATCGAAGCCTCATACATTTTTTCATATTTCGACGCATCTACGTGCGCGCGTGCGACGGTTTCCGGTGACGGCGGATAGGTTTTGGCGGTAACTGTGGTGTCGGACATATTAGGCTCCTCCCTTTTTGGCTTGGCGTGCGGGCGCTTGGCCCGAATTCTTCACAGCATTCAACACTGTGCGCCTCTCCCCAGCCCAATCATACCGCGATCTGAAAAGAATGAAACACGGCGCGCAGGTTTTGCAGGTTTCTTCCCGCGCCCGCGATTTTCCAACGCGCATGCGACGCGGTATGGGCAACGGAAAACAGCCCTGAAAAACGGCGGCTACCCTAAGGCGCACTTTCTGGGCTTGGCACCAACGCGCGCCTTGGGTAGTTTGCATCCCGACGCGCTCTGAATAATGCGCGCATTTAGGGAGAAATCACATGAACAAATATCTGTCTGCCGCCGCGATCGGCGCAATCAGCTTTGCTTTCGTCACCGAAGCAGCTGCCACGGAATGGAACGTTTCAGTTTGGGGCAAGCGTCGGGCTTTCACCGAGCATGTCGAAAAGCTGGCTGAACTGGTGTCGGCCAAAACCAATGGCGAATTCACGATGAACGTCAGCTACGGCGGTCTGTCCAAGAACCGCGAAAACCTTGACGGGATTTCCATTGGCGCGTTCGAAATGGCGCAGTTCTGTGCGGGCTATCACCGTGACAAGAACCCCACGATCACCGTGTTGGAACTGCCGTTTCTTGGCGTTGCCAATCTGGAAGAGGAAGTGGCCGTCAGCCACGCGGTTTATGATCACCCCGCCGTTCAGGCCGATCTTGCCCGCTGGAACGCTAAGCTGCTGATGACGTCACCGATGCCGCAGTACAATCTGGTTGGCACGGGCGAGCCGCGTGACGCATTGGCCAAATTCGAAGGCATGCGCGTGCGCGCCACAGGCGGCATCGGGCAAGCGTTTGAAGCTGTGGGCGCGGTGCCAACATCCGTGACCGCGACAGAAGCATTTCAGGCGATGGACAGCGGCGTTGTCGACACCGTGGCCTTCGCCCAGCACGCACACCTGAGCTTTGGCACCATCAATGAGGCGGACTGGTGGACGGCCAACCTCAACCCCGGCACTGTCAATTGCCCTGTTGTGGTGAACACCGATGCCTATGAGGCACTGTCGGACGAACATCGCGCGGCACTCGATAGCTCCGTGGATGAAGCGATTGCCCACTACCTGACGAATTACGCAGAGCTCTTGCAGCGTTGGGACACGATTCTGGACGAAAAGAACGTGACCAAAGTCGAATTCTCCGATGAAACAATCGCCGAATTCCGCTCTGTTGCCGCCGACCCGATCCGTGAAAAGTGGATCGCTGACATGGAAGCCCAAGGTATCCCCGGTCAGGAGCTTTATGAGCTGGTCGTGTCGACGCTGGAAGCCAAACGCGCTTCCAACTAAGGTCAAGAGGGCCGCGTAAACCATTGCGCGGCCCTTCTTTCCGGCCTTCCCAATAGACATTGAGCAAGGAGTTGCATCATGGCCGGATCATCCGCCGTGCTGGAAGACGACAGCCTGATCAGCCGCGTTGATCGTCAGTTGCTAAAGCTGGAGCACTTGTTGGCGCTGGTCAGCGGTTTTGCCGTTTTTGCCCTGATGGTGCTGGCGGTAATCCACGTGTCAGGGCGCTACTTCGTAAATGCACCACTGGCGGGCTACATCGATTTCATCGAACAGGCTATGCCGCTGATTGCCTTCATGGGCATTGCGTATACACAGCGCGAAGGCGGGCATATCCGCATGGACATCCTGATTGGGCAACTCAAGGGGCGTGCGCTTTGGGCGGCTGAATTCGTGTCGGTCTTTTTTATCCTGCTTTTGATGCTGGCGCTGGTCTGGGGCACGTGGGAACACGCCTTGCGCGCTATCAACTTCAATGCACCCTATTGGTCGGGCGACAGTTCTATCGACATCAACCTGCCGCTGTGGCCCGCCAAGATGCTGGCGCCATTGGCATTTTCAATTCTGTCGTTGCGGCTGGTGCTGCAATTGTGGGGCTATGGGCGCGCTTTTGTGCTGGGGCTGGAGCGTCCGGTCGCCGTGCCACTGCCACAAAGTGCTGCGGCACAGGCCGCGGCCGAGGCCGAACAACTGAGCCAGCGGGGATAGCGGCATGGAACCTATTCAACTTGGCCTTTGGGTCAGCGGTGGCATGCTGGTCATGGTCGTTCTGGGTATGCGGGTCGGCTTTGCGGCAGGCCTTGCGGGGCTGGTCGGGCTTGTCCTTATCTTTTGGGCCAAACGTGATTTCGGTATGGAGCACCTCGGCTGGGCGCTGACCGTGGGCATCAAACAGGCGGGGCAGATCCCGCACTCCAAAGTCCAAAGCGACGTGCTGTCGCTGATCCCCATTTTCATCCTGATCGGCTATTTGGCCTATTACGCCGGGCTGACCATGGCGCTCTTTGAGGCCGCAAAACGCTGGATCGCATGGGTGCCGGGCGGATTGGCTGTTTCGACCGTATTTGCCACGGCGGGTTTTGCGGCCGTGTCCGGCGCATCCGTGGCAACGGCGGCGGTTTTCGCGCGGATTGCCATCCCCGAAATGCTCAAGATCGGGTACAACAAGCAATTCGCGGCAGGTGTGGTGGCTGCTGGCGGCACGCTGGCCTCGCTCATTCCGCCCTCCGCCATTTTGGTGATCTACGCGATCATCGTGGAACAGAACGTTGGTATGCTGTTGCTGGCCGGGTTCTTGCCGGGCATGTTCTCGGCCCTTGTTTATGCGGGTCTGATCATCGGGATTGCCATGGTTTTCAAGTCGGTTGGGCCGCCTGTCACCGGATTTACCTGGGGTCAGCGGTTCGCAGCCCTGCCCGCGGCGCTGCCCATCGTGGCGGTGGTCGTGATCATCATCTTTTTTGTCTACAACCCCTTTGGTGAGGCGCTTGGAACGCCCACAGAAGGCGGTGCCATCGGCGCTTTCATCGTCTTTTGTATGGCGGTCTATCGTGGCATGCGTTGGCCAGAACTCAAGGCAGCACTGCTGGAGACGGCCAAGCTGACGGTGATGATTTTCACCATCATCTGGGGCGTGCTGCTCTATGTGCGGTTCCTTGGTTTTGCGGAATTGCCAGCGGCCTTTTCCGACTGGATCACGTCGCTGACCGTGTCACCTATGCTGATCCTTGTATGCATCCTGCTGGCCTATGCGGTGCTGGGCATGTTCATGGACGCAATCGGGATGCTGTTGCTGACGTTGCCGGTGGTTTATCCGGCGGTGATGGCGCTGAACGGCGGCGAGTTCGTCAGCGCGGCAGACAGCACATTCGGCATGTCTGGCCCAATGTGTGCGATCTGGTTCGGGATCCTGGTGGTCAAGATGGCGGAGTTCTGTCTGATTACGCCGCCCATCGGTTTGAACTGTTTCGTGGTGGCCGGTGTGCGCGATGATCTGTCGGTCCAGGATGTGTTCAAGGGCGTGACACCCTTCTTCATCGCCGACGCTTTGACCATCGCACTGCTGGTCTCTTTCCCGGGTATCGTGTTGTTTCTGCCGATGTTGGCGGGCGGCTAAAGATCAGTCTAGTGGAGCGCGTGTCCCGCGCGCGTTCCATTCCCGGTTTGGCGCTGTGTTCAGATGTTGAGAAACACAGTTTCGTCCGGGCCTTGCAGGTGGATGTTGATGTGGAAATGATCAGCCGCGCGCTTTTGTAACATCAGCGTTTTGGCTCGGGGTCCTGCAGCCTGAAGCAGCGGGTCCGCGTCATTTTCCGGCACATCCGGAAAATAGGCCCGTGTCAGCAAACCCAGATTAATGCCGCGCGCCACGATCCACAAAGAGACAAACGGCGCACCTTCAACAGCGCCGGGCAAAATCGTGTCAAAGCTGAAATCACCTGTCTCAAGGTCTGCCGCAGCGCGTCCGAAGCCGGTGAAGTGCGGATCGGCGCTGCCGCGTGTCTCGGCAGGGCTGTGGTAGAAGCCGGACGCATCCGCCTGCCAGATTTCGATCATCGCGTCCTTGAGGGGCATCCCGTCGCCATCAATCACGCATCCGGTCAGCCGGATGCGCTGGCCCTCAGCGTCGCCCGTGATCATGCGTGCGCCGTGATCATTGGCATACACGCTCGAGATACCTGTGACACTCGGCGTGCATCCGATGTGAACGTAGGGACCGGCCGTTTGGCTGGGTGTCTCGCGCAAACTCATAACCCGTCCTTCCGGTTCTCGAAAAACGTCTGGTCCGGTCCGCGCAGCACGATGTCAAAACGGTAGGCCAGCGCATCCATGGGCCGTGTCACTTCCATATCCAACTGTGCGGTCAATTGTGCGACCCCGGCGGCGTCGGGAACGGATTGCACGATCGGGCACAGACCGATCAGCGGATCGCCCTCGAAGTACATCTGCGTGATCAACCGCTGTGCGAAACTAAGGCCGAACAGGCTGAAATGTATGTGGGCGGGCCGCCAGGAATTCGGACCATTAGGCCAAGGGTAGGGGCCAGGTTTGATCGTTTCAAACATGTATCGACCGTCATCGTCGGTTATGACCCGACCGCATCCGCCGAAATTCGGGTCCAGCACGGCTTGGTAGCCTTCGTTCTTGTGGCGGTAGCGTCCGCCCGCATTGGCCTGCCACACTTCGACCAGCGCCCCACGCACAGGGCGTGCCGCCTCGTCCAGAACGCGGCCATGTACGATCATGCGCGGCCCAACGGCCTCTTGGCCGTCTGCGGCATAATTAAGGATCAGGTTGTGATCGAGCGGTCCCAAAAGCCCATGCCCAAAAGCGGGGCCGGTTTCCTCTGCCGGGCCAGAGGGCAGCGATAAGGGCGTGAGTTGCGGGGACCGTTTGATGCTGGATTTGTAATCGGCATAGAACGCGGGCGGATGCCAGCCCGGTGTGCGTGGGATGAAATGCGACGTCATGTCTCTGCCTCCGGTTCCGCCAGTGCCGCCTTGGCCAGCTTGATGGCGTGATTGGCTTTGGGCACGCCTGCATAGACTGCCACATGCATGAACGCTTGCATGATGTCATCCGGCGACGCGCCGGTGCGCGCACAGGCCCGCACATGCATCGGGATTTCTTCGAAATTGCCCATGGCCGCCAAAAGCGCCAGTGTGATCATCGAACGCTCGCGCTGTGTGATCGTGTCATCCGCCCAAAGCGTACCCCATGCGGATTCCGTGATCAGCGTCTGAAACGGCGCGTCAAAATCGGTCTTGCTGGCTTCGGCACGATCGACATGGGCGTCTCCCAAAATTGCGCGCCGCGTGGCCATACCAACCGTCATTCGTTCGGACATCTTTAAGTTCCTTCAGCATCAGTAGGGCAGGCCCACATAGTTTTCCGCCATCGCTTTTTGCGCGGCCTCGTTGGAAGCGAGAAATTCCAATTCGGCGCGTTGAATACGCAGATCAAACTCAGTCTGATCCGGATAGCGGTGCATCAGCGATGAAAACCACCAACTGAACCGCTCCGCCTTCCAGACCCGCGCCAAGGCGCGTTCAGAGTAGCGATCCAGCCCGTCAGCGTCACCGTCGCCGTAGAATTGGCGCAGCCCTTGGAACAGGTAATGCACATCCGACGCCGCCGTGTTCAGCCCCTTTGCCCCTGTCGGCGGTACAATATGGGCTGCGTCGCCGCATAGAAACAGACGCCCCCAGCGCATCGGCTCGGTCACGAAGGACCGCAGGGGGGCGATGGACTTTTCGATGGATGGCCCTGTTATCAGGGCTTTGGCCTGCGCCTCAGGGATACGCGTCTTGAGTTCGGACCAGAAGGCTTCGTCGGGCCAGTCTTCGACGCGGTCCTGCATATCGCATTGAATGTAGTACCGGCTGAGGTGCGGGTTACGCATGGAACACAGGGCAAAACCACGCTCCGAATTGGCGTAGATCAACTCGTGGCTGACAGGCGGCGTCTCACTTAGTACGCCGAGCCAACCGAAGGGATAGACCTTTTCGTATTCACGCCGCACGGAGGTCGGGATCGTCTGGCGACTGACGCCGTGAAACCCATCGCATCCGGCCACATAATCGCAATCGATCCGGTGGCTTTGCCCGCCTTGCGTGTATGTGACGCAGGCGCTGTCCGTATCCGCACCGTGGATCGCCACATCGTCGACCTCAAACAGCGTTTTGCCACCGGCGGCTTCACGCGCGGCGTATAGGTCAGCCGTCACTTCAGTTTGGCCATAAACCATCACAGAGGATCCGGTCAGGGCCTCAAAATCAATGCGGATCAAACGGTTATCAAAGGAAATTAATGTGCCATCATGGGGCATACCCTCGGATCGCATGCGCGCATCGACACCGGCTTCGGCCAGCATGCTCACAAGACCCTGTTCCAGAACCCCCGCGCGGATACGGCCCAGCACATAGTCTTTGGTGCGGCGTTCAAGGATCACGGTATCAACGCCCGCGCGCAACAATAGCTGCCCGAGCAACAGACCTGACGGTCCTCCTCCGATGATGATGACTTGCGCGCGCATGATGGGTTTAGTCTCCGTTTCACGTATCATTACATGCCTTTTTGAGAATGGTAAAATGAGTTATGAGCCAATAAACATACCGGAAATGGAATGCTATGGATCGGCGTATCAAGCTTCATCATATCGAGGCCTTTCTTGAGATCATGCGACATCGCAGCCTGACCGAAGCCGCGCGTGGCCTTGGCCTGACGCAACCTGCAATGTCGCGGCGCCTGAAAGAGTTGGAAGCTATTCTGGGCGTACAACTGCTGGAGCGCGATCGCCGCGGGGTGCGGATCACGCCACAAGGTGCGCGGTTTCTACACCATGCCGAGGCAGGATATCTTGTCCTTGGAACAAGCAGCGGCCGTCCATGAAGACCCTGCGGGCGGGCGTCTCACGGTTGGCGCGTTGCCCAGTGTCGCCGCGCGGCTTTTGCCGGAGGTGGTGATACGGTTCGCCGCGCTTGCACCGCAAACGACGATTGCAGTGGAGGACGGACCGCATGGGTATTTGATGGATGCCTTACGCGCCGGGCGCATGGACGTCGTGGTTGGCCGTCTGGGCAATCCTGAAACCATGCGCGACGTCACGTTCACGCAGCTTTATATTGAGCACGTGGTGATCGTGGCACCTGTTGATCATGCGTTTGGCGCTGTGCGGCATGTGACGCAATTGGATCTGTCCCGCTTGATCTATCCGTCTCGAGATGCGGCCATCCGGCCTCTGGTAGACCGGTTGTTCTTGTCGCATGGCTTGTCTGTCGATGGCTATGGCATCGAATCCGTCTCCGACAGTTTCGGTCATGCGATGATGCGGCGTGCAGGCTACGCTTGGATCATTTCGCAGGGTGTGGTGGCGGATGCGCTCGAGCGTCGGGATCTGGTTTTGTTGCCGATCGATACGAAGCTGACGGCAGGCCCGGTGGGTTTGATGACCCGCGCGGATGAACCGATAAAAGAGCGGCAAAAGATGTTTGCACGCGCGGTCACGCAGGCGCTCACGGCGCTCAAGTTAGACGCAGCGCACACCAGTTCATCCCGGATGCCCTGATCTGATGTGTTGCGGGCGCGCGGCCTTCACGGTAGGCCAAATGGGTCGGGGCAGACGTCGCTGCAGCAACTTGTCAAAAAGGGGAACACGCCATGATCGAACGGATTGAAGTTGGCCAACGAATGAGCAAGATCGTCAAGCATAACGGGGTTGCCTATCTGTGCGGGCAGGTCGGCGAGGGGGCAACCGTGGCTGACCAGACACGCGATTGCCTTGGGCGTGTCGATGCGCTGCTGGCGCAGGCAGGGTCTTCTCGTGAACAGATGCTGCAAGCGGTCATCTGGTTGGCTGACATGGCTGATTTTGCAGAGATGAATGCGGTTTGGGATGCTTGGGTGCCCGAAGGTCACGCACCTGCGCGCGCGTGCGGAGAGGCGAAACTCGCCCGCAAGGAGCTGCGTGTGGAAATCATCGTGACGGCCGCGTGCCAGGATGATCGCTAGCGGGCACTGAAGGCGCATCGGATAGATGATCCGCATGGCTCATGAATTTTTCGCTACCGAATGCACGCTGTCGCATGCGCTGTGCAACCAAATCAACGCGGCCTTCATTCTGGGCAGGCGCTGGCGTGCACGACAACGCCCCACAGCGCAGCATCCTGAGTAAGCCGTATGAAACCACGCATTGGCCAAGTGTGGCGCCCCTGACATAGTGATGGTGTTGGCCGAACGGGCGGCCTTGGGGTGGACGGGAGAAATTATGAAATTTTCGCGTTTTGCGGTGTATCATTTGCCCACTGACAGCGCGCTGGCCGAATTCGGGGCGGCGTGGCTGGGATGGGATGTCGCGGCGGGGTGCGCAGTGCAACAGCCAGCCGTTCCTGGCCTTGCCGACGTGACAGGAACACCACGGAAATACGGCTTTCACGCCACTCTGAAACCGCCCTTCAAATTGGCGGATGGCATACAAATGGCGCAGTTGCACACAGCCTTGCAGCGGCTCGCGGTCTCGACCGCTCCGGCGCGGTGCGCGGGATTGGAGTTGATCGCCTTGGGGCGGTTTCTGGCGCTGGTGCCGTTGGGCGATGCGTCGGGTTTGGACCGGGTGGCGAGCGCCTGCGTCACCGATCTGGATATGTTTCGCGCACCTATGAGTGCGGCGGAACTGGAACGGCGGCGGGCCAAAAAGCTGAGCGCGCGACAAGAGGAACTGTTGCAGCTATTTGGCTATCCTCACGTCCTTGACCAGTTTCGGCTGCATTTCACCCTAACGGGCCGCTTGCCGCAGGATCAGATCGCAGATTGGCGCAACGCTGTCGGTCACCAATTACCTGACTTGCCCACCCCCTTCGTAATGGATCAAATCGCTTTGGTCGGTGAACGGGAGGATGGTTTTTTTGAACTGATCCAACGTTATGCCCTCACGGGTTGACTGAAGCTCAGGCGTGGCAGGCTGGGATGTGTTGCATTTGCGTTTCATCGCTCAAGAACAGCATTGCCATATTCATCTCGCCACTTTGAAACACATGACAGGTCCGTCTTGCAGAATTGACTTTGATCAACGCGTTGCAGCCAAGTAGCATTCATCATCGGTGTCAAGGAGTGGCCTGCGCAGGTTGCCGATTGATCAGGGCAGATGTGAGTGCTGGTCAGGGCTGGCGAAATTATTTAACACCTTGGGCACACCACCAAATTACGGAGACCACCAGATGGCACGAAAGCCCGCAAAGCCATCTTCATCCTCCGCAGGCGAGGTGGGCTCGAAAGCATCAAAAAAACAGACGGTCCGCAATCAGGCACCAAAATCCAAGCGGACCGATCCACGGAAGCGGTCCAAGGTAACGCCTGTCGTGGCCTTGGGCGCATCTGCCGGCGGGTTGCAGGCATTGACGGATTTTTTCGAGGCGGTGCCTGACGCGTCTGGCATGGCGTTTGTCGTGGTTCATCACGTAGACCCGGATCATAAAAGCCTGATGGCGGACTTACTGTCCAAGCACACAAGCATGGCCGTGGAACTGGCGGTTGATCAGACGCAGATCAAACCGGATCATGTCTACGTTATCCCGCCAAACAAATTTCTGTTGGTTAAGAATGGAACCCTGGGTCTTGTGCGCCCTGCCGAGCCGCGCGGGATGCGATTGCCTATCGACTTTTTCCTGCGCTCGCTTGCCGCGGATCAAGAGCAGAACGTTGTCGCTGTCGTCTTATCCGGCTCAGGTAGCGACGGCACCGCAGGCATCCGCAGTGTGAAGGAACACGGCGGTATGGTTCTGGTCCAAGACCCCAAGCAAGCCGCACATGACGGAATGCCGCGCAGCGCCATCGCGACGGGTTCGGTCGATCACATATTGCCTGTTGGCGAAATGCCTGCGGTCATCTCAAATTATCTGACGCATCCTTATATTGCGCAAACGGCCACTACCAAGGTTTTGGGCGAGAATGCACGCGACGTGCTGCCAGAGATCATTAAGGTCCTCAAGGCTTACACCCCGATCAACTTTGAATTCTACAAGGAAGGCACGCTTTTGCGCCGGATCGAACGGCGGATGGCTCTGCAGCATATGGAGGATGGATCCGAATATCTTGCTTTGCTGAAGGACGCGCCGCAAGAGGCGGAAAAACTGTGCGTGGATCTATTAATCTGCGTCACGTCCTTTTTCCGCGATCCGGAGGCGTTTGACTATCTGGCCGAACATGTCATTCGCGACCTGGTCGCCAATTGCAAGCCGGGGCAGCCGATCCGAATCTGGGTGCCGGCCTGTGCAACGGGTGAGGAAGCCTACACACTGGCGATGCTGGTGATAGAAGCCATCCAGGCATCTAGAAAAGACGTAAAGTTACAAGTGTTTGCCTCGGATGTGGATGAACATGCCCTGTCCATCGCGCGGGCAGGTGTCTATCCCGATGCTATTGCGGCCGATGTTTCGCCCAAACGTTTGAAGCGTTTTTTTGACAAGGAAGATCATTCCTACCGGGTGAAACCAGAGCTACGCGATGCGGTGGTTTTTGCGCGTCAAAACATCCTTGCCGATGCACCGTTTTCGAAACTTGATCTGATTTCGTGTAGAAATCTGCTGATTTACCTGAATGCAGATGCGCAGCACCGTGTCGTTCAAACGTTCCATTTTGCGCTGAACGATGATGGGTTCCTCATTCTGGGATCGTCCGAAACGGCGAACAATCACGACACGTTCTTTCAGGCGCATTCCAAGAAGCACCGCCTATATAAACGGATCGGCAAGGCGCGGCATCGCCAACTTGATTTTCCAGTGACGGCCAACCGCATCTCCGGGATGTCCACGCCTGCGATGCGCGCGGACGAGGACAGCCGTGGATTGCGCCTTGCGGAACTAAGCCAGAAGCTTTTGGTGGATCGCTATGCCCCGGCGGCCGTTTTGATCAATGCCCGCATGGAAACGCTTTATGTTCAGGGGCCGGCGGATCAGTACCTCAAGGTGCCCACAGGCGAGGCCAGTCAGGATTTGTTGGCCATGGCCCGCGAAGGGTTGCGCGCCAAGCTGTCCAGCGCCATCCGGACGGCCTTTCAAACCGAAGAGGATGTCACGACGTCGGGCCATCTGACGCGGGCAGGGCGTAGCGTACCGGTCACGATCAGCGCACATCCGATGGGTATGGATGACGTTAATCTGGTGCTGGTGACATTCGCGGATGAGCCAGCGGCGCAATCCCCCACCCACTCTAATGCGGTGCCGATAGACAGCGCGATGCAGACACAGCTTGAACAGGAGCTTGCGAATACGCGCCTTGAGTTGCACAGCACCATTCGGGAATACGAACGATCTACAGAAGAGTTGAAGGCGTCAAACGAAGAAGCCATGTCGATGAACGAGGAGTTTCAGTCGACCAATGAAGAACTGGAAACCTCCAAGGAGGAATTGCAGTCACTCAACGAGGAATTGACGACGCTGAACACCCAGCTTCAGCAAAAGGTTGAGGATGAACGCCGCCTGACGGATGATCTGAATAACCTGCTGTCCAGTTCCGGCATTGCGACGTTGTTTCTGGATTACGAACTCAAGATCATGCGGTTTACGCCGTCAACGCGCGAGTTGTTCAATGTTATCGCCAACGACGTTGGGCGTCCTTTCAGTGATATCACCGGCAAAGTTGATGACCCTGCGCTGCTAAAGGATGCGGCGGCAGTGCTTGAAGACTTGAAACCGCGCGAATTGGAAGTGCAGGCGAATGACGGCAAATGGTTCATTCGCCGCATTCTGCCCTATCAAACCCAAGGCGGAGAAACCGACGGTGTGGTGGTCACATTTTCGGAAGTGACTGACCTGAAGGATTTGCAGCATGCCCACCAAGCAGCACTGCAATTCGCCGAGGCGATCATTGCGACCGTCCGCGAACCTTTGGTGGTTCTGGATGGAAATCTGAAGGTCATCAAGGCGAGCCAATCCTTTTTCAATGCCTATGAGGTGACCCCGCAAGATGTTCAGGGCAAGGACTTCTTGACTTTGCAGGGAGGGCACTGGGACCAGCCGGAACTGCGCGAATTGCTGGAACGGATCTTGCCCGACAAAACGACGATCGAAGGGCATGAGATCAAGGTGCAGGGGGACGATCAACTCGGCCGAACGATGTTGATCAATGCGCGCCAGCTGTCAAAGGCAAGCGGCGGCAGTGACCTCATTCTGCTGGCCATTGAAGACATCACCGAGCGGCAAGCCGTTCAGCAAGGTCTTGAAGAACGCGAGGCCCGATTGCGCGTCATTCTGGACGCGGCACCCGATGCGATCATCACCATCGACGTTGAGGGGATCGTCACCAGTTTCAGCCCTGCCGCGCAAGCCATTCTGGGATATCCGGCAGAAGAGGTGATCGGTCAGAACGTCAGCATGCTGATGCCGGAGCCGCATCAATTCCAGCATGATGACTACATGGCGCGATATATGCAGACGGGTGAAAAAAGGATCATTGGGACCGGCCGCGAGATGAACGCGCTGCACAAGGATGGCAACGAGGTACCAGTGCGCCTGACAGTGGCGGAGTGGTGGATCGAAGGCGAGCGGCATTTCACAGGTATTTTGCAAGATCTGACCGAAGACATGAAGCGCCGCAACGCCATGCAACGCGCGCAGAAAATGGAGGCTGTTGGACAGCTGACCGGCGGCATTGCGCATGATTTCAATAACCTGCTGACCGTGATCATCGGCAATCTGGAATTGCTTGAACGGTGGCTTGGAGACTTTCCGAAAAAGGACTTGTTGAGCGAGGCGCTGGAAGCGTCCGAGCTTGGCGCCAAGCTGACAACCCAGTTGTTGGCGGTTTCGCGCAAGCAGACGCTGGAGCAGCAAACCGTACCGCTCAATGATCTGGTGCGATCGGTTGAGCCGCTACTTGTGCGGACGCTGGGGGACAGCATTTCCATAAAGACCGATCTTGCCGACAATCTGAACCTGACGCTGACCGATCCGGGGCAAATCGAAAATGCCATATTAAACCTTGCCATCAATGCGCGCGATGCCATGCCCGATGGTGGCACTTTGAGCATTGAGACCAAAAACGTCGTGCTGGACACAGATTATGCGGCCACACAGGTCGATGTCGAGCCGGGCAGCTATGTGGCCTTGTCTGTGACGGATACCGGTTCGGGAATGCCCGCAGATGTGATCGCCCGCGCGTTTGAACCGTTCTTTACGACCAAGGGTGTTGGGGCGGGATCTGGGCTGGGGCTGAGTATGATCTATGGCTTTGCAAAGCAGTCCGGCGGCCACGTTGCGATCTACAGCGAGGAGGGATTGGGCACGACTGTGACGCTTTACCTTCCACCGGCCGCGCATGGTTCTAATGCCATTGAGGCAACCGTAGACAATGACATCCCGAAAGCCCGCAACGAGACCATTTTGGTGGTCGAGGATGACCCACGGGTTCGGAGGCTGACGGTGACGCGTCTGAATGATTTGGGGTACCGGACATTGGCTGTGGAAAGCGGGCTTGCCGCATTGGAGGTTTTGCGCGCCAATGAAGAGATCGATCTTGTGGTTTCCGACGTCGTGATGCCCGGTGGTATGAACGGTTTTCAAGTCGCCGAAAAGGCGCTTGCAATCAAGCCTGCCCTGAAAATCCTGATGGCGACCGGATATGCGAGTGGCGGACGAACCGAAGTTGATCAGGCTAACAACCGCCACCCTATGCTGCACAAACCATATAGTCTGCGAGACCTTGCCAATGCATTGAGAGATCTGCTTGATTGAATTGCATGCGCGAATGGTGTCGTTGCGTGGTTGGGAATACTGACCTTGTGTTGCGACCGGCATCTGAAATTGTGACGTTATCACGAGATGCCGCCCCTCTGTGAGCTCTCCTGACGCATCTTGGAATGTCTTTTGTACGCGCACGCAGATCACTCTTCTGGCTGGAAAGGCGCTCACGCCGGAACCGGTCAAAGCCTTCATGCGGTTTCATGAAAGGCTGGCGTGTGCAAATAGCGGCGGTGATGATGCGATATCGCAGCCCAAGCCTTTGGCAGGCAGGGTCAATGCCGCTCTGGTGCGATCACTGCCGCTGATAGGGGCGCTGTCGAACCGTTTTGGTACAGAAGCGCAGGCGTATTAGTCGGTCGAAGCGCTACAATGCCGCTTCTTTTTAGCGACGTTTTCTGCTTCGGCTATGCTGGAATTGATATGTTTAGTGCATAAAATCAATGTGTTATTTGGACTTAACCGTGCAAATAATAATCGCCATCTGGCGCCCTTTGGCGCTATCCGTTGCCCTCAAGCAGGCTCAGGATGTCGCTGCAATGATCCACTCTGCCGCCGCAGCAATCGGACAAAAGAAAGCCAACCAAGGCTTTGACTTGCGATAAGTCTGCCGTGTAGTGAATTTCCCGCTGGAACCTTGTCGCTGTGACGAGGTTCGCGCGTTTCAAGATTGCCAGATGCCCCGAGAGCGTCGAGGGCTTCGCGCCGAGGCGGTTGGCAATTGTAAGCGATGGCACGCCCTCTGGAACATGCCGGACCAGAAGTTTGAACACGTCGAGACGCGTGGGATGTGACAGCGCGGCGAAGGCTTCGAGAGCAGATGACTGTTCCATAGTTCGTCAATGCCCGAAATATCGAAGCTTGACCAGTGGTCTTGATTGTCATACCCCAGATTCAATTCGGCAAATGCCGAAATGAGGAACGCATGACCGGCACGCTGATCACATCCGAAGTTGATTTCGAAGCTTCAGGCAAACAGCAGGGCTATTTGCGGGTGCCGCATTCGGTCCATCGGTCGGCCTACGGCTGGATTCCCGTGCCGATCACGATCATCCAGAACGGCACAGGCCCAACGCTGGTGATTACGGCGGGTGTTCATGGTGACGAATATGAAGGGCAGATCGCGGTCGCGAACCTCGCTCAAAAAATAACGCCGCGCGAGATCCAAGGGCGCCTGATATTGCTGCCGATGGTCAACTTTCCGGCGGCCGAAGCAGGGACCCGGGTCTCGCCTCTGGATCAAGGAAACCTCAACCGTCTGTATCCCGGGGCCGCCAAGGGCACACCGTCCGAAATGATCGCCCATTACCACGAGGCGTTCATCCTGCCTCTGGCAGATTACGCGGTGGATTTGCATTCGGGTGGGTCATCGTTGAGGTATCCCGCAACACTTTTGCGCGGGCCCGCGCATTCGCTTGATGAGGAAGCCGGCCTCGCAATGCTGACCGAAGCCTTTGATCTGCCTTACGCTTGGGTGTTCAAAAGCGGTGGTGGCACGGGCAGCACGGCCAGCACTGCCATGGGCGCGGCCAATCGCAAGGGTGTGATCAATGTCATGGCCGAATTGGGCGGATCAGGATGCGTCACACCAGATATCCTCCATCGGACAGAACGGGGATTGCGGCGGGTTATGCACGTTTTGGGCATGCTGCCGGGCTATGTTCCCGATGCACCCCTCGGCACACGCGCGCTGAATGCCGCAGGATCGGTCTACGCCTATGATACGGGTCTGTTCGAGCCGCTCAAGGCCATCGGCGAGGACGTTGCCAAGGGCGAGACCATCGCGTTGATCCATCACCCCGACACACCGGGTAAGGCGCCGGACGCGGTATCGTCGCCTTATGAAGGACTGGTCCTCGCCATGCGGGCCAGGGCGCAAACGCGGCGTGGCGACGCGTTGTATCAGATCGCTGCGGACGCGGTCTGACATGGGGCGTCATCCCGTTTCGCTGAAGGACGTGCGCCGCGCCGCCGTCGCACTTGATGGCATTGTGGTGCGCACACCGCTTCTTGAGAACCCGGATGTGAACGAAATGCTGGGTGGCCGCTTGCTGCTGAAGGCCGAGAACATGCAACGCACCGGAGCCTTCAAGATCCGCGGAGCCTATCACCGATTGCTGGGCCTGACCGAAGCGGAGCGCGCCCACGGCGCGGTGTCCTATTCGTCCGGCAATCATGCGCTTGGACTGGCGCAGGCTGCGCGGATCATGGGGACATCGGCGGTGATCGTCATGCCCTCCGACGCGCCTGCGGCCAAACAAGCTGCGGTCCGCGCGATGGGGGCTGATATCATAACCTACAACCGCGACACCCAAGACAGCGCCGACGTGGTGGCACAGGTCATCGCCGACACCGGCCGCATTGAGGTGCCCCCGAGTGCACACCCTCAAATTCTTGCAGGGGCGGGAACGGCGGCGCTGGAATTACTGGAAGACGCCGGAGAGGTGCTGGACGCGGTTCTGGTGCCATGCGGCGGTGGCGGACTGACGGCTGCGACGGCGGTGGTCATGTCCGAGGCCTGCCCAGGCACGAAAGTATATGCGGCCGAGCCGGACCTGTTTGATGATACACGCCGGTCGCTGACCCAGCGCAAGAGGGTGCCGAACCCCAAGGGGCGCCGCACGATCTGTGACGCGATCATGACGCCGGTCCCTGGCGAGATGACGTTTGATATCAATCTTGATCTTCTGGCGGGCGGGGTCACGGCCACCGACGACGAGGTTCGACAGGCAATGCGCTTTGCTTTCGAGCATTTCAAGATTGTCACGGAACCCGGTGCCGTGGTCGGACTTGCCGCCATTCTGAACGGGCAGATGCCGATCAAGGACCGCACGGTCGCGACGGTGATCACCGGTGGAAATATCGACGCCGCGCGCTTTGCAAAACTTATGGAGACCCAGCAATGACCCTTGATCGCCGACTGATGGCCGAATGGCTTGGTACCTTTTCCCTCCTGGCCACAGTCGTCGGTTCCGGCATCATGGCCGAGCGGCTTGCGGACGGAAACGTCGCTGTTGCGCTTTTGGGCAATACAATCCCCACAGGTGCTATTCTGGTGGTGCTGATCACGGTCTTTGGCCCAATCTCGGGCGCGCATTTCAACCCGGCGGTGACGTTGTCGTTTGCCTTGCGCCGTGAGATCGGTCTCCGAGATTCAGGGCTTTACGTGCTCGTTCAGGTCTTTGGCGGCATCGTCGGCGTGCTGGCGGCGCATATCATGTTCGAACACCCACTGATTGATCCCTCTACAACAGCGCGCACCGGGCTGGGGCAATGGACGGGCGAGTTCGTGGCCACGTTCGGCCTGATCGGCACAATTCTGGCCTGCCTGAAGGCGCGACCGCAAGCGGTGCCCATGGCGGTGGGTCTATATATCACAGCGGCCTACTGGTTCACGTCTTCGACGTCCTTTGCCAACCCCGCGGTGACAATCGCGCGGGGATTTTCCAACACATTCGCCGGAATAGCGCCCATAGACGTCGCGGCCTTTATCGGTGTGCAACTGGTCGCGGCAGTGCTCGCGACGTGGTTCTTCCGGTGGATGCTGGAGGACGATGCAAATGCCTGAGTTCAACTTCGACGAAGTGATCGACAGGCGCGCAGTGCCCGCGCTCAAACACCACAGGATTGTATTGGGCGACGACGGGATGGATCTGTTTCCGGCAGGTGTTGCCGACATGGATTTCCGCGTTGCCCCCTGCATCACAAAGGCCATGGCCAAGCGCGCGGCCCACGGGGTTTTCGGCTATGAAACGGTGCCCGACGCGCTGATGCCCGCCCTTACGGGATGGTTGAAGTTGCGACACGGGTGGGACGTTGAGCCTGCCCATATCCTGCGCGCGCCGAATGTGCTGAACGCACTTGCAATGGCGGCGAACCTGTTCACGCAGCCCGGCGACGGCGTCATCGTGCAACCGCCCGTGTTCTTTGATTTTGCCGATATCATCGCCGAGAACGGTCGGCGCTTGGTCGAAAACCCGCTCATCCTGCGGGACGGCCGTTACGAGATGGATTTCCAAGGTCTTGAAACGGCGGCAAGTGATCCGAACACACGCATGATCATCCTGTGCAATCCGCACAACCCGGTGGGCCGCGTGTGGACCAAGCAGGACCTCGCACACCTGGGAGAGATCTGCCGCCGCCATGACGTATTTGTAGTCTCTGACGAGATCCATGGCGACATCACCTTTCCCGGTTATGGCTACACGCCCTTTGCCACGATCTCAGAGGCAGACGCGAAAAACTCAATCACCTGCCTGTCGCCGGCCAAGAGCTTCAACATAGCGGCATGTTGTTCAGCCTTTACGGTTGTGACGGACGAGACCCGTCGCAAAGCCTTTCAGGCCGAGAACAGCCGCCTGACCGTGAACAAGAACAACGCCTTTGCCTCGGTCGCGATGCAAGCGGCCTATGCGCAGGGTGGCCCATGGCTTGACGCGGTGCTTGAGTACCTTGAGGGCAATGCAGCGCTTGTCCGGGACCGCCTTGCCGCCGTTCCCACGGTTGATCTGATCGAGACGGAGGGCACGTTCCTTCTGTGGCTGGACTTCCGCGCGCTTGGCCTTGCACCCGACGATTTGACCGCGTTTTTGAGGCACAAGGCCCATTGGGCGGTTACACGCGGCATCGCGTTCGGCCCGCAAGGTGCGGGCTTTGCCCGTCTCAACATCGCCTGTCCACGTGTCCGTCTCAATGCGGCACTGGATGATCTGCACGCAGCCACAAGGACCACTTCATGACGATCGTTATCCATCACAATCCCGATTGCGGGACATCACGCAACGTCCTGGAGATCATTCAGGCCTCTGGAACAAATCCCGTCGTGATCGAGTATCTGAAGACGGGTTGGACGCGGCCGTACCTTCTGGCGCTTTTCGCGGCGGCTGACCTAACCCCGCGCAGTGCCTTGCGCACGACGAAGTCCCCGGCAGAAGAGTTAGGGCTGTTGGACCCGCAGGTGTCAGACGACGTGCTGCTCGACGCGATGCTACAGCATCCGGTGCTGGTCAACCGGCCGATTGTCTGTAGCCCCAAGGGCGTGCGCCTTTGCCGCCCGTCGGAGATGGTGCTCGACCTTCTCGACGCACTTCCGCCCGGGCCTCTCTTCAAGGAAGATGGCCAGATGATCGTGAATGAAAAGGGAGACCGGGTTGACTGATGCGCCAGAACGCACCGGCGACCATTTCTAACCCATCGAAACGCACCGGATGTATAGCGCAGACAGTTGCAGCTGCGGGCCGCGCATACTTTTGCTTTGCGGCTCGCAAAACGTCAACACAGGTAACCGATAGCGCGTGCTAGATCGCTGATTGCGCTGCGTGAAGGTCGCGAACCAATCCGCAGCGCCCAAGGGGTTCCGGCAATGGGGTGACGCGGACCGGATGAAGCCCTTGGACAGATGTGATCGCGTGGTTGACGGGATGTAGGAATTGATGAAGTTCACAGAGACGGGTCAGGCGTTGATCGCCCGAAGCAATCGCACCGAGCCGTAGACAAGAGCCGCAGACTGGGCGCGCCGGACATGCGTCGCATCCAACGGCACCAAATACCAGAGGCGCTTGATATGAATCAATACGCATATGCGCCAGAACGCATATGCTTATGGTCATGCAAGAGATACTGACCGCCCTTTCAGACCCGACCCGCCGCGCCGCTCTCGCCATTCTATGGGATGACGGCGAGCATTGTGTATGCGAATTGATGGCCCGCCTAGATGCAAGCCAGAGCCGGATGTCGCGCCATATGAAGGTGCTGCGTGAGGCCAATATCGTGCGCGACAGGCGCGACGCCCAATGGGTGCGCTATCGTCGTAACCTCGATCTTGCACCGGAATTCACGTCTGTGATCGACGCGGTCCTCGCTGCGGAACGTAAATCCGAAAGGAGGGTCGCATGACCACTGAAACACATGAGCCACCCGCGCCAAATGAGTTGCCCAACTGGGCATGGTATGCCGGTCTGCCAGTTGCAGCGGGTCTTTGGTGGCTGCTCTATGCGCAACTGATCCCCTTTTCCGAGTGGGCCACGGCACTGTTCCCGGTGGCGCGTGACAGCCACACCGGCGAGGCCATCGCCTTTTTCTTCTACGACGTACCCAAAGTGCTTTTGCTGCTGACAGGCATTGTCTTCGTCACCGGTGTTTTGCGCAGTTGGTTCAGCCCGGAAAAGACCCGAGCGATACTCGCCGGAAAGCGCCAGATCTGGGGCTACCCTCTGGCCGCGGCGCTTGGCGTGCTGACGCCGTTCTGCTCTTGCTCCTCGGTGCCGCTCTTCATCGGCTTCGTCTCAGCGGGCATTCCGCTTGGCGTAACGTTCTCTTTTCTGATCGCGGGCCCGATGGTGGGGCCGGTGGGTCTGGGGCTTCTTTATGGACTTGTCGGCTGGAAGATCGCCACGATCTACCTTGTCTTCGGCTTTTCCATCGCCACGCTCGCAGGCGTCGTCCTCGGCCGCTTGGGGCTGGAGCGCTATCTGCAGGATTGGGTGCGCGAGCTCAACGCGGGCCCCTCGGGCGACGTGCCGGACGGGGCACTGACCTTCGTCGACCGCTTGAAGGTCGGCGCTGAACAGGTGCGCGAGATCGTCAGCAAGGTCTGGATCTGGGTGTTGATCGGTATCGGCATCGGTGCCGCAATCCATGGATACGTGCCCGAAGAGATGATGTTGCGGATCATGGGCGACGAGGCATGGTGGTCGGTCCCTGCGGCCGTGGTCGTGGGCGTGCCGATGTACACCAACGCCGCCGGTGTCATCCCCATCGTCGAGGCGCTTCTGGGCAAGGGCGCGGCTCTCGGCACGACGCTTGCCTTCATGATGTCCGTGATCGCGTTGAGCCTTCCCGAGATGATCATTCTCAAGCAGGTGCTAACCTACCGACTGATTGCGATCTTTCTTGCTGTCGTAGCCGCAGGCATCCTCGCCACCGGCTTTCTATTCAACGTCTTGCTGTAACGCACCTGCCGACAAATATGCCCTGAAAGGATACACATATGAAAACTGTCAAGGTCTACGGACCCGGCTGCAAACGCTGTGAGACGACCGAAACCATGGTCAAGGAGGCAGCAGTGAAGCTCGGCGTCGCGGTCGAGGTCGAAAAGGTCACTGATGCGAAGTCCATCGCCATGGCGGGTATCATGTCCACGCCGGGCATCTCAATCGACGGCAAGCTCGTCCATGCTGGCGGCTTGCCGGATGCGGCGAAACTCGAAAGCTGGCTTAGCGCATGATCCGCACACTCGTCGCCGCCGCCATCCTTGCCGCGCCGTGCGCCGCATTCGCCGAAGCTCTCGAAATCCAATCCGTCACTAAGGATGTCTGGGCTATCGTTGGTCCGTTGGAACAGCGCAGCCCTGAAAACCTCGCCAACAATGCCACATTCGGCCTGGTTGTTACCGAGGTCGGCGCGGTGCTGATTGATCCGGGTGGCTCGTGGAAGGGGGCCGAGGCTTTGCACTCGGCGATCCGAAGTGTGACGGCTCTGCCCGTTACACATGTCATCAATACGGGCGGACAAGATCACCGCTGGCTCGGCAATGGTTACTGGCAAGCGCAGGGGGCGACGGTCATTGCGTCTGATGCGGCGGTAGAGGACCAGCAGGCCCGCGGGTCGATACAGATGTCCGGGTTGGCCCAGTTGCTAGGTGATGCTTTGGAGGGGACAAAACCAAGCTTTGCAGATGTGACCTTTCCCGACATCTATGAATTCAAGGTCGGGGAGGTGGAATTCAGCGTCGTCCATCCCGGTCCTGCGCATACGCCCGGCGACAGCTTCGTCTGGGTGCCCGAGCGTGACACGGTGTTCAGCGGCGACATCGTCTATGTCGAGCGGATCCTCGGCGTCGGGGCCCAGAGTTCGATCACCGACTGGCCAGCGGCATTTGAAGCGCTTGAGGCGACAGGTGCGGCGCATGTCGTGCCCGGCCATGGCCATGCCACGACAATGGATCGGGCACGCGCGGACACCTACGACTACCTAATGAACCTACGGGTGCAGATCGGTGCCTTGCTCGAAGAGGGCGGCGACATCATGGCGGCGCCCAAGGTCGATCAGTCAGGCTTCGCCTATCTGCAACAGTTCGAGGCGCTCGCGGGGCGCAATGCTCAAACGGCCTTCGAGCAGATGGAGTGGGAGTAGGGCCAATCGACGTCTGCACGACCTGACAGCAGTGCGCGCTTTCACGGTGCACAACATCGACAATTTTGATCCGTGTTGCGGGCATCGGTCTGGAATGCAGTGTGCGTCAAACTGGGCTTGGGTCGGAATTCGCCGTTGAGCCTGCAAATGCCCGATGTTGGCAATGAGTTCGATTTGCCAGGTTTCAAGACTCTCAAGTTCATTTAGGCGCGCCATCGTCGCTGTTTGTTCAAGATTTGATCAATGGGCTTTGGCAAGTATCGGGCGCTTTGATTGAAATGACACGACAAGGATGAGTAATCGTCTGCGCATGCTACGCAAAGTGTCGTTCCGGCTTTTAGGCCTTTTGGCTTTTTCCGCTGCCCACTTTGATTTGGCCGGGTTAGGATTGGCACAAAATGCTTGAGTGTGCTCAGGCTCAATCATCTGTCAGTCGTACTGGTCCAGTCTGGTAAACAAGCGGAAGTCGACAGTTAAGTTCGCAATCTCAGCCTTGATACCGGCCTCGGTGACCATGTCACCGTCGTTCTAGACGAGTATGTGGCACGAGTTCCCCATCATTTTTGGGAGAATCGCTATGAACAGTTCTTATCATCGTCCTGCTGACACGTGGTCCCCGCTCTATTTTCTTGCTTCGCTCGGGGCAGGGGGGCTGGCTGTCACCTTTTTCATGTTCCTGATGTTCTGGGTACCGCACCCGGATCAACCAGTGCCCATTTTTGAGGACATTCTCAGCGCCTTTTTCAATGGTGGGCTTGCGATGAAGGCTGCGATCCTCGTTGCTGTCACGGGTATCGCGGGGTTTGCGTTCCTCAATATCAAGATGCTGATCTGGAACCTCGCCCGCTTCTCGGATTTCCGGAAGACGGACAGCTATACCAAACTGGTCAACTCCAATGGCGAAACCCAGCTTTTGGCCATGCCGTTGGCGCTGGCGATGACAGTGAATGCTGGCTTCATCCTCGGGCTGGTCTTTGTGCCGGGCCTGTGGAGCGTGGTCGAATATCTTTTCCCACTGGCCATGATTGCTTTTGCCCTTATCGCCTACCTTGCGTTCCGACGGATTGGGGATTTCCTCGGTCGTGTCTTGAGTGAAGGCGGCGTTTTCGATGTCACGGCAAACAATTCCTTTGCCCAGCTTTTGCCGGCCTTTGCATTGTCGATGACTGCTGTCGGCATGGCGGCGCCTGCTGCAATGAGCACCGTGCCTCTTACCGTTGGGGTTTCGATGATCGCGTCGATCGTGCTGGGCACCATTGCGGCGCTTTACGCAGTTGTCGCAGCCATCACAGCATTCAATTCGATGCTGCACCACGGCACTGCGCGAGAAAGCGCGCCGACATTGATGGTGGTCGTGCCGATCCTGACCGTGCTTGGGATCATGACCATGCGACAGGAGCATGGCCTGCACACCACGTTCGACGCCCACGGGGGTGTTGCGGACAATCTGCTGCTCACAACTACGATCCTTGCCGTCCAGCTTGTTTTCCTTGCGCTTGGTTTGTTGGTGCTGCGGCGTCAGAAATACGCCGATGCCTATCTGCGCGGTGAAGGTAACTCGGCCGGTGCCTATGCGCTTGTCTGTCCCGGTGTCGCCCTGAGTGTCATGTTGCAGTTCTGGATCAACAAAGGCCTTGTGGGTGCCGGGCTGATCGCCAAATTCGGTGTCGCCTATTGGTCACTGACGTCGCTGGCGATCGCCAGCCAGGTCGCCATGATCGTATTGGTGCTCGTCCTTAACCACCGGCATTTCGCAGGTCGCGCGCACGTTCAGTCCGTCCCTGCTGAATGACGCGCAACATCTCTCCCGCCTCGAAAGGGTCGGGAGCGTGGAGGATGTCATGGATACATTGGCAAAGCAGAATGTGGCGGGCGAAACACCGTTCTCACTTGAGCGGGCAATCATCGCCGCCGGAGGCGTTATTCGGTCCGCTCCCGAAGGCGCAGTCGCGTATAAATGGCAGGGATTGCCGCGGGCCTTTATCTTCGTGAAGTCTGGTAAGTTGTCGGTGCAGTTTCGGACCAAGGATCGTCAAGTTCCATGGGCCGAATGCCGCGCCGCAGACGGTCAGGATTGTATGCCAGTGACAGCGGCTATTCTGTCCGAGCGAGCGATCTCGGTCCGTGCAGTTTGCATGGCACCGTCAACGTGGATCGAACTATCCCCGTTGGCACTCGTGCTTCTGGTCCACGGCAGTACAGCGTTCCGACATGCATTATTTGCCGGTCATGCAAAACGACTGCCAACGTTTTTTGCGCGTATCTCAACTAAGAACGCCGTGGCATTGGATCAGCGCATAGCGGACTGGCTTCTCAGCCACGCATGCGGCAATGAAGTGCGCGCAACACATTCTGACATCGCCGCCGATTTGTTGACGGCGCGAGAAGTGGTTTCAAGAAAGCTAAAGGCGTTCGCGTCAAAGGGCTGGATTGCGCAAAAACGCGGCAGCATACTGATCGAGGCGCCGGCGGCATTGACACGTGTTTCAAAGGGCGTGTTTTCCATTTGCGCTGACGCCAGAGCCGCCAAATAATTGCGTCCAAGCCCGAAAGAACAAGAAACGAGCAGGGCATTCATGGTAGATGAAGTCACGGCACCAGCGCCGAACAGCAGAGCCCGGGCCAAGGCGCGTATCATTGCGCCGGTCCAGCGCGAATTGCGCGTGGCGGGATGGCTGTCGCTTGTGGCGGGGGCATTGTGGCCAGTCCAGGCAGCCGCCCTTGCATGGGCTGTATCGGGTTGGGCGGCCGGGCTGCCACCAATGGACCGGACATGGATCGCGGCCGCTGTTTTTGTCGGCTGTGCGATCTTGCGCGCAGGGCTCGAGCACCGCGCGGGCGCACTTCTGTTTCAAGCTGCAGATCAGACCATTGCACGAGAACGCGCCGTCTTGATCGCGCGTGAGGCGCGTGCGCCGACCGATGCGGGCTCTGCGTCGATTGCGTCTCTTATTGTGCAGAAACTGCCACTCCTGCAACCTTGGATCACCCGGTACCATGTCGCGATGTTGCGCGCGTCGGCTTTGCCGCTTTTGCTTCTCGTTCTTGCCTTTTCGCAGTCGTGGGTCGTGGGGCTGACCCTCCTTGTGGCTGGGCCATTGATCCCAGTGTTCATGGCCTTGGTTGGCATGGCGGCCGAGGACGCATCGCGGCGTCAGATGGACGAGATCGCAACGATGAACGATATGCTCATGGATCGTTTGTCGGCCATGCTGGATATCAGATTGCTCGGAGCGGTGGATCGTGCGGCCAACGATTTCAGCGATCGTGCGGAAAGCCTGCGCACAAAAACGATGGCCGTTCTGCGCATCGCGTTTTTGTCGTCCACCGTGCTGGAGCTTTTTTCCGCGCTTGGCGTGGCGATGGTCGCGGTGTTTGTAGGTTTCACTTTGCTGGGCGAGATCAGTTTCGGGTCGTGGGGAATGCCTCTGACCTTGGGGCAGGGGCTGTTCTTGTTGCTGATCGCGCCAGAGTTTTTCCAGCCGCTACGGGAACTTGCCGCTGCTTGGCATGACCGTGCAGCGGGTTTTGCGGTGGTTTCTGAATTGGATGCGCTGGACGCGGCGGACCGTGTCGCCTTTGTCGGGAACGGTTTGCCGTCGGATGCGATTGAGGGGTCAATCAATATCATAACGCGAGATGCCGTTGTGGCGCGCGGTGGCCAACATGTGAGGGTGCCCGATTTTGCACTCGCGTCCGGAGAAACTCTCGCGCTCACGGGGCCAAGCGGGGTCGGAAAGAGCAGCGCCCTTGCAGCCATAGCGGGTCTGCTACCGCTGGTTTCTGGCGAGATCATCGTGAACGATCGCACCCTGAATGCGCAAACGGCCGATGCCTGGCGAGGGCGGATCGCCATGGTTCCGCAACGCCCGCATTTCCCGGATGAAACGCTGCGCGCCTGGCTGGATACCGTGCAGACGGGGACCGACCCGTGGCCTGCGCTTCGGCTGGCCGACGCGACCGAGATTGTTGAGCGGCTGCCCCAAGGCCTCGACACGCGCCTTGGGGAAACCGGAGGCGGGGTGTCTGGAGGTGAGGCGCGCAGGCTGCTGCTTGCGCGTGCGATACATACCGGTGCCGACCTGATCTTGGCCGACGAACCGACAGCAGATCTCGACTCCGAGACGGCGGCGCGGATCATCGCTGCGCTGCAAGAGATGCGGCGGGAAGGCCGTTCGATCATCGTGGCAACCCACGATCCCGATCTGGCGGCGGCAATGGACCGGATTGTTGAGGTGCACCGATGAAGAATGTGCTGCGTATCGTTGCGCTTTTGGTGTCCGCTGACCCTTGGGCGATGGCGCGCGGTGCGGCCTTGTCCGTTGTCGTTCTGATCATGGGGGCGGCACTTCTGGGCTTGTCCGGCTGGTTCATCACCGCGACTGGGCTTGCGGGGCTCGCGGGTATCGGCATTGCTTTTGATGTGTTCCGTCCGTCCGCGGGGGTCCGGTTTCTGGCCCTTGGGCGTGCGGCTGCCCGGTATGGGGAGCGTTTGCTGACCCATGATGCGACCCTGCGCGCGCTGGCAGCATTGCGGGTCGTCTTGCTGCGCGGCTATGCGCGCATCAACGCAAAGAGACTGATGGGGCTGCGCGGCGAGGGGGCTTTGACCCGGATCGTATCGGATGTGGATGCTTTAGATGGGTTGATCCTGAGGCTTGTGCTGCCAATCCTCGCGGCTTTGATCACCCACTTGCTGGTTTTTGTCGTTCTGGGTTGGCTTGTTGGATGGTCGGTTGCGCTGATCATATTGGCTGGATATGTCCCGGCTGCCGCGCTGATCCTCGTCATCCTGGCACGCAAAACGGTTGCCCCCTCGGCTGAGGCCGAACGCGTCGGCCAGCATTTGCGCCGGGGTATCATCGACATGATACGGGACCGCGAAGCGTTGATCTTGGCGGCACAGCTGCCCCGCAAAGAGACCCATTTGCGGGTGATGGATGATCAGGCGCGCGCAGCCACGGCGCGCCTCGATCGGGCGGAACGCGATGCGGGGCTCTATTTCTCCATTCTGGTGGCCTTGGTTGCAATGGGCGCATTCGTGACGGGGGCATATTTACTAGAGGGAGACTCTGTAGGCCCGGCCAAAGCTGTCATCGGGCTTTTTGTTGCCTTGGCGCTGGCGGAAGCCGTACTGCCCCTTCGGCGCGGTGTTGCTGATTTGGGCCGCATGGTCGCCGCAGCCGGTCGCGTGGCGCCTCAGATCGCGACCCAAGCCCCACCATCTGACAACATGTATGGCGACGATGGCCCGCTCCTATCCCTGAAGCGGGGACCTCTTGAGTTAAACCTTTTTGCTGGTGAAGCAGTGGTTCTGACAGGACCCTCAGGTGTCGGGAAATCCACGTTGCTGATGCAAATCGCGGGGCTTGATCAGGACGATGGCATTCTGATCAAGGGACTGCGGCCGGGCCTGTGGTCGGAGGGGTCTTTGCGGGATGTCCTCGCCGTACTGCCACAGCGAAGTAGCCTGATCTCTGGAAGCGTCCGTGACAACTTGTCACTGAGCGGCACCTTTCGCGATGAAGAGCTTTGGGTGGCGCTGGAGACGGTGGCTTTGGCCGAGGATATTCGCGCACGGGGTGGCCTTGATGCTCGGCTGGGCGAAGCGGGTTCAGGACTGTCGGGTGGCCAGGCGCGGCGCATGGCCTTGGCGCGCATCCTGTTGAAAAAGCCACAAATCCTGCTTCTCGACGAGCCGACCGAGGGTCTCGATGACCACACCGCAGAGCTGGTTTTGGACCGCTTGCGGAAGGCCTTGCCAGACATGTTGATTGTCGCTGCCATGCATCGCGGAGCAGACCATTCCGTTTTTGACCGAAGTGTTCGAATGGTTGGCTAGTTGGTGATGATGTCACCAAGAATTCCCAACGTGCGGATGTACACCGCCTCCTGAAGCGTTGTGGAGCCGACTCGGTTTTAATTCGACCGGCCGGACGCACGGCGCATTTGCCAATGCCCTCACAAAGCAAAGCGGGAGGGCTGTCCAAGGAGAGCTTTCAATGGAGCTAGATGTCGTCGAGCTGTCGCGCCTGCAATTTGCGATGACAGCGATGTATCATTTCCTCTTCGTGCCGTTGACGCTTGGTCTGTCGATCATCGTCGCGATCATGGAGACCGTCTATGTCATGACAGGCCGCCCGATCTGGCGGCAGATGACAAAATTCTGGGGCACGCTGTTCGGGATCAACTTCGTTCTCGGCGTCGCCACCGGGATCACTATGGAGTTCCAGTTCGGGATGAACTGGAGCTATTACAGCCACTACGTTGGCGACATCTTCGGCGCACCGCTGGCGATCGAAGGGCTGATGGCGTTCTTCCTTGAGGCAACCTTCGTGGGTCTGTTCTTCTTTGGCTGGGACAAGCTGAGCCGCGTGCAGCACCTGATGGTGGCATGGCTCGTCGCCATCGGTTCCAACTTCTCGGCACTGTGGATCCTCATCGCCAATGGCTGGATGCAAAACCCGGTCGGCGCGGAGTTTAACCCCGACACGATGCGTATGGAGATGACGTCCTTCTTTGACGTGCTGTTCAATCAGGTCGCCCAAGCGAAGTTCGTGCACACCGTGTCGGCTGGCTACGTCACGGCAGCTGTCTTCGTGCTTGGGGTCTCGGCTTGGTATCTTCTCAAGAACCGCCATGTGGAACTGGCGCGCCGGTCGATCACCGTGGCCGCCTCTTTCGGTTTGGCTGCGGCCCTTTCGGTTGTCGTTCTTGGCGACGAGTCCGGATATTCGGCCAGCCACACGCAAAAAATGAAACTCGCGGCCATCGAGGCCATGTGGGAGACCGAGGAGGCGCCCGCCTCCTTTACCGCCATCGGCTTTCCCGATCAGGAAGCGCGCGAGACCCACTATGCCGTCCATATCCCATGGGCCATGGGTCTGATCGGAACCCGGTCGCTGACGCAGGAAATTCCCGGCATCGCAGAATTGGTCGAAGAGGCCGAAGTGAAAGTTGAGCGCGGCATAATCGCCTTCGACGCGTTGCAGACCATTCGGGAGCAACGGGATGCAACACCCGATGACGTGCGCGCAACGTTCGAAGCGCATTCGGACGATCTGGGTTTCGCCTATCTGCTGCTGCGCTACGTGGATGATCCGCGCGATGCAACGCCCGAGCAGATCGCTCAGGCGGCGGAGGACACCGTCCCATCCGTCGCGCCCCTGTTCTGGGCGTTCCGGATCATGGTGGGCCTCGGTTTCGCATTCATCGGTGTGATGCTCTACTTCTTCTACCGTTCGTCCTTCAAAGGGCAGACCTATCCTCGCTGGGCTCTGTGGGCCGCAGTCTTTGCGATCCCGACACCGTGGATTGCCGCAGAGATGGGCTGGTTCGTCGCTGAATTCGGTCGCCAGCCCTGGACGGTGGATGGCGTTCTGCCAACGGCCTTGTCGGCCAGCCATCTGAGCGTTGCCGATCTTTTGATCACGCTCGCGGGTTTCATGATCTTCTACACAATTCTCTTCATCGTCGAGATGGGCCTCATGCTGAAATACATCCGCAAGGGTCCCTTCCAGGATGTCGCAGAGACCGACGCATGGGAGGCCCGTCACGAACATCGTTTGCGCACCCATGATGGCAAAGGGCCGTTCGCCCCGGCCGGAGCCCGCGCGGCGTCGGCCCTCGATGCAAACGCAACCCCTGCGGAGTAACAGAAATGATCCTTTATGAACTCATCGACTACGAAATACTGCGGGTGATCTGGTGGGCGCTTCTGGGCGTGCTCCTGATCGGCTTCGCCCTCACCGACGGCTTTGACATGGGCGTGGGCGCGTTGTTGCCCTTCGTTGCCAAGACCGACGTAGAACGCCGGGTTGTCATCAACACGGTCGGTCCGGTCTGGGAAGGCAACCAGGTCTGGTTCATCCTCGGGGGCGGCGCGATCTTTGCCGCTTGGCCGCCGCTCTACGCGGTGAGTTTCTCGGGCTTTTACCTCGCGATGTTCGTTGTGCTTGCGGCCCTGATCGTGCGCCCGGTGGCCTTTAAGTACCGCTCCAAACGCGACAGCGCCACGTGGCGCAGCAGTTGGGACTGGGCGTTGTTTGCCGGTGGCGCTGTGCCGGCTTTGCTCTTCGGGGTTGCGGTCGGCAACGTGCTCCTGGGCGTGCCGTTCCATCTCAATGACATGCTGATGCCCCGCTATGATGGCAACTTCGCGATCAAGTTCATCGGCCTGCTGCGCCCCTTCGCTCTGCTGGCCGGGGTCGTGTCCTTCTCAATGCTCTTGATGCACGGTGCGGCGTGGCTAAGCCTCAAGTCCGAGGGGTTGGTGGCAAACCGGGCGCGTCGCATTGGCACCATTGCGGGTCTTGTCGCAATGGGAGGCTATGCCTTGGCGGGTCTGTGGCTCGCGGTGGGTGTAGATGGCTTCGCCTTTGTCGGTGAGGTGGTCACAGACGGCCCGTCCAACCCGCTCTATTCCGATGTTGTCCGGGGCGGCTCGTGGCTCTCAGCCTATCTCGCGCGCCCCTGGATTGTTGTGGCCCCGGTGATGGGTTTTGCGGGCATGGCCTTGGCAGTACGTGGCCTTGTCGCCGGACGGGAAGTGTCAACTCTGTTGTGGTCCAAGCTGGGCATTACGGGCGTGATCTCGTCGGTTGGACTGACCATGTTCCCGTTCATCCTGCCATCAACCGTTGACCCGAAGTCCTCGCTGACCGTCTGGGATAGTTCTTCGTCCCACCAGACGCTGTTCATCATGCTCGTGGTCACCGCGATCTTCATGCCGCTGATCCTGATGTACACGGCATGGGTCTACAAAGTGCTCTGGGGCAAGGTCACCGAAGCCGATGTCACCAGCAATTCCGACAGCGTTTACTAAGAAAGGAAACTCAATGAAAACTCTCACAAACATACTCGTAGCACTCACCCTTGCATTGGTGAGCCTGACAACCACAGCGCCCCAAGCACTTGCCGAGGACGGCAAACCGGGGCTCTTTGTCAACCTGACCACGGATGACACATGGGCCGCGGCCAAGGCGATCATGTTCGCGCATGAAAAAGCCCTCAAGAACGGCCATGAACCGGTGGCGATCTGGCTGAATGTCCGCGCCGTCTATCTGGCCGACAAAAAGCGCCCGAGCCACGTGCACGGTCTGATGGCAGAGAACGGCACCTCCATTCAGGACATGCTGACGGCCTTCATCGCCGATGGAGGTCAGGTGATCATGTGCAGCGCCTGTTCCAAGGCCGCCGGTCTGACGCAGGCCGACTATATCGACGGTGTCACAATGGGCACATGGCCTGTCGTCGAAGGCCTGCTTTTTGATCCCAACGTCAAAACACTGGCTTGGTAGCCGGAAAGGACCGCTGAAATGTGGTATTTCGCTTGGCTGCTTGGCCTCCCGCTCGCCGCGATCTTCGCTGTCATGAACGCCATGTGGCTAGAGCTTCAGCGTGATCGAAAACTCGCTGAGGAAAATGACGAAGATCAATCACGGATGACGGCGCAACGTTAAAAAACGTCAGCCATCGTTAAGGAGGAACCCCATGGACAGAAGACAATTCCTTGCGGCTGCTTTGGCAGGAGGGGCGGCGGCTTCGCTGGTCACCGCTGACAGTGCGGCGCAGGCCCAACCGACCCAGACATCCGCCCGGATCGTCATCATCGGTGCGGGTGCAGCGGGCACTGCACTGGCCAACCGGTTGGTGCGCCGTCTTGAAGGTGCCAAGATCACCATCATCGATCCGCGTCCCAACCACTTGTACCAGCCCGGTTTGACCCTGGTGGCGACGGGGCTGAAGCCTGCCGACTACGTCGTATCGGACACCAGCGCCTGGTTGCCGAACGGCATCACGCATGTGACCGAGAAGGTCGCAGCCGTCGATGCGGAGACAAAGACCGTGTCGACCGAGACCGGCGAGACGATCGCCTATGACTGGCTTGTTGTCGCACCCGGCCTGATACTGGACCATGACGCCATTGACGGCTTCAGTCTGGATATGGTCGGCGAAAACGGCATCGGGGCGCTTTATGCCGGGCCCGAGTATGCAGCGCGGACATGGACGGCGGCGAGCCGGTTCACCGAAGAAGGCGGCACCGGGCTTTTCACGCGTCCTGAAACCGAGATGAAATGCGCAGGCGCGCCGCTCAAGCACACGTTCCTGATTGACGATATTGCCCGCCGTGCTGGCAATGCTGGCAAGATGAACATGGTCTACGCGGCGCCGCAATCATCGCTTTTTGGGGTGCCCATCGTTGCCGAAAAGGTGCGCATGCTGTTCGAGGATCGCGGCGTTTCCACAATGATGAACCGCACACTGACCGCGATTGACGCGAGCGCAAAGCGGGCGACTTTCGCCTCTGGGACGGGCACAGAGGTTGTCGATTACGACTACATTCACGTCATACCCCCGCAACGCGCGCCCGAGTTTGTCGTGCAGTCCGGGCTGGCTTGGGCCGACAAGTGGACGGATCAGGGCTGGGTGGAATGCGACATGCAGACCTTGCGCCACTTGCGGTACCCCGAGATATTCGCGCTTGGCGACGTGGCCGGTGTGCCGAAAGGCAAAACGGCAGCCAGTGTCAAATGGCAGGTGCCTGTCGTCGAAGACCACCTTGTCGCCGCCATCGAAGGGCGCGAGGGCACCGAGACTTATGATGGCTACACTTCCTGCCCGCTGATCACCCGCATCGGCCGCGCGATGCTGGTCGAGTTCGATTATCACAACAACCTGACCCCGTCTTTCCCGGGCATCATCGCCCCGCTCGAAGAGTTGTGGATCAGTTGGCTGATGAAGGAGGTGGCGCTGAAGGCCACTTACAACGCGATGCTGCGCGGCAAGGCATAGAGAGGACAAGCAATGAAAGACCTGACATTCGAAACCCTGATCGCTGTATTCGAGGAAATCTTTGGCCCGGGTCTGTTCTGGATCATGGTAGCAGCCGCCGCGATTGTGACGTTGGGGTACCTTTATGTCCTGATCCGCGATCGGGCCGTGAGTTGGAAGAAGTTCCTGTGGGCACAACTCTCCATGCCTGTCGGGGCAGTCGTCGCCGTTTGGTTTGTCATGTTGATGACCGAATCCCGGCTCACCGACTTGGGTGGACCGGTCGACATCATCGTCTTTCTCGGCATAGCAGCCATGGGGGCCGTCGGTATGGCGATCCTTGTCTACACGCTTGAATCGGTCTTCGGGTCCAAGCGCACAAAGAATGCTTCGCAGCCATGAGTAAGACCAAGACGTCCATAGAAAGCTCAAATGCATATTCACGGACACAGGTGGCCCTGCACTGGGTCATCGTTGCCCTTGTGGCTGCGCAATACCTGTTACACGGCGGGATCGAGGCCGCATGGGCGGGACGGTTGGACGGAAGTTTGCCGAACGAGCCATTTCCCAATCCGCATGCCATCGTCGGGATCATCATTCTTGGGCTTACGATTTGGCGTGTGGCCATGCGTCTACGGGTGGGTGTACCTGTGCTGCCCGTCGAGGAGCCACAGGTGCTCAAGCTGATCGCAAAGGTCACACATCTCGCGTTTTATGTGCTTTTGATTGCCATGCCGATTTCCGGCGCGCTGGCCTGGGTGATCGGTCTGGAAGCCCCAGCCGAGGCGCATGAGGTTGCCGCAAAGCTGATGCTGGCCTTGATCGCGCTCCATATCATCGGGGCATTGGTTCAGCAGTTCGTGCTGAAAACAACCGTCATGGAGAGGATGTCTCCCAAAAGGGTGTTCCGGCCTGACACTTCGAAAGACGCAAATTTATGACGAACGCTTCGACTTCCGCGCATCCGGCTTCCGATAACTCGATACCGTCGTCCCGACTGGCGCACTTTCCGATCACGTTTTTCGGTGCGACGATGGGTTTTTTTGGCCTCGCTCTGGCCACGCGTGCCGGTGGCTTCGAAATGGTCGCGAAGATTGTGGCTGGCGTCGGAGCCGTCGTTCTCTTCGGCCTGTTCGCTCTCTACGGATTAAAGGCGGTTCGCTATCCACGCCAAGTGGCTGAGGAATGGAACCACCCGGTCAAGCTTGCGTTCTTTCCAGCCGCGAACATTTCTGTCCTGCTGTTGTCGTTGCTGCTTCAGGAACGCGTGCCGGGATTGTCCGCTGTCCTTTGGGGCATCGGCGCGAGTGTTCAAGCCATCCTGACCATCGTGATCGTATCGGCGTGGATTTCGCACCGTGCGTTTGGCCCAGCCATGCTGTCGCCGGCTTGGTTCATCCCGGCGGTTGCGAATGTAATTGTGCCTCTGGGCGGCTCCCATCTGGGCCTCGTCGAGGTCAGTTGGTATTTCTTCTCCGTTGGAATGCTGTTCTGGCTTGTTCTTCTGACGCTGGTCTTCAACCGGCTGATTTTTCACGATCCGTTGCCGGGCAAATTGAAACCGACGCTGGTGATACTGATTGCTCCGCCGTCGGTCGCTTTCCTTGCCTGGATCGAATTGAATGGCGGCGTTGTAGATGCCATGGCTCACATCCTTCTGAGCATCGGCGTGTTCTTTGCAGCACTCGTCTCTGTTCAGATCCCAAGTCTGTTGCGTCTTCCTTTTGCGATGTCCTTCTGGGCGCTGTCCTTTCCACTGGCCGCATTGACGACCGCGGTTTTCCGCTACGGGGCGATCACCGGGGCGCAACCATACCGTGTGGCTGGCATCGTCCTGCTGGTCTTGCTCGTGATCACCATCTTTACGCTCAGCGTCCGCACAATCCGTGCGGCACTGGCCGGGGAAATCTGCCAACCGGAATGATTACCAAAACCCACAGGAGACCACATATGAAGAAACTGATCCTCTCTGCCGTTCTTGTCGCATCGACAACCGTCTCGGCATTTGCCCAAGACGTGTCCAAGGTTGTCACCGTCGTGACATCGCCTGACCCGCAGACACAGCTGATGTCCATGGTGCTGACCATGCAAGCCGCACAGCAAGGGGCCGAAGCGCATATTCTGCTTTGCGGTCCTGCCGGCGATCTTGCTCTGAAGGATGCGCCGGGTTCGGCAACCGCAGGCCAGCCGCCCCGCGACATGAGTCCGCAAGGCTTGATGCAGATGATCCGTGAGAAGACCGGCGCGACCGTTGAAGTCTGTGCAATTTATCTGCCGGGGCGTGGCGAAGACCCCTCGGTCCTTCTGGACGGCATCGGCGTCGCCAAGCCTGGTGACATGGCGGCGAAACTGATGGCACCTGACGCACGCGTCCTGAGCTTCTGAATACTGCACTGCCGCGCTGATCAACTTGGCGCGGCGGCCTTCGACAACGCGGCTCGGGCTTGCTTCATGCAACCTGCGATCTTTTCAAAGAGTTCAGCATTCGGAGAGCTTTTCCGCCACGCCAGCGCCACTTGTCGCGGGTAGGCACCTTGCACTTGGCCCAGGTGCAGCTTGTGGCCTCTGGAGATACCCGCGTCGACTGCGAGCTGTGGGAGGAGTGTTATTCCGAGGTCTTCTTCCACCATCGCCACCAAGGTCGAGAGGCTCGTGGCAGAAAAGCTTTGATCTTCATCCAGATTGATCCCGGTAAAGCTCGAGAGGGCATGTCGTTGTAGGCAATGCCCTTTTTCCAAAAGTAGCAGGTGTCGATTCGCCAAATCATCTGCGCCTACTGCGTCTCGATTGCCCAGTGCGTGATCAATAGGCGTCACCAATGCATATCCGTCAGAGAACAGCACCTCAGTCTCGATCTGCGACGGGAGCGGGTGGGGCAGAGCGATCAGGAGAAGATCCAGCCGACCCTCCATCAGACCGTCAACAAGCTGGTCAGTGAGTTCCTCACGCAGATAGAATTTCGTGTTGGGCAGCGCGTCCCGAAGCAGTGGCATGGCGCGAGGCATCAGGAATGGGCCGACTGTCGGGATCGTGCCAAGGCGAATGGCGGTGGTTCCCGCGTTGTTTTCTCGGTGCGCCCGATCTTCGAAATCCTGAACTTCCGCCAGAATGCTGCGGGCTCTCTCGGCCAGATCGCGGCCCAGTGGGGTCATGAGAACGCTGTGCTTGGTACGCTCCGCAACTTTGATACCCAGACGCTCTTCGAGGTCCTTCAGACCTGTTGAAAGCGTGGATTGCGTGACATTGCAAAGCTCCGCGGCACGCGAGAAGTTCTGCGTGTCATTGAGCGCAGTCAGAAAGCGGAGTTGGCGGAGAGTTGTCATGATGTTATCGTATTATTGAATTACGAAAAGAGATACAATCAATTTCAAAGATCAAATTGCCGGGCCTATATGCAAGTCATAACCCAACCAAGGAGTACGGATATGAACGCCCATGCAACACCAGCCGCCGAAACCGCCGTCGGTTTTCCACGTCTCAACGAACCGGCGCCCGCATTCGATGCGCTGACCACTGACGGTCGCAAGACGTTGGCAGACTATAAAGGTAAATGGTTGGTACTCTTCTCCCATCCGGCCGATTTCACACCGGTCTGCACCACGGAATTCATGGCCTTCGCCCAGCGTGCTGACACGTTCGCGGCGCTTGATACCCAGCTGCTCGGTCTGTCGATCGACAGCCACTACGCACACATTGCGTGGATGCGTTCGATCAAGGAAAGCTTTGGCGTCGAGATCCCGTTCCCGATTATCGCTGATCTCGACATGAAGGTCGCGCAATCCTATGGAATGATCCAGCCCGGAGCATCGGATACGCAGGCTGTGCGGGCGACTTTCGTTATCGACCCCGAAGGCGTTCTGCGGGCGATGGTCTACTACCCCATGACCAACGGTCGCTCGGTTGACGAATTTGTCCGCCTCGTGAAAGCACTCCAGACTGCTGACACCTACAAGGTCGCAACGCCGGAGAACTGGCAGCCGGGGGAAGATGTGATCGTTCCAACACCACAAACCGCAGACGCGGCCGAGGCACGGATGTCGGAAGGCTTTGACACAAAGGATTGGTATTTCTCTACCAAGTCACTCTAAACATCATCTCAATGCGCAGGCGCGATCTCGGCACGATCGTGCTGCGCACCTCTCTTCATACGCTGCTCAGGACACAAGAAAAATGGACGACACATGGATCAACAAATTCAAAGGGCTTAGTCGACTGCCTGCAGAGATCCGAGCGGAACTCGAAGCAGGAAGCAAGATCGTGTCGGTTCCGGCCGGGACCACGATATTTGCGCCGGGTCAGACTGCGGACAATCTTTGGCTTCTGCTCGACGGGACCGTGAAGGTACAGCAGAAATCTGAAACGGGGCGCGAGGTCTTTCTCTATCGGGTCCATGCTGGCGAGAGCTGCGTCCTGACCACGGCCTGTATGCTGGCGTTTGAAGACTATGCAGCAGAGGGCACGTCCGAGACCGACGTCAAAGCCGTGGCGATTCCGCGCAAGACGTTCGACGATCTCGTCGCCAAATCGCCGGTGTTCAGAGAGTTCGTGTTCACAGCCTATTCGCGTCGGATCACCGATCTCTTCACCCTGATCGACGACATTGTGTTCCAGAGAATGGATGTCCGGCTTGCATCGCGCTTGTTGGAGCTTGCGGATCGAGAAAACGTCGTGCACGCGACGCACGCTGTTCTCGGTACTGAGCTTGGGACTGCGCGCGAGGTTGTTTCCAGAACGCTTTCGGAGTTTCAGCGCAGAGGCTGGGTCGAGCAATTACGGGGCGAAATTCGCCTGATCGGCACGGATGCGTTGGAGCGGCTGGTTAATTCTGCCGCTGCGTGATCATAGGTGCATTGCAGTTGTGCCAGTAGCCGCGAGGCTTGATTGCGAACCAACAGATCGCACGTCGAATGAACTCTTTTGACAGCAGCAGGACTGGCTCGGCAATTCTGAAAACACTGACCGCAATTGGTGACTTAATCACCGCATTATGCGTGATGCGGGGGCTACTCTAAATCAAAATGGAGATTCGAAATGAACACTACAGTTACCCTCGAATTCTTTGCGTTTGTTTGTCTGGTCACCTTTGTCTGGCTTCGTTCTTGGCTGCATTCCAGGAAGCAGACAGAACCGATCACGGTTAAGCATTCCGAATTCGAGCGGCAAATCGCCCGATAAAGCGTACGCAAACACCAGCAAACAAAACGCGTTTCACTTGTCGAAGTGAAACCTGTTCGAAACCCGGAGGGACTGAACATGTCCGCAATTGACACTCCCGAAGAGACCCGCCGCGACTTTCTCTATTTCACAACCGCAGGCGCGGGTGCCGTTGCAAGTGCTGCCGCCGTATGGCCTCTTATCGATCAAATGAACCCGTCCGCAGATGTCCTCGCACTGTCGACCGTCCGCGTTGATGTCAGCAGTGTTCAACCGGGGACGCAGCTGACCGTTAAATGGCAAGGCAAACCGGTGTTCATTCGTGCAAGGACGCAAACCGAAATCAACGAAGCGAGGGGGACAGACCTTGCCGCATTGCCCGACCAAAAGGCGCAGAACGCCAACCTTGCCGCAGATGCCGACGCGAGTGACAAAAACCGCGCTCTGTCCGAAGACGGTGTTTGGCTGGTGCAGATGGGAATTTGCACCCATCTTGGCTGCGTGCCTATCGGCGATGGTGCCGGCGACTTTGGCGGCTGGTTCTGCCCGTGTCACGGATCACACTACGACGCGGCCGGACGCATCCGGAAGGGCCCGGCCCCCCGCAACCTCGATATTCCGGTGGCCTTCTTTGTTGATGATACGACGATCCAACTGGGCGCGAACGAAACCTGAGCATGTAGACCAGACAGATGCCTAATCCCAGTCCCGTACAAACTCTGAACCGCAAAGACATCCATTGGCGGTGCGGTCGTCCATGAACACCCGCTCCGTTGCATTCTGGGACCGGGTTGCCCGCCGCTACGCAAAGATGTCCATGCGCAATCCGGCGGATTATGAAAAAACGCTCAACCGGATCCGCGCATACTTGGGGCCGGATGATCGCGTGCTAGAACTTGGCTGCGGCACAGGGACGACGGCCCTCACACTGTCGGCTTGCGTTGGAACGTATATCGCAAGTGACTATTCGCCTGAGATGATCGCGATTGTGAATGAAAAACGATCCGACGCGATGATTGAAAACCTCGAAGTCAGTGTCGGGCAATTATGTGACGGATCACTTCCCGAAGGGCCTTTCGATGTGATCCTTGGCTTTAACCTGCTGCATTTGTTGCCAAACCGGCGAATGGCTTTTGAAGACGTCGCGCGAAATCTACGACCGGGTGGGCTTTTTATTTCCAAGACACCTTGTCTTGGTGGGCTGTATCGCGTGTTGCAGCCGGTCGTTGCGATCTTCCGTATGATGGGAAAAGCGCCGGATTTCCATTTCTTGTCACCGGCCCGCCTTGAACGGGAAATCAGGCAAGCGGGCTTTGAAATCGTTGAGGCCGGGGACTATCCCAAGCGGCCCCCGCGTCGGTTCATCGTTGCCAGAAAGCGCTAACGCCCGACATTTCGTAGGGCGTCCGGGCATGGGTGGATAGAGCGTTGTCCGCTGTTTCTCAAAAATAAGGAGTTTGGTGACTAGGTCACCAAGCTTTCCGGATGGGACATGCGAAAAGTACTTAATTGATTCTCGATGGAGTGAGACATGACAACCAATATGGGAAAAATCGACCGCGGTTTGCGGCTCGTTATCGCAGCGGCACTTCTTTTTGTCGCCTTCGGCACAGCAACGCTTGGATCTGGGATCCTGTTCTGGGTGGCACTGATCGTCGCAGCTGTTTTCACGCTCACGGCTTTTGTCGGCAATTGCCCGCTCTATAGCATCGTGGGCCTCAAGACATGTCAGGACTGCTGATGTTTGAAACGGCTTTTACACCGTGGGCATCGCTTGGCGGCGGGGTTTTGATTGGCGTCGCCTCAACCCTTCTGATGCTCTTCGTGGGACGTGTCATGGGCGCCACCGGCGTGTTGGCTGGCATGTTTCAACCGGCGTCCGGTCCGGACTTCGCGTGGCGCGCGGCCCTGTTGGCCGGTATGATCACGGGACCCGCTGTGGTCTGGCTGGTCTCCGGTGAAATGCCAGCTATAGACGTGCCCATTTCGACCACAGCGCTTGTGCTCGGTGGTCTCATCGTCGGCGTTGGCGTCACCTTCGGCTCAGGGTGCACATCTGGCCACGGTGTCTGCGGCATGGCGCGGCTGAGCCCGCGATCCATTGTGGCAACGCTGACCTTCATGGCGTTCACCTTCGTCACCGTTTTCATCATACGCCACGTTATTGGAGGTTGAGGATAATGAAACTGATCGTAATCTATCTGATTGGCGTTGTTTTTGGCGTTGGTATCTCGATTTCTGGCATGGCGAATCCCGCCAAGGTTCTGAATTTCTTCGATGTTGCAGGAACATGGGACCCGTCCCTGATCTTTGTGATGGGCGGTGCTTTGGTCACGACCTTTATCGGCTACAAGCTGGTTTTTGGTCGCAAAGCGCCGGTCTTTGAAGAGGGCTTCAGCGTACCAAACTCCCGCACTATTGATACCAAACTCGTTGGCGGTTCGGCGGTATTTGGCATTGGCTGGGGGATTGCAGGTTTCTGTCCCGGCGGCGCATTGCCGGCACTTGGCACCGGACGGTGGGAGGTCTTCGCTTTCACGGGCGCGCTGGTCGCCGGCATATTCCTCGCCAAATTCATTCAATCAACCGCTGCTGGCCGTTCTGCGACCGCCACTTGATCCCTTCTTGGAGGAGAAAAACATGACCCAATACCCCGTCAACATGGATATCAAGCCAGAAATTCAAGCCTTTTTTGATGAGGCGACCAACACGATCAGCTACATCGTGAAGGACCCGTCGTCCGACTCTTGTGCCATCGTCGATAGCGTGATGGACATCGACTATGCCGCTGGGCGGATCACATTTGATCATGCCGACGAGTTGATCCGCCAGATCGAGACGCAAGGCCTCAAGCTGGAGTGGATCATCGAAACGCATGTCCACGCCGACCATCTCTCTGCCGCTCCTTATATTCAGGAGAAGTTGGGCGGTAAGATCGGGATTGGCTCCAAGATCATGGTCGTGCAGGACGTATTTGGCAAGGTGTTCAACGAAGGCACCGAGTTCCAGCGCGATGGCAGCCAGTTCGATGCGCTGTTCAAGGACGGGGACACCTACACGATTGGCAACATGCAGGCCTTTACCATGTATACGCCCGGCCACACGCCGGCCTGCATGGTCCATGTGATGGGCGATGCGGCCTTTGTGGGCGACACGCTCTTCATGCCCGACGGCGGATCGGCCCGGTGTGACTTCCCCGGTGGTAGTGCAGAAGAGCTCTATGACAGCATTATGAAAGTGCTGGCGTTGCCTGATGAGACCCGTTTGTTCATGTGCCACGACTACGGCCCGAATGGCCGTGACATCTCGTGGGAAACCAGCGTTGCCGAGGAGAAAGAACACAACATCCACGTAGGACGCGGCAAGACGAAGGAAGACTTCATCAAGTTCCGCACAGAGCGCGACGCGCAGCTTGCCATGCCCAAGCTCATCATTCCGTCGCTGCAAGTGAACATGCGGGCAGGTGAGGTTCCGACCGACAAGGACGGCAACCCAATGCTCAAAGTGCCGGTTAACGCCCTGTAATCAGGAATAGAAAAAATGAAAAATACAATTCTGACACTTGTTCTTGCGACGCTGGTAGCTCCTGCTTGGGCAGAAAATCATCAACCTGGCGCTCATTTTGTCGAAAACTGGGATCTTGATGGTGACGGTGCGGTCAGCCTTGAAGACATCAAAACCCGACGGGGGGATGTGTTTCTGACATTCGACGCTGACGAAAATGGTGCGCTGGATGCCGAAGAGTACGTGTTCTTCGATGAGGCACGGGCAAATGATATGAAGAACAATAGAGGCCACGGAAACCGCAACGCGATGCGCCGGGCCTCGGTGGGCATGACCCTTGCCTTTAACGACACCGACGGCAATGGCGAAGTGTCGCGCGAAGAGTTCATGGCGCATGCAGGTGACTGGATGGCCATGCTTGACCGCAACGGTGATGGCAGCGTCACCACCGCCGATTTTGGTCGGCAGTAGGGAGGCACTCCATGGACCTCAAGAAAATAACTGACAAGGTCACAGTCAGCCCCCAGATCACTGCCGAGGATGTGGCCACGATCAAGGCTGCGGGCTTTCGCGCGATCATCTGCAACCGGCCCGACGGGGAAGGGGCCGATCAGCCTTCGTTTGAAGAAATCGAGGCGGCGGCACAAGCCGCCGGGATCGAGGCGAGATACGTCCCGGTGCAAAGTGGTATGGTGAAGGACGACGATGTCGCCGCATTTGGCGCGGCCCTCAAGGAGGTGCAACGTCCCGTTCTGGCCTATTGTCGGACCGGCACGCGGTCCGCGACGCTGTGGTCTTTCCACGAATCCAAGAAACGCCCCATGCCGGAAATCCTCGCGGCAACAAAGGCTGCCGGCTATGACATGAACGGCGTCGCGCGCCGCATCGCAAATGGCGGAAAAACACCGACCGACACGGGTGACGCCCATTACGAGGTGGTCATCGTGGGCGCGGGGGCAGGGGGCATTTCCGTGGCCGCCAGCCTGAAATCGCGCAAGCCGGGGCTGAACATTGCTGTTATCGACCCCGCCGACATTCACTACTACCAGCCGGGCTGGACGATGGTGGGCGGCGGCATCTTTGATGCGCAAAGCACTGCAAAGACCATGGGCAGCCTGATCCCGCAGGGCGTGCACTGGATAAAGTCCGCAGTCGCGGCTTTTGAGCCAAAGAATAACGCCATTATTCTGGATGGCTGCCGAGTGGTCAAATACGACCGCCTTGTGGTGTGCCCCGGCCTTAAGCTTGCTTGGGACGAGGTCGAAGGTCTTGAAGAAACACTGGGCCGCAATGGCGTGACCTCTAACTACCGTTACGATTTGGCGCCCTACACCTGGCAGCTTGTACAAGAGATGAAGGAGGGCCGTGCGCTGTTCACCCAGCCGCCGATGCCGATCAAATGCGCGGGCGCGCCTCAAAAGGCGATGTATCTTTCGGGCGATGCCTGGTTCCGCAACGGAGCGCTGAATAACATCGACATCCAGTTCATGAATGCGGGCGGGGTGCTTTTTGGTGTAAAGGATTACGTTCCGGCGCTTATGGAATACGTCGAAAAATACGATGCGACGCTGAACTTCTTCCACACCCTCGTGTCGGTCGACGGTCCCGCGAAGAAAGCGACCTTCAAGGTGACCAAACCAGAGACAGATCCGACAGAGGTCACGGTCGATTTTGACATGATGCATGTCTGTCCGCCGCAGACGGCACCGGACTTCATTCGGGTGTCGCCGCTGGCTGATGAAGCGGGCTGGGTCGATGTGGATCAAGCCACCCTGCGGCACAAGACCTATGACAACATCTGGTCGCTCGGGGATGTGATGAACGCGCCCAACGCCAAGACCGCCGCCGCCGCGCGTAAACAGGCGCCCACTGTGGCCGACAACATCGTTGCCGACATCGCCGGCCGTTCTGCAGTGGCGCAATATGATGGCTACGGCTCCTGCCCCTTGACGGTGGAACGCGGCAAGATCGTGTTGGCGGAGTTTGGCTATGGCGGGGTACTCAAGCCGAGCTTCCCACCCTTTTTGCTTGATGGCACCAAGCCCAGTCGGGCGGCATGGTTTCTCAAGGAAACACTGCTTCCGCCGATCTACTGGAAGGCGATGCTCAAGGGGAAGGAATGGATGGCCAAGCCCGAGAAGCTCAAAGTTGCTGCCGAGTAACCAGCACACCCTATTGCGCATACCTTCCCTTCATGCGCGATGCCCGGCGGACGGAGCCGGTTTGCTCCGTCCGTCACATTTTTGGACAATAAGATGATCGAACACCTTCGCCGCTATGTTCCTGTCTTGGACTGGGGCCGCACCTACAACCGCAACGCCTTTTCGAACGACATGATTGCGGCGGTGATCGTGACGATTATGCTCATTCCGCAATCGCTGGCCTATGCCTTGCTTGCGGGACTGCCGCCGGAAGCGGGCATTTATGCGTCAATCGCGCCGATCATTCTCTATGCGATTTTCGGCACCAGCCGGGCGCTGGCCGTTGGACCCGTCGCTGTTGTCTCGCTTCTGACCGCGTCTGCCATCGGTCAGGTGGCAGAGCAGGGGACCGCAGGCTATGCGGTGGCCGCACTGACCCTTGCATTTCTGTCCGGCGGGTTCCTCGTTCTGATGGGCGTGATGCGCCTTGGCTTTCTGGCCAATTTCCTCAGCCATCCGGTGATTGCGGGTTTTATCACCGCATCGGGTATCCTTATTGCTACAAGCCAGCTCAAGCATATTCTGGGGGTCAGTGCGCATGGTCACACGTTGCCGGAAATGCTCGGTTCCATCTTCGCGCATCTGTCGCAGATCAACTGGATCACAGTGGTGCTAGGTGTGACCGCCACCGGCTTTCTGTTCTGGGTGCGCAAGAACCTCAAACCTACGCTCAAGCGGCTGGGCGCATCGGCGCTCTTGGCCGATATCCTGACCAAGGCCGGGCCTGTGGCTGCTGTCGTGGCGACAACGCTTGCGGTCTGGGGCTTTGGTCTGGACGCTCAAGGTGTCAACATCGTGGGTGCGGTGCCGCAAAGCCTCCCTCCGTTGACGCTGCCGGGGCTTTCACCTGACCTTGTGGGCGCGCTCTTGGTACCTGCCATCCTGATTTCGGTGATCGGCTTTGTTGAGTCCGTTTCCGTTGCACAGACACTGGCCGCCAAGAAACGCCAGCGCATCGATCCCGATCAGGAGTTGATCGGGCTGGGTGCCGCCAACCTTGGGGCTGCTTTCACCGGCGGGTATCCCGTCACCGGGGGGTTTTCGCGCTCGGTTGTGAACTTCGACGCCGGAGCCGAAACGCCCGCGGCAGGCGTTTTCACGGCCATCGGTCTTGCGATCGCTGCCATGGCGCTGACGCCGTTGGTTTATTACCTGCCGAATGCAACACTCGCCGCGACCATCATCGTCGCGGTCCTAAGCCTTGTAGATCTGTCGATCCTCAAGAAAACCTGGGGATATTCCATGGGCGATTTCGTCGCCGTCGCCGCTACCATTCTCTTGACCCTAGGATTGGGCGGCGAGGTCGGAGTGGCCTCCGGGGTTGCGATTTCGGTGCTGTTGCATCTGTACAAAACGTCGCGACCCCATGTCGCCGAGGTTGGTCTGGTGCCCTGCACTCAGCACTTTCGCAATATCCATCGCCATAGTGTGGAAACAGATCCCGCGCTTGTGTCCCTGCGTGTGGATGAAAGCCTTTATTTCGTGAATGCGCGTTTCCTCGAAGACCTGATCCAGAAACGTGTCACCAATGGCAGCGCCGTGCGGAACGTGGTCTTGATCTTTTCTGCGGTGAACGAAGTGGATTACTCGGCGCTCGAGAGCCTCGAAGCGATCAATCACAGGCTGAAAGATACAGGTGTTGGTCTGCACCTTTCCGAGGTGAAAGGTCCCGTCATGGACCGGCTGCAACGGTCCCACTTCCTTGATGATTTGAATGGCAGAGTATTCCTGTCGCACTACGATGCCTGGGAGGCATTGGTGGATAACCCAACTCCGAAGGCCGCAGAGTGAGAAATCTGGATAACTGGCATAAGGAGTGCCCGTCTTTTCGGAACAAATCCGACGACCGCTTTGCCCTCCAATGCACACATCTTTTGGGCTAAAGTACTCGTCCTGTGCGTTGCAAGGCTGCGAGAGAGTGATCGCAGCGCGCGTCGCATCCGCTCTTATTCCAAAATCGCCGACTATGCCGGTTGTTCTGCTTCGGTTGCGCGTGAGGCTGCGGCGCCTATGGCGTGCTCACGGTCGGGCGCGCCTGCATCTTCGCTGACACGAACCGTGACCTCGCGGTTGGCAAAGCGAATTCCGGCGTCTTCAAACGCTGCGCGAATGCGGTGCAAAAGCTCGCGGCGGATTGTGAATTGCTTTCCGGGAACAGCCGTGAATTTCACCCGCAGGATCATGGCGGAGTCTTCCATCTGGATCACACCCTGTGACTTTGGCGGCGCCAAAAGTCCATCGCCCAGTATTTCGTCCGCCATCAACTCTGCGCCCAGCTGTTTGATGATTTTCTTGACCTGCTGAGGATCCGTATCAAAGGTCAGTCGAAGGGGCAGCTTCATGATCACCCAGTCGCGAGAATAGTTGGTTAGCGCGGAAATGTCGCCAAAGGGGATTGTGTGAACGGCGCCGAGATGATGGCGCAGTTGCAGGCTTCGCACCGAGATCCGTTCGACCGTTCCCTTGACCGAGCCTAGGTCAATGTATTCGCCGCGTCGGAACGCATCGTCAATCAGGAAGAACACGCCCGACACGATATCCTTGACCAACGTCTGTGCGCCGAACCCAATGGCCAACCCAAGTACACCCGCACCAGCCACAAGAGGAGCTACATTGACCCCAAGGCTGGAAAGTGCGGAAAACAGGCAAACCACAAAGATCAGGGCAACTGCGGTCGAGCGCAAAAGCGGCAGCAGAGTTGCTGTTCGGCTGGCCCCGAGGCCGCCTTCGGCATCCCCGGTTTCGTCTTCGCTGTCTTCGGGTTTCTCGGCGGCAAGTCGGATGTCGATGGCCGTTCGTGCGAAATCCCATATGGCCCATCCGATAAGGGCCGTCAGTCCGACATTGATCGCGGCTTGTACCCATCGCTCAGCAGGACCGCCGGATTGCAGGGTCGCTGAGTCCAAACCGAAGATGGCGAGCGTCAAAATCAAGCCCGCCGCGACAACGAACGCGCGCAAAGTTCGCCGGATCGCGTCTGCAATTTCCGTGGTCATATCCTGTGCGCGCAGGTAGTGCACGGCAATCCTGTAGATGGTCCAGAAACCGATCAGAACCAACTGCATCTTGAGGACCATTCCGGCCACAACGTCGATATTGGAGTTCATCAGCGCGCCACCCGTAAATACCATCCAAGTGGCGAGCAAACCACCAGCCATCAGCACAAACCAATTGCGTGTCAGCATGGTGACAAAGCCCCTGTCTTGCGGCGCAGGCAAGAGATCGGCTGTGGCGCGATAGATCGCAAAAAATCCCAGTTGCGCCGAGATGATCCAAACAATGCCAAGAATGAGGCTCAACAAATCAGGCGTACCCGTAGGCGCACCAAATTCGGTCATCAAGGCAGATGTGCTTGCCTCGAACATCCATAGCGCAGCTAGGCCAACGAACACCCAGTGCACCAACCGCGTTGCGGGATCGCTGATTGCAACCAATCGGTATTCTGGCCATTTGCGCGGAAACATCCATTCCACGACAGACCAAACTGTCAGCGCGACGGTCGAAACGATAAGATAACTGGAAACGAATGCACGAAGATCGCCGTTCTCAAAGAGAATGAACAAGGTCGCCATCGCAGTTGCTGCAAAAGCAAGTACACTCGACAGCTCGAGCAAAAGGAACAAGAACGCATCGCCGATGGTGCCAAGGCTGCCATAGGCGCCTTTGGTCGCGTTGCGCTCCGCCAAGGCCATTTGGTGTTGGGCAATCTTGCGCCGCCACAAGCGCCGGACGCCTAACCCAATCGCACCGCTGATCCCCAGGGCGAGAAGGGCAAGACCTATCCCACCCGCTTCGCCAAGCCTGTTCTTGAGTGCGGCAAAGGCCAAGCCAACCTGCGATCGTTTTGCCCAAAGCGTTTGCGCATTTACGATAATGGTCTCCAGGGCCACTTCCGCTCTTTCCGCCAGCGTTGCGGAAGGCTGCGCCGTATCGGCGCGGCGTACCGCGAAGTCCTGGATCAGGATATCGCGAACTTGTTCGTCGCTAAGCCGCCCCAACATCGCCTGAAACTCGGCCTCAGACAGGTCCGCACTGACCGCAGGCGCCGGTTGCATGGTATCCGACTGCGCCGATGCCGCTGCTCCGATCATGAAAAATACGAGAGTGCAGATCAGGCATGCCGCCAGGCTGCGTGAAATTGAGGAGTAAGCTGCCATGCGTATTTATTTCCTTGGATGCCGCTGGAAAAGGCGTGAAGATGAAAGCGGGTCTGATGCTTTGATAAAAATTAATACCACACGGTATAAATATCAAGGGGTAGCAAATACTCCACTGCTGGATTTGTGCTAGGCAATTGATTTTTGGCAAAAAAAGTTCGTGAAGAGCCGAGGGGCGGACGACGCATATGTTATCGCATGATATGTATCGTTTTGGTTTCCAGATCGTCTTCCAGCCCCATCACTCCCCCCTCGCGACCGTTTCGAGCTTGCTTGTAGCCACCGAACGGGGAGCCATAGTTAAAAGCCGCGCCATTTATGTGAATAGCACCCGCGCGCAGTTTCGAGGCGACGCGCTCGACACGATCGATGCTGCCTGTCTGAACGTAAGCGGCCAGACCATAGAGCGTATCGTCGGCAATTTTGATCGCTTGGTCCTCGGTCCGAAACGGAATGATGACCAGAACCGGCCCAAAGATTTCATCCTGTGCGATACGCATCTGATTGGTCACATCAGCAAAGATGGTCAGTTTGACAAAGAACCCCATTTCGACCCCGTCAGGTTTGCCAAGTCCACCGGTCAGCAGTGTCGCACCAGCGTCTATGCCGACTTTGATCATCGTCTGAACGGGTCGAATTGGATCTGGTCGAACAGCGGACCAATATGGTCGCCTTCCATGAGGCTTTGCAGCAACGCCAATCTGTCTTGTTTGACTGCCCTGTCATCGTCCCCAGGGCCGTCGAGCGCCAGTGTCGCGATCTGTTCTTCGGTCGCGGGGTCTAGCACGGGCATTGTCATATCCGAAACTGGGCTGACCCATTTGCCACCAATATAGAACCTGCGCAGCTTGTCCGTTTCATTGCCCATATGATGCATCCCCTTTACGCGCCTTTCTCTCCCGCAAATTCGACGATGTCAGCGCTGGTTATCGCGTCCTAGTGTTTTTCCGCTTTATCAAACGTCTTGATGCTCACCAGAACCCGGGCCTTGGCCCGACCGATTTGCTTGTCGCCTCACGAAAATCTGCGCCAAGCAGGTTAAGGTGCCATTCTTGCGGCGACGCTTTATGATGGTGCCCATGATTTACGGCATGGCCTTTCATTTACACCACGTGTTGTAAATGCAGCGGAAAACGGGCCTAAAGGGCAATTCAGGCAAAGACAAACTTGAGCACTCGGAGCTAAGCATTGGAAAAGGCGGTAAAATTGCAGATTGGCGCAAGCAGCAGACTGTCCGTCGCGCCCATGATGGATTGGACGGACCGACATTGCCGTTTCTTGCATCGGCAACTGAGCAGGCACGCCTTGCTGTATACGGAAATGGTGACCTCCGCGGCATTGGTGCGCGGAGGTGCCACGCATTTGTTGGCTTTCAACGCGCCAGAGCATCCGGTCGCGTTGCAGTTGGGGGGGTCGGACCCCGTAGAATTGGCACGTGCCGCACGCATGGGCGAGGACGCAGGGTATGATGAGATCAATCTCAATGTGGGCTGCCCGTCTGATCGGGTGCAATCAGGGTGCTTTGGGGCCATTCTTATGGAGCGCCCAGCCTTGGTGGCCGAATGTGTTGCCGCCATGCGGGCTTCGGTTGCGGTGGATGTAACGGTGAAATGCCGCATCGGTGTCGATGATCAGGATCCCGAAGAGGTGTTGCCTGAATTCCTGTCGCGCATTGTTGCGGCCGGGTGCGAGCGGGTCACGATCCACGCGCGCAAAGCATGGCTGAAAGGGCTTAGCCCGAAGGAAAACCGCGATATTCCGCCTTTGGATTACGATCTTGTTCACCGGATGAAGGGGCTGTTTCCGAATTTGCATATTTCGGTAAACGGCGGCGTCACATCGCTGGACCAAGCCAAGATGTTTCTGGAAGGCGGATTGGATGGCGTCATGATCGGGCGGTCGGCCTACCACCAGCCGGCGGATATACTGTGTCAGGCGGATCGCCGCATATTTGGTGCGGGTCAAGATACCGATCCGATAAGTGCTGTGCATGCGATGTTGCCCTACATCGAAGATCATCTGAGCGATGGAGGGCGGTTACATCAAGTCACGCGCCACATGCTGGGTCTGTTTGCAGGCCAACCCGGCGCGCGGCAGTGGCGGCGCACGCTGAGCGAGCAAGCCACGCGCCCCGGCGCGGGCCCCGAGGCCGTGTTGGCCGCGCTGGAAAGCGTTCAGAGCCGCGCCGCATGATCAATAGGACAGGGCGAAACACCACTCTCCAAAACCGCCCGCTGGCTCTGGCGCCTGATCCACAACAGTTATAAACCTCGCTCAAAGTTCAAATCGGAGGCAGGAATGCAAGACACGGTGCTGCTTGTGCAGATGTGCGCTCTGCTTTTGGTGGTCGGGTGTTTCGCGGGTGTATTGGCCGGGCTGTTAGGCGTGGGCGGCGGCGTGGTTCTGGTGCCCGCGTTTTATTACGCCTTTGAGACACTTGGGTTTGGGGGCGATCAACTGATGCAGCTTTGTGTGGCCACGTCGCTTGCCACCATCGTGGTCACCTCGGCCCGCTCTGTTCTAAGCCACAATCGACAAGGGGCTGTGGAATGGCCCATCCTGCGCGGCTGGGCCTTGGGCATTGTCGTCGGGGCGGTTATCGGAACGCTTGTTGTTGCCGAATTGCGCAGCGCCAGCTTGCAGATCATCTTTGCCGTTTTGGGTGTTTGCGTGGCGCTGTATCTCGGGTTTGGGCGCACGGACTGGCGGTTGGGGCCACTGATGCCCACGGGCGCGCGGCGCGCCATCATCGCGCCTTTGATCGGGTTCCTGTCCGTGCTGGTCGGCATCGGCGGCGGCAGCATGGGGGTGCCTTTGATGACCCTTTACAGTGTGCCGATGCACCGGGCAGTGGCGACCGCTGCGGGCTTTGGGTTCTTGATCGCCACACCGTCTGTTTTGGGGTTTTTGTTCTTGCCGGTGGACGGGTTGGGCGTCATTCCCTTTACCATCGGCTCTGTCAATCTGGCGGCTGTGGTTCTGGTCATTTCGATGACGCTGTTGACCGCCCCGCTTGGGGCCAGATTGGCGCATAAAACAGATGCCGCGCGTCTGCGACGGATATTCGCGATCTTTGTTGCGATCGTTGCCTTGAACATGGCGCGCAAGGCGTTGGGGTATTGAGCGTGCTGGCGGACATTGGTTGGCAGGTCTTTGCCCCTGAACCTGCCGTCAGCGCATGGGTGCGCCACGCCCGTGACGACGCGGTGCGCGCTGTGTCTGATCCGGCGCTGGCGCATTGGCATCAGTGCCAAGGTACTTGGTTTGTGGGGCTCGATGCGCTGGACAATGACGCGCTGGGACGGGTGAACGGCAGCGCGCCGTTGCAAGGGGCGGCGGTCGATGAGGCGCGCGCGGCGTTGGGGCATTGGCCGGAAATGCACAAGGCGCAGCTCTCCGTGGTTTATCCTGGCTACCCCAAGCCCCGCGCTGGCGAAACGGACGCGGGGTTCCGCTACCGTCTCAACCGCGATGCGGCCCACGTGGACGGGGTGATTGGCGAGGGCGCGCCCAAGCGCCGCTTTGTGACCGAACCGCATGCCTTCATCCTTGGTCTGCCGCTGACGGAGGCCACGCCTGACGCGGCACCACTGGTCGTGTGGGAAGGGTCTCATCACGTTATGCGCCGCGCCTTTCAAGCGGCTTTTGCGGGGCAGGACCCGGCACGTCTGGGGCAGCTTGATGTGACGGACATCTACGTGGCCGCGCGGCGCGAGGCATTTGAAACTTGCCCCCGCGTCCTGGTCCATGCTCCACCCGGTGGGGCGATGTTGATCCACCGCTTGGCGCTGCATGGTGTGGCCCCTTGGGCTGCCGGAGCACAGGCCGCACCCGAGGGGCGGATGATCGCATATTTTCGCCCGCCGATGCCCGGTGGCGCGCGGGCTTGGGCCGCAGGCGACTAACCCCTTGGCAAGCCCGCAGAGGGGGCATATACGCGCAGCCCTACGCACATGAGGCAAGTACAATGGTTGGCAGCGCAAATCTCAATATCATGATCAAGGCGGCGCGCCGTGCAGGCCGCGCATTGGTCAAGGACTTTCGCGAGGTCGAGAACCTTCAGGTGTCCATGAAAGGCGCCGGGGATTTCGTAAGCCGCGCTGACATCAACGCGGAAAAAATCATCAAAGAAGACCTTATGGGCGCGCGTCCGACCTATGGTTGGCTGGCCGAAGAAGGCGGCGGCGAAGAGGGCCAGGACCCGACTCGCCGCTGGATCGTTGATCCGCTTGATGGCACCACGAACTTTCTGCATGGCCTGCCGCATTGGGCGATCTCAATCGCGTTGGAGCATAAGGGTCAGGTCGTCTCGGGTGTTGTGTTCGACCCGGCCAAGGACGAGATGTTTTTCGCCGAAAAAGGCGCCGGCGCGTGGATGAATGACAGCCGCTTGCGCGTGTCGGGGCGCACCAAGATGATCGAAAGCATTTTCGCGACGGGCGTGCCTTTTGGCGGACGGCCCGATCTGCCCGACACCCTCAAGGAAGTGGCCCGTATTGCACCGGGTTGTGCGGGCATCAGGCGCTGGGGCGCCGCTGCACTTGATATGACGTATGTGGCCGCCGGGCGCTATGATGGCTTTTGGGAGCGCCGTCTGAATGCATGGGATATGGCGGCCGGTTTGATCATTGTGCGCGAAGCCGGTGGGTTGGCCGAAGCTATTGATCCCTCTGGTAATATCCTCGAAGACGGCGCCGTCATATGCGCGAATGAGCCGCTTTTCTCACCCTTGGCAAAACTGGTACGTGGCTGAGCCGTCAGGCTTTGTTGTCTGACGGGTGGTTTATGCCATCGGTCCAGGGGATCGGCTCATGATCCCATGGTTGCGCGCCCTCGATACACCCCAAATTGATACCACATTCGGACGTGTCTGCGCGCCGCCGGTGATGCGTGTATATCCCGCAGGTCTTGCAGAAATAATGCTGTGCTGTGTGCGTGCCCCACGTATAGCACGACAGGTTGTCCTGGCCCTTCGTCACCACAACTGATGTGGCCAATGCGCTGACGTTGGCCGCCTGCCTGCGGGCGCAGAACGAACAGGTGCAGCGCGTGGCCCCGGTGATTCCGTTGGGAAGTGTGGCCTGAAGCGCGACCGCGCCGCAGTGGCAAGAGGCGGTAACGCGTGTGTTCATCTGCGCCGAACCTTGGGCACGCTGCTTTTGACGAATTTATACTGTGCTTCGGGGTGGGGCGGCTGGCCGTGTGTGCGCCGCCAGAACTCCGGTCCGCCCAGTCGCAACCAAAGCGGAATGCTCAGCACGAGCCCGACCGCAAACCCGCCCGCGTGAGCCCAATACGCAACGCCCCCTGCATCCGGATCGGACCCGATACCGCCAACGAACTGCAAGGCGAACCAGACCGCCAACATGATCCACGCAGGGATCGGAAAGATCCGAAAGAACACGATGAAGATGAACAGAATATCCACCTTGGCCTTGGGAAAGAGCAACAGATAGGCGCCCATCACCCCTGCAATCGCGCCCGACGCCCCAACCGTCGGCACATCGGACAGGGGTGCGGAGAGGTACTGAAGGTACCCCGCGGCAAGCCCCGCTACGGTGTAAAAGACGGCAAACGGCAGGTGCCCCATTTCATCTTCGACATTATCGCCAAAGATGAACAAGAACAGCATATTGCCAGCAAGGTGCATCCAGCCGCCGTGCAAAAACATTGAGGAAAACAACCCCGAATACGCTTCTCCGACGCTCAGTCTGGACGGGATCAGCGCCCAGTCGTACCAAAAGCCGTTGATGGCGCGGGCGTCCTGCATAATGCTGAAGTAGCTCAGAAAAATCCCGATATTCGCCGCCATCAGCATGTAGGTGACGTAAGGCGTGCGCCCGGACGGATTGTGATCGCGAATTGGAAACATGGATCAGACGCTGGCGGATGCATCGGGCGGGGTCAAGGCCACTTTGAGCTTGCCCCGCCTCTGCAGGCGTTAGGTCGCGGCCCCCAACAGTGCTGCGTTGCCACCTGAGGCGGTCGTGTCGACGCAGACATGTCGCTCTGCGCGCACACGTGCTGTATCTGGCAACCCGCGGAGCAATGGAATGATGGGGCCGGTGCGGAGTGAGAGTGCGATGTCGATCTGGCGGGCTGTCTCGGCGTCGCCCCACCACAGCACGCCCCCGTATTGCGGCCCGTCGGTCAGCATCTGCGGTGCAATCTGCCCTTGTGCGGACACGGCGATCCCGCCCAAGGCTTCTACGGCGCGTGTTTGCTCCGCCACGACCTCGGCACCTGGACCCATGCACAGCAAAGCGGCCCGCGGCGAAGTGCTCAGACGGTTTGACTCGCCCGTTGGTCCCGGAAGGCTCTGTGCAGGCGAAGCTGTATGCGGCACGTCAGGTAACGCTGGCGGAGTTGCGGATGCATCGCCCCATGTGTCGTGGCGGGCCTGCGCATCGGGGGCACCAAAGCGCGGCAAATAATTCGGCCCGCCCGCCTTTGGGCCTGTGCCAGAAAGCCCCTCTCCACCAAAGGGCTGGCTGCCAACGATTGCGCCGATCTGGTTGCGGTTGATGTAGATGTTGCCCGCCCCGATCCTCTCGGAGACATGTTGCACGCGGTCATCGATGCGCGTGTGCAGCCCAAAAGTGAGCCCGTAGCCGGTGGCGTTGATGTCATCAATGATGTCATCCAGTTGATGCGATTTGAACGTCGCCACGTGCAGTACTGGGCCAAAGATTTCCCGCTCCAGATCCCCGATACCGTTCAGCTTGATCAACGTCGGCGCGATGAAGGTGCCCGTGTCGGGGCAGGCGGTCTCGGCCAGTACCCTGCCTTCGGCGCGGGCCGTCGCGATGTGATCGGCAATGCCTTTGCGGGCTGTTTCGTCGATGACGGGGCCGATATCCGTCGCCAGATGCCACGGATCACCCAAGCGCAGACAGGTCATCGCGCCGATGAGCATTTCGGTAAAGTCTTCGGCAATGTCTTCTTGCACATAAAGACACCGCAACGCCGAACACCGCTGGCCAGCAGATTGAAACGCGCTTTCGATGATGGACTGCACGGCCTGTTCGGGCAGGGCGGTGCTGTCCACGATCATTGCGTTCAGGCCGCCTGTTTCGGCAATCAGCGGCGTGCCCGGGGCGCAGTGCTGTGCCATCGCGGAACGAATGCGCAAGGCGGTCTGTGTCGATCCGGTGAAGGCCACACCGGCCACACGGGCATCTGACGTCACAGCCGCGCCGATATCGCCGCCGCCGGGCAACAATTGCAGCGCGTGGCGCGGCACACCAGCCTCATGCAGCAGTGTGACAGCCAAGTGCGCGATCAGAGGTGTCTGTTCCGCTGGCTTGGCCAACACAGCGTTTCCGGTGGCCAATGCGGCACTGATCTGTCCCAGAAAAATCGCCAGCGGAAAGTTCCAGGGCGAGATGCAGACAAATGTTCCGGCGGGTGGGGCTGCGGTTGCTTGGCTGGCGTAATATCGCATGAAATCAACCGCTTCACGCAGTTCGGCGACGCAGTCCGGCAACCCTTTGCCAGCTTCGCGGGCCAAAAGCGCAAAGATTTGCCCGTGGTTGTCTTCCAAAAGGGTGCTGGCCCGGTTCAACACAGCACGCCGCGTGTCCAAGGGGGTATCCCAGGGGGCCGCGGCATCAAATGCCGCCGCAACATCGGCTTGGCTGGCGTTTTGAACAGTGCCGGGACTGTCGCTCGCGAGCGCCGGATTGATCACATCTCGCGGGTCTTGCGGCGCGGATTTGCCCGCCAATAGCGGTGCGGCGGACCAGCGATGGGCATGAAACGGCCCGCGAGCCAGGTCAATGGCATCCAGCGTCTGGCTGTGGTTCAGATCAAAGCCCATCGAATTGCGACGGGTTGGCAGGAACAACTCGGGGCCCTTGGGCAACACAGGTGTCGGGCGTTCCAGCGCCTCAAACGGGTCGGCGGCCACCTCTTCAGGTGCCACGTTCTCATCGACGATCTGATTGACGAAGCTTGAATTTGCGCCGTTTTCCAGCAGCCTGCGCACCAGATAGGCGAGCAGATCACGGTGCGCGCCAACGGGTGCATATATCCGGCACCGTGTGTCGTTCTGCGCCAGAACCAGATCGTGCATTGTCTCGCCCATCCCATGCAAGCGCTGGAATTCAAAGGTTGTTTTGTCCGATGCCATGCGCAAAATGGCGCTGACCGTATGGGCGTTATGTGTGGCAAATTGTGGGTAAATTCGGTCGGTCATTCCCAAAAGCCGATGTGCATTGCAGATATAGGACACGTCAGTTGCGGCTTTTTGAGTGAACACGGGAAAGCCGTCCACGCCCATGACCTGTGCGCGCTTGATCTCGGTGTCCCAGTAGGCGCCCTTGACCAACCGAACCATGATTTTTCGGTCATGGCGTTCGGCCATATCATAAAGCGCATCGATCACTGTGCCAGCACGCGGCCCGTAAGCTTGTACGACCACGCCCAGCCCGTCCCAACCTGCCAACGCAGGTTCCGCCATCACACGGTCGATGACATCCAAGGACAGCGCAAGGCGGTCCGCCTCTTCAGCATCGACATTCAGGCCCATGCCCGCCGATTTCGCCAGCAAGCAAAGCGCGCGCAACCGTGGCACCAGATCGGTCATCACGGCATCTTCCTGCGCCAGTTCATAGCGCGGATGCAGGGCCGACAGCTTGACGGAGATGCCCGGATTGCGCCGGATGTCGTCTGAGTTGCAAGCGGTGGCGATCGCGGAAATCGCACGGGAATAGCTTAGGTGATAGCGTTTGGCATCGCGCTCTGTTCTTGCTGCTTCGCCGAGCATGTCGTAGGAATAGGTGTATCCACGTTTCTCCATGTTTGCAGCGCGTTGCATGGCGGAGTTGATGTCTTCTCCCAGAACGAACTGACGCCCCATCTCCTTCATGGCGCGGCTGACGGCGGTGCGAATGACAGGCTCTCCCAACCGTTTGACTGCCGCGCGCAGGTGGCGCACTGGACCGGGTTGGTCATCATCCAGAACGCGGCCCGTCAGCATCAAGGCCCAGGTCGACGCGTTCACCAGAGACGACGTGGAATGGCCGAGGTGGCGGCCCCAGTCGGACGGCGCGATTTTATCTTCGATCAATGCGTCGATGGTGTCGGCATCCGGGACGCGCAGCAAGGCTTCGGCCAGGCACATCAATGCCACACCTTCATCGGTCGACAGGCCGTACTCGGCCAGAAAAACCTCCATCATGCCCGGAGACGTCGCGCCGCGAATTTGGCTCACCAATTCTGCTGCTGCCGCGCCGATTTCCTTGCGCGCATCCGCGTCGGGTCCATGCGCGGCTACAAGGGTCTCAAGAACCTGTGATGGGTCTTGGTATGTTCCCGCGTCGATTTGGTGACGAATTGAGGAATACGTATCGCGTGCCATGTCATGCTCCAACACTGATTTAGTCTAGCATACAGACGATTTTGCAGGCATTCTGCCTGATTAAGGTCAAAATCAAAGGCGAATAGATGGTAATCGAGACGACTAAGGCCCGTTTTACACATTCTGATCTGGATCGTTTCGATCAATCGATTCTTGCGGTTCTGGCCGAAGACGGGCGCATCAGCATCACCGATCTGGCAAAGCGGATCGGTTTGTCCAAATCCCCGACCCAGGCGCGGGTGAGGCGCTTGGAAGACAGTGGTATCATCATCGGGTATCGTGCCCTTTTGGACCCTATTCAATTGGGGCTGGACCACGTCGCTTTTGTCGAGGTGCGCTTGAGTGACACGCGGGAGACTGCGTTGCGCGCTTTCAACGCGGCCGTGGCGCGCATTCCCGAGATCGAGCAAGCGCATATGATTGCTGGAAACTTCGACTATTTGCTCAAGGTGCGTACGACCAATATGTCCCGCTACCGGGAGTTTCTTGGCGATGTCATTTCCAGCCTGCCGCATGTCGCGGGAACGTCCACCTATGTTGCGATGGAAGCCGTCAAGGAGATGATGTCGGTGGACAGCGCTTGACCTGAAGACTGGTTGCGCCACCTTTCGTGACATGCGGACACTTATTCTGACCCTTAGTCTTTGCGCCGGACCTTTGTTGGCTGAATGCCCGGCTCCTGCGGATTATTCTGTTGAGCTTGACCGGTTGTTTGAACGCGCCCGTCAGGCGCCTGATGAGCGTGCTGGTCGAAGGATTTCCGACGAAATGTGGGAAGTCTGGTTGCGTGCCCCGGACGAGGCTGCACAAGCTGTTCTGGATCGTGGGATGCGACGGCGCGACGTCTATGATTTCGCCGGGGCCTATCAGGAATTCACGCGGTTGATAGAGTACTGCCCGACTTATGCCGAAGGCTTCAATCAACGCGCCTATATCAGCTTCCTGCGGCAGGACTACGCTGCGGCACTGGTGGATCTTGATCGCGCGCTTGCACTGTCGCCCAAACATGTTGCAGCCCAATCAGGTCGGGCATTGACCTTGATGAACCTCAACGAGATTGCAAAGGCCCGTTCTCAACTGGGAGAGGCATTGCAAAACAACCCTTGGCTGTCCGAACGGCATCTGTTGCAAACGGGCGGCCCACTCGCGCCGAAAGGCGAAGACATCTGACCCGTTTACACCGCGCGTCGCGTCGCTATGGTGCGCGGCGTGCCCGCGTGGTGGAATGGTAGACACAGGGGACTTAAAATCCCTAGGCAGGAATGCCGTGCCGGTTCGAATCCGGCCGCGGGTACCACCCAACAACACACTGCTCAGCTGCGTTGCCCGGCGGTTGAAAATAGCCACTCATGTTGATGTCCTCGCGTAGGTGTCGGTGTGGATCATTCCGGTCAAGTCAGCTAAGTCGCTGATAAGATATAAATAAATCAATTGAAACTCCGGTGGTGGTGGCTTGTCTCTTCCGCGCGGTACGCCGGTTTGCGTTAAGGCTACTGTAAGACCTGAACGCTACAACGCAGCCAAGTTCGAAATGATGTCAGCCGTTGATGTGGCTGGCGAAAGATTTTTGCTTGTAAGGAATTTGGCAATGGCGACCAAGTCGACGTCAACTCAAAAAATCAACCCACTCAACAGCCTGTTTTTCAAGTGCTTGTTTATGGTTGTGCTCTGCATTTTGGCCGTGTCAGCCGTGCTGGAATACAAGGGAACAAAAGCAAAAGCGGGCATGGTGCAGACGTCCCTTGAAAGCCGGGTGAATGAGGTCACAGGCCTATTGGCTATGCAGATGGGCGGATCCATCAAGTTCGGAAATGAGATGGCTGTCGCCGAGATCGTCACCGGCGTCATCTCTGCTGCACAACCCGATGCAATTGACGCATTTGTGGTCAATAGCACCGGTGTTCCACTCTATACGCCAAACGCAGACTCCAGCTTTGACACCGACCTTGCGATACGCTTGAGCGAGCAGGTTATTCAAAGTGGGGAAACCGCGGCATCACAAGACGGTATGATGGTGGCGGTTCCTTCGTTCTTTGGCGAAGATGGCGTCGTCGCTGGTGTGGTGGTAACCGGGTGGACTGTCGAACACATGCTGGCCGTTCTAGCCGCGCAGCAAGCCTCCGCGCTATTGCTGGCTATGATTGCCATGCTCGTCGCAATTGTCGTTTCAGCAGTGTTCTTACGCAGCCAGATGTCGCGTCCGCTCGTCCAGATTGAAGGGGCCATGGGTGAAGTTGCTGATGCGAATTATGACATAGAAATCCCTTATACGAAACGCGGCGATGAAGTCGGCAAAATGGCCCGTCGGCTAGATGTGTTCCGGTGCGCCTTGGCCGAAGCGAAAGTTGCAGCGCGTGAAAGCGCATTCAAAGGCGCCGCGTTCAATGGCTCCACAGCGGCGATGATGATGGTAGATGAGCACTTCAAAGTGCTCTTCGTGAATCCCGAGTGCTCGAACTTGCTGGAAAGCCTTGGCGGTGATCTGACGTCGCTTTGGTCCGGGCTTGACACAAAAGATGCTGTTGGCGCCGATATGTCCGATTTTTTGGCGATGCGAGAACACATCAATTCGATAAAGCAGGTTGGAGCCGAGGTGTTGCCACTGTGGCATAGCTCCAAAATCGGCGAGAAGCTGATTCGTGTCAGCATGAACGCGGCGTTTGATGACAGCGAGAACATGATCGGCGCAGTGATCGAATGGAGTGATCGGACCGAGGCGGAACGCAATTCGGCCCTGCTTGAAACGATCGACAAAAACCAATTGCGGATCGAGTTTTCTGGAGACGGTTCAGTGCTCGAAGCCAATGCGAACGTATTCCATCTTATCGGGCAAAGCAGTGAAAGCGTCGAAGGCCATTCCATGACCGATGTTTTCGACTGCGACTACACCAATAAATACGACGCACAAATGTTGCGCAAAGAAGTGTTGTCAGGAACTCCGATCTACGGTCGCTTTGCGATGTTCCATAAAGATGGTTCGGCCAAACTGACCGTTGAAGGCAGCTTTACTTCTGTGCTGAACCCGGAAGGAAAGCTCGATAGGGCAATCTTTTTGGGTACCGACGTTACAGAAGCCGCGACCGCGATGCGCATAGCGCAAGAAAACCGTGCTAAAGTCGAGCAAGAGCAGCAAGGAGTGGTTGAAGCTCTTGGTGTCGCGCTGACACAACTGGCAAAAGGCAATCTGACCTGCGACATAGATTCAGAATTCCCATCAGACTACGAGCAATTGCGCAAAGACTTCAACATTGCTGTCGAGGCACTTCGCGAAGCCGTGGGCGCAGTGATGCACAACGCGGATTCCATTCGTAACGAGACGTCAGAAATTACCAGTGCAGCGGATGATCTGTCGCGGCGCACTGAGAAACAGGCGGCTACCCTTGAGGAAACAGCTGCCGCATTGGATGAGTTGACAAGTTCAGTGCGTTCCGCGGCAGAGGGTGCAGATGAAGCCAGTGCAATGTCTGCAGACGCACAGCGCAACGCGGAAAACGGAGGCGATGTGGCTCGGAAAGCTGTGGAGGCCATGGATGGAATAAAAACCTCCTCACAGGAAATTTCCAAAATCACCACGGTTATTGACGATATCGCCTTCCAGACCAATCTTCTCGCTCTGAATGCAGGTGTTGAAGCTGCGCGTGCTGGCGAAGCAGGAAGAGGTTTCGCTGTGGTTGCGACCGAAGTGCGCGCCCTCGCGCAGCGGTCTTCGGATGCAGCTCGCGAAATCAACGCGTTGATTTCGAGTTCTGGGGATCAGGTGCGCCAAGGTGTCGATCTGGTTGACAAAACCGGTGCTGCTTTGTCGTCTATCGTGACATCTGTTTCGGAAATATCAAAGCGTGTCTCGACCATTGCCGCGTCTGCCCGCGAGCAGTCGACCGGGTTGAATGAAATCAACGGTGCGGTAAATGAGTTGGATCATGTCACACAACAAAACGCGGCAATGTTTGAAGAAACAACCGCGGCGAGTCATGCGCTCACATCCGAGGCCGATGCTTTGGCTGCCGCGGTGGCACGCTTCGATCTTGGTGCGGCGAGAGCAAAAAAAGCTCAGCCCAAGGCGTCAAACCAACCCGATTCAAAAGCAGCACCAGCGATGCAGGAAAGCGTTCCTGTTGTTCAAGGTAACACAGCCCTGAAAGTAGAAGTAGAAAACGATGTGGATGATGGTTGGGAGGAGTTCTGAGTTTGATAGAATTCTTCGTCCCGGCATTGCCGCAATACCCCAGGTGCCAAGGCTTTGTTCTTGGTGCCTTTTCCATCTCGGCACGCGCTTAGTCTGATCGTGTTCCAGCAAAATGTTCCGACCATTTTTCACTGTCATCGTCGGAAATTTTGGCGAACATAACGTCGGGCACATCAAATTCGTGTCCTGCTGACAAAAGATTCAACGCCTTGGTCACGTCCTCGGGCCAGTCGACTTCATCAAGACGTACGCATGCTTGCATCACATCCGATGCGTGGGGAATGAACGGACGCGAGAGCACCGCATATAATGGGATCAGGTTCAGCGCCAGCCGCACCTGAGCGGCGGCTTGTTCCGGGTCAGTTTTGAATGTGGTCCAGGGCGCCACAGTTTGCAGATATTCATTGCCAGCGACCCATATTGCGCGAAGTTCCTGCGCCGATTTGCGCACTTCCATCGCTTCCATGAAGTCGGTGTAACGCGTCACTTTTTCAGAAAGGGTTTCGATCAAAGCAATCTCCTGTGGCCCGTATTGGCCTCCGGCTGGCACAGCTTGACCGAATTTGGAGCGGCAGAACTTGGTGATACGGCTGACGAAATTTCCAAGCACATCTGCAAGATCCTTGTTCACAGAGGCCTGAAAATTACCCCATGTGAACTCAGCATCGCTGTTCTCGGGAGCGTGGCTGAGCAACCACCAGCGCCAATAGTCGGCAGGCAACAACGAAAGCGCTTGGTCCATGAAAACACCGCGCCCTTGGCTCGTTGAAAACTGGCCGCCATCGTAATTGAGATAATTGAACGATTTCAGATGATCGACCATTTTCCACGGCTCACCAGAGCCGATCAATGTGGCCGGAAAGGACAGGGTGTGGAAGGGCACGTTATCCTTGCCCATGAATTGAGTGTAGCGCACATCGTTGGCGCCCTTGTCTGTGCGCCACCACCGATGCCAGTCTGCATCCGGCAATCCGTTGGCATCGGCCCATTCGGCGGCGCAGGCGATGTATTCGATCGGTGCGTCAAACCAAACATAAAAAACCTTGCCCTCCATGCCCGGCCAAGGCTCTTTGCCGCGTTTGACCGGAATGCCCCAATCAAGATCACGGGTGATGCCGCGGTCTTGCAGCCCGTCACCATCATGCAGCCATTTCTTGGCGATAGAGGTCGTTAAAATGGGCCAATCGGTTTTGCTGTCGATCCAAGCGTCGAGATCGTCCTTGAGGGCCGATTGGCGCAGATAGAGGTGCTTGGTCTCGCGCACTTCCAGATCGGTAGAGCCGGAAATCGCGGAGCGCGGATCTATCAGATCGGTCGGGTCCAGTTGTTTGGTACAGTTTTCGCATTGATCACCGCGCGCGCGTTCATAGCCGCAGTTGGGGCAGGTGCCTTCGATATAGCGGTCAGGCAAAAACCGCCCGTCGGCCTTGGAGTAGACCTGACGTTCGCTGACTTCGCGGATGAGCCCCGCGTCCGCCAACCGCCCTGCAAAATGCTGGGTCAGCGCGTGGTTCCGCGCGCTGGACGAGCGCCCGAAATGGTCGAACGACATACCGAAATCCTTTGCAATCTGCGCTTGGATATCGTGCATTTCGGCACAGTAGTCAGCCACCGGCTTGCCGGCTTTGGCAGCGGCCAGTTCGGCGGGTGTGCCATGTTCATCGGTGGCGCAAAGAAAAAGCACCTCATGACCGCGCGCGCGCTGAAAGCGCGCATAGAGATCTGCTGGCAATTGGCTGCCAACCAGATTGCCGAGGTGTTTAATCCCGTTAATGTAGGGAATGGCCGAAGTGATGAGATGGCGTGCCATAAGAAGCCCCGAGTTGAACGTGGTTTTGGATGTCCTAACCTAGCACGCGGGCAAGGGCCACGGTCAATTCGTGGCGGCTGTGCTATTGGCTGTCTCTGTCGCGGCTGCGCCCGGTGAGCCGCCCGATGATGAAAGAGGTTCTGGGCGCATAGGTATAACGCGTGCGGTCCGACGGTGCAGGGCGTGCGCGCATACGGGTCAATCCAAATATCACAAGCACCACGTGACCCACGGCGATCATCAAAAAGAGCGCATCCGGCCCATAGGCGTCAATGAGCGCAGAAGCGACATAGGGCGCGGCAATGGCGCCCACTGCGAAGTAAAACATCAGCGCCGCCGACAGTTCGACACGTTCGTCGTTGCTGGCAAAGTCATGTGCGTGAGCCGCCGCGACAGAGTAGATCGGGAAGGTTGTCAGGCCGAATAATCCGGCGCTGAGCATGATGCCCGTGGTGCCATATCCCGTCGATGAAATGGTGACGGCAGTGCTGAGCACGGCGGCGACGGACAGCCAGATCAGCACCCAGCGGCGATCAAATTTGTCGGCCAGCCAACCCACTGGATATTGCGCCAGCGCGCCTCCCAACACAAATGCCGAGAGGAAATATGCGATTTGCTGTGTGTTCAGGCCAACTTCGCCGCCGTAGATCGGTCCAACCATCCGGAAAGACGCGCTCGACAGGGCAGCGACGACCACTGCGGCGGCGGCCAGCGGCGAGCGTTGATAAGCCAGTTTCGGCCGCAAACGTGGAGAGTCGGGCGTTTCGGGTTGCGTGACCGTGGTCAGCGTCAGCGGCAAAAGGGCCGCGCAGCAAACGATAGCCAGCAGATTATAGGATACGTAAGACGCAGGCTCCAGCACGCCGATGATCATCTGTGCGGCCAATGACCCGGTCATGTCGACCACACGGTAGACGCCCATGGTGCGCCCGCGCGTCTGATTGGTGACCTTGGCTTGCAGCCACGCCTCGATCACCGTGTAGCATCCCGCCACGCAAAGCCCTGACGCCACACGCATCAATGCCCATGCGTAAGGGTCCAGAATCAGCATATGCGCCATCAGCCCGATGGCCCCGCTCGCGGTGAAGGCAGCAAAGGCGCGGCTGTGCCCGACGCTGCCCATCAGACGTGGCGCCCACCAGCAACCGATAAAAAACCCCAGAAAATGCGCGGATCCCAACATCCCGATTTGCTGCGTGGTGAACCCCAGTTTAAGACCCGAGAGCACATCCAGCGGCCCTACACCACCTGACGACAATTGCAGCAGAATGACGGATAAGAAGAGAGCGGCGAAGGAAATCAGCAAGCGCATAATGACGCCACTTTGGACCGCCACGGAGGTTGCGCATGTGGTTATTCGACAAAGAGCGTCGTTTTCGGACGCGGCTGCCCTCTTTGTTCAGCCGGTGGTTTGCACTTTGAGTGCCTGGCCTTCGGCGCTCACGCGCCAGCGTTGCTGTGGGGCGGTCCGCGCGCGCAGCCTGTTCAGAAACCATCCTGTGCGGCCCGCGTCGTGATCCGGTGACAGATGCCAGCGGCTTTCCACACCCTGCGCGCCGCCCGTTCCCGGGGTCAGCAGCATCCCCAGCGGCGCATGCTGACCTTCTTGTGCGCCGGTTTCGGCAGCCAGATGCATGCGCCGCACCTGTGTCAGCCCCGGCAGCCCCGGCAGGTCCGCGACAGCAAGCGCCACGGCTCCGGCGCGCAACACCTCCTCCATCGTCCACAGCACATCTTCGGCACGGCGCGGGTGCACAAACACAAGACGTGCCGGATCAATCCAGTCTTGCACGCCATCCGCATGCAACCTGTCCTGCGCCCAGTCCGGTGCGATCCAGATCACCGGGCCATGTGTTTGCGCCGCCAGCCACATCGCCAGCGTGCGCCGGGCCGGTCCGCAGGATTCGTGCACCCGTGACTGGACCAACGCCAAATCGGGATGCCCTGCGATCAGTGGCAGGCTGGGCACGCCCTGCGCGGGGCGGCGTGACAAAAGGGGATGCGCGACAGACATAGGCAAAAGGTACAATGTTCTATATTTGTTCTCAATACCAAATTGCCGAGTTTAACCGAACAAAAACGCGTGCTGTGCCAGACATGCTTGAAGCTGACGCAGGGTCGGTTACTCTGACCCGAACCGCCAAAAGGACGTTTGCATGAAAATGAAGAAATTGGGTCGCACCGACATCGACGTGTCGGAGCTTTGCCTTGGATCGATGACATGGGGCACACAGAACACGGCGGAGGAAGCCCATGGGCAGATTGACCGCGCGTTGGCCAACGGCATCAATTTTATCGACACGGCAGAAATGTATCCCGTCAACCCAGTCAGCGCCGAGACCATAGGGCGCACAGAACGGATAATCGGCCTCTGGATCGAGCACGAAATGCGGCGCGATGAGGTGATTTTGGCCACCAAACACTCCGGCGAGGGGATGGCCCATGTGCGTGAGGGCGCGCCAATCAGTGCGGCGTCGATTCCGGAGGCGATTGAGGGGTCCCTGCGGCGGCTCAAGACGGATTACATCGACCTCTATCAGTTTCACTGGCCCAACCGTGGCAGTTACATGTTTCGCCAAAACTGGACGTTCGACCCGTCCCCCCAAACGCTGATCGACACACAGGCTCATATGGAAGAGGCGCTGGAGGCGCTGCAAAAAGAGGTCAAGAAGGGTCGGATCCGCGCATTCGGGCTGAGCAATGAAAGCGCGTGGGGCGTTGCACAGTGGGCCGCGACCGCAGAACGTGTGGGCGGGCCCCGTGCGGCGACGATCCAAAATGAGTATTCTCTGCTTTGCCGCTTGTTCGATACCGATCTGGCAGAGGCGTCTGTGCAGGAAGATGTTGGTCTTTTGGCTTTTTCTCCACTCGCTGCCGGGTTGTTGACCGGAAAATACCAAGGCGGCGCGCAGCCTGCCGGGTCGCGCATGACGCTCAATCCCGATCTTGGCGGACGCAAGACGGATCGCGCCTTTGCGGCCGTTGACGCCTATGACGACATTGCCAAGCGTCACGGGCTGGACTTGACGCAGATGGCTTTGGCGTGGTGCTGCACGCGCCCCTTCATGACATCCGTCATATTTGGTGCAACGACGGACGCGCAATTGGATCATGCCTTGGCCGCCGCCGATATCGAGCTGAGCGCGGAAATCCTGTCGGAGATTGACGCCGTACACCGCCAACACCCGATGCCTTATTGAGCGAACCCGCCGCGACGGTTGCGGGCTGCGGTGCCGAATTGACGCGCATAGGCCCGCGCGAAGCTCGACTGTGATGCAAAGCCTGTGGCGAGTGCAATGTCTTGCAAGCGCTGGTCCGTTTGCGTGACCCGCCGGTCCGCTTCTTCGAGGCGCAGCACCAGATAATGCGCGCGCGGGGAACGGCCGAGCGCTGAGTGGAACTGAAGCTGCAGAGCGCGCGTGCTGACGCCAAGGTTCGCAGCGATTGCACTGATGGGCCATGGGTTCTCAAGGTGCAAAGTCATCAGTCGGTGCGCGCGTGCTGGAATCGAAGAGTAGGGCAAGCGCGGGGCGCTACGGCTTTGCGGGCGGTTTGGGGCCGAGGCAGCATCATAAATGAAGCTGCCCGCGACCCGATCTGCGAGGGCGTTCCCGTGCCGTGCGGCGATCAAATGCAGCATCATATCAATCGCCGGCACCGCGCCACCACTGGTCAACCGGGTGCCGCTGTCCACGAAACGGGCATTGCGTGTGACAACGTCAGGAAAGCGATGTGAGAATTTTTCCAAATCCTCCCAATGCGTTGTAGCCTCATGTTCATCTAGTATTCCGGCATAGGCCATGATCCACGGGCCACCATCAATGCCCGCAAAGACGGTGCCCGAAGCCGCCAAACGTCGCAGGCTGGCGCGCAAGGATGGTGTTGACTGCGCTTCCAGATCAAAACCAGCGACCACCAGCATCAGATCACAACCCGTTACCTGCCGCACGGGGGCCGCGGGCAAGATCAAACCGCTGGTCAGTGCCACGTCTTGGTCGGTTGGGGTGGCAAACTGCCAGTCAAACAAGGCGCGTCCAGATTGGCGGTTGGCCGCACGCATTGGATCAACAGCAGCCGCGAGGGACAGCATGTTGGATTGGTTCATGACCAAAACGGTTGCCCGTGTGATTTCTGCGTATTGTGTCAAGTTATTTCGGTTTGTGACAAGTTTAGCAGCAGCTTCTGCGTCATCCTGCGCAGCAACACAAGGGAGAACACCATGCCACTGACCATGAACCGAGAGGTTTTCATCACCTGCGCTGTCACCGGATCGGGTGGCACACAAGACCGCAGCCCACACGTCCCACGCAGTCCGAAACAAATCGCTGACAGTGCAATCGCCGCGGCCAAAGCGGGTGCTGCGGTGGTGCATTGCCACGTGCGTGATCCGGAAACGGGAGCGCCCTCACGCGACATGAAGATGTTCCGCGAAGTGACTGATCGTGTTCGGGATTCCGAGACTGACGTGGTGCTGAACCTAACCGCGGGAATGGGCGGCGATCTTGTGTTCGGGCCCGTGGAAAACCCAATGGCGCTCAGCCAGCAGGGCACCGACATGGCCGGGGCCACGGAACGCGTCGCGCATGTGGCTGAATGCTTGCCCGAGATTTGTACGCTTGATTGCGGCACGATGAACTTTGCCGAGGCCGATTACGTGATGACCAACACGCCCGGTATGCTGACGGCGATGGGTCGGATGATGACCGATCTGGGGGTCAAACCCGAGATCGAAGCCTTTGACACAGGTCATTTGTGGTATGCAAAACAACTGGTTGCCGATGGCGTGCTTGATAGTCCCGCGCTGGTCCAGCTGTGCATGGGGGTGCCCTGGGGCGCGCCGGATGACCTCAATACGTTCATGGCAATGGTCAACAATGTACCCGACGACTGGACGTTTTCCGCCTTTGGGCTGGGGCGCAACCAGATGGCTTATGTCGCGGCGAGTGTGATGGCTGGCGGGCACGTGCGCGTGGGTCTGGAGGATAACCTGTGGCTCGAAAAGGGTGTGTTGGCCGAGAACTGGCAACTGGTGGAGCGCGCGCAAACCATCATCGAAAACATGGGCGCGCGGGTCATCGGCCCGGCGGAGGTGCGCGAGAAACTGGGCCTGCAAAAGCGAGCACCGAAAGGGTGAGGACGGCTGTGCAGCAGGTGTGCACCACCTGTGCACCGTTTGTGCACCGCTGCAGGGCAGCATTGACCTTGCCATTTGTGATGGCGCTGATCGGTTGCACGGTCAGCCCGGCGGTTTACCGCGACCAGGGAGCGCCCATTGGGCAGACCGTGCGCTATGCGCCCGAGGCGATGGCGGGCACGTGGTTTGTGTTGGCACATTTCGGCGATGTCATACCGAACGCGATGTCGTTTGATGTGGAGGCGGAAAAGCTGCGCTCGGTCGAGGGCACGTTTGATGTCGGCGCGCGCGGGCTGGTGGTGATGTGGCTTGATGCGGACGGGCGGACGGCGGTTGTGGGCGGGGCGGACGGGCGCACCGGGTTCATTCTGGACCGCGCGCCCGAAGTGTCACCCGACCGATACGCCGCCGCTCTCGAGGTCTTGGATTTTTATGGCTGGGACACCGCCCGCATCTCGCGGGTCAGGTAGAGCGTGCTGCGTGTGTCGCTGTGCGGATGTGGAACGTTTGCAGTGGCATCTTGCTGGTGCGGCAGGCGATTATCAACGCCCGTCTTTTCGCGCAACCGTCGCTGCTGGAACAGTTTAGGTGCTTCTATTGGGGCACTGCTTTCATTTGCTTCGGTTTGGCTGACCGAAGTCTGGAATCGTAGGAAAAGGAATTGAGCGATGACAAAAACAGCGGCCATCATTGGCGGGGGCGTGATCGGAGGCGGCTGGGCCGCGCGGTTCTTGTTGAGCGGCTGGGACGTGGCGGTTTACGATCCGGACCCGGAGGCCGAGCGCAAGATCGCCGAAGTGTTGGCAAACGCGCGGCGGTCGCTGCCGGGGTTGTCGGACGTCGCATTGCCCAACGAGGGCACGCTGACGTTTCATGACACGATCGAGGCGGCAGTCGCGGATGCAGCATGGATACAGGAGAGCGTACCCGAGCGGTTGGAGATCAAAATTGCCACCTTCAAGGCCATTCAAGGAACCTGTGCGCCCGATGCGGTGATCGGTTCCTCGACCTCCGGTTTCAAGCCGAGCGAATTGCAGGAAGACGCCGCGCGCCCGGGCCAGATCATGGTGTGCCACCCGTTCAACCCGGTTTATCTGTTGCCGCTGGTCGAGCTCGTGACGACGCCCGCGAATGACCCCGCGCTGATTGACGCGGCAAAGGCGATGATCACTGAGATCGGGATGTATCCGCTTCATTTGAAAAAGGAAATTGACGCGCATGTGGCCGACCGCTTTCTCGAGGCGGTGTGGCGCGAGGCATTGTGGCTGGTCAAGGACGGGATCGCCACGACTGAAGAAATCGACAATGCGATCCGTTATGGGTTTGGCATCCGCTGGGCGCAGATGGGATTATTCGAGACCTACCGCGTGGCCGGCGGCGAGGCGGGAATGAAGCATTTCATGGCGCAGTTCGGCCCGGCACTGAAGTGGCCCTGGACCAAGCTGATGGATGTGCCGGAGTTCAATGACGAGTTGGTCGATCTGATTGCGGGCCAGTCGGACTCGCAATCTGGCGCCTTCAGCATCCGTGAATTGGAGCGGGTGCGCGACAACAATCTGGTGGCGATGATGCGCGCGCTGAAGGCGCAGGACTGGGGCGCGGGTGCCTTGCTGAACGCGCAGGACGGACGCGCACGTGCGGGCACGCCGCTGGCCGCGCGGGTGGCCGATATCGCAGACCTGAGCCAGCCAATTTTGACGCTGAGCCGCGCTGTGCCGCTCGATTGGGTCGATTACAACGGGCATATGACCGAAAGCCGTTATCTGGACGCCTTTGCGCAATCGACCGATCGCTTCATGGAGATGATCGGATGCGACGCGGATTACATCGCCAGCGGTGGCAGCTATTTCACCGCCGAGACGCATATCCGCCATTTGGATGAGGTGCATGCGGGTGCGCGGATCACGGTACACACGCAAATGATCGTGGGGGCGGGCAAGAAGCTGCATCTCTTTCACACGATGCGCGAGGGAAGCCGCGTGCTGGCCACGGGCGAGCATTTCCTGCTGCATGTCAGCCTTGAGACCCGCAAACCCTGCGCACCGTCTGCCGAAATCGAAGCGGCGATGGCGCAGATCGCGACGGCGCAGGCGGGATTGCCCGCGCCTGAAGGCGCCGGGGCTGCGATCCGGCAACCGACGTGAGGCGCATTCTGATCACCGCCGGGGCCGGGGGCATAGGCCGCGCGATGGGCGAGGGGTTTGCCGCGCTGGGCGATGACGTCTGGGTCACAGATGTGGACGGTGCCGCGCTGGCCGCCCTGCCTGACGGATGGCAGGGCCGCTTGGTCGATGCGGTGGATGAGGACGGGCTTGCGGCTGTCGTGGCCGAGATGGGGCAGGTTGATGTGCTCTGTGCCAACGCAGGTATTGCGGGGCCGACGGCGCGGATCGAGGATGTGGCACTGGACGATTGGCGCGCCTGCGTCAGCGTCAATCTGGAGGGGGCATTTCTAGCTGCCAAACACTGTGCGCCTAGGATGAAAGCGGCAGGGCGTGGCGCGATGATCCTGACCTCTTCGACCGCTGGCATCTACGGCTATCCCAACCGCGCACCCTATGCGTCGGCGAAGTGGGCCATCATTGGTTTGATGAAAACCCTCGCCATGGAACTGGGCCCTTTTGGAGTGCGTGCCAATGCGATTTGCCCCGGTGCAGTGGAAGGCCCGCGCATGGAAGGCGTGCTGGAGCGTGAGGCCGCGGCCAAGGGGATGACGCGGGATCAGGTTTACCAGGGGTACGCTGCGGGCACCTCGATGCGGTCTTTCGTGGAAGCGCGCGACATTGCGGATATGGCGGTTTTTCTTGGCTCGGACGCAGCACGCATGGTGTCAGGGCAGGTGATTGCGGTCGATGGACACACGGAAAACCCGGACCCCCGGATCTAGTCGTATTCGCCAAACCGGGCTTCGATAGCACTGTCTGATCAGACGCTCTCTGTCAGGTGAGTGGCAAAGTCGCGGGCCGAGATATGCGCCTCGCGGATGAGGTGGTCGAAGTCATTGGTGAAGGTTTCCACCCGGTCGCGGTCGCGGAAGGCCATGTAGTGCCCACCGGTGAAGAGCACCGCCAACAGCGGGCCAAAGACCGTCACTGGTGACGCATAGAGCCGACGGGCGTCAAAAAGGTAGATGCGCAGACGCGGATACAGCTGTTCGGTCAGGGTGCGCAGTTGCTCGATCTGGCCGCGGCGTATGTCGTCCGAAAGCCCGCGGTAATAGCCCGTGCCTTTGACGAAGCTCTCGATTTCGAACAGCGGCATGGCGATTTCATAATCTGACCGCGAGGTGCGCATCCAATCAAGCCGATCGCGCGAGGCGTTGATCGCCTGCGTGGTGGTGCGCCCCAGATGCGGGCCGTATTCCCAATCCAGCATTTCGGTGGTCTTGAGCATATCTGGTAACATGGCGGGCACATGGCGGATCTTGTAGCCCGCCGCCTCCTGGTGCCAGCCGAAGATGCGTTCATCCACGAGCGCGCGTGGGGCTTGGCTGAAGGTCAGCGAGGCCGAGAGCAGATCAGCGGCGTTCTCAGGGCGATCGGACAGACCCAATAGCCAATCGGCGGAAACGCCCAAAGCCTCTGCACAGGCGCCAACCACATGCGCACCGGGCAGGCGTGCGCCGTCGCCCGTCAACGCCTGACTAAGCGTCGAGCGATCCGCTCCGATGGCCCGTGCGAGCGCGCTTTGACTGATACCGGATTGATCAATGGCTTGGGCAAGACGGGTGCGGAATTGATGTGCCCGGTCCAGTTTGTTGAGAGTTTGCATCATGTGATGACTAATATCACATATTGCGGGGTTTGTTAATTCTTTTGGGAATTGTCCGTCAGGCGCCTGCCGAGTAACGATTTTGTGACATAATCAAAATTGAGCGCCCAGTGTTCCAGTCCGTTTCAGACACGCCAAACTCCGCTCCGTCTCAACGCTTGCCCGAAGACACGCCGCGCCGGATAGAATGGCCGACGCTTGGGCTGATCCTGCTGAGCATGGTCTTGTGGGTCGTCGGGATCGTGTGGGCGAGCGCGCTCTGGCTGCCGCTCGGCATCGTGCTGACGGGGTTTGCCTTGGTGCTGCACGCCTCGCTGACCCACGAAGTGCTGCATGGTCACCCGTTTCCGTCGCGCCGCGTCAATGAGGCGCTGATGTATGTGCAACCGGGCTTGGCGATACCTTACCTGCGATTTCGCGACCTGCATCTGGCGCACCATCAAGATGCGCGTTTGACGGACCCTTATGATGACCCGGAATCCAATTATCTGGACCCGGCGGTCTGGGCGCGCTTGCCACGGTGGCGTCAACGGCTCGCTTTGTTCAACAACACGCTGGCCGGGCGCATGCTGATCGGGCCGGTTCTGTCGCAGATCGCGTTCATGACCGCGGACTGGCGCGCGATCCGCGCAGGCGACGGGCAGGCGGCGCTGGGTTGGGTGGTGCATGTGCCGGGCGTTGTGCTGGTGCTCTGCGTGGTTTGGGCGGCACCGATGCCCATCTGGGCCTATCTGCTGGCGGCCTACGGGGCGCTGTCGGTGCTGCGCATCCGCACCTTTCTGGAGCATCAGGCGCATGAGCGCGCCAGCGGGCGCACGGTCATCATCGAAGACCGGGGCATTCTGGCATTTCTGTTTCTCAACAACAATCTGCACGTGGTGCATCATATGCATCCTTCCGTGCCATGGTACCGGTTGCCAGCGCTTTACTGGACCAACAAGGCGCATTACCTGACGCGCAATCACGGGTATGTCTTTGGCTCTTATGCAGAAGTCTTCCGCGCGTTTTTCTGGCGTCGCAAAGACCCGGTTGCGCATCCGCTCTGGCCCCTGCGCTGATCTTGGGTCATGAGAGGGCATGAGTGCCCTCACACCGAACCTTTGGCTGATCGTCACCTTTGCGGCTGCGTTTTTCCAGACGCTGCGCTTTGTGCTGCAAAAGCATCTGGCGACCGCCACGCTCAGCCCCGGTGGCGCGACATTTGCGCGGTTTTTGTACTCAGCCCCCTTGGTGGCTGTGGCGCTGGCGGCCTATCTGGGACTGACCGGAACGCCCTTGCCGACGCTGAACGCGACGTTCTGGGCCTTTGGTGCGCTGGGCGGTGCGGCACAGGTGGTGGCCACCATTTTCATCGTCAAACTGTTCAAGGCGCGCAATTTCATCGTGGGCCTGTCGCTGATGAAAACGGAGACCATTCTGGCCGTGCTGGTGGGATTGATCCTGCTCGGAGAGGCGGTGGCGCTCTGGGCTTTTGCGGCAATCGTTTCGGGGCTGGTCGGGGTGTTGATGCTGTCTACTCCGCCGGGGGTTCAGGGCATCGGGTGGCGCCAAATGGTCAATCGCGCCAGCGGTCTGGGCCTTGGTGCGGGCGTGCTCTTTGCCGTGTCGGCGGTCAGCTACCGCGGCGCTTCGCTTGAGGTGGCGGTGGAGGATCCGCTGTTGCGCGCCGGCGTGACGCTGTCGGCGGTAACGGCGATGCAGATGGTCGGCATGGCACTGTGGCTGCGCTGGCGCGAGGCGGGACAGATCAGCACCGTCTGGCAGTCGCGCCGGGTGGCCGTGTGGATCGGGTTGATGTCGATGGCGGGATCATTTTGCTGGTTCACGGCGTTCACGCTGCAAACCGCAGCACTGGTCAAGGCGGTGGGTCAGGTCGAACTGATCATGAGCCTTGCCGCATCGGTGCTGTTCTTCCGCGAAACGGTCAGCGGCCGCGAATTGGCGGGCATGGCGGTGCTCTGTGCCTCGATCGTGGCGCTGGTGCTGGTGACCTGAGCCGCCCGTCAGTCCGTGGGCATATGGCCGCGCAGACGCAAAAACAGGCTCTCTTCGTCGTTGTTCTTGAAATAGGGCACAGAGGTCGGTGGTTCGGTCAGAGTCGCGCGGGCCTGAACTTCGGCCAGAACAACTTCGGTGATGAAGGGCATGTCAAAACTGCGGGCCTTCGACAGCGGCACCCATTGCAGGTGGCTCAATTCTTCACAGGCGGCTGAAAAATCATCCGGATCGCTGGTGATTTCATCGGCGTCTACCAGAAAGAACCGCGCATCAAACCGGCGCGGACGGCCCGGTGGGGTCAGCGCACGGAACACGAATTGCAGCGCCGAGGCGTCGGGCAGATGGCCGGTGGCCGCAAAGCTCTGCCAGTCACTGGGCGGGGTGGCATCCCACGCGCCGCTGCGGCCCAGCACCAGACCCGTTTCCTCCCACAACTCGCGGATGGCGGCCACGGCAATGGCATGGGCGAGCGTGGCATCGGCGTCTTCGGCCAGCCGGTCCGCGCAGATCTGCGGCAACGGTGCAGCAAGCGGAACATCAGCGTCCGCGGCATCGACGGCGCCCCCCGGAAACACGAACTTGTTGGGCATGAAGGCCGCATTGGCCCCGCGTTGCCCCATAAGGATGCGCGGCGCTTCAAAGCGGTCGCGCAGCACGATCACGGTGGCCGCGTTGCGAATGGCGGATTTGTCGATTGGCGCAGGGTCAGTCACCGTGGCTCCTTCTTGGCCCGTTGGGGCGGTCAGGCGGCGGTGCCGAACCCTCCCATGCCTCGGGCCCATTGCAGGCCAACGATGGCCCCTTTCAGTCTGGGCAGAAGGTAAAGCGAGAGGCCGACACATCCAACCGCAAAAATGGTGAAAAGCACCAGTGGATCAGGGCGGAAGTAAACGAAGGCGATATGCAGCGACGGTGCCATCAGATGCCCGACCAACAAAATGGTCAGATAGGCGGGGCCGTCATCGGCGCGGTGGTGGTGCAATTCCTGTCGACACACAGGGCAGGTGTCGGCAACTTTGAGGTAGGATTTCAGCATCGGACCACGGCCGCAGTTGGGGCATTTGCGCCGCCAACCACGCAGCATCGCGCGTTTGGTATCACGTGTCTCGTCCTGCACCTGTTCGTCGGTGCCCTGCGCAAAATCATGTGTCTGCTTGGTCATTGGAGATGGCTCCTTCGCCTGACACGTACATGCGCCTCTGGTTTGGCAAATACCAGCGTGCGGTTGCGTCGTGCGTCGTGATGTCGCGAAAAACTGTGAAAAACTGCGACGGAAATACGCAGCCCGCGCGTTTGAAGAGATGTCAGGGGCGCAGGTGCCCCGGCGAATAACGATAAAACGTTGAGGAGTACCAACATGCAAAAGAGCCAATTTATCGCCCTTGTTCTCGGCACGGCCGTGGTGATCACGGGTGGTGTCGCACTGGCCCGTGACGGGCACGCCCGTGGGCCTTCATTCGAGACCATCGACGCAGATTCCGATGGGGCCATCACACAGGCCGAGTTGGAGGCGTTGGGTGCCGCGCGCATGGCGCGTGTCGACGCTGACGCGGACGGATTTCTGAGCAAGGATGAGCTGGTCGAGATGGGCCGCGAGAGGTCCGAGCGCCGCGCGACCCGGATGCTTGAGCGTCTGGATGCGGATGATGACGGCAAGCTGTCGTCCGAGGAACTCGCTTCGGCGCGCAGGGGAGGCGAGATGTTCAAGCGAGCGGATGCCGACGGTGATGGCCGTCTGACCCGTGATGAGTTTGACGAGGCTCGTGCCAAGATGCGCGATCGTCGGCGTGGTCACGGCAAAGACAACTGAGCCAGTTGCGCGCGCCTTGCTTTGAGGCGCGCGCACCGTCACGATGCCCGGAATGCATATGCCTTTTGATGACACCGATACGATCAGTGATGAAACGCTGCTGGTGCTCTTTGCAAAGGGCGACCCACAGGCGGCGGGGCAGTTGACGCGGCGCGTTCTGCCGCGCGTATTTGGCCATGCCCGGCGCGTGCTGGGAGACGCGGCAGAGGCGGAGGATGTGGCGCAAGAGGCGATGTTACGTCTATGGAAGATCGCGTCCGATTGGCGCATGGGCGAGGCGCAAGTGAGCACGTGGCTTTACCGTGTGACAGCGAACCTGTGCACGGACCGGTTGCGCAAGCGGCGCAGCGTGGGGCTGGATGAGATCGCGGAACCCAGCGATCCGACGCCCAGCGTGGCGGTGCAAATGATGCAGCGCAGCCGCGGCGACGCCCTGCAGGCCGCGTTGGATCAGTTGCCGGAGAGGCAGAGGCAGGCCGTTGTGTTGCGGCACATCGAGGGGCTGTCCAACCCTGAGATCGGTGAGATTATGGACATCACCCCCCGCGCTGTGGAAAGCCTGACGGCGCGCGGGAAACGGGCTCTGGCCGACATATTGGCGGGGCGAAAAGCAGAATTGGGATACAGCGATGACAACGCAGAATGACCCGGACATGACCCAAGTAGAGGCGCTTTTGCGTCAGGCCCGCGCGCAAAAGCCCGAGGTGCCTGACGCTCTTATGGCGCGTGTGCTCGCGGATGCCGAGGCGGTGCAACCGAAAGCTGGTGCACAGCCGGTCGCGTCGCGCGCCTCTCCTTGGGAGCAATTGCGCGCCGCTTTGGGGGGCTGGCAAGGCATGGGCGGGCTGGCCGCGGCCACTTGTGCAGGGTTCTGGATCGGGGTGAATCCGCCTGCGGGGTTGCCGGATGCCGGGGCGTTTCTGTTGGGTGTTCAAAGCGAGCAGGTGGTGAGCGAAAGCGCCGCCGTGACGGGCTTTGGCTGGGATTTGGAAGAGGGATAAGGCATGGCTGAGGAGATCAAACCGCGCACGCCGCGCCGGATCAAATGGCTGCTGGGCGTGTCTTTGGCGCTAAATTTAGCGGTCGTCGGCCTGATTGCGGGCGCTGTTTTGCGTCACGACGGGCCGGGCCGGGCCTTTGCGCGGGCGCCGGGCGCAGAAAGCTATGCGGCGCCCTACGTTACCGCCTTACCCCGTGCCGAGCGCCGTGCGATTTTTCGGGCCGTGCGAAATGCTGCGGGGGCTGACATGCCTGACCGCGCCGCGCGCCGGGCGCTTTATACGGATGTGATCGCCGCGTTGCGCAGCGAGCCTTTTGAGCCTGCCGCGCTCAAGGCGGCGCTCGATGCACAAAAGAACGCATCACTTGCGGTGCAGTCATCGGTGCAAACGGAGTGGTTGGAGCGGGTTTCGGCCATGTCGGCCAGTCAGCGCGCCGATTATGCGTTCGCCATCGAAGACATTCTGCGCCGTGGCCCGAAACGCGGCAAACCGTGAACGATCAGGCGGCCGGTCGCAGCGTGACCTGATTTCGCCCGCGCATCTTGGCGGCATAGAGCGCCTTGTCAGCGGCATCAAGCAGAGCGTCCGCCTCGTCCACCTTGGCATCGCCTTCGGTGTTCGGCATCCCGCCCATCGTCAGGCCAATCGACACGGTAACGGTGATCGGCTCATCCGCACCTGGCACGACAAAGCCATGTTGGCCGATCTTGCGACACAGCCGCCCGGCGGCGACCCGCGCTTCGGCCACGGTTGAACCGGGCATCACAATCAGGAACTCTTCGCCGCCGATGCGCGCGATCATATCCACTGCGCGCAGGTTATCACGCAGACGGCGGGCGGTTTCGATCAACACCGCATCACCTGAGGCATGGCCGTATAGGTCATTGATCTGTTTGAACAAATCCAGATCGGCCACCATCACCGCAAACGGTTTTCCGGTGGTGGCTGCGTGTTCTGCGGTGCGCGCCAGGTGGGGCATCGCGTAGCGGCGGTTGTGCAACCCGGTCAGCGGGTCTGACACCGCCGCCTGCAGGCCCGTGCGCACCGTGGCGCGCAGCTGATCACCAATGCGTTTGCGGCGCATCAACGCCTTGATCCGCAAGCCAAGTTCGGCGGCGTTGAAGCCGTCGGTCATCAGATCATCGGCCCCCAGATCAAGCGCATAAGCGCCCAGGGTCGGGTCGTGTCGCTGTTGCAGCACCAACAATCCGCAGTGCCGCGTGGCCGCTGTGGCACGGATCGCGGCCAGAAGACGCATGACCTCGCCGCTGTGATGCTCGTTGCGGCTGAGCACCAGCACAAACACGTCCGGCACCTGTTGGGGCGACAGATCACGCAGCGCAGCTTCGGGCGAAACGGTTGTAAGAGAGGACCGCAAATGCGAGCGCAAATCATCGACGCAACCCTGCGCCACCTCCGGATCGAGCGCCACGATAGCGGTGCGTCCGGGCGGGCCAAATTCTGTCATTTCTTCTGCAAAACCAAGGGCTCGGGAGGTGTCGTCGCGCATTTGCCATTCCTCTGCTGAGTTGTGGGCGCGGATCATGCTGCGCACCCGGGCCAGCAAAAGCGCATCGTCCAGCGGACGTAGCATCACGTCCTGAACCCCGGCAGCGAGCGCCTTCAAACGCTCGTCACAATCGGGTTTGCTGCCCACGACGAGCATAGGGATGGTTTGTGTGTGCGGGTGTGCCTTGAGGCTATCGCACAGATGTGCGGCGGACCCGTCGGGCAGGGTGATGGACGAAATGATCAGGTTTGGTGTCTCTGCGCGGGCGATGATGCACGCCTCCTGCACGGAGGCCGCCTGCACGACCTCGTAGAAAGCGGATGCAAGTTTGACTTTGAGCACGATGCGATTGGTCGGAATTGCATCGACGATGAGGATTTTTCCTTGCACGTGCGCGCTGTCCTTTTATGCAGTGGTAGTGTGCTTCGACCATGCCGCCATATTGGTTAACAAAGGGTTTCGAAGGGCGTTGAAATTGGGGAAGCTTATGGCCTTTACGCAAGATACCGCCGAGACGCTCGCGCTGCATGTGCTGGGGTGGTTGGCGGCCAACGAAGACCTTTTGCCGGTGTTTTTCGGGGCCAGCGGCGCGTCCGAGGCCGAGGTGCGCGCGCGTGCGGCCGACCCGGTGTTCTTGGGGTCTGTGCTGGATTTCGTGATGATGGATGACGCTTGGGTTGTGGCGGCCTGCGATGCCAAGGGGTTGAAATACGACAGCCTGATGTCGGCGCGGCAGGCCTTGCCCGGCGGCGCGCAGGTGAATTGGACATGAGCGCGATTCAGGGGGTGTTATTCGACAAGGATGGCACGTTGTTCGACTTTGGCGCGACATGGGAGGTTTGGGCCGCAAGCTTTCTGCGCCGGATCACGGAGGGAGATGAGGCCCGCGCACAAGCGATAGGGCGGGCGATTGGTTTTGATCTTGGTGCGATGCGCTTTGATCCGACCAGCGTCGTGATCGCGGGCACCCCGTTCGAAGTGGTTGCGGAAATGGCGCCGCACCTGCCCCAGATCAGCCCGCAGGCGCTGCTGGAGATCATCAACGAAGAGGCCGCTTTGGCGCCACAAGCCGAAGTGACGCCTCTGGCGCCGTTTCTGGAGGGACTACGCGCGCAGGGGCTGCGTCTGGGGGTCGCCACCAATGACGCCGAGGCCCCGGCGCGTGCGCATCTGGATCAGGCGAGCGTCACACATCTGTTCGATTTCATCGCCGGCTTCGACAGCGGATTTGGCGGCAAACCAGCGCCGGGTCAGATGCAGGGGTTTGCCGCGCATGTTCAGCTTGATCCGGCCCGTGTGGTCATGGTGGGCGACAGCCTGCATGATTTGATCGCGGGCCGTGCGGCGGGCATGCGCTGTGCGGCAGTGCTGACGGGATTGGCCAGCGCTCAGGATCTTGCGCCGCATGCGGATGTGGTGTTGCCCGACATCACAGGCTTGCCCGCCTGGATTGCGGCGCAATGAGCCACGAGCGGCACTCCTGAGGCGAAAACGACAGATATCGTCGCGAACAGAGCGGCGATACCATCCGACTTGAGGCCATCTGAAGTCCAGACACGCAGTGCAAGGATGATGATCATGGCCGATGCTCCCACGAAACGCAGAACACGCGGTGGCGGACGCGCTGGTGCCGCAACGCGCCGTGGCTCCGCTGTCATTGAACAGATGCCGTGGAATCCTCCGGTCAATATCGACCGTCCCACGGAACCATTGACGCCTGAAGGGGTGGAGGCGATTCATGACGGTGCGATGCGGATTCTCGAGGAGATCGGGATTGAATTCCTCAACCATGAGGCGCTGGAGATCCTGCGCAAAGAAGGCTGCACCATCAACGGCGAAAACGTCCGTATGGGGCGCGAGTTCGTCATGGAATGGATTGCCAAGGCGCCGTCTGAGTTTACGCTGACGCCGCGAAATGTTGATCGTAAGATCACGGTCGGCGGCAACAACCTGCTGTTTGGCAACGTGTCTTCACCGCCGAACTATTGGGATATGGAGCGCGGCACCAAAGTGCCCGGCACGCGCGAGATGTGTCGAAACTTGCTGAAATTGACCCAGTATTTCAATTGCATCCACTTTGCGGGCGGCTACCCGGTGGAGCCGGTGGACATCCATGCATCGGTCCGACACCTTGATGTGCTTTATGACAAGCTGACGATCTCGGACAAGGTGATGCACGCCTATAGTCTGGGCAAGGAACGCGTCGAAGATGTGATGGAGATGGTCCGTATTGCGGGCGGTCTTTCACATGAAGAGTTCGACGCAAGCCCCAGAATGTACACGAATATCAACTCCACATCGCCGCTCAAGCATGACATTCCGATGCTCGACGGTTGGATGCGTCTGGCGCGGCGCGGGCAGGGTCTGGTGGTGACGCCCTTTACGTTGGCCGGGGCCATGGCACCTGTGACGATGGCGGGCGCTGTCGCGCAATCTCTGGCGGAGGCGCTCTGCGCTGTGGTTCTGGCGCAAATCGTCAATCCCGGGTGTCCGGTCGCCATCGGCACGTTCACATCGAACGTGGATATGAAATCGGGCGCGCCGGCGTTTGGAACGCCCGAATACATGCGCGCCACCCAAATGACCGGACAGTTGTGTCGGTTCTACGGGCTGCCAATGCGCTCCAGCGGCGTGTGTGCCGCCAATGTGCCCGATGGGCAAGCCATGTGGGAGACCTCCAACAGTCTTTGGGCCGCGGTTCAGTCGGGCACGAACATGGTCTATCACGCCGCCGGTTGGTTGGAGGGCGGGCTGATCGCATCGCCTGAAAAGTTCATTATGGATTGCGAGGTTCTGCAGCAAATTCAGCGTTACATGGACCCGGTGATCACCAAAACAGGGCCTGATGAAATCGCGCTTGATGCCATCAAATCGGTCGGAAACGCGGGCCACTTCTTTGGCATCCAGCACACACAAGATCGTTACACAACAGCGTTTTACCAGCCGTTCTTAAGTGATTGGAAGAACTATGAGGGTTGGGAAGTGGCCGGAGCCGTCTGGACGCCGGAGCGCGCGCATCTGATGTTCAAGGAGATCATCGCCAACTTCGAAGAGCCGCCCATGGATGAGGCGATCCGCGAAGAGCTCGCGGATTTCGTCGCACGTCGGAAATCAGAAGGCGGTGCGCCGACCGATTTCTGAGACCGCAAAATTTCTAAAACTTTAACCGTTGGATGAATCTTAACGGCTTTGCTCCAATATCTGATCAGGTTTTGGAAAAGAGGCTGTCATGCATGGTTTGGTAAACCGCGCGATTCAACGGTTTGTTATGGATGGCTATGGGGAGGCGCAATGGATTGCGGCTGCTCATCGCGCGGGTTTGGAAACGCCTGAGATTGAGGCGATGTTGTCGTATGACGACGACGTTACGCCGGGTATTCTGGCTGCGGTCTGTGACGTTCTGGATCGCCCGTACGACGAATTGATGGAAGACATCGGCACATATCTGGTATCGCACCCGAATGTGGAGGCCTTGCGTCGGTTGCTGCGCTTTGGCGGTGTCGATTTCGTCGATTTTCTGATGTCACTCGATGACCTGCCTGATCGCGCGAAGCTGGCGGTATCCGACCTGCATCTGCCAACGCTCGAACTCTATGAACATACCAAGGATTATTTCAGCCTGCGCTGCCACAGTGCGATTCCGGGATATGGCAACTTGATGATGGGTGTGCTGCGGGTGATGGCGGATGACTATGGCGCGCTGGTCTATCTGGAGCATCAGGGTCGTCAGGGAAATATGGAAACGGTGTCGATTTCTCTGCTGGAGGCAGAGTTCGCGCAGGGGCGCCACTTTGATCTGGGAGCGCGGGCAGGATGACGGATGTGGTTTGCAAAAACGTGCTGAGCGTCTTGTGCCCGATGTATCTGGTGATCGAACCTTCGGGGCACATCCAAGATGCCGGGCCAACGATCCAGAAACTGCGGCCTGATCTGCCGCTGGTTGGGCGCAGGTTTCTTGAAGTCTTCGAAGTGCGGCGGCCCCGTTCGGTGGGGTCGATCGCGGCACTGCGCATGGCCGCGGGCATGAAGCTGCACCTCAAGCTGCGCGACGCACCGCATACCGAACTGAAGGGGATATTGGTCGAAACGCACGGGGATGACAGGCTGATACTGAACCTGTCGTTTGGAATTTCCATTCTGGATGCGGTGCGGGATTATGCCCTGACTTCCGCCGATTTCGCGGCCACAGATCTGGCTATTGAAATGCTCTATCTGGTGGAGGCGAAATCCGCCGCGATGGAAGCATCGCGCCAGTTGAACCAGCGCCTCCAAGGCGCGCGGATCGCGGCCGAGGAACAAGCCTATACAGACACTTTGACGGGCCTGAAAAACCGCCGTGCGATGGATCATGTTCTGGGACGCCTGATTCAAGGGCAGGCGCCGTTTGCGGTCATGAACATTGATCTGGACTACTTCAAAGCCGTCAATGACACTTTGGGTCATGCGGCGGGTGATTTCGTGCTGCAACATGTGGCGCGTGTCTTGGTTGAGGAGACCCGTGACATCGACACCGTCGCGCGGGTGGGCGGAGACGAATTCGTGGTTCTGGCGCAGGGCCTGACGGACAAAGAAACGCTCACTTCCATCGGGCGACGTATCATTGACAGGTTGGAGCAACCCATTCCCTTTCAAGGCCAAACCTGCACCATCTCTTCCAGTATCGGGACCGCGTTGTCGCAAAACACAGACAAGATCAGTGCGGACCGCATACTCGATGACGCCGACCTTGCACTTTATGCCTCCAAAAGAGCGGGCCGCGCGCGCCAGACATTTTACACCGATACGCTTCGCCAAGAGCAGGTCGGCGCACAATAGCACGCGAACCCGAGCCTGTTTCCCTTTCACACAAAGAAGCTGCGGGCGTTATTGCCAGACGGCAGATTTTCGGGGCATCTGGAGTGAGGCGACCGCGCAAGAAGGCTTCCTTTCGCGCGGACCCGCAGTGATCGCGGCGTGGTCTGTGTTACGTGCCTCACGCCGACCCTGCTGTTGCGCACGCAGTTTACCCCTGTGTAGAAAATCTGTTGCTTTGCATTGATCAATCGGCTTGGGTCAGCTGGTTTTGAGCGGCAATCGTATCTGAGCAAGCACACCTTTTGCCGCAGATGAAATCGCGAAACTGCCGCCATGGCTTTTCGCCACGGCTTGAACGATCGACAAGCCCAAACCGCTGACCGAAGTGGGCGAGAGTTGTGCAAAACGTTCCAAAGCGACAGGCAAGTCCTGCGCGGCAATGCCTTGTCCATTGTCGCGCACAGACACCACGACGGCATCTGCGTCGCGCCTTGCCGCCACGGTGATCTGTGTCATGTCGGCCCCCCCATGCAGACAGGCGTTGGTCATCAGGTTGAGAACGGCCTCACGCAGCATGGTCGGATCGCCTGATATTTCCCCAAGGTTGTCCTCTGTCTCAAGGTCAATGTGCACGCGCTCGGGGGCCGATGCCTGGAACCCTTCGATCCATGTTGCAAGCGCATCTCGCAGGGAAAACACCTCATGTGCGGAGGGCGGGCTGATCGCTTCGGCGCGTTCCAGCAACAAGAGTTTCTGGCTCAGGTCTGCGGTTTCGCGCGCGGCATCCAGCAAGTCGGCTGCGCGTTGTTTTGCGGCCGTTGCTGTGGGAGCGGATTTCACCGCCTCCGCCAACGCCAGCACGCCCGCAATCGGATTGCGCAACTGATGTGCCGCATTGGCAATGAATTCCGATTGCGCAGACATGCTGTGCGCAAGCTGCGCAAACAGCGTATTGAGGGTTTGCACAATGCCTTCGACTTCTTGCGGCACGGCACGCTGAATGGGCGTCAACTCATCCGAAGAGCGTCGCTCGATGGCCTGCTCCAAGTCAAGAAGCGGCGCCAATCCCACGCGCACGCCAAACCAGACGATCAGTGCCAAAGAGGCGATCAGCGCTGTGATGATAATGAGGGTGCGCACGATCAAGTCACGCACGAAGGCCGATCTGACCTCGCTGAGTTGCCAGACGGTTGTGGTAAAAACGCCGGAAAAACCGTCGATTTCAGTGCGGTTTTGCAGCCGCACGCCGCTGACGTCCTGCCCCAGATACACGGCGTTGAAAAAGGTAGGGCCGGAGGCTTCGGCCTGAATTTGCGGGATGCCGACGGGCGGTGTGGCGTATCCGGCCACGATCACGCCATCGGGTGCGTAGACGTGATAGTAGACCAGCCCGCCCGAAGTGCTGGCCAAAAGGTCTCGGGTGCGCATCGACAGCGCATCGCCGCCTGAAATCGTCACGTCGTTGGCGACGGCCAAAGCGGCGGACAAGAGGCTGCGGTCAAAGACGTCGGTGGCAGTGCGTTTGGCGTTGTTGAGTTGCCATAGAGCTGCAAGCAGTGCCACCGTCATCAGTGGCAAAAGGATAATCACGGTCAGCCGCATTCGCAAAGAGAGCGTACGCTTCATGAGGAAGGCATCACGAGCGCATATCCGATGCCGCGCATCACGCGGATGCCCAGATCAAACCGCATCAGGCGCTTGCGCAGGCGCGACACGTAAACCTCGATCACCTTGTCGTCGGTTTCGCTGCCCGTGCCGTAAACCCGATCAAGCAGTTGCATCTTGCTGACCGTGCCACCGTTCGCCTCAGCCAGCGCGGCCAATACGGTCAATTCGCGGCGTGGCACATCCAGCGGGCCGTCTTGGGCCAGCAATTGTAACGGTTCCAGCTCCAGAGTGAGCGTGCCCAGATCAATCGCCCGGCGCGGCGCGACCGACCGACGCCGTGCCAGCGCCCGGACCCGCGCCGTCAATTCCTCCATCGCGAAGGGTTTGACCAAGTAGTCATCAGCCCCCGCGTCAAGGCCAAGAACGCGGTCTTGGGTACTGGACCGGGCGGTGAGCAATATCACTGGGCGGGGATCATCGCGGGCGCGCATTTCGCGTAGTACATCCAAGCCGCTCTTGCCGGGCAGGTTTATATCGAGCACCACAAGATCGCAGCTTTCCTGTCGCAGAAAATCCGCAGCCTGCATGCCATCCGTCAGGGCATCGACGCTGTGGCCCTCGTCTTGCAGACGATAGGTGATGCCCTTGCGCAGGCTGTCGTTATCTTCCACGATGACAATTCGCATGGGGCACTTTCGCGGTGATGAAGGCTTGATGCAAGGTTCACATTGCACAGTGCCTCTCGTGGAGCCGGGAATCACCGGACGAACGAATGTGGCAAAGGCAGGATTGCTTTTGCAAATTGGGAGGAAGACATGGACATTACGAAAACCACGCGTCGCGTGGCCCTTGGGCTGTTTGCTGCGGCAACGGCAGGCATTGCAACCGGCGCAGTTGCTGGCGGACACGGCATTGATCTGGAAGGTAAAACCGTTGAATGGGTGATCCCGTTCTCGGAAACGGGCGGGTCGGCCAAATGGGCGAACTTCTACGCACCACTGCTGAGCGAGGCGCTCCCGGGCAATCCCACGGTTGTGGTGAAATTCATGCCTGGTGCTGGATCGACAAAGGGGGCCAACTGGTTTCAAGAGCAGTCGAACGACGACGGCACATTGATCTTCGGCTCCTCAGGGTCGACGCAGTTCCCGTATCTGCTGGGTGATCCACGGGTGCGATACGAGTACAACGATTGGGAGGTCGTTCTGGCCTCCGGTACAGGCGGCGTGGCGTATTTGCCACCTGATCTGGCCGCGAAAATGGACGGCATGAACGCCGCGGCGCTGCAGGGCATGGATTTCATCTATGGCTCGCAAGGGGCCACACGGCTTGATCTGGTGCCGCTTCTGGCGTGGGAAATGCTGGGTCTGAACGTGGAGCCGGTGTTCGGCATCAAAGGGCGCGGTGACGGGCGTTTGATGTTCGAGCGTGGCGAGGCCAACATCGACTATCAAACATCTTCATCCTATCTGAAAGGCGTGACGCCGTTGGTCGAAGCGGGCACAGCCGTGCCGATGATGTCATGGGGCGCGCTGGACGAAAACGGTGACATCGTGCGCGATCCGACGTTCCCTGATATGCCGACCTTCAAGGAAGTCTGCGAGGCGACACCGGGTTGTGAAACCAGCGGCGAGAAATGGGACGCCTGGAAGGCCTTCTTTGTGGCCGGGTTCCCAGCGCAGAAAATGGTGTTCTTGCCAGCGGGTGCCTCGGCGGACGCCATCGCGACCTACACAAAGGCGTTCGAAGCCGTCAAAGCACGCGCTGACTTTGCCGAAATCTCTGCTGGACGTCTCGGCGTTTACCCGCAGATGACCGGCGACAAGGCCGCTTTGGCCCTTGCGAGCGCGACCGTTGTACCTGCAGAAGCCAAAACCTTCGTGGTCGGCTGGCTTAAGGACCGTTACGGCGTGTCGCTCGACTAAGCACACCGCCTAGCCCGGCCCGCCAAACTGTGCGGGCCGGGACAATTTCCAAATCAGAAAGTTGTTGTCATGGACCTGATGTCGGTCGCACTGCCCGCGCTCTCGGACGCGGCGGGCCTGATTTTGCAGCCTATCGTTCTTGGGTATCTCGTGATGGGTGTCCTTATGGGCCTCTGCGTCGGTGTGTTTCCGGGCTTGGGCGGGATTGCAGGGCTGTCTTTGTTGCTGCCATTCATGTTCGGTATGGATCCGGTGCTGGGTCTGGCGCTGATGATCGGCATGGTTGCGGTTGTTCCGACTTCGGATACGTTTGCGTCCGTTCTGATGGGTATCCCGGGGTCTTCGGCGTCGCAGGCGACGGTTCTGGATGGGTTCCCACTGGCCAAAAAGGGGCAGGCGGCGCGGGCGCTGTCAGCCGCTTTTGCATCCTCTCTGTTCGGCGGGTTGGTTGGGGCCACGTTTCTGACGGTATTCATTCTGGTGGCGCGTCCCATTGTGTTGGAGTTTCGCACGCCAGAGCTTTTGATGATCACGGTCTTCGGTTTGTCGATGGTCGGCATTCTGGCGGGGCGCGTGGCGATCAAGGGCATCGTGGCCGCAGGCTTGGGTATGATGATCGGCACCATCGGTGAAGGCGACAGCGCAGGCGAGTTGCGCATGGCCACCTATGATCTACCCTATCTGGTCGACGGTTTGAAACTGGTGATCGTGGGTCTGGGTATCTTTGCGATCCCTGAAATCGTGGCCCTGTTGCGTCAGGACAGAGCTATTTCCGAACGCTCCATGCTGGGCGGCGGTTGGGCCACGGGCGTACGAGACTGGTTTGCCAATATCTGGCTGTCGGTGCGGTGTTCGATCATTGGCGTGGTCGTGGGCGTCATTCCCGGCCTTGGAGGATCCGTGGTCGATTGGATCGCTTATGGCCATGCTGTGCAGACCACCAAGGACAAATCGAAATTCGGGACCGGTGAAATCCGGGGCGTGATCGGGCCGGAAAGCTCCAACAACGCCAAGGAAGGCGGTGGTCTGGTGCCGACGCTTTTGTTCGGGATACCGGGATCCGGGTCGATGGCGATCTTTATCGGGGCCATTGCGCTCTTGGGGTCGGGCAACATCGAGGTCGGCCCTTCGATGCTGAAAAACAACCTGGATATCACCTATGCGATCGTCTGGCTTTTGGCGCTGGCCAATGTGGTGGGCACGTTGATCTGCATCGCGGCTTCGGGCGGGATCGCCCGGCTGACGACCATTCCCTTTGCCCTGCTGGCGCCGTTTTTGTTCATGATCATCGCCTTTGCGGCGTTTCAATCGGGGCAGGATATCATGGATCTTGTCGCGCTTTTTGCGATCGGGTTTCTGGGTATTATGATGCGCCGGTTTGATTGGTCGCGCCCCGCATTTCTGATTGGCTTCGTGCTGTCCAACCCGGCCGAGACATATGCCAATCAAGCGGTCCAAATTGCGCAATCGCGGTTCCGTCGCGGTTTCGAAGATGGGATCGATTACATCTTTTCGCCCATCGTGATCGTGCTGATCATCATCACGGTGATATCCGTGGTGCTGGGGTTGCGGCAGGCAAAAACGATCATGGCCGAAGGGGCCGTTAATTCAGGCACCAAGCGCGCGCCGCTGGTCTTCTTGCTGATTATTCTGACGTATCTCATCATCGCGTTCACCAATGCAGCGATGATCCCGGACTATGCAGCAGCTGATCGCGTGTTCCCCCGGTTTGTGGCGGGTGTGGCCATCGTGGGTGCTCTGATCTTGCTGGTTCAGATGATGCTCTTTTCGGAGGATCATGCGCTTTTTGCCGACCGCGAGGCAGACAATTCCGAAGACAACCGCTTTGGTTTGTGGAGCACACTGGCGTGGTTCGGGGGGCTGTTGCTGCTGACATTCGTGTTGGGCTTCATTCTGGCATTGGCGATCTTCCTGCTCAGCTTCATCTATTTCCGCGCGGGCCGCAGTTTGGGGTTTGCAGCTCTCTATACGACAGGCGGCATCGCGTTCATCTGCGCAATGGCGGCTGTCCTGAACCGTGATTTTCCGCCCGGAGTGTTGCAAGATCTGGTGCGCCTGCCGTGGCCGTTGGGATGAGCGACCCGCTGCGATTTCTGTGCCTGCCGGGTGACGGGATCGGCCCGGAGATCACAACCGCCACGCGCGATGTGCTGGAGGCTGTCGTTCCGTTGATGTCGCGGGCGTTGCATGTTGAGCAGATGGACATCGGCTTTGCCGCACTCAAAGCTCATGGCAACACTATTCCGCAAGCGGTGATTGACGCCGCCAAGTCTGCCGATGGGGTGATCCTAGGGCCGGTGTCGCACAATGCCTATCCACCGGTTGCCGAAGGTGGGCGCAATCCGTCAGGCGTGCTGCGCAAGGAGCTACAGCTTTTTGCAAACCTGCGCCCCGCGATGACATGGTACGGGGTCGACGCGCCTGCGCGTGTGCCGTTTGATCTGGTGGTGATGCGCGAAAACCTCGAAGGCTTTTACGCCGATCGCAGTATGTTTGCAGGCGCGGGGGAGTTCATGCCGGACCCGGACATGGCACTGGCCGTGCGCAAGATCACCCGCAAGGCCAGCCTTGATATCGCACGCGCGGCGTTTGAACTGGCGCGTGCGCGGCCTGAAAAACGGGTCTGTGCGATCCACAAGGCCAATGTGATGCGCCTTTCGGACGGCTTGTTTCTGGACTGCACGCGCGCCGTGGCCGTCGAATTCCCGGACGTCGGCTACAGCGAAATGCTGGTGGACGCCGCGGCGGCCCATCTGGTGCGCGACCCGTCCCAATTCGATGTTCTGGTCACCACCAACATGTTCGGCGACATCTTGTCTGATCTGGCATCGGAACTGGCGGGCGGTTTGGGGATGGCCGGATCCTTGAATTTCGGCCCAAATCATGCGGTGGCACAGGCCCAGCATGGATCTGCGCCTGATCTGGCCGGACAGGATATGGCCAACCCGGTGTCTTTGATTCTGTCGGTGGAAATGCTGCTGCGCCATCTTGAAGAAATACCGGCGGCAGATGCTATCCGCGGGGCGGTCGCGCACCTGTTGACGCATGAGCAAACACGCACCGGTGACTTGGGCGGGCCGTTGGGCACGCGCGCTTTTTCACAGGCCCTGGTGGGCATGATCAAGGACCAACAAACATGACACAGACCGCCATTCCGTTTCATTTCATGCGCGGCGGCACATCGCGGGGGCCTTATTTCAATCGCGCCGACCTGCCCACGGACCGCGATACGCTGAACACGGTGTTAATTGCAGCGGTCGGTGCGGGGCATCCGCTGAACATCGACGGTTTGGGCGGCGGTGCAGCCGTCACGACGAAGGTTGCGATGCTGTCACCCTCGGAAGACGACTGGTCCGACGTGGATTATCTATTCGCGCAGGTCAGCGTCACTGAGCGGCACGTCGATTACACCCCGACGTGCGGCAATATTCTGGTCGGCGTCGGGCCTGCAGCCATCGAAATGGGACTTGTGGCACCTACCGGCGACGTCACGGAGGTGCGGATCAGGGCCGTCAACACGGGCGCGCGGGTGATCGCCAAGGTGCGCACGAAAAACGGCGCGGTCGTCTATGACGGCGATACGGCGATTGACGGTGTGCCGGGTACTGCAGCACCGGTAGAGTTGATGTTTCTGGATGTGGTTGGCGGCGCCACGGGAGCCCTTTTCCCCACTGGGCAACGCCGCGATATGGTCGGTGGGGTCGAGGTGACATGCATGGATGTGGCCATGCCGATGGTTATTGCGCAGGCCGCGGATTTTGGCCTTAGCGGGTATGAAACGGCGGCGGAGTTGGATGAAAACCGAGCCTTTTTCGCTAGAATGGAGGCCATACGGATCGAGGCAGGCGCGCGGATGGGGCTGGGCGATGTGACAAGCTCTGTCGTACCGAAGTTTGCTGTCTTGGCACCCGCACGTGCAGGTGGGCACGTCGCGACGCGCTATTTCATGCCGTGGAAATGCCATCCCAGCCTGGCCGTGACCGGATCGCAATGCGTGGCGTCTTGTCTGCTTTGTCCTGGAACAATCGCGCAGGACATGGCCGATTTGCCGAACCAGGGGCCGACGCTGATGAAGCTGGAGCACCCGATGGGCGTGCTGGAGGTCATGATGGAGTATCACCGCGACGGAAGCGATTTTGATATGCGTGCCGCCGGATTGGTGCGCACCGCGCGCAAAATCGCAGCGGGCGAGGTCTATGTGCCAAAGTCGGTTTGGGTGCGGGATTGACCGGCGATAATTCCGTATACTATGGTATACATAAAGCGGAGAAGCAGATCATGAGCTATGAAGACAGTCTGAATGACGCCACTCAGGCGCTGAGACAGGCGCGGGCCTTGATCGACGACGAAATGCGCAGCTACCCGACGCCGGTGTCGGGGTGTGACGCGCAATACAATCACTTGATCAGTCAGCGCAGCGCTATTGCGCAGGCGTTGAACGCCCTTGGCATTTTGCCCTTCGTGGCGACGCCGCGCACGCTTGATGCAGGCACGGGCGTAGAAAGCCGGTGAAGGTCCACATTCTGGATGACTGGTTCGACACGCTGCGTGGGTTGCCATGTTTTGAACTGTTGAACGGCCACGATGTTACCGTCTGGACGGATCATGAACCCGATCCCGTGAAGCTGGCGGAACGCGTTGCAGAAGCCGATGCGCTGGTTCTGTTTCGTGAGCGCACCCAGATCGGGGCGGCGCTGCTGGACCGGTTGCCCAATCTCAAACTGATCTCGCAACGCTCGGTTTATCCGCATATTGATGTGGCGGCCTGTAGCGACAATTCCGTCTTGCTCTGCTCGAACATGCACGCAGGCGCGCCGTCTTATGCGGCTGCGGAACTGACGCTGGCATTGATCTTGGCAAGCTACCGGCAAATCCCCGAGCAGGTGGCCGCAACGCGTGCGGGCGCGTGGCAAATCGGCGTCGGGCGGACATTGCGCGGGCGCACGCTTGGGCTTTATGGCTACGGGCGCATCGCGGGAGCGGTTGCGGGCTATGCGGACAGCCTTGGCATGAACGTGCAGTGGTGGGCGTCCGAAGACGGGCGCGCGCGCGCATCGGCAGATGGCCAGACGGTGGCCGCATCACGAGAGGCGTTTTTCGCCACTTCGGACGTGATCAGCCTGCATGTGCGCCTCAAGCCTGAGACGCAAGGCATCATCACCGCGCAGGATCTGTCACAGATGCAGCCGCGTTCTTTGATCGTCAACACCTCGCGTGCGGGACTGATTGGTCCGGGTGTGCTGGAGGCCGAGATCGCGCGAGGGCGCATCCACGCGGCGGTCGATGTCTTTGACACGGAACCGCTGCGCGATCCGACGCATCCGCTTTTGACCCATCCCAACGTGATCCCCACACCGCATATCGGATATGTCACCGAAGATGAGTTCGATCTGCAATTCACTGATATTTTCGAGCAGATCAACGCCTATGCCGACGGCGCGCCGATTCATATGATCAATCCTGAAGTCTGGACCTAAAGACACGCGCCGCAAGGGGTGCGCCAAGGATCACGACAAAAATGCGCAGCACGTGGTGCGCCACGACGAAGGCCACATCCGCTCCCACGATCAGGGCGAGCACGGTCAGTTCCGCCTGTCCGCCGGGTGCAAAGGACAACAGCGCCTCCTTTCCCGGGGCAAGCTCGAGCAGATAAATCGCTTCGACGAACCCGAGTGTGAGGGCGATCAGGATCAGACAGAACCCCAAGCCCGCCGCCAGATCATGCCGGATTTCGCGCAGGGTGATGCCTGCGTATTTGCACCCGATGGACATACCGATGAAAAACTGTGCAGCCCAGATGGCCTCTGCGGGGGGGCGGTGGTTCAGGCCGCCGGCCATCGTGACGATCGCGCTCAGGATCAGGGGGCCGAGAATGGACGCACCGAACAGGCCCACGCGCCGCGCAATCCGCCAGCCAAAAACTGCGCAGGCCAGCATCACAAGCATATCGACGCCCGGTACATCGCCCACAGGCGCGCCGGGTGGATTGGACAGATCGGCGCTCCAGATGCCCTTGAGCAGAAAGGGCAGGGCCACGACAATGACCAGCACCCGCGTGGCATGGATCAGGCTGAGCGCACGCACGTTGGCGCCTGCTTCTTCGCCAAAGGTGATCATATCCTGCAAACCGCCGGGCATCGTCGCGTAATAGGCGGTCGGGAAATCATATCCGCAGAGCCGCTGGAAATAGGGAACACCGATAATCCCGATGCAAGCCACCATGATCGGCACCAGCAGCAATGTGGGCCACATGGCGGGAAAGGTGCTGATGACGGCGGGCGTGAGTGTGGCCCCGACCGCAACGCCGAGGATCGTGCGCATTCCGTCATTGACCGTCTTGTTCCCGGCCATCGGCACGCCCAGCAGGGCGGCAATCAAGCAAGCAAAAATCGGGCCCAACAGCCATGGCAAGGGCAGGTTCACCCCAGAGAAAATGGCGACGCCCAACAAGGCAAACGCCACGGCGTAGAGTGCCGGTCTCATGCGAGCGCACCCTTGAGCCTATGGCGCAACGACGTTTGCAGATGCGCTTCGGCGGCGGCCCCAGCGGCTTCGGCGTCGCCGTCTCGCAGGGCGCTGACGATGCTGCGATGTTGGCGCACGACTACGTCAATGCGCGCGGGGTCGGTGTAGGTCGTGGGGCCAAGCAGCAGCAGTGAGTTGTTGAGCGCGCGCGCGGCCTCCATCAAAAAACGGTTGCGTCCTGCCAGATAAAGCCCGCGATGGAAGTCTTGGTTGATGGCCGCGCCTTGTGCGGGGTGGTCACGCAGCGCCTCGATCTGGTCATTGAGGTCATCCAGTGCATCGAATTCCGCAGTAGAACCATGTTTGGCCGCCATTTCGGAGGCTGTGCGTTCCAGCACCATCCGCATCTCGTAAAGCTCTACGATCTCAGTGTGGCTGAGTGAGCGGATCACGGCTCCGATGCGGGGGCGATGCTCGACGATGCCGTCGCTTTCCAGCCGCCGCAACGCCTCGCGCACCGGCGTGCGCGACAGGCCCAATTGCTCGGCCACGTCTTCTTCACGCAGGCGGTCTCCGGGCTGGAAGGTGCCGCCACGCAATGCGTCCAACAGCGCGGCATAGGCGGATTCGCCACTGGATTTTGATGGGGTCGGCGCAGTGAACATGAGTATGCTTGCCTTTTGTATCCGTTTGGATACAAGGAGGGTAGAGGAACCAAAACCGCATGTCAAAACGCAATTCAACCAAGCTTTCACCGGATATCCTGATCATCGGGGGTGGCAACGCGGCAATGACGGCGGCGCTGACGGCGCGGGCAACTGGGGCGACGGTGACCGTTCTGGAAGGTGCGCCCAAACCCTACCGCGGCGGAAACAGCCGTCACACCCGCAATTTTCGCTGCATGCACGCCGGACCGCTGGGCGTTTTGACCGGCACCTACGGCGAAGACGAATATTACGATGACCTGATGAAGGTGACCAAAGGTGACACCGACCCCGATCTGGCGCATCTCGCGATCAGAGCGTCATCGGATGCTTATGGGTGGATGGTCGCGCATGGGGTCAGGTTTCAACCGTCGTTGTCGGGCACGCTGTCGTTATCGCGGACCAATGCGTTCTTTCTGGGCGGTGGCAAGGCCTTGGTGAATGCGTATTACGTCGCGGCTGAGGATGCTGGAATTGATGTGATTTATCAGGCTCATGTGACGCATCTTGAGGTTCTAGACCAGCGTGTCGCGTCGGTGGATGTGCTGATCGACGGCAAGCCGGAACGGTTTACCCCGCGTGCGGTGATCGTGGCCTCAGGCGGGTTTCAGGCCGATCTCGACTGGCTTGCCGATGCATGGGGGCCAGCCGCGCGTAACTTCTTGATCCGGGGTACGCCCTACAACACGGGCGTGGTTTTGCGTGATTTGTTGGATCAAGGTATGCAGTCGGTCGGTGATCCCACGCAATGCCACGCGGTCGCCATCGACGGGCGCGCGCCGAAGTTTGACGGCGGTATTGTCACCCGGCTTGATTGTGTGCCGTTCTCGATTGTCGTGAATGCGCATGCGCAACGGTTTTATGACGAGGGCGAAGATGTCTGGCCCAAACGCTACGCGATCTGGGGGCGGCTTGTCGCTGCGCAACCCGATCAGGTGGGCTACGCGATCATTGATGCCAAAAGCCGCGATCTGTTCATGCCGTCGGTTTTTGCGCCCATCGAGGCGGATACGATTACCGAACTGGCGCAAAAGATGAACCTGCCCGCGGCCGAGTTGGAAGAGACCGTCGCGCGCTTTAACGCATCCTGCCAGCCCGGCGAATTTCGCCCTACGGAACTGGATGGTGTGTCGACGACCGGCCTCGAACCACCCAAGACCAACTGGGCGCGCGCCATCGATACACCGCCCTTTCTGGGCTATGAATTGCGCCCCGGTGTCACCTTCACCTATTTGGGTCTGAAGGTGGACACCACTGCGCGGGTTTCAGGCGCGTCCGGGCCGATGGACAACCTCTGGGCCGCCGGAGAAATCATGGCCGGCTCTATTCTGGGGCAGGGCTATCTGGCCGGGTTCGGAATGACGATCGGCACCGTTTTTGGCCAAATCGCAGGCAAGGAGGCCGCCGCCCATGTCCGTTGAACACCCCACATCAGCCACTTTTGATGAAGCGGCGCGGCAATTGCAAATCTGCAATGCATGCCGGTATTGCGAAGGCTATTGCTCGGCCTTTCCCGCGATCACACGACAGCGTTCCTTTGCCTCTGGCGACATAACGCAGATCGCCAATCTGTGCCACAATTGCCGTGGTTGCTATTACGCCTGCCAATACACCGCCCCGCATGAATTTGACCTCAACCTGCCGCAAATACTGGCGCAGGTGCGGCGCGAGAGTTGGGAAGACTACGCATGGCCCGGCGGTTTGGCGCGCCTGTTTCAGCGCCACGCAGGGGCAACGGTATGGGTAAGCGTTCTGGGGTTTGCGCTGCTCTTTGCGGCGATCCGGCAGCTTGGCACCGGCGCGGGCGCGGGGTTTTACGCGGCGTTGTCACATAGCGCCATGGTGGCGATTTTCCTGCCAGCTTTTGTGGTGCCGCTGATCGCTGTGGCCGTGGGGCTGCGTCGATATTGGCGCGATGTGGGCGGCGGTGCCTTGCGCTGGGCTGATCTGCGGGCCGCGCTGCATGACGCGGCCACGATGAAGAACCTTTCTGGCGGGCACGGCGAAGGATGCAACTTCGAACAGGAGGAGCGGTTTTCATCTGCTCGCCGGTCCGCACATCACTTTGTGATGTATGGCTTCTTGCTGTGTTTTGCATCCACCAGCGCGGGCACTGTGCTGCACTATGTGTTTGATATGCCTGCACCTTACCCGCTTTGGTCGCTGCCCAAGCTCTTGGGTATCCCGGGGGGCATTTTGCTGAGCTTGGGGTGCGTGTGGATGATCTTGCTCAAGCGGCGCGCGGATGCGTCGCTGTCTGATCACACAGCACACCGGGCCGAGATTGCCTTCGTTGCTCTGTTGGGATGTGTCGGTGCCAGCGGTCTGGCGCTTTATGCAGTTGGCGGCTCGGTGTGGATGCCGCTACTGCTGGCCCTGCATCTTGGCGCAGTGCTCAGCTTCTTTCTGCTCATGCCCTACACGAAAATGACGCACGGCTTCTTCAGGCTTGCCGCATTGATCCGCGATGCACAACAAAAGCGGGTGCTTTGAGCGACAGTAGGACAAGACGCAGAACTCGCAGTCATCTTTACAGCGCACAGTAATCGCGATGTTTTGCGTGAAACTGCCGCAGCGCATTTCATGTGAGTGGAGACCAAGTGGCAGCCCGTAGGACTGCCTATCCATCATTTCACTTTGTGTCACGCCCTCTCATTCTTCATTCCTCAACAACAGCTTAACGTTTTTATCCTTTCAAAGCGTTGCAGGTCGTTTCATTCTGTCCCATGCTTGGTGGTGGGAAAAGTGGCGGGATGAGATATGAGCAAGCTAACATCGAAACGCGTTCAAGCCGTGAAAGAGCCAGGCATGTACGGAGACGGTTTGGGGCTCTATCTCAACGTCGCATCTGGTGGCACCAAAAGCTGGATCCTGCGCGTGACCGTGAAGGGGCAAAGCAGGCGCCGAGAGATTGGCCTGGGTGGTTTGGACGTTGTGTCGCTCGCAGACGCAAGAGCAGCCGCCCGAGAGCTGCGAAAGGAGGCCAAGGCGGGACGCGATCCCATCGCCAAGCGCGATTTTCGACAGATGAATTTCCAGAAGTCTGCGAAAGAGTTGCACGAAGCACTGTCGCCGACCTTTCGGAGTGAAAAGCACAAGGCGCAATGGCTTTCGAGCCTATCAAACCACGCCTTTCCGAAACTCGGCGCACAGAACATCGCAACGATCGAGCGCAAAGACGTGCTCGAAGTCCTGAGCCCGATTTGGGTGGACATGCACCCGACTGCCAAGCGCCTCAAGCAGCGCATGGAAGCGGTTTTCGATCACGCGATAGGTAAAGGCTACCGGGACGCCGCCAACCCCGTAGACGGCGCGCTCATGCGGTCCCTGCCGAAGGGTAAGCACAGGGCGAAGCATCACGCGGCGATCGGTTGGCGCGACGTGCCAGCTTTCATGGCCGAACTGGCGGAACGTGAAGCAACAGCCGCATTGTGCCTGCGGTTTATCATCCTGACGGCTGTGCGCAGCGGTGAGGCGCGAATGGCGACATGGGACGAAATCGACCTCGACAACAGGACGTGGATCATTCCGCCGGAACGGATGAAGGCCGAAGTCGAACATCGTGTTCCCCTAAGTGACGAGGCGACGGAAGTTTTGCGAGAGATCGAAGGGCTTGATCCGCGGTTGGTGTTCCCGTCGCCTCAATCCGCCCCAAACGGAACTGGAAAACCGCTCAGCGTCAACGCCTTCCGCCCCTTGTTCAGCAGAATGAAACGTGAAGGAACGACAGCCCACGGCTTCCGTTCGTCGTTTCGGGACTGGTGCGCCGAGAGCGCCCATGCCGATCGCGAGATCGCAGAGGCCGCGCTGGCGCATAAAGTGGGCGGCGTAGAAGGCGCATACTTCCGCTCGGACCTCTTCGAGAGGCGCCGGGCGCTCATGGAAG
>CALNYU010000010.1:0-39797 GCA_942490805.1 uncultured Alphaproteobacteria bacterium | reverse complement strand
TGGGGTCAATTTTGCACGCTTGCGCCAGAACGGTGACACCGGCCTCTGCCGCGCGATCAAACGCAGCCTTATAGGCAGGGTCAATATCGCTTGCCAAAGTCACAGCATTGCAGTCGGTGCGTTGGACCAGATAAAACATGACCGCGCGATGACCCTCTGCTACCATTTGCGCAAGCTCTGCCAGATGTTTGGCACCACGGGCTGTTACGCTGTCGGGAAACTCTGCCAAATCCGGCTGGCGGGACAAGGTCACGCTCTTCACTTCGACATAGGTATCAGGCCCGTCCCCACTAAGTAGAAAATCAATGCGGCTGTTCTTGCCATACTTTACCTCAGGCCGCACCAAACCATAAGCTGGCAATCCGGGCACCTCATGCGCTATCAAGGCAGCCTTCAACGCGCGGTTCGGGACAGAGGTATCAACCCCTGTAAAATGGCCGTTCTCATGGTCGACCAAGCGCCAGCCAAACTTCAGCTTTTTCTTTGGATCACAATTCGGCTCAAGCCACACTTTCATTCCCGGTTCCGCCAGCCCCATCATTGAACCTGGGTTGGCGCAATGGGCGGTGACTTCGCGTCCATCTTCGAGCGTCACATCCGCCAGAAATCGTTTGTAGCGGCGGATCAAACGGGCAGGGACAAGGGGCGTGGCAAATTCCATGAGCGCGCTATAACCTGATAGACCAGACAGGAGAATACCCGATGCCAAACCCAACCGCCGCTATGCTTGTGATAGGCGATGAAATTCTTTCGGGACGGACCCGTGACACGAACACACACTATCTAGCCGGGCAACTGACCGAGCGGGGGATTGACCTGAAAGAAGCGCGTGTGGTCAGCGATGGCGCTACGGCCATTGTCGCGGCGGTCAAGGCGCTTTCGGCAGGGTATGATCACGTCTTTACCAGTGGTGGAATCGGGCCCACCCATGATGATATCACCGCCGATTGCATCGCCGCCGCCTTTGATGCGCATATCGACATCCGCGATGATGCACGCGCACTGTTGCAGGCACACTACGACCGGTCCGGGCAAGAACTGAACGCGGCACGTCTGCGCATGGCGCGCATCCCTGATGGGGCTGCATTGATCGATAACCCGGTCAGCACCGCACCGGGGTTCAGCATTGGGAACGTGCATGTCATGGCGGGCGTTCCGTCTGTGTTCAAAGCGATGGTTGCCAGCGTGCTGCCCACCCTGACGGGTGGTGCGCCGTTGTTGTCTCGGACTTTGCCGTTGATGAAAGGCGAGGGGGATATCGCGGGGCCGCTTGGCTTTTTTGCAAATGAATTCCCCGGCCTTTCTGTTGGCTCATATCCATTCCAGAAAGATGGCATCTACGGATCCAATATCGTTGTACGGGGCAGCGACGCGACCCTGCTTGACCGTGCCATGACCATCTTGGAGGCGAAATTCTCTACATGAGTTTTCCTGACGTCCAAAAGCTTTATGCGGTGATTGACGGGACATGGCCCGCATCTGCCAAACAGGCGCTGGGCCCGTGGACTATTCGCTTGGGCGGCAGTGGCGGCAGTCGCGTCAGCGCAGCAACTGCGGAACGATCTGTGGCCGACGCGGACATCCCATACGCCGAGGCTGCAATGCGCGAAGCCGGACAGCGCCCTCTCTTCATGATCCGCGAGGGCGAGACCGCGCTCGATCATAGCCTTGCCGCACGGGGGTATGTGATCAAGGATCCCGTCAATCTCTATGCTGCGCCAGTTGGGCAGATCGCGACCCAGCGGCCGCCGCCCGTCACCAGTTTTGAGGTCTGGCCACCGCTTGCTGCGCAGGTCGAAATTTGGGCAAAAGGCGGTATTGGCAGTGGGCGGCTTGCTGTAATGGAACGCGCGAGACGTCCAAAAACAACCTTGCTTGGGCGAGAGAACGATCAACCCGCCGGTACGGTCTTTGTCGGAATCGCTGCTGATTGCGCGATGATCCATGCGCTTGAAATTAGCAGCGCCCACCGCAAAAAGGGTCTTGCACGCCACCTGACGCGCGCCGCTGCTTTCTGGGCGCAGGACAATGGGGCCGACTATCTGACCTTGGTCACAACACAGGCGAATATTGGCGCAAACGCGCTCTACTCTTCCCTCGGCATGACGCTTGTGGGACAGTACCATTACAGGACTTTGCCGGAGTGAACCATTGACCGACCAACCCACCGCCCTTGATCTGCCAATGGCCGATCCGCTGCCCGAGGCCACGCAGAAGTACTTTGATATCTGCCAAGAAAAGTTGGGCATGGTGCCCAATGTGCTGCAAGCCTACGCTTTTGACATCGATAAGCTGAATGCATTCACGGCGCTCTACAACGATGTGATGCTGGCGGACTCCGGACTATCGAAGCTGGAGCGCGAGATGATTGCTGTTGTCGTTTCATCCATCAATAAATGCTATTATTGCCTGACGGCGCATGGGGCGGCTGTGCGTCAGCTGTCCGGTAATCCCAAGCTAGGCGAGATGTTAGTTATGAACTGGCGGGTCGCCCCGCTTGATGCGCGTCAAAAGGCGATGCTGGCATTTGCCGATCAGATGACTGTTGCCAGCGCCCAGATCGAGGAACAGGACCGCGATGCCCTGCGTCAGGTCGGATTCTCGGACCGTGACATCTGGGATATCGCAGCAGTTGCGGGGTTTTATAACATGAGCAACCGCATGGCCTCGGCCACCGATATGCGGCCCAACGACGAATATCACGCCCTCGCTCGATGATCCGCATTTGCGCTGTATTTCTGGCGCTCGTCGGTTGCGCGGCGCAGGCCCAAACGCTTGATTTCCCAAGCAACGCAGACCTGCAAGCCGAAGTGGTGCGAACTGCGGATAGCTATGTCATGCCACTGGGTATCTGGGATCGTGGCGAAATGCCGACACAGACGGTTGAGGGGCGGGTCACACAACAGGCCTGGCGCATTGATGCGGTGTCATTGACAACATTGCAGCTAGTCCGCCCTCTGCGTGAACAACTGCGCAATGACCGCTATCGGATAATTTTTGAGTGCCAGACAGAGGCCTGTGGCGGTTTTGATTTCCGGTTCGGTGTCGAGACACTGCCGCCCCCGGACATGCGTATCAATATCGGCGATTTTCGATTTCTAGCAGCAGAACGGGCAGGCACTGATGGCCCCGAATACCTGACGCTTTTTATTAGTCGCACCACGCAAGCAGGCTTTGTCCAGATCACTCACGTGGGCCCCCAGATCGAAGCCACATCGCCGATTGCACAGGCCGAGGCCGCGGCTCACAGAGCGGCTCTTGCGGGCTTTTGGTGCGGCGCCAGATGCGTCTCTGGCAGAACAGCTTGAACAGGTAGGGCGCGCTGTTCTGGCTGATCTGAGCTTTGCCACAGGCTCGGCACAGCTCGTTGAAGGGGACTATGCCTCTTTGCAGGCGTTGGCCGACTATCTGGCCAATGCGCCACAGCGCACAGTTGCGCTTGTCGGACATACGGATTCGTCGGGAGCGCTTGCATCGAACATTGCGTTGTCCAAGCGCCGCGCGGCGTCGGTTCTGGAACGATTAGTCAGTGCCTATGGCGTGGATCGGGGGCAGTTGGAAGCCGAGGGCATGGGCTACTTGGCGCCCATTTCATCCAACCTCACCGATGAGGGGCGCGAAGCAAATCGTCGGGTCGAAGTCATTGTGACGTCAACGCAGGACTAGCACGTCATCCGCTTTGCGCGATATAGCCCGGCTGCATTGCGGGTTCCCACAATACGAACGCAGCGCGCCCTCTCCCCCCCCCCCCCCCTCCCCCCCCCCCCCCCTCCCTTTTTTCCCTCACCCCCCCTTTTCCTCTCTTCCATCCCCAATTATTCTCCCCCGGCCCAGCCCACCGTCATTTCCGGACCATTCGGCGCCACGTGTATGCAATTGTTTTTAAACAGTAATCACCCGCCTGATGGCCATAGGTGTCATTGATTCTTTTGAACCAGTCGGCGTCCAGCATCAACAACTGACCCCCCGACGCTCTGTGCTTGCGGGCTATTCGACGTGATCGACGAAAAGGTCCCGGCCTGCCCCCCCCTCCCTCTCCTTTCCCCTCCAAAATCCCCTTTATCAATCATCCTCCCCCCCCATCCCTCCTACCTTCACCACCCGCCCCTTCCACCCCTAGGACACCCTCTGGGTGGACCCTAGAGGCAGGTACGTTGCGATCGGTTAAAGCCGAAAAAAAAAAAGCGCGGCCAAAAAAACGGACCGCGCCAGTTGGTGAAACATCACCTTGGGAAAATTACCAGATTTCGGGGCCTTTGTCGGCAAAGGCATGCGCCAGAAAGTCGATGAAAGCGCGAACTTTTGGCTGCGTAAAACGACCCGGCGGGTACACCGCATAAATGCCTTGGGTTTCAACGGGCAGGTCAGGGATCGCCAATTCGACCAGCCCTTTTTCCATCGCGTCCGCGTAAAGAAAACTCGGCAAATAGGCGATGCCAAGTCCGCCAATACAGGCGTTCAACAGGGACTGGCCATCATTCACCGTCAACCAACCTGCCGTGCGCACCTGCCGCTTTTCGCCCGACGGTGCGGTCAGCTTCCAGACGGCGGAATTGGCTTGGTTGGAATAATGCAGCAGCTTGTGTTCGTTCAGATCGTCAATCTTTTCGGGGCGGCCGTATTGCTCAAAATAGGCGGGGCTTGCGATCATGCGTTTTGTTGTCTCGGTCAGCTTGCGGGCACGCAGGGTGCTGTCTTCCAGCTCACCAATGCGGACGGCCATATCAAAGCCTTCGGAAATCAGCTCCACATAGCGGTTGTTCAGGGCCATATTGACGGTGATATCGGGAAACTCGGACAGAAAATCACCCAGCACGGGCGACAGATGGTTCACCCCGAAATCCGTCGCCACACTGATGCGCAGCAGACCGGACGGCGCAGATTGCATCGACGTGACCAGTGCATCGGCTTCGCCGGCGTCATTCAGAACGCGGCGGGCGCGGTCGTAATAGGCAAGGCCGATTTCGGTTGGGCTGACCCGGCGGGTGGTGCGGTTCAGCAAGCGTGCACCCAGACGGGCCTCAAGTGATGAAACATGTTTCGAAACAGCTGATTTGGAAATTCCCATCTTCTTGGCAGCATCCGTAAAGCCACCTTGATCCACGACTGTGGCGAAGGCCTCCATTTCGGTCAGACGATCCATGAGAATTTCCTAGTTATTTTGATACCGTTGTCCTCCTATCTGGCGATGAAATCGGGCAGGAATGGGACAAATGCCTGACAATACGGGGGTATGAATCGACTTTGATGACAATGCGGAAACAGCGGATCTGTGCCGAAATATCCTTTAAATCAAGGGAGTTGACGTGTCGTCAGCTTACATTTGACGTTGCGACATCACAATTCCGCTGCAAGGCGCGTGCCTTGATTGATCGCGCGTTTTGCGTCCAGTTCCGCTGCAACATCGGCCCCGCCGATCACGTGAACGCTGCGTCCTTGGGCGACCAATGCATCGGCCAGACTGCGCTGCGGCACTTGACCGGCACAGAGAACAATCGTATCGGCGGCGATGACTTTGGGGTTCTCGCGTGCTTCGCCGTGGCTGATATGCAGGCCGTCTGCGTCAATCTTTTCATAGTTCACGCCGCCGATCATCTGCACATTCTTCATCTGCAGCCCTGCGCGATGGATCCACCCCGTGGTCTTGCCCAGCCGCTTGCCCAGCTTCTCGGCTTTGCGCTGCAACAGCGTCACCTGCCGCACCGGCGCATCTGGCTGGGGGCCTTCTGACCGCAATCCGCCGCGCGTCTGCGCCGGATCACCGACGCCCCATTCTTCCAGCCATTCGTCCAGGTCTTCGGTCGGGCTGTCGCCAGTGACCAGATATTCGGCAACATCAAAGCCGATGCCGCCCGCGCCCACGATGGCCACAGTTTTGCCCACCTTCGCCTTGCCGCGCAGCACATCGATATAGGACAGCACGTTCGGCCCATCCTGACCGGGGATTTCAGGGTCGCGGGGGGCGACGCCCGTGGCGATGATGATCTCGTCGAAACCCTGCCAAATCTTCGGGCGTAGCCGTCGTGCCCAATCGAAGCGTGATCCCGGCCTTGGCCACCATCGTGCGATAGTAATCCACCAGCCCCCAGAACTCCTCCTTGCCAGGCACTTTTTTGGCCATGTTGAGCTGGCCCCCAAGCTCATCAGACTTGTCGAAGAGGGTCACGTTATGTCCGCGCTCCGCGGCCGTCAGTGCCGCAGAAAGGCCCGCAGGCCCTGCGCACCGACAACAGCGATCTTCTTGGCGTTCTCTGCCGGTGCAATGGTCAATTCGGTTTCATGACAGGCGCGCGGATTGACCAGACAGGACGACAGTTTGCCGCTGAAGGTATGGTCCAGGCAGGCCTGATTGCAGGCAATGCAAGGCGCGATCTCGGCCGCCTTGCCCGCCTTTGCTTTCGCGACGAAATGGGCGTCCGCAAGAAACGGCCGCGCCATGCTGACCATATCGGCGCAGCCGTCCGACAGCACACCTTCGGCGACTTCGGGCATGTTGATGCGGTTGGACGTGATGATGGGGATATTCACCTCGCCCATCAGTTTTTTGGTCACCCACGTAAAGGCGCGCCGCGGCACAGATGTCGCGATGGTCGGAATACGCGCTTCGTGCCAGCCGATGCCGGTGTTGAGGATGGTGGCACCTGCGTTTTCCACCGCTTTGGCCAGTTGCACGACCTCTTCCCAAGTCGACCCGTTGGGGATCAGGTCGATCATGGAAAGGCGATAAATCACAATAAAATCAGCGCCAACAGCCTCGCGCACGCGGCGCACGATTTCGACGGGCAATCGCATGCGGTTTTCATAGGATCCGCCCCAACGGTCGGTGCGTTTGTTGGTATGGGTCACAAGGAACTGGTTGATGAAATACCCCTCCGAGCCCATCACCTCGACCCCGTCATAACCGGCCTCTCTGGCCCATTTGGCAACGGTGGCGAAATCCGCGATCTGCTTCTCGATCCCGTCTTCATCCAGTTCCTTGGGCGGAAACGGCGAAATCGGTGATTTCACCGCAGAAGGGGCTACGCAATTGGGTGAATAGGCATAACGCCCCGCTTGAAGGATTTGCATCGCGATCTTGCCGCCCGCATCATGCACACGGTCAGTAACGATCCGGTGGTTGGTGATATCCTCGGGGGTGAAAAGACCCGCCGCCCCCGGAAACACCCCACCTTCGGCGTTCGGGGCCATACCACCGGTGACCATCAGCGCCACATCGCCCCGCGCACGCTCGGCATAGAATTCGGCAACGCGGTTCCAGTCTTTTGTTTCCTCCAGACCCGTATGCATCGAGCCCATGAGCACGCGGTTCTTGAGCGTCGTGAACCCCAGATCGAGGGGGGACAGAAGATGGGGATATTGGGTCATGAAAGTGCCTCCGCTTTGGGCGATCATGGCGAAAGGACGGGCGGTCGTCACCCTCAACGTGGCGTAAAATGGATGACGCCCTACAAGACCGGAAAGGTTTTGCGAAACAGGCCTACTCCGCTAGGCTGGCAGAGAACACAGAAAGGGGTGCACGATGGAAGCCAGCTTTTCCCGCCGGAAACTTTTGACGCCAACCGAACTGCGAAGTTTGTCCGAGCGATCCGATCTGCAAGGCGGACTGCAAATGGCGAGCCACGTCGGCGCAATTGTGATTGTGGGGCTGCTCCACGCGCAGGCGATGGGCACCGCTTGGGTTTGGGTGACAGGGTTCGCTTTGGGTGTGCTGTTGAACTTTCTCTACGCCGCCCAGCACGAACTCTCGCACGCCACGGTTTTCAAAACCCGCAAACTGAACGAGGTCTTCGGCCGGATCATCGGGTTCATCCAGATTTTCCCGCGAGACTATGATCAGATTATGCACTTCGCCCACCACCAATACACCCAAGACTGGGAACGCGACGGCGAATTGGTGCGCGAACCCTATACGCTCACGTCCTACCTGCTTTGGCTCAGCGGGATCACCTATTGGCGCAACCGCGTGTTTGGCGTGGTGCGCCGTGCGCGGGGCATCATTATCGAGCCCTATATCCGCGCCGAGGAAGAGGCCAAGGTCATCCGCGAAAGCCGCCTGCATCTGGCGGGCTATGGGGTAATTGCGCTTTTGTCTGTTGCAACCGGATCATGGGCAGTGCTGACCTTCTGGATCATCCCGATGGTCCTGACCAAGCCGATCCACCAGTTGCAAAACACGATCGAGCATCTGGGGCTGAGCCACGAAAACGATATCATGGAAAACACCCGTTCCACCCGTGCAAACGCGCTGCAACGCTGGCTGTGCTGGCAAATGCCTTACCACACCGCACACCACACCTTTCCCGCCGTGCCCTTCTGGAAGCTGCGCGAACTGAACGACCGGATTGAGGAAAAGGCCGGTGAAGTGCACCGCATGGGCTGGCTGGAATTTCAGGTCGAGGTCATCGGCAAACTCATGGCCAAGGACGAAAGCCAATACCCGATGGACGAAGTGTGGATTATCCCACGCAGCGGTGGCCGTGTCACACGGATGCCAGCGGAATGAGACAACTCAAGGTCTACACCTCGCTCTGGGCGATGCAGCCGCATGACCAGAGCGGAGTGAAGCTGCCCTACGACCAGGTTTGCGAAATGGTCGCTGGCGCTGGCTTTGATGGCATGGCGATTGATCTGGGGGCCTCTGACGTGGCGGTGGCCCATGCGGTGCGGCCACATATGGAGGCGAATAACCTCACCCCGCTGATCGTGGCTTTCCCCAAAACGATTGAAAGCCTCGAAGACACGCTGCATATGGCCGCTGATTTCGGCGCGCCCTTTGTTGATGTGATCGGTCAGGTGATGCCCATTGCTCTCGACGATATGGTGCCGGTGATCGAGACGTGGATGGGTATGGCCGACCGGATTGGCGTGCCAGTGCAGTTCGAAACACACCGCAACTGCATCACCAATGACCTTTATACAACGCTGCAACTGCTCGACCGTATCCCCGACATGCGCATTTGCGCGGACCTGTCGCACTATGTCGTGGACCGTGAATTCTGGTATCCGCTTTCCGACCATGACCTTGGCTTGATGAGCCGCATCCTGAAACGATCGGACAGCTTTCAGGGGCGCGTTGCCTCACGCCAGCAAATTCAGCTGCAGCTGGATTTCCCGCAACACCAGAAATGGGTGGATCTTTTCAAAGGTTGGTGGCGCGAGGGGCTGGCCGACTGGCGGGCGCGGAATCCATCGGGCGACTGCATCTTTGTGTGCGAGTTGGGACCGCCCGAATATGCCATGACCGGACCAGATGGCCGCGAGATGTCGAACCGTTGGGAAGAGGCGCAAGTGATCATGGCTTGGGTGCGCGAGATCTGGGATGAACTCGGCGGCGACGGATAGGCGCCAGAGATCGCGGACGACCGGTTTTCCGGCCTTTTCTTTTTACTATGATCTGAAAAGAGAAAACCCCACCGCTTTGCAGCGATGGGGTTGAGTGGTGCCTTTAGGGCATCCCAACCGCAAGTTCTGGGGAGAAGGCGCGGTTGGGGCGGTGGTGAGTCTTACGGCAGCAGAACAGTGTCGATCACGTGGATCACGCCGTTGGAGGCGATGATGTCTGCGGTTGTCACGGTCGCGTTCTCAACGGTCACACCGTTGCGGCCGTCGATGTGGACTTCTTCACCGTTGACAGTGGCAACGCTCAGGCGCTGGCCCGCCAGTTGGTCAGATGTCACGGCACCGGGGACAACGTGATATGTCAGGATCGCTGTCAGCTGGTCGATGTTTTCGGGCATCAGCAGGGTGTCGACTGTGCCGGCTGGCAGTTTGGCGAATGCTTCATCCGTTGGTGCGAAAACAGTGAATGGACCTTCGCCCTTCAGAGTGTCGACCAGACCAGCAGCTGTCACAGCGGCAACGAGTGTGTTGAAGTTTCCGTTGGATGCGGCGATGTCGACGATATCAGGCTCGCTCTCCATCATGGGCGCACAAGCGGCAGCAATAGCAACGCCAGCGGCGAGAATGGTGGATTTAATTGCAAAGCGACGGTTCATTGGGTGTTTCCTTTCGTTCCCTGTTAACAATGTTGTTACGGGGCGAGAGGTGAACTGGTTGTCATTCTGACAATGAGTTTATTCAGTGAATTAAAGTCATCCAATACGCGGTGTTTAACGTACCGCAGCCTTAATTTTCGGCGCAGTGCTGGCGGAAGGCCTTCTTCAGAACTTCCAGTTCACCACGTAAGAGCGAAATCTCTGCGCGCAAGTCCTCGGCAAGCGGCGCGCCTGCAATCAGGGTGAAACTTTCCAATGTGGTGCCACTTTGGTCGCTGATCAGGACGGTTTGCACCCCGTCCGCAATCAATGCCGCAGGGATCGGGACCGCGACATGCCAGACGTCATGCCCCGCGTCATAGGTGCAATTCACATCCGGCAACGCGTTGCCAAGATGGGTCACCTGCAACGCAGGGGCCGTAGTTCCTGCACCGGTCAGGTCGCCGTGCCAAATACCTGCTTTGATCCGCGTGTTGATGAAATGTGCAGTGGCCATGGGGTTGGTTCCTTAGATTTCAGCGCGTGGATAGCGGCTGAGGGTCAGATCACGAATGGTGATTTTGTTCATCGCCGGGCGCTCAATCATCAGATCAATCCACATCCGTTCGGCGCGCCGCTCATTCAGGCCGCTGTAGGCCAGATCAAATTCGACCATCGTATCAGGTGTGTCGTCTGGCAAGGTCAGCAACACCTGCTCGGTGTTCGGACCGTTCTTGACGTTCAGCCGCGCATAGATGGCCGAGGGCCTTTCCCGTTCGATTACAGCGGCCAAGCGGATCAGGTGGCGCTTGCGCAGCCCTTCACATGAGTCTTTGGGGATTTCGATCACAAGCGACAGATAGCTGCCTGCGAAATGGAAGGTCTCAAGCGTGATCCCGAAAGGGGCAAGATCGGTGTCACGGGTATTGCGGACCTGTCGCAGGCTAACCTCGGCACGCGGGCAGTCGTGAAAGATCACAAGCTCGTTGGTGATTTCCATCTTTGATAGCGCAGGCGCCAGCCCTGCTGTGTCCGCGGCGGCCCGCCACGGCTTTGGCCGCCATGCCCAGTCTGTTCCCGGCGGCTGGGGGAAGATATTGGAGCCAATCCGGGGCAGGGCAAGCCTGCTATCCGCCGCGAACCGAAAGGCCTGAATGTGCCGTAGCAGTTTTTTGGCAGCTTCGTTCTTTTGATCAAGTGTCGCGAGGTCGACCGCGCCCACGCTTTTGGTCGCCTTGCGCCACCGCGCGACGCTGCGGCGGTGCAGGAACCTTGTGATGGGGCCTTGCAGTGGGAATGGCATATGCGCGGTCTTCTTCTATCCAGAGGGCAAGTTTGCCAAACAAAACGGGCGATGCAAACCGCTCAGATTTCGGCTGGGCTGTCCGTTGCCTCAACCGGTGGCGCTTTTACACCTGCAAGGATCTGTTTGAGCAAGGTCGCCCCCGGTCCGTCCTGAAGCGGTGCTGCCGCCAATCCGCGCACGGCGATTGTCACCAACCGTCCGTTTACATTGGCAAAGGCGCGCCATTCTTCTTTTTGCAGGCCGTCCAGCGGGGGCGGGCCTTGATCGGTGAAATGGATCATGACCTGATCATTGAAGGCCTGCGTGGACAGCACGTTTACGGCGTCCGGATTATTCGCTTTCGTCAGCAGGCGGACACCATCATCCGTGATGAGAAAATCCCGCAGTTCGATTTCGTCCGCAGCGATGCGTCCGCTCTCTACGGGCCCCACCTGTATCGTGGCGATTCCCACGATGTCCGGTCCAGCGACGTTTTGGCCCAAGTTTGCGCAGGGTGCCAGCATTGCAAAATCTTTTGCAGGTTGGCTGGACCCACGATCAACGCAGTAGCCAGCAGGCGCGCTTACGATGACAGCGCCCTGACCCAGCGCAACAGACCGTGCTACCTGATCCACTGGGGTGCAGGCCGTAATGGCCAGCACCCCAAAGAGTGCAACGGTCGCACGGATCATGCCGCTACAGATCCATGTAGATGTGTTTTTCGGCCTTCGCACCAGGATGCGTGACAGCCCCCAGACGTGCCCCGCCCACAAGCTGCGCATATTTCCACAGCGCGCCAGAAGCGTAGATCGTCTCTTTGGGGCCTTTCCAGTTGGCTTTGCGTGTCGCGAGTTCTTCTTCGGTCAGGGCGACCGACAACTCGCCTGTGACCGCATTGATGGTGATCACGTCGCCGTTTTCCAGCATAGCAATCGGCCCGCCATGTGCGGCCTCTGGCCCCACGTGACCCACGCAGAACCCGCGTGTCGCGCCCGAGAAACGGCCGTCGGTGATCAGTGCCACCTTCTTGCCCATGCCCTGGCCGGACAGGGCCGCAGTCGTCGCCAACATTTCGCGCATACCGGGGCCGCCTGCGGGGCCTTCGTTGCGGATGACGATGACTTCGCCTTCTTCATATTCGCGTGCTTTGACAGCGGCGAATGCGTCTTCTTCGCTTTCGAACACACGTGCAGGACCGCTAAAGACCTGCTCATCGGCGGCCATACCTGCCACTTTTACAATCGCACCTTCAGGGGCAAGGTTGCCTTGCAGACCCACAACACCACCTGTCGGGGTGATCGGGTTTTCGACCGGATAGATCACGGTGCCATCGGCATCGCCTTTGATCATATCGAGTTCTTCACCCATCGTGCGGCCCGTGGCGGTCATGCAGTCTTCGTGGATCAGACCTGCTTTGCGCAGTTCTTTGAGGACAACAGGCACGCCGCCTGCCTCATAAAGGTCTTTGGCCACGTAATCGCCGCCGGGCTTGAGGTTCACGAAATAGGGCGTGTCGCGGAAAATCTCGCAGACATCCATCAGGTCGAAATCAATGCCCGCCTCATGGGCGATCGCAGGCAGGTGCAGACCTGCGTTGGTCGATCCACCGGTACAGGCGACGACGCGCGCCGCATTTTCCAGCGACTTGCGCGTGACGATATCACGGGCGCGGATGTTTTTCGCGATCAGGTTCATCACCGCTTCGCCCGAGGCCACACCATATTGGTCGCGGGATTCGTAAGGGGCAGGGGCACCGGAAGAGTTCATCAGCGCAAGGCCAATCGCCTCGGACACGCACGCCATGGTGTTGGCGGTAAACTGACCACCACAGGCACCCGCCGATGGGCAGGCCACGCGCTCAAGCACTTCGAGTTCGGCATCAGACATATTGCCCGCCTGGTGCTTGCCAACGGCTTCGAACACGTCCTGCACCGTCACGTCTTTGCCGTGCAACCGGCCCGGCAGGATGGAGCCACCGTAGATAAAGACCGACGGCGTGTTCAAACGCACCATTGCCATCATCATGCCCGGCAGGGATTTGTCACAACCGGCCAGACCCACAATCGCGTCATAGCAGTGGCCGCGCATTGTCAATTCAACGGTGTCGGCAATCGCCTCGCGCGACGCCAAAGAAGAACGCATCCCTTCGTGGCCCATCGCGATGCCGTCGGTGACGGTGATCGTGGTGAATTCGCGTGGCGTGCCATTGGCATGTTTGACGCCCAGTTTGACAGCCTGCGCCTGACGGTTCAGCGAGATGTTGCAAGGGGCCGCTTCGTTCCAGCAGGTCGCGACGCCGACCCAAGGCTGTTTGATCGCCTCTTCATCCAGACCCATCGCATAGAAATAAGACCGGTGCGGCGCGCGTGATGGCCCTTCGGTCACATGGCGGCTGGGAAGGTTTGACTTGTCGACCTGATCTTTGGGCATTTCATTCTCCTCGGGAACTCTTTGGAAACGGTCTAAATAGTGGGCAAGCCCTGCGCAAGCCCTCCAAACAGACGTTGCGGCTGATGCGATCTGCGATAGGGTCGCGCAATGCGTTACCCCTATGAAGCCCACCGCAGTTTTATCAGACCCGCTTGGGCGGCGCGTGAGACGTGGCGCATCCTTGTGATGATCGTCAGTTTCGAAATCGTCTTTGCGGTTTCCCCCATGATCTTTACGTCCATTCTGCCGACCGATGCTGCAGTCGAAGCATTCTATGAGGGCACAACCGCCTTCGGTACGCTCGCGCAGTTCGCATCTTTCGGTATTTCCGCAGTCGGTTTTCTGGTCTTGCTGCGCCTGTTGCACGGGCGCGGCTTCTGGTCGCTCATCGGGCCAGCGCCAGAGGCCAAGCGCGATCTGCTTCGCGTCGCATTGGCCGTTGGGATGTGGCTGCTCGTGTTGGAGTTCTTGCCGCCCTGGATCAATCCCGCCGATCTTGCCGAGACGCGTGATTTCGGGGTTTGGGCCGCACTGGTGCCTGTAGCGCTTGTGGCGGTGCTGATACAGGTCGGCACCGAAGAGATGTTCTTTCGCGGCTACCTGCAACAACAATGCGCCTGTATCTCGGATAGCCCGTGGGCGTGGATGGTCCTGCCTTCTGTGATGTTCGGGGCGCTGCATTTCTGGAATGGCAACGGCGCTGCCGAAGGGACGATCTGGGCGATCTGGGCCACTACACTGGGGATCGCCTGCGCCGATCTGACGGCACGGTCAGGCAATCTTGGCGCGGCAATTGGTCTGCATCTGGCGAACAATGCCTTTGCACTGCTTGTTGTCGGGGTGCAGGATTGGCCCTCGTCGGGGCTGGCGCTATTCCTTTATCCGTATGAGGATCCTGCGCTTTATGCTTATGGTGTTGAGGCGCTGTTATCGCCTTGGATCGTCTTTCAGCTGCTGACCATGCTGATATCGGTCCTGATCATGTGGCTTGCCGCAAGGATTGCGCTGCGGCGCTGATTGCATTTCGCGACGTGGCGTCATATTTCAGAAGCCGAACAGACCTTAAAGGCCGCACTTATGAACTGGATTACCAACTACGTTCGCCCCACGATCAACTCGCTGTTTTCACGCCGCGAGGTGCCAGATAATCTTTGGACGAAGTGCGATGATTGCGGCACCATGCTGTTTCACCGCGAGTTGGCGGATAATCTGAACGTCTGCACCAACTGCGATCACCATATGGCGATTGGCGCGCGTGACCGTTTGCGGTCCATCTTTGATGGCGGCGTCTTTGTCGAGGTTGCCGTGCCTGAACCCACAGCCGATCCGCTGCATTTCCGCGACCAGAAACGCTATACCGACCGCATCAAAGAGGCCCGGAAGAAAACCGGCGAAAAAGACGCCATGCTGGTGGCCGAAGGTGAAATGGGGCGCACGCAGGTTGTTGTCGCAGTGCAGGACTTTTCCTTCATGGGCGGGTCGATGTCGATGTACGTCGGTAATGCGATTGTCGCTGCCGCCGAGCGCGCAATTGCGCTGAAATGCCCGCTGATCCTGTTTTCTGCCGCTGGTGGCGCGCGGATGCAGGAAGGTATTCTTGGCCTGATGCAAATGCCCCGCACCACAATCGCGGTGCAGATGCTGAAAGAGGCCGGGCTGCCCTACATTGTTGTTCTGACCCACCCGACCACAGGTGGCGTGACCGCATCCTACGCGATGCTGGGTGACGTTCAGATTGCCGAACCCAATGCGCTGATTGGTTTTGCCGGTGCGCGGGTGATTGAACAAACCATCGGTGAAAAGCTGCCCGAAGGGTTCCAGCGCGCCGAATACCTGCTCGATCATGGTATGCTTGACCGCGTGACCAAGCGGACCGAATTGAAGGATGAGCTGGTGACGATCGTGCGCCTGCTGATGCGCCAAGATCCACCGGTAAAGGGTGATTTGCCCGCGCCAGAGATCAAGTCTGGCGCCTCCGAGGAAATCGCTGCGGCGGAAGAAGCGGCCAAGTGACCCAGACCTCTGACGCGATCCTTGAACGGATGATGGCCTTGCACCCCAAGGTCATTGACCTGACCTTGGACCGTGTGTGGCGCTTGCTTGCGGCCGTGGGCAACCCCCAAGACCGCCTGCCCCCTGTCATCCATGTCGCGGGCACCAATGGCAAAGGGTCGACCCAAGCGATGATCCGTGCGGGGTTAGAGGCGGGCGGTTCTACCGTTCACGCCTACACTTCGCCGCATCTGGCACGCTTTCATGAACGGATCCGGCTTGCGGGAACGCTGATCACGGAAGAGGCGCTCACGGATGTACTTGACCGTTGCTATGTGGCGAACGGCCCTGATCCGATTACCTATTTCGAGATCACAACTGTCGCAGGGCTTCTGGCCTTTGCCGAAACGCCTGCGGACTTCACTTTGCTTGAGGTCGGCCTTGGCGGGCGTTTGGATGCGACCAATGTTGTTGCAGACCCTGCGATCACGATCATCACGCCCGTTGATTTGGACCACCAGCAATATCTGGGCGATACGCTCGCCGCGATTGCGGGCGAAAAGGCGGGGATCATCAAGCGCGGTGTGCCCTGTGTCGTCGGCCCGCAGCACGAAGAAAGCATGGATGTGATCGAAGCAAAGGCGGCAGCGCTCGGCGCGCCGCTTCTCGCGTATGGTCAGCACTGGCATGTGAGTGTCGAGCGTGACCGGCTGATCTATCAAGACGAACGTGGCCTGCTGGACCTGCCTTTGCCAAACCTGCCCGGTCCACATCAGGTGATGAACGCAGGGGCCGCGATTGCCGCCCTGCGCGCGCTGGGCCGCGATGATGCCGCCTGCGAGGCGGCGGTGACCCGCGCCTATTGGCCCGCACGGATGGAAAAATTGACCCAAGGCCCCTTGGTCGCACTCGCTGCCCCTGCCGAGCTTTGGCTGGACGGCGGACATAACCCGGCAGCGGGGCAGGCGTTGGCCGAGACCCTGCGCGCCCAACCACCGCGCCCGACCCATCTGATTTGCGGGATGCTGAATACCAAGGATATCGGCGGCTATTTGCGCCCCCTCGCGGGTGTCGCAAAATCGCTGACCGCCCTGTCCATCCCGGGTGAAAAAGCCACACTGCCCGCCGCAACCACCGCTGCAGAGGCGGAAAAGGTTGGATTGCCAGCCCGCATTGCCGACAGTGTTCAAGAGGCAATCGTAGCGATCAAGCAGGAGACGCCCCACGCGCGCATCCTGATCTGCGGGTCGCTCTATCTTGCGGGGCATGTGATGCGGGAGAATGGTGGTTGATCAAAGGGGCGGCAGTCGCACTTTCTTTGTTGGCGAATACCGCCAACGCGGCGGATTTCTATTTCTGCTGGCAAGGGGCGAACGGCTATACAATGACCGGGCAAATGTCGATCACCCCAAGTGCGCTGAACAAACCGCTAATTACCCAAGACGATGTGACCCTGTTCCGGATCGCCGGATACCAAGACCAGCGGCTTTTGGGCAAATGGGACATGGACACAATGCGCGACGGCGCGAGCTGGTTTCTCAACTATGATCCTGCGCGCAGTGTCTTTCTGACACCCGGTGAAATGGGGCTTGGGGTCTCTCAGGCATGGAACGCTGATGGTACGGCCATGAACTGCGGCAACCCCGGTTTCGGGTTCAACCTTGGGAACTATGCGCAGGATTTCTGCCTCAACGGGGCATGGGTTGAAGAAAGCGGCATGCCGCCCGAGACGCCTTTTCTGGTCAGCCCCGTGCCCGTTGATCCCCTTTGCCGGGTTTATGCCCCAACTAGTTGATCGATTCGCGAATCAGTCACTTGACTGCGAATCACCTTATCGCTTAGTGTCGCTGCTAACGTGAAGCGCCATATTTAATAGGCGTATGCGAGCAGTATTGGCAGGGCGAGCAGATGGGCCGTAATGGCCCGTCTTCTTGTTTCCCGCCGGTTACGGACCCCCGCAATTTTCCAACCGACCCGCAACAATTTGCCACCCTTACTTTGTGCTGTTTGCATGCAACCATTTCCCTGCTTAGGGTGCGATAAAAGCAATAGAGGTTCAGGTGTGAGAGTAGTGAAAAGATCATTGTTCGGGGCGATCACCGCCGTCGCCATTCTGGGCGGCGGTCCGGGTTTTGCAGATCCGGATGCGGGATCATACCTCGCGGCGCGGCAGGCCCTGCAGACCAACGACTTTGCCGAGGCCTCGCGGCATTTGTCGCGCGGGCTGATTGCGGATCCGTCTGAACCTTTCCTGCTTGAAAATGCAATGACCGCCTATATCGCGTTGGGCGATATTGAGCGGGCGCTGCCAATCGCCGAAAACATCGCAGCACTTGGGTATGAAAGCCAGGTTGCGAACCTGACCCTGATGATTTCCAACGCCAAAGCGGGGAATTGGCAGGGCATCTTTGACACGCTGGAGGCAGGGCGCAGTGTCGGGCCGCTGGTGGATGGTCTGGCCAAGGGCTGGGCGCATTTGGGCGAGGGCGATATGACCCAAGCCAACGCAAGCTTTGACGAAGTGATCGCAACTGAGGGCATGATGATCTACGGGCTGACGCACAAAGCCTATGCGCTGGCCTCGGTTGGGGATTTCGAAGGTGCCGACGCCATCTTTTCCGGACAAGTGCCGGGTGGCATGCGCTACAGCCGCCAAAGCGCCATCGCCCACGCGCAGATCCTGAGCCAGTTGGGGCGCAATGATGATGCGCTCGCCATCATTAACGGTGTGTTTGGCGATCAGCTTGATCCCGGTATCGCGGATTTGCGGGCCAAGATCGCAGCGGACGAGGCCGTGGCCTACACCGCCGTGCGCACGCCCGAGCAGGGGCTTGCTGATCTGTGCCATGTCATTGCGGGGATCGTGCAAGAGGATGCACCGGCGCCGTTCACGTTGATGTATGCCCGTGCGGCGACCTATCTTTGGCCCGAAAACACGGCTGCGGTGCTTATGACCGCGCGGCTGCTCGAAGAGCTTGGGCAGCATGACCTTGCCAATATCGTCTTTGCCTCGGTGTCGCGCGACGACCCGTCCTTTGCCGCCGCCGAACTGGGGCGGGCCGAGGTGCTGCGCGCGGCAGGCCGCCAGGATGCAGCGATCGAGGTGCTTGAGGCCCTGACCCGCAGCCACCCCGACATGCCCGATGTCTACGCCACCAAGGGCGATACCCTGCGGCAGGCGGAACGCTATAACGAGGCAATTGCCGCCTACACCCGTGCGCTGGAACTCTACGAAGAAGGCCAAGGCGCGCGTTGGTTTGTGCATTACACGCGGGGGATTTCCTATCACCAGATCGACGACTGGCCGGATGCAGAGGCAGATTTCCGTGCGGCACTGGCCTTGCGCCCTGATCACCCTCAGGTGCTGAACTACCTTGGCTATTCGCTGGTGGAACGCGGCGAAAAGCTGGATGAGGCGCTGGGGATGATCGAAACAGCGGCCGTGGCCCAGCCCGATAACGGGGCCATCGTGGACAGCCTCGGCTGGGTCTATTTCCAACTGGGCCGCTATGACGAGGCCGTTTTTCACCTCGAACGGGCCGCCTCGCTTGAGCCGGTGGATGCGGTCATCAACGACCATCTGGGCGATGCATTCTGGGCTGTTGGCCGCGAAATCGAAGCGCAGTTCCAGTGGCATCGCGCCCTTTCTTTTGATCCTGAGGCCGAAGAGGCCTTGCGTATTCGTGACAAGTTGCAGCGTGGGTTAGATCTGGTTTTGGTCGATGAGGGGCTTGCCCCCATTCGGGTTGCCAGTGGCGACGATTAAGGCCAGCGCCCCTGCCAAGGTGAACCTGACCTTGCATGTGACCGGACAGCGGGACGATGGCTATCATCTGCTGGACAGTCTGGTCGTGTTTGCGGGCGTGGCAGATCAGCTTAGCGCGACGATTGCCCCTGATTTGCGGATTTCCGTTACCGGCCCGTTTTCAATGGGCGTGCCCACGGATCACACCAATCTGATGATGCGCGCCGCAGAGGTGCTGCGCGCGGCGCGGGGTGTCACAAAGGGCGCCTCTCTGACCTTGGAAAAACACCTGCCCCATGCGGCGGGCATCGGCAGCGGGTCTTCCGATGCGGCAACGACACTGGCGATGTTGGCGGAGCTTTGGGGCGTCGCACCGCTTCCCGCGATGACACCCGAGGTCGTAGCACTTGGCGCGGATGTCCCTGTTTGCGTTTCATCACCACGCCCCTTGCGCATGTCCGGGATCGGCGACGTGCTGTCGCCGGTAGAGCAACTGCCATCTTGCGCGCTGGTATTGGTGCGCCCCCCCGTCGAGGTGCCGACAGGGCCCGTGTTTCAGGGCCTTGCGACCAAGCAGGGCAGTCCGATGACACCTCTGCCCGCCGCGCTCGACTACGACGGTTTTGTCCGCTGGCTCTTGGCACAGCGCAACGACCTGCAAGCCCCCGCCGAGGCCATCGCCCCCCAGATCACCGAGGCGATTGCAAAGCTCAGGTCACTGCCTGCGGTTTCTGTTGCGGGCATGTCGGGGTCAGGGGCGACTTGCTTTGGACTGGTCAAAGACATGGCAACCGCACGCCAGATCGCGCGCATTGTGCAGGTGGCCAAGATGGATTGGTGGGTCGCACCTGCGGAGGTGCTTTAGCCGCGCAATTCTATCTGTGTCAGGCGTTATGACGCAGAAACGTCACCCATGTTTCGCCATAGCGCCGCTGATCCAGCGTAGTGAACCCTTGCGGCGCAATCTGTGCGCGGCTTTCTTCCCAGACGATCAGGGCGTCAGGGGCCAGCCACCCTGCGGCTTTCGCAGCGGATAGCGCTTTGCCCCCAAGGTTTTGATCATAAGGCGGATCAAGAAAGACCAGCGTACAGGGCGTGCCCTGTGGCAGCTTGCCGGTATCTGTGCCCAGCACCGTCGTATCATCCTGCCGGCGTAGCTTGGTGATATTCTCGCGGATCAGTTTCTGCGCGACCCGCCCGTTATCTACAAACGTGACATGCGCGGCCCCGCGTGACAGCGCCTCAAGCCCCAGCGCACCGGTGCCTGCGAACAGGTCAAGCACCTGTGCGCCGTTGATAGGATCACCGAAACGCCCGCCTTGCAGCACGTTGAACAGGCTCTCGCGCACGCGGTCGGTGGTGGGGCGCAGATGCGCGCCTGCATCGCCTTGGCCGACAGCGGCCAAGCCCGTGCCGCGATGAGTGCCACCGATGATCCTCACGGTTTCAGCAAGGCTTTCATGTCGGTCGCGGGATCGGTGATGAGTGCGGGATCAGGGCTGCGCCCTGCTTCGATCAAACGCTTGCCAATCATATAGTTACGCGGGTCGTTCATGGCGTCGACGGCCAGCAGGGTGTCGCCCTGATAATACCAGTTTGACTGTACGCCCGGCGCATCGCCCTTGCGGACATAAACCTCTGAATAGCCCATATTCAGTCCCGCGATTTGCAGTTTGCAGTCGTATTGATCGGACCAGAACCAAGGCTTGGGCACATAAGGTTCATCGCCGCCTGCGATATTCACCGCGACCGCCTCGGCCTGATCAATCGCATTGCCCACGCTTTCAAGCCGGATGGTCTGGCCGTGAAACAGGCACGATGCGCAATCGCCAGCGGCCCAGATATGCGGGTCGGACGTGCGCCCGTGAATGTCAGTCGTGATGCCGTTGCCTACATCAAGCCCCGCACTTTCGGCCAGAATACTTGCTGGGTTGATCCCGACGCCGACCACCGCAAAGTCGATGTCCAGTGTCGTGCCGTCAGTCAGCACAGCACCCGTCACATGATCCTCGCCCAGCAACCGCTCAAGCCCGACGCCTTCGCGGATATCAACGCCGTGGCTTTGATGCAGGGCGCGGAAATAGTCAGATGTTGCGGGTGCCGCGACCCGCTGCAAAATCCGCTCCGCCATTTCCACCAGCGTCACCTGCAACCCCAGCTTTGACGCCACCGCCGCCGCCTCAAGCCCGATATAACCGCCGCCGATGATCAACACCCGCTTGCCCGCGGTGAACGCAGGGGCCATCGCATCGGCATCGCTCAGGTCACGCACGGCAAAAACGCCATCCAACATCCCGCCGATGGCTGCGGGCAGGGTGCGCGGATGGGCGCCTGTGGTCAGGGCAAGCTCATCATAGGAAAGCTCGGTGTCATCGCTCAGCCGGATCGTTTTCGCCGCGCGATCTATCGCAGTCACGCGAGTATTGAGGCGCAAGTTGATGTTGTGCTCGTCATAGAACGAAGCGGGGCGCAAATAGAGCCGTTCTTCGGCCATTTCCCCCAGCAGATAGGCCTTGGACAGAGGCGGGCGCTGATAGGGGGGCACCTTTTCCGCACCAATCAGTGTGATTTCCCCCGCGAACCCAACGGTCCGCAGTTTCGCGGCCAGTGATGCGCCTGCCTGGCCTGCGCCGACGATAACAACGTGGGTCATGGGATTTCACCTTTTCATGTGACTGGCGGTTGGCTTTTTGCACTCTATATGAGAACCGAAGGAAGAAACAAATCACAACAAGGGCGATACTGATGACAATCAAGACGGGTGATACGCTGCCAGATGCGACATTGCTGGTGATGGGCGATGAAGGCCCTCAGGAAGTTCAGCTTTCTGATAAAGTAAACGGGCGCAAAGTTGTGATCTTTGGTTTGCCGGGCGCCTATACGGGGACCTGTACAACTGCCCACGTGCCAAGCTTCATGGTGACCTATGACGCGTTCATGGAAAAAGGCGTGGACGAAATTATCTGCGTTTCGGTGAACGACCCCTTCGTGATGAAGGCTTGGGGCGACAGCACCCGTGCGCTTGAAACCGGTATTACCATGCTGGCCGATGCCGAAAGCGCGTTCACAAAGGCGATTGGCATGAACTTTAGCGCGGGGCCGGTCGGTTTTGTCGACCGTTCCAAGCGCTACGCGATGCTTGTCGACAATGGTGTCGTGACAATTCTGAACGAAGAAGAAGGCCCAGGCGTCTGCGAAGTCTCGGCCGGTGAAACGCTTCTCGCGCAGATTGGTTGATACACAAAAGGCCCGGCAAATTGCCGGGCCTTTTCATTTGCGGGGCGCTTAGCCGTTCACCTGCATCACCGTCCGTGTCGGGAACGGAATTTCGATGCCGCCCGCGTCCAGCGCCTCTTTTACCTTGCGCTTCATATCGGCCTGATAGGCAAAGTAATCGCCACTGGCACACCACACGCGCACCAGAAAATCGACCGAGAAATCGCCCAGATTGTTCACCTGAATAAACGGCGCAGGGTCTGTTTTTGAACGCGGATCGGACATGATCGTCTCGCGGATCGTTTCCTCTGCCAGTTTCAGGTCGGCACCGTAGGCCACACCGAAAATCCACTCCGCACGGCGGGTGTCATAGCTGGAATAGTTTACGATGGTGTTGCCCCAGACCTGACTGTTGGGGATGATGATCTGTACGTTGCTCACCGCGGCCAGCTCTGTGTAGTTCAGTGTGATCTCTTTCACCGTGCCCATCTGGCCGTTCACCTCAACGAAATCGCCGATCCTGATGGGGCGGAAAAACACGATCATCACACCGGCGGCAACATTCGACAGCGTTCCCTGCAAAGCCAGACCGATCGCCAGACCGGCGGCACCGATGACGGCGACAACAGATGTCGTCTGCACCCCGAATGTGTTCAGCACGAACAGGAACGCAAAGCCGATAACAATATAACGCGCCACATTTCCTAGGAAATTGAACAGCGTCATATCCAGATGCGCATAGGACTGGCCCAGATTGATCAGCCGCTTGCGCACCCAGCCGCCCAGCAAAAAGCCCACGAACAGGATCGCCACAACAGCAAGCACACTGCCCACGGCGGATGCCAGAAACTGGATCGTCAGCAGATCCCCGATCGTATTACCGTTCCAAATGACGGTATTGAGTAGTTGCTCCACATTAGCCTCCGGCGAGTTGGTCCATTTTCGCGCCCAGTTTGGCGTCGAGCGCGCTTAGGCCATCTACGTCATGTGTCGTCAAGGTGACCTTCACGGTTTTGTAAACGTTGAACCACTCGGGATGGTGGTTCAGTTTTTCCGCCCAGATCGCGGCGCGGGTCATGAAGCCAAAGGCCTCGACAAAATTGGCGAACACGAACTCTTTGTGGATCGCATCGCCCCCATCGCTCAGCGCCCAGCCATTAGCCAGCAGCGGTTCGATGTGTTCTTTGTGCTCTGCAGCGGTCAGTTTGTCGGTCATTGGTGATCCTCCATATTGGATTTGCGGAACGGGCCGTAGCTGGTCAGTACCTCGATCTCGTGATCGATCGCCTCGCGCTCGGCCTCAAGATAGCGGGCGACGGCATCTTTGAACCCTGCATCGCCGAACCAGTGCAGCGAATGGGTGGCGACAGGCAGATATCCGCGTGCGAGTTTGTGTTCGCCCTGCGCCCCGGCCTCGACCTTGCCCAGCCCGTGTTGGATGGCATAGTCGATGGCGCGGTAATAACAGACTTCGAAGTGCAGGCAATCGTGGTGCTCGATACAGCCCCAGTAACGCCCGTAAAGCGTATCGCGCCCGATGAAATTCAGCGCCCCTGCCACGGGCCGTCCGTCGCGCAGCGCCAGCACCATCAGCATATCGTCGCGCAAGGTCTCTTGGGCGTAATCGAAAAACGCCCGTGTCAGATAAGGCGTGCCCCATTTGCGGTTGCCGGTGTCTTGATAAAACACCCAAAACGCATCCCAATGCTCAGGCTTGATCTGATCGCCCGTCAGCGAGACGATCTCACCGCCAAAGTCATTCGCCGTTTTGCGTTCCTTGCGCATGTTCTTGCGCTTGCGACTGGAGAGCGAGTCGAGGAAAGCGTCGAAATCGGCATAATCGTCATTCACCCAATGAAACTGCTGCCCGATGCGCGCAAGCAGGCCCATCTCTTCACCTGCAATCGCCTCGGCCTCGGTGCAGAATGTGGCGTGAACCGAGGACAGCTCATTATCGGCGGCAATCTGCACCGCCCCTTGGATCAGTGCGGACATGCCTGCCGCCTCAAACCCCGGTTTGGTCAAGAACCGCCGCCCTGTGGCAGGGGTGAAGGGCACCGCAATTTGCAGTTTGGGGTAATACCGCCCGCCTGCGTTTTCATAGGCATGGGCCCAGTTGTGATCGAAGATATATTCGCCTTGGCTATGCCCTTTGGCATAAAGCGGGGCGACCGCGATCATCACATCGCCCTGTTTCGCGGTCAGATAGCGCGGTTGCCAGCCCGTGCCGGGGCCAACCGATCCGCTGTCTTCCAACGCCTTCAAAAACCGATGCGTGGTAAACGGATCATCGGGGCGGCCATCTGCGGCCTCAGGACAGGCGCAGGCATCCCACTCGGCCGCGTCAATCGCGTTGATGGTTGGATGCGCGGTGATTTCGATGGGTGCGTCGCTCATACCCTGCAACTTGTGTGCATTGGGTGCGGCGTCAAGCCAAGTAACCCTCGAATGTCACATTATCCACGATCCGACGGGCCTCGGCTTCGGCCTGTGCCGACCGGATTGTCCACGTGAAGATATGCGCGCCTTGTGCTTTGAGGTCTGCAACACGTGGCCGATCAAGGTCTGTGGATTCGTGGCTGATAAAGCATGCGCCTACGCGGTCGTAATCGGGAATCTCACGCAGGACATCGCGGGTTTCGGCGGGGACTTCGGGCCAGAACACCGCCTGATAACTGGAGGTGGTGATCCCGCGCGGAATATCCGGCGCCAGCTCTGCGCAGGCAGCCACGGAATGAGGGTTGAACGACATCAGCGCGACATCGCCGGTGTAATCCTCAAGTGCCGCACAAACCGCCCTTTCCAGCGTTCCCACATGCGCGCCCATCGCGCCATCCTGATCCTTGATCTCGATCAGTAGCGGCACCCGCCCGTTCACCAATGCAAGCACCGTCTCAAGCGACGGGATCATGCCGCCGTCATCCGTGAGCGGGATCGCTTCCAACGCCGCCCGCGTGCGATCACGCACCGGCCCCTTTTCCGCTGTCAGCCGGTCCAGCGTATCATCGTGAAACACCATTGCATGACCATCACTGGTCAACTGCACATCCATTTCGATCCCGTATCCTGCATCAAGCGCCGCCTGAATGGATTTCACGCTGTTCTCCACCCGCCCGGCCTTGCGGTCATGCAAGGCGCGGTGGGTGATGGGGCGTGCAAAGAAAGACGCAGGCAGGGTCATTTGATCTGGAAGATCGCTTCGATTTCCACCGCCACACCAAACGGCAGGCTGGCGGCACTGACCGCAGACCGCGCATGGCGGCCCTTGTCGCCCAAAGCGGCAACCATAAAGTCGGAGGCACCGTTGACCACCTTGGGCTGATCGCCGAAATCAGGCGTCGAATTGACAAAACCCGTCAGCTTCACAACCCGCACCAACCGGTCAATGTCGCCACCGCAAGCAGCCTTGAGTTGCGCGAGCAAGCTGATAGCGCAGGTCTTGGCCGCAGCAGCACCTGCCTCAGCCTCCATATCCGCGCCCAGCTTGCCTTTGATCATGCCGTCGGCGTTGGCGGCAATCTGCCCCGAGACATAGACCATGTCGCCCGCAATCACATAGGGCACATAGTTGGCAGCGGGGGCGGGTGCATCGGGCAATGTCACGCCCAGTTCGGCCAGTTTGGATTCGATTACGCTCATGGTTGTTCTCCTGTCATTTGCCCGCACGCTAGCGAGCAACGCAACAGGGTGCAATCGTCACTCTGGGCTGCTTTCGGGGAAATCGAAGTGTCGCCCTTCTGCACAGGGGCAGCGCGTTGTTGCCCTTTGAGTGCGATCAAAGATTGAAACATCGGTTGGAATTGCGCAAAGATGCAACTCTGATGCGACTGAGTTTGACGAATATATCCTTTGGACTGGCGTTCCTGCCTGCCGCCCTTTGGGCCAGCCCCTATGACGGCGTCTATAAACAGACGGCGAATGCGGAATGTGCCTTGGTCGGTGTTGATGGCGGTTCGCTCAAGATCGAAGGCGACATCTTTTACGGGGTCGAGGTCGAGTGTCACATGATCAACCCTGTCGAGGTCGAGGATATGAACGCCACGATCTACGAGATGCAATGCTCGGGCGAGGCCGAGGCCTGGACCGAGCGGGCGATCATGATGCCCGATGCCCAAGGCACCGGACTCTACATGATCTGGAGCGGCTATGCGTTCCGCTATGAGCGGTGCGAAGACCCCGACCGCTAGTTCGTTCCCGTCAGAATACTGTCCAGCAGGTTCAGGATATCCTGCGCTGGCGCTTCGCCGCCTTGGCTTTCAAGCACACCCGTCGCGAACGGACGTTGCGGGATGCTCATCGGCAGGGGCGTGGGTTGCTGGCCGCTCAGAACCCGCAGCATCGTTTCCCGCCAGATCGTTGCAGGCAGGCCGCCACCCGTCACGCCCGTCAGACGCCGGTTGTCATCATAGCCCATCCAGACGCCGGTGACGTAATCGCCGGTGAAGCCGATGAACCATGCATCGCGCGACCCTTGGGTCGTGCCGGTCTTGCCCGCGATCTGCCAGCCATCGATGCGTGCGCGCGTCCCGGTGCCTTGCTCGACAACCTTGGTCATCATCCATGTCAGCTGACGCGCGGCTTCCTCCCGGATGATCCGTTCGCCGATGCCGACATTTGAGGCATCCATCAGCGGTGTGTCATCGCCCATCAGTCGCAGGTCTGTCAGTCCGTAAGGAGTGACGGCTGATCCACCGTTCAAAATACCGGCAAAGGCACCGGTCATATCCAGCAAGGTGCTTTCCGACACACCCAGCGCCAGCGCAGGGCCTGCGGCAAGATCACCCTGCACACCAAAGCCATTCGCCACGCTGCTGACCAAGCCGCGCCCGACCTCTTCGGAGACAACGATTGCGGGGATGTTGCGGCTGGTGGCCAAGGCGTCAACCAAGCTGATTGGCCCCACAAATTCGCGGTCATAGTTTTCCGGGCACCAATTGGGTGATCCGGTGCGTTGCCAGCAGGTGGGTGCATCGTCGACCATGTCATAAGGTGACATGCCCAGATCAAGGGCGGCGGCATAGATGAAGGGCTTAAAGGCCGATCCCGTTTGCCGCAGAGCTTGTGTCGCGCGGTTGAAGGCACCTGTTGCGCTAATATTGCGTCCGCCGACCATGGCGCGCACTGCGCCATCGGCAGACATGACGACGATCGCTGCCTGCGCTTCGGATCCTTCTTTCACATCGTTTTGAAAAACCTGAATCAGCGCCTCTTCGGCCGCGGTCTGAATGCGTTGGTCCAATGTCGTGCGGATGATGACGTCTTCGGTTGTGTTGCGGGTAAAGAACTCGGGGCCGCTGTCCATCACCCAATCGGCGAAGAACCCGCCAGAGCTGGCGCGGGCCGCATCAGAAAGCGTCGCAGGGTTTAGCCGCGCATCGCGGGCCTGTTCGGGCGTCAGATAGTCCTGTTCCTCCATCAGGCCGATCACGACCGATGCGCGATCCTGTGCGCGTTGCAGGTCGCGGGTGGGAGCATTGGCGGACGGGGCGGTCAGCAAACCGGCCAGCATTGCGGCCTGTGCGGGGTTCACCTCGGCTGCGGAAATGCCGAAATAGCGCTGGGCTGCGGCCTCAAATCCGCGACTGCCCGCACCGAGGTAGGCACGGTTGAGATAGATGGTGAGGATTTCTTCCTTGGTGTAGGCAATTTCCATGCCCACGGAAAACACAGCTTCGCGCGCTTTGCGCCAAAGCGAAGATTGGCGGCAATCGGCCTCATAGGCGCGCTCGCTGTCCCAGACGTTGGGATCAAACGGTACACCCAGGCACAAAAGCTTCGCGGTCTGCTGCGTGATTGTAGAACCGCCGTTGCCCGAGAGCGGGCCACGCCCTTCGCGCAGATTGATGCGCACGGCAGAGGCGATACCACGCGGCGAAATCCCGAAGTGGCCGTAGAATCGCTTGTCTTCGGTCGCCACAACCGCGTTGTGCAAAAATGGCGACACGGTTTCGGCCGTCACCATCCCGCCGAACTGGTCGCCCCGCCACGCAAAAACGCTGCCCGACACATCGGTCATGGTGACCGATCCGCGCGTGCGGCCGTCAATCAGCTCTGAGACTGCGGGCATCTGCGCTGCAAAATAGAGCGAAAAGCCACCAATGATCAGTCCGGTCACAAGGCCCACGCGCCACGAGAAGGCCCAGATCAGGCGGATGAGCCAGCGAAACGGCGCGAGCACCCAGCCGATCACGCCACGCGGCTTGGCCTTCTTGGGCGCAGCCTTGCGCTTGGCCGCAGGTTTTTTGGCCGGGGCTGCAGCCTTCTTGGCTGCTGGTTTCGCTGTATAGCGTTTGTCGGCCACCAAAGGGGGCCGCTTTTTGCCGTTTCCGCTCATGATCCGCTCGATTGACTGCTTGGGGTCTGCTTTTTTGCCACTATAGCCTGTCCGCTTTGGAATGTAGAGCGCGGATGAGTCGGGCTGTGGGCCTTTTTATGCCGCCTAAAAATTAAGCTAAGTGCCTAATTTGTGCAAAAAATGTGCAACAGGGTGCGTTAACCCCCCGTATAACAGTGCTCGAAATCTTGTGGCCGCGGTGTTGGCGGGCTCTTTGTCTCACTGCAAGCGGGCGCTGCCGAAACGAGGGCCTGCAGTATTATTTGCAAGGGGAAGAACGTGAAACTCATCATTGCAACAATCAAACCGTTCAAGCTGGAGGAGGTCCGCGAGGCGCTGACCAACGTTGGCGTGCGCGGCATGATGGTGTCTGAAATCAAGGGATTTGGCTCTCAGTCCGGTCACACCGAAATCTACCGCGGCGCGGAATACGCCGTGAACTTCGTGCCAAAGGTCAAGCTCGAGATCGTCGTGCAGGACAGCATGGCCGAACAGGTCGTATCCACCATCGCAACCACTGCCAAGACCGAGAAGATCGGTGACGGCAAGATCTTCGTACTCGACGTTGAAAGCGCGCTGCGCGTGCGGACCGGCGAGACCAATGATGACGCGCTTTAATCGCGGAACGAGGGACAAAACTATGAAACTGACGAAATATCTTTCAGTTGGCGCAGCACTGACGCTGCTTCCGACTTTCGCGCTGGCGCAGGATGCCGCGCCGAGCTTTGACGAGATCGGCCCGTACATCATGACCACACTGCTGTTCCTTGTGGGCGGCTTTCTTGTGTTCTGGATGGCAGCTGGTTTTGCCATGCTTGAGGCAGGTCTGGTACGTTCCAAGAACGTGGCCATGCAGCTGACAAAGAACATCGCACTCTTCTCTATCGCAGCGATCATGTATTGGCTGGTTGGCTTTAACCTGATGTATCCGGGCGACTTCAACGGCTACTTCGCGTTCAACTTCGTCCCAACCGTGCTTGAGCCCGTTGGTCTGTCAGCATCTGACGCCGCACTGGACTACGCATCTGTTGCTTCTGACTTCTTCTTCCAGTTGATGTTTGTTGCGGCAACTGCGTCGATCGTTTCAGGTGCTTTGGCTGAACGTATCAAGCTGTGGCCATTCCTGGTTTTCGTCGTGATCCTGACCGGCCTGATGTACCCAATCTCGGGTTCCTGGCAGTGGGGCGGCGGCTGGTTGTCCGAACTGGGCTTCTCTGACTTCGCTGGTTCCACAATCGTACACTCTGTCGGCGGCTGGGCTGCTCTGGCTGGTGCGCTGATCCTTGGTCCACGTTTGGGCAAGTACAAAGATGGCAAAACAGTTCCAATGCCTGGTTCGAACCTCGCACTCGCAACACTGGGTACATTCATCCTGTGGCTGGGTTGGTTCGGCTTTAACGGTGGTTCGCAGCTGGCTGCGGGTACTGTTGGCGACATCACAGACGTTGGCCGTATCTTTGCGAACACCAACATGGCGGCTGCTGCCGGTTCACTTGCCGCGCTGGTCCTGACACAGGTGCTGTACAAAAAGGTCGACCTGACGATGGTTCTGAACGGCGCACTTGCCGGTCTGGTCTCCATCACAGCCGAGCCTCTGGCACCATCGCTCTTCGGTGCGCTTCTAACAGGTGCTGTTGGTGGTGTGATCGTGGTCTTCACTGTGCCACTGCTCGACAAGCTCAAGATCGACGACGTTGTCGGTGCGATCCCTGTCCACCTCTTCGCGGGTATCTGGGGTACGCTGGCTGTTGCCTTCTACACAGGTAACTGGGGCGCACAGATCACAGGTATCATCGCCTACGGTGTCTTCACCTTCGTGATCTCTCTGGTCGTGTGGATCATCCTCAAAGGGATCATGGGCATCCGTGTTACCGAGGAAGCCGAGATCAACGGTTTGGACATGGCTGAACTGGGTATGGAAGCATATCCTGACTTCTCAAAAGGCTGATATCCTCCCATCAGTTTTTAACAGCCCGGGCGTTCGCGCCCGGGCTTTTTTATTGGGGATGGTGGATATTCTATCCACCTTACGAGGCCGTTCCGTCATTTCTTCGAAGATTTACCTCATTGACGCAAGAAAATACCGTTCATACTGCCCTGATCGTCCTATTCTGCGATGAAATTGCGCTCTGATGCGCGATATCTTCCCCTCAACACGAATCCCTAGTTATCCGGAGCCTTTCCATGATCCAGACCCCCTATCTTTTGTTCCTCGGCGACGCCCCCGATCAACTGGCTGCGAAGGTGGCCCAAGGCATCAAGGACTGGCGTCCAGAGAACGCTGTTGGCCAATTCCGGATGCCCGGTTGTGGGGCTGATCTGGGCATCACCGATATGACGCTGGAAGAGGCGCGTGCCGCCGGTGCCCAGACCTTGGTGATCGGTGTGGCCAACCGTGGTGGCTATATTTCCAAAGCATGGAAAGAGGTGTTGGTTGCTGCGCTGCGCATGGGGTTTGATATCGCGGCGGGCCTGCACAATATGCTGCGCGACGAAGACGAGCTGATGGCCGCCGCCCGCGTCAATGGCCGCACGCTCTTTGATGTGCGGATTCCATCCGTCGCCTATCCCATCGCCAACGGCAAAAAACGCACTGGTAAGCGGTGTCTGGCGATTGGCACCGATTGCTCGGTCGGGAAAATGTATACGGGCCTTGCGATGGACGCCGAGATGCAAAAGCGCGGCATGAAATCCACCTTCCGTCCGACAGGCCAGACCGGAATTCTGATTACCGGCGGTGGCGTGCCGCTGGATGCGGTGATCGCCGATTTCATGGCGGGCGCTGTGGAATACCTGACGCCTGACAATGACCCTGACCACTGGGATCATATTGAAGGGCAGGGCAGCCTGTTCCATGTGTCCTACTCTGGTGTGACCATGGCCCTGATCCACGGCGGCCAGCCCGATGCACTGATCCTTGCGCATGAACCAACCCGCACGCATATGCGTGGCCTGCCGGATTATGATCTGCCCAGTCTCGAGGTCTTGCGCGACACGGCGCTGCCAATTGCCCGCGTGGCGAACCCCGCCTGTCAGGTTGTGGGTGTGTCGGTGAACACCCAGCACCTGTCCGAGGACGAGGCTTTGACTTATATGGCCGAAGTAGAAAAGCGGATGGGCCTGCCCACCGTCGATACCTACCGCCAAGGTGCCGCACGTTTAGTGGACGCTTTGAGTGCGGTGTAGACGTTCTGTGAAAGACTTTGATGCCTCCGGCGGGAGTTTTTTTGGCAAGATGATGAGGGTGACATGAGGATCAGCGTGACGCGTGACGTGTTCCAATTGGCGCAGGTCTTTACGATCAGTCGCGGATCGCGCACGCAGGCCGAGGTTTTGACCGTGACGGTTGAAGGCGACGGTGCGCGCGGGCGGGGCGAATGCGTGCCCTACGCGCGCTACGGCGAAACGCTGGATAGCGTGACCGCCCAGATCGAAAGCTTCACTGGCGCATGGCCCGACCTGCCCGATGCCTTGCCCGCAGGGGCGGCACGCAACGCGCTGGATTGCGCGTTCTGGGATCATGCGGCGAAACGGGCGGGTAAACGGGTCTGGGATTTGCTGGGCCTGCCTGCACCCCGCCCTGAAATCACCGCCTATACCCTGTCGCTCGATACCCCCGCCGCGATGGAACAGCAGGCCGCCAAGAACGCCACGCGCCCCTTGCTGAAAATCAAACTGGGTACCCCTGATGATATGGCGCGCCTTGAAGCGGTGCGTCGTGGTGCGCCCGATGCCGATATCATCGTTGATGCCAACGAAGGCTGGACCGCTGAGGTCTACGCCGACCTTGCCCCGCATCTGATCCGCCTTGGCGTGAAAATGGTGGAACAACCGCTTCCCGCCGGAGAGGACGACATGCTGGCCGAAATCGCGCGCCCTTTGCCGGTTTGCGCCGATGAAAGCTGCCATGACCGTGCAAGCCTGCCTGCCCTGCGCGGCAAGTATGACATGGTGAATATCAAACTGGATAAGACTGGCGGCCTGACCGAGGCGCTGGCGTTAAAGCGTCAGGCGCAGGCCGAAGGCTATGGCGTCATGGTTGGCTGCATGGTGGGATCGTCGCTTGCGATGGCCCCCGCCACCATCTTGGCGCAAGGTGTGGCGTTTACCGATCTTGACGGGCCGCTCTTATTGGCCGAAGACCGTGATGAACCTTTGAAATTCGATCATTTGGGCGTGCACCCGCCCGCCACAGCACTTTGGGGATGACCATGCGCACAGTCTATGTCAACGGCGAGTATCTGCCAGAAAATGAAGCCAAAGTATCGATCTTTGATCGCGGTTTTCTGATGGCTGACGGGGTGTATGAAGTCACCTCGGTTCTCGATGGCAAGCTGATTGATTTCGCAGGCCACGCCAAGCGGTTGGAACGGTCGCTGAATGAGTTGGAAATGCCGCACCCTGATGTGCTGCCGGATCTGTTGGAGGTACACCGCGAACTGGTCCGCCTGAACGGGATCGAAGAAGGCATGATCTATCTGCAAATCACCCGTGGCGCGCCCGACGACCGCGACTTTGTGTTCCCTGATCCCGAGACGGTGAAACCAACCGTGGTGCTGTTCACCCAGAACAAGCCCGGGCTGGCCGATAGCCCTGCCGCCAAAAAGGGGATCAAGGTGATCTCGATCGAGGATCAGCGCTGGGCGCGCCGCGACATCAAAACCGTGCAACTGCTGTTCCCGTCCATGGGCAAGATGATGGCCAAGGCCGCGGGCGTCGATGACGCATGGATGGTCGAGGATGGCGCCGTGACCGAGGGCACCTCGAACAACGCTTATATTATCAAGAACAACACGATCATTACCCGGCATCTGGGCAATGAAATCCTGCACGGCATCACCCGCGCCGCTGTGCTGCGGTTCGCGCGTGAAGCGCAGATGCAGGTCGAAGAGCGCAGCTTTACAATTGCCGAAGCGCAAGACGCGGATGAGGCGTTTATCACCTCGGCCAGCACATTCGTCATGCCTGTGGTTGAAGTGGACGGCGTTGCTGTAGGCTCCGGCACACCCGGTCCCGTGGCCGCACGCCTGCGCGAGATTTATCTGGAAGAGAGCCGGAAGATGGCGGTCTAAAGGGCACGCTGTTTTTACGATGGGGAAAGGCCGCTCTGCCAGATAGAAAGACCCGACACCTAGGTGCCGGGCCTTAATCTTCGCGTTACATGGTGTGGTGGTCTTTTTGACCCCACTGGTCACGCATCAATTTGTGTTAGCAACCACGTCTTTCACAAGATCGTAGAGTTCTTGCGCGGGAAAACCGGCGGCGGATTGTTCTGCAATCCATTCCGCAGCCGCAGGTCCGGCAACTTCACGGTTGATCGCCGTTGTGATCTCTTCATTGATTGTGATCTCGACAATGTCACGTTCCGACAGGGCGGGGCCCCATGCGTCCATTGTCGCGCCATTGTAGTTGTCCACGTAGTAATCAATTGCCTCACCAACAGATGACAAGAGCGCTACACGGTGCGCTGAAGGCAACCGTTCAAGCGCAGAGGTGTTCACGACCACCGGACAGTTTGTGGTGCCGGGGTTCAGGTTCGTTGTCCACCACGTGCCACTATCAAGTGTCCCGAATGCCATATGGGCATGGGGGGCAAATGCCACGGCTGAAACGGTGCCATCACGCAGCGCTTCTGCGACCTGTGGTGCCGGAATGACAGATGCAACTGCGCCCAATGCCTCAACCGCCTGGCCTACGCCACCGGCTGCGCGAATTTGCATCCCGTTGAAAGAGGCCAGCGAAGTTGGCGGGAACCCAACGCCAAGGATGTTGTTCTGCGGTTGCGGCGATGGCATCAGAATGGTGGCATTCCAGCGCGCCATATCCGCGACCGTGGCGGGGTGCTCATAGACGGCAAACGACACTGCAACTTCTTGGTCAAGCGTCGAGACGCCAAGAAACGGCAATTCCAGTACGGTGACCGTCGGGGTTTTCTCAGGGTGATAGCCCGCACAGAACTGCGCCATCTCAAACGTGCCGGCTTGGATCCCTTCAAGGTTTTCGCGGGCTGGGGCAAGACCACCATAGGACAAGTTCAGAATGAACCGCCCGTCGGTTTTTTGGTCCACAAGCTCAGCAATCTTTTCGACGTGCTCGGTAAAGGCCCGGCGCTGACCCCACAACGAAACATCCCATTCTACGACAGAATCGGCGCTCAATTCGGCGCCAGGACACCCGGGGCCACTGCATTCAACAGCGCTTGCCTGAACGCGCAAAGGGCCGAGCGTGGAGTCGATGATGTATGTGTCACCTGTGAATTCAATCAAATCGCCAGTGACGGTCGTGGAGCCGTTGATTGAGGAGAGAGTAACGGATTCCGCCACCACAGGTGCTGCTACGCAAAGGAAGGTGCTCGCAACCAGCCACTTTTTGAATGTGGGCCAATAGGAAATAGACGCAGTCTGCATATTCTTTTTTTACCTCGTTTGATTACGTGGGCCGCCGATTAGCCAACACAATGTTGCTTTGTGGCTGCCTTTATCCACGAACTAGAGAGTCATTTTGGCGAAAAGAAGCCGAAAGATGGCGCAAAATTAGAACAATTTACCCGACAAGATTGCACGGGCACGATCCGGGCAACGCGATTTGCGCTGCGTATTGCCACTACGTCGTTACTAAGTCATTGAAATAACTTGCATCTCCTGCTTTTTCAAAGAGGCTCACGAGTTCGAAATGCAACTTTTGATATTATTGGTTTTCAAGTTTCGCTCAGATGCCTGCTTAATGGCGCGAGTAGACTTATCACAATTCCATGCCGCGCCAATTACGCGCTGCTGCACTCTTAGACTTGCGCTTGCGCCTGCAATTCTTTCGCTCGTTCCGGCCCCACACCCAGCACGGCTTCGATCTGGTGCAATACCTCGTCTTCTTCGTCGTGGATGATCCCGTCTGAATAGACAACTTGCCAGAGCGCCAGCAGCGTCGCTTCCTTTTCTTCCGTGCCGATCGCCTTTTCGAGGATCGTGGCGATATCCGTGGTCTGCGGGATCTTGCGCTCCAGCAACTCGCACTCGGCGCGCATCTTGGCGGCGGCGACCGGGTTGATGCCGTGGCGCTGGGTCAGGATTTTGTCGATCATTGCGATTTCTTCGACCAGATAGGTGTGGTCGGCTTTGGCCGCACGGACCAGCAACGCGCCCATTGCATGTTGCGCGTCCGCCTCGGGCAGGGGCGTGTGATAGCCTGCGGGATTGCCGAAAAACGCTGTGAGCCGTTCAAGCATGGCTGTTCCTTATCCGTGGCTGTCCTTGAAAGCCGTTTGCGCTTCGGCGCTGGCCTCGGTCTGATAGTTCGCTTTCCATTCGGCCATTGTCATCCCGTAGAACGCCTCGCGGCCTTCGTCCTTTGTCATGGGAATGCCGCGTTCGTTGGCGGCCTCTTGATACCAGCGCGCCAGGCAATTCCGGCAGAACCCCGCCAAATTCATCATGTCGATGTTCTGAGCGTCGGTGCGGTCTTCCATCAGGTGCTTTTGCAACCTGCGAAAGGCGGCGGCTTCAATTTCGATACGGGTCTGGTCGTCCATGGTCTTGTCCTCTCAAAGGCCTGATTGGGCCAATATGTCTGATAATACAGGTGCGAGCCGGTTTGCCCAAAGGGTTTGTCCGGCCTCATCTGCGATCAAGTCCTGACGTAACTCAATCAACACATTCGGCCGCCCATGCTGCAAGGCATGCCTGTCCACCGCGTCACCGGGCAAATGCCCCGCGTAGGGTTGGTTGTCACCTGTGCACCAGCCTTGGGCGCGGCACGCGTCCATAAAGGGCAGCGCAAGCCGCGCGTCATCGGCGTAAAGCACGCCGATTTCCCAAGGGCGGGGATGCCGCCCTTGCAGGCGCGGGGTGAAACCATGCACCGCACAAATCACCGGGTTGTCCATCTTGTTGGCCAGATCGGCATAGGCGGCGTGGTAGGGACGGTAGAGCCTTTGCAGCCGTTCTTCCTTTTCCGCGTCATCTGCATTGCGATTGCCGGGGATAATCGTGCCGTCATAAAGGCGCATCATGATCGTGGGGTCGTCCTCGCCCCTGTTCGGGTCACAGACCAACCGCGAAAAGCGCGACAGGATCGCAGGGCTATCCAGCGCTTCGGCCAGTTTGCGCGTCACGCCAGCAGCCCCGATATCATAGGCGATATGGCGGTCCATATCGGGCTGGCAGGCCCAGATCGCCGCCATGCACCCAATCGGGGATGATATTCGTGGCGTGATCACAGGCAATCAGCCATCTGCCGGGGCGATTGTCACCTATGATTTCAAATGGTTCGTTCGTCATTGTCGTGTCATTCCTTTGTCACAGCATTTAGGCTAGTTGCCGTAGGAATGGAATTGCGCAATAAGGGCGCAACCCAATCTGTTACCGCTAACGGTACTGATGCACGAAGGAATGACCATGAGACGCCACCGCAACGTGAAAATTGTCGCAACCCTCGGCCTGCTTCAAATGACTAAGAGATGATCCGGGCGCTCCATGAGGCGGGCGCAGATGTTTTTCGTCTGAACATGTCACACGGGGATCATGCCGAAATCAAAGCGCGCCATGCGATCATCCGGCAGGTTGAGAAAGATCTCGATAGCCCGATCTCTATTCTGGCGGGATTGCAGGGGCCAAAATTGCGGGTCGGTGTTTTTGCCAATGGCGAAGAAGAACTGATCCGGGCGCCTTCCGCCTTGATCTGGATGATGCCGAAGGCGACGTGAACCGCGTGAAGCTGCCGCACAAAGAAATTTTCGACGCACTCGAACCAGGCGCACACTTGCTGGTCAATGACGGTAAAATCAAACTGCGGGTGAGGGACTGCGGCGCGACCTTTTACCAATTGTGAAGTGATCCAAATTGGCGACGATTTCCAACCGCAAAGGCGTGAACGTCCCTGATGTCGTCCTGCCGCTGGCCGCTTGTCCGGAGAAAGACCGCAAGGATCTGGAATTCGTCTACGACCTGGGCGTGGATTGGCTGGCGCTGTCCTTCGTGCAGCGCCCTGCCGACGTGGAAGAGGCCCGTGCATTGACCAAGGGTCGTGCGGCGATCCTGTCGAAGATCGAGAAACCCAACGCGGTGAAGGTTTTTGACAGCATTCTGGCGGTCTCTGACGGGATCATGGTTGCCCGGGGTGATCTGGGTGTGGAATTGCCGGTCCAGAACGTGCCGCCGATCAGAAACAGCTGGTGCGCAAATGCCGTATGCGGCGGCCAAACCCGTCCGTCGTGGCGACGCAGATGCTCAATCCTGATCGACAGCCCGATGCCGACACGCGCCGAAGTCTCGGATGTTGCAACGGCAATCTGAAGGCGCCGACGCGATTATGCTGTCTGCTGAATCGGCCGCTGGTTCTTATCCGATCGAAGCCGTTACCACGGTGAGCAACGTCGCAGCCGAGGTCAGAGCCGACCCAATCCTACACCGGAAATCATCGAAGCCTCGCGCAGATCCGAAGGCAAGACCGTGGCCGACGGGATCGTGTCAGCGGCCCGCGAGATTGCAGGGACCTCACCGACGTCAAAGCCATCTGCTGTTTCTCACAATCGGGGCGCACTGCACTTTTGGTATCGCGTGAACGCCCGCGGGTGCCGATCATTGCTTTGACCAATCACATCACAACGGCACGGCGCCTGTGCCTGTCATGGGGGACAAACTGCGTGCTGTCCGGCCATGTGGACCGCTTTAAAGACGCTGTTATTGCGGCTGTCCGTGCGGCCAAGGCCCAAGGCCCTCGCGGGTGAGGATGACATGATCGTGGTCACCGCTGGTGTGCCATTCAGTACGCTCCGGTTCGACAAATATTTTGCGGGTTGCCCTTGTGCTGAGCGTTTGATTTACGCGATAGAACACGGAGTAACATCCCAAAGTGGTATCGGCAGGGCAGCGGCAATGGATTATGATCTTATCTTTGTGATCGGTTTGACGATGGTTGCCTTTGCGATCCCGTCTGCTGTCAGCGCCTATTCCGACTGGCGCTGGCCCAAAACGGCCCTTGCGTTACTGGTGCTGGGGGCAGGAAGCATGGCCTATGCCGTGCAGGAAAACCCCGGGGCCTATGCGCTGGACAACGCTGATGATGCAATCGTGCGTGTCAACGCATCGGTGATCGGCAGCTAAAGCTGCCTTTGGCCTTGTGAGTTAGGCCGAAAGCGAAACAGGCCTTGCAATACACCCATCCCTGTCGTATCAGCCGTTTTTGAGCCTGGCGCGTCCGGCCGAGATGGCATGCCGAGTCGCGCGATTAGACCGAACCTTTGAAGGAGACGGAAATGCCGAAGATGAAAACGAAATCGAGCTGCAAAAAGCGGTTCAAAGTGACGGCCACTGGCCGTGTGCTTGCAGGCCAGGCCGGTAAGCGCCACGGAATGATCAAACGTACCAACAAATTCCTCCGTAACGCTCGTGGGACAACCACATTGAGCAAGGGGAAAGAGGGTATCATCTTGCCGATGATGCCTGCCGCACGTTAATTAGAGGGATTTGAGATATGCGCGGTAAAGGTGGAACCGTCACGCACCGTCGTCACAAGAAAGTTCTTGATCAGGCGAAAGGTTATTATGACCGTCGTTCCAAGACCTTCAAGGTCGCGGCACAAGCGGTAGACAAAGCCAATCAATATGCAACCCGTGACCGCCACAACCGCAAGCGCAACTTCCGCGCTTTGTGGATCCAGCGGATCAACGCAGGTGTGCGTTCGGTTGACGAGACACTGAACTATTCCAAGTTCATCAACGGTCTGGCACTGGCCGGCATCGAAGTGGACCGCAAGGTTCTGGCCGATCTGGCGGTAAACGAACCTGAAGCATTTGCTGCGGTCGTTGGTCAGGCCAAGGCTGCGCTG
>CALNYU010000009.1:0-108910 GCA_942490805.1 uncultured Alphaproteobacteria bacterium | reverse complement strand
CGCCGACGTGGGCTTCGCAGTAGGGTTTGCCTTGTTGCACGGCCAGACCGCAGAACCAGAAATCGTCTGTGGCCGGATCGCCCACAGGCCATTTGCAGGTTTTCTCGGTCAATTCCATCAGGGTCAGCCGCTTGGCGGTCTTTTCGATTTCGCTGACTTTGGCCAGCGCCTCGGGGCTGATTTCGTTGGCGGATGGTTGCGGCGGCAAAGGTTGCCCTGCCGGAATGATCGCGCGGCGTGCCGCCGAGATCGGGATGCCGTTCTCGTCAAGCTCAAGCTCTTCCTTGGGCGGTGTCGAGGCTGGTGCCGCTTTGGTCTTGGGTGCTGGCTTGGCCGCAGGTTTCGCCGCGGCAACGGGTGCCGCTGCTGGTTTTTCCTTCGGCGCAGCCTTGGCCGCAGCACCTGCCGAGCCTGCCCTGTTGGACAGCCCCAAGCGGTGCACCTTGCCGATCACGGCATTGCGGGTGACCCCACCCAGTTCCTTGGCGATCTGGCTTGCAGACTGGCCTTCGCCCCACATCTTCTTGAGCGTCTCAACGCGCTCGTCTGTCCAGGACATATCTGTTCCTTTGGTTTTTCGGCAAAGATCCGTCATGCACGGATCGCGCCTTTTTGGTCAAGTTCTCTCCATACTAAACACTGCCGCGGGTGATGTGAAGGCAATGGTGCTGCTTTTCGTGATGTTCTGGTGATCTGGGCAATAGATCGCGCCTAGTTCAGGCTGCAACAGCCCACGCGCGCGCCTTGATCGTCCAGATAGTGCAACGCATAACCACGCTCGCTCATCCCGTCCGTGCATTTGCCGGGCAGGATGTGGGCGATGACGGGCGTGTCGTTTTGTAGCCATACAAACCTCAGCCCCCCTTCGGTCAGGTTGATGGCCTCGGTCTGTGGCGACATGGATGTGATGGGGTACTCTGCGCGCCTTTCAGGCGTGCTGTAGGCAATCGTGGGGGTGTCGGAAAACTCCATCGTCCAAAACGGTTCTGTGCCAAAGCATTGCAACCCTGCGGGCAGTCCGAGGGCGGTCTGCGGGGCAGGATCGGGGCGCAGATAGCGCAAGGCCACCCAGCCTGTGCGTTCGCCCGTGTTGATCTGTGCCCAGCGGCCGGCAAGGCTAAACTCCATCACTTCGATGCCACGCGCATCGGCGGCCAAGGTGCCAAGGATCGCAGCCGCGCCATCGGGTGCGGCCCTGATGTTGAGCCTGTCCTCGGGTGTCACGTCTGTCACCGCATAAAGCGCTGGCAGGGGTGGGGCGATCTGGTCGGCGTGGACATGGAGTGCCACGGTGCAAAGCAATAAATTGAATAGCAGGCGCATGAATCTCTCCCTGACGTCTTGCCTTCAGCTTAGCAAAGGCTTGTGCGCCTGTCGCGTCGGGGCTGGCCATTCCGTCGAAAATCAGTATGTCAGGCCTCTGCAAAGGATGGCGATGATGCAAGATATGAACCAGATGGGTGTGCGGCGCTTTGGGCGCGTGAATTGGCTTGGAACCTGGACCTTGGTCCGCCGCGAGGTCAGCCGTTTTATGAATGTCTGGTCGCAAACCGTCATGGCCCCGTTGATCAACGCAGGGCTTTTCCTGCTGATCTTTACCATCGCGATCGGATCACAGCGCGGCGATGTCATGGGCGTGCCGTTCATGGTGTTTCTGGCGCCCGGTATTCTGACGATGACGGTCATCCAGAATGCCTTTGCCAATACGTCGTCCAGCCTTGCTTCGGCCAAAGTGCAGGGCAATATCGTGGATACGCTGATGCCGCCTTTGTCGGCGGGCGAGCTGGTGGCGGGCTATATCGGCGGGGCCGTGGCGCGGGGCGGATTGGTCGCGATTGTGATCGCTGCAGGCTCTGCGGTTTTTCTGGGGGTTGGGATGCAATCGCCGCTTTGGGTTATCGTTTTCGTGCTGCTCGGGTCCATCCTGATGGGTGCTCTCGGCATGATTGCGGGGATTTTTGCCAATAAATTCGACCAGCTTTCCGCGATTTCCAACTTTCTGATCACGCCCTTGGCGTTCTTGTCGGGTACCTTTTATTCGATCGAGGCGTTGCCGCCCTTCATGCAGGCCCTCAGCCATGCCAACCCGTTCTTTTATATCATCGACGGGGTTCGTTTCGGCATGATCGGTGTCAGCGACAGCAGCCCTTGGGTGGGGCTTTTGGTGGTGACGGCGGCTTGCGTTGTGGTGTTGGGCGTGTGTTTGCGCTGGATGCACACGGGCTACCGGCTCAAGGCTTAGAACACGTCGCGCACGGGGATACCGCGCTCAGCGAGCACAGCAATCAACGTGTCAATGTCAGGCAGATCGCCCGAAAACACATCTTCGACATCGCCGTTACGGTAAACAATGACCACTTCGGTATCGAGCCCGGATTCACTGACGCGCAAATGTGCAATGTCATCGAGGGGGATTGGTCGGGGTTTGCGCCATGCCGACAGTGTCAGGTGATCTGCATCGATTCGGATACCAGAGATCGGCTGCGGGAGCAGCATCCATGCAATCAGGACCGCCCCGAAAACCCATGCAAGTGCCTGCAATTGTGTGGCTTCAAAGTAGATCACAGCCACGAGCAGCAAAACGACGCCCAAGAAGGCAAGCCAAATCGGCCCCTTATTCGGTGCGCGGCGGTACTCATAAACATCACTCATTTTTTCCATCTAGATATGAAACATGGCCTTATTTTGGCCAAGGTAAAGGGGTGTTCGCGTGTTTCATGCTAACTGCGGACCCGCCGCTCGCGCCACGCCAAGAGCGTTGCGCCACCAAGGATGATCAGCGCACCCAGGATGCTGACCCAATCCGGCCAGACGTCGAAAATCAGCAGGTCATAGAGGGTTGCGAAGATCAGGGTGACATAGCTGAAGGGTGTGATGAAGCTCGCGTCGGCGCGCGCCATGGCGTTGACGAAGCAGGCCTGGGCGGTCGCCATCAACATCCCCAAAGCGGCCAACGCGGCCCATTGCGCGGCTGTTGGTGGTGCCCAGACGGGCAAGACCGCCAGAGTTGCGATACTCAGCCCGATGGCATTGTTGATCAGCAAAATCTGGAACCCGGGTTCGCGGTTGGCGAGTTTCTTGATGAAGATCAGCTCCATGCCCATCAAAAGCGCCGCCCCCAGCGCCAGCAATCCGGCCAGTTGAAAGCTCTCAGGTCCGGGCCGCAACAAGATCAGCGCCCCAAGCAAGGCAGTGCAGGCCGCAAACCAACGCCACGGTCCGACCCGTTCCCCCAATAGCGGAATAGCGAGGAGCATCCCGAACACAGGGTTGAGAAAGCTGATCGCTGTGGCGTCCGAGAGCGGGATGAAGGCTACGGCGGAAAACATCAACGTCACGCCGCCCCAGCCAAAGATTGTCCGGCCAAAGTGCAATTTGAGGTTCGGCTGAGCGATCTTGGGCCGCAGGATGACGGCGGTTGTGCCAATGGCCATAAACGCAAAAAGAAAGCGTCCATGGCTGATTTGCAGCGGGTGCAGGGGCGGCCCCAACGTGTCCGTGCCCAAGGATTTCGCCATGACCATCGTTGCCGCAATAAACGCGGTTGCCGTCAGCATGAAGGCGATCGCAAGTGGTGGGTTGGCAGCACGCAATGTCATGCGCGATCTTTGGACCTGTCCAAGACGCCGCGCAAGTCCGGTGCGAAGTTGTGCCCGCTTTCGAGACTTCCCTTGGCGTGGAAATTACGCTAGCACGTCCGCATGATGAACCGTGCAACATGTGAAATCCGACGCCGACGCTAATTTGCGCCGCCTTTTGCCACGTCCATCATAACCCCCTAACATTATTGACAGCCCTCGCTTGGTCCTGCACCAATCGGGCTCACCTTTAAGGAAGATCGCCATGATCCCAGCTATTCTGCCGACCTATTCACGCGCACCGCTCACTTTTGTGTCCGGTGAAGGTTCCTGGTTGACCGAGGCCGATGGGCGACGTTTTCTGGACTTGGGCGCAGGCATTGCGGTGAATGCGCTGGGCCATGCCCATCCTGCGCTGGTTGAGGCCCTGACCGCACAGGCGAATGCACTGTGGCATGTGTCGAACCTGTATAACATTCCCGCCCAGCAGAAGCTGGCCGATGCGCTCGTGGCGCAGACCTTTGCGGATACGGTGTTCTTTACAAATTCAGGCACAGAGGCCTGTGAACTGGCCGTCAAAATGGCGCGCAAATACTGGTACGACAAAGGCCAGCCGGAGAGGACCGAGATCATTACGTTCTCTGGCTCGTTCCATGGTCGGTCCGCTGCAGGGATTGCTGCGGCGGGGTCTGAAAAGATGACCAAGGGCTTTGGGCCGTTGCTGCCTGGATTTACGCATCTGGAGTTTGGCGACCATGACGCCCTGCAAGCCGCAGTGTCGGACAAGATCGCGGCGATCATGGTTGAACCTGTGCAGGGCGAGGGTGGCATCCGCCCCTTGCCGGATGTCTGTCTGAAAGGCCTGCGCGATCTGTGCGACCAACATGGTATCCTGCTGATCCTTGATGAGGTGCAATGTGGCATGGGCCGGACCGGCAAGCTCTTTGCGCATGAATGGGCGGGGATCGCGCCCGATATCATGATGGTTGCAAAGGGCATTGGCGGGGGCTTCCCGCTGGGCGCTGTGCTGGCCACGGAAAACGCGGCCTCTGGTATGACGGCGGGCACCCATGGGTCGACCTATGGCGGCAACCCGCTGGCCTGTGCTGTGGGTGCCAAAGTGATGGAGATTGTGGGTGATCCGGCGTTTCTGGCCGAGGTGAACCGCAAGGCGGGGATCATGCGCCAAAAGCTGGAAGGTTTGGTCGCCGCACACCCTGATGTGTTTGAGGCGGTGCGCGGATCGGGCCTGATGCTGGGGCTGAAATGCAAGGCCACCAACAGCGATGTGGTAGCGGCGGGCTATGCCCAAGGGGTGCTGACGGTCCCTGCGGCGGATAATGTCGTACGCCTGCTGCCTCCGCTGAACATCACCGATGAAGATATCGCGCTGGCGGTTGAAAAGCTTGATGCTGCGGCATCCCATCTCTGAAATGACTGGCCGGAAATGGCCCAACAAAAGCGAAAACCATGACCCATTTTCTTGATATCCATACGACCCCTTCCGATGCGCTGCGGGACATCATCGACAACGCCAAAGCCATGAAGACAGCCCGTGCCGGTCTGCCCAAAGGCACGCCGGATGCGGACCAGCCGCTGGCGGGGCATATGGTGGCGTTGATTTTTGAAAAACCCTCAACGCGCACCCGTGTGTCCTTTGATGTGGGTGTGCGCCAGATGGGCGGGCAGACCATGGTGCTGTCGGGCGCGGACATGCAGTTGGGCCATGGCGAAACGATCGCCGATACCGCACGGGTGCTGTCGCGCTATGTGGATCTGATTATGATCCGCACCTTTGAGGAACAGACCCTGCTGGATATGGCGGAATATGCCACGGTGCCGGTGATCAACGGGCTGACCAACCGCACCCACCCGTGCCAGATCATGGCTGATATCATGACGTTCGAGGAACATAACGGCCCCATCAAAGGCAAAAAGGTGGTGTGGTCGGGTGACGGCAACAACGTCTTTGCCAGCTTTGCCCATGCCGCCAAACAGTTCGAGTTTGATCTGGTGTTCACCGGTCCACCGCCGCTTGATCCCGAACCTGCGCTTGCTGGGCTTTATACCACCGTGCGCGATCCCAATGAGGCGGTGCAGGGCGCCGATCTGGTGGTCACGGATACATGGGTCAGCATGCACGACCCGCAATCGGCGCGCGAACGGCGGCACAACCAGTTGCGCGGCTATCAGGTGAATGACGCGCTGATGGCCAAGGCCAAGGACGACGCGCTGTTCATGCACTGCCTGCCCGCGCACCGCGATGATGAGGCGACCAGCAGCGTGATGGACGGGCCGCATTCGGTGATCTTTGACGAGGCCGAGAATAGGTTGCACGCGCAAAAAGCGATTATGCGGCATTGTTTGGGGGTTTAGGTGGGGATCGCTGAGAGCTGGAATTAGTGTTAATTAGGGACAATTGTGGGTGACTGCCGTGCAGCGAATGTTGGCTTGGAGCCCAGCATGGTTCATGTTGTATAAGTATGATGAACTTGATGAATTCCTATCGTTCGATCAAACTCGGTTCATAACCATGCATGTGGAACGCTGGACGATGAATTAGGCTGGCTGAATTTGGGAGCAACTTAATGAATGGTATTGAGATCGAGTTTTGCAGGAGCTTGCCGCCCAAAGACGCGCTCAGCGACATTCTATCTCAGTACTATGAACTGATCGTGGTGAGGATGCGGGAGATGGGTTTCGATATCGACCCCGCCGCACCGCGAAGTGCACTTGCAGAGTTTTGGGAGAATTCGGACGACTATCTGCCCCCAAAGGGTTGTCTATTTGTTGCACGGAACAGCGCTGGCAAAATTGTAGGATGTGGAATGTTGAAGTGCCTCGATCAACAAACAGGTGAGTTAAAGAGGGTATTCGTCACCGAAAGCGCTAGGGGGACTGGTGCAGGCAGGGCCTTGATCGAAGCTCGGGAGCAGGCGGCAAGGAACATGGGCTTGAAACGCCTAGTAGCAGATACGCTAACGCCCAATGTTGAGATGCGAAGTCTCTATCCTAAGCTTGGCTTTGTCGAATTGGATGAGCCCATAGAGACAACAACCTACAAGGATCAACCAATGCTGCGCCCATACTTACACTATTTCTCTAAGGAACTGTGAGGCGTCTCGACCGACGAGACCTGGTCCAAAGCGACCACTTCTTATTGGCGCACCAAAGTCCGTTTTGTCCGCCTAGCCGACCAGTATCGCCTAGTTCAACGCGCTCAAAAACGCCTGCAAACCCACATCATCGACCTTCTTGATGGCTTTTTTCAGCGGCATCCACTTGCGTTTGCGCAGGCCCGCTTCGGGGTAGGTTTTCGTCATTTCCTTGACGTCAATCCGGTACACGCTGACGTGGCAGGGCACGACACGCCCGTCATCAAAGCGTTTTTCGGTCACGTAGCCGCCGATGGGCGCTTTGCTGACTTTGCCTTTGCGCAAACCCGCCTCTTCCCATGCCTCGATTTTGGCGGTTTCGGCGTCGGTGTGCCCGTCCATCGGCCAGCCCTTGGGCACAATCCAACGCCCGCGTGAGGATTTGACCAAGAGCACCTCTTTGCCGTCTTTGCCATCGCGCAAGCAAAGCGCGCCGACCTGCGCGATTGCAGTCGGATCAACGACACGGACCTCACGGCCCGTCCAAAAAGAACGGTCTAGATTACTCATGCACCTGCCAATGGCCTGTTTTTATTGCGTTCTTGTTAACACAAAGCGAATCGCAGTGCAAATGGCCCTAGGTGCCGCGGGGTTTGGCCCGTAGGGTGGGGTCTGCTTGTGTTGGGTCTTCGGGCCATGGGTGGCGGGGGTAGCGGCCGCGCATATCGCGGCGCACGTCGGCATAGGAGCTCGCCCAGAAGCCGACGATATCTTGGGTCACCTGCACCGGTTTTTGCCCCGGCGACAGGAGCGTGACACGCAGGGGCGTGCGCCCCACCGTGGGATGTACCGTCACGCCGAACATTTCCTGCAGGCGCAAGGTGATCCCCGGGGCCTCGCCATCATAATCAATCGGGATTTTGCGCCCCAGCGGTGTTTCGAAATGCGCAGGGGCCGCGCGGTCAAGCCGTTGGGTCTGCTCCCAATCCAGCATCGCGCGCAGGGCGGGCAGGATATCAAACCGTTTCCAGTCTTCGGCGCTGCGCACCCCGTTCAGATGCGGCAAAAGCCAGTCTTCGAGCGTGTTCAGCAGGGTCGCATCATCCATCGCGGGCAGGTCATCGACCAAAGCCACACGCGCCCGAAACCGGTTGGCGGCAGGTGAAGGTCGCAGCCCGAGCTGGCGCACGCCTTCCAGCATTGCCGTTGCGACGGCCTCATTGGGGGCATCAGACCACTGCCGGTCATCCAGCGCCAAGGCGCCAAAGCGTTCCTGCTGGCGGGTCAGCACTTTGCGGTCACGCTTGGACCATTCACAGATATCGGTCCAAGCGATTTGATCGCCAAAAAGATCGCGCAATTCGCGTTCCGTCAGGGTGACGGCTTGTCTGATGCGGGCCTCTCGGGTGTCGCCATCCAGATCGGTGGCCACGATCAACCGCGCCCCCGCCATGGGATCGGCGGCGTCGATCACCGCCCCTTTGCCGCCGGACAGCACATAGCGCGGGTCGTCGCCTTTGCGGCGCAGGCCGACGCGGTCAGGGTAGGCGAGGGCGGCTTGTTGGCCCAGCGTGAGGGGGGCAGTGTCGGTAAGGCCTTTGGTCAGGCGCGGGATTTCGGATTTGATTTGTGCGATGGCCGCAGGGTGGGCTGTGCCGGGTCCGTCATAACGCCCCTTCAGTGCTGCGATGCGCAGCGCCAGATCAACCGGCGCGCCGCGCAACGGATCGCGCGCGGCAAGGAGGGCGGCGAGGGGGGCTGCGGCTTTGCCAGCGATTTGCAGCATGTGGGCAAGGCGCGGATGCAAGGGCAGGGCTGCGAGCGCGCGACCATGGGCCGTGATGCGGCCTGCGGTGTCGAGTGCGCCTAAGCCATGCAAGAGTGCGCGCGCTTCGGCCAAGGCGCCCTCTGGTGGTGGTGTCAGGAACGCCAGATCATCGCTGCCCCAGACGGCCAGTTCCAATGCGAGACCTGCCAGATCAGCGGCCTCGATTTCGGCGGGGGCGAAAGCGGGCAGCGCACCGTGTTCGCCCTTGGTCCACAGGCAATAGGCATCGCCGGGGGCCACGCGGCCTGCGCGGCCTGCGCGTTGGGTGGCTTCGGCCTTGCTGACCTTTTCGGTGACCAGCCGTGACATGCCGGAGCCTGCGTCAAACCGCGCGCGGCGGGCGCGGCCTGCGTCAACCACCACGCGGATATCTTCGATGGTGAGCGAGGTTTCGGCGATGGAGGTCGAGAGCACGATCTTGCGCCCGGCGTTCAGCGGCGCGATGGCTTTGCGTTGCTCGGCAAAGGGCAGGGCGCCATAGAGCGGGCGAATGGTGCAGTCGGCGGGAAGACGGCCAGCCAAGAGGGCGGCGGTGCGGCGGATTTCGCCCTCGCCGGGCAGAAAGACGAGGACGCCGCCTTGGGTTTCGGCCACGGCAGAGGCCACCAGATCGGCGGTGGCGTTTTCCAGCCGTTGGGTTTTGGGCACGGCGCGGTCAAGGAAATGGGTTGTGACGGGGAACGCGCGGCCTTCAGAGGTGACCACGGGGGCGTTGTCGAGCATGGTGGCGACGGGGGCTGCATCAAGTGTTGCGGACATGACGAGGACGATCAGGTCAGGGCGCAACACGCTGCGGCTTTCCCATGTCAGCGCAAGGCCGAGGTCGGCGTTCAGTGAGCGTTCGTGGAATTCGTCGAAGATGACCGCGCCGATGCCTTTGAGTTCGGGATCGGATTGGATCATGCGGGTCAGGATGCCTTCGGTCACGACCTCGATCCGCTTGCCGGGCTTGTTGTCGCCCCGCATCCGGTAGCCTACGGTTTGGCCCGGGGTTTCCCCCAGCCCTTCGGCCAAACGCTCGGCGGCGGCGCGGGCCGCAAGGCGGCGGGGTTCGAGCATGATGATCTTGCCGGTGGTCAGGCCCGCGTCCAGCATCGCAAGCGGCACGCGGGTGGTTTTGCCTGCACCTGGTGGGGCCTGTAGGACGGCACAGCCAGAGGATGCGAGGGCATCCATCAGTTCAGGCAGGACAGGATCAATGGGCAGGGCGGTCATGGGGCAAGCTTTGCCATAAGGTGGGTCAAGACGCCACCTTACTTGGTGCGGCGGGGGCAACCCGTAAGGTGGATTTCAATCCACCCCACGCAGCAAAAAACCCGGCTGCATGCGCAACCGGGTTCAATTTTGTCTCAAGTCAGATCAGCTTAGGCAGCAGTTGCCTTGGCGATCTCTTTCTTGATTTTCAGCGCATCAGCAGAGAGTTCCGCGTCTTTTGCTTTCGCCATGAATGCGTCCAGACCACCGCGGTGATCAACTGTGCGCAGCGCTGCGTTTGAGATTTTCAGCTTGAACGACCGGCCCAGCACGTCGGACATCAATGTCACATCCTGCAGGTTTGGCAAAAAACGGCGGCGGGTACGGTTCTTGGCGTGGCTGACATTGTTGCCAGACATTGGGCCTTTTCCAGTCAGTTCGCAACGGCGCGACATGTGCGTCTTCCTTGTTCTTTGGACATCCGCCACCCGGGTGGTGGGGTATCCTGTGATACGGGTTAGAAACCCCGCATCTGCAGGGTCATGAATAAGATCAGCGCGAGATAGGCGGATTCCTTGATCCCGTCAACCCGCTTTGCCTGTGAAGGGTCAGGAATCTGACCCCTTAATGCCCCCGCCAACACCAAGCCGCGCACGCAAAGGGCCCAAGACCTGTTCTGCGGCGGCTGTCGGTGGGGTGCGCCCTGCTTTGACGTCGGCCTCAGCGGCCTTCATGCGAGCGGCTGTCTCCGGGTCATTTTGTAGCATTTCCAACAGGCCCTGCCGCACGTCTTCGCCAAACCAATAGGCCGCTTGTGCCTCGCGTGTTGTGGTCCAGATGCCACTGTCACGCCGCCACGTGATGAGCGTCTGCATTTCGTCCCATGCCGCCTGCAAGCCCTGCACTTCAAGCGCGGAAATTGTCAGGGCCTTTGGAAACCCATCAGGGTCTTGCGCGCGCTTGCGCAACAGCCGCAGCGCACCCGCGTAATCGGCGCAGGTCCGCATAGCTTGGGATTTCAGATCACCATCGGCCTTGTTCACAAGGATCAGGTCCGCCATTTCCATGATGCCGCGCTTGACGCCTTGCAGCTCATCCCCGCCTGCTGGGGCCAGCAGCAGAACAAACAGATCGGCCATTTGTGCCACGACTGTTTCGGATTGCCCGACGCCCACGGTTTCGATCAGCACCACGTCAAAGCCTGCCGCCTCGCACAGTGCCACCGCCTCGCGCGAGCGGCGGGCGACACCGCCCAATTGCGTCTGGCTGGGGGACGGGCGGATAAAGGCGTTGGGGTCGCGGGCCAGATGGTCCATGCGGGTTTTATCGCCCAAAATCGACCCGCCAGAGCGTGCCGAGGAGGGATCAACCGCCAGCACCGCGACACGTTTGCCCATGCCGGTCAGCATCAGCCCGAAACTTTCGATAAACGTTGATTTCCCGACACCGGGCGTGCCGGAGAGGCCAATCCGCAGGGCCTGTTTTTGCGACCCAAGTTTTTCCAGCAGGTCCAGCGCGTCGGCGCGGTGGTCGGCACGTCCGCTTTCCACCAGCGTAATGGCGCGTGCCAATGCGCGCCTGTCACCGGCTTGTACGCCTTGGGCCAAAGCCTCGATATCTGTGATCCTGCTCATCGTCCCTTTCTTATCCGGCGGGGGCCAAAGGTCCAGCCCTCAGCTTAGGTCTGCGACCCATGCCGGCACGACCTGCGTTGCGGGTCCAAAGCGGTGATCGTCAAAGGCATTGGCCCGCGCAGAGGGTTCCAGGTTGATCTCAAGCGTTTGGCCCTGCGCCAGTTCCACAAGGCCCGCAGCGGGATAGACCTCGGCCGAGGTGCCGATGGCCACGAAAAGATCAGCGTTCGCGACCGCTTGGGCGATTTCTTCCATGTGATAGGGAATTTCGCCAAACCAGACGACATCTGGGCGCGTGGCTTTTGCTTTGCAGGCGGGGCAGGGATCTTGCGGATGCATCACCAAAGGCGCGTCCCAGCGGGCGTCGCAGGCGGCACAGAGTGCGCGCATCAACTGCCCATGCATATGGATCACATCGGGTGAACCTGCGCGATGGTGCAGATCGTCAATGTTCTGGGTGATGAGTGTGACGTCATGCGTGGTTGTGGCAAGGGCTGCTAACGCCTCATGCGCTGCATTCGGGGTGGCGCTTATGCAATTGGCCCGCCGCGCGTTGTAGAAATCATGAACCATCGCGGGGTTGCGGGCAAAGCCCTCGGGTGTGGCGACGTCGTTCAGGTCGTATTGCGTCCAAAGCCCGCCTTCGTCCCGAAACGTGCCCAAGCCGCTTTCGGCCGAGATACCGGCGCCTGTCAAAATTGCAATCTTCATGCCCGCAGTTTGGGCGCGAATGTGCCCGCGCAGCAAGTGCTTTGCACAAAGAGTGGCCGTGTGTTGTCGGGTTTGTTAGGCTGCGCAGGTCAACGAGGGAAACCTGATGCGCATTGTCTTTGTCTGTCTTGGCAATATTTGCCGCTCACCCGCTGCCGAAGGGGTGATGCGCAAGCTTGCGCCGCATTTGACACTTGATAGCGCGGGCACGGGGGGCTGGCATGTGGGCGATGCCCCTTATGGCCCGATGCAAGAGGCCGCCAGCACGCGGGGGTTTGACCTTAGCGGGATACGTGCGCGGCAGTTCACGCGGGCGGATTTTACTGACTTTGATCTGATCGTCGCAATGGACCGGCAGAATAAGGCGGATATTGAATGCCTGCGCCCCAGAGGAAACACGACGCCTGTTCAATGTATGGCCGATAAAGACGTGCCAGATCCCTATTATACGCGTGATTTCGACGGGGCGCTGGTGATGATCGAGCGCGCCGCTAAGCGTCTATTGGCTGACATATCTCGGACGCGAGATCGGTGAAGGCGCGGTAGCGATCCCAGAACCTTTCATCGCCGGGGCGGTCGGACTGGCGGGTATCCTGCGCCAGTTGCGGGTCTACAAAGAAACCGACCACACGGGCCTGATCACTGCCAGAGAGCGATTGGTTGGCGACTTGCTGGACACAGGAACACAAAGCGGGTGATGCAGCGCGGCGGTCCGCCTCAAGGCAGGCGCGCGAAATATCGCCCGTTGCGCCACGGCTGCCGCCGCCACAAGCCGCTACTGATGCCAAAGCACCCGCCATCAACAAATACCGCATTCGCCTATCCTCTGCCCTGCCCCCGGGTTTGCCCCGGGTGATCCATGTTCGCTTGTGTCTTGTAATTTAACGTATGCAGGGTGCAAAGCAACGATGCATTTGAAGGATGCGGCACAGCACCGCGTGTTTTGATGGTGCGAGAAGCCCCGAAGGCGGGCTTACTGCATCATCATCTCATGGACTGCTTGCATCCCGCGGTCGGCCATTGCGGTCACTTCGGCGGCGTGCGTGTGCAGGGCTGTGACCAGCGCGGGGTCGAGTGCCGTTTGCGTCACCACGATGCCATCGTCCGTCAAGGTAATTTCGGTATCGATTTCGTCGCCGCGCGCAAAGAAAATATCCAGCGTCCGGCTTTGGATAAAGATTTCCGGATCGTCCTTGTCTTCGACGCGGGCGATCATGCCGTAAACATGGGCGACCAGCTGATCCATCACCGCCGGATCGGAGGAGCGTGTCACGGTGGTAATCCCGTTGGGCAGATTTGTGACTTCGCGTGTGATGGTTTCAAAGTTGCGGAACATCACGGCAAGCTCGGCGCTTTCTTCGGGCGTTGCGTTCCGGCCCTGCAGGCCCGGCATGTTCACTTCATCATGTCCCATCCCGTCTGCGCCGTGCATGTGCCCGCCGCCTGCCATGTGGTGCGACATGAAGTAGAATGCGTTCGAGCGCCAAAGCGCGACGCCGCCAACCGCGACAGCCACCACGACAGTCAGGGCAATCACCGTGCGGGGTTTGCCAAATTTCTTGAGGAATGATGTCATGAGAGGCCTGATATGTTTGTGTTGCGTTTGCCCCATATCACGGAATTTGGCGGCGGTGTATTTTTCCTAGGCCCAGTCGTCAGGCGATAATCCAAGCGTCTTGATCCGTGAATAGAGCGTTGTGGGTTTGACGCCCAATAAAGCTGCCGCCCCATTCGGCCCTGACACCCGGCCATTGGCTTCCTGCAGGCAGGCAATCGTGTTGGCCACGCGGATCTGTTCGATGTCGGCCTCGCTGAGCAAGGTTGTGATCTTGCGCGTGACGGGGGCGGCATCGGGGCGGATATCAACCACCAGCTTTTCGCCTTGCGACACGATCGCGCCGCGTTCGATCACATTGGCCAGTTCGCGCACGTTTCCGGGCCAGTCGTATTGTTGCAGGGTGCGGATCGTGCCTTCGGTGATGATGGGGGGCGTGCGGCTGAGCCGTTTGCACACAAGATTGAGAAAATGCGCGGCCAGCAGGGGGATATCATCGGGGCGTTCGCGCAAAGGCGTGCAGTGGATCGGAAAGACGTTGAGAAAGAACACCAGTTCCGGCCGCATCCGTCCGGCCTGCACCTCGCGGTCAAGGTTACGGCTGGTCGAGGCGACGACCCGTAATTCGAGACTGCGCGCACGATCATCACCCAGCCGCGTGACCCTGCGGTTCTGCAAGGCGTCGAGCAGTTGGCCTTGTTGTTCCAGCGGAATATCGGCGACTTCATCAAGGAACAGCGTGCCGCCATGGGCCAGTTCCAGCTTGCCGGGTTTGTCGCGCAATGCGCCTGTGAAGGCACCGCGCACATGGCCGAAAAGTTCACTTTCAAACATATCGGGCGTGACCGAGCCGCATTTGAAGTGGATCAAGGGCCGCCTGCGCCTGTCGCTGTCATTATGGATGGCCGAGGCGACCATGGCTTTGCCTGTGCCGCTTTCGCCGGTGATCAGGACATTGGCCTGCGTGCGTGACACCATTTCCACCCGTTGCAGGATTTGCTGGATCGCGGGCGATTGGCCGACAACATCGTGGTGGGCGCGTTCAATACTGATGGCCTCTTGCAGATAGGCGTTTTCCTGTTCGAGCCGGTCGCGCAGTGCGGCGACCTGATCCATCGCTTCGCGCAGTTTGCGTTCGTTTTCCCAGCGTTCGGTGATGTCGCGGAAGATGACCACAGCACCGGCTAGCCGCTGGCCCTCGTAAATCGGGGTTGAGACATATTCGACGCGAATGGGTTTGCCATCCTTGCGCCAGAACACCTCATCCTCGATCCGGTTGACCTGCTCATAGCGGAAGGATTGGTAGATCGGGCATTCGTGCGACGGGTAAAGTTCACCATCCAGATGGTGGTGGTGGATTTTGGTGTGGATGTCTTCACCAAGCAGGTCTTCGTCGGTCCAGCCGAGCATTTCCTGTGCGGCGCGGTTCACAAAGGTTGTTTTGCCGTCGGCATTCACCCCGTAGATCCCTTCGCCCGCCGCATTCAGGATCAGCTGGTTTTGCCGTTCGAGTTCGGAAAAGAACGCCTGTGCGCGCTGCCATTCCAGAATGCCGCCGCTATAGATGGTTGCGGCCTGCACTGCCTCGGCCCGCCGTTCGAGTGCAGCAAGATCAGTGATCTGAAGCAGAAGTGTACGCCCCTCGGAGCGCGCGTTGATTTCGCAATTGATGCGGTCATTTTCGCGGGTTCGCAGGGTGATGCGCCGCGTCCATGCCTCGCCCCGATGGATCACCTCATCCACGAAAAGGATCATTTGGGGCACATCGTCAGCCGCCAATTGGGAAAAGCGAGACCCCACAAGGGAAGTGTCTTTGAGCAGGGTATGGGCCTGCGGAGTCGCGGCCAGAATCTCGTCTGTGTCGAGATCAAGGATCAGTGTCGCGCCGAATGCGCCGGCAAGGCGGGAATCAGTGTGGCGGTCTTGAATGTTCATTTTCTGATCGAAGCTGACATTGTCTCATGAGGCAATACGAATTTTCGTAAATTACGAATTATCGTAATATTTGATATGAGTAAAATTAGATTAACTTATTGTTATAAAATGAAATTATAGAATTAATTTTTTGCGACCTCTTGCTTTTAGTATGCCCCTTTTCTGCGTCAGTATCGTTCCAAAGTTTGACAGGAGTGATGACAATGACAGTGAAAAGCCTTGGAAATCCCTATTCATCTGAAACCGATCTGCGCCACGGCGCGGACTGTGGCTGCGCAGGATGCGTCACCTCAGCGGTTGAAAAGCAGGGTGGTCCGGACCTGACCACGAGCGAAGGCATGCTGGAGCGCGCTGTCGAGAGCGCGATCGTGCGGTCTGTCTTCGGCCAGAGCGACATTGGCCGCCGGTCCTTCATGGGCATGATGGGCGGCACGACGATGGCAGCGGCGCTGGCCTCGGTCTTTCCGATCAACGAAGCGAAAGCTGCGATCCTCGACAACCTAGGGCCACCTGAGAAAACAGACCTGAACATCGGCTTTGTGCCGATCACCTGTGCGACGCCGATCATCATGGCGCAGCCTTTGGGCTTTTACGAGCGCTACGGTCTGAACGCACAGGTCATCAAAACCGCCGGTTGGGCCGTGGCACGTGATAAGTCGCTGAACGGTGAATATGACGCCAGCCACATGCTGACACCGATGCCGCTGGCGATGACGCTGGGCGCGGGATCAATCGCTGAACCCTACATCATGCCCGCCGTTGAAAACATCAACGGGCAGGCAATCGTTCTCTCCAACGAGCATCTCGATAAGCGTGATCCGTCCCAGTGGAAGGGCTTTACCTTCGGTGTGCCGTTTGAATATTCGATGCACAACTTCCTGCTGCGCTACTATGTTGCCGAATTCGGTCTGGACCCCGATGTCGATATCCAGATCCGCGTGGTGCCGCCGCCTGAAATGGTTGCAAACCTGCGTGCCGGTAACCTTGACGGCTATCTGTCGCCTGATCCGTTCAACCAGCGTGCTGTCTTCGAAGGCATCGGCTTTATCCACCTGCTGACCAAAGAAATCTGGGAAGGGCATCCATGCTGTGCCTTTGCCGCGCCGCTGTCCTTTGCGCAGGAACTGCCAAACACTTACGGCGCGCTGCTCAAGTCGATCATCGACGCGACGCAATACGCCTCTGCCGCAGAGAACCGCAGTGAGATCGCGGAGGCGATTGCGCCGACCAACTACCTCAACCAGCCGGTGACGGTGATCGAGCAAGTGCTGACCGGCACCTATGCGGATGGTTTGGGCAATGTCCAACGCGAGCCGGACCGGATCGATTTCGATCCATTCCCATGGCATTCGATGGGCGTGTGGATCCTGACCCAGATGAAGCGCTGGGGCTATATCGAAGGTGACGTCGATTACAAAGGCGTGGCCGAGCAGGTCTATCTGGCCGCCGACTGTAAGAAGGTCATGGAAGATCTGGGCTATGAAGCGCCAGACGTGACCTACAAGTCGCACACCATCATGGGCAAGACCTTCGATTACAACGAACCCGAAGCCTACGTTGACAGCTTTGCGATCAAGAAAGGCTAAGACAGATGCCAACCAGCTCACTGAATTTTCGTGCAGCGATTCTATCTTTGACCCTACTGATTGTCGGCCTCCTGATCTGGGAGGCCGCGATCCCCGCGCAAAAAGCGGTTGGTGAATTGACAGAATACGAACTTTTGACTGGTGCAGGCCAGCCCAAAGCCGGTGTGCCGCCACCCAGCGAGGTGATTGCCAAAGCCTGGGAGCAGTTGAGCGATCCGTTCTATGATGCTGGTCCCAACGACAAAGGGATTGGCATCCAGATCGGCTATTCGATCTACCGTGTGCTGGTGGGCTATGCGCTGGCCGCTGTCATCGCCATTCCGCTGGGCTTTCTGATTGGCATGTCGCCGCTGGCTTACAAGGCGCTGAACCCGTTCATTCAGGTGCTGCGCCCGATTTCGCCCTTGGCGTGGATGCCGCTGGCCCTCTTTGTCATTCAGGACAGCGAGGCGAGTGCAATCTTTGTGATCTTCATCTGTTCGATCTGGCCGATGCTGATCAACACAGCCTTTGGCGTGGCCGGTGTCCGAGAGGATTGGGTCAACGTGGCCCGCACCCATGAGCTGAACCCGCTCAAGACCGCGTTTATGGTAATCTTGCCTGCCGCAGCACCGACGATCCTGACGGGGATGCGGATTTCCATCGGTATCGCATGGCTGGTGATCGTCGCCGCCGAGATGCTCGTGGGGGGAACCGGCATTGGCTATTACGTCTGGAACGAGTGGAACAACCTCGATCTGACATCCGTGATCTTTTCCATCCTGATGATTGGCGTCGTGGGCATGGGGCTTGATGCAGCCCTTGGCTTTGTCCAGCGCGCTGTCGCTTACGCAGAATAGGACCAAGATATGAAACCGTTTCTAAGCGTCGAGAATATGACCCAGCGCTATCCCGATGGGCAGGGTGGCGAGCTGACAGTCTTTGAAGATGCCACCTTTGGTGTCGAAAAGGGCGAATTCGTTGTGATCCTTGGCCACTCTGGCTGTGGCAAATCCACGATCATGAACATCCTTGCCGGTCTGTCCGATCCGACATCCGGTGTGGTGATCATGGACGGGACCGAGGTGAAAGGCCCCAGCCTTGACCGTGGTGTCGTGTTCCAGAACTACTCATTGTTGCCGTGGCTTTCGACATTGAAGAACGTCACATTCGGCGTGTCCGCGCGGCACCCTGAATGGTCCAAGGCACAGGTGATTGAGCACTCCACCAAATACCTTGCGATGGTGGGGCTTGAGGGCGACGTGATCCACCGCAAGCCCAGCCAGCTGTCGGGCGGGATGCGCCAGCGTGTGTCGATTGCGCGCGCTTTTGCCAACCACCCCAAGCTGTTGTTGCTGGATGAACCCTTTGGCGCGCTTGATGCGCTGACACGGGGCACGATCCAGGACGAGTTGCTGAAGATCTGGAGCGGGACGGAACAGACCGTCTTCATGATCACCCATGATATCGACGAGGCGATCCTGCTGGCGGACCGCATTTTGCTGATGACGAACGGTCCCTATGCACGGGTGGCTGAAAGCGTCGAAATCACGATCCCGCGTCCGCGCAACCGGACCGAGATCATCGAGCATCCCAATTATTATGCGATCCGCAACCATCTGGTCACCTTCCTTGGCAAGCGTTCCAAAGAAATGGCGGGCCAGAAAACAGGAGAGGGCACCAATCGCCCTGATCCAGTGCGGATTGACAAGACAGAGCCCGAAGAACCCGAAAAAACGCCGCCTGCCTTGCGGGCCGTCAACGAATAACCACCGGAGGAGAAAAACATGAAAGACCTCACCATGAACGAAATGATGACCAAAGAAGATGTCACCGCCATGATCCTGTCGGCCAAGAAAACAGCCGGTCTGACATGGGAGCAAATCGCCGAAAAGATCGGGATGTCGCCTGTCTGGACGCATTCTGCGGCCATGGGCATGAACGCCTTTCCTGCCGAGAAAGCCAAGCTGATGGTCAGCGTGATGGGCCTGCCGCAAGAGGCAGAATCGGTGCTGGCCGAGAGCCCCACAAAGATCTGGGAGCAAGCGGTGCCGACCGATCCTTGCATCTATCGTTTCTATGAAATCGTGGGCGTTTACGGCCCGACGCTCAAGGCGCTGATCCAGGAAAAATTCGGTGACGGGATCATGTCCGCGATTGACTTTGACATGACAGTCACCCGCGTTGAGAACCCCAAGGGCGACCGCGTGAAGGTTGAAATGTCGGGCAAATACCTCGGCTATAACAGCTGGTAAAACACGTGGCGCGGCGGGTCTGTCCTGCCGCGCTTACCTGTTCAGGTCGAGAAACATCACTCGATAATGACGTAAAGCGTATCGGTCGGTAGCTCCAACGTCAGAACACCGTCGCGTCTTGAGACCGCCACATCACCCACAGCCATGCCGTTTGCATCCAAGGCCGTCGCTCGTGACAGTCCGTCGTTGCGGATACTCACCTGAGCGGAAACCCTGTCGATCTGCCAAGGCGCTTCGCCAAAGGCGGTGACTTCCAAGGCGGGCCCGCTTTCGTGGGCGACAGGTGTCGCGCTCCAACCTGTGGGCCGTGCGATGCTGTTGATCTGCACCAAAAGCCGGGAGGCGCTGGCAATCGGCTGGCCATCGAGGGGCACGACGATGATGCTGGCATAGTCCGCGTCGCTTGCAATCGTGATGTCCTGCAAGGTGAAGGTGGTGTCTGATGACAAATCGCCAACGACGCCTTGTGCGCTGGGCGCATCCAATGTGACGACACCCGCGCCCCAATCCCAAGACAATTCCCGCGTGAGGCTGGTCACGACCTGTTTGTCCGTATCGATCAGCGATGCGAGGTCAGGATGCACGAAATTCGCAGCGTCGCTGTCAAATTCAACCTCAACGGGGCCGACAAGGAAGCTATAGGGGCTGGCCTCGGCCTGTTGCGGTGTCTTCCTTCCAAACAATGCGCCAAGGATGCCCTGATCCTGATCGCGGTTCGGGTCATAGCCTTGTTGGGCCGCAACCAGCGGTGCTGCGCGGGTCCAAAGGGCGTTGAGCGGGCGGTGTTCGATGATGACTGGCGGGGCCTCATCAAGCAGTCCAAGGCGAAAGATCAACGCGGCAGCGGGAAAAGCGCCCATTTGTTGCGGGGTGGCGAGTTGCCATTTGCCAATACTTGGCAGATAGCCGTTCGCGCTTTGCGGCGCGCGCCATTGGATTTCGTCAGTGGAGAACCAATAGCTGATGTCGATGCCCGTGAGGGCCTGATAGGCCGCCATCAGGATCGGGCCCTCGGCCTGTTCCCACATCGGCGGCACCCAAAGTGTTTCGCTGATAATATAGGGATAGCCCGCAGGTTGGCGCAGTGTGATGGGCAAATCCAAAGGCCGGTTCAACAGACCGTCTTCGCGGTATCTGTCACCCGCCACGATCGCCCAGCCGTCGTATTCCCCTTCGTGCAGGGCGGTGACATAGCGGTTCACGCCAATCACATCGCCGCTGGTGTAGGCGTAGCGCTCAAGATCGTCCAAAAACACATCGTCCGCAGTGCGCCAGTTTCCCGCGTTAAGCAGTTGTGGCGCACCGATGTCTTCGCGCAGAAAGCGGGCAATCTCGGCGTGCCAATCGCGCATGATCTGGGTCAGAAATTGCGTTTGATCGGCAAGCCGTGCTTCTGCCCCGCCCGGGTCTGCATCGCCCGTGAGGTGCCAGATATTGGAAAGCGCGATCACACCACTGTCCCAGTCGTCGCGCATGTCGTCGATTGGGCCTGGGGCCATGGCGTTGCCCCATGCATCCTGTGCCGCCGTCAGAGAGCCGTATTTTTCAACAAGGAACTGGCCAAAGCGGGTACCCAGCAGCGTGGCCTCGCGCCCTTTGATGTCGTTGAATGTCCAGAACAGCAGCGAGTCTTCGTTCTGCATCTGGATGATCGCCAGCGCAGGGTCATCCTTGAGCGCCAGACCGGTGTAGGGGTTTGTGGGCAGCAGCGTTTCGCGCAGCCAACCTTTGTAGGCCTCCTGCAAGACCGGATCGAAATAGATCATCCCCGTCAGCCCCGCGCTATCGACGGGGACTTGCCAGCGTTGGGCGGCCTCTGCGTGGACCAGATGCGGATAGTAGGGGCTGAAGGTGATGTAGATGCCTTCTTGCTTCATGGCGGCGACCAATTGCCAGAGCCGGTCGCGCTCGGCCTCGTCTATCTCTTCAAGCGCGCCGCCCGTTTGCCCGGCCTGCGGGATTTGACCGTGCAGGCGGACCATGTTGACGCCGCGTTTGGCAAGAAACCGGGCGTGATCCTGCAGCGCGTCCATGCCCTGACCTGCGACGTAGCTATTCAGCGCCCAAAACCGGATCGGTTCGCCATCACCCCGCACGAACGCGGCACCGTCCCGCGAGCGCCGGATGAAACCGGTTTCGCCTGCAGTTGCTTCGTTCAAGTAGGACAGATCCAGCAGGGCCGCGTCGGAAAACACATCTTGCTCAGGGCGAAAATCCCAAGTCGTGTGTGTCTCTGCAATGGCAGGCGTGGAAAGCAGGCTCGCGAGTAGCGCGATGCAGTGTCGTCTCATGGCACAGCCCCTAACGTCGCTTCGGTGACTTCGATCTTACCTTTTATAGCCCTCGGAGAATAGGTGCCTGTTTGTTGCGGGCCTGAAGAGGGCTCACTATCCCAGATAGATCTGCCCCGCCGGATATTTGACGCGGGGTACGCTTCTGGTGGCCAGAAAGAACCCGATCGCCAATGGTCCGACCCGTCCGATAAACATGATCGCGATGATGATTGTCCGGCCAAGCGTATCGAGTTCACCTGTTGTGCCGCGCGACAATCCAACGGTGCCAAAGGCGGAGGTGACCTCGAAGGCGAGGTCGAGAAATTCACCGTCATGGCTGATCGAGATGACGAATATGCCGGTCAGAACAAGCAGCATTGAAATCGTCGTCAGGGCCATCACTTTCATCACTTCTTCGACGCCCAGAGAGCGCCCGAAAGCATGAAGCGAGGTTTGCCTGCGAAAGAAGGCTACGGTCGCCAGTATCAGGACACAGAGTGTCGTCACCTTGATGCCGCCTGCGGTCGATGTGCTTCCGCCACCGACAAGCATTAACGTCATGGTCAGCATTGTGGAACTGTCATGCATGCCGGCGATATCAACCGTGTTGAAACCGGCGGTGCGCGGCGTCACGCCCTGAAACCAGCTCGCCCAGAGTTTGTCGCCAGTGCTGAGCGGGCCCAAAGTGGCGGGGTTCGTCCATTCCAGCAGGGCGAAGACCACGACACCCCAGACGATCAACACCGCCGTGCCGATCAGCATCAGTTTGGAATGTAGCGTCAACTTGCGCCAGCTGCGTTGCTGGTAGACGTCGCCGACGACGATAAAGCCCAAGCCGCCGAGGATAAACAGAAGCGGAATGACGATATTGATGACCGGATGCCCGACCCATTGCGACAGGCTATCGTGGTGCAGGGCAAAGCCTGCGTTATTGAAGGCAGAGATCGAATGGAAGATCGCCTGCCAGATCCCGTTCCAACCGAACTCTGGTACAAAGACAAACGCCAGAATGAGCGCGCCAATCGCCTCGCAAACCAGTGCAATGATAAGAATAATGCGCGCAAGGTAGGTCAGATTTGCAAGCGACGTTTGATTGAGGTCTTCGCGCAGAATCAGACGCTGGGGCATGCCGACAGGAATACCAAGGGCACCGAGGACAAGAACGGCAAATGTCATCAGGCCAAGCCCGCCAAGCTGGATCAGGATGGCAATCACGGCCTGTCCAAACCCGGTAAATGCCGACCCTGTGTCGGCCAGCACAAGGCCCGTCACAGTGACAGCAGAAGTTGACGTGAATATCGCCTCGCTTAGTCCGATGTCGCCGTGATGAGAGATCGGCAACCAAAGCAGGATCGCGCCCACGATAATGAACGCCACATAGAACACTACAAGCAGTGCCGGCGGCGGTAGCTTCAGTGTTTTGATCCGCCTTGCGAAACCCGGAAAACGGTCCACGCCTAAAGGCTCGCTGCGAAATTGCGCAGGTCACTGCGCTGCCCGAGCAGCAAGAGCAGATCGTCGCCCTGCAACTCGCAGTCAGCATTGTCCTGCCCAATGAACTCTGTGCCTCGCATAACCCCGATGCAGCGCAGGTTATATTTCTCCCGATGTGGCAGATCCGCGAGTTTCTTGCCCTCAAGGCTTTCGGGAATGCGAAAGTTTACAACGTGATAGCCATTTCCAAGACTGACGTAGTCACGCACCAGCGGATTGTGCAAAACCTGCGCGATATGCTGTCCCACCTCGACTTCAGGGTGAATGATGCGGTCCACACCAAGCTTGCTGAGGATGCGGTGATGCGTCTTGGTCGTGGCTTTTGCCCAGACCACCGGCACACCGATCAATTTCAGATTGATTGCGGCAAGAATACTGGCTTCCAGATCAGACCCCATCGCAACAACGCCGACCTTGCAATCGCCCATGCCCGCTTCGCGCAGGGCGACGTCATCGCGCGCGTCCGCGATCATCGCCTGAGACAAGGTATCGGCGTGACTGGCGACGCGGGCTTCGGAGACGTCGATCCCGATCACATGATTGCCGAATCGTTGCAGTTCGTTCGCGACCGTACTGCCAAAATTTCCCAAACCGATGACGCCAAAGATGCGATTCCCTCGGTTGTTCTTCTTTTCGCCCAAACTCATTCCTCCTGAGTCTTTCGCCAAACGACGATTGTGCGGTTTGGTCCGAACGACATCAAATTCTGTCCTGAGGACAGTCGCCGCAATGCAGAAAGAGGTCAAGATGGGCTTTGAAAAGGGCGTTTGGCGTAGTTTTTGAAGATTTTGAGGCAGTATGTTTGCGTGAAAAATGCCCTCTGCACATGCCATAATTTGGCCCTGCAGATGCGTCCTATGTCCATCGTGGCTAAAAACGCCATGGTTTGTTCTAAATTCTGCCGCAATCGCACAACACGTTAGGCTCAATCGTACCTCACCACGGTTACACCCACTCGTTACTACTCACAGCAAGGCGCTGCCCCGGACGAGGCGGCGCCTTTTGCATAGGCATATGCCTGATTTCGAGCAGGGATCGGCGCAGTCAATTGTATGGCGAGAAAGCCCAAGCTACGGGCAACTGGTGCCGCGTGATTACGCGGAATCGATTGATGTCAGAGGTGCCCGCATTGCTGCAACATGCGCAGCCTTACGGATGGACTGCACGTCGCGGGCAAGCACGCTTTTGATGTCGCTAGAATTCATCCAAATGAGATATTCTTCATTGGTGATCTGCTTGTCCGGCCCGATCCAGGCGCCGGGTTCGCAATGGGTGTACCCATAGCGCAGATGCGCGCCTTTTGCGGCAAGATGCCTTGGGACAAAGGCAAAAACAAAATCAGGCGCCCATGCTTGCTGAAGGAGCTCGAAGAGTAAGCGAGACAACAAGCTGGTCGCGCCGTGGCTGCGTGGCCCACCAAGCCCGTGCGACGGCAGCCAGAAATCCCCGCAATAGCCTACGGATCCTGTCACGGTTTTAAGCGCTTCGGGTCCTTGGAAGAAAGTCAAATCGGGATCCGGGGTCGAGTCGGGGACGATGTATTTGTGGCGATGCATATCCAGATGCTTGCCAAGAGAAATCCCTGGAAGATCGAGTAATCTGACGGCCTGCGTATGCACCAGCTGATCGAGTTCGTTGAAGCCGCAAATCCAGAAACCGTTGGTTTCATCAATAAATGAGCTGGCCGTATCGAAAAGCGGCGACATATCACCACGATTGGCACAAGTACTGCGATAATAACGGTAAAGGGCAAAGTCGTCGCCGACCTCGATCCGCATTCCGGCGTCTTCAAGATCCCGTAAAATAACTGACACGTTTTGAACCGTGCCAAAAATGCTCCGCGCCAACATATCCTGCCCCTCGATTTATCGTTGCGCTTTTCGCAACACAGTGCCTTTAGGCTTAAAACTGTGTAAGCTTTTTCTTTGCGAACTCACAATGTCGAGTGTGACGCTTTCCGCGAATGTGGCAATAGAGTCACTGCGTTAGAATGCAGCGGGAGTGAGTCCATGGACATATCTGCAGGCAGTTTCGGGCGATCAGCCTCTGCCAAAGCCTCAATTTCGACATGTTCTGTAATCACGGCAAGAATGATCAGGCCGGGGGTCCCATCGGGAAACACGCCGCCAAGAAGCAATCTCTGAAAAGTTCCAGGCTGGGGTTCGCCGCCATCCTTTGGCAGATGGGCAAGTATGTGATCAAGGCGCACACCGCCTTCATCGTAAATGCGAGAATAGGCGCCCGCGGTGAACTCATCATATTCGGAGCCTGCATCGTCTTCTGTTATAAGTTTGCCGATCGCACTCTTGGACACAGTCGAACCAAACCATCGTGCATAGGCGGACTCTTTTCCAATGTGGACAAAAACCCAACCTGCTGGTCCCTTACGATAAAGGACCGTGTAGGGCCGAATTTCTTCCATTGCTTCATGTTCAATTTGAGTTTCGGCATTGCCCCAAGCAGTAAACGCCTTTTTCAGCAACGGCAGGCCGTTCATTGCAATTTGAGAGACCGGATGTTGTTGCGAATAATATACCCTTCCTTCAGAATCCGTATACTGAAGTTTCTCAAGTCCGCCTGTGGTGTTCTTCTTCAAAGAAGACTGTCCCGCCCATGTATCCAGCTTCAAAAGGAGTGACTTGGCGTCTTCGAGCGACTCATGCGCGAAAGACGTCAGCTGATACTGCCGATCAACCACCTCAAAGAGCTTTTGGCCAAGTATCAGTTCAAGATCGGTAATGTGGCGTCGCACCGTCTGGCGTGTCGTGCCAAGCTCATCGCTTGCCTTGGACAGGTTCAAATGCCTGCTCAGACAAACGAATGCACGCAGCATGTCGACTGTGACGCCAGTGTTGTTCTTCGACTGATACAAGGTGCCTCCGGGCAATTTTTCTAAATGCAGATGAAACAAATCAATAAATAACGCACTAATGGCATCTGTATGGCTGGCAACGGTGTGCAAATGAGGACGAAAATATAGCATTTTCGAGAATAATGCCTTTTTTGGAAAACAGGTCATTGCTTTTGGACCCGCCCCAAAGGCGAGAGAACAAACGCCCTTATAAACCGGAGCGCGTGTGCTGTTCATTTGTTGCTGGAATGCGACGCGATGACGGCCAAAATCCCTAGTGTCGCCATCCTTTGGCCATGTTGGTTTGAAAACTCAGAGCAGCTAAAGGAGCTGCCATGACTGTCGCCAATTGGATTGATGATACGACCACACTTTCGAGCCCGCCGCCCGGATCCGTCAACGTACTGATCGGGAAAAAGGTTGAGGGTCCGGGTGGTAAATGGGTTCCTTGCGCGACCAAGATGGCCGATGGCGCATATTATTCCGGCCTCTTTCAGGTCGGACCCGGCCAAAGGCAGGTTTGCGCGGCGAGTGTGTCATTTCACTGCCCGAACGAAGCGCTTTCACGCGCGATAGATCTGGCGTCCTCAGCCGCAGCGTAAATCGATAATCAAGAATGTGCATGATTGTGGTCGCACGTCGGGGGCTCTGCTGTCGCATGGCCGTACGTCAAAAAAATAGAACAGCGCCCTCACAGAGCACTGTTCTATAAAATCAGCTAAGCGATTGTCGTTGAACCAATCGGAAACAAAATACTCATAACTGTTGTCTTGTGTTTGACGGTGCCATTGGCCTCACACACCAACAGGCACCATCAAATCAAACATATGCCCGAAGGCAAAAACAGACACTCGTGAAACACATCGATTGGATGCGACTACTCACTACACCCACTCACTACCCACCGAACACAAACTACACGTGTTCGATGTATTGGTTTTCGGCTTTCTCAAGCTTCAAAACAATTCTCTAAATTTCTAACGTCATAGGTGTAATTTTCATACATTGATGGGTGATAAATCATACATCTCCTTGATCGGCCTTAGCTTGAATCCGCGAACCCGATCAGGCTGGCTGCGATCAGGCGGATGGTTTCCATGTAGTCGGTCGCGAGGATCGCTGCACGGATTCTGCTATTGTTTTGGCGGGGCCTTGGGCGCGGCGGTCTTACGCTTTGTCACGACCGGTTTTGGCGGCGTGTTTGCTTCCCGCTCAAGTCGTGCATTCCGTAAACGGGTCAATTTGGCAAGCCGCTGTTCTGCTTCCTCATCCACCAGTTTCCGAACAATCCGTGTCGTCTTGTCCATCGTGGTTTCCGGTCTGGGGTTATCCGCTTTGAACACGGATGTTTTCGTGAGTTTCGCCATTGGGTCTCTCCTTAATGGATTATGCGTTCCTGTCTGGATGAGGTCAGTCATGCCAAGATCAGATCTATGCGTTTGCTTGCAGTGTTTGGTGACTGGGGGGTAGGGCGGTTGCGCCCCAGCTCTGTTTTGATGTCGGGTGCGGCCATTGCTTGCATCAAGGCGCCGTAGTTCATCTGAAATCTGATTTCGCTACCCACGCGCGGCATTGGGCCGGTCGTGCCGATCACCAGATGATCGCTCGTTGCGCCGATGAGCGTATGGTCCAAGGCCATCGAAAGTCCTGATATATCCGTGTCCTGACGCCCGAGCGCGAGGATCAGACGGTGCGTGTCTTGCCTTTGGGGGGCAAGGTGTTTGGCCAATGTCGGATTGGCAAAGCGGATGGGGGCAGGTCTTGGCTTGGTCTGTACCTCGATGACTTCGGCGATGAGCGTAAAGGCATCTTGATGCAGGCCGTCTATGGGGGCTGCGGTCACTGGATCAACGCCCAATAGGATCGCCTCGCCAAGTCGCAGATCATTGATACAGCCTGTCGGTTGGCCGCCGAACGCCCAAGGCAGGGTGGCCGAATTGCCGCCCGACACCGTCGTGAGCGATACACCACAGTGCTGCTCAACTTGAAATGCGAGGGCCGAAAGATCCGCCATTTGAGCGGCATCAGGCGCAAGGCCGCTGAGGCACGCAAAGTTCGCCCCGATCCCTTGCAGCGCGACACCGGGCATAGCGACAACCTGTGGTGCAATGGCGGCGACGTCGTCGGGCATGATGCCTTCGCGCCCATCCCCCATCTCGACCATCAGGATAATGCCGTGAACAGTGTCTTGTCGCATGGCCGCGTCCGCCAAGGCGGAAATAACAACCATCTGCGTGTTATAGCTTGCCTCGCAAAGCTCGACGACCGCAGCGGCTTGGCTGAGCATTGGCGTGCGGATCAATGTGATCGGGTCAGTGATGCCTGCTTTGCGCAGCCTTTGCACATTGGTGATGCGCGCCTCTGCAAGGCCGAGTGCGCCACCATCCAGCATCGCCTGCGCGATGGCTGGATGTCCGCAGACTGCTTTGGTCACGCCCGTGACAGTGATGCCGCGCGTCTTCAGCCGCCGCACAACGATTTCCGTGTTTTGGCAGATCTTACGCAGATCGACCTCAACGCGCGGGCAGGTCATATCGCGGCCACTGGCGGGCCTTGTCGCAAACCGGGGTAGGCGGACACGACCATGGCCAGCAAATGCGCGGCCGGTCGGCTAAGCGCATCTGTCACGGGCAGGCCGAGTTCGAGGGAGTGTGCAGCAATCGCATCTGTCACCTCGGTGTCCGACATTGCCTCGTGATTGAGGGTCACGCCGATGACTTTGGTATCGGCAAAGGCCTCGATCAGGGCGATCTCGCTTGCGGGATGCGGCATTGGCATCGTTGGAAAATCACAGCGATAGGCGCGGTTGGGCGCGTGCTGGAGGATAACAGCATCGGGCTGACTGCCGCGCAGGATGAAGGCGGATGTGCAAAAAGCCGGATGGCTGAGCGCGCCTTGGCCTTCGATCAAAATGACATCGGGTTGTTCCGCGTCCGAGGCCGCAACGATCGCGCCTTCAAGCTCGCCGCAGCAGAACTGCGGCGGCACCGCATCCATGGCAATGCCGTATTTCGCACCCTGCATCAGTCCGGTTTGGCCTGTGCCAACAAGCACCGTCTTGATGCCCTTTGCGTTCAGCGCCCGCGCCAGAACAGTCGCGGTTGTCCGCTTGCCAATCGCGCAATCGGTCCCGAGTACGGCAATGCGTAAAGCATCAACGCTTGCCACACTGCCATCGAAAAGGCGCATGTCTTTGCTGGGTTTAGGTTTACGGATGTCACGGATCGTGACCGAGCGCGTGACCGCCGCCAGGGCGATTTCAACGTCATCACTCAGGTATTCGTGCAAACCGCTGACAATGTTCATGCCAAGAGCGATCGCATCCAGAACGACAGCGCGATCAGCGTCAGAGAGCCTGCCTGTGGAGGGGGCCATCCCGTAGATCAGCGTATCGGGGATGACGGCTTCATGGGCAACGGCGGCTTCGAGATGCGCGAAAATCGGGATGTGGTTCATCTCGTTATCAAGAACCAGCCCGCTGTCTTGTCCGTCCCGGACGCTGTCGATGACGGAGAGAATGCGGTAAGCCTGCGAGTGGCGCACAAGGCCATTTGCGGTTTTGCCGTCAATATTGGCGAAGTTGCCTTCGCAATAGATAATAGCGGTTGGTGGCCGTTTGATATGTATGACTGGGTTCACGGGCGGCGCTTGCGCGCCCCTGACAGGACGGCGGATCGTGCTGGCCGTTTTTACTTCGGTTTTCATGTTGGTTCCTTTTGGTTGGTCCGCGATGGGGCAACTTTGTCGCCGCCTATCGGATATTCAGGCCACAGAAGGCCGTGCCGAGGCGTTACTCGCCCAGAACACATTGATCTTTGGTTTCCTGAAAGTTCCTGTCGCACTCCCAGCCGTTTCCAGACCGGTCAAGATGGGCGTTTTCCGGAATGTCGATTGCCACGCACTCGGCGCCTGCGTTCATAAACCCGCGGTCGCATTTCCAGCCTCTGCCGTAAGTGGAGTCGTCAAAATAGGCATGTGCAGGGACAATGACCGCCGCGCATTGGCCGTCTTCTGCGACAAAGCCACGGTCACATGTCCACGGTTGGCCGTAGCGTGCGCCATTCAGATATGCGTTGGCCGGAACTGTGATGGGCTTGCAAAGATCACCGGCTGCTTCAAAACCACGATCGCATTCCCATGCTGAAGCATAGGATGTCTCAACCAGATAGCCATTTTGCGGAACGATGACCTCTTGGCACGTGTCACCGGATTTCACAAACCCACGCAAACACCGCCAGCGTTCGCCAGACGGGTCCAGAAATGCGCCATCGGGAACAACGACCGCGACACAGGCCGCGTCGCTGTTCTGGCGAAATCCGTGCAGGCATTCCCAACCCGGCCCGTACGCCTGTTTGCTGGCATAGGCATTTTGCGGGACGACAACCGCGGCACAGGTCTCATCGCTGAGACGATAGCCGATGTCACAGTCCCAACCGTCACCATAGCTTTTGGGACTGGCGTTTTCTGGCATCGGTTGTGCGAATGCCGGCATGACGAAAAGCAGCAATGCAAAAATTGGCAAGACAAGCAGTGATATTTGCATCGGATGGGCCGCCCAAAGGCGTGTGCCGCAGGTCGCTTGGGGTAAATGCGGGGTGGTTTTTGAATTATGATCCATCCAGCTCAAGCCCCGCGAGACAGGCGCTTGCAAGGTCACGGTTTGGCGTGTCCGCACCCGGTTGCGTGGCCCAACCGGTCTCCATCATCGCATTGCGGCGGCTATAGCCGGAGGCCTCTTGGATGACGGCCAGTTTCGCTGCGCGCTGTGGGTCGTCTGCGGACATGTTCATACAGACAGGCACCATCGCCAAAGTGACTTCGTCACTTGCTAGCGTGCGGGCCATGGTGCGGGCGTTGCTGGTGGTCACCCAGCCACCCCAGTTGAAGCCGATGACAGAGACGGCGATTGCGCCAGCTAAGGCTCCGTAGATGCTTGGTTTCGTCCATTCTGGAAAAGTCATTCTGGATCCTCTGACGGAGAAAGCGCCGCCGCACTGTTTTTGTATCTTGTCGTGCAAACCGGGGCTTGCCTGTTCACCATTTCCCGGCGCTGGGCCGGGGTCATTCCTTTTGCTGCCAAGGCATCGGTGGATCGGGGTGTCGGAAAAGGCGGACCAAATGGCAAAAGCCATGGGGTCGAGCGCGATAACATCGGCAACCTTCCCAAACATCCGGCCCCTGCAAGGGGACAAGACAGCTGAATTTTTATGATGGAAAGTTGTGGTTCGCTCTGGCAGGCGATGCGCCCGGACCGCAGAAAACCGCAACTCTTGTACTCCTGAGGTAGTCACTTTGCGTTGGAATTACAACGCTTGCCTAGCTTGCCCAGCTTAGACGGACGTTGTGGGACAAGTTTTGACAGCTCTCAGTCGTTGGGGCGCGTGCGCTTGTCCGATCTCAAGCATGTCTGCGAAAATTGTGATATCATGCCCCTTGCCGCAACCTTGCGGTTTCAATTGGGAGAACGGAAATATGGGCATTCAGAGCATTCTTGTCATCATCATCATCGGCGCAATCGCGGGTTGGTTGGCGGGACAGGTCATTCGGGGGTTTGGCTTTGGTTTGCTGGGCAATATCGTTGTGGGCATCTTGGGCGCATTTGTTGCAGGACTGATTTTTCCCGTGATCGGCCTTGGTTTTGGCGGCGGGATTCTGGGAAGCATCGTCCACGCGACATTGGGGGCCGTCATTCTTTTGTTCCTCATCCGGCTTGTGAAGCGCGTCTGATCGATGGCCTTTGCATATGAGGCATAGCCTGCCTGATGTGCTGTCAGCCTTTCCGCGCCTCTCAGCACTGCGGTGGGCCGCGAAAATTAATCATCTGTCGTGCTTCCAAGCCCTGCAATGCTGGCAATGAAAGTGTTGATCGATGTCAATGTCGACGACAGCAGCGATGCTAGCCTTACACTGCAGCGACCTATGAACTGGTTGAGAATAGGCCCTCATTTCTGACGATGAGAGATGTCTGCCGCGACGGTGCATTTTTATGGCTGCAACTGAAGGCGAATGATGAGTGAAAAGGAAAACACATGACGAAACTTAATTTATTCACCGGCTTTGGTGTTGGCGCCATGATCCTGCTGAGCGCCTGCGCTCCAAAGCCAGAACCTGCTGCGATGGTGATCTATGCAGAGCCGACATTTGACAAGCTGGGCAATCCTTCGTGTCGTCCCGGCAATGTGCCGATTGGTGGTGCGTACACGGCAGAGCTGCCGTTGTGTGACGTGGTGAACAGTGGGGTATCTGTGGTTCCGGCGGCGCGCGTCATTGCCGTTACTGATGATGCGAATGGCGGCGGTACAGTCATTGTTGATCCTGATGATCCGATTGTTGACCCTGATGATCCCAATGGCGGCAATCAGAACGCTAATCAAAATCAGAATCAAAACCAGAACCAGAATGAAAATCAAAATGAGAATCAGACCCAGTCTGGGGGCTGATCAACGCTGCACCCTATTGCCTGAGACTTAGGTCGCCTGCTGGCGGTCTGTTGACAAAAGGCTCAGCGCAATAGGTGCTGCAAGAATTGACCTATGTCATAGCCCGAAGGTTTTCCTGCGTCACAGTCGTTCCAAAGAACTTGGAGGACGAACCAATGGCCGATACCAAACCCCTTGTTGTGAATTTCACCCAATTGCGCCGAGGAGATGTGGATACCGTCGGTGGCAAGAACGCCTCTTTGGGCGAAATGATTCAGGCCCTTGGCTCTAAAGGGATTCTGGTGCCGCCAGGATTCGCGACGACGGCTGACGCGTTTCGCGCCTATCTGACGGCGAATGATCTGGATGCCCGGATTGGTGTTGCATTGGATGCGCTGGCCAGTGGCAAAGCCACCCTGCACAAGACCGGCCAAACCATCCGCGACATGATCCTGCATGGCGACTGGCCCGATGACACCGCAGCCGAGATCGTTGACGCCTATCGTGCGCTGTCTGACACCGCAGGCGAGCCGGATATCCCCGTCGCCGTCCGCTCCAGTGCGACTGCCGAAGATTTGCCCGACGCGAGCTTTGCCGGCCAGCAGGAAACATTCCTGAATGTCATCGGCGCGGCAGCCCTGCTTGAGGCTTGCCGCAAATGTTATGCATCGCTCTTTACCGACCGCGCGATTTCCTATCGCCAAATTCAGGGATTTTCGCACACACAGGTGGCGCTGTCGGTTGGCGTGCAGCAGATGGTGCGCTCTGATACCGGCGGATCCGGCGTGATGTTTTCGATTGATACGGAATCGGGTTTTCCTGATGCCGTGCTGATCAATGCCGCGTGGGGCTTGGGTGAGAATGTCGTGCAGGGCGCCGTCGATCCTGATGAATACGAGGTCTATAAGCCGTTTCTGGACGATGAAACCAAAGCGCCAATTCTCGAAAAGAGCCTTGGTGCCAAAGAGATCAAGATGATCCACGATCGCGACGGCACGCCCCGCAACGTGCCCACCTCTAAGGCGGAACGCGCGGCATTTGTGCTGAGTGATGCGGAAATCCTGACGCTGGCGCGGCAGGCCAAGATCATCGAGGACCACTATGGTTGTCCGATGGACATGGAATGGGCGCGCGATGGCAAGACCGGCACGCTCTATATCGTGCAGGCCCGGCCCGAGACGGTGCAATCACGCGCCGATGTGGGGGCGTTGAAATCCTATACTGTGAACAACCCCGGCAAGACGCTCGTCAACGGTCTCAGCGTGGGCAATGCCGCCGTGGCGGGCCGTGTGAGCATCATTGAAACAGCGGCGGATATTGACCGTTTCGTCGAAGGATCAGTGCTGGTCACCTCAACCACTGACCCGGACTGGGTGCCGATCATGAAACGGGCGGCGGCGATTGTCACTGACCACGGCGGGCGCACATCCCACGCGGCGATTGTCAGCCGTGAATTGGGCCTGCCTGCGGTGGTAGGCTGTGGCAACGCCACGCATCTGTTGCATGACGGGCAGGATGTGACGGTGTCTTGTGCGGGAGGCGAAGAAGGGCTGATCACCGAAGGTATTTCAGACATCACCGTGCAGGAAGAGACGCTGGGTTCACTGCCCGAGGTGAAGACAAAGGTCATGCTGAACCTTGCCAACCCGTCCGCTGCGTTGCGCTGGTGGCGGTTGCCGGTGGATGGCGTGGGCCTTGCGCGGATGGAATTCGTGATCAACAACGCGGTCAAAGTTCACCCGATGGCGCTGCTGAATTTCGATAAGATCAGCGATGCGGGCACGCGTGAAAAAATCGCCGCTCTGACCGCAGGGTATGACCACAAGCCCGATTACTTCGTCGATCATCTGGCGCGCGGCCTGTCGCGGATCGCGGCGTTTTGCTATCCCAAGCCGGTGATCGTGCGGATGAGTGATTTCAAGACCAACGAGTATGCTGACCTTTTGGGTGGCCGTGATTTCGAACCGCATGAAGAAAACCCGATGATCGGGTTCCGGGGCGCGTCGCGCTATTATTCGGACCACTACCGCGACGGTTTCGCGCTGGAATGTCAGGCGATTGCACGGCTGCGCGGCGAGATGGGCTTTGACAATGTGATCATGATGATCCCCTTCTGCCGCACCCCGCAAGAGGCCGATCATGTGCTGGCTGTGATGAAGGAAAATGGTCTTGAGCGGGGCAAGGATGGCCTGCAAGTTTATGTCATGTGCGAAATTCCCGCCAACGTGGTGCGCGCGGCGGAATTTGCCGAACGGTTCGACGGGTTCTCGATTGGCTCTAATGACCTGACGCAACTGACACTCGGGATCGATCGCGATTCAGACGCGCTGGCCGATCTGTTCCGTGAGGATGATCCGGCGGTCCTCTGGATGATCGAGACCGTGATCCGCGAGGCGCACAAGGCCGGTAAAAAGGTAGGGTTCTGCGGGCAGGCCCCCAGCAATGATCCGGCCTATGCACAACGACTGGTCGGGTACGGGATCGACAGTATTTCGGTGACGCCGGACAGTTTCGTGCAGGTCTTGCGGAATGTAGCGGAGGCCGAGAAGGGCTAGAGCGCCTCGATCCGGCATTGGTCATAGCACGCCTGCGCTTGCGGAAGATCGCAAAGTGCCGTGGCCTCGGTGCTGACTGTGGCGCTTGCTGCCGCAACGCCCCATTTCAGCGCCTCGTCTGGCGTGTCGCCACGGGCCAGCGCCAATGTCATTGATCCGACAAAGGCATCACCCGCGCCGATTTTGCTGCGCACCGCGACTTTGGGTGCGTGGCAAAAGAACCGCTGATCGCGTGAGACCAGAACAGAGCCTTCGGCACCACGCCCCGTCACAACCGTTTCGGCCACACCACGCGCCACCAGATCGGCGGCAAAGGCCACACTGTCCGCAACTGTGTTCATCGGGTGGTGGGCCGCTTCGGCTGCTTCTTTCTGGTCGACACGTAGCAAATGGACAGGCGTTGTCGGGTGGGCAATCAGCCTGTCCAACGCACGGCTTGAGGTATCAATCACGACACGCGCCTGTTTTGCCGCAGCGATCGCGATGATCCGGCTTTGAAAATCATCCGGCAGGCCCGGTGCAACACTGCCACTGATCACCAGATAGCTGTCTTGGGTGGTGTGTGCGGCGATCTCTTGCAGTAGACGCGCGGCGTCTTCAGCAGTCAGGATTTCCCCCGGCACGCTAAAGCGGTACTGCGCCCCCGTCGCATCGTCAGTGACCGCAAAACTTTGTCGGGTTTCGCCGCTGACCACGATGGGCAGCGCAGGGACCCCTTCTGCAGCAAGCAAGCTGACAAGCCGGTCCCCCATCGGGCCCCCGACCGCAACGAGCGCATGCGCGGACCCGCCCAGTTTATGCACTGCGCGGGCCACATTGACGCCACCGCCGCCCGGATCGTACCGCGGTGCAGCGCACCGCAGCTTGGGCCCCGCAATCACCGCCGGTACATGTGTCGCCACATCCACCGCCGGGTTCAGCGTGATGGTCAGAATGTCGGCCTGTGGGCGCACGCTAGGCCTTTTGCGCCATGGCCAGCCTCAGGATGGCCGCAAGAACAGCCTGCGCAAGAACAGGCGCCCGTCCGGCGCCGATTGCGGCATCGCTGTCGCGGCTGTCATTCTCGCGCAGGGTGCAGTGCCAGTGGCCGTCGCGGTCATTGGTCCGCCCGCGGATATGGATTGACCAGTTGGGATAGGCCGCATCGGCAATCAAGATTGCGGCATCGGTTGTACGCAGGTTTTCAGGGCTGGGCAGGGTGGCTTGCGGCAGTAAGAACGCCAGAGCATGAAGAACTCCGTCAAAGTCGGCAATGCTCATGTCGCGCGTGCTTTCCAGTTCCTTGATCAGGATATCCAGTTCAGGGTCTTTCATATCTCGTCCTCCATGGTGGGTCGGCGTGTTGTCTATCCTTAGCAACACTTGCGGCAACCGCACTTGATCTTGGTCAATCGCGACGCCGTATTGCGGGTGGCCGCCTGTTGGGGCGAAGGCGCTATTGCACCTCGTCCGAAATGATCCGCCCGTCTTCCAGCGTGATGATCCTGTCGGCCATCTCAAGGATACGCGGGTCATGGGTGACCATCACTGTGGTGGTGTTGCGGGCCGTGCCGAGGGACTTGAGCATCTTGACGACAGTCTGACCGGAGTCTTTATCCAGAGCGGCGGTTGGTTCATCGGCCAAAACAATCTCGGGGTTGGAGACCAAAGCCCTTGCCACTGCGACCCGTTGTTTTTGCCCGCCAGAGAGGTTGCCTGGAAGATAGTCACGGCGATCTGCAAGGCCCAGCAAATCAAGAATATGGTGCGCTGCTTTGCGTTGTTTCACCGGATTGCCACCCCCGTGCACCTGAAGCCCCATCAACACGTTTTGCGTGGCTGTCAGGCTTTCGTGCAGGTTATGTGCCTGAAAAATAAAGCCAAGGCGGCGGCGCAGACTGACAAGCAAGGCCTCGCTTGCGCCGTTCAGTTCATGGCCGAGGACCTGGACCTGACCGTCTTTCACTTCGCGCAGGCACCCGATAAGCGTCAGAAGCGTCGTCTTGCCAGACCCTGAAGGCCCCATGAGAATCGTCAGACTGCCGCGGGCAATCTCTAGGTTGATATCAAAGAGCGCCTGCTTGCGGGCATCGCCCACGCCAAAGTAATGGTCAAGCGCGCGGGTTGTGATGGGGGGCGTGCGCATCAGAATAAATCCGCCGGATCGGCATTCGCCAGCTTTTGTGTGGCAATCGCCCCTGACAAACTGCACGCCGCAAGTGTGCCGAGAAACACAAGGATTGCGCGGCCAGCTTCCATTTCGACAGGCAAGCCAGTGACGGACACGAGTCCGGCATAAAGCCCCACTGAAACAAGAAATCCGGGAATGAAACCGAAGATGGCGAGGATAATCGCCTCTTCGAAGATGATGCCGAGAAAGAAGGGTTGGCCATATCCCATGGCTTTGAACGTTGCATATTCACGCAGGTGGTCCGCAACGTCTGTCGATAGCACCTGATAGACGATGACCAATCCCACCAAGATACCCATAAACACGCCAAAGCCAAAAATGATCCCCGTGGGCCGTTCCGTTGACATAAAGGCAAGGTCGTTTGCGGCGGACCCTGTCATGGTCTGGATGCGTAGATTTCCCTCGGGCAAGGCATTGGTCAGGCGGGTGACGACGGTATCATTGGACACCCCATCGGCGGTGTGGATCAAAATATGGTTCGGGGCACCGCTGGTGCGGTTTGGAAACACCTCCAGAAAGGTCTGATCGGACATGACCATCATGCCATCAGCCAGAAAACCACCGCCGACATTCATGGTGCCAATCGCAGTGAGGGCGTGGCCACCCGTCTCAAATGTAAAACGCCCGCCCGCCATCAGATCGGCAATGACACTTGCCGGCATCCCGCGCGTGCCTTCGTCCAAAAGGACGGTGCTCTGGATGGTCAAATCATTGAGGGATGCGGCGATTGTCGGCGCTGCAAACGACGGCTTGGACACATCCATGCCGAAGCTGAGCAAAGACACCGATGACCCGTCTTCAAGCGTAAATGGCAGGTTCCCGATAAACAGCGGCATTGCATCGGCGACGCCTGCCACCCCAAGAGCCTGAAACATCCGCGCACGCGGGATATGCCCGCCATCGGTCAAGGTGTTGCCGTCTTGTGAGGACAGGATAATATCGGCATCCAGCATCGCATAGGGTGCCACCGTAGAGCTGTTGAGCGCGCCCATGATGCCCAGCTGCATGAACACCAGAAGATTGGCAAAGGCCACGCCCGCAACAGCCGCAAAGAACCGCCCACGACTATGGGTCAGTTGCAGCCACCCGATGGGCAGGCGGCCAAACAAGAGGGTGAGCAGGCGGCTCATGGGGTGCGGCCGGCGTCGATCCGCACCACAGCTTCAAGATTGGTGAAGGGGGCCGCGATGGGCGACGACGCGCTATCAAGGGTCACGATCACATCAACCACGCGGGCATCGGTATTGGCCGCCGGATCATCCGATGTGATGGACTGGCGGCCGATTTCCAGCCCGATGGCGGTGACTGTTCCGGTCAAATCCTGTGCAAAGGCATCTGCGGTGACAATGACGGGATCACCGATTGTGACGCGCCCGATCATGGTTTGGTAAACTTCCGCCTCGACTGTCATCTGCGAGGTGTCCCCAAGGTCGATGATCCCCGCCGTGCCGGGGCGTTCGCCCGGGCGCACGTTGATATCCAGAACCTTGCCATGTTCGGGCGCACGCACATAGGCGCGGTCCAGATCCTGCCGGGCGCTGGCAAGTGCGGCGCGGGCAGCCTGCAGATTGGCCTCGGCGACTGCGATGTCGGCCTGAACGATTTCTGACCCCGTGGCGTAGCGCGAAAGCGTGGCTTGGGCGCGTTCGACATCGCGGGCGGATTCTGTCGCTGCGGCGATGGTTTGATCGAGGACTGCACGGGTCGTCACACCGCGCTCAAACAGTTCCGTAACGCGGTCCAGTTCCGATTGGGCCACATCTGCCGAGGCCTGCGCACGTTCAAGCGACGCCTGCGCCTCTGCGCGACTTGCGGCAGTGGCGGCGCGGGTCTGGTTCAGGTTGGCCTCGCGCACGTTCAACGCGGCCTCTGCTGAGATCACCGCACTCTGGAGTTGGGGCAGATTATCCAGAACGGCTAGAATATCGCCTGCGTCGACCAAATCACCAACTGAGACCCGCAACTCTGCAATGCGCGCATCCCCCGCACCAGAGGGTGTCGCGACGCTGATCACATCGCCGCGCGGTATGATACGGCCCAAGGCCACCACGTCGCCTTCGCTGATGACGGCGACCTGTTCCTGTGCCGTAACCTGTTGTATCGCCGTGGCAATCGGTGTGTCGGTACCGGCACCCGGAACCAATCCTGTCGCGTTAAAAAACACCCTTAAGCCAGGGGGTTGAAAATACATGCCAATCACGGCCCCCGAAAACAGAGTGACCATCAGCAGCGGAATGATAAGCAGTCGTGACCTACCAGATGCTTTGGGCGCATTTGTCGTTTCGGCTTTTGTCAGCCCCGCATCTTCCAAGGGAAGGTCTGCGGGAGTTTCTTGGTCCTGTGACATTATCGGTGATTTTTCCTGCATTTAAGGCAATAGTCTTCGCTGGTTTTGGGGCTTTCAGCAAGGGTGTTTGGTCCTTGGCAGGTGTCTTGATCTTCCCGCATGTGGGGGATCAATGCGCCAATTTGCGCGGGAATTGACGAATTCAATTCATAGGAACGACGTTCTTATTGAGGAAGCTTTGTATCACAGTCGTTTCACAGTGACCAAACGCCCGCATATTGCGCGCTTCCAAGAGCGGGATCATCGTGATCGGTCAGACCTGCGCAGCACTCTAAAAGCGTGATGGTGCATTTGGTTTTTCGGTGTATTTGTCAGTTGCAGGCACCCGTCAGCGCTTTTCGTCTTGCGAGGCGCAGACGGCCCATTGATGATTTCTTGACCAGAGGATCCAGTCAGTTTGATGAAGAACGATGCTACGTCTACACTCCTCCCGCTTTGGCTGCTGATCTTTCTGCAAGCCGGAATTTCAGCGTCCAGTCTCGTCGTTGAGATCGTCGCAGGGCGCATGATTGCGCCTTATGTCGGGATGAGCCTTTACACATGGACATCCATTATTGCCGTCGTGCTTGCAGGGTTTTCTGTAGGCCATTGGTGGGGCGGCAGAATTGCAGCACGCGACACCGAGCATGCGTTGCGCATGTCCGGTTGGATCATGCTTGCCGCCGCCTGTACCACCGCAGGGGCCACGCTTCTTTTGCGCACCTTCGCAGGGCCGGTTGTCGAGGCTTTCACCCATCCCATGGCCGCGATCACCGCGTTGAGCGCCTTGGCATTTTTCCTGCCCTCGCTTTTTGCAGGCGTACCGGCACCCATCCTGACCGTCGCCGCGATGCGCGGGCGTGAGCAGGCGGAACAGGCCTTGGGTGCCATGTTCGCCTCGGGTGCGGTTGGGGCTATTGCAGGGACGCTTCTGGCAGGCTTTTTGTTTGTGCCATGGATTGGATCGGTGATGACCCTTGTTGTGATTACCGTGGTCTATGTGATCGCTGCATTGATTTGTTTCAGGCTTGGCAGGCTTTTGCCACGCGGGCAGATCGCTTCGGTTGCGGGTATCGGGATTGCCTTTGCAATCGGATACGGCGCGCTGACTCTGCCTGCCGTCTGCGACCGTGAGAGCAGTTATTACTGTATCCGCACTGTCGCTTTGTCTGACAATCCGGATGATCCGGTGAACCTAATGGTCGTTGATCATCTGGCCCACGGTATCAGTGGGCGGGAGGCCCCGCAGGTCATGTTCACAGAACACGCGGCCATGCTTGATGCGTTGCCTCGTCTGCGGATGGGGCGGACGGATTTTTCATCGTTTCATATCGGCGGCGGCACATACTCAGTGCCGCGCGCTTGGGCGGATCGGGGGATTTCGGACATTACGATTGCAGAAGTCGATCCTGAAGTGACGGCAATCGCGGTTGAGAATTTCTGGTTCGATCCCGCAACCGCGACGATCCTGCATGGTGATGCGCGCGTCGCATTGAACGCAAGCGACCAACAGTTTGACGTCATTGTTGGTGATGCGTTCACAGACATCGCAGCGCCTGAACATCTGGTGACACAGGAGTTTTTCGAACTGGTGCAAAGCCGGTTGGCGCCGGGCGGTGTCTTTGCGATGAACATGATCGACAATGTGGATCGGCTGAACGCGCTTGCCGCCGTCCACACGACCTTGCGCAGTGTCTTTCCAAGCGTCGAAATCTGGATGGAAGCCGTGCCCCCCGAGCCCGGTCAGCGCCGTGTGTTTATCTTGCTGGCAAGTGAACAAGACAGCGCATTTGCAACGCTTGATGCGCTGGCCCCGGAATTAACGCGCTTTCAAGTGCTGGATAATGCGTTCGCGGCAAACATGCTTGGACAGCGAAATCCGCACATCCTGACCGACGATCATGCGCCGCTTGCGTTTCTGATGGGCTTTGATCCTGCGGTAGACTGAACGCGCCGTTTGACATGGGTCACCATGCGATATTGCAACCCATGTCAGAAAAGCCGCGCCTTAGGATGTGCCGGGCATGACGGTGAGTCCCAGCATGTTCCAGTTCTGCATGCCGCCACGGTAGTAATAGATTTTCTCTGCCGGGAAGCCCGCCTCGATCATGCGGCGGGCAGCTGTTGGCGACTGACCACACCAGGGGCCGTTGCAGAACAAGACGACGTTGGGCACTTCTGCCTCACAAATCCAGCCGTCAAAATCGATCTCGCACCCGAATTCGCCAAGTCGGTCTGCCGCCTCAGTGTAGGGAACAGAAACCGCCCCCGGGATTGTGCCCTCTTCGTACTGCGTGCGCACGCGCCCATCGACCAGCACGGCCTCGCCCGACTGCAGGAAATCCAGAACTTCCAATTCGCCGATTGTTGTCACACCGGGTGCAGGGGTCATCGGTTGGATGCAAAAATTGGGGCAGCTGCGCGAGGTTTGCGTCCAAGGCTCGCCTAAACGCGCGTCGGGATCTTGGTTGCGCATGATTTCCACGGCACCGCTATCCGTTTGGACGGTCACGGACATGATGTCTTTGGTGATGCCGACCTGATCGGCCATTGCCGGCGCAGAAACAGCCGCCAAACAAAGGGAAAGTAGAATTGTGCGCATTGGTGATCCTCCACTATGTCTTTCTTGAAACGAAAGCGTATCGGCCCTTGGGTGACTAGTCGAGTACCATTCGCCCGCGCAAATTGCGCGATCAGTTGGTGTCGTTTCCATTCGCGGAAGCGTTAAGGCTCTTGCCTGTGTTGCATCGTCCCGCACTGTTACCTAACAGTGAGGCGTCCCATGAAGGCTTGTTGAAATGCTGATCACGTTTTTGGCCATTGCGCCGGTTTTTGCCCTGATCCTGATGGGCTACGGCTTGCGGCGTGGGGGCATTCCTTCAACCGAGTTTTGGAACCTCAATGACCGGTTGGTCTATTGGGTTTTGATGCCGGCGCTGTTCTTCGCCAAGATTTCGGCGGCTGATCTGAGTGGCGGGTTGGGGGATTATGCGGTTCTTCTCTACGCCGGTTTCTTTTCCGCGATCTTCTGTGGCTGGCTGTTCGGGCGCAGGTTCGCGCCGCCCCAAGCCAGCTCTCTTCTGCAGGGCAGTGCGCGTTTCAATACCTTTATCGGCCTCGCCATCGCCGAAGCGCTTTTCGGCACGCCGGGTTTGCAGATAGCCGTGCTGGGGTCTGCGCTGTTGGTGCCTGTCGTCAACGTCACCGTCGTGACCATCATGGCGCGGCAGCTGGGCGGCGGGGGCAAGTCAATCGTTCTGGGGCTGGTGAAAAACCCGCTGATCCTGAGCATTGTTGCGGGGGCTTTGTTTAACTTTGCCGGATTGAACGAAGTGCCCGTTTTGCATGAGATCGCCCGCATTTTGGGTGATGCGGCACTGCCGATCATGTTGCTTTGCGTGGGGGCCAATCTCAAACTGCGCGGTCTGAGCGGGTCTGTTCAGATCATCGGGCTTTCGATGGTCGGCAAATTCCTGATCAATCCTTTGGCGGTGATCCTGGCGGCATGGGTGCTCTCGCCCGATCCTCTGGCCTTTCAGGTCGCCCTGATTTTCGCCGCACTGCCTGTTGGCGTGGCGAGTTACACGCTGGCCCGCGAAATGCGCGGTGATGCATCGCTGATGGCGGCGATGATTACCACGCAGACCTTGCTCAGCTTCCTGACCTTGCCTTTGACGCTGCTGATTGGACAGACGGTGTTGTCTCTCAATTGATCTGTCAGATCGTTGTCTCGGCCGATGGAGACTTGGTGCCTTCTGCGCAATTGCATTCGATGCTAACCATTCACTTGCAATGAACCACAACGTCCCCACGACCCTTTCCACCGTCTCACGCCAGTTTATCGCGGACTGGCTGGTGGCATTGCAGTCGCTTTGCACGGATGAGCAAATGCACTCTCTCATGCAGCGTTCAGGTTTAGCCACCGATCACACGCTCCCTTTTGGTCGGGTCACGCTGGACCAAATTGTGCGCCTTTATCAGCTTGCTGCCGTTGAAACCGGCGATGAGATGATGGGGCTTTGGAGCAGGCCGATCCGGCCAAGGGCATTGCAACATTTACTGACGTCCGTGCGGGAAGCAACCAGTCTTCCATCAGCTCTTTATCGGTTTGCGACGTTTTGGAACCTTCTGTTGGACGAGTATCAATTCGATCTGACCGATCGGGAAGACACATTGGTACTCACCCTGACCCCGCAACAAGAGGTGCGACCGCAACCCTTTGGGCATATGCTCATCCTCAAACTTGCCCATGGTCTTTTGTCCTGGCTCGCGGGCCATGAGGTGCCGGTGAAGGGTGTCGACTTTGCCTTTGAGCGTCCGGAATTTGATCAGGACTACGCTATCATCTTTCCGGCCCCGTTGCGGTTTGACCAGCCTGCCACGTCAATCTCTTTTGATCCGCACATGTTGGGCGCAGTAGAGCCACGGACCACCGCTGATCTGGACCGCTTTCTCCAAAACGCGCCGCGCGACTGGATTTTCACCAGCTCGCGTGAACACACGCAATCGCTGCGTGTCCGCACCTATCTGAGCCAGACAGAGTGGGGCAAAGCCACGCTGGGCGACGCTGCGCGCGCGATGAATATGACGCCGCGCACCTTGATCCGCAGGCTGGACGCGGATGGCACATCATTTCAGTCGATCAAGGACGCCTTGCGCCGCGACATCGCGATCCGTGATCTGCAAGCGGGCCGCAAAAGCATTGAGGCGATCGCGCTGGATGTCGGATTTTCATCAGCGGCAAATTTTCATCGGGCCTTTTTGCGGTGGACGGGAAGCACGCCCAGATCGTACCGCCGCACGCAAACCTGACACCAAGGCATTTTGTCACTTTCGGACAATCTGCTGTCATCTCATGAGATAGAGTGTCGCCCGCAAGCACGTTACAGATGTCTGCAAATAAGAACTCTGAAGTGATTATGCGCATGCTGGCTTTGAGCTGCTGAGCAATGTGACGTGGCGCTTTCAGAAAACCCCCCGTTGCGAAAGGACCTTCCCGTGACTGACAAACTCGCCGCCATTCTTCAAGCCGCCAAAGACCATGCCGAACAGGTGATCCTGCCGAATGTAGATGCATGGAACGCCGCAAAGAAGTGGCCGCGGGATGCATCGGACAAGGCGGGTGCTGCGGGCCTGACGGGGCTCTATGCGCCCGAAGAGTTTGGCGGCCAGGGCTTGCCGCTCTCTGAGGGTATTCAGGTTTACGAACAACTGGGGCTTGGTGACGGGGCCTATGCCTTTGCGCTGTCGATGCACAACATTTGTACCTTTGCAGGCTGTGGGTACGGGACGGACGCCTTCAAGGAAAAATGGGCGCGTGATCTGACATCAGGCCGCAAGCTGGCGAACTTTGCGTTGACCGAACCGCAGTCCGGGTCGGACCCGATGCAGATGTACACTCGCGCCACTATCAACGATGATGGCACTTGGACAATCAGCGGCGCGAAGGCCTGGGTCAGCCTTGCGACCGAGGCTGACGTCTACTTTACCGTCGTCAAAACCAGCGATGCGCCCGGTCACAAAGACATGGCCATGATCGCGATCCCTGCTGACGCGCCGGGCCTGAGTTTTGGGCCGATGTATGAAACGCCATCCTATAATTTCCTGCCCATGTCCGAGATGTATCTGGACAAGGTCGTGGTGAGTGAGGACAACATCATCCTTCCCGTCGGGCAGGGCTTGCAAGGCTCGCTCATGGCTATCGATATCGCGCGCGTCTCCATCGCGTCAGGATGCTGTGGCTTGATGCAAGCGGCGTTGGATACGGCCTTATCCTATTCCAAGAACCGCAAGATGTTTGGCGGCCGCAACCTGGATCTGGACGGTATTCAATGGATGCTGGGAGAGGTCGCCACCGACCTTGAAGCCTCTCGCCTGCTGTACCGCAAAGCGGCAGAGACACTTGGCACGCCCGAGGGCCCCTTGATGGCAGCCCATGCCAAACGGTTTGTGCCGGATGCGGCCGTGAAGGCGGCCAATACCTGTACGCAGGTCTTGGGCGGCATGGGTTTGTTGCAGCCCTACGGCCTTGACCGTCTGTCGCGTCTTGCACAAATGCTGCGGATCGTGGACGGCACAACCGAGATCAGCCGTGTCGTCATCGGACGCGCCTTGCAAAAACGCGCGGCGACTTTGCCCGATCTGCCGGTGCCGAAGGGATTTGGTGAGGGTGACAATTAAATTGCCACCCTCATGACAGAGGCAGTTGCCTTGCCAAAGCTATTCAGTGGCAGTGAATCCAACAATAAGTTGGTGCAAACCCAATGCCGCGCCTGAAAAAATCGCGATGAGCGTGATGGGCGCGCTGAAGGCCAGCAGCGAGAACGCGGTCAGACCTTGCCCGATGCTGCACCCGACCGCGATCACGGCGCCCACGCCCATGAGGCCTGCGCCGATGATCTGGCGGCGCAATTCGCGGGGGTCCTCACAGGCCTCCCATCGAAAATGCCCTTTGATCAGGCTGCCCAGAAATGCGCCGACCCAGACACCTGCGACGGAACCAATGCCGAATGAAAGCGTCTGACCCGAGGCGGTCATCCCGTAAAGAATGGCTTCGCCGACGGGGGCCGAGAACGTGTGAGAGACAAGCGGCAGGTCATCAAAGCCGTTTGAGCTGATATACTGCATACCGCCCCAAGCGCTGACGACGGCGACCCCGACGGCAATGCCCCAGATAACCGCGGACCGGTCACGCCGCAGCGAGCGAGCGCTCAGTGCGAAGGCAATCAACAATGCCCCGATGACAAGTCCAATAAGTGCGACTGAAAGGCCGGTCATCGCGCCCAGCGTGTGTGCTATGCCACTTGGGATCGCGGCAGGCGGGGTCGGGGGAAATATTTCAACGCGAATCCATGCCAATGGGCCAGAGAGCGTTGCATAGGCACAGATCCCCATCACAAGAACGATGACGAAAGACCGCAAATCCCCACCGCCCAACCGGGCAATTGCGCCGTAGCCACAGTTTCCGGCCATCGCCATGCCGTAACCGAAGATGCCACCGCCGACGATGCTGGCAAGTGGCGACCATTGTTGCGAAAGGTAGAAAGAATTGGCGGGGTCAAAAAGACCGAAAGCCATGAGGCCGAAGCTGCCAACCACGGCCGTTCCGATGGCCAAGATCCACATCTTTAGCCGTTTGTCGTTGTTACCATAAAGGTAGTCTTCAATGGCCCCAAGCGTGCAAAACCGGCCCAACCTTGCGGCAAGTCCCAATAGAACACCCCCAAACAGCCCTACGGCTGCAGCGACGTTTGTCTCTCCCAATGCATCGAGCAATGGCTGTCCCTCCCTGTTCAGTCGATCGAATTGAACGGGAGGTGGCTAAGCCTCAGTCCGTCTTGCAGAACAATTCGTAGACAAGACCGATGATCTTGCGAGATTTGTCATCCGTCAAGCTATAGTAAATCGTTTTGCCTTCGCGGCGGGGCGTCACCAAACCTTCCAGTCGCAGCCGGCCGAGTTGTTGGGACACAGCGGCCTGGCGCGCTGAGAGAAGGTCCTCCAGTTCGGTGACTGACTTTTCGCCTGTTGCCAGATGGCACAAGATCATCAGTCGCCCTTCGTGGCTGATCGCCTTGAGGTAGTTGGTCGCGACGGTTGCGCGATCCATCATCTCGTCCAGGCGCGCATCATCAATATCTGCATCAATAACCGGAAGTGCCATAAGCATCAGAGCCTCGTTCAAAACTTTCTGTTCAAACCAAATCTTGTCCGCGTCTATTTGGTCTTTTGTCTTCCCATTGCCACCTCTGATCGTGATCAAAAAGCAGTTTTTTCATCTATTTCTCTGATTTTGCTAGAAATATGCCCTCTTGCTCCAGCATGTGCCCCAAAAGTCCCCAGAAAAAATCGTCACCCGGATAGCCCTCGATCCGGTTTATTTCTACACCTTCGACCAAAAGGACAAATGTGGGTGTATAATTGATACGGCGCGCAAGGACGATGTCCGAGGGGAGCGGCTCAAGCAGATTGACGCGGCGCAGGGGCGCTGCCGTGCCTTCATCTGTCTTGGGATAGATGGGGCCGATTTCTTCGTTCCACCGCGCACACCAAAGACAGCCCGGTTCTTCGGCCATCATCAGCTGCACCTCTGCCCGTGCAGAGGCCGCAGACATCATGGTCACTGCAAGTGCAGCAACGATGAGGCGGATAATAAAACTAGCTTTCGTCTTAAACATTCAATAATTCTAATATGAATCAAGTTTGCAATCAAGGAAAACTAAGCATGCTGGACGTGAGCTATTTTGGTGCTGCGGTCGCTGGGCTGCTGTCATTTTTTACACCCTGTGTTTTGCCGATGGTCCCGTTTTATCTTTGCTATATGGCTGGAACGTCAATGGCCGAGTTGCGCTCGGACGATGCGATCAGCCCATCTGTCCAGCGCCGGTTGATCGTTTCTGCGGTGTTCTTTGCCTTTGGCGTCACCACGATTTTCGTGCTGCTTGGCATGGGTGCCACCGCGATCGGGCAGGCGTTTGGTATGTGGCGGGATACGTTGCGCTATGTGGCGGCAGGGGTCTTGTTGGTGTTCGGTCTGCATTTTCTGGGCGTCGTCCGTGTGCCGCTGCTCTATCGTGAAGCCAAGATTGAAAGCACAGCCGAACCTACCACGATCATCGGTGCCTACGTGATGGGCCTGGCCTTTGGATTTGGCTGGACGCCTTGCGTCGGCCCCGCTTTGGCCGCGATCCTGATGGTGGCCAGCGGGATGGGGGAAATCTGGCGGGGCGGCTTGCTCTTGCTGGTGTACGGTCTTGCGATGACCGCGCCCTTTGTCGTCGCGGCATTTTTCGCCCGCCCGTTCCTGAGCTGGCTTCAGCGCAACCGCAAGTATCTGGCGCATGTCGAGCGCGTCATGGGCGTCATGCTGATCATCTTTGCGGTGCTGATTGCCACCAACTCGGTCAATTACATCGCACAATGGATGATCGAGACAATGCCCGCATTTACCAACCTAGGATAAAGGAAGTGACCATGTTTTTTCGCCGTTTCTTCGCTCTCGCCGCTCTTGTTCTGGCTCTGCCGGCCTTCGCCACACCCTTGGGTGATGACGGCCTGCACAAAGCCGATTGGATGCATGACACCTTCAAAGACCTGCGCGAGGACCTTGCCGAGGCGAATGCCGAAGGCAAGCGCCTGCTGATTATCATTGAGCAGCGCGGCTGCATCTATTGCACCAAAATGCATGAGGAGGTTTTCCCGACGCCAGAAATTTCGGCGATGCTGAACGAGGAGTTCTTTGTCATCCAGATCAATATGTTCGGTGATGTCGAAGTGACTGATTTTGACGGCACGACCATGCCTGAAAAAGACATGGTGCGCCGCTGGAATGCCTTGTTCACGCCAACGATGATGTTTTTCCCTCAAGAGGTGGCAGAGGACCAGATCGCCACGCAAGCAGCCGTCGCTGTCATGCCCGGTGCGTTTGGGCGCTGGACTACGTTGAACTTGCTCAACTGGATCAATGAAGAGGGCTATCTTGGTGATGAACCCTTCCAAAAGTACCATGCGAGGATCATTCAGGAGCAGGGAATAACTGAATAAAATCAGATGTTTGAATGTAAACATTCAAATAAATGATTTTGTTGTTGCGATTCTCACAATCTGTAGTCTACGGTATACAAAACACGTTTGTGATCCAGGGAGGGACCATGAAGCAGATTCTTAGCGCAGGTGTCGCGATAGCCATAGCGACCGTCGGCTTTGCTGAAGGCATGACGCCGGATGATGTCGTTTACAGCGAATATGGTGAAGTTGAAGCGTCTTTGTCCGGTCAACCGGGCGACGCAGCAGCAGGTCTCGAAATCATGGTTTCGCGTGGCAAAGGCAACTGCATCGCATGTCACCAAGTGACAGCTTTGGAAGAGTATCCGTTCCACGGAGAAGTTGGTCCAACGCTTGATGGCGTCGGCGAGTACCGCACCGCAGCCGAGCTTCGCGGCATTATCGCGAATGCGAAAATGACCTACGAAGGCACAATCATGCCGGCGTTTTACCGCACAAGCGGCTTCAACCGCCCGGGCAACGCTTTCACCGGGAAAGCCGCAGAGGGCGAACTTGCGCCGCTGTTGACCGCTCAAGAAATCGAAGATGTGGTGGCATATCTTCAGACACTTAAAGACTGATCTGCAATTAGCAGACCTACAGGAGATCCTATGAAACTTACACGTAGACATACGCTTATGATGGCGTTCGGGTCCGCGCTCGCAGCCGTAATGCCGTTCCGTGCATTCGCTGCCGTCGAGGACAATATTGCAGCGTTCACCGGTGGTGCCGCTGTCGGAAGCGAGGGCATCACGTTGATTGCTCCAGAGATTGCTGAGAACGGCAACACTGTGCCGATCGAAGTGAATGCGCCAGGCGCAGAGGCGATCATCGTCTTTGCTGCAGGCAACCCGACACCTTCGGTTGCGACATTCAATTTCGGCCCCATGGCCGCATCCCAATCGGCAGCGACACGGATTCGTCTTGCTGGCACACAGGATGTTGTTGCGATCGCCCGTATGCCTGATGGCAGCTTTGTGCAGGCCAGTCAGGAAGTAAAAGTGACCATTGGCGGCTGCGGCGGCTGAGTGAGGAAAGAAGACAAATGGCAGATAATGTAACACCCCGCGTACGCGTCCCTCGTGATGCAACCGCCGGCGAAGAAATCGTCATCAAGACACTGATCAGTCACCCGATGGAGTCTGGTCAGCGCAAAGATGGCGACGGAAACGTCATCCCACGCTCTATCATCAACCGTTTTACATGCACGTTTAACGGCGAAACAGTGATCGATGTCACGCTGGAGCCAGCGATTTCAACGAACCCATACTTTGAGTTTCAGGCCATTGTGCCAGAAACAGGGACGTTTGAATTCACTTGGTACGACGATGATGGCGCCGTCTACACCGACAGCAAAGATATTACCGTCGGGTAACGACGGAACACGCGCCAGGGAGGGCCGATGTCTATGAAATCACTGTTTAAGGGCGGTATTGCCGCCGTAGCAATTCTTTCCGCTTTTGCGGCAAACGCGGACGAAGAGGCCGATCTCGTCATCAATGAAGAGATCGAAATCACGGTTCGTACAGATGCGCCAGCGCATGTTGAAAACCTGAGCACAATCTACTCGGGTTGGGTGTTTCGTTCGACCGAGACACAAGCCTTGCAGATGGATGATTTCGAAAACCCTGGCATGATCTTTGTCGACGATGCGATCGAGGCATGGAACACCGTAGAGGGCACTGAAGGTCAGTCCTGTGCGGCCTGTCATGGCGCACCGGAAGAGATGGCCGGTGTGCGCGCTGTTTACCCCAAATGGAACGACGAAGCCGAAGAAGTGCGTACGATTGCGATGCAGGTCAACGGCTGCCGGACAGAACAGATGGGTGCTGAAGAGTGGAAGTATGATGGCAATGAAATGCTGAACATGGAAGCGCTCTTGGCTTCTGTGTCACGCGGCATCCCTGTGAACGTGGCCATCGACGGCCCTGTGCAGGCGATGTGGGAAAAGGGCCGTGATCTTTACTATACACGGTTCGGTCAACTCGACCTGTCTTGCGCCAATTGCCACGAAGACAACTATGGCAACAACATCCGTGCCGATCACCTGAGCCAAGGCCAGATCAATGCATTCCCGACCTATCGTCTGAAGAACGCCAAGCTGAATGGCGTGCAGGGACGCTTCCGCGGATGTATTCGTGATACCCGTGCGGAAACTTACGCAGTCGGTTCCGAGGAATTCATCGCGCTTGAGCTCTACGTGGCTTCACGCGGCAATGGTCTCTCGGTCGAAGGCCCGTCCGTCCGAAACTAAATCTCCCTGAACTGCCCGCTTCAACCAGATTGAGGCGGGCATTTTCAACTCCAATATATTCATAAATTAGAATATGATAGCGCAAGAGGCTCGATAACTCACATGATATCACGTCGCGATTTTTTGCAGGCTAGCATGGCGGCTTCGGCGATTGTCGGAGCATCCGGCTTTGGCAACTGGGGCAAGCTGGCGGCGCAACAGGCGCTGAGCCAGAGCGATCTGCTTCAGTTTGATACTTTCGGCAATGTTTCGTTGATCCACATCACGGACATTCATGCGCAGTTGAAGCCGATCTGGTTCCGCGAGCCCGAAATCAACCTTGGCGTTGGGTCCAACAAAGGGCAGGTGCCGCATATCACTGGCGCAGATTTCCGCAGGCTGTACGGCATCGAAGACGGTAGCGCGTCGCACTACGCGCTGAGCTATGATGATTTCGCAGCCCTTGGTCAGGCCTATGGCAAGATGGGTGGCATGGACCGTGTTGCGACTGTGATCAACAGCATCCGTGCGGACCGGCCCGATGCGTTGTTGCTGGATGGCGGCGATACATGGCACGGCTCCTACACTTGCTACAAAACTGAAGGGCAGGATGTCGTGAACATCATGAACCTGCTGAAACCCGATGCCATGACCTTCCACTGGGAATTCACGCTCGGCTCTGACCGTGTCCGCGACATTGTAAGCGATCTGCCGTTCGCCGCACTTGGCCAGAATATCTTTGACGCCGAATGGGATGAACCCGCCGAGGATTTCGCCCCCTATAAGTTCTATGAGAGCGGCGGCGTGAAAATCGCCGTGATCGGGCAGGCCTTCCCCTATATGCCCATCGCGAACCCCGGCTGGATGTTCCCCGAGTATTCGTTCGGCATCCGCGACCAGCGCATGCAGGAAATGGTCGATGAGGTGCGCGGGCAGGGTGCGGAACTGGTTGTTTGCCTGTCCCACAACGGTTTCGATGTGGACAAGAAGATGGCCGAGCGCGTTACCGGCATTGATGTGATCTTGGCCGGTCACACCCATGACGCGCTGCCGGAACCTGTTTTGATCGGTGAGACGATTGTTGTGGCCTCTGGCTCCAATGGTAAATTCGTCAGCCGCGTTGATCTGGATGTCCGCGACGGCCGCATGATGGGTTTCCGTCACAAGCTGATCCCGATCTTCTCGGACGTCATTGAGCCCGATGCAGAAGTCGCCGCCGCCATTGATGCGGAACGCGCGCCTTTCTTGGACGAGTTGACTGAGGTGATCGGCAAAACGGCCGATGATACGCTGCTGTACCGTCGCGGCAACTTTAACGGATCATGGGATGATCTGATCTGCGACGCCCTGATCCAAGAGCGTGACGCGGATATCTCGATGTCGCCCGGTGTACGCTGGGGCCCGTCGGTTATGCCGGGACAGGACATCACCCGCGAGGATATCTGGAACGTGACGTCCATGACCTATCCGAACGCGTATCGCACTGAAATGACAGGTGAATTTATTCATACCATCATGGAAGATGTGGCCGACAACCTGTTCAATACCGACCCTTACTATCAGCAAGGTGGTGACATGGTGCGCGTGGGCGGCATGGGCTACAGCATCGATGTGAGCAAGCCAATCGGACAGCGCGTCACTGATATGACCCTGCTGAAAACCGGTGAGGCGATTGATCCCGCCAAGACCTACGTGGTCGCAGGCTGGGCCTCGGTCAATGAAGGCACCGAAGGTCCGCCGATCTGGGATGTCGTTGAAAACCATATTCGCAATTTGGGCACCGTGCAGGTGACACCGAACACAAGCGTCAAAGTCACTGGCGCATAAGGAGAACAAAAGGAATGGATGAGATTTTCAAACCGTCCAGACGCACGTTTTTGCGCGGAAGTGCTGCGATTGCGGCTGGTACAGTAGCAGGTCAGGCGGCGGCACAAGGCACCCCTGATCCAAAGATTACGGAACTACAGGACTGGGCGTCTTACACGGGCGTTGGTGTTGATGAAACGCCATATGGTCTGCCGATCAGCTTTGAAAGTGATGTTGTCCGTCGGAACGTGGAATGGCTGACGGCCTCGCCGATTTCGTCGATCAATTTTACCCCGATCCACGCATTGGATGGCACCATTACGCCGCAGGGCTGTGCGTTTGAACGTCACCACTCGGGCGCGATTGAGCTGTCCAAGGATGACTACCGCTTGATGATCAACGGTCTGGTCGACCGGCCCCTGATTTTCACCTACGCCGATCTTGAGCGTCTGCCGCGTGAAAACCACGTCTATTTCTGCGAATGTGCCGCGAATACCGGCATGGAGTGGGCGGGTGCGCAATTGAACGGTGCCCAGTTCACCCACGGTATGATCCATAATATGGAATACACCGGCGTGCCGCTGCGGACGCTGCTGCGTGAAGCAGGCCTCGATGCTGCGGGCGATTTGGCTGATAAATGGGTCTATGTGGAAGGCGCTGATGCCTCATCGAATGGCCGTTCGATCCCGATGGAAAAGGCGCTGGATGACGTGCTGGTCGCGTTCAAAGCCAATGGCGAAGCGCTGCGCATGGAGCATGGTTATCCTGTGCGCCTCGTCGTTCCCGGTTGGGAAGGCAATATGTGGGTCAAATGGCTGCGCCGCGTTCAGGTGACAGATATGGCCGTTGGCAGCCGCGAAGAAACGTCAAAATACACCGACGTTTATGAGAATGGCATTGCCCGCAAATGGACGTGGGTCATGGATGCGAAATCCGTGATCACGTCACCCAGCCCGCAAATGCCGATCACACACGGGCAGGGGCCACTTGTGATTTCAGGTCTCGCGTGGTCCGGCCATGGTCAGATCACCCGTGTTGATGTCTCCAAAGACGGTGGCATTACGTGGGAAACCGCGCGGCTTGGCAAGCAGGGCGATACCAAAGCCTTGACCCGCTTCTATCTGGACACCGACTGGGACGGCAGCCCGATGCTCTTGCAATCGCGCGCCATCGACGAGACCGGCTATGTCCAGCCGACAAAAGACCAGCTGCGTGAAAAGCGCGGCGAAAATGCGGTCTATCACAACAACTGTATTCAAACTTGGTTTGTTAACGAAGAAGGGGTCGCCGAGAATGTCGAAGTCTCTTAATCTTTTCGTCCCTGCGATTGGTGGCACGGCGCTGTTGCTCGGGCTCGCCTATGGTATTTCTTCGCGTGATTACGGCGCAGCGACGATTGACTCGCTCGAAGCGCGCGTGCAGCAGATCGAAGCAAACGCTGCAATGGCAACTGCTGAGGCAGAAGCCGCAGCTGCGGAAGCCGCACGGCTGATGCAAGAACGCGAAGAGCTCCAGCTGGTTGCGGCCAGTGCCGGAGTGTCGCTGACAGCCCCGGCACCTGTGATCGAAGGCACCTACGGTCTTGGTCGCGTTGCTCTGGAAGAAGAGATCGCTGCTTGGGATGTCGATGTCCTGCCTGATGGTCGGGGTTTGCCCGAAGGACGCGGTGACGTCTTCACAGGTGAAGAGGTGTTCGTTGATAAATGCGCTTCTTGCCACGGTGACTTTGCCGAAGGTGTTGGCAACTGGCCTGTTCTTGCCGGTGGTTTTGACACGTTGGCAAATAGGGATCCTGTCAAAACAGTGGGGTCCTACTGGCCCTATCTTTCGACAGCATGGGACTACATCAACCGGTCGATGCCTTTTGGTGAAGCCGGTACCCTGACGCCGGATGAAACCTACGCGATCGTGGCGTATCTTTTGTATTCCAATAACATGGTCGATGACGACTTTGAGCTGAGCCACGAGAACTTCACTGAAGTCGAGATGTATAACGCCGACGGCTTTGTCGTCGATGACCGGCCCGAGCTTGAGTATGCCGCATGGCGCACGGAACCTTGCATGGAAAACTGCAAGGACGGGGTCGAGATCACGATGCACGCCTCTGTTCTTGATGTCACACCGGACGAAGAGGTGGAAGCGTCAGTGACCGAGGTCTCAACCGATGCCACTCCGGCGGTTGCCGCAGCAGAAGACGCAACCGGCGAAGATGCAAGCGGCGTTGATCCAGCCCTCATTGCCGCTGGTGAAGGTGCATTCCGTCAGTGCCAGACCTGCCATCAGGTGGGCGAAGGCGCACGGAATCGGACAGGGCCTGCCTTGGGTGCCATGATCGGGCAGACAATCGGTTCGGTTGACGGGTTCCGCTATTCTGGCGTCTTCCAAGAGGCGAACGCCGCCGGTGACGTATGGACAGCTGAAAGCCTCGCGGCCTACCTTGCTGACCCACGTGGGATGATGCCTGGTACAAAGATGGCTTTCCGTGGTGTGCAAGACGAAGCAGAAGTTACCGCATTGATCGCTTATCTGCAGAGCTTTAGCGACTAATGTATCGCTCCCTTCTGCTTGTTGCTTTTCTGGGTGCCGCCGGCAGCGGTTTTGCCGAAGTCGGTGGTGATCCAGAAAGGGGCGAGGAATTGTTTCGCCAGTGCAGCAGTTGCCACCAAGTGGGGCAGGGGGCCGTGAACCGGATCGGCCCCCAATTGAACCACATCTTTGACCGCGCCGCAGGTGAGGCCGAGGATTTTCGCTATTCAGCAGGCTTTGAACGTGCCGCCGCTGGCGGTCTTGTTTGGACCTATGAAACGCTTGATCGCTTTATCGAGAACCCAAGGTCGCTTGTTTCAAACACACGGATGAGCTTTCGTGGCTTAAGTGAACAACAGGACCGTGACGATCTACTGGCCTATTTGCGTTTGTTCTCCGCCAGCCCCGCAAATATTCCAGAAGCCGCACCAACTGCAGCAGCCGTAGATCATGCTGTGGCGCCAGAGGTCCTCGCGATTGTCGGAGACCCGGCCTATGGCGAGTATCTGTCAGGTGAATGTACATCTTGCCATCAGGCAAGCGGTGTCGGCGGAGGTATTCCATCCATTACCAATTGGCCGGCAGACGATTTTGTCGTCGCCATGCATGCCTACAAGGAAGGCGTGCGCGCCCATCCTGTCATGCAGATGATGGCGGGCCGTTTATCGAACGAAGAGATTGCGGCACTCGCCGCTTATTTCGAAAGCATCCAATGACGGATGTAATTTGGGGAGGAGAAAAATATGACTTTTAACAGAAGAATTTTTCTAGGGACGGCGGCAGCGACCGCAAGCCTGTTGGCAGCACCGATGGTGCGTGCGCAGGGCAAACCGCGTGTCGTGATCATCGGTGGCGGGGCAGGCGGGGCGACAGCCGCACGTTACATCGCCAAAGACAGCCAAGGCGCGATTGATGTGACATTGGTCGAGCCGACACGCACCTACTATACCTGTTTCTTTTCAAACCTGTATCTGGGTGGTTTCCGCGATATCGGCTCGCTTGGTCACAGCTATGGAACGCTTGCCGCGGAGTATGGCATCAACGTCATTCATGACTGGGCCGTTGGTGTGGATCGTGACGCCAAGACTGTCACCCTCGCAGGTGGTAGCAGCCTGCCATACGACCGTCTGATCCTGTCACCGGGCATTGATTTCGTGGATGGGGCTGTTGAGGGCTGGGATGTATCCGCGCAAAACGCGATGCCACACGCCTATAAAGGTGGGTCCCAGACGGAACTGCTCAAGGCGCAGATCATGGCAATGCCACAAGGCGGCACCTTTGCAATGGTTGCACCCCCCAACCCCTACCGCTGCCCGCCCGGACCATATGAGCGGATCTCGATGGTGGCGCATACGTTGAGAGAGATAAATCCAACGGCCAAAATTCTGATCGCCGATCCGAAAGAGAACTTCTCAAAGCAGCCTTTGTTCGAGGAAGGCTGGAATGACAAATACGCAGGTATGGTCGAGCGTATTGGTCCGGACTTTGGCGGGGCGAATGTCTCGGTTGATCCGCAGGCCATGACCCTGACGATTGACGGAGACGTCAATAACGTCGACGTGTGCAACGTGATCCCTGCGATGAAAGCGGGCCGTATTGCCGAAATCGCAGGCATCACCGATGGCAACTGGGCACCGGTGAATGCTGCTGACATGTCGTCCAAGATGGATGAGAACATTCACGTCTTGGGTGATGCTGCAGCACAGGGCGACATGCCAAAATCGGGTTTCTCGGCCAACAGCCAAGCCAAGGTTTGCGCGAATGCGGTCCGTGGGGCCTTGACCGGATCAACAGTCTTCCCCGCGCGGTTTGCAAACACCTGCTGGTCTTTGATCGATACCAACGATGGCGTGAAAGTCGGCGCGACATATGAAGCAACCGACGAAAAGATCGCCAAGGTCGACGGGTTCGTCAGTGCGACCGGTGAAAGCGATGAGCTGCGTGCTGCGACCTATCAGGAATCTATCGGTTGGTACGATGGCATCATCGCCGACATGTTCGGCTAATCCTCTGTCGGGCCTTGATGTATGTCAGGGCCCGACAAAACGAAAACGGCTAAGCTTTTGCCATGGAGGACGTAATATGAAAAATCTACTCATCGGCGCATTCATGAGTTTGGCTGCGACACAGGTTGCCGCGCAAGAGGCGGTCACTTACCCGTTTGATGGCAGCTTTGACGACGCAACCTTTGCGGTCGAAAACGCGATCATCGGCAGAGGTCTTGTCATTGATTATGTTAGCCACACCGGCGAAATGCTTGCACGGACAGCGGCGGATGTGGGCAGTGATAAAACGCTCTTTGCGGCCGCAGACATCTTTTTGTTCTGCTCTGCCCAACTCTCACGCGAGGTCATGGAAGCAGACCCCATGAACATTGCACATTGCCCCTACGGGATCTTCGTAGCCGAACTTGAAGGGGAGGTCATGGTTGGACACCGCACCTATCCTGATGGCGAAATGCAGAAGGTTCAGACACTTCTCGACGAGATCGTACAGGAAGCGGTTGGCGGATAAGGATAACGATGAACTACGACGGATATTTCGCGCGCGCTCTTGCGCAATTGCAAGACGAAGGCAACTACCGTGTCTTCGCGGACCTCGAACGCCACCGTGGGAATTTCCCGCAGGCGACGAATCACGGCGCGGAAACCCGTCAAGTGACGATCTGGTGCTCGAATGACTATCTTGGCATGGGGCAGCACCCTGATGTGCTGTCCGCCATGCACGAGGCGCTTGATAAAGTCGGCGCAGGGGCCGGTGGGACGCGGAATATCTCTGGGACAACCCATCATCATGTCCTGCTTGAGGCCGAACTGGCCGATCTGCACAACAAAGAAGCCGCCCTTTTGTTCACCAGCGGCTATGTGTCCAACTGGGCCGCGCTGGGGACCTTGGCGGCGAAAATCCCCGATTGTCTGGTGCTGTCGGACGCCCTTAACCATGCCAGCATGATTGAGGGCATTCGCCATTCCAAAGCAGAGCGGCAGATCTGGCGCCACAACGATCTTGCACATCTCGAAGAACTGCTGGCCGCCCAACCGCTTGAGCGTGCGAAACTGATCGCCTTTGAAAGCGTTTATTCCATGGACGGCGATATCGCACCCATCGCTGAAATTTGTGATCTGGCCGAGAAATACAACGCCATGACCTATCTTGATGAGGTACATGCAGTGGGTCTTTACGGCCCCCGCGGTGGCGGGATCGCCGAACGAGAGGGCCTGATGGATCGTGTCACGGTCATTGAGGGGACGCTGGGCAAGGCCTACGGTGTCATGGGCGGCTATATCGCGGCCTCGGCTGATTTGTGTGATTTCGTCCGGTCCTTCGCCAGTGGGTTCATCTTTACCACGGCGCTGCCGCCTGCCGTCGCTGCCGGTGCTGCGGCCTCGATCCGACACCTGAAATCCAGTGCGGCAGAACGTGCAGCCCAGAAAGAAAAGGTTGCCGAAGTGCGCGCGCGGCTGGATGCGATCGGGATCCCGCATATTGATAACCCCAGCCACATCATTCCGGTGATGGTCGGCGATCCGGTGAAATGCAAATACCTGTCTGATATTCTGATGCGGGACTATGGCATCTACATCCAGCCGATCAATTACCCGACGGTGCCAAAAGGTACCGAGCGGCTGCGGATCACCCCGTCACCGGTACATTCGGACGCCGATATTGATCGCCTCGTCGGTGCATTGGAAACCCTCTGGACCCAATGCCAGCTTGCGCGCCTGCCAATGGCCGCGCAGTAGGTTTGACTTGCATCAAGGCGGACAGCGGCGCGCGTTGGTAGATCCAAGGTCAATGAGCGAGGCTGCGGTATGCTTGAAAATCTGATTGAAACCTACGGTGAAGGGGCCATCCTGATGGCCGTGGGTGGTTTGGTAGGGGTGCTGTTTGGCGCAACGGCGCAGCATTCACGGTTTTGCCTGCGTGCTGCGACGGTCGAAGTTGCAGAAGGCAAATTAGGCCCCCGTCTTTCCATCTGGTTGATCGCGTTTTCCTCGGGGGTTTTAGCTGTACAAAGCTTGATCGTGATGGGCTGGCTTGATGTATCCGAAAGCCGGCAACTGGCCACCACGGGCAGCATGTCTGGCGCGATTATCGGCGGGTTGATGTTTGGGGTTGGCATGATCCTTGCACGTGGATGCGCCAGCCGGTTGCTGGTCTTGTCGGCCACAGGAAACCTGCGCGCCATCGTCACCGGTCTGGTCCTGACGCTGGTGGCGCAATCTGCCCTGCGCGGGGCTTTGTCACCGGCGCGTGAGCAGCTTGCGTCGCTCTGGCTGGTGCCCGGTGGCACGATGCGCAGCCTGCTCTTGCAGACCGGGCTGACCTCGACGCTGGCAGCCATGATCGCGGCGGTCGCCTTGGGGGCGGCCCTTTGGCACAGTCACCGCCAGAGCGTGAAAACCAGCCACGCAATCGCCGCTGTGGGCGTTGGCCTTGCGGTCGCGCTTGGCTGGCTTGGGACCTACGTCGTTGCGATGAATTCCTTTGAGGTTGTGGCCATATCGTCGGTCACATTCACGGGCCCGTCGACGGATACACTTATGGGGCTGGTGAATAGCACCGAACTGCCGCTGGGGTTTGGTATCGGTCTTGTTCCAGGGGTTTTTGTGGGCGCGGGCGCGATGGCTTTGGCCACGAAAGAGGCGCGCATCCAGCGTTTTGGCCCCGATAGCCCGATGGAGGTCTATCTGATCGGGGCAGCACTCATGGGCTTTGGCAGTATGCTGGCCGGTGGTTGTGCTGTCGGGGCAGGCATGTCCGGCGGGGCCATCTTTGCGCTGACGGCGTGGGTGGCCGTGGGGGCGATGTGGGTTGGGGCGATGGTCACACAACGTGTGCTGCACCGCCCCTCACTTGTGATCGCCTGATCTACTCGAATTCCATCTGCTCATAGACACGCCCGGCATTCTTGGTTGCCAGTTCTTCGAAAGTGTCCAGATGGGTATAGGGTGACTGATCGACGTAATAGGCCTCGGCCAGCCCGCCGCCTGCCTCAATGTGTTCGCCGATTTTGCCGCGCAGGTATTCCAGATAGCCTTTGGTATAAAGGCGTACCTGATCCATGTTGGTCGGATGACCGTGGCCGGGGATCACATAAGCCGCTTTCAGCGCCTCGAATTCCGTGTCCCACGTGTCCAGCCAATCCAGTGTATTTGTGTCCTCGAAGAGCGGCAGCATCCGTTCGTGGAAGGCAATATCGCCTGCGATCACAAGCTCTTGGTGTGGCAGCCAGACGACGACATCACCCGAACTGTGTGACGGGCCAAGATAGCGCACTTCGATGCGATAATCGCCAAGCTCGACAATATACTCATCGCTGAAGGTCTCGGTCGGGCCTTGCAGATAGGTGCCTGCGGCCTTTTCCTTGTTCAGCGCTTGCATAGCCTCAAGAATACGGAAACCGCGGTCTTCGAATTCGGCAGCGGCATCTTCATGCGCAATAATTGGCACGCCTTGTTCGGCCCAATAGGAATTGCCCAGCATGGCATGGCCTTGGCCATTTTCATTGACAACCAGAACAACGGGTTGATCCGTGCGGGCCTTGATTTCCTGATGCAAGGCTTCGGCCAGAACATAGGCCCCACCGCCGTTGATCACGACAACGCCTTCGCCTGTGACGATGAAACTGAGGTTATTGTTGTGGCCGCTGTTTTCATAGGTCGGCGGGGCCGTGGCCCCGATGGCGCTGAACACACCGGGAATAAACTCGACCGGGGCGCTGTAGAGCGCTGATCCGGGATATTGATCCGCAATGTTTTCGTTCGCGTGGCCCGCTGTTGCGCAGAGGGCCATCACAGGCAGGACAAAGCGGATCATGTCTCTTCGCCGACAAAAACAAAGCCATCACCGCGACGTTCCGCGCGGCCCAAACCGCCACCGGGCAGGTGGAACCCGATCAGGCGCATTTGCGATGTGCTGAGTTGGTCCAGCAAGCCAAGGCGTGTCTGCACAGCCAATTCAGGGTCCTGATCCGACCCAGCGAGCCAGCTGGGTTCCTCAAACGCGATATGATGGTTCACGATGCTATCGCCTACAATCATGACGTTTTCGCTGCCCATCTGCACCTCGAAGGACATGTGTCCGGGCGTGTGGCCAGGGGTCATCCGCGACAGAATACCGGGCAGGATTTCCTGATCATCTTCAAAGAGGTTGATCTGGTCCGCCAGCAACTCAAGGCGGCTTTGGGCACCCACAGCAAAGGTTACACGGCCTTCGTCGATGGTGGAAACGGTGTTTGGATCGGTCCAGTAATCCCATTCAGTGCGTCCCATGTGGTAGGTCGCGTCGGGGAACATCAGATCGCCGAAATCATCGCGCACACCCCAAAGATGGTCTGGGTGGGCATGGGTAAAGACCACGTCGGTCACATCGTAGATGTCGACGCCCAAGGTATCGAAGGCATCAAGAAGTTTGCCAGCGCTCGGCATGAATTCCTGACCTGAGCCCACATCAAACAGGATCGTGCGGTCACCGCTGCGCAAAAGGGTGACGTTGCAATCGGGTGTCATGCTGTCGCCGGTGATCCCGTAGCGCGCAAGCAGTTCATCGGCACCTTCTGGCGGTGTGCCACCAAAGGCAAAACTCTTGGGCAGTACGAGATTACCGTCGCTCAGTGTGTTGAGCGTGCGGTCCTCTGCCTGCAGCGTGGTTTGGGCCCAAATGGGCTGGGTCAAAGCGGCTGAAAAGGTGGCACTTGCCCCACCTTGGATGACTTGCCTACGTGTTAGTTTCATGGCTCACCTACATATTCGAATTCTTGAATGGTAGGCCATGGCGGAAGCGATTGAAATATATTTCTTGCCCGCGACCGCGCTGCCAACTGTCAAAAGGAGCTGCGAAATGCGTTCTAACGGATCCCGGTCAGTCTCGCTTGCCCCCGATGAACGCGGCAATCTCAATGCGGCGGGGCTTTGCCGTGAAAACTAGCGGTACATGTCGCGCAGCACGGTCTCTTGCAGCTTATCCATCGTGTTGCGGGGCAGCGCTTTGGTCATTCTGGGGATACAAACTCCCCAACTGGGTCGAAAGGTATGCGCCGGTCAAACGGTAATGGCTTAGGAGCGCCGCAGAGGCCGCTTCGGCATCGCCGCGCACAGCAGCCTCAAAGATGTCTTCGTGTTCTGCAACGACATCACGGGTTTGATAGCTGGGGCCGCGCGCCGCCAGATATCTATAGCGGATGTTCAGGTCATAAAGCTGGCTGCAATACCCCAATAACATTGGGGAATCCGCGGCGCTGAGCAATGTCATGTGAAAGGACTTATGCGCCTCTTCGAACGTTTCTGTTCCGGCCATGCGTTTCATGCGGTGATGCGCCAACACAAGGTTTTCTTCCCATGCCGACGTGCTGCGCGCGATGGATTGGCGCAAGGCCATCTCTTCCAATGTGCACCGCAGCGTGAGAATTTCTTCAAAGTTGGCAAGACTTGCCGGTGCCGCGCGAAAACCGCGTTGGTCGATCCGCTCGACAAGCATGTCCGAGGTCAAAAGGCTCAGCGCTTCGCGAACGGGGGAGGCACCAACATCAAGCAACGTTCTGAGTTGTTCGATCTTGAGCTTTTGACCCGCAGGCAGTTTGCCCTCTAGGATCATCTGGCGCAAAGACAGATAGGCCGCGCGTGTCGCAGAGGTTTCCCTGCTGCCTGTGTCGTCCATCATATTCATGCCCAATTCCCTTTTCAGGCCAGCTTTATGTGTTTCGTAGATAGGCCAAGTGACAGATTTCTTAAACCTTCGCGGATCATCTGACAGCGCACAACATCGTATTACACGCCGCTCTGGTGTGTCTGCCTCAATGAAAAATATCGATATTTATTGACAGTAATCAATATCATGGGCAGAAGTTTTCAAAATTTACAAGGATGGGACGCATGAAATATCTGGTCGGGGAAACGTTAAACGGCACTGCAGTCTTTGCGGTTCAGGGCGATGAGGCTGTTAATTTGACGGCGCTTGATGCGGCGGTTGGGCCGGATTTGATGGGCCTGATTTGCAACCCGTCATTGGCGGATTCAGTTGGTGCGAAGATAGAGGGCGCAGATCGCGTTTCTGTTGCATCGATTACCCCCGCGTTACCAGTTGCCCACCCGGGAACGGTCATTTGTCTTGGTTTGAACTATGTCGATCACATCAAAGAGGGTGGTTATGACATCCCGGATTATCCGGCACTTTTCATGCGCGGAAAGAATTCAATCATGGCCGCTGGCGCACCAATGGTCCGTCCGGCGTGCTCTGAAGAACTCGATTATGAAGCTGAATTGATGTTCATTATTGGCAAAGGCGGGCGTCACATCTCTGAGGCGGACGCCCTGGACCACGTGTTCGGCTATACGGTCTTCAATGACGGGTCGGTGCGTGATTATCAGCGCAAGACGCATCAATGGACGCCTGGCAAAAACTTTGACAACACCGGTGCGATCGGCCCGTTCGTTGTGACACCTGATGAGGTGCCTGAGGGTGCAGCCGGTCTTAAGATCGAAAGCCGCGTCGGTTCCGAGATTTTACAGTCTTCGAATACCGGCAATATGATCTGGTCTGTCGCCCAGACAATCGCGACGATCTCTGAGTACACGACACTGGAACCCGGTGATCTGATCGCCATGGGCACACCCCCGGGTGTTGGCCATGCGAAGAAACCGAACCCCCGTTGGCTGGTTCCGGGCGAGGTTGTGGATATTGAAATCGAAGGTATCGGCATTTGCTCAAGCCCGATTGTCGACGAAGCAGACTATAACAAAGCGGCGGGCGCTGACTGAGCGCCCCAAACGGCAACGAACCGGACGCCCCTCGCACCAGTAGCCGGTTCCGAGCGCGTGTGACCTAAAACGAAAACCCTGCCGAAGAGTGGGGTTTTCGGCAGGGCATCCCCTGGCGGGCGTAACCGCGAAAATGCGCAAGAAAAGCGCGTCTTTACCTATTGATTGTGGCGGGATCAGCAAGGAAGCTGGGGCAGGGAGGACACTTATGAATCTGGAAGCTATAGGAAGGGTGCAATCGCCGCGTATCATTCGGATCGGCGGCGGCGTGGCCAAGGAAGTTGCCGAGGTTCTCACGCAACTCGGGCTTTCGCGTCCGCTTGTCGTCACCGACACAAATCTGATCGCGCTGGGGCATGTCGCGACCGTCACAGATGTGCTGGATGCTGCTGGTCTGGCGTGGGGTATCTTTGACCAAGTCATCGAAGATCCGACCGACAGTTGCGTGGATGCAGGTCTTGCTGTGCTGCGGAGTGGTAATTTCGATTGCATCATCGGGCTGGGCGGCGGTAGCCCGATGGACACCGCCAAAGCGATCAGTTTCATGTCCGTTAACGCAGGTCACGTGCGCGATTATAAGGCGCCACGCCAGATTGATCGCTGTGGCCCGCCTGTGATCTTGATCCCGACAACAGGTGGCACCGGGTCAGAGCTCACGCGGTGGTGCGTGATCACGGACACGGCGCAACCGGAGAAATACAATCTGTCAGGCCTTGCCTGTGTCGCAACGGCGGCTTTGATCGACTGGACGTTTACGGTGACCAAACCTCTGCGCATTACAGCCGACACTGCGGTGGATAGCCTGACCCACGCTATCGAGGCCTATGTCAGCCGAAAGGCCTTTGCCTACACCGATGCCTTCGCGCTGGCCGCGATGGCTGCGATATCCAAACACGTGCGCACCGCCTGCAAAGAGCCTGACAATGGCGAAGCACGCGCGGCACTGATGCTGGCCGCATCGCAGGCGGGTATGGCGTTTTCCAATGCGTCCGTTGCTTTGGTGCATGGCATGAGCCGCCCGATTGGCGCGCATTTTCATGTGGCGCATGGCCTGTCGAACGCGATGCTCCTTCCTGCCGTGACCGAGTTCTCCATCGGATCGGCACCAGCGCGCTATGCGACCTGCGCCCGTGTGATGGGATGGGCGGACGAGGGCGAGACGGATGCGAAAGCTTGCGCCAAGCTTGTTGAGGGTTTGAAGGCTTTGAACGCTGATTTGCAAGTGCCGCGCCCGAGTGATTTGGGCCATAAAGCGCAGCCCGATATGCTGGCGCTTATGGCGTCCCAGGCGCTTGCATCGGGGTCCCCGCAAAACAACCCGCGTGTCCCGAGCGCCGATGAAATCGTGGAGCTTTACCAAAAGGTCTGGTGATACACAGCATTGTCGTTTCACGCGGTCGGGTCGACGCCCTCTCTCATTGTGTCGGCATTTTATGCCCACTATGAATATATGTGACAGGGGGCATCGCAATGGACATCACGCTGCTAGAGGATTTTCTTGAACTTGCGAGAGAGCTGAACTTTTCGCGTGCGGCCGAGAATCGCAACATGACGCAGCCCGCGTTTAGCCGCCGCATGAAGAGCCTTGAGAGCGATCTGCAGACGCCGCTTATCAACCGCACAACGCGACAGGTTTCGCTTACCCCTGCAGGTAGGGCGTTTCAACCGCGCGCAGAGGCAATTGTCAGGATGCTTTCCGATGCAAGACTTGAGGCGCTGGAGGCAGCAGGGCGTGCGAAAAAGAGCCTGAACCTCGCATCGACACATGCTTTGTCATACACATTCGTGCCGCGTTGGCTCATGCGGATCGCAGGCCCCGAGGAGGTCGGAACGCTCAACATGGTGTCGGACACGCACCGGCAATGTCTGCGGATTATGCAAGACGGCAGCGCCAATTTCTTCATCTGTCACAAGGGGACTGCGGGCAGTCCGGATCTGCCGGAGAGGCAATTTCTTAGTCACATGATTGGCAATGACCGCCTTGTGCCCCTTTGTGCCCCCGACACGGATGGCAAAACGCTTTGGCAGATCGGTACAGGCACGCAACCCGTCCCATTTCTTTCATACGCAACCGCGTCTGGTTTACATGCAATCCTCGAGGCGCATTGGGCCGCATACGGACGCCCCGCTATTGAGGCGACGATGAATTCTGTACTGGCTTCGACCAATCTCGAAATGGCGAAAGCGGGGCAGGGCGTTGCTTTTCTTCCGCTTACGCTGGCAGAGAACGATATCCAGACCGGCGCTTTGGTACGTGCTGGTGGCGTGGAAATGGATGTGCCTGTCCAAGTCATCATCTACCGCCCGCGTTCGCGCATGTCGCCGCACTCTGAGGCATTCTGGCAGAAAGTGGTCGGAAGCAACGACAGATGATTTATGCGCTTTCAGTATGAATTTAGCGAAAAACGGTATTAGCGTTTCGCGTTCGTAATCCGCTAAAAGTTGCGATGATCGCCTGCGGGCGCAATCCGTATTTAAAGGAAACACGCCAATGCGCATTGTCGATATCTGCGAAGTCACCAAGCCGATCTCATCTCCGATCCGGAACGCCTACATCGATTTCAGCAAAATGACGGCAAGTCTGGTGGCTGTCGTCACTGATGTTGTCAGGGATGGTCGGCGCGTCGTCGGTTACGGCTTTAACTCCAATGGTCGGTACGGGCAGGGGGGTCTGATCCGCGAACGCTTCCGGGATCGTATCCTTGAGGCGGACCCGGCATTGCTGATGAATGATGCGGGGACCAATCTGGATGGTCACAAAATTTGGGCCGCGATGATGCAGAACGAAAAGCCGGGCGGACACGGTGAGCGTTCGGTTGCCGTCGGGACGATCGACATGGCCGTCTGGGATGCTATCGCGAAGATCGCGGAAAAGCCGCTTTTCCAACTGCTCGCCGAGCGCAAGGGCGTTGAGGCAAACCGCCGGATCTTCGTTTATGCCGCCGGTGGCTATTACTATCCGGGCAAAGACGACACTGCGCTGCGCCAAGAGATGCGGAGCTATCTGGATCGCGGCTATAACGTGGTCAAAATGAAGATTGGTGGCGCCTCAATCGACGAGGACCAGCGGCGGATCGAAGCCGTGCTGCAAGAGATTGGCACAGAGGCGCAACTGGCCGTGGATGCAAACGGCCGCTTCGATCTTGAGACCGCAATCGCCTATGCCAAGATGCTGCGCAACTATCCGCTGTTCTGGTATGAGGAAATCGGCGATCCCTTGGACTATCAGCTTCAGGCTGCGATGGCCGAATTCTACCCCGGTCCGATGGCGACAGGCGAAAACCTGTTCTCGCATCAGGATGCACGCAATCTGATCCGTTACGGCGGCATGCGCCCTGACCGCGATTGGCTGCAGTTCGATTGCGCGCTGTCTTACGGGCTTGTCGAATATCTGCGCACGCTTGATGTGCTGGAAACGGCGGGTTGGTCACCGTCCCGTTGTATTCCGCATGGTGGACACCAGATGTCGCTTAACATCGCGGCGGGTCTGGGGCTTGGCGGTAACGAAAGCTACCCCGACCTGTTCCAGCCCTATGGCGGCTTTCCGGATTCTGTAAAAGTCGAAGACGGTCATATCATCATGCCCGAGCTGCCGGGCATCGGCTTTGAAGGCAAATCCGATCTGATCAAGGTCATGCGGGAGTTGGCGGAGTAGCAACGACGCGCTACGGGCGGAAAGTCGGAACCTATCGAAGTTGCCGGCTTCTGTCTGAACAATTTCGTCACATTTCATCGTCACAAAGGCTGCCAAATCACGTTTAGTCGTCACGATTTCGCATGTTGGAGTGTCGATGATCACTAATGCTGTCCATGGGGCATGCAGCATAGCGTCCATCTTGGCAGGCCATGCGATGGGCGTGAGCCGCAAAGCTGCTCGGAAGTCAGAACATTGCAACAGCGACAAGATCGTTTGAACCATGGGCTGAAAGCTGGCGAAGTCATCTCTATTTCAAAAAATACGCCTAAAATTTAAGCAATAAGCCGAATGAGGCGCAGCGAGAACATGTATTTGCGATTTTCCCTTGCTTTGCATTAGGTGAACCATTCCTAATTTGGTTCGGACCAATCGACTATAGATTCAGATGCGAATCGTATGCGGAGGCTGACGTCTTGAATTTCGACAGTGATTTTTCTGACAACACGACCCGTGCCCTGACGCAGGTCAGGCATCTTATCGAAGAGGGTAAGTTGCCGTCTGACGGTCGGCTGCCGACGGAACGTGAATTGTCCGAAAGGTTCGGCTGCGGTCGTCGCACGATCAGACGCGCTCTCGAGGTTCTTGAGGCTGAGGGCCTGCTGTGGCGCAGACAGGGCAAAGGCACATTTGCCGGTCAGCCCCCGCGCGCTGCAAAAGGTCTTGCCGATGAAATCGTCGACGAGGTTGATGCGCTTGCCGTTATGGAGGCCCGTTTAGGGATCGAGCCGCAATTGGCCGCGCTTTGCGCGCGCCGTGCCACCGCAGATGATGTTGACCGGCTTCGCCTGTTGGCGGGGCGGACCTATAGTGCGGCGGACTCGGATTCGTCGGAATTGTGGGACGGCGCCATGCACCGGCTGATCGCAAGAATTGCGGATAACCCGCTTCTTCTGGCGGCCTTTGACTTGGTCGATGCCGTGCGCAGCGCCGAGGATTGGCAGCACAAGCGCCACATGGCGCGGACGACAGAGACGAAAGCGCTCTACCACACGCAGCACACGCAGATCATCGATGCGATTGATGCGCGGGATATGGACGCGGCACGCAATGCAATGACCGAACACCTTCAAATGCTCAGAGACAATCTGAGCCGCTCCATGGGGGACGCATCATGACCGCGCCACTGTTAGATGTGCAAGGCATGTCGATCCGGATCGCAGGCACGCAGCGCGATCTGGTAGAGGATGTGTCCTTTGCGCTCTACCCCGGTGAAACACTTTGTATCGTGGGAGAGTCCGGCTGCGGTAAAAGCCTGACCGCACTGGCGCTGATGGGGCTGCTGGCCTCGCCGCCGTTGTCCGTGACGGGGGGCAAAGCCCTGTTTGAAGGGCGCAACCTGTTGGAAATGCCGTTGAAAGACCTGCAGGAATTGCGCGGCGATCGCATGGCGATGATTTTCCAAGAGCCGATGACGTCTTTGAACCCTGCCTTGCGGATCGGTGACCAAATTGCCGAAGCGGTCCAGCGCCATCAAGGTGTGAGCGCCGAAGCCGCCCGCGCACGTGCGCTTGAGATGCTGCGGCGCGTGCGTATTCCCGCACCTGAAAGTCGGCTGGATGCCTATCCGCACAATCTATCAGGTGGCATGCGCCAGCGTGTGATGATCGCAATGGCCCTTGCCAATGATCCCACACTGCTGCTTGCGGATGAACCGACAACGGCACTTGATGTGACCATTCAGGCGCAAATCCTTGAACTAATGCGGACCCTGCAGGCGGAAACAGGCAGTGCGATGATCTTGATTACCCATGATCTGGGGGTCGTGGCGGAAATGGCTGACAAGGTCGCAGTCATGTATGCGGGCAGGATCGTTGAAATGGGCACCGCCGCGCAGATTTTCGATGATCCGCAACACCCTTATACCATCGGCTTGATGAGCTCGATGCCAACCTTGGGGCAGCGTCTGGACAAACTGGTCACGATCCCCGGTGTGGTGCCGCAAGCCGCGCAGATGCCTGCCGGCTGTCGTTTTGCGTCGCGGTGTCCCTTTGCGGATGCGGGCTGCGCCAAGACGCCAGCCATGGTGGAAGTCGTATCTGGTCATGCCGTTGCATGCTGGAAAGCGCCGCTTGACACACAGATGGAAGAGAGGGCCTTGGCATGACGGGCAATCCGGTCATCTTGGAGACGAATGGTCTTAAGCGACAGTTCGAAACTGCAAAACCGCTTTTCGGCAAGGCCAAAGTGGTGCGCGCTGTTGACGGCATTGATCTCAAGATCATGCGCGGTGAAACCTTTGCAATTGTGGGTGAATCCGGTTGTGGTAAATCCACGCTTGCGCGGCTGCTTGTGCGCCTGATCGCGCCGTCCGAGGGCAGCGTCAAATATGAGGGCCGCAATATCGCGGACATCTCGGAACACGAAATGCGCGGGCTGCGCCGCGATTTGCAGTTCATTTTTCAAGATCCGTTCTCGTCATTGAACCCGCGCATGAGCGTGGGTGCGTTGATTGAAGAGCCCCTCAAGGTTCATGGGATCGGCACCGCCGAGGAACGTTCGGCCAAGGTTGCCTGGCTGTTGTCCCGTGTCGGCCTCTCGCCACAGATTGCAGACCGCTACATCCACGAGTTCTCGGGCGGGCAACGCCAGCGGATCGGCATCGCGCGTGCGCTTGCATCGGGTCCAAAGGTTTTGATCGGGGATGAGCCCGTGAGCGCGCTGGATGTGTCCATTCAGGCGCAGGTGGTCAATATTCTCGAAGACCTCAAGCAAGAGCTGGGTCTCACGCTGGTCGTCATTGCCCATGACCTTGCGGTTGTCCGGCACATGTCTGACCGTGTTGCGGTGATGTATCTGGGCGAGATTGTCGAACTTGCGCCAGTCGACGAACTCTTTACCGCCCCGCGCCACCCTTACACCGCCGCCCTGATTGCCGCTATTCCTGTCGCTCAGGTTGGCGCACGTCCAGCGACGGCAAAGCTTGAGGGCGATCCGCCCAACCCGATTAATCTGCCGACAGGATGCCGGTTCCATCCGCGGTGTGCACATGCCACCGACCTGTGCCGCACCACCGCACCAAAGCTGAAACCGCAAGGCAATGGTGCCAGCGTTGCCTGTCACCATGCAGATGAACTTGATTTGGCAGGTCTTTCCGCTTTGGAGACCTCGCGCAGCGATGCCGCCAATAAACGCTTCGACCTTTACCGTGCAGCAAGACAACGGAACGAAGAACCACCACTCACGAAGACCTCTAAGACCTGAAAACAAACTGGGAGAAATGACTATGTTTATCAAACCAATAGCCACGCTTGCCGCAGCCTTGCTGCTGAGCACGTCCTTTGTTCATGCGCAGGACCTGCGTATCGGCCTTGCCGAAGATCCTGATATCCTTGACCCCGATCAGTCCCGTACCTTTGTTGGCCGGATTGTTTATGCGTCGCTTTGCGACAAGCTGGTTGAAATCACGCCCGAGCTGGAAATCATCCCGATGCTGGCGACAGGCTGGAGCTGGTCTGACGATGGCATGACACTGACCATGACATTGCGTGATGATGTTACTTTCCATGATGGCGAACCCTTCAATGCCGAAGCGGTGGCCTATAACATCGACCGTTCAAAGAACTTGGACGAAAGCCGCAGAAAGTCTGAAGTCGCGTCAATCACCGGCACGAATGTGGTCGATGAGTACACGATTGAAATTATGCTGGCGAACCCGGACGCGACGCTGATCGCACAGCTTGCTGACCGTTCTGGCATGATGGTGTCACCAAAAGCAGCCGAGGAAATGGGGCTCGAATTCGGGGCAGCACCGGTTTGTGCCGGACCGTTCAGCTTTACCGAGCGCGTCCAGCAGGACCGGATCGTTCTGACGAAATATGCGGACTATTACAACGCCGACCAGATCAACTTTGACACAGTCACTTTCCTGCCCATCGTTGACGATACCGTGCGTTTGGCAAACCTGCGCGCCGGTGACGTCGACATGGTCGAGCGTCTGGCGGCCACGGACGTGGCCTCTGTCAGAGCAGACAGCAACCTGCAGATGGAGCAGGCTGTGTCCTTGGGATATCAAGGTCTGACAGTGAACGTTGGTAATGGCGACAACGCGCAGACCCCCTTCGGTCAGGATAAACTGGTGCGTCAGGCGCTGTCCCTTGCGATTGACCGCGAAGTGCTGAACCAGGTGGTCTTTGAAGGTGCGTTTGCTGCAGGCAACCAGCCTTATCCGCCAACATCGCCTTGGTACAACGCCAGCCTGCCTGTGCCTGCCCGTGACGTTGACGCAGCCAAAGCGTTGCTCGCCGAAGCAGGCATCGAAAACCCGACTGTTGAAATTCAGGTGTCCACGAACCCGGTCGCCCAGCAGGTCGTGCAGGTTGTTCAAGCAATGGCAAGCGAAGCGGGGATTACCGTGAGCGTTGTTGCGAAGGAATTTGCGACACTGCTGAGCGAGCAGACAGCCGGTGCTTATGAGATCAGCCAGATTGGTTGGTCGGGTCGCGTCGATCCCGATGGCAACATCCACCAGTTTGTGACCTGTGAAGGTGGCATCAATGACAGTGGTTACTGCAATCCTGAAGTCGATGCACTTTTGGACGCAGCGCGGGTGTCCAACGATGTTGCTGATCGCAAGGCCAACTATGATGCGGCGCTGGCGATCCTGAACGATGATCTTCCGCTGATCTACCTGTATCACCAGACATGGATCTGGGCGCTGGGCAGCGACATCAATGGCTATACGCCATACCCCGACGGCATGATCCGTTTGGCGGGTGTCTCCAAGTCCGAATAAGCGAAAAACCTCTGGCGGCGCCTGCGCCGCCAGAGCCTCCTTTTTCAACCCTCATGCAAAGGCGATCTTGATGCTGAGCTTCATTGGACGCAGACTTTTGATAGCGATCCCGACGATCCTGCTGATCTCGGTCCTCGTGTTCTTCCTGCAAAAATTGTTGCCGGGCGATCCTGTCTTGGCGCTTGCTGGTGAAGACCGCAATCCCGAAATCCTCGCCTTCCTGCGTGAGAAATACCGTCTGAATGACCCGCTCTATGTGCAATATTTCCACTGGGTTGGTAACGCCCTGCGCGGCGATCTTGGTGTGTCCTTGCGAACGCAACAGCCTGTGACAACGCTGCTTGCGCAAAAACTGCCTGTGACCTTCCAACTGGCCCTGATGGCGCTGATCATTGCGGTCGTCATCGGTATTCCGGCAGGCATCATTTCTGCCTATCACAAAGGCACATGGATCGACTGGCTCGCCAATATCGTCGCACTTTCGGGCCTGTCAGTGCCGAATTTCTGGCTCGGTATTATGATGATCCTTCTGGTCTCTGTGAAACTGGGTTGGCTGCCCGCTTCGGGATATCAGCCATTCTCGGAAGACCCGCTGCAGTCGATCCGCACCATGTTGATGCCCGCCTTCGTGCTGGGCACCGGTTTGGCGGCAACGCTGATGCGTCACACCCGCTCTGCGATGCTGGGCGTGCTGCAATCGGATTACGTGCGCACCGCCCGCGCCAAAGGCCTGTCAGAATGGCGCGTTGTCACCCGCCACGCCCTGCGCAATGCGCTGGTGCCTGTGGTGACTGTTATCACGCTGCTGTTTGGAGAGCTTCTGGCAGGGGCCGTTCTGACCGAACAGATTTTCACGATCCCCGGTTTTGGCAAACTTGTTGTCGATGCCGTTTTCAACCGAGATTACGCCGTCGTTCAAGGGATCGTACTTTGCACAGCGATTGCATTCGTTGTGATGAACATCCTGTCTGATGCGCTTTACCGCTACCTTAACCCCCGGATGAATGACCAATGACAGCCATCACCGATACCCCGCAAAACCCCGCTGAAGTGCTGCCCCCAAAGCAAAGCCGCGTCTGGGCCAAACTGCGGCGCAACGTGGCGGCCATGTTCGGCGCTGGGATCGTCTGTACCTTTGTGGTGATCGCGCTGCTGGCCCCTTTTCTGCCAATCCCGGGCCCTGCGGAAACCGATTGGGGGGCCGTGCGCAAAGCCCCCTCGGCCGCGCATTGGTTGGGCACAGACGAGCTTGGTCGCGACATTCTTAGCCGGATGATCTGGGGCGCGCGGGCGTCACTGTTGGCAGGTGTGGTGTCGGTTGCTATCGCGCTGGCCATCGGAATTCCGCTGGGCGTGCTGGCAGGCTATTGCCGCGGCTGGACCGACGCGATTATCAGCCGGATCACAGAGGCGCTCTTGGCAGCCCCGTTCCTGATCCTTGCCATCGCGCTTGCTGCTTTCCTTGGGCCATCACTGACCAACGCGATGATCGCGATTGGTCTGTCCGCAGTGCCGATCTTCATTCGTCTGGCGCGCGCGCAAACCATGCTGGTGGTGACAGAAGACTATGTTGAAGGCGCCCACGCTATCGGCCTGTCGCACCCTGCCATCATCGGACGCTACGTTCTGCCCAATATCGTACCGCCCCTGCTGGTGCAGGCCACGTTGACCATCGCAACGGCCATCATTGCCGAAGCGTCGCTCTCGTTTCTCGGCCTTGGCCAGCAACCACCGTCACCCTCATGGGGATCGATGCTGAACACGGCCAAAGCCTTTTTGGAACAGGCCCCTTGGATGGCCCTGTGGCCGGGCATCGCGATTTTCCTCGTGGTGCTGGGGTTCAACCTTTTCGGCGACGGCCTGCGCGATGCGCTTGACCCGCGCGACAACTAATCAAGAAGAATAAGGAATACCGCTCATGCAATTTACAACTCGGCCTGAAATCCTTGGCACATTTGGCGTGGCCACATCCACGCATTGGATTGCCTCAACCGTTGGCATGTCCATCTTGGAAAAGGGTGGCTCTGCGGTTGATGCGGCCGCCGCCATGGGCTTTGTTTTGCAAGTGGTCGAGCCGCATCTGTGCGGCCCGCTCGGGGATATGCCCGCGCTGATCCAGGTCGCGGGCGAAGATACACCGCGCGTTGTCTGCGGTCAGGGAACTGCCCCTGCGGGTGCCACGATTGAACACTACAAATCCGAAGGGCTGGATATGATCCCCGGCTCGGGCTTGCTCGCCACGGTGATCCCCGGTGCGTTTGATGCATGGATGCTGATGTTGCGCGATCACGGGCGGCTGCCTTTGCGCGATATTCTTGAACCTGCGATCCACTATGCGCGCCACGGTCATCCCACGCTTGCGCGGGTCTCGGCCACGATCAGCGGGTTGGAAGATTTTTTCCGCGATGAATGGCCGACCTCTTACGCCACATGGTTGCCGGGCGGCAAAGCACCCGCGCCTGAAAGCCTGTTCTGTAACCCTGCACTGGCCGACACCTACGACCGGATCGTGACAGAGGCCGAGGCCGCATCAGGCCGCGAGGCCCAGATCAATGCGGCCCGCCGCGCCTTTTATCAGGGCTTTGTGGCCGAAGCGATTGACGACTGGATGAAAGACGCCTGTGTCATGGATGCCGCCGGAGGCCGCCGCAAAGGTGTGCTGACAGGTCAGGATATGGCCGGATGGGAAGCGACCTACGAAGACCCGCTTTCGGTAGATTACGAAGGCTGGACCGTCTGGAAGGCAGGCATGTGGAGCCAAGGCCCCACAATGCTGCAATCGCTGCGCACCCTCGAAGGCACAGGCATCGGCCAGATGGACCTGAACGGCGCTGACTTTGTGCATACCGTCACCGAGGTGATGAAACTGTCGTTTGCGGACCGCGAGGCCTATTACGGCGACCCCGCCCATACCGATATTCCGACCGAGACTTTGCTGTCGCGTGAGTATGCCGCCGAACGCCGCGCCCTGCTTGGCGAGAAAGCATCGCTGGAGCAACGCCCCGGACATATTGACGGCTTTGATGTTTGGGCCCGTGAAGCGGTCAAGCGCGCTGGCAAAGATACTGTCGCAGGCCCCGGTGCAGGTGCGGGCGAACCCACCATGGCGCATCTGTCCGAAAAGCGCGGCGATACCGTGCATATCGACGTGATCGACCGTTGGGGCAACATGGTCTCTGCAACGCCGTCAGGGGGGTGGCTGCAATCCTCGCCTGTCGTACCGGGCCTTGGAATGCCGTTGAATTCGCGCGCGCAGATGTTCTGGCTGACCGAAGGTTTGCCCACATCGCTGGCACCGGGCAGACGCCCGCGCACCACGTTGTCGCCATCCATGGCAGGGCGCGACGGCAAAGCATCATTGGCGTTCGGCACACCAGGCGGCGACCAGCAGGACCAGTGGCAGCTGATCCTGTTCTTGCGTCTTGTGCATAGCCAGATGAACCTGCAGGCCGCGATTGACGCGCCTTTGTTCAACACCAGCCATTTTCAAGGCTCCTTTTACCCCCGCGCGACCCAGCCCGGTCATCTGATGGTCGAGCCATCCTTTGGCGATGCTGTCATCGCAGATTTGCGCGCGCGCGGACATGATCTTCAGGTGGCTGAACCGTGGACGGTGGGACGTTTGACCGCAGCAAGTCGCGATGCAAGCGGTCTGTTGCGCGCCGCAGCGACGCCGCGTCTGATGCAAGCCTACGCAGTTGGCCGATAGGGGGACGACCAGATGACCTATTCCATTGTCGCTCGCGACCCAAAGACCGGCCATTACGGGGTGGCTGTTGCAAGCCGCTTCTTTGCTGTGGGTGCATTGGTGCCGCATATCCGCGGTGGCAAAGGGGCTGTGGCGACACAGGCCTTTGTCAATCCGATGCTGGGCGTTGAGGGCGCAGAGCGTCTGGCGAATGGTGAAACAGCACAAGCGATCCTCGACGATATGATCGCCCGTGATGGGGGCCGTTTGCAGCGGCAGCTTCACTTGATCGATAGCCAAGGGCAATCGGCGGCCCATACCGGGGCCGAGTGTATCGACTGGGCCGGTCATGTGATTGGCGATGGGGTGTCTGTGGCGGGCAACATGCTGGCGGGACCGGCTGTCGTCGCGGATACTTTGGCGGCGTATCAGGCCAACATGGACCTGCCATTTGCAGAACGCCTTTTGACGGCCATGGAAGCAGGGGCCCTTGCAGGTGGTGACAAGCGCGGCACACAATCAGCCGCCCTTTGCATTCACCGGACCGAGGATTACCCGTGGCTTGATATCCGTGCCGACGACCACCCCGATCCGCTGGCGGAATTGCGCAGGCTGCTGGATGTCGCCAATGAGAGGTTCCTGCATGTGGCCGAAATCATGCCCACAGCGGCGAATTTTTCAGGTGTCACAGATCGCAGTGCGATAGACGCCGCCATTGCTGCCGAAGAAGCCCGCCGCAAGGCGGAAGGCAGGACAAGTCGGTCCTTCGCGACCGAACTTAAAAGCTAGAACGCGAAGAAGGTCCCGAGCAGAAGGAAAAGGGCGTGAACCAGAGCATCTCAGAAGCTGATATTGAAGGTGCAGAACGCCTTTTGGGTCTCGCCTATACCGCCAAAGAGCGGGCGCAGATGGCGGGTAATCTGGGTGCCCAAAGGGACCTCGGGATTGCGCGCCGCACACTCGCGCTCGATAACAGTGCGCCCACGGCTGGCCGGTTTGATCCGCGTTTGCCGGGGTTTGCGATGCCGCACGGCGCTGACGCGCTCGCGCTTTCCGAAATCACGGCACCACTCCCCTCTGACGCAGAGGATATCGCCTTTGCGCCTTTGACCCATCTTTCGCAGTGGGTGCGCACACGGCAGATCACGTCGCTCGCGCTGACGGAACTTTATCTCGAACGGATCGCAGCCCTTGATCCCAAGCTAGAGTGCTTTGCCACCGTCACGCCCGATCTTGCCCGCGCCGAGGCTGCGGCAATGGACAGCCTGCTTGGCGCAGGTGTTTGGCTGGGGCCACTGCATGGCATTCCTTACGGGCTGAAAGACCTGTTTGATACCAAAGGCATTACCACCGGTTGGGGGGCTGAACCGTACCAGAACCGCGTGCCGGACAGCGATGCAACCGTCACCACAAAGCTGCGCGCGGCAGGTGCTGTCCTGATTGGAAAAACAACGCTGGGTGCGCTGGCCTATAACGATCTTTGGTATGGCGGTTGGACGCGCAACCCCTGGAACCTGAACGAAGGCTCCAGCGGATCAAGTGCGGGGTCGGCCTCGGCCACCGCTGCGGGGCTGTGTGGTTTTTCGATTGGGACCGAGACGCTGGGCTCGATCACGTCGCCCTCGCAACGCTGCGGTACGACAGGTTTGCGCCCGACGTTTGGGCGGGTCAGCAGGGCGGGCGGTATGACGCTGTGCTGGTCTTTGGATAAGGTCGGCCCGATTTGCCGGTCGGTCGAAGATACAGCCATGGTGCTTGCGGCGATCAACGGTGGCGACATCAACGATCGGGGCTCGATTGCCGCCCCGTTCCGCTTTGACGCGAACGCCAGCATCGCAGGCATGACGCTGGGCTATCTGCCAGAAGCCTTCGAAGAAGGTGCCACGGACATCGACCGTGCGGCCCTTGCTGCGGCAAAGGATCTTGGCATCACCGTGAAGGAAGTCAGCCTCGAAGATCTGCCCTATAATTCACTGATGACAGTCGTCTACGCCGAGGCCGCCGCCGCCTTTGAGACGCTGACCCTGAACGACACAGATGACACGCTGCGCTGGCAGGATGATGCCGCATGGCCGAATACGTTCCGCAAGGCGCATTTCATTTCGGCCGTTGATCTCGTCCAGACCGATCGGCTGCGCTACCGCGTGATGCAGGCCGTGGGGACGATGATGAGCGGGATTGACGCGCTGATTGGCCCGTTCTCAACAGGGCCGATGCTGGTGGCCTCGAACTTTACAGGGCATCCGTGTTTGCATCTGCGCGCAGGGTTTGATGACTTGCCCAGCCGCAAACCGGGTTCGTTGAGCGCAGATAAACTGGGCGTCAGGGAAACGACAGGCACAGCCAAGTTCAATGTCCCTCAGGGTATTTCCCTTTGGGGGCAGCTTTTTGATGAAGGCCCGCTTTTGAACCTCGGCATGGCACTTGAACACAAATTGGGGGTTGCGGCGCGCCGCCCGACATTCCCAAGTTAGTCACGACAAACAACGCCGACCAAAGGACACCAGATGCCTATTCGTAACAGACTGGCCGAAATGCACCCGCAAATCACCGCATGGCGCCGCGATTTTCATATGCATCCAGAGTTGCTTTATGACACCGAGCGCACGGCCGGGATCGTCGCAGACAAACTGCGTGCCTTTGGATGTGATGAGGTTGTCACAGGGATCGGAAAGACCGGTGTGGTGGGCCTGATCCACGGCAGAACGACCGCATCAGGACGCACGATTGGCCTACGCGCCGACATGGACGCCTTGCCGATCTTTGAGGCAACGGGCGCTGAATATGCCTCTACCGTCCCGGGCAAGATGCATGCCTGCGGGCATGACGGGCATACGGCCATGTTGTTGGGGGCGGCCCAGTACCTTGCAGAGACACGGCAGTTCGACGGCACCATAGCTGTAATCTTCCAACCCGCAGAAGAGGGTGGGGCAGGGGCGCTTGCCATGGTCGAAGACGGGATGATTGAGCGCTTTGGCATTTCTGAAATTTACGGGATGCATAATTCGCCGCTTTTGCCGGAAGGGGCTTTTGCGATCAGGTCAGGGCCATTTTATGCGGCTGTAGACACGTTTGAAATGACCGTCACAGGCAAAGGTGGTCATGCGGCCCGCCCCAATAACGTGGTGGACACCACGCTTGCCGCCTCGGCGCTTGTGATGAACCTGCAATCCATCGTATCGCGCAACACGGACCCGCAGCAGGCTGCGGTGGTGTCGGTCACGTCATTCAGGACGGAAAGCGAGGCCTTCAATGTGATCCCCGAAACAGTCACGCTACGCGGAACGGTCCGCAGTTTTGACGAGACCGTGCGCCGCGAGATACTGGCGCGGATTGAATCCGTGGCCACGCTGACGGCGCAGACCTATGGCGCGACTGCCGTGATTGACTTTCCAGAGGTGGCTTACCCAGTGATGGCGAACCACGATGAGGAAACAGGCTTTGCCGCACTGGCCGCGCAAGCGGTGGCTGGCGATTGCGACACACAAGCGCCCCGTACCACGGGCGGCGAGGACTTTGCCTATATGCTGCAGGCGTGTCCCGGGGCGTACATCCAGATCGGCAACGGGCCGAGCAAAGGTCTGCACCACCCCGAATATGACTTTAACGATGAAATCATTCCGATCGGGGCCTCTTATTGGGTGACCCTTGCCGAGCAAAGGCTGCCCGCATGACAATTTTGAAAGCTGGACCAGAAACCTGTCACTGGGGTTATTTCGACGCTGATATGACACCTGTCGCGACAATCGACAGCGGCGCTGAGATCGTGATCGAAACGGTGTCCGGTGGTCCTGCCATGTTGCCGGGGGCGGGGTACTACGTGCCGCCCGAACTTTATGAAATCCACGCGCAGGGCGTGCCTGCGATGCCCGGGCATATCCTGACAGGGCCGGTGGCCGTTGCCGGTGCAATGCCGGGGGATGTCTTGCAGGTTGATATTCTTGAGGTCGCACTGCGGCAGGACTGGGGATACAACATGATCCGCCCGTTGGCTGGTACGCTGCCTTATGATTTCGAAGAGAAAAAACATACGATCATCCCGCTTGATGCAGACCGCAACGAAGCCACCATGCCTTGGGGGCTGAAACTGCCGCTGCATCCGTTCTTTGGGGTGATGGGCGTGGCCCCGCCACCTGCGTGGGGGCGTATCTCTACGATTGAGCCGCGCAAGCATGGTGGCAATCTGGACAATAAGGAACTTGTGGCGGGGACCACCTTGTATCTGCCCGTGAATGTGGAAGGCGCGCTTTTCTCTGCAGGTGACGGCCACGGCGCGCAAGGCGATGGAGAGGTCTGTGTCACGGCCATCGAGACCGCCTTGTCCGGCCGGTTCCGGTTGACGGTGCGGCGTGATTTGGCCTGTGTCTATCCGCAGGCCGAAACCCCCACGCATCTGATTACGATGGGTATGGACCCCGATCTGGATATCTGCGTGCAAATGGCGCTGCGCGATATGATCGACGTCGTGTCGGCCCGCACGGGGATCACGCGGGAAGATGCCTATATGCTGTGTAGTCTCGCGGGTGACTTGCGGATTACGCAAACGGTGAATGGCTGCAAAGGGGTGCATATGATGATGGACAAACAGTATTGCGCGCCGCCAACATCATAGGTCGGCGTTTCAATTTGCCCTGTAGCACCTGAAACCTTTTGCGGGCATGTATACCCGCAGCCGTTACCGTTTTTGATATGCATAGAAATGGACACTCCCATGAAGAACGCTCTTATCCTCGTCGACATTCAAAGTGACTACTTCGCTGGCGGCAAATGGCCCGTCGCCAATATGGCGCAAGCTGCAGACAATGCCGCGCGCCTGCTAGGTACCGCCCGCGAGAAAGGCGAGATGGTCGTGCACGTGCACCACGAGATGCCGGAGGGCGGGCCATTCTTCGTGGCCGGAACCGAGGGGGCAAAGATTAGTCCTGTCGTCGCACCACTTGATGATGAACCGAAAGTTCTGAAACACAGGCCCAACAGCTTCCTGAACACCGCCCTTGAGGCAATGCTGCGCGATGCCGGTGTAACCTCTGTTACGATTTGCGGGGCGATGTCACAGATGTGCATCGACGCAACGGCACGTGCTGCCCGTGACCTAGGTTTCGAGGTGACCGTCGTGGCTGATGCCTGCGGTGCCAAAGACACCACTTTCGGCGATGTGACCGTCCCTGCGGCACAGGTCCATGCAACGATCATGGGCGCGCTTAACGGGTCCTACGCCAAGGTAACGGATACTGACGCATATCTTGGCTGAGAGGCCTGTTCTGCGATGGGATGAGGTGGCGCAAGGCATATTGCATCCACGCATTCGTGCATCTGTGAACAACTAAGGCGATATCCGCCACACGCTTGAATTGCGCGCAAGCGGTTCCTGTCCAAACTGGGTTCCTGCTGGCGAGAATTTGCGTGGGGGCTGGCAATCTATTGCCACGAATTTTTGCGATTTTCTTGAAAAAGGAGTCCCATTCCGCGCGCAATTGGGCCACCCTTGGCAGGACCCGAAACGATCCGGGTGAGTTTTAGGGGCGTTAAGCCCGATCTGGGAGGACTACATGTTTAAAGAAGTATTGCGCAGGCCCGTTGGCCTGCTTGGCGCAGCTGTTGTTGCATTGAGCTTTGGTGCGCCCGCAGTGGCGCAAGAGCAGCTTTCGATCGCAACCGGCGGCACCGGCGGCGTCTATTACCCAATGGGTGGCGGACTTGCCGAGGTCATCAATAACCACATCGAAGGCTATTCCGCTGCAGCTGAAGTTACCGGCGCGTCGGTTGAAAATATGGGTCTGATCGCCACAGGTGACGCGGATCTGGCGATTGGTCTCGCCGATACAGTGTCTCAAGCCTACACAGGGACAGGCCGCTTTGAGGGCCAGCAACTGCCAATGATCCGTGGTCTTGCGTCGCTTTATGCGAACATGGTGCAGATCGTGGCGCTCGAAGGCTCCGGCATTACCTCGCTTGAAGATCTGCGCGGCAAGCGCGTGTCGATCGGTGCGCCAGGCTCCGGTACCGAGGTCAACACCAATGCGATCCTTGAGGCCAATGGCATCAGCTATGATGACATCGAAGAGCAGCGTTTGAACTTCAACGAAACAGCTGATGCGCTGAGCAACGGCGATATCGACGCTGGTTTCTGGTCTGTGGGTGCGCCGACATCCTCGATCCTCAACCTTGCCACAACACAGAACATCGTGGTCATCGAACTGACCGAGGCCGAGATGGCCGCCGCGATGGATGCAAACCCGACCTTCGCAATGACCACTCTTGCAGGCGGCAGCTACAACGGCGTTGACGCAGATATCAGCGTGCTGGGTATTCCAAACGTGCTGACCGTGTCGTCTGAAATGTCCGATGACCTTGCCTATAGCATCACCAAGGCGATGTTCGAGAACATTGCGGAATTGCAGGCCGTACACCCTGCCGCGAATGAGACAACGATTGATTTCACAATCTCTGCGACACCTGTACCGCTGCACCCTGGTGCGATCCGCTACTACGAAGAAGTCGGTGTGACCATTCCGGATGACTTGCGTCCATGATGGGACCACTTTGGGAAGGGGGAGGCAAAGTCCTCCCCCTTCTCATTCTACTGTTCCTGCCGGTGTCGGCCACGGCAGATGCGCTTGTCGCCACCCGTGAAGACGGCACCGAAATCGCCCGTTTTGATGTCCCGCAAGGAACCGAATGGTGCGTGCTCTGGAACCACTCCGTGAAAGGGTTTCCCGTTGCGGACTGTTATGAAAACCAAGCGGGCCGGATGGTATTGATGCACGCGCATCTTCCCGATTTCGCCGCTGGTCTGGATCACATTCCAGGACGCGGGCGGCAGGTCACGGATGGGCAGGGTGGATATTTCATTCTCGATATCAACGAGCCGGTACCGGGGAACGCCTATGTGCTGCGTCCGGGTGCAGGGGCCGTTGATCATCGCTTGCAGGTGGGAGACGCCGTTGTGTCCCTCTCTGCGGTTGCGCCACGCGAACGCGTTCGGATCGCTCTTTTAGGAAGTACGGATCAATGACGACAACAACCGAAACAAGCCCGATCCATGCACCGCAACCACGGTTCGTGGTGGGTGCAATCACCATCATCGGGATCGCGCTCTCGCTCTTTCAGCTCTACGCCGCCGGCGTGCAGCCCTTGGGCTTGTTTTTTCAGCGGCCCATTCACTTGGGCTTTGTGCTGGTGTTGTGTTTCCTGATCTATCCCGCCTTTGGACGTGAAAAGGCGCGTGGCCCCTTGGGCTGGGCCATTGATGGCACGCTGATCGTCCTGAGTATTGCGGCCGGCGCTTGGGTGCCGCTCAATATCGACATCATCGCCAACCAGATTTTCCCGCGCGACATCGACGTGTGGATGGGCATTGTCACCATCATCGTGGTGCTCGAAGCTGCCCGCCGTGCCGTTGGACTTGGCATGACGCTGATCGGTGTTTTCTTTATCGCATATGCCTTTGCAGGCAGCCGTGGCGAGTTGCCTTTTCTGGCCGACTGGATGCCCGGCATCCTGAACCACCGTGGCTATTCGCTTGATCGTGTCGCCAGCCAGATGACCCTTGGGGCAGAAGGTATTTTCGGCATTCCTTTGGGTGTTGCGGCGACCTTTGTGTTCATCTTCGTCCTCTTCGGGGCTTTTCTTGAGGTCACGGGCGCGGGGAAATTCTTTATCGATCTGGCCTATGCCGCCGCTGGCAAACAGCGTGGCGGTCCTGCAAAAGCGGCTGTGATCGCCAGTGCCGGTATGGGGTCAATCTCGGGCTCGGCCATTGCCAACGTCGTGACGACGGGTGCCTTCACCATCCCCTTGATGAAGAAGCTCGGCTACCGCCCCGCACAGGCCGGCGGCATTGAGGCCGCGGCATCCACAGGCGGGCAGATCATGCCGCCGCTGATGGGGGCTGGTGCATTCCTGATGAGCGAATTCACCCGTGTGCCTTATGTCGATATCGTGCTGGTCTCGATTTTCCCTGCGGTTCTCTATTTCGGCACGGTTTACCTGCTGGTGCATATTGCCGCCGTCAAACAAGGCATGACCGGCCTGACAGCAGAAGAGCTGCCCAGTGTGCGCAAGGTTCTGGCCGAAGGCTGGCACTTTCTGTTGCCGCTTGTGGCGTTGGTGCTGCTGCTGGTGGCCGGGTATTCGCCGATGCGCGTCGGTTTCTATGCGATCTTGTCGATCATGGCGGCAGCTTCGGCGCGGGCGCTTTGGGAGTTTGCGCGGTCCGGTCCGACGATGCAGGGCTTTTTCGGGCTGTGCACGCGCGGTTTGAAGCTGACACTTGATGCGCTTGATCTGGGTGCGCGCAATGCGGTGGCTGTGTCTGTCGCTTGCGCCGTGGCAGGTATCATCGTGGGTGTTGTCGGTCTGACAGGTCTGGGGCTGAAATTCTCGGCCATGATGATCGCATTCTCGGGCGGCAACATCGTGCTGGCGCTGATCCTTGTCCTGCTGGCAAGCCTTGTGCTTGGCATGGGTCTGCCGGTGACGGCGGCCTATATCGTGCTGATCATCCTTGTGGGTCCGGCCCTGACCGAGCAGTTCGGTATCCCGCTTCTGATCGCGCATCTTGTGGTTTTCTGGTATTCGCAGGACAGTAACGTGACACCGCCCGTAGCGCTGGCCGGTTTTGCCGGTGCGGCCATTGCGGGCGCAAAGCCGATGGAAACGAGCATTCAGGCATGGAAATACGCCAAGGGCCTCTATCTGATCCCGCTGTTCATGGTGTTCAACGAGGAAATCATCCTTGGTGGCCCGCTGCCGCTTGTGCTTTGGAGCGGGGCTATTGCGATCCTTGGTTTGGTTGCCTTTGCCGCACTCCTGGAAGGGTTCTTGTGGCGCCCGATGCCGGTTTGGATGCGCGTCCTGCTTTTACCGGGGGTGGTCGGGCTCTTCTGGCCATCGCTCACAGTCGAGATTGCAGCAGCCGTGCTGATCGTTCTGTTGCTCGGCATGAACTGGTCCGAGGCGCGCCGTGACAAAGCGCGCGCTGATGGTCCAGCAGCGGCGCAGAGCGCCACGGACGGCTAACATCATGTCGCTGATCCGGCCGCTTCTTCTTGCAGGGCTAGCCGCAGTGCTGGTCTGGGTGGTCGCGCAGAACCTTGTCCTTGGCGCGGCGCGGACCGAATTGGACCAGACGCTTGTGTTGACCAAACGCGCCGTCGAGGCCGAGGTGGAGCGTCTGCGATCCTTGCCTGCCGTCGCCGCCGAGGACGTGCGCGTGCGCGATGCGCTGGCCGGAACCGGCCCTTTGCAGGCGGCCAATACCTATCTGGAAACAGTGGCGGTCCATGCACAGGCGGGCGAGTTGTTTCTGATCGACGGGCAGGGCAATACCATCGCTGCCTCAAACTGGAATCGCGAGGGCAGTTTTGTGGGCGAAAACTATGCCTTTCGCCCCTATTTTCAGGAGGCCATGGCAACAGGCCAAGGCCAATTCTACGCCATCGGTGTGACAACCGGCGTGCCGGGCTACTTTCTGTCCACGCGGATCGACGCAGGCGACATACGCGGCGTGCTGGTCGTCAAGCTGGACCTGCGGCCGTTAGAGAACATCTGGCGCAGCGCTGATGCGGATGTGGCACTCGCCGATGCCAATGGCGTGGTCTTCCTGTCGGCACGGCCGGATTGGCAATACCGCGCCTTAACAGCGCTAAGCCCTGACGCTTTGAGCCAGATCGCCGTGACCCGCGCCTATGAGGGTGTGCCGCTCGCCACCTCCGCGCCGCTTGTCAGTACAGCGATGGAAGGCAGCGATGCCATCGGTGATGGCTGGATCGCGCGGACATCCACGATGCCCTCAACCGGCTGGCAGGTGATTGCCGCGCGCGCGACTGCGGGGATGCAGCTTTTGTCATTGGGGGCCGCAGTTTTGGCGGCGCTTGCCACCTTGGCCATTGCTGCCGCTTTCAAGGCCTGGGAACAGCGCCGGCAGATCATTGCGCTGCGGCTATCGCAATCCGAAAAGCTCGAATCCATGGTGATTGCACGCACCAAAGATCTTGCGCGTGAAGTGGATGCGCGCGTGCAGGCCGAGATTGATCTGCGCGCCACGCAGGAAGCGCTGGTGCATACCGAAAAGATGGCTGCCCTTGGGCGTATGTCCACAGCGATTGTCCATGAAATCAGCCAGCCGCTCGCCGCAATGGAGGCGACGTTGTCGGCTGCAGAACTCGGGCTGGACCAGAAAGATGCTGCGACTGCAAAGCGGCTGGACAAAGCCCGTGGCCTGATCCGCCGGATGCAGCGCACGACAAAACACCTCAAGAGCTTTGCCCGCAAAGATGTTGCGCAGTTGTCGCTGATCGACATCTGCGCGCCGGTCGCTTCGGCGCTTGATCTGGTTGCGCCGCGCGCGCGGGCGATTGGTGTGGTGCCGGTGTTTCACGCGCCGGAGGGGCGGGTCGAGGTGATGGCCGGTGCGATCCGGATTGAACAGGTCGTGGCGAACCTCTTGCTGAACGCGCTTGATGCGGTGGCGGATATACCTGAGGCACAGATCACCGTCACGTTGACGACTGACGCGGGCCAAGCCAAATTATGTGTCGAAGACACCGGAAAAGGCATTGCCGATGCGGATCTTTCCAAGGTGGGCGAACCCTTCTTTTCCACGAAACTTTCCGGCTCGGGCCTGGGTCTTGGTCTGGCGATTTGCAAGGCGATCCTGTCCGACTTTAACGGCACGCTCGACATCCGCTCAAATCGGGACCAAGGCACGCGTGTGACCGTGACCTTGCCATTGGCCATCCAGAAAAGCGCCGAGGCCGCATGACCGCCAGTATCTTTATTGTTGATGATGATGCCGATCACCTGTCAGCGCTGGCTGATCTGGTCGAAACCTCTGGCTACGCGGTGCAGGCCTTCGCGTCTGCGGCCGAGGCTCTGGGCGCTATGGCGGCGCAGCCTGATCTTGTGATCAGCGATCTGCGCATGCCCGGCATGGACGGGATCGCGTTTCTCAAAGAACTTCGGGCGCAAAAGCACAGAGTCCCTGTGGTGCTTTTGACCGGCCACGGTGACGTCGGCCACGCGGTTGAGGCGATGCGCGCAGGCGCTGAGGATTTTCTCGAAAAACCCTACGATTCTGCGCATCTGCTTGCCGTCATGCGCCGGACCCTTGAAGCGCAGTCCGCCCGCCGCGAGGTGGCCCGCCTGCAAACAGTGCTGGCTGAACGCGCTGATGTCAGCATCTTGGGTAAGTCACGCGCCATGCGGGAGTTTCGCAAGCGCATTGCCGCTTTGGCGTCCGTCGATCTCGATGTGGTTATTACTGGCGAGACCGGCACCGGAAAAGAACTTGCAGCGCGAGCAATCCATGCGGCAAGCGCCCGTGCAGGCGGCCCCTTTGTTGCGCTCAATTGTGCGGTCCTGCCCGAAGCCATGGCCGAGACGATCCTGTTCGGGCATGGCGCAGGCGTCTTTGCGCATGACAGCGAGGGGCGCGCGGGCAAATTGGAGGCGGCCCACGGCGGCACGCTCATGCTGGATGAGGTCGAGACAATGCCGATGGCGATACAGGCCAAGCTGTTGCGCGTTTTGCAGGAACGCAGTTTCGAACGGATGGGCGAAACCGAAGCGAGACATCTTGATGTCAGGGTCATTGCCACGAGTAAAACCAATCTGCGGTTGCTCGATACCTTCCGCCCCGATTTCTTCTTTCGGCTGGCTGGTGCCGAATTAGCGACGCCAACCCTGCATGAGGCAGGCGAGGATATCCCCCTGATTTTTGCGCATTACGCCCAGCTCGCTGCGCGCCGGTATGGCCGTGCCGACCCGGAGGTGCCTTGGGCGCTGTCCCAAAAGCTCAAGCGGCAAGCCTGGAGCGGCAATGTGCGCGAATTGAAAACAAGTGCTGAGGCTTTCGCGCTCGGGCTTTACGAGTTTGAAACCACGGGCACCCCAACCTCGGGTCCGATGACACTTGCCGATCGCGTTTCGGAGTTTGAGGCACGCGAGATTTCGGCGGTGCTGGATGCCCATGCAGGCAACACCCTGCGCGCTGCAGAAACCTTGGGCGTGCCGCGCCGTACTCTGAACGACAAGATGCGGCGCTACGGGATTTCGTCTGACCTCGAGCGCAAGTCGGATGACGCCGGATAAGGTTCTGGCAACCTCAAACGGTCAAAGCCCGTTTAAACGCTCACACCAAAGAGCCAGCCCACGCCAGCAGTGACGGCCATGGCAAAGAGGCCCCAGACAACCACACGAATGGTTGCGCGCAATACTGGTGCTGCCCCGGCCTTTGCACCCAACGCCCCGAGAGCGGCCAAGGCGATCAAGGTTACGACAAGCACAAAGGGAATGATCAAGCCTGACGGTGCGACGAAGGCCGCCAGCAATGGGACTGCCGCCGCGACACTGAATGTCAGACCGGATGTCAGGGCGGCCTGCAAGGGATTGGCCGCGTGGACCTCGGAGAGTTCAAGCTCGTCTCTGACATGCGCGCCCAGTGCGTCATGGGCAGTGAGTTCTTCTGCAACCAAAAGGGCCGTTTCCGCGCTCAGTCCGCGTCCGCGATAGATGGACGCAAGCTCGGCCAGCTCAGCCTCGGGGAGATCCCGCAGTGCTTCGGCTTCACGCGCAATGTCGGCCCGTTCGGTGTCGGATTGCGAAGAGACTGATACATATTCACCCGCAGCCATCGACATAGCCCCGGCAGAGAGGCCCGCGATACCGGCAATGATCACCGCACTTGGCGTCGCATCGGCCGCCGCGACCCCGACGATAAGGGACGAGACTGAAACAACCCCATCGTTTGCGCCAAGGACGGCCGCACGGAGCCAACCGCTGCGCGTGATGTAATGGGGGTCACCTGGATGAGCAGAGGCTGTGGGCATTGGGTGTTCTTTCCTTTGCTGGAGCGGGACCGGGGGTGGAGCATTATTCGCAACCACTTTCCCGCATCCATATACGAGGTCCCGTCCTGCGTTCCTTTGGCGACATGACACCTTGACCGTACCCCACGCAGAAAGGCGCACGTTGTTCTGGATCAATTGTCACGCAAAATCCTGGTCTACGCCTTTCACCCATTGGCTCCGAGCACAGTGACCAGACCGCGCCGCATCCGGCCGCGCAATCCGTCGAATGTGCTAAAGAGCGCAGGGACAAAGACGAGCGACAGCAGCGTCGACAAAAGTAATCCGCCAATGACCGCGATCGCCATTGGCGCGCGAAACTCTCCGCCGTCGCCAAACGCCAAAGCCGAAGGTAGCATCCCGGCCGTCATCGCGATTGTGGTCATGATGATCGTGGCCCGCCAGTTGCGCAGGAACAAAAGCACCACGATGACGGCCAAAATCGCGCCCTCGTATAGCGTTTCCATCGCGGAATTGTAGTTGCCAGCGGTATAGGTGGTGGCATCATCAATCAGCGAAAATGTCGTATCAGGATAGCGCGTTTCCAGATTGGCAAGGGCGGCCTTGGCTTTATCTGCTGCGCCCACTTGCGTGACGCTGACGGTGACGATCGGTAGGTCTATATCGGGGAACTGCGTGATCGCAAGATTGCGGAACCTGAAGAGGCCCAGCACACAGAGCAGAATAAAAAGTGCAATTGGCGGAACGGGGTTGCGGCTGGCCCATGTCGACATGGGCATTGGTCAGCACCTTTGCCGATAGGGGTGATCCGGTCGCCATCGGCAAAAAAAGCACCCGCGCGCACCACAACAAAGCCGATAATCGCAGCGCATACGACGAAATCCTGCGGCGCAACAGTGGCCACCGTGACCGAGGCCGCAGCGACTTCCGGGGCAAGGCTGGCGGCCATGTCTTGGGCCAGACCCACGCTGGCCGTCATAGTAGCAACGAGCGCCGCGAGGATTGCGAAAGAGCGGCGGGACAGGATGCGACGGCCAGAATATATGATGATCTCAGGTCCAATAAATACAAAAAGAAAGCATCCATCTTAGACCCGCAAATGCGTGGTTCAGGCAACTTACAAATAATTCAGGTTCAGGCGCGCATGCTGCATTTCCGCTTTGTTTGCTGTCGAATTTTCAATGTGACGTCTGCAGTAGGCCACTGTTTACCACTGATATCCGGTCTTTATTGGCACGACATTCCAACCCGGACAGGTGGCATTGAAGGGACGTCGGTCTCCATTCATTTTGGAGCTCGTCAAAGCTGCATCTGGGCGATTAGATCCCAAAAACAGAAATGATGTGCGTTTCTGAAGGAGTGAACTCTTTTTAGGCGGCCGCACGTCGGTAGGTTGCGAGTGCAGCAGCCAGCGCGATCAGCATCACACCACAGCCCCGCTCCAGCCACATGGCGCCTTTTTGTTGCAAAAACCGCATCGCCTGCGCGCCAAGCAGGGCGTAGACGGTCATGACGGCAATATCGACCAACACGAAGATAAACGCGAGAGCCACGTATTGGCTGGGCAGGGGCTTTGCGAGGTCGATGAACTGGGGCAGGAAAGCCGCGAAGAATAGATACCCCTTGGGGTTTGTCACCGCGACCAACAAGCTCTTTTGGAAGATGCGCCGCGGCGATCCTTCGGTATCATGCAAATCGGCCTCCGGATCGTCCAGCGTCGCGTGAAAATCGCCAGCGGTGCGCAGCATCTGAATGCCCAGCCACGCCAGATAGGCGACGCCTGCCCATTTCACGACGCCGAACCAGAACGCCGATGTGGCCAGAATTGCCCCGAGCCCGAAGGCCGCGCAGGTGATCAGGAAAACGTCAGATAAGGCGGCCCCTGTGATCCCGGCCCCGGCCCTGCGCAATCCATAGCGGGACCCGTTGGTCAGCGCCAGCAGGACGGTCGGCCCCGGTGTGCCCACGGTGACGAAAGCCACGAAGGCGAAGGTAACAAGTGTGATATCCATTTGAGCGCCTTTCGTGCTTACGATGTGATCAGTTGAGGCGTGCGGGCTGTCCCGAAGATGTGGACCAGCACAACAATAGCGGCGATCTGGCCCGAAATGACCGCTGGCCAGATCAGGGCGAACTGCGCATCAAAGTATTTTTGCGGCCCGAACGACACCAAGGCGAGCACAACTGCAAGGCCGCTGAGACTACGGCCTGCCTTGCCGCTGAGCGGTCCCAGAAGGATTGCAGAGAAAGCGACCGCAAATGACGCGGCCAGGAACGGGGCCATTGCGAACAACGGTGTTGCGACAGGGGGATGGGGCGCGACGCCGGCATAGAGCGCGGAAAGCATGACAAGCTGCAATAAAATAAGGGCGGATAGGGCGGCGACGACGGCGCGATCATTATGCATTTTAGTCTCCAAAAGTGTAATTATGATTACGGTTGCCTATATCCGTAATATCAGTTACGGATTATGTCAACACTCCAGGAGTCCCAAATGCGCGAAGAAACCAGATCGCGCCGCCAGGCTCAGATTGAGACTGCGGCTTACAAAATGCTTGAGGAAAAGGGATACGCCGGTACGTCAATGCAGGGCATTGCCAGAGAAGCGCGCGCCTCGAATGAAACGCTCTACAACTGGTATGGTGACAAACAGGGGCTCTTCAAAGCGCTTGTGACGCGCAATGCCGCCGAGGTGAAATCCCTGCTCGAGGCGGAACTGGCGGCTGCGCGTGACGGGCTTTCCATTCTTGGTCTGTTTGGCCCAAAGCTGTTGATGTTGTTGCTCGGTGATCGCGCCGTCGCCCTGAACCGCGCGGCAGCGGCCGATCCGAGCGGGGCATTGGGGGCGACATTGTCCCAAGCCGGTCGCGCTTCGATTTTTCCATTGGTGGCGCAGGTCCTTGAAGCCGCGCGGCAGGCTGGACAGCTGTCATTCGATCAAACGGAACCCGCTGTGGGACTTTATTTTGATCTGTTAATCGGTGATCTGCAGATCGGGCGGGTCATTGGCCGTGTGCCCACACCATCGCGCGATTTCTGCGAAGCCCGATCTGAAAGGGCCACTGCCTTGCTTTGCCAGATCCTGCAGTAACGCTCTCTTATACTAATGCTTCGCCGCAACAATAAACCGGCTGGGCGGACGGGCGGGATAATTGCCATGTTCGCGGATTTCGAAACCTGCTTGGGTGATCTCGCGCTCCAGGGACCGAGGTGTTAGAAATGCCAGTCTTGGCGCTTTTCCGAAAAGGCGCAGGATCGCAACGACGGGCTGCAACACGCGGTAGACCCCGCCAAGACAGGGTGTCTTGGAGATAAAGAGCCCGCCCGTGCGCAGTCGGCCAAACGTGTCTGCGAATGCTGTATCGCGATCGGGCAGAAGGTGCAGGACGTTGAATGCAAGTATGGCATCGAAGGGCCCATCCGGAAAAGAGCCGTCCGCCACCGTGACAACAACGAAGTCGAGGTTTGCGACCTCGCCCTCGGCCTGCTTTTCGCGGGCGATAGCAATCATTTCGGCAGAGAAATCAACGGCGGTATACTGCGCGACCAAAGGTGCGAGACGCAATGCGGTGGACCCCGTGCCGCAGCCAAGTTCCAACACGCGATCTGTTGGTTTCAGATGCGCGCGGATGCGCTCTAGTGTGGCCTCATAGGTGTCTGGATTGCGCATCGGCATGGCAGCGTAGCGGCGCGCAACACGGTCCCAGAAGGAAGCAGCGTTTTTGTCTTTGGTCATTCGCGCGGGTCCTTTCGGGTTTGAGTGGACCATTGGTTTACATGTCCTAGAGCGGGACATCTTTTCGCTTGTGGCTTTGGCGCAGCAATTCAGAAAGCTTCTCGAACAGGTCCTTCTGGGCAGAATTCGTGCGCCAAGCAAGCACGACTTGCCGTGGGCAGGCGTCGGGGAGCGGCGTTAGGCTGACCTCGGCATGTGACACGATGCCGGCATCAATGGCCAGATTGGGCAGCAAAGTGACGCCAAGACCTTCTGATACCATGGCAACAAGCGTTGTCAGGCTGGTTGCCGCAAATGTCTCGTCTTGGGCAAGGTTCCGATCTGGATATGCCTGCAATGCATGCCGCTGAAGGCAGTGGCCTTTTTCCAAAAGCATCAGTTGGCCTGCATCCCTGAGGGCGGAATGGCCGGTCTTTTGTGGTCGTGGCGCATGTGGCGGGGTTGCCAGTTGATAGCCGTCTTCGAACAAATGCGCGATTTCGAGCGATCCTGTGTCGAAGGGCAGGGCGATCAGGATCAGGTCCAAACGCCCGGCGTTCAGGCCCTCAATCAACGACTCGGTCATTTCTTCGCGCAGATACAAGCGCAGGCCCGGAAACTGCGCGCGGATCAGCGGCAGGGCCTGCGGTATCAGATAGGGTCCGATCGTGGGAATGGCCCCCAGCCGCAAGTCGCCCTCTTCGGGGTTTTGATGCGCGCGCGCCAATTCCTCGATCTCTTTGGCGTCCAGCAGCAAAGCGCGGGAGCGGGCGACGATCTGCTCGCCCAGCGGGGTCAGCATCACGCTGCGCCGGGTGCGTTCGATCAACTGCACACCGAGACGGTCTTCGAGTTCCTTGATCCCCGCGCTGAGTGTTGGCTGGGTGACAAAGCTGATTTCGGCGGCGCGTGAAAAGTTTGACGTGTCAGCCACGGCAATCAGAAACTGAAGATGGCGAAGGGTAAACATATAGAGAAATCCAATCACTGTGAGCAATATATTCAATTTCTCTTATAAGTGGCAAGTCACTATCTGTTGGTCATCGAAACGATCACCTGAAGGAACAAAGAAATGACTGACACTGTAACACCCACCGGCCCGCGCCTGAACGAAGCTGCCCCTGCATTTGATGCGCCCACCACCGACGGCCGCAAAACGCTTGAGGACTACCGCGGCAAATGGTTGATCCTTTTCTCGCACCCCGCTGACTTTACGCCTGTGTGCACCACCGAATTTATTGCATTTGCGAAAAAGCACGATGATTTCACCGCCATGAACACCGAACTGCTGGGTCTGTCCATCGACAGCCATTACAGCCACATCGCATGGATGCTGAACATCAAGGAAAAGTTCGGTGTGGAAATCCGTTTTCCGATCATCGCCGACCTGAATATGGCTGTCGCCCAAGCTTACGGGATGATCCAGCCGGGTGCGTCTGATACCGCTGCCGTCCGTGCGACATTTATCATCGACCCCGAAGGCGTTCTGCGCGCAATGGTCTATTATCCGATGAACGCGGGCCGGTCAGTTGACGAAATCCACCGCCTGCTGGTGGCGTTGCAAACCGCCGACGAGAACCAGTGCGCCATGCCTGAAAACTGGAAGCCGGGTGATGAAGTCATCGTGCCGACACCTGCCACACCAGAGGCCGCAATGGCCCGTGCGGGCGAAGGCTACAATACCGTCGATTGGTATTTTTCGACACGCGCACTCTAACACTTTGCGGCGAGCCTTATGGCTCGCCGCGCTCAATAAAGGAAACGAACCCATGACAACAGTAACACAAGCCAACATCGACTCTCTGAATACCGTTTTGGGTCAGACGTTCAGGCTCTATGTGCAAACCCATGGCTACCACTGGAATGTTGAAGGTCCGAACTTTCGCCAGTTGCACGCCATTTTTGAGGCGCAGTACCAGAATCTCTGGGGTGCATTGGACGAGATTGCGGAACGTATCCGCACTCAAGGGGTTTATGCCCCGCGCAATGTCGCCGCTTTGATGGCGCTGGCCGGTCCTGAAGAGGCGCCCGCGCAATCGTCCGAGGATATGGTGACAAAACTCATCACCGGGCACGAAGCGCTCGCCGCCACCATACGCGACGCGATCAAAGCTGCTGCGCAGGCAGAAGATGAGGTGTCTGCCGGCTTACTGACGGATCGGCTCGCATGGCATGAAAAAGAGCTTTGGATGATGAAGGCGGGCACGCGCTGACTGCATTGCCAACGCACCACGAACTGTTTGCCCTCCTATTGGTGGGCAAACACTGATCAAGGAGAAGACCCATGACCAAACCTATCGTAAAACCCTTTTGGGACGCACCGACCGGAAGTTGGCAGTACGTGTTCCACGACCCCGACACCATGCAAGGTGCCATCGTCGATCCGGTGCTGGACTTTGATCCGCTTGCCGGGGCCACGTCGACGGCCAACGCGGAAAAAATTCTCACCTACGTGCAAGATGCAGGAATTGAGATCGTCTGGGTCCTCGACACCCACCCGCATGCTGATCATTTTTCCGCAGCGCCCTGGCTGGCTGAAAAGCTGGGTGCACGCACAGGGATCGGCGCACAAGTGACCGGCGTGCAGAAGCTGTGGAAGGACATCTACAACCTGCCAGAGGATTTTTCCGTAGACGGCAGCCAGTGGGACCACCTGTTTGAGGATGGTGAGGAATTCATGGTTGGGCACGTGCCCGTCAAGGTGATGTTTTCGCCCGGCCATACTTTGGCGTCTATCACCTATGTTGCGGGTGATGCGGCCTTTGTGCATGACACGCTCATGATGCCGGACAGCGGATCATCCCGCGCCGACTTTCCCGGCGGGAGTTCGAAGGCCCTTTACGACAGCATTCAGGCCATTCTGGCGCTGCCGGACAGCACCCGCGTGTTCGTTGGGCACGACTATGCCCCGGACGGACGTGATGCGGCGTGCGAAGCGACGGTTGCCGTGCATAAAGCATCCAACATCCACTTTCAGGATGATCCGTCCGAAGACGCCTATCGTGCGGTGCGCGATGCCCGGGATCAGACCTTGCCTTTGCCCAAACTGATGCTGGCGGCGCTTCAAGTGAACATCCGCGGCGGCCGATTGCCCGAGGCAGAAGGCAATGGTCGCTCATACCTGAAGCTGCCGATGAACTACTTTGTTTCGCGCTAACGCTGCTTTTGCGCAGGGTGCCTGCATCCTGCACAAAAGGCAGATTTGATCTAAATCAAGGAAACATTTCATAATTGGAATGTATCATGCTCGCAATCAACAATTGCTGGAGTAAATTCAATGACCAGAAGCCATACAAGACCCGCTGACACGTATTCGCCGCTCTACTTTCTTGCGTCGCTTGGCGCGGGCGGGCTGACCGTGACATTCTTCATGTACCTGATGTTCTGGGTGCCACACGTGGGGCGGCCGGTGCCAATCTTTGAAGATCTGATGGCTGTCTTTGCCAACGGTGCGTTGCCGCTCCAATTGGCTGTCGTCGTTGCTATGGCTGGGATTGCTGTCTTTGCTTTTCTCAACGTGAAGTCACTGATCTGGAACTTTTCTGCATTGTCGCGCTTTCGCAAAACACCGCAATACGAAGCGCTACGCTCTTCGAATGGTGAAACCACTTTGCTTGCCGGACCTTTGGCTGCAGCGATGACCGTCAATGCCATGTTCATTGTCGGGCTCGTCTTTGTGCCCGGCCTGTGGCTGGTGGTGGAATACCTGTTTCCTTTGGCACTGATCGCATTCCTTGCAATTGGCGTCTGGGCGTTGCTGCTGATTGGCGACTTCTTGGGGCGTGTGCTGACCAAAGGCGGCGTGTTTGATGTGACCGCGCATAATTCCTTTGCACAGCTTCTTCCGGCCTTTGCCCTTGCGATGGTAGCCGTCGGTCTTGCCGCCCCCGCAGCGATGAGTGGGAATACGCTGGTTGTCGGCACATCGCTTGTCCTGTCGACTTTCTTTGGCACAGCGGCGATCCTTTACACCGTTGTTGCAGCCGTCACAGCATTCAGCTCGATGTTGCACTATGGCACCGCACGCGAAGCAGGGCCGACCCTGATGGTGATCGTCCCGATCATGACCGTGCTGGGCATCATGTCCTTGCGTCAGAGCCACGGCCTGCATGTCGGGTTTGAACTGCACGAGACTGCAGGCGAAACGATGATCTTTCTTGCGCGCCTTTTGACTGTGCAGGTTCTGTTTTTGCTGCTTGGGATGCTGGTACTGCGCCGTCAGAACTATTTTTCCGATTTCGTTCTCGGTGAAAAGACATCGCCCGGCTCATACGCGCTGGTCTGTCCCGGGGTTGCCCTGTCGGTCATGGTGCACTTCTTCATCAACAAGGGTCTGGTGGCTGCGGGACTGATCGCCAAGTTCGGTATCGCATATTGGGGCCTGACCGCGATTGCCTTGCTGGCCCAGGTCTTGATGATCGCCCTCGTGTTCCGCCTGAACCGCCAGCACTTCTCCGCAAAGGCAACGCCGACCGATATGGTGCCGGCTGAATAAGACTGTCGATACAAAATGAATGTCCCGGCCTTGTGTGAACAGGGCCGGGATGTTTCGTTTGCGAGAAGAGCAATTGGGCCAAGCGCCGTGCGTTCTAGGCTTTGACCGCTGAGTCCGCAGGCCCGTCGCACGAAATAGTCCCCCGGGGTGACATATCCAAAAGAGCGCTGAGCCCACAGTTGCCTTTTACAAGGTCTGCCAGTGTGACCATATCGAGTTCGTGATAAAAGGCTTCGAGCGCACGCGAGATAAAACCACGAAGACGACAAGTGGCTGACAGCGGACAAGAGTTTGTTTCCTCGTCAAAGCATTCTGCAAAGGGAACCCCGGCTTCGAAGACGCGAAAGACAGCACCGATCGAAATCTGTTCCATTGGCCGCGCAAGGCGAAGCCCGCCGCTGCGCCCGCGGATGGTCTCAACAAATCCGTTGCCATGCAAAAGGTTGACGACCTGCAACAGGTGATGCGTCGATGCGTTGCATTTTTTTGCAATCTCTGATGTACGAACGGTCACGCCATCATTGACAGCACAGGCCATCAAAATGCGTGCAGCCAGGTTTGTCCGTGTGGTAAGGCGCATGTAAGTCCCATCTAGGATTCGAGTTTCATTACTTTGGCGTGCTACAATAAAAATTGGTTTGATCTAGATCACACAAACGCCGCGAAATCTAATTTATCTGGTATCCAAGAATCAAGTTAAGAGGGTTGTGTGGCGCATAAGAACGGTCCTAGTGAGGCCCAAGACAAAAAAATTGCCCCAAGTCATTGGCTGACACCTGGCCGAACTTTTCAAAAACAGGCGGCGGTTCTCGCAGTTTTGGCGAGCCTGATCTGGCCCGTGCAGGCGGGGCTGGTCGCCTTCGCATTGGGCGGGCTTTTGACGGGGGCGCATGTGTCGCCCGCTTTGATCGCTCTCGGCTTTGTCAGTCTTGGTGCGGTGCGCGTCTTGCTTGGGCTCAAGTCCGAAGCGCTGGCGGAAACGGCTGCACTGTGTGTGGTGGACGCGGCACGCGCGCATATTGTCGCGCAAGAGGCCAAACGCGCATCCGATAGCGCCTTTGGCGGGGCGGGAAGCATTTCAGCGTTGGCGGGCGCAAAGCTGGATCTTCTGACCCCCTATATTACCCGCTACGCTTCGGCGCGGGCGCGCGTGATGGTCGTACCGATCGTTATCTTTGCATTCTCTTTGTGGTTTTCTTGGGCGGTCGCATTGGTCCTGCTTCTTTCCGGACCTTTGATCCCTGTGTTCATGGCGCTGATCGGGATCGCCGCCAAAGATGCCAGCCGCCGCCAGATGGTTGAAATCGGCACGCTGAATGATCTGCTGGTCGAGCGCTTGTCGGCGCTTGTCGATATCCGCCTGCTGGGGGCAAGCAAGTCGGTTCTTGAGGGCTTCTCGACGCAGGCAAGTGACTTGCGCCAGCGCACGATGGCCGTGCTGCGGGTGGCGTTTCTATCGTCAACCGTGTTGGAGCTTTTTGCCGCGATCGGTGTGGCGATGGTGGCCGTTTATGTCGGTTTCTCGCTCTTGGGTGCGCTTGAATTCGGCACGTGGGGTGGTCCGCTCACACCGCAGGCGGGTATCTTTTTGTTGCTGCTTGCGCCCGAGTTTTATCAACCCTTGCGTGATCTGGCGGCGGCTTGGCATGACAAAGCATCGGCAGATGCCGTCTTTGATGAGCTGGCCGCGTGGGAAGGGGCGCAGACGACGCATTTGCTCGGGCAGGGCGGGGCCGCATCCCCCCTTGATGGTCCTGCCGGAGTGGCCTTGCGTGGCTGCGCTTTGCCGGGTGGTACCCTGTTGGATGATATCGACATCTTGCCCGGTGAAAGCGTAGCATTGATGGGGCCAAGCGGGGCTGGCAAGACTTCGGTATTGCGCATGATCGCTGGTCTTTTGACACCAGTATCAGGCACTGTGACTGTGGCCGGCCACCTGCTGGACGCAGAGACAGCGGATGCCTGGCGCGCGCGGATCGGATGGATGCCGCAGGCCCCACATTTCCTGAATGCCAGTTTGCGCCACAACCTGACGCTTGGCCGCGGGACTGATCCGACGCAGGCATTGGAACTGGCGGCGGTCGGCGGGGTTGTGGCTGCGCTACCGCAGGGGTTGAACACGCGCCTCGGCGAGACCGGTGGTGGCCTGTCGGGCGGCGAGGCGCGGCGTATCACACTGGCCCGCGCCATTCATGGTGCGCCCGATGTGATCTTGGCGGACGAGCCGACCGCTGATCTGGATGCAGAAACGGCGGCCGTCGTAGCCCAAGGGTTATTGGCGCAAGCCGATCGCGGTGCAACACTGATCGTGGCGACACATGACAGCAATCTTGCCGCAAAAATGGACCGGATTATCCGGATCGGAGGCAAGGCATGACCGCTCTTTGGCGTATCTTCCGACTGATCCTGCGCGAACAACCCACCGCCTTATGGCGTGGTGCCGCGCTCAGCTTTCTCGTTCTTGCCATGGGGGCCGCTTTGTTGGGCCTCTCGGGGTGGTTTATCACCGCCGCCGCCGCTGCAGGTTTGGCAGGCACGGGTGCCGTGTTCGATGTTTTTCGCCCCTCTGCCATGGTGCGCTTCCTCGCGCTTGGCCGCGCCGCCGCGCGCTACGGAGAGCGGGTGCTGACCCATGACGCCACCCTGCGGGCATTGGAATCGTTGCGCGTGCGGTTACTTGGCGGGTTTGTCGCGGCCTCATATCCCCGGATGATCCGTATCAGAGGCGCGCAGGCGCTGAACCGTTTGACCGCTGATATTGATGTTCTGGATGGCGTGGCGCTGCGGCTTGTCTTGCCCGTGATGGCCGGCGTGATGACGCAATTTGTTGTGTTTGTGGTGATCTGGGCGCTGGTTGGGCTGCCGATCGCACTGTGGATTTTCGCGGGCTATGTCGTGGGCGGTGCTGTGATCTTTGTGCAGGCCACCCGCAAAACCGTGCGTCTGTCCCGCCGGGCCGAGGCAGCGGCACAGGCGTTCCGGTCACGCCTGATTGACCTGATACGGGGGCGGCGCGATTTGGCTGTGCAGGGCCGATTGGTTGCGCAGGCGGATTTTGCATTGGCGGCCGAGAGCCGACGGCGCGCCTTGCAGGTGCAACAAGACCGCGCGGAGCGCCTGACCGGGGCCGCCCTGCAAATGCTGGGCACACTGGTTGCCGGGGGCACGCTTTGGCTTGGCATCACGATGGTCCAAGCAGGCGATTTCGCGCCCGCGTTTGCAGCACTTGGCTTCTTTGCCGCACTGGCCCTTGCCGAAACCATCGCACCTTTGCGCAGGGCGGCCAGTGATCTGGGACGCATGGCCGAAGCTGCCAGACGTGTTTCCCGCGATCTGACGGTGTCACCGCCAGACGCCGCAACCTCTGCGGCGGTGGGGGGGCATTTGAAGATCGAAGGTGTCCGGTTGACCCGTCCGCTTTCGAACGTCCCTGTTCTTGACGGTCTGACCCTTGACGTCGGTTCCGGTGAAACGGTTGCTCTGACAGGGCCAAGTGGTTCTGGCAAATCGACCTTGCTGTTGTCCGTTGCGGGCTTGCATCCGGTGGCGTCGGGGATGATCACGCTGGGTGGCTTGCCCGTTTCCGATTGGGATGAGGCGTCGCTGCGCGATGCTGTGGCATTGTTGCCGCAGCGCAGTGTCTTGATGAGCGGAACGGTCGCGGATGCGCTTCGGCTTGCCGCGCCGGGCAGCGATGACGCCACGCTGTGGCAAGTCCTTGACGCTGTTCAACTTTCAGATGTTGTGCGGGCAAGGGACGGCTTGAACACCCCCCTTGGCGCGCGCGGTGACGGGCTCTCAGGTGGGGAAGGGCGCCGGTTGGTTTTGGCGCGTGTCCTGCTGCGCCGTCCGAAGGTGCTGCTGCTGGATGAACCAACGGAAGGTTTGGATGAAGCCACAGCCCAAGCCGTGCTCGTGGGCGTGCGCCGGTTCTTGCCGGATGCTGCAATCCTGATCGCCGCACACCGCCTTGTTGAGACACGGTTTGCCGATCGCACAGTCAGTCTGCTTTAAATCGTATTCTAGATACCACTTATTGATTTAGATCAAAGCGGCGCGACGCTCTGCATCAGATACATTCCAAAGTTGGAATTTGAAATCGAGGGGATTCGTCCCTCGATATCTGGAGTAAGAGCTATGGAATTTGGGATCGTTGAGCTGTCACGCCTGCAATTTGCAATGACAGCCATGTATCACTTCCTCTTCGTGCCGCTGACATTGGGTCTGTCGATCCTCGTCGCGATCATGGAGACGGTTTATGTTATGACAAACCGCCCGATCTGGCGGCAAATGACGAAGTTTTGGGGCACACTTTTCGGGATCAACTTTGTTCTCGGGGTGGCGACAGGCATTACGATGGAATTCCAGTTCGGCATGAACTGGAGTTATTACAGCCACTATGTGGGCGACATTTTCGGCGCACCTTTGGCCATCGAAGGTCTGATGGCCTTTTTCCTTGAGGCCACCTTTGTAGGGCTGTTCTTCTTTGGTTGGGACAAGCTGAGCAAAGTGGCCCACCTGACTGTGGCCTGGTTGGTTGCGATCGGATCGAACTTTTCGGCCCTGTGGATCCTGATCGCCAACGGCTGGATGCAAAACCCGGTCGGGGCCGAATTCAACCCGATGACCATGCGGATGGAGATGACGGACTTTTTTGCCGTTCTCTTTAACGAAGTGGCGCAAGCGAAATTCGTACACACTGTTTCGGCAGGATATGTCACGGCGTCCGTCTTTGTGATCGGTGTTTCTGCCTGGTATTTGCTGAAAGGCCGTCATATCGAATTGGCACGCCGTTCGATCACTGTGGCCGCGGCCTTCGGTCTGGCCTCTGCGTTTTCGGTTGTTCTTCTGGGTGACGAATCCGGTTATTCCGCGACACACAGCCAAAAGATGAAGCTCGCCGCGATTGAGGCCATGTGGGAAACCCATGAGGCACCCGCACCCTTCAACCTTGTCGGCTTTCCTGATCAGGAAACACGCGAGACACATTACGCCATCGAAATTCCTTGGGCCATGGGCCTGATCGGGACACGGTCTTTGACCACCGAAATCCCTGGGATCAATGATCTGGTGGCGCAAGCGGAAGACCGTATCCGGTCTGGTATTATCGCCTATGACGCTTTGATGGAGATCCGCGAACAGCGCGATGCGGCTGATCCGGCGATGACTGTACAGTTCGAAGAGCACTCTGCCGATCTGGGCTTTGCCTTCCTGTTGAAACGCTATGTGGATGACCCACGCGACGCGACCGAAGAACAGATTGTTCTGGCAGCCAACGACACGGTGCCGACAGTCTGGCCATTGTTCTGGGCATTCCGGATCATGGTGGGCCTTGGGTTCGGGTTTATCGGCACCATGGCGTACTTCTTCTATCGCGCATCCTTCAAGGGCATGAATTTCCCACGGCCTGCCTTGCATCTGGCGGTCTGGATGATCCCTGCACCTTGGATTGCGGCCGAAATGGGCTGGTTCGTGGCCGAGTTTGGCCGCCAGCCGTGGACCGTGGACGGGGTTCTGCCCACTGCCATGTCCGTATCGGCGCTGTCGATGACAGAGGTGGCCATCACACTGGCAGGCTTTGTCATCTTCTACACGGTCCTGTTCATCATCGAGATGGGCCTGATGATCAAATACATCCGCAAAGGTCCGTTTCAGGATGTTGAAGAAACCCGGGCGTGGAACGCACGTCACAATGATCGCCTGGCCGGCCGTCGCAATGCCGATGCCATCGCCATGCCAGCGGAGTAAGAGATATGATCCTGCATGAACTTTTAAGCTACGAAGTACTACGTGTGATCTGGTGGGGCCTGCTTGGGGTTTTGCTGATCGGATTTGCGCTGACCGACGGATTTGACATGGGGGTCGGCACCTTGCTGCCCTTCGTTGGAAAATCAGATATCGAACGCCGCGTGGCGATCAACACGGTCGGACCGGTCTGGGAAGGGAACCAGGTCTGGTTCATCCTTGGCGGCGGCGCGATCTTTGCCGCCTGGCCACCACTCTACGCGGTCAGTTTTTCGGGGTTCTACCTTGCGATGTTTGTCATTCTGGCAGCCTTCATCGTGCGGCCCGTGGCGTTCAAATACCGCTCTAAACGGGATGATCCGCGCTGGCGCAATGCATGGGACTGGGCGCTCTTTGCATCCGGTGCGATCCCTGCGCTGCTCTTTGGTGTGGCTGTTGGCAATGTGATCCAGGGCGTGCCGTTCCACTTCACTGATGACCTGCACACGATCTACGAAGGTGCCTGGTACATGAAGTTTATCGGCCTGCTTGATCCGTTCTCGATCCTTGCTGGTGTGGTGTCTTTTGCGATGCTGGTGATGCACGGTGGCGCTTGGCTGACGCTGAAAGCCGAAGGCGTGGTGCAGACACGTGCCCGTGCGATCGGTTCGATTGCAGCACTGGTCGCCGTGGGGGCCTATGTACTGGCGGGTCTGTGGATGGCGGTTGGCATTGAAGGCTACCGCATCGTGGGCGACTACGTCACGAATGGTCCGTCCAACCCGCTGCACTTCGAAGTCGAACGGACCGCAAGCTGGCTTTCGGCCTATGCCGACCGTCCGTGGATTGTTGTTGCACCTGTGATGGGCATCATGGGCGGGCTGTTGACCTTTGTTGGCCTGCGCGCCGGACGTGAAGTCTCGACCTTGCTGTTTTCCAAAATGGCGATCCTCGGTGTGATCTCGTCTGTTGGTCTGACCATGTTCCCCTTCATCATGCCAAGCTCCAGCGACCCGCAATCGTCGCTGACGGTTTGGAACAGCTCATCGTCGCACCTGACGTTGTTCATCATGCTGGTGGTCACGGCGATCTTTATGCCGCTGATCCTGATGTACACCGCCTGGGTCTACAAAGTGCTGTGGGGCAAGGTCACCGAGGAAGACGTCTCGGAAAACTCTCACTCTGTGTACTGAGGCTTGCTTGCGCGGGCCGATTGAAGCCCGCGCAAACCGCAACTTCGTAAAGGAGACTGAACAATGAGCAATACAATACCATCACCAAGCACACCCAAGCTGACACCTGCGGTCGTCGACGCGATCCTGACGGCGCTGGATGATGAGTACCATGCCGAAGCCGTCTATGCGGCGACGCTGGACAAGTTCGGCGCAGACACGCGCCCGTTCTGCAATATCATTCATGCCGAACGCAGGCATCAGGCGGCGCTTGTCAAACTGATGGACACGTATCAAATCGATGTCCCCGCCAATGCCTATCTGACCGGTGACAAGCCGTTTGATGCGATCCCCGACAGCTTGAAAGAAGCCTGCAACATCGGGGTTGCTGCGGAAATCGAAAATGCCCGCCTCTATGACGAAGATCTGCTGCCCACCGTGGCCGGACACGCTGATATCACGGCTGTCTTCAAAGCACTGAGCGGGGCATCGACCAACAATCATCTGCCCGCCTTTCAGCGATGTGCAGAGCGTGGCGGCCAGGGTGGCGGCCATGGAAAGCATCATGGCCAACGACGGGCCGTAACAACTCAAAACGAAGGAAACTAACAATGTGGTATTTCGCTTGGCTTCTGGGCCTCCCGCTCGCCGCTATTTTCGCCGTCATGAACGCGATGTGGCTTGAGATGAAAGAAGACGAACAAACAATTGCTGAAGGTTCAGCAACCCGGATTCAGGATCGTCGATCCTGATTTTGGCGGAGGTGCGGCGGTGGCCCTCCCCTTCTTGCTGCCGCACCTCCAACCCAACAATTCATGACCAGAGAGTAAAAACAGTGTCAGACGCAACGACGGATCATCAAAGCCAATCGCGGCTTGCCCACTTTCCGATCACATTCTTTGCCACCGGTATGGGAATGATGGGGCTGACGCTGAGCTTGCGTGCGGCCGAGACAACCTTTGCCGCCACGCATACGGTATCCATGGCGGTGCTTGCGCTGTCTGTGGTGATGCTGGCCGCCGTGGCGGGGCTCTATCTGGCCAAGGCGCTGCGGTATCCGGACAAGGTGGTCGAGGATTGGCACCATCCGGTCAAAATCGCGTTCTTCCCGGCCATTTCGATTTCGCTGCTGCTCTTGGCAACGGCACTTGTTGACGTGGCCCCGGGTATCGCCGAGCCGCTGTGGCTGTTTGCGACCGCTTTGCAGGGCGTCCTGGCCCTTGCGGTCATTTCGGCCTGGATCGGGCACCGTCCGTTTCAAACAGGCATGATGACACCGGCATGGTTTATTCCGGCGGTTGGGAACGTCATCGTGCCGCTGGCTGGCAGCCACTTTGGCTATATCGAAGTGTCTTGGCTGTTCTTTTCGGGCGGGCTGATGTTTTGGGTGGTGCTGCTGACCTTGGTCATGAACCGCCTGATGTTCCACGATCCCATGCCGGGCAAGATGGTGCCGACACTGATGATCCTGGTGGCACCGCCTGCCGTCGCGTTCACAGCGTGGCTGCGCCTTGAAGGCGAAGTCGGTGCCTTTGGTCACTTCCTGCTCAGCGCGGCTTATGTTTTTGCGCTGCTCGTTTCAACACAAGCCAGCAAGCTGCGTAAGTTGCCGTTTGCGCTGTCATGGTGGGCGCTGTCGTTCCCCATTGCGGCGCTGGCCATCGCCAGTTTCGGCTATGCCCATGCCGCTGGGTCCACCGCACATCGTTTCATCGGGGCCGGCCTGCTGGCGCTGCTGATCGCAGTTGTGGCCCTTTTGATATTTCGCACGGCACTGGCGATACGCGCCGGTAAAATTTGCGTGCCGGAATAAACCCACTCACCGCATTAAAGGAGTTTCAAAATGCGTTTCTCTAAAATCCTTTCGGCCTCTGCCCTTGCCCTTGGTCTGGCGACCACAGCGCACGCGCAGGATACCAACAAACTTGTCACAATCCTGACAGCACCCGAGCCGCAGACCCAGTTGATGGCAATGGTTCTGACGATGAATGCCATCGCCGCCGGTGCCGAAGCCGAAATGCTGCTGTGCGGTCCCGCAGGTGATATCGCCCTGCAAGATGCGCCTGAAACAGCAACCGCAGGCCAGCCACCGCGCGACGCAAGCCCGCAAGGCCTGATGCAGATGATGATGGCGAACCAAGGCCTTAAAGTGCAGGTCTGCGCAATCTATCTGCCCGGTCGGGGCGAAGATGCCTCTGTGCTGGTTGAGGGCGTCACTGCCGCTGCACCGGACGCAATGGGTGCGGCGATTGTTGCCCCCGGCACGACTGTGATGAGCTTCTAGACACAGAAGCCTGCCGCACCGCAGTTCGGTCTGCGGTGCGGACAAAACATACACGTCAATAAGGAAAAAGACGATGAAGACACTTAAATCATTCTTTGCAATGGCCCTGACCGTTCTGGCGCTTCTGGGCTCTGTGACGCAGGTACAAGCGCAGGCACAGGACGAAGCGATTGCGTCGCGTGGGCTTTTCGTCAACCTGACGACGGATGATACTTGGTCAGCGGCCAAAGCCATCAGTTTTGCGCATGAAAAAGTGCTCAAGAATGGCCATAGCCCCGTTGCGATCTGGCTGAACGTGCGCGGGGTTTATCTTGCTGAGGCGGACAGACCATCACACGTCCACGGTTTGATGCGTGAAAGAGATATGTCGATTCAGGATATGCTGACGGCATTCATGGCAGACGGCGGTCAGGTCATCATGTGTTCTGCCTGTTCGGCAGCGGCTGGTCTGACACTGGAAGACTACATCGACGGCGTCGAGATGGGCACTTGGCCCGTGGTTGAAGGCCTGCTTTTCAATCCGAATGTCACAACACTGTCATGGTAAAATGACGGGTGCGCAGGCCGCATCAGCGGGCTCTGCGCACCTTTGATAGCTGCCTGCCAAATGGCTAAGGCACAAAACAAGGAAGGGGGAAAACATGAAAGATACGGATAAATTTCTGGCCTCGCGCCGAGCGTTTTTTGGACTTGCGGCAGGTGGGCTTGCCACAGCCGCCGCCGTGCGCCCGGCACAGGCACAGATGGTTCAGACCAGTGCGCGCATTGTGATGATCGGGGCAGGGGCCGCTGGCACCGCATTGGTCAATCGGCTTGTGAGACGACTTGAAGGGGCGGATATCACAATCCTCGACCCCAGCGCAGAGCATTTGTACCAGCCTGGCCTGTCGCTGGTGGCTGCGGGTCTCAAGCCTGCGTCTTACACCCAGTCGAAAACGACGGACTGGCTGCCTGCGGGCATCACCCTGATCCCGGAGGCCGCCGCCGCAATCGACCCGATCACCAAGGTCGTGGATACATCCGGCGGACAATCGCTGCCTTACGATTTCCTGATCGTGGCACCCGGTCTTGTGCTGGATCACGACGCCATCGAAGGATTTTCGCTGGATCTGGTGGGCACAAACGGCATCGGTGCGCTTTATGCAGGACCGCAATATGCCACCAAGACATGGGAAGCGGCATCGCGGTTCACCGAAGAAGGTGGCGTCGGCATCTTTACGCGCCCCGCAACCGAGATGAAATGCGCCGGTGCGCCCCTCAAGCATACCTTCCTGATTGAGGATATCGCCACCCGTACCGCAGGTGCCGGTAAGCACGAAATGCATTATGCCGCCAATAACAACAGTTTGTTTGGCGTCCCGATCGTTTCGGAAAAAGTGCGGATGCTGTTCGAGGATCGTGGCATCACGCCCCACTACAGTCATGTGCTCAAGGCCGTTGATGCGGGCCGCAAGATCGCAACCTTTGACACCCCGGACGGGGATGCAGAGATGGGGTATGATTACCTTCACGTCATTCCACCGCAACGCGCCCCCGAGGTGATCCGCCAATCGGGTCTGAGCTGGGCGGACAAATGGACCGATCAAGGCTGGGTCGAGGTGGACCAACAGACGCTCCGCCACCTGCGTTATCCGGACATCTTTGCGCTGGGCGACGTGGCCGGTGTGCCAAAGGGTAAAACGGCGGCTTCTGTGAAATGGCAGGTCCCTGTTGTCGAAGATCACCTGATCGCAGCCATAGAAGGGCGTGACGGAAGTGCAATTTATGACGGGTATACATCGTGCCCGCTGATTACACGTGTCGGTCGCGCGATGCTGATCGAATTCGACTATCACAACAACCTGACCCCATCCTTCCCCGGTGTGATCGCACCTTTGGAAGAGTTGTGGATCAGCTGGTTGATGAAGGAAGTGGCCTTGAAAGCCACCTATAACGCCATGTTGCGCGGCAAGGCTTAAGGAGAAGACAGATGGAACAACTGACTTTTGAAACGATGCTCGCTGTGTTTGAGGAAATCTTCGGGCGGGGGCTTTTCTGGGCGATGGTGGCTGCGGCTGTCCTCGTGACGCTGGCCTACCTCTATGTGCTGATCCGTGACCGGTCCATGTCCATGCGCAAGTTCCTGATGGCACAATTGTCCATGCCGATTGGCGCTGTGGCTGCTGTTGTCTTTGTGCAGGTCATGACGCACTCGCATCTGCGCGACATCGGTGGCCCTGTTGATGTCATTGTGCTGTTGGGTGTCGCTGTAATGGGGGCAATCGGGATTGCGATATTGGTCTACACCGC
>CALNYU010000008.1:0-281614 GCA_942490805.1 uncultured Alphaproteobacteria bacterium | reverse complement strand
TCACTGCTCGTCAACGAACGACGCCGGGAGGGAAAAAACGATAATGTCGCCGGAGAAGCTCGTGGCGATAAGTTCGTCCTTGCCGTTGCCGTCGATATCATGGAGGGCGATGTTGACCGGACTGACACCCAGAAAGAAATCGTCTGTGTGGCCATAGGTGCCGCTGCCGTCATTGATTAAGACGCCAATCGAGTTGCTGCCGGCCTCGGGTACGAGCATATCCGCGTCACCATCTCGATCCAGGTCGATGACATGGATGCCCAATGGAGTTTTGCCGGCTGCAAACGACTGGCCTTGTGCAAAGTGACCACTGCCGTCATTGTACAGCACCTCAATCAGGCCGGGATCCAGCCGCTCTCCAGTGGGGATAATCAGGTCGACGAAGCCGTCGCCGTTCAGGTCGGAGGCCTCGATTCCGTGGGGCGTCTGTTCTATGCGATAGTCGATCGCGGGACCAAACGTGCCATCCCCTGTGTTGACGAGCACCTTGACGACATCCGGCTTGCGTGCCGGGTACACAGGGCAGCGTGCGATCAAGTCGGGCGCACCATCACCGGTCACGTCCGCAGCCTGGATACTGCCACTTCCGCTCCACTTGCCGCCATCCAGTAGAATGAGCTCCTCGAAGGTGCCGTCGCCCTTGTTGAGGAGCAGGCCAATCCAGTGCCATTCCAGCGGCATGGCCAAATCGGCATGTCCGTCCCCGTTGGCGTCAAAGGCGATGACCGACCATGGATTGGGGGCAGCCGCATAGTCGACCATCTCAGCGAAGCCCCCTTTGCCATCATTGCGCAAGACAGTTACCGTTCCCGAAGTCTCGTTGGCGACGGCGAGATCCAGATCGCCGTCGCCGTCAAAGTCCTCTGCCGCGACTGAATTGGGCATGACACCCGTTGCATAGGCAACCCCCTCACCGAAGACACCGCCCTCATTGAGGAAAACGCGTAGAAAGTTATCGAAATTGTCTGGCACAGCCAGGTCGGGGAGCCCATCGTTGTTGAGGTCAGCGATGGCGATATCAAAGACGTGCTCGCCCGCGTCAAGTCTCGCGCCAGCGATCCGATGAACGGTGGGCAACAGAGTCGCGGTAGATGCCGGCGCGTGCACTGGCGCTGCTTGTAGTCGCATGGGTGGTTCTGGTGCACTTTCGACCTGCATCGGTGCAACAATTGGTTGACAGCCACCGATCATGAGCGAGAGCAACATCAGGAGTAGGTAAGCAATAGGCTGCATAGTGGATTCTCCCGTCAACGCTGATGAGACGATGTAGTCTTGGTCAACTTGGCCTGCTGAACCCCTCTACCCTACTGATCGACTGGCTACAAAATGGCGACAACCGCCGTGGTCTGATTTACGCGGCGACCACCCAGAGATGAGTACCGTGGGCTAGAGCGCAGTGCCCCGCCAAATGAGTCTGGGTCGTTAATAGAAAAGCCCCACTTCATGGGGCGCATCCTGCCAGCAAGGGCATTCATGCCCGGCGGGATTGCAAGCCAACGTCATGATTGTCCCGGCGCGCCTTCGCTGTCGACTTGTGGGTAAACATATACTGTGCCCGGCGGGATCGCCCGTCTGAGTGTCTTGTCTGGCCGAACGCTGACTCTTTGTTCTTCGCCAGCTTCAATGGTCAAGCTCCAACTCACCACGCTGGGGGAGAAAAACGATCAACTGGCTCGAAAAGCTCGTGGTGTTGAGCCCCTTCCCAGGAGGTCATTTTAGCGACGTGTGATCGATGTCGATGGCCTCCGCTTCTTCATCCATCTTGGACTGGCTACGTTCATCGATGAAGGTCTGGTGGCGCAGATAGGCGCATAGCTCTGCCACATTGGCAAAGCCGCGCACGGTTTCGCTATGGATCTCTTGCAATGACGCCCGCCAGCGGGCAGGTCCGTTGTTGCGTTCGCCCCAGAGGCGGAGCAGATACGTGCGTCGGTACTGGTCCTTGGTCACGGATGGATCACGGCGCTGAGGCGGATCGCTTGCGTCAAGCGGCCATGGCTCATCCTTATGTCGCAAATTCGTACTACTTTATGCATTCGTCCCTGCCACTCATATGCGATGTGAGCCTGTAGGCTGTGCATTCTCAATAGGGCCAGTTTAGGTGCTTAGTTATATCCAAAATATCGATAGTACCTCTGAAATTAAAGTGAGGAGTCTCACCTAGCTGGATGAAACGTCTGCAAGAAATTGCCTTATCTGCCGCGCGGGAACGGAGAGCGATGCTGCAGACGATCAAGATTCCATGATTGACGTGAGGCTTTGAATTTCTTTCGCTGGGCATCGGGATCTTAGCGCCCTATTTGAGCATTTGACTGGGCGCGAGGCAAAACAGATGCCGGATCGGCGTCATGAAACCTGCTGGGGGTGATGGGGCTTGGAACACATGTCTTTTTCATGGTCAGCTATCTTTAAGGCGGGCAAACCGCCAAAAGTCCGGCCCTCAAGTCAAGGGTCGCAACACGGGAGACCTCAAATGACAATTAAGAATGCACTAATGGGCGCTGCTGCTGGCGTCGCACTGATGACAGGTGCCACGCAGGCCTTTGCAACCGGGCACGGCGAAATTACCGTTGCCTACTTTCTGGAATGGCCAATGCCGTTCCAGTACGCCAAGGTAAAGGGCATTTACGACGAAGAAATCGGCGTCAAGGTCAACTGGGTCAGCTTTGACGCCGGAACCGCCATGTCAGCCGCCATGGCATCAGGCGACATCCAGATTTCCGTCACCCAGGGTGTGCCGCCCTTCGTGGTCGCAACATCCGCCGGTCAGGATCTGCAAGATTGTTGATGTCGCTGTTAGTCTATAACGAAAACGACAACTGTGTGGTCGCCAGCAACCTTGAAATCACCAAGGAGAACGTGCGAACTGGAAGGCAAGAAGGTTGCCGTGCCGATCGGTACAGCTGCCCATTATGGCTTCCTGAAACAGATGGACCATTTCGGCGTTGACGTTTCCACGCTGGAAGTCGTCGACATGGCTCCACCGGATGGGGCCGCGGCATTGGCCCAGGGTTCTGTTGACATGGTCTGTGGCTGGGGCGGTTCGCTGCGCACGCATGAAAGATGGCAACGTGCTGCTGACCGGCGCTGAAAAGACAGAGATCGGCATCCTCCGTTTATGACGTGACATCGGTGCCAGCTGCCTTCGCTGCTGAAAACCCCGAGCTGCTCGCCAAGTTTCTTGCCGTGACAGCCGAGATGAACGCCATCTGGAATGCTGGCGGCGATGAAGGTGACGAAATGCTACCTGTAATCGCCAAGGAAGCGGTATGGACGAACAGGCGGCACGAAGGAAACCATGGCGGGCTTCGAATTCCCAACGGTCGAGGAACAGCTGTGCTGCTGAGTTGGCTGGGCGGCGGAATGCAGACGAATTCCTGCAAGGGCGTTGGCGACTTCTTTGTGGAGCAGGGCAACATTCCGCAGCGCGCTGACACCTACGACGGTGCCGTAAACGCAGGCCCGCTGGCAGCTGCGTCGCTAAAATGTAATGCGGCGCTGTGCGTCCATGCGCATACGACATAAACAGGGGCGGCGCGACAAAGCGGGCCGCCGCTTTTTCTAAAGAAATGACCAACAGGGGGAACACCATGGCAGTGATCTGAAAATCGACAACATCTCAATGCGGTTCGACTTGCCGAATGGGTCATCGGTGCAGGCACTCAAGAATGTCTCGCTTGATCTCAAGAAAGGGTGAATTGATTGTCGGTTCTTGGGCCGTCGGGTTGCGGTAAGACGACTCTGCTGAATATCGTTGCGGGTTTTCTGGCCCCGACTGAGGGCAAGATCATGCTGAATGGTCACAGGGTGACTGGCCCCGCTGCCGAACGCGGCATGGTATTTCAGCAAGGTGCGCTGTTTGAATGGATGAACGTACGCGAAGAACATCGGCTTTGGTCCGTCGATGAAGGGCGACCAGCCAAAGCAGAAACAGCTGAAAACGTTGACCATCTGCTTGAGGTAGTGGGCCTGCAGGACTTTCGGGACAAGATGGTCTACGAACTGTCCGGCGGGATGCAGCAGCGTGTGGCTCTGGCCCGCTGTCTGGCCAACGAACCGGACGTGATCCTGATGGATGAACCGCTGGGTGCGCTCGATGCGCTGACCCGCGAAAAGATGCAAGGTCTGGTGCTGAAGCTTTGGAAAGAAACCGGCAAGACAATCATCCTGATTACACACTCGGTGGAAGAAGCGTTGTTGTTGGGCGAGCGCCTGATCGTTATGGCGCCGCGTCCAGGCCGTATTCACACAGAATACCGTTTGCCGTTTGCCGAGATGGGCGTGGGCCAGGACCTGCGTGAGGTTAAAAAACATCCCAAGTTCGCGGAAACCCGCGAGGAAATCCTGACCATGATCTGGGACATGGAAGAAGAAATCATGGGCCGGACGGAGGACAGCATAATGGAACTACTCGCAGATCTTGGGCGAGTTCTGGGCGGTTCTGACAACGCTCTTTGCCGCGGCACCTTATATCATCGGCTATGTGTTAATCATCCTGCTGATGATGGTGATCTGGAACGGCGTAAAGCGGTTGCTGACGCCGAAACATGATTACAGCTCAGCTCAAGACTGTGACCTTCGGCGATGAAAGTGCGGTGACGTCAAACACTTTGCCTCTGTCGTCTCGATCGTGCTGCACTCTTTGTTTTATGGGGCGCTTTTACCGGATCAAAACTCTTGCCGGGGTTCATGTGCGCCGGGCCCTTTCAAGGGGGACAGGGAGTTTGACTACACCGTCACCAAGCCTGCTGGGGATAGCGACACGGCCACGGTGAGCGTGGTCGTGCATCCAACAGGGCGAAGACAACGGAATATCCGAGGTTGCACCCGGTGATGGCATTGCAAAGAACGACGCAATCCCAGTGTATCGCAGTGAATTGCGTTCGGGTGGATCGGCAACGACGAAATGGGCCGCGACGAAGAGACATTCATCACCGCCGTCGATGGCCAACCGATTGCGCCGGGCGGCACTGTCGCTGTCGGCTTTGGCAATGGCGAAATGGCGATGTCCGACAAAGGGACGTTGAATATCATTCCGGCAACGGGGATGCAGATGGAACCCATCTGGCTGCCATCGCCCGAAGCCGTCTGGAGCCGTTTGGGTGAGATCGCATCGGTCGGCTACCGTAATTCGACCTTTGGCAGAGCATCTTGGTTTCTCGCTATTTCGCGTGATCGTGGGCTTCGTGCTGGGTGCGATTGTCGGGATTCCGCTGGGCTATGCGATGGGTCTGTCGAACTGGTTCCGTGGCTGGTTTGACCCGATTGTCGAATTCATGCGCCCCGTCCCGCCGCTTGCATTGATCCCGCTTGTGATCATCTGGGCGGGGATCGGGGAAGTGGGCAAGATTATCCTGCTGTTCCTTGCCGCGCTCTGGATCATGGCGATTGCGGCGCGGTCCGGTGTGTCTGGTGTGCGGATTTCCAAGGTACATGCGGCCTATTCGCTGGGCGCGTCCAAGTGGCAAATCATGCGTTACGTGATCATACCGAACTCGTTGCCAGAAATCTTTACAGGTGCGCGCGTTGCTATGGGTGTGTGTTGGGGCACCGTGGTTGCGGCTGAATTGGTCGCGGCGGAAAAGGGTGCCGGCATGATGATTATGGTGGCGTCGAAATTCCAGAGCACGGACATCGTCTTGATGGGGATTATCCTGATCGGCATCATCGGGTTCAGCATTGATATGCTGATGCGGCAGGCCGAAAAATGGCTGGTGCCGTGGAAGGGCAAGGGTTGAACCTGTCATTTCATTGACAACCTGAACGACAAGGGCGAGGGTGTAGATCCCTCGCCCTTACTTCATTCACGTTATGGTAGCTTCTGACCTTCTCTTACTTGCACCCGCTTTGTTGGGTTTTGTTATTTTGCTGTGGGCGCGGTTGCTGCGCACGCCACCAGTCCCTCTTGCGCCCCAAGATAAGCTGCCGCCAAACGCCATTCTGGTGGATGGGTCGAACGTGATGCATTGGGGGCCTGAACCGTCGGCCAAAATACTAGCCCAAGTGCTGCGCAGCCTGACGCGCGCTGGCTATACGCCGATTGTATTTTTCGATGCCAGCGTCGGCTACGTCCTTGATGATCACTACTACAACGAGGCGAAACTGGCCCCGCTGCTTGATATCCCGCAAGAGCATATCTGCGTTGTTGACAAAGGCGTCGTTGCGGATGTGTCGATCCTGTCTATGGCCTCTGACCACCACTTGCGTGTCGTCAGCAACGACAGGTACCGCGACTGGCGGGTCAAATTTCCGCATGCCGCTAAAAAAGGCGTTCTGCTCAGCGGTACATGGCGTGAAGGCACCGTTGTCTGGCGCGGTAAACTAGATGCGCAGGTCGTCCGCGCCTAGGTTGAACGCCTTTCCGAAACCGCCGTTGAGATGCGCCTCTGAGACCACCAGCGCGTACATCTTGAAGTCACTGAAATCATAGTACAATTGCGCCTTCGGTATGGCCGCCAACCATGCCGCTTTGCGGGCAGATTTATCGACCTCGCGCGCCGTGCATATCAAGGTCATGCGCGGATGTGTGAGGGGGTCACCCTTGTCGCCCGGCTCTCCGATCAAGGCGGCACAAGCGGCGTTTGCGGCAAGCGCCTTGGTGTGCAGTGACAGCGTCGAGATCAGCGTCAGGAGGGCGCCGTCGTGCCACAGCATCGCAACGCGGGCGACGTAGGGTGTGTTGTGGTCGGGATGGGTGACGGCGAGGGCCGCGAAGCGTGTGTTTTGCAGCAGGTCCTGCGCCAGCTGGCGCGCGTCATCATTAGTGGGGTTGATTGGGTCGGTCATCACGCAAGGTTGGCGGCGGGGCAGTTGCGGAAGGCGGTGATGGCGGGGCCGATGCCGTCCAGATCAAAGCCCACGGTGGTGTCACCCAAGATCGCATAGGCGCGGGCGTTGAACTCTAACCCGTCGAGAACATTGCCAAATCCACGGTCTTTGACGGTGAGGCTGCGGCCATCGGGGCTGATGGCATGGCGGTCGGTCTGGATGCTGATCGGGCGATCATTGGCGAAGGCCATGCCAAAGGTCTGCGCTTCGGACCAGCTGCCATTGGGCAGGGTTACGGTGACCGCATATTCGGTGATTGCAGGGTCGTAGGTGACGGTGATTTCGCCGGCCTCTTGGGTGTCTGTCAGGGTGCAGATCGGAGACGCCGAAAACTCCCACGCGGCGGCGGGGGAGGCGAGGAGGAGGAAGGCGAGAACGGTGCGCATGAGGGGGATGTAGGGGGATGTTTGCGGCGGGCAAGTGAGGCCGCGCAACGGGGTGTGGGGTGATTTGGGATGTAATGTGGGAATCGTGAGTTAATGCAGGGTTTTATGGGGGTTTGGGGCGTATGCAATGCGTACACAGGCGGTACACAATGCGTATGTACGCGGTGTACGGTTTGGGTGGGTTAAGGCGGCGTGCGGTGGGGAGTGTGAATGAGAGGTTAATGTTTGGGGTAGGGTGGGTGAAACCCACGGGTATTGCGGCGCGTGGGTTTCACCCACCCTACTGTAACCGTTCCCAAACAAAAATTCCGACATTAATGCAGGTCGCAATGGTGACGATCAACGTCATCCAAAATATGCCGCGGGTAAATCGATCCATCTTTTTCGCATAGCTTGTAATCTCTCGGGATCGAAGCTCTTCAAGATAATAATTCACTCCAACTTGAGTGTGTTGTCCTGCCTTGTCATGGCGATCTATCAGATCAGCTTCCGTGAGTTCTTTTAATTCTTTGACAGATATTGCCATCACCGCTTCCCCCCGTAACGCGACTTCCCGCCGCGCATGCCCCCGCGTCCGCCGGTGCTCCGCCCCGACGCCTTCTGCGCGTCATCGACCGCCTTATCCACGGCCTGTTGCCGCGCCAGCGGGTCGTCGGAGATCGTGAGTTCGACGGTTTCCAGCCGTTTGACCTCGTCGCGCAGGCGGGCGGCTTCTTCGAATTCGAGGTTTTCGGCCGCTTTGCGCATGTCGGTGCGCAGCCCTTCGAGGACGGTGGCGAGGTTGCCGCCGGCGAGCGGGTTGTCGACCTTGGCGGTGACGCGGTTCATGTCCACGTCGCCTTTGTAGAGGCCCGCCAGAATATCCTCGACGTTCTTTTTCACCGTCATCGGGGTGATGCCGTGTTCCTCGTTATAGGCGAGTTGTTTGACGCGGCGGCGTTCGGTTTCTTTCATCGCCCGTTCCATCGAACCGGTGATCCGGTCGGCGTACATAATCACGCGGCCTTCGGCGTTGCGCGCGGCGCGGCCGATGGTTTGCACGAGGGATGTTTCGGAGCGCAGGAAGCCTTCTTTATCCGCATCCAAGGATCGCGACCAGACCGCATTCGGGGATATCGAGCCCCTCGCGCAGCAGGTTGATCCCGATCAGCACGTCGAAGGCCCCAAGACGCAGGTCGCGCAGGATTTCGATCCGCTCGATCGTGTCGATATCGGAGTGCATATAGCGCACGCGGATGCCCTGTTCGTGCATGTATTCGGTCAGGTCCTCGGCCATGCGTTTGGTCAGCGTCGTGACCAGCGTGCGATAGCCGTCGAGCGCCGACTTTGCGGACCTCGTCGAGCAGGTCGTCGACTTGCATGTCTACGGGCCGGATTTCGATTTGCGGATCAATCAGGCCAGTGGGGCGGATGATCTGTTCGGTGAAGATGCCGCCGGTTTGTTCCAGCTCCCATGCCGCGGGCGTGGCCGAGACGAAGACGGATTGCGGGCGCATGGCGTCCCATTCCTCAAACTTCAGCGGGCGGTTGTCCATGCAGGAGGGCAGGCGGAAGCCGTGTTCGGCCAGCGTCATTTTGCGCCGGAAGTCGCCTTTGTACATGCCGCCGATTTGCGGCACGGAAACGTGGCTTTCATCGGCAAAGACGATGGCATTGTCGGGGATGAATTCGAAAAGCGTGGGCGGTGGTTCGCCCGGTGCGCGGCCTGTGAGGTAGCGCGAGTAGTTCTCGATCCCGTTGCAGACGCCTGTGGCCTCGAGCATTTCGAGATCGAAGTTGGTGCGCTGTTCAAGCCGCTGCGCTTCGAGCAGTTTGCCTTCGCCGACCAGTTGGTCGAGCCGCATGCGCAGTTCTTTTTTGATCCCGATGACGGCCTGCTGCATGGTTGGTTTTGGCGTCACATAGTGCGAATTGGCGTAGACGCGGACCTTGTCGAAGGTCGCGGTTTTTTCGCCGGTCAGCGGGTCGAATTCGGTGATCGCTTCGAGCTCTTCGCCAAAAAACGACAATTTCCATGCACGGTCATCAAGGTGGGCGGGCCAGATTTCCAAGCTATCGCCGCGCACGCGGAAGGTGCCGCGCTGGAAGGCCGCGTCGTTGCGCCGGTATTGCTGCGCGATCAGGTCGGCGATGATCTGGCGTTGGTCATAGTCGTTGCCGACGTGGATATCCTGCGTCATCGCGCCATAGGTTTCGACCGAACCGATACCGTAGATGCAGGACACCGAGGCCACGATGATCACATCGTCACGTTCCAGCAGCGCACGGGTGGCCGAGTGGCGCATCCGGTCGATCTGTTCGTTGATCTGGGATTCTTTCTCGATGTAGGTGTCGGAGCGGGCGACATAGGCCTCGGGCTGGTAGTAGTCGTAGTAGGACACGAAGTATTCGACGGCGTTGTCGGGGAAGAAGCCTTTGAATTCGCCGTAAAGCTGGGCCGCGAGGGTTTTGTTGGGCGCAAGGATGATCGCGGGCCGTTGCGTTTGTTCGATCATCTTCGCCATGGTGAAGGTTTTGCCGGTACCCGTGGCCCCCAAGAGCACTTGGTCGCGTTCGCCGGCCATAATCCCTGCGGAGAGTTCCTTGATCGCGGTGGGCTGGTCGCCTGCCGGTTCAAATTCTGTCTTCAGCACGAATTGCTTGCCGCCTTCCAGCTTTTCGCGGGTTTTGACGTCAGGGGCGGGATTGGCGAGGAATTGTTCTATCTCGCGTTTATCGGTCTGGGCATAGGCCATGCGGATCGGTCCTTTGGGGTTGCCCTATAGTTGATGTGTTTGGGTGGGGGTTCAAGGGTGGCTGCTGACAGGATGTGTCAGCAGCGTTTTGTTGCGCCTGTGCTATGTCCAAAGGCGTGGTCATCGTTGACGCAACAGATGCATTGATCCGTGCTCAATTGTTTCCTGTCAGATAGCTGATTTGCGATCGCAAGAGTGTGCGTTTTGACTCGCCTCAGGATCATGCTAGATCTGCGCTCGTGATTAGTATGGTTTTGTCATTCCCCGCGCGGCGATATGCCCTTGCGCTTGTGCTGGTTGCTGTTGGCAGCAGTGTCGCGGCCGATGCCGATATCGCGTTCCAATCGCCTTCCGGAAACATCCGTTGTGAAATGACCCGTGGCGCGCCGCTGGCTGTTCGCTGTGATTTGGGCGTGGATCAGCAGAGCTATACCGATCGGCCAGCGTCCTGTGATGGCGACTGGGGAACGACGTTTGGTTTGGACCAGACCGGTCGTGGCCGTTTGGTCTGTGTGACGGAACCTGATCCTGCGCCAGAGGTGCCCAATGTGCTGCCTTACGGACGCCGCGCCATTCTTGACGGGATCATCTGCCGTTCCGAGCGTTCCGGTGTGACATGCACCAATCTTGAAGGTGGCGGGTTTGAAGTGCGCCGTGCCGCGCAGCGGATATTTTGACGCTTTGAGCTATTGCGCAGTTGGTTGACCTTGGCGCGCCAGACAATAGTGTCGGCGCGAACAAATGAGGTGCCCCATGTCCGATTATATCGATCCCGTCAAACTTGACCGTCTTGCCGAAGTGGCCGTCCGTACCGGCGTGAACCTGCAACCGGGGCAGGATTTGGTGATTACGGCACCTATGGCCGCGCTTGATCTGGTGCGCCGGATTACGGTCCATGCCTATAAGGCCGGCGCGGGGATCGTGACGCCTTTTTTCAATGATGATGCCATCACGTTGGCGCGCTATGAATATGCCCCTGATGAGAGCTTTGATCGTGCGCCGAACTGGTTTTTTGAGGGGATGGCAACTGCGTTCAAAGGTGGGGCGGCGCGCATGGCAATTACGGGGGATGATCCGATGCTTTTGGCGGGCCAAGACCCTGTAAAGGTTGCGCGGCTAAGCAAAGCCACGTCGATTGCTGCCAAGCCCGCCATGGGGCCGATTGTGGGGTTTGAGGTGAACTGGAATATCGTGGCCTATCCGGGGGCTGCTTGGGCGGCGAAGGTGTATCCTGATCTGCCGGTCGACGAGGCGCAGGGCAAGTTGATGGATGCGATCTATGCGGCCTCGCGTTTGGAGGGCGATGATCCTGTGGCGAATTGGGCGGCGCATACGGCGACCCTGAAAGAGCGGGTGAATTGGTTGAATGGGCAGAATTTCAGCGCGTTGCATTATACGGGGCCGGGCACCGATCTGATGCTGGGGCTGGCGGATGGCCATATCTGGAAAGGCGGGGCTTCGCCTGCGCTGAACGGTGTGACCTGTCAGCCGAATATTCCGACCGAAGAGGTCTTTACCTGCCCGCATGCCTATAAGGTCGATGGCACGGTGGCGGCGACCAAGCCGTTGGCGCATCAGGGGTCTGTGATCGAGGATATCGCTGTGCGCTTTGAAGCGGGCCGGATTGTTGAGGCGACCGCAAGCAAGGGCGAAGATGTGTTGCAATCGCTGTTGAAGACCGACGATGGCGCAAGCCGGATTGGCGAGGTGGCCTTGGTGCCCCATTCCAGCCCGATCAGCCAGTCGGGAACACTGTTTTACAACACGCTGTTTGATGAAAACGCATCCTGCCATATCGCGCTGGGCCAGTGTTATGCCGACACGATTGAGGGTGGATCGGAGTTGTCGCCCGAGGAGATCAAGCAGAAGGGCGGCAATCAGAGCATTATTCACGTGGACTGGATGATGGGGTCGGATGCGGTGGATATTGACGGGATCACCAAGACCGGCGAACGCGTGCCCGTGATGCGGGGCGGTGAGTGGGCGTGATGCGCAAATGCTTGCACTGCGCCCGCGTTTTGCACATATAGAGGCCAGCCAAGGGAGACGCTGACATGCGCGCACGAATCTACAAGCCAGCCAAAACGGCCATGTCCTCTGGCACGGCCAAGACAAAGCATTGGGTGCTTGAGCATGTGGCCGAGACAGCCCGTGAAGTTGATCCGCTGATGGGCTGGACCTCTTCCAATGATACCCAAGCGCAGGTGAAGCTGGAATTCGACAGCAAAGAGGCGGCTTTGGAATACGCGCGCGAGCACGGCATTGATGCGGTTGTGCGCGAGCCCAAGACGCGCAAGGCCAACATCCGTGCGGGTGGCTATGGCGAGAATTTCGCCACAAACCGCCGTGGCGCCTGGACGCATTAAGCCTGCCCTTTGGGCTTGCCAAAACCCCTGTCCCCGCGCCATACCCAGCATACGCGGTCCGATAGCTCAATTGGATAGAGCAGCTGACTTCTAATCAGCAGGTTGAGGGTTCGATTCCTTCTCGGATCGCCATTTCTTTGTAGAACAGCTGTGTTTGGGCGCGTCTATTTTCCGACCAAGTTTCACCTTAATCACTCTTTAACCTTCTTTGTGAAAACTGGGAGGCAGCGAATGGCATGATGTATTGTGCCTTTCATGGTTTGTGAGAGTGCAGTCTGCGATGTTCGATTTTCGGGATGATATGTTGGAGTTGGTCGCCGGGCCGGCGTGGGAGAATGATACAGTGCCCGTCCGGCGGATGCGCCTGTCCAAGCTATTGTTCGACACGGTGCTGGCCTTGCTGCTGCTCCCGCTCTTGGCTGTGACCGCCGTGGTTTTGCTGACGCTAAATCCTCTGTTCAATCGCGGGACTTTGATGCACCGTCAGATGCGCATGGGATATGCTGGCCAACCTTTCATGGCGTATAAATTTCGTTCGATGCGCCCTGTGAGGACGCAGACGCGGGGCGCTTTTGACGGGCTGGAAGAAGATCGGATTTCTCCGCTCGGCGCTTTGATGCGCAAATGCCGGATTGATGAACTGCCCCAGATTATCAATGTCTTGCGCAGAGAGATGAGCCTGATTGGACCGCGCCCCGATCTTTACGATCATGCGCGGACTTATCAGGAAAAGGTGCCCGGTTATGCCGCGCGCCATCAGATCATGCCGGGGATCAGCGGGTTTGCGCAAACGCAGGTCGGTTATGTGGACGGCATGGAGGGGATCAGGCGCAAGGTGGCGGCTGATCTATATTACATTGCCCATGCAAACCTTTGGTTTGATCTGTGGATCGCGTGGCGCACGCTCTGTGTGATTGCAGGGCGGAAGGGGCGCTAGGGGGCGTTGCGCGCCCCTTCGCACGATGATCAAGGCGGTTGGTAAGCTCTGGTTCTTAAGGATTGAGGTTCATTCCTAACTGGAGACCAAGAATGCCTGATCCTTTTGACACTGATTATGTGAACCTGACATCGCCTGCCGTGGCCCATTATGTCGTCGCGCCCTCTGATGTATCCGACCTGCCGGTGCGCCCGCGTGCGATTTACGTCAATACTGCGGGCACCGCGGCGCTGCAGGATGCCGCCGGAGAAATCGTTTCCTATGATCTGGCCGCTGGCGCTGTGCTTTCGATCCGGCCCGCCCGGGTGCTTGCCTCTGGGACCACTGCGCAACTGGTTGCGTGGTACTGAGCATGATTGGATTGGAGCTTTCGCCGGGTGCGGGGCCGGGCCGCGTGCCCGTGCCGCAGCCCTTGGCTGCGTTCTTTGCCCATGGCGGGGGCCGCTCTGTTGCGCTCGCGTCGGGTATTGAAGGTGGTCTGACCATCTGGACCGAAGTGGGTCCGCATCACGCGGCCCGCCTGCGTCTGGATCAAACGGACCCCAGTATGCGCATGTCGTGGCGTGAAACCCAGCTGGTTGAGCTGCGCAATGTCTATCCTGTCGGGAAAATGGCGCTGACGGGCAGTTGGTCGCAGTTGCAGACGTCGGGGTCGGGGTTTGCCGCCAGCTATACCGGCAATCGCGCGATCAGTACCGGATCGACCGGGGCCAGTGCGACCGTGCAGGTGGCCCGTGATGCGCCCTATGACATGTGGATCAACTATACCGGCCGCACCAGCGGCGGCTACGTCAAGGTTGAGATTGACGGCGCGCAGAGCTTGGTGAACGAGATCTCTGATCCAGCCGGTTTGGGCTTTAAGGCCTTTTCCAGCTATGCGGCGACGGACCTGACACGCCGCCAGTCGATCAAGGTCGCCAGTGGCCTGACAGGCGAACACACCGTGACCTTGAGCTTTGGCGGTGCTGCCACGCCCGGTGGCGGCGCCATTATGGTTGAGGCCGTTGCGATCACTGGTGCCTTGGCCGATCCGCATATCCTGCCGCCGCTCTGGACGCCTGACACCGCCTATACGATGGGCGATGAGGTGCAATTTGGCGGCATGTACTATGCGGCCCGCGCGAGTGGCGTCAGCGGCACGGCAGGTCCGACGCATATGAGCGGGATTGCCTCGGACGGGGCGCTTGATTGGCGCGTGGACAGTCGGCCGACCTATCCCGCCTTCGCCATTATCGACTATGCGTCCGAGCGTGAATACGCAGCGCGACTGGATGTCGGTGGCACTGTGATCGAAGTGGGCGGCCAGACCCATGGCCGCGATACGTTGGATGCGCAGTCGATCGAACTCGATGGTGTGCCTTGGGTTCCTGCGACGACGGGCAATGGCCTAAGCGTGGGCCGCCGCATCGCGATGGTTGAAACCTCAACCTGGCAAGGTGGTGGCAGTGGTCCGCTGGCGACCTGCCAGACCAGCCGTGCGATCACCGCCGGTACGATCCACCACACGATGCAGGTCGCTATCACGGCCACCAGTTTTGATGTTGAGTGGTTCTATGCGGGCATGTTGCCCTTTGTCCGCTGGGAGGGTGAAACCGCGACGACGGTGATTGAGACGCTCACGTCGGAAAATGGTACCGTGGTTCGCCCTGCGGATTATGCAGGCCAGACTGATGATCTGGTGGCTTTCCCGTCAACCAGTAAGCTGGGCTTGACGGGCGTCACACCTTTGGTGAGCTTCGTTTACGGCCATGAGGCGGGGGCGCTGCCGGTGGCGGGCAACCGGCTTGATCAGTTTGATGCGTTTGTCTTGCCAAATATCGAAGGCCGGACCGCCAGTGGATCAACCGATTGGCCCGCAAAGGCCTACATCAGTGCCAATCTGGATGGCGGATTGACCCTGCAAGACGGCGATATCTTACAGTTCTTTAACCGGCATGTGATTTCGGTGAATGACTAGGAAAAAGGGCCGCAATGCGCGGCCCTTTTTCATGGTGCTCTCTAAATGGTTTGTGCCGAGGGCAGGGCGCTGAGGCAAGGATCGTCAGACCACTGCCGCATCTTGCGCAGATTGATCCGTGACAGGATCAGCCCTGTTGCCGGATGCCCGATCTCGTCCAACGCCTCAAGCCCGCGTTGCACCACGTCGCGCGGGGTCTTGGACCAGCGCACGGCGTAGATGATTGCGTCGGAGTTGCTGGCGAAAAGCCGCGCTTCGGGTGCGAGCAGCACGGGCGGCGCGTCAATGATGATGTGGTCATAGGTTTTGCGCAGGGTTTCCAGCCGCCCTGCCAATTGCTCGGACAGAAGCGGCGTGTGCTGGTCGGCCATGTCCGAAACAACCAGAACATCAGCCCCCAGATTAGCGATATGTGTCCCCGGTTCGCCGCTGCGCCAGCCCTGTTGCGCCGCCTTAAATCGGTCTGCCCCGATCACGGATCGCAGCATGGGATTGGGCGTATCGGCCCCGACCAGCGCCACGCGTTTGCCTGACATCCCGAGCGTCTGGGCCAAAAGGAGCGCGTGGTGCGTTTTGCCTTCTCCGGCGATGCTTGACGTCGACAGGATCACCTGCGCGTTGCTGCCCTGTGATGTCAGGGCGAGCGATGTTTGTAACCTGCGGCCCGCTTGCGACAAAGTGGAACCAAAAGGAACGGGCAGGGCGCGCGCGCCTTTGTCGAAGCGGCGCAATGCACGGTGCGAGAATTGCGCCAGAACGGGCAGGCCGGTGACGTCGTGCAGGCTGCGGGCATCAACGATCCCTTTGCGTGTCGTGTGCCGGATGGCCACCGCCATGATCCCTGAAACGACGCCCAAAATGGACGCGATTGTGAGGATCAGCATCTTTTGTGGTCCGGCATAGGTGCCTTCGGTGGCCGGCGCGATCCGCGTTGCGACGGCTGCCCCCAGCCCCTGCTGCATCCGGTTTTCCTGCAGTTGTGCAAGGAAACTTTGATAGACCAGCCGCGTGGCTTCGGCCTGAAGTTCGATCTGTTGGAGTGCTGCTTGACCTGCAGATTGCGCCGAAAGTTGTGCGCTGCGCCGGTCTTTGAGCGCTATAAGATCATTAATTTTCGTGCGCAGTTGGGCGATTAAGGCGGTATTGCGCGCGCTGCCGTTGTCGGGGGCGATCTCTAGCGCGCGCAACGTGTTGCGTGCTTCGCTAAGGTCCTGATCTGCGGCAAGTACCTGTGCGGTCAGCGCATCCAACGCGTTATCGCCCTGAATTTGCGCCGATGCGATGATCGTGGCGGCCTGTCTCTCTTGCTGTTCAAGCTGGGTGCGCAGATCGTTGACGCGCGATTGCAGCCAAACCTCGGTTTCCGCACGTTTCTGCATCTGCGCCGCTTCCCGATCGGACAGGTACAGCGCCGCTGTGGCATTGGCGAGCGTGACGGCTTTGTCTGCATCGCGGCTTTGTGCCGTGATGTGCAAAATATAGGTATCGGCTTGTCGCGTGACGGTCAGTGCGCGGCGCAGGTTCTGGATTGTTTTGTCCAGAACCGCTGCATCATCGGGCACCTGTTCGGTCGTGCCTGCCAGCCAATGCCGCACTTGTGTGCGCAACGTATTGGGTGCGAGGGGGCGTGTGGGCACCAGATATCGGTTGAATTCAGGGTCTGCCAGTAAATCCAGCGCCGTGATCACCCGGGTGAGAACGGGATCCGAGGTGACAAGGGCCGCGGCGGTGTTCAATGCCGCATCGTCACTGTTTAGCTGGGCCGCGCTGCCTGAAGTCGCATCGTCCGCGCCGCCCAGTTGCAGTGTTGCCCCCGCCACATACTGCGGCGCTGCCATGCGAAACGCATAGTATCCGGCCACGCCGGTCGTGAGGAGCAGCGCGCAGAGCACCAGCCATTTGCCATGCCACAACACGCGCAGCATCGCCGCGACATCCAGCGGCGCAATCGGCGCGAAGGTGTCGCGGTATCTGTCATGCGGGTCCGGTCTGGCGGTGTCAGCACGCTGTGTCATTGCAATCCAAGCCTTGGTCTCTTTCTTGATCGTCCCCCGCAAGACACCACAAAGGAGTTAACCTTTAATTAATCACAATGAATGAGGACTAAAGGTGCGCCGTCTTTGGTTAATGGCGCGCAGGAACGGTTTTCGTGTGATGTCAGCATCAAGGTTCGCCAGTTTGGCAAGGCAAAGCGCCGCAGGGTCCATGGGTCTTCGGGTCGGGATCGTCGGCGTGAACTTTGGTGTGATGTTGGGCCTTGCGGCTTTGCTGGGGCTTGAGGTCTTTGGCCGTCTGGCCGCCCTTTGGGGCGCGGCGCTTGTTGCAGGCACGCTGGTGTCTTTGGGCGGGCCTGTGATTCTGCTGCGTATGCTGACAGACGGGCAGGGGTTGCGGGCCAGCGATATTGTGAAGGTCGCGGTGCTCTATCCCGGTGCGCTGGTGCTGGTCGTTTGGGCTGGGGCCGCGCCTCTTTGGCCGGACATGCCATGGCTGGCCATCCTTGGCGTGGGGTTTTGTGTGAACCTGCTGGGCTGTCTGGGCAGCGTCATGCGCGCACTGGGCAGTGTGCACGGCTCAATGGCGCTGCGCGATGCCGGACCACAAGTCGCGCTTGGTCTGGCGGCGCTGATCACCCCGTCTGCAGGTGTTGCGGCGGTGCTGTTGCTCTGCGCCGCTGTGATGGCGGTCTTTGCCTTGGCGGGCATTTTTTGGGCGGTGCCACGGATGCGCGGGACGCAAGTCTTGGCGCGGCAGTACCGTCCCTATCTGAGCCTGTCGCTCTGGGCCACGTCGGTGACGGGCATGGTTGTGGCGCAGATTGATTTGATTGTTGGCGGTGCGGTGATTTCCGGTGAGGCTTTGGGCGTTTATGCCCTTTTGCGCCGCGTTGCGAACCTCGTGGCGCTGCCGGTAAGCGTGGCAACATGGGTGAGCGGACCTGCAGTATCGGCAGCGAAAGGCGCTGGTGACATGGCCGCCCTTGCCCGTGCGAGCGCTGAGGGCAGCCAGATCGCAATTCTGCCGGGGCTTGTGCTGTTTGGCGGGGCGCTCTTGGCGCTGCCGGTTTTGCCGTTCGTATTCCCGCAAACCGCAGGGACGGTGCCGGGCCTGATCTTTGTTGTTCTGTTGCTTGGCGCACTTGGCCAAGTGGTGCTGGCCTCAAGTTTCACCGTCGCAACGCTCTGTGGATTGCCACAGTTTGCCTTGGCCGCGCGGCTGGTGATGGCAGGTCTCTATATGGCGTGGTTCGCGTGGTGGGGCGCGGAATTGACCGCGCTGACCAATGCGCTTGGCTATGCAGGGGCGCTGTCACTGGGCGGTGTTGCCCTGTGGTGGGCAGTTCGGCGTAAGCTGGGCATTGATACATCGGCCACGGTTTTATGGCGGGCAAAGGAGGGGCAGTGGAAAACCTCCTGATCGTCCTCTTGGCGCTGATGTGCACTGTGATCCCGTTCTGGATGGGCGAGCGTTATGGCATGGTGCGCCTTGTCTCGCCGATGCATTTGCTGGCCTATTTTTGTGCCTTTGGTTTTTTGATCAAAGTCGCAGTTTACGGCGCCGACCCCGCCTTGGCTTTCTATAGCAGATACATCGATACAGCCGGGGCCATGCCGCGTGGCGCGATCTATCTGGCCACGTTTATCTTGCTGATGTGTCTGGGCTACCGCTTGGCGCTGCGCCCCTTTGATCCAGACCCCGCGATCCATGAGGCGCGCATGATCGCGGGTGGGCTGGTGCGTCAGGGCTGGCTTTTTGCGGCGGCCTTTGGCGTGGCGGGTTTGACCTTTGCGCTGATGTTGCAGGCCCGTGGGCTGTCGCTGTTTTCCAGCGATTTGTTGACCGCATTTAATCAGGACAAGCAGATTAATCTGAACCGTGACGGCGTGGGCGCGACGCTGGCGGGGATCAAGATGCTGTTCGTTGTGCCCAAATGCGCCTTTGTGATGCTTTTGGCGCAAGGGTTCGTCCGCCGCGCCCCTTGGCTTTTGATGCAAGCAGGCATTCTGGCGCTGTTGCTGGTGGCGATTGCGCTCATTTCGGGGGATCGGTTCGAGCTGGTGGAACTGCTGGTCTTTGGCTGTGCCACTTACTTGATTGTCGGCGGGGCGATGGGCCTGCGCAGCCAGCTTTGGATGATTGCGGGCGGCGCGTGCGTATTCCTGATGGCCGCCTATATGACCACCCTGCGCGGTCTTGATGCCAGTCTTTTGGAACAGATCGTCGGGTCGACTTATTTTCTGGATATCAATGCGTCCGTTATGGTGACCGATCAGGTCCGGCCTGCGTCCTATCTGCTGGGTGAAAGCTATGGCTGGTGGACATTCGGCTGGGTGCCGCGGGCCCTGTGGCTGGATAAACCGGCGATTGATCTGGGCATCTTTCTCAAACGCGATGTCATGGGGGTGACGACGGGCGGGGCATTCAATGTCACCGGCCCGGGCGAGGCGTTCATGAATTTTGGTTGGGCAGGCGCCTTGGTCGGGTTTGTGCTTGGCTGGGTCTACCGGCGCGCCGAGGTGGCCTTGCTTGCGCCGCGCCACTGCCTGCGTTTTGGGTCCTTCTACCTTTATCCTTTGCTGCTTTATCCCTTTGTGCAGGCCACGCTGCATTCATCGTTTAGCGGTTTTGTTGTGGCCGCCGCGGTGCAGGCCGTGCTGATCGCGGCGATGATCGCGCTCTTTGTGCCGCGCTTGCGTGCGCGCCCTGTCAGATTTTCGGGGGTGGCGCATGTTTAGGGTTATTTTCTGGACCTTGCGCGCCGCTGCCGCGCTGGCCCGCCGCGTGGGCTGTGTGCTGGCCACACGGCTGCACCGCGCAACCCTTGCGAAAACCGGTGCCGGAACGCGGTTTCAGACGGGTGTCCGGTTCGACTGCCCCGCGCAGGTTGAGGTGGGCGCAGATTGCTATTTCTGGCGCGGTGTCGGTGTCTCGGGCAGAGGCGATCATGCCCGCCTGAGCGTCGGCGACCGTGTGCAGATCAACCAGTTTGCCCATCTGGATATGGAGGGCGGGCTGACCCTTGGGGATGATGTTCTGGTGTCCGAACACGCCCTGATTTTCACCCATGATCACGGTCTTGACCCGCATAGTTTGGCCCAGCCGGTGCCGAAGACCGTTGGGTCCGGTGTCTGGATCGGCGCGCGCGCAGTGATCTTGTCGTCCTGCACACAGATTGGCGCCGGTGCGGTGATCGGTGCGGGGGCGATTGTGACCCGCGACGTGCCAGCAGGCGCAATTGTGGCGGGAAACCCCGCACGCATCATTGGCCATCGCAGCACCAAGGAGGTTGCCGCATGAAGATTTTACATCTGGTTCCCACATTCTATCCGGCGACCTACTGGGGTGGACCGATCTGGTCGACCAAGGCGATATGCGACGGGATCGCCACGTTGGATGGGGCCGAAGTGCGGGTGCTGACGGGCGATGCCGCAGGCCCTGCGATTGCAGATCGGGTGGTGCCTGAGCCGCTTGCCTACCCTGTGCATTACGCGCGGCGGATCGCGGGGCATTGTATTTCGCCGGGCCTTCTTGCGCGAATGCCCGGCGCTATCCAGTGGGCGGATGTCGTGCATGTGACGGGAACCTACAACATGCCTGTTCTGCCTGCTTTCGTGCTGGCCCGTGCCATGGGCAAGCCTGTGGTCTGGTCGCCCCGTGGCGGGTTGCAAGCGACTGAGGATTGGCCGGACGCGCCAAACCGGCGCATCAAACACGGGTTCGAGCATCTGGCCAATCTGTTGCGGCCAAAGGGTGCAGTCTTGCACGTCACGTCAGCGCAGGAAGCGTCGCAAGGGACCGCAAGATTGGGGCAGATTGCCCGTGCGATTATTCCCAATGCGGTGGATGTGCCTGGAGACCTTAGCCCCCGCCGCCCAAGCGATGGGCAGTGCCGTTTGGTGTTTCTCAGCAGGCTGCACCCCAAGAAAGGCATCGAGGCGCTTTTTGCGGCGATGACGCGCCTGCCACCCCATTTCACCTTGGATATCTACGGGACAGGCGATGCGGAATATGTCCGTATGCTGCAGATGCGCGCGAACCTGTCGGGTGGTCGCATTCGCCTGCATGGCCATGTTGAAGGGGCCGCCAAAGCCGCCGCTTTTGCGCAGGCGGATCTGTTCGTTCTGCCCTCACATTCGGAAAACTTCGGGATTGTCGTGGCCGAAGCGCTGGCCCACGGGGTGCCGGTTCTGACGACCCAGGCAACGCCCTGGCAAGACCTGGAACGGCATGGTTGTGGCCGCTGTATCGACCTGCCGAACAGCGATCTGGCGACTGAAATCGTGGCGATGTCTGCGCAGGATTTGGTGCAGATGGGTCTGCGCGGACGCGCTTGGATGCGCCGTGATTTCTCAACGGCGGCGATGGTCGGTGCTTTTGCGGACCTCTACCGCGCATTGGCGCAGCACACCTGCGACGAGGTGATGGCATGACCCAGCTCACCGTGATCATTCTGACGCAAAACGAAGCTCTGCATATTGCGCGGGCGATCCTGTCGGTGCGGGATGTGGCCGATCGTATTCTTGTGGTCGATAGCGGTTCGACTGACGGCACAGTGCAGATTGCTGAGCGTCATGGTGCGACGGTTCTGCGCCACGGTTGGGTCAATCACGCGGTACAGTTCAACTGGGCGCTGGACCAGATTGCAGACACCCCGGGCTGGGTCCTGCGGCTGGATGCGGATGAGGTGATCACGCAGACCCTTGCCGATGAGATCAAGGCGGGCCTGCCTGAAGATGTAGACGGCTGCTATATCGGGCGCGGCATCAAATTCATGGGGCAGCTTGTCAAACATGGCGGCGTTTTCCCGATCTCGACCTTGCGCCTCTTTCGTAACGGGCGGGGCCGCTGCGAGGCGCTTTGGATGGATGAACATATCGTGGTCTCCGGCCCAACGGCGCATCTGCGCGGACAGGTGATTGATGACAACCGCCATCCGCTGGATTGGTGGGTGGAAAAGCACAATGGTTATGCCAGCCGCGAAGTTGTGGATGTTCTGAATGCGGAATTTGCGTTCTTGCCCTGCGCGGGTGCTTTGCCGGGGCATGGCCGTGCGTCTGTCAAACGCTGGGTGAAGCGGCGGATTTATGCGCGGCTCCCTGCGGGGCTGCGTGCCGGGGTCTATTTCTTTTACCGCTATGTGCTTCGGTTGGGGTTTCTGGACGGTGCGCAGGCGCGGTCCTTTCATATCCTGCAGGGGTTTTGGTACCGCTATCTGGTGGATGCCAAGCTGGGCGAGGTGCGCCGCTATATGGCGGCCAACGGGGCTGCACCGGACAAGGCCATCAGGGACGTCCTGGGCATTGATGTGGCGCCCACCCAGCCCGCAAAAAAGGTGTGGGTCGCATGAAGATTTCCGTGGTGACCGCTGTGATGAACGGCTGTGCGACACTGCCCGCGATGCTGGAGAGCCTTGCGGCGCAGGGCCATGTGGATGTGGAACATATCGTACAGGACGGTGGGTCGATGGATGGCACATTGGCGTACCTGCAAGCGCATGGACACCGCAACATGGTGCTAGAATCCTGTCCCGACACAGGCATCTATGACGCGATCAATCATGGTATTCAGCGAACGACGGGCGACGTCATCGGGCTTTTGCATGCAGACGACCAACTGGTGGATGCGGATGTGCTTGCGTGGGTCGCCGAGGCCTTGGCCGATCCTGAGATTGATGGCGTCTATGGCGATCTGGACTATGTCGCACGCGCAGATCCCAATCGGGTTATCCGGCATTGGAAGGCGGGGGCCTATTCTGCGGCTTTGCTGCGGCGTGGGTGGATGCCGCCGCATCCGACGCTTTACCTGCGGCGTGAGGTTTTTATCCGCGCAGGGCTCTATGACACGAGCTTTCGCATCGCGGGCGATTACGACGGGATGCTGCGGTTTTTGACCCAAGGACAGGTGCGGCTGGCCTATATTCCCAAAGTGATGGTGCGCATGAAAATGGGCGGTGCGAGCAATAAATCCTTCGCCCATATGATCCGCAAAAGCCGCGAAGACTACCGCGCGATCCGTCGCCATGGTGTGGGCGGCTTTGGCACCTTGGTGGCCAAGAACCTGTCGAAACTACCGCAATTTTTGAGCACGAGTTAGGTGTAGAAATACTTGGTCAGCTGATAGAAAATTGGCGCGGCAAAGATCACACTGTCGAGCTGGTCGACAAACCCGCCTTGGCCGGGGATCAGATGGGACCAGTCTTTGACACCGCGGTCGCGCTTGATGGCTGCGACCACGATATTGCCGAACATCCCCACGAGGGATGCGATGCCGGCCATCAGGGCCGCGCCCCAGACACCGAAAGGTGTGATCCAGCTTAGCAACGCCCCGATGACCATCGCGCTGAGGACACCGCAGACCAAGCCTTCCCATGTTTTGGGTGACAGGCCGGGGGCGATTTTTGTGCGTCCGATCCGGCGGCCAAAGAAGAAATCGAGCAGATCGCCGAATTGCACCACCATCACAAGGAAGGCGATCAGCAGGACCGAGCGGTCGCCGTAGCCTGCGATATCCAGCGACATGAGCGCGGGCACGTGGCTGACGCAGAACACCGCGATCATCAGCGCCCATTGCGTTTCCGCCACCCGCACGAGGAAGCGTTGCGGATTGCCGCGCAGGGCGGAAATCATGGGCAAGAACAGGAAGGCGTAGACGGGGATGAACACCGTATAAAGGCCGGTCCAGCCGAAGCCGACGAAGATATACTGCAGCGGGAGCACCGCGAAAAAGGCCAGAGCCAGCGAAAGGTGATCGGCCTGTGCTTTGGTTGTGAGCGTCAGAAATTCGCGCAAAGCAGCAAAGGACGCAAAGGCAAAAAGCGTCATGATCCCCGGTTTGCCCAGCAAAAGGGCCGCGCCGATGAAGGCGACCATGCCCCACCAGCTTTGGATGCGGGTCATGTAGGTGTCGAGCATCGGGTTGGGTTCATGGACCGGTTGACGCGCGCGCAGGATTTCACCCAGCACCGTGAGGGTGATCAGGATGCCAAAGCTGCCAAAGGCCAAAAGCAGGATATCGGTTGTTGTGCTGCTCATTTGTGGGCCTCGGGCCTTTGGGCCAAGAGTGCCTCAGAGGCACGTTTGAGGAAATCATCCTTGCTTTCACCGCTCTGCACATGGATCGGCTCGCCGAATGTGACGGTACAGATCAGGGGCAGGGGGATGACCTCGCCTTTGGGCATGATCTCGGTCAGGTTGGCGACCCATGTGGGAACCAGATCAATATCGGGGCGGGCGACACCCATGTTATAAAGCCCTGCTTTGAAAGGCAGCAGGGGGTCTTCTGTCATGTTGCGGTTGCCTTCGGGAAAGATGATCAGGGATGATCCTTCGTCGAGCGCTGCGATGATTTTATCCATCGGTTTGTCCTGCACCTCAGGCCTGCGATCGACCAGCACGCAGTTGAACACCTCGGGCCCGACAAAGGCGCGCAGTTTGTTTTTCAGCCAGTAATCGGCGGCGGCGACAGGGCGCACGGTGCGGCGCAGCGCGGGTGGCAGGACCGACCAGATCATCGGCATGTCGGCGTTGCTGGTGTGGTTGGCGAAATAGACGCGCTGTCGCGGGACAGGCTCAATCCCTTTCCATTCAGCGCGGACAGCCGTGATCGCACGGGCAAAGATGCGGATGGATTGGCCGACGATGCGGGCTGCGAACTGGCGTAAGAATTTCATGGGATTAACTCTGGCGTAGGGCGCGGATTTTGAAAAGAGCAAAGCCCTGCCCCCGATGAGGGGCAGGGCAAGGGTGATTAGCGGTTTTCGCCAACGTAGTCTTCGAGCAGCTTTTCGTTGCGGGCGTCTTCGATGCGCTGGATGCGGTCTTCGGCCATGCGTTCGTCAAAGCGGTATTTGACAAAGTTCACCAGTGACAGCGTCAGCATCATAACCGAGATGGCCCAGAAGCCCTTGGTTGAAAGCGGCACATCTGTGGACAGCCAAAGCGAGATGCCGAGCATGGCATAGGCGATGACCACGCCAAGCAGGTTGACTGTCATGATCAGGCCGTTGTCCGAGTTGTTCTTAAGCATTTGAATTTACCTTTCTTGATGGGAAATTGTGGTGTGGGGTTATTTCTTGGATGATTTCAGGCGTGCCAGAACATCATCTGCCGTGGCGCGGGTGGCGCTGCCGAAGCCTGCGTCGGCCATGCGGTCGGTCAGGTTGCCGCCTTCAAGATCGCGGTTGATGTCCGCCAGAATTTCGCTGCGCTCGAAAGGATCATCGCGGCCCAGGACACGCGCGATCAGTTCTTCGGCTTCTTCGACGCTGCCGTGTTGCACGCCGGTTTTCGTCATCTGCATCTGGATATTCTGTTCGCGGCGCACAGCGCGGGCCTGAATGGCCCCTTGTTTGAGGTCGATGATCCGGCGGTGTCCGCTTTCGATTGAGGCACGCAGGCGGACCACCTTTTGATCGAGACGGTCGAGGGTTTCGCTGCGGACGGCCAGTTCGTTTTCCATATTGGCAATCGCGCGGGCGGCCTCGGCGGCCATGTCTTCGCGGTCGTTGTCCAGCGCCTCTTTGGCGCGTTTCGTCAGGTCCGCGATCCGGTTTTTCAGGCCTGCGTGTTGCTTTTCCTCAGAGCGCTGACGCTGGATCAGGCTGGCGAGCGTGGCTTTGGCGGCGCGCAGGCTGCTTTCGGATTCGCGGATTTTCTGGTCGATCAATTCAATCGCAAAGGCATCACGGACGCGATCCTCGGCGCGGGCGTTTTGCCCGTTGATGAGCGTGGCAAGTGTTTTGAACATCGGTCTCTCCGTTTCATTTCAGTGTGTGAACATTGTTCATAAAATAGAGTTAGCGAAACCGCCTCCCGAGATCAAGGAAAAATATGAACAATGTTCAATTTATTTTTGGGAGGCCGTGAATTGCCTTAAAACAAGAGCGATCATGTGGTCGATATTGTCGGTCGACACCCCGGCACTGGCTTCATCGAGCCCCAAAAGTACGATCCCATGGACAGAAGAGAAGAGCGCACGCGTCAAAAGAGCGAGTTCATCGGCGGCACGATCAGGGAAGATGACCGCCAACGGATCAGAAATATAGGTGAAGAGTTGGCCCATCTCGGCAAGGTACCAATCGGGGGCAGCTTCGCCAGCGGGGCGTTCCACATCAAAAAGCGCGCGCCAGCTAAGATGGTTGGCAGCGGCAAAGTGGTGATAGGCCTGCGCCATGACGACCAATTGCTCGACGGGGTCTTCGGGGGCGTCTGCCAAGGCTTCGGCCACATCCGCGCCCAGGCGGTGAAAGGTTCGGGCGTTCACCGCAAGGGTCAGATCGGTCAGGTCGCCAAAGACGTTATAAATGGCCCCAACAGCGCATCCCGCCTCAGCAGCCAGATCACGGGCGCGCAGGGCGCTGAGACCTTTGTGTGCGATGGTCCTTTCGGCGATCACGATCAACTTGTCCCGTAGTTCCTGCCGCCGGATTTCCGTTTTCGTTGCCATGTGATCCCACCTCAATGAACGCAGTTCAATGATAGGTGAGAGGCAGCGTTTTGAAAAGGGGCTGGCTGCTGGCCGTGCTGTCCGGGGCCGCGATGATTGATTTTAATCAATCGGCTTTGCGGCAACGCTTTTAACTTCGACGGGCGACAGGTTTCGAAGTTAATTTGTGGAGGAGACTATGAAACATTCCAAAACCGCGGCGATCTTTGCGCTCGTCACTTTGCTGAATCCCGGCTGGGCGATGGCTGATGATATCGGGCAAGCGGAGTACATGAACAGTTGTGCCACCTGTCACGGTGCAAGTGCCGGAGGGGATGGTCCCTTGGCGGAACTGATGACGGTTCCGGTGCCGGGCCTGACCGGTCTGTCGGCCGCGAATGACGGTGAGTTCCCCATGCTTGCTGTCATCCATGCGATTGATGGCCGTCAGGGAACGCGGGGCCACGGGTATCCGATGCCGGTCTGGGGCGCACGTTTTAAAACCGAAACGGGCGTTGATGATGACATGAGCAACGAGATGCTTGTGCGCGCGAGGGTACTTTCGCTGGCGCTCTATCTGGAGTCGATCCAGCAAGAGTGACGGTGCAGCAGCCCCTTATTGCTTGACGGGTGCGCCGCCACCAAAGCTGTTCACACCATGATAGCCAATCGGCTCTTCCTGCATTTGCAGGTGGAGCCCATCGCCGTCGTAGGGATGCGCGCGGGCGAGGTCTTCATCAAAGTCGATGCCCAAACCGGGAGCGGTTGGGACAGGGACATAGCCGTTCTCGACGGTGATGCTGCCTTTGATCAAGGCGTTATGGAAAGGCGTTTCAATCGTCTCGGCCATCAGGATGTTGGGGATTGAGGCGGCAAGCTGGATGTTGGCGGCCCATTCCACCGGACCTGCGTAGAGATGCGGTGCGATTTGCGCGTTATAGACTTCGGCCATAGCGGCGATTTTCTTGGTTTCCCAGATGCCACCTGACCGGCCCAACGCCGGTTGCAGGATGCTGGCCGCACCTGATCGCAGGACCGGTGCGAACTCGGCCTTGGTTGTCAGCCGTTCGCCGGTGGCGACGGGAATGCTGGTGGCACTGGCGACGCGGGCCATTTGAGTGACGTTATCGGGGGGGATGGGTTCTTCGTACCAGAGCGGGCTGTACGGTTCGATTGCTTTGGCCAGCCGGATCGCGCCGCTGGTGCTGAACTGCCCGTGTGTACCAAACAGCAGATCGGCACGGTCGCCAATGGCTTCGCGGATCGCTTTGCAAAAGGCGACCGAGAGCGTGATGTCATACATCGCAGGCATATGCCCGCCACGGATCGTGTAGGGGCCTGCGGGGTCGAACTTGATGGCCGTATAGCCTTTTTCGACCATATCGAGGGCAACTTCGGCAGCCATATCAGGGCTGGACCAGAAATCCGGCAGCGGATGGTCGGGGCGGGGATAGAGATAGGTATAGGCGCGGATGCGGTCATTCATCCGCCCGCCGATCAGCGCATGCACAGGGCGGTCGCGGTCTTTGCCCAAGATATCCCAGCAGGCCATTTCCAGACCGGACCATGCGCCGATGACCGTCAGGTCGGGGCGCTGGGTAAAGCCGGCAGAATAGACGCGGCGGAACATCAGTTCGATGTTTTCGGGGTTTTCGCCAGCCATGTGGCGCGCGAAGACGTCTGTGATGACGGCCTTCATCGCCTCCGGCCCGATGGACGAGGCATAGCATTCGCCGTAGCCCACAACACCTGTGTCCGTCGTGACCTTGGGGATGATCCAATAGCGCCCACCCCAACCGGGGGCCGGAGGTGCGGTGACGATGATATCGAGATCGGCGAGTTTCATGTCTGTGTGCGTCCTGCGGGCAAGGTAAGGTGGATCTTGATCCACCTTACGGTTTGGCTTCCGTCAGTCAAAGACAATGACGTTGCGCTTGGCCGATCCTGTCTTGGTATCCGCAATCGCCTCGTTGATCTGCTCCAGCGACCAGCGCCCCGAGATCAGCTCATCCAGCTTCAGCCGCCCTTGTTCATAAAGATCAACCATCCACGGAATATCGCGCGCGATTACCACATCGCCCATCTTTGATCCGACCATGCCTTGGCCTGTGGCGGCCAGCATGACGGGTTCATAGCTGGACATCGCACCGGAATGGGGCATGCCGACCATGATCACCTTGCCGCCATTGGCAAGGTATTGCGGCGCGGTGTCATAGGCCGGTATCGCCCCCACCGTCACGAAAACCGCATCGGCCCCACGCCCCATTGACTGCTTTGCGATCCGCCAAGGTTTCTCGGCGGTGGCCAACACCCCGTCGGTCGCGCCGAATTCCTTGGCAATGGCGAGCTTTTCTTCCGACATATCCACCGCGATAATCCGGCGCGCGCCTGCGATACGCGCCCCCTGGATCGCGTTCAGCCCGACGCCGCCTGCGCCAATCACAACCACATCCTGTCCGGCCCGTAGACCTGCCGCATTCACCACAGCGCCCACGCCTGTGATCACCCCGCAGGCCAGCAGCGATGCGGCCTCCATTGCGATGCCTTCGCTGAGCTTCACCACCTGGCTTTGATCGACGACAACGCGTTCCGCAAAGCCGCCGGTGTTCATCGCCTGATGTAAGGCCTCGCCATTTGCGCCCGTCAGCGGACCGCTGGCCATATCGCTTTCGCAGGCCACCGGCTTGCCCCCCGCGCAAGACGGGCAGGTCCCGCAGGCGCGGATCAGTGTCACCACGACCGGATCGCCAACCGCTACGCCGCGCACGCCTGCGCCCACTGCACTGACGTGCCCCGCGGCCTCGTGTCCGTAGACGGCGGGCAAGGTGCCGCCCCAGCCGCCGTCGATGTAGGAGATGTCGGAGTGGCAGATCGCGCAGGCTTTCAGCGTTACTTCAACCTCACCCATTTCGGGCGCGGCAAGCGTGACCGTTTCAATGGTGAGCGGGGCGCCGAACTGGCGGCAAACGGCGGCTTTGATTTCTGGCATGGAAGCATCCTTGGAACGTGTTCGGGTCTGACCCTGCTTTGGTCAGACGCGTCTTGCAAGTCTGATCGCGACGTTATCTGCCGCGGGGGCGCTTTGGGCGGGGGGTTTGCATGAATACAAAGATACAGCCGATGGTCAGGAGCGCCGACAAAAGAAACGGCGCGCCTGGTGCATAGACCGGGCCGTTGCCGTCGGTGAAATACCAAAAGGTTTGCGTGACCATCAGCGGGGCCACAATCGTGGCGACCGCGTTGATCGACGTCACCGTGCCTTGCAATTCGCCCTGTTGGTCATCTGCTGCGGTGCGCGACATGATCCCTTGCAGTGCAGGCCCTGCGATAGACCCCAGTGCCGTCAGCGGTGTGAGCGCCAGCGCGACCCAACCGTTTGTCACAAAGCCCAAAGCGACAAAGGCCAGCACATCAACCGACAAACCAAGGATCACGGCCTTACGCTCACCGATGCGTCGAATGACAGGGCGGATCAGCAGGCCTTGGACAACCGCGATCCCGATCCCGAAAATCCCCAGTGACAGCCCGATCATGCCGGGGCCCCAGTCAAACCGCTCGGCCCCGTAATAGGCCCAGACACCCGGATAAACGAAAAAGGCGATAGTATAGACAAAGCTGATCAACAAAAGCCGCTTGAATCCCGGCAGGCCACCGATGTTCCGAAACGCCCCCAGCGGGTTCGCACGCCGCCATTCAAAGGGGCGGCGGATGCGGTCGGTCACGCTCTCGGGCAGGACATAATAGCCAAAGATCGCATTGGCCGCCGCAAGGCAGGCTGCCGCCCAGAACGGTGCGCGCGTCCCGAATTCCGCCAGCGCCCCGCCCATCAGCGGCCCCAGCACGAAACCCACACCAAAAGCGGCCCCGATCAGGCCAAAGTTGGCGGCTTTTTCTTCGGGTTTGGAAATATCGGCCATATAGGCCGCCGAGGTGGATTGCGTTGCCGCTGTGATCCCGCCGATCACCCGTGCGATGATCAACAGCCAGATCGTGAACGCGAGCGCCATCAACACGTAATTGAACGCCATGATCACAAGCGAGATGATCAGGATCGGCCTGCGCCCATAGCGGTCAGACAGGCTGCCGAGCGTGGGCCCAAAGATAAACTGCATCGCTGCAAAGATTGTGGAGAGAATACCGCCCCAGACGGCGGCGGCGCCAATGCCTTGGCCTTCGACCTCTTGGATCAGGTCCGGCATCACCGGCATAATCAACCCGATCCCCATACTGTCGAGCATGACCGAGATGAAGATAAATGTGACGGCGAGGCGTTTGTTCATCCGCGCAGGATTAGACTGCGCGGTCGGGTTTGCAAGCGCGATCAATGGGCTAGGCGCGCAAATGTCCGGTTGCTGATAAAAAGTCACAAAGGTGCTGCGCGAATTCTGCAGGTTTTTCGACGCAGGGCAGGTGTCCCGCACGCCGTATCAAGGCAAAATGTGAACCGGGGATCAGATCGGTGGTTTCGCGCACCAGATCGGGTGGGGTGGACCCGTCTTCGGTGCCTGCGATTCCAAGCGTGGGGATGCGCAGCCCGCTGGTGGGCGTATAGAAATCGGTGCCTGCGATGGCCGCACAAACGCCGGTGTAGCCTTTGATGGATGTGGCCTCGACCATCGCTTTCCATGCGGTCATTTCAGGCGTTCCGTAAAAATCGCGACTGAACCAGCGCCGCATGATTTCATCCGAGGCCGCAGCCATGCCGTTGGCGGTGATAAAGCTGATCCTGTCTTGCCAAAGCTTGGGGTTGCCGATCTTGGCGGCTGTGTTTGACAGGACCATTGCACGGATCAGATCGGGCCGTTTCACGGCCAGCCCTTGCGCGATCATGCCCCCGACAGAGAGACCCACGAACATTGCATCTTTGATATCAAAGGCATCGCAAACTGCCTCGGCGTCGCTGATGAGCTGGCCCATGCTATATGGTCCCTCAGGCGTATCCGATCGCCCGTGCCCGCGCATATCATAGCGCAGAATGCGCAACCCTTTGGGCAGCAAAGGCAGGATTGCGTCCCACAGGTGCAGGGTGGTGCCCAAAGAGTTTGAGAACACCACCGTTGGTCCATTTTCAGGTCCCGTCATTTGGGCGAAAATGCCGGTGCCGTCTGGCCGTGTGATCATCTGCTCTTGCATTGTTTTCTCTTTCCGCCGTTACGCCAGTGTCTCCAACGCTTTGGCAAAAACGGCGGCATCGACGTTGCCGCCGGTAGCGACCGCGATCACGGCATCGCCTTCGAAAGCGTCGGGGTGAAAGAGAGCGGCGGCAAGCGCTGCGGCACCGCCCGGTTCCACGACAATCCGCAACCGCTCAAAGGCGAGGGCCATCGCGCGCAGGCATTCGTCCTCAGTCACCACAACACCGGGACCGCACAGTTTTTGCATGATCGGGAAGGTCAGATTGCCCGGTTGCGGGGTGATGATCGCATCGCAAAGCGATCCACTCAGGCGCGCGTTGCGTTCGATCTTGCCGCTGATCAAAGAACGCGTGACATCGTCAAACCCCTCCGGTTCGGCAGGGCGTGCCCGCAGGCCGGGGGCATCTGCGGCGAGAGCAAGTGCGATGCCCGAGGTCAGGCCGCCGCCGCCGCAACAGACCATGACATCGGCCTCGGTTACACCTAGTGCGGTCATGTCCTCGGCAATCTCGAGGCCCACGGTCCCTTGGCCGGCAATGGTCATTTCTGCGTCGTATGGTTTGATCAGGGTCAGGTTGCGTTCTTGCGACAGACGCGCGCCAATCTCGTCGCGGTCCTCGGTTTCGCGGTCGTAGAGGATCACTTCAGCCCCGAGCGCGCGGGTATTTTCAATTTTCACTGCGGGCGCATCGGCGGGCATGATGATGACCGCTGGCGCGCCGTGTTCGCGGGCGGCAAGAGCGACGCCTTGGGCGTGGTTGCCGCTGGAAAATGCGATGACGCCGGTCTTGAGCGCGTTGTCGGTGAGGGCCGAAACCGACGCCCAGCCGCCACGAAACTTGAAGGAACCTGTGTGTTGCAAACATTCGGCTTTGACGAAAACGCGCCTGCCTGCGATCTCGTCCAAGAAGGGCGAGGTCAGGATCGGGGTGCGTCTGGCGTGGCCTTTGATGCGCCCCGCTGCGGCGCGGATCATGTCGATGTTCATTGCAGTTTCTCCAGCCATTGGTGCAGCGCGTCCACTGCGTCAGGTTCATCAAGGAAGGGCACATGCCCGCGTCCGGCGATATCGGCGCGGATCATATCCGGGCGGCGGCGGGACATCTCATCTGCCGTAGCTTGGGTCAACAGGTCAGAGTTTGCGCCACGAATGAGGGCCAGTGGTAGATCGGCCAGCGCGTCGAACAGCGGCCACAGATCGGGGGTGGGTTGCGCGCCGCTGGCCAGAACCGCGTCGCGCAGTTTTGGGTCGTAGCGGATCACGAGGCCGTCGGGGGTTTGCCGGTAGTGCGCTTGCACTTCGGCCAGCCAGCGCTCCCTTGGCACACCGGTGAAATGCGTCCAGAGTTTGGCCCGCGCTTCGGCTGCCTCAGCGTAGGTTTTCTGTGCCGGATTGCGCCCGATGTAGTCTTTGATGACATCAAGGCCCTTTGCCGCAATCTCGGGTCCGATATCGTTGAGCGCCACGCCCAACAGGCGGTCCTTGGCGGTGGCCGCCAGCATCATCGCGATCAGCCCGCCGCGTGAGGTGCCAAGGATAGCAGCCTTTTCCAGCCCCAGATGATCCATCAGGGCCAGCACATCGGCGGCCTCTTGCGGGATCGTGTAGGTGGCGGGATCGGCCCAGTCGGATTGGCCGCGCCCGCGATAATCGGGGCGGATCAGGCGGACGGGCAGGTGGGGCGCGACATGATCGAAATCAGCGCCATTGCGCGTCAGGCCTGCCAGCGCGATGACCGGAAGGCCCTTGCCTTCGTCGGTGTAGTGCAGGGTCAGCCCGTCGGCGGAAGTGAAACTGGGCATCACAGAAGCTCCGGTATGGTGGTGAGGTCGGATAGCACGTGGTCCGGTGTGGCATAGAGCCTGTCAACGGGGTCGCCCGCGCGGTTGACCCAAGCGGTTTGAAAGCCGTATCCGGCGGCACCCGCCGCGTCCCAGCCGTTGGACGAGACGAAGAGAACTTCGTCTTTTGCGCAGCCAAAGTGCCCACCGATGAGATCATAAACGCGGGCGTGGGGTTTGAAGACGCCCACATCTTCGACGCTCAACAGCGCATCCAGCAGGTCGCCGATCTGTGCGGAATTGACCGCCGCTTGCAACATATCTGGTGATCCGTTCGACAGGATCGCCGTTGCGATCCCGCGCGCTTTGAGGGTGCGCAGCATCGCAGGCACCTCCGGGTAGGGGCTGAGTTCCCAATACAGTTCGAGCAGTCGCGCCCGCGTGGCGGGGTCTTTTAGCCCGTGCGCCTCAAGGGCCCAATCCAGACCATCCTGTGTCACCTGCCAGAAATCGCAATGCCGGTCTGCCACGGCGCGCAGCCATGAATACTCTAACTGCTTGCGTCGCCAATCGCGCGCCAGTGCAGGCCAAACTGCGGCGAGACCCGCGTGCGCGGGGTCTTGGGCCGCTTGCATCGCGGCAGCGTTCACATCGAAGAGCGTGCCATAGGCATCAAAGACGGCAGTGGTGATTGGCATGCGGGCCTCCTTGCGTTGCGCGCATCGTGTCATGGCGGCCTGCCCGCGAAAAGAGGCAATGCGTTTGCATCCCACTGGATGATTGCATAGGGTGCGCCTTCAATTTTTGAAAAGGACGAGAGAGCGAGACCATGAGCGAAGCAAAAACAGGCGATACCGTAAAGATCAATTATGTCGGCACACTCAACGACGGGCAGATGTTCGACAGTTCTGAAGGCCGTGATCCATTGGAGTTTGTTGTCGGTTCCGGTCAGATCATCAAGGGCCTTGATAGCGCGATCCCCGGCATGACTGTGGGCGACAAAAAGACCGTGAACGTGCCTTGTGATCAGGCCTACGGCGAAACCAACCCAGAAGCCCGTCAGGCCGTACCGCGCGAACAGATTCCTGCAGAAATTCCGCTTGAGGTTGGCACGCAGTTGCAGATGCAGACACCTCAGGGACAGGTTGTTCCAGTGACCGTGGCCGAAGTGACTGAGGCCGAAGTGACGTTGGATGCCAACCACCCGCTTGCAGGCCAAGACTTGAACTTCGAGATCGAGGTTGTCGAGATCAAAGCGGCCTAAGGCTTACGTCTTAGAACGACAAAACCCGCCCTGTTTTGCGACTGGGCGGGTTTTTTATGTTTTATGTGGGCAGGCTTAGCCCAGATTTTCCGGCTGCGGCATCCCCAGCACGTGATAGCCCCCATCCACGCGAATAATCTCGCCTGTTGTGCAGGCACCCGGCCTCGGAGGCCAGATAGACGGCAGTACCGCCAACTGCCTCAAGCGTGGCGTTGCTGCGCAAGGGCGCGTTCTGGTCGGTGTGTTTATAAGTCTTGCGCGCGCCGCCGATGGCTGCGCCTGCAAGGGTTTTCATCGGGCCGGGGCTGATGGCGTTGACGCGGATCCCTTGGGGGCCAAGGTCGTTGGCAAGATAACGGGTGGCGGATTCCAATGCGGCCTTCGCAACGCCCATGACGTTGTAGAACGGTGTGACCTGATTTGACCCTTGGAAGGTGATCGTCAGCAAGGTGCCGCCGTTTGGCATCAGTTCCGCTGCCCGTTTGGCCACGTCGATAAAGGAATAGCATGAAATCGTCAGCGAGTTTTTGAAGTTCTCGCGGCTGGTGTTGATGAAGCGGCCTGTCAGTTCGTTCTTGTCGGAAAAGGCAATCGCGTGGACGACGAAATCGAGTGTGCCCCAGCGGTCTTTGAGCGTCTGAAATGCCAGATCCATGCTGGCGTCATCGTTCACGTCCACATCGACCATGATGTCGGACCCGACAGATGCGGCAAGCGGTTCAAGACGTTTGCCAAAAGCTTCGCCTTGATAGGTGAAGGCCAGTTCCGCGCCGGCCTCGGACATCGCTTTGGCGATGCCCCAAGCGATGGAACGCTCGTTGGCCACGCCCATGATCAGCCCGCGTTTGCCCTGCATGGAAATTGTCATTGGCCTATCCTTTGAATTTGGAAAGAAGCATCGAGCCGTTGGTGCCGCCGAACCCGAAAGAGTTGGTCATCACCGTATCGAGGCCTGCGTTTTCCACGAGCGTCGTGGCGATCTCGGCAGGGTCCAGAGCGGGGTCGAGGTTTTCGACGTTGATCGACGGCGCGATAAAGTCGTTTTCCAGCATCAGCAGGCAATAGACGGCTTCTTGCGCGCCGGTGGCCCCTTGGCTGTGGCCTGTCATCGACTTGGTGGAGCTGATGGGTGGTGTGCTGCCTTGGCCAAAGACGCGGCGGACGGCCTCAACCTCGCCCACGTCGCCCACGGGTGTGGATGTGCCGTGCGCGTTGATGTAGCTGACCTTGCGGTCCGCGGGCAGTGTTTTCAGCGCGCCGCGCATCGCCCGTTCGCCGCCTTCACCCGAAGGTGCAACCATATCGGCCCCGTCGGAGGTAGCAGAAAAGCCGGTGACTTCGGCGTAAATCTTGGCACCACGTGCCTGTGCGCTTTCAAGCGTTTCCAGCACGACCATCGCGCCACCGCCTGCGATGACGAAACCGTCGCGGTCAGCGTCGAAGGCGCGGCTGGCACGGGTCGGCGTGTCGTTATATTTCGACGACATCGCGCCCATCGCGTCAAAGAGGCACGACAATGTCCAGTCGAGCTCTTCGCCACCACCTGCGAACATGATGTCCTGCGTGCCGAGTGCCACTTGCTGGGCGGCCATGCCGATGCAGTGTAGCGAGGTGGAGCAAGCAGATGTGATCGAAAAGTTCATCCCCTTGATCTTGTAAGCCGTCGCAAGGTTCGCGCTGACAGTCGAGGACATGGCCTTTGGGACCGCAAACGGCCCGATGCGTTTGGTCGAGCCTGTCTCTTTGACGACCTCATGTGCCTTGAGAATGGCCGAAGTGGATGGCCCGCCCGAGCCTGCAATCAATCCGGTCATTGGATTGACGATCTGATCTTCGCTCAATCCGGCGTCGGCAATCGCCTGTCCCATCGCGATGTGCGCATAAGCCGCACCTGGCCCCATGAAGCGCAGGGTGCGTTTGTCGACGTGTTCGGTGATGTCGATTTTGAGCGTGCCCGCGATCTGGCTGCGAAAGCCGTGTTCGGCCATTTCGGGCGACGCCTCAATCCCGGATTTTCCGGCTTTGAGCGCGGCAAGCACTTCTTCGGCATTGTTCCCGATCGGCGATACGATCCCGAGACCTGTGACGACAACGCGGCGCATGGGCACCTCTCCTTTTGAACGTAGATGGTTGTGCGGAAGCTTAGCTTTCGGACAAAGCGACTTTCATATCGGTGACTTGATAGATGACCTCGCCGTCAGCCTCAACAATCCCGTTGGCGACACCCATTGTCAGGCGGCGGGTTTGGATGGCTTTGGTGAAATCCACCTTATATGTCAGCATCTTGCGGTCAGGGCGGACCATGCCGGTCAGTTTGACTTCGCCCACACCAAGTGCGTAACCACGCCCTTGCCATCCGCGCCAGCCGAGGTTGAAACCGGTCAGTTGCCACAGACCATCAAGGCCCAGACAGCCGGGCATAATCGGGTTGCCTGGGAAGTGGCAGTCGAAGAACCACAGGTCAGGCGTGATGTCGAATTCGGCAACGACATGGCCCTTGCCATGCAATCCGCCGTCGCCGGAGATGTCTGTGATCCGGTCCATCATCAGCATCGGGGGCGCGGGAAGTTGTGCATTGCCTTCGCCAAAAAGTTCGCCACGCGAACATTTCAGAAGGTCGTCTTTGTCGAAAGATGTTGGATATTCGGCCATGTCACTGGTCTCATTCTTCTTAACTGCGTCCCAAGACCTCTATCACTCTGCGGTTTATGAGAGCAAGTCTGCGCTTTTCTAGCGGTTTTCATTTGATCCGGCGGATATTCTTCCCATATAGTTGAGAATAATTGTCATAAAGGGCGATCATGTCAGATATAGCGACACAGCGCAGTACCAATTGGTTGGCCGGAGCGGGGCTTCGTCCGACGCGCCAGCGCATGACCTTGGCGTCATTGCTGGTGGGCGACGGGCAGGATCGGCATGTGACGGCCGAGAGCCTGTTTGAAGCGGCCTCTGATGCGGATGAGAAAGTGTCGCTGGCGACAGTGTACAACACGCTGCGCGCGTTTTGCGATGCGGGCCTTGTGCGCGAGATCACGGTTGACGGGTCAAAAAGCTATTTTGATACCAATATGACGGATCACCCGCATTTCTATTGGGAAGATAGCGCGACATTGACTGACGCGCCCGCGGATGAGTTGGAAATCCGCAATTTGCCTGATGCGCCTGCCGGGGCAGAAATTGCGTCAGTGGATGTTGTCATCCGGTTGCGACGGAAGTGACGGGTAAGGTGGATCTTGATCCACCTTACGTTTTGCACAGTTTCATAATTAATTAACCTTGCTGCGCGACGTTGATGTCATGTCAAATTACCGTCGTATGCGCGTGCCGGGTGGCACCTATTTCTTTACTCTTCGTTTGCAGGATCAGCGCGCGGACCTTCTGGTTTCGCAGATTGATCTGCTGCGCGATGCGGTGCGCCTTTGCCGCAAACGCTGGCCGTTTGAAATTGATGCGGCGGTGGTCCTTCCCAATAAGCTGCACATGATCTGGACTTTGCCGGACGGGGACGCCGATTTTTCCAAACGCTGGCGTTTGATCAAATCAAGCTTTTCGCGCCATGCACCCGCCCCGGCCTATATTCCCCAGAGCCACCGCAAACGTGGCGAAAAGGGCATTTGGCAGCGCCGGTTCTGGGAACATTTGATCCGCGACGCGGATGATCTCGCACTACATATGCACCTGATCCGGTCAGCGCCCATTCATGCCGGTTTGGTCAAAAGACCAAGCGATTGGCCTTATTCATCACTGCATTATCCAAAGAAACAGCTTAAAACCATTGCCCCGGTTCCATCAGCCCCAAATCCAAAAGCTGTTGTGACTGCCAGGTGAAACGCTCGGACTGTGGCCAGTGAAAGGTCGTGATCGCAGCACGGCTGCCGGGGTTGCGCCGCAAGGCTTTGGCTGTGCGGAAAGAGCAGATCGCCGCCGAGAGATTGTTGTGCCAAGGGCAGGAATACGTGTTGTATTCCGCGATATTGAACCCGCGATCCGCCAGCATTTGCAGCCCTGGCTGTGCGCGGAAAAATGAAATCCGGTCGGTGCGTTGCCGTGCTTTTGGAATATGTTCTTCGAACCGCCACCGCAGCCCGCCAAAGATATTGACCTGTCGTTCCAGTGTCTCGCCATCGGCGTCTTCGCGGGCCAGCGCGTAGTAGCCGGATTTGTCGAAATGGGCGCTATCATGGTCGACACCGTCAGGGTGCGCGTTCAGGTCTTTGGCATAGAGATCGACAACAGAACTCATCACCGTGTCGCGCCGTTCTTCGCGCATAAATGTCAGCATCTCGCCAACACTGCGCGTTTCGCAGAACGGGTAGAAGAGATACTCGGCGTTGTAGCAATAATAGAGCCACTGATCCGGCAGCGCCTTGATCATCGTGTTGACGATCACCTGCAAGGCATCCTCTGCGCTGATGTCGAAATCCACACGGTCAATGGTGTCAGGCAGATCGGTGGGCAAAATCTGTTCGGGCGCGCAAAAGGTCACGATGCGGGCAAAGCCTGCGTTGGCGTGATGGGAAATTGTCTGCGCCACCGCGACATCATCCTCGATCAGGATCAATGCGACTGGCCCCTGGGGTGGGCTGCGCTGCAGGTCGGCAGTCAGTGCGGACAGAGAGGGATAATGCATCAAGGCTCGCTTCGTCAAAAGGCAGGGGGCAAAATCGGTGATATCGGGCCGCATTGCAAGCATTCCGCCAAGTCGCTAGAAGGCACAAGTTATCCTAACCCGAGAGCAGCCCCCATGTCCGCGCCAAAGAAGCTTTATATCAAGACCTATGGTTGTCAGATGAACGTCTATGACAGCGAACGGATGGCCGAGGCGCTGGGCGGCAAGGGCTATGTGGAAACCACCACGCCGGATGACGCGGATATGATTCTGCTCAACACCTGCCACATTCGCGAAAAGGCGGCCGAAAAGGTCTATTCCGAATTGGGCCGGTTCAAGGGGCTGAAGGCCGCGAACCCCGATCTGAAAATCGGCGTAGCAGGCTGTGTCGCGCAGGCCGAGGGCGAGGAGATTATCCGCCGCCAGCCGATGGTCGATCTGGTGGTGGGGCCGCAAAGCTATCACCGCCTGCCTGCCATGGAAGAGGCAGTGCAATCGGGGGCCAAGGCGCTCGATACGGATTTTCCTGATGACGATAAGTTCGATACGCTCAAAGCGCGGTCCAAAGCCAAGCGTGGGCCGACGGCGTTTTTGACGGTGCAGGAAGGCTGCGACAAATTTTGCGCCTTTTGCGTGGTGCCTTATACCCGCGGTGCCGAGGTCTCGCGCCCTGCAGATCGTATTATTCGTGAGGCGCAGGAATTGGTGGAAAGCGGCGTGAAGGAAATCACGCTTTTGGGCCAGAATGTGAATGCCTATCATGGCCATGAAGGTGGTCTGGCAGGCCTCATTTGGGCATTGGACAAGGTTGATGGGTTAGAGCGGATCCGCTTTACCACATCCCACCCAAACGACATGGATGAGGCGCTGATTGACGCGCATGGCACCTGTGACAAGTTGATGCCCTATCTGCATTTGCCGGTGCAATCAGGTTCGGACCGGATTTTGAAGGCGATGAACCGCAAACATACGGCAGAAAGCTATCTGGCGCTGATTGCCCGTATTCGTGCGGCGCGTCCTGATTTGCTACTCTCGGGTGATTTCATTGTGGGTTTCCCCGGCGAGACAGAAGAAGATTTTGAAGACACCCTGCAACTGGTGCGCGATGTGCATTACGGGCAGGCCTATTCGTTCAAATACTCGACCCGTCCGGGCACGCCTGCCGCTGAAAAGCCGCAACTGCCAGAGGATGTGATGCACGACCGTTTGCAGCGCTTGCAGGCGTTGTTGCGTGAACAGCAGCAGGCAACGCAGGCCGCGATGGTGGGCCGTGAGGTGAAGGTTCTGTTCGAAAAAGCAGGGCGTGAAGCGGGGCAGATGATTGGCAAGTCCGAGTATCTGCATGCGGTTTATGCAGATGCGCCAGCGGATGTACTGGGGCAGGTGCGCCCAGTGCGGATTATCGAAGACAGTCCGAATTCGCTGAAAGGTGTGCTGCTGTAAGGTGGATCAAGATCCACCTTACGTGCGGAACAGTCCAAGCTTGCGGAACAGCAATACCAGCGCGCCAGCCAGCACCAGAAGCCCCAGACAGACCACCCAGAATGCGCGCGGATCGTCTACGCCGGGCATGCCACCCACGTTGATGCCAAGCAATCCTGTCATCAGCCCCAAGGGCAGGAAGATGGCCGACACGATGGATAACAAGAGCATCCGTCGGTTCATCGCTTCGGCGCGGTTGTCCATGATCTGATCATGCACGATCTGCGCGCGGTCGCGGATCGCATCAAGTTCTTCGCCAAAACGTTGCACCCGTTCCGCCGCTTCGCGCAGGCGCGCGCGGTCATGCGCGTCGAGCCAGCCTAGGTCTTCGATTTCCAGCGTCGTCAGCGCATCGCGTTGGGGCACAAAATAGCGCCGTAGCACGATGGCCTTGCGCCGTAATCCGCCAAGACTGGAACGCGATACATGCGCCTTGGGGTCGATCACCGCCTCTTCCAACGTGTCGATTTCTTCGTTCAGGATCGCCACAAAGGGTTCGGCCCGGTCCGTCAGGCGCAGCGCCAGTTTGGCCGTGAAATCCCCCGGTGATCGCGGTGCTTCGCCGCGCGAGATCGTATCGGCAAGGTCTTGCACCGCGAGAAGCGGCCGCCCCCACACCCCGATCACCCGCGTGTGCTCAAGCCAGAGCCGGACCGACACCATGTCCTCGGGCTCTGAATCGGGGTTCAGATTGATGCCCCGCAGGTTCAGCAACACGCCCTTGCCGTGAACGGTACAGCGCGGGCGGGTTTCATCGGCGATAAGGGCCGCAATCACGAAATGATCCAGCCCGGCGTCGGCCAGCAGTTTTGAAGTTCCCGTGCCCTCTTTGTGCAGGTGCAGCCAGCTAAAGCCGGGGGGGGAGATCGTGGCAGAGGTGGCGACAAAGTCGTCCGGAGAGATCGCCTTGCCTGTCCCCAAGCCGTTGAAGACAAAGCTCATCGAATCTCTCTTCACCATGTCATCGCTCTCCGCTTGGGGCGTGTTTGCGGAGTACCGCTCGGCTTTGCGCCCGTTGCGGGGCAGTTTGCGCAAGTTTAAGGCATTTGGCAATTTCCCTCTTTGGCCGCGTGTTTTTCCACTGCATCAAGGGTTTAAGCTGGACTGCGCTGTTGCGCCCCCTACATCGCGTAGGGCAGAGCGCCCGCAATTCCCTTTCTTTGCTCAAAGAGCCTTGCGCCTTGTGTCTGCAGTTGCCACGATACCTATATATAGACGAAGAGGAGAGCTGATTGGCCACCGGTGCCCTGACCCCGCCTAGCGAAGCTACGGCTGAATCCCTGCTGGAATTCCCTGACAATTTTTTGCTGATCGACCTTTGCGGTGAATACGACCGCAACCTGACCACCATCGAAGACAGACTTGGCGTGCAGATCCTGCGCCGCGGCAACCAGCTTGCCGTGATTGGCGAACCTGACGCACGCCATGAGGCCACCCAAGTCTTGCAGGCGCTGTACAGCCGCCTTGAGGCCGGGCGTTCGTTGGAACCGGGTGATCTGGACCGCGAATTGCGCATGGGTGCCGAGCCTATGTTCGATCCCGCACGCCAAGGCGACCAGATCGAGCTTTTCAAAGGCGAAACCGAGCGGGTCGAGATCAAGACGCGCAAGAAGCTGGTTGAACCGCGCACCGACGCGCAAAAGGCTTATGTGAAGGCGCTTTTCAACAATGAACTGGCCTTTGGCATTGGTCCGGCCGGTACGGGTAAGACCTATCTGGCGGTGGCTGTCGGTGTGAATATGCTGATCAGCGGGCACGTGGATAAGATTATCCTGTCGCGCCCTGCCGTTGAGGCGGGTGAGAAGCTGGGCTATCTGCCCGGGGACATGAAAGACAAGGTCGATCCTTACATGCAGCCGCTTTATGACGCGCTGAATGATTTTCTGCCCGGCAAGCAATCGGCCAAGATGATGGAGGAAAAGGTGATCGAGATCGCACCTTTGGCCTTTATGCGTGGCCGCACCCTGTCCAATGCATTCGTCGTGCTGGATGAGGCGCAGAACGCCACGACCATGCAGATGAAGATGTTCCTGACCCGTCTGGGCGAGGGCAGCCGCATGGTGATCACCGGTGACCGCACCCAGATCGATTTGCCGCGCGGCGTCAATTCGGGCCTGTGGGATGCGGAACGTTTGCTGAAGAATATCCCCAAGATCAGCTTTAACTATTTCACCTCCAAAGACGTGGTTCGCCATCCGCTGGTGGCTGCGATTATCGAGGCTTATGAGGCGGACAATCCCAAGTGACCGTGGATTGCGTTGTCGAAGATGACCGCTGGGGCGATATCGCCGCGCTGGCGCAATTGGCGACAGATGCCACCCTTGAACGGCTTGGGCTGGAACCATCGGTTTTTGAGATTAGCGTGCTGGCCTGTGACGACGCACGCATCGCTGCGTTGAATGCTGATTTTCGGGCTAAGCCGACGGCCACCAATGTTCTCAGCTGGCCGTCAGAGGAACGCGGTGCTGCGATTGATGGTGAAATGCCCCTTTCGCCGCAGCCCGGACCGGATGCTGAATTGGGCGATATTGCCATCGCCTATGACACTTGTACGCGCGAAGCGACTGAGGCGGGCAAGCCTTTGCGCGATCATACGCTTCATTTACTTGTTCATGGCACCCTTCATTTGTTGGGTTTTGATCACGAACGTGACCGCGACGCCACCTTAATGGAAGGCTTGGAAACAGAGATACTTGGCAAAATGGGTATTCCTGACCCATATAGGGAGTAATCGGGTCTGGTGACCCACATAGGTAAGGATAAAATGGGCGACACAGACGAAGGACCGTCTAGCGCTGCGCAAAGCGCGCAGCAGGACGAGACGGATACCTCTCCCGGGCTATTTTCGCGTTTGGTTAACGCGTTTACCGCGCCCGCGACTTCAGAAGAGAATGACGAGACACCACGCCAGAACGTGAATGCGGCAGGGCCGATGTTGGGGATGCTCAATCTGCGCCGGATGCGCGTAGAGGACGTGTCGATCCCGAAGCCTGACATTGTGGCTGTTCCGGTCACGATCACCAAAGATGAATTGGTTGAGGTGTTTCGGGAAAGCGGTTTGACCCGTTTGCCGGTTTACGACGGCACGCTGGACACCCCCATCGGGATCGCCAACCTCAAGGACTTTGCGCTGCGCCACGGGTTCAACGGCAATAGCCAGGAACTGGATTTGCGCGAAATGGTACGCCCTTTGATCTTTGTGCCCCCCTCGATGCCGCTGGGCGTGCTGCTGCAAAAGATGCAGGCCGAGCGTATCCACATGGCGTTGGTCATTGATGAATATGGCGGCACCGATGGTTTGGTCACGATCGAAGATGTGATCGAACAGGTTGTCGGCGAGATTGAAGACGAACATGACATCGAAGAGGCCAAAAGCTGGATCATGGAAAAGCCCGGCTGCTATCTGGCGCAGGCCCGCACTGATCTGGATGATTTTGAGGCCGAGATCGGCATGAACCTGACCGAAGCTGACGAGATTGATGAGGAAGAGATCGACACATTGGGCGGGCTGGTGACGATGCTGGCAGGCCATCTGCCTGCGCGCGGTGAGGTCATCTTGCACCCTGCCGGGCCCGAGTTCGAAGTTGTCGATGCAGATCCGCGCCGGATCAAACGGTTGCGCGTCCGCCTTTCAGCGGCAAGCAATGGCTAACTTTGCAGTGCAGTTTGCTGCGCGTCCGGCGTGGTTTCGGCTCATTGGGCTTGTGGTTTTGGGGGCTGCGGCGGGATTAGGCCAAGCCCCGTTTGACTTTTGGCCGGTGACGATCCTCGCGCTGGGCGTGTTGTTCGCACTCTATCCTCATGCGCAGTCGCGCCGTCAAAGCGTCTTTGATGTATGGGCCTTCGGGTTTGGCTATTTTGCGTTCAGCCTGCGCTGGATCGTTGAGCCTTTCCTTGTCGACATCGCACGACACGGCTGGATGGCACCCTTCGCGCTGTTTCTGATGGCAGCGGGCGCTGCAATTTTCTGGGCGCTGGCGGCTTGGATTGCATCAAGGCTCGCGCCGCGCAGCACCATCATGTTCGGCCTCATGTTGGTCGGAGCCGAGGTGCTGCGATCGCTGATCCTGACCGGTTTTCCGTGGGCCTTGCTGGGCCATGTCTGGGTGACAACGGGGCTTGCACAGGTGGCGGCCTATGGCGGGCCGCATTTGCTGACGCTGTTTGCTGTGCTGAGCGGACTGGCCGTTGCCGCACTCATGGGCCGCGACCGTATTCCGGGGCTCGTGGTTCTGGGGCTGGTTGTGGCGCTGTCCTTTGTCATGCATCCCGGACCGGTGGTGCAACCGACCGACGATCTTCCGGTTGTGCGCCTTGTGCAGCCCAATGCACCGCAAAATCAAAAATGGGATCCTGCATTTACGGACGTTTTCCTGCGCCGTCTCACCACCTATAGCGCGGAGGGTATTGTCCCCGATCTGGTGGTCTGGCCTGAAACGGCTGTCCCTTATTTGCTAAACCATATCGCGGATGATCTGGGATTTTTGTCGGATTCCGCCCGCGGTGCGCCGTTGGTCTTTGGGATCCAGCGCCGCGATGCTGCGGCGCGGGCCTATAACAGTCTGGTCGTCGTGGGACCGGGGGGCGCCGTGCAGAGCACCTATGACAAGCGCCATCTTGTGCCCTTTGGGGAATATATTCCGGGGGCCCGGTTCTTGGGGCAGATGGGGGCGACGGGGCTTGCGCGCAATCTAGGGATCGGGTTCACACCGGGGGCCATGCCGGGGCCGGTTGATCTGCCGGGGATCGGGGCGGCGGTGCCGCTGATCTGCTACGAGGGGATTTTCGCCGAAGAGATTACATACGGTGAGACCCGCCCGCGTTTGCTGTTGCTGATTACGAATGATGCATGGTTCGGCAAGGCCGCTGGCCCGCATCAGCACCTTGCCCAAGCACGGCTGCGTGCGATCGAGCAGGGTTTGCCCATGGTGCGTGTGGCCAATACCGGCATCAGCGCAATGATTGATCCCAAAGGCCGTATCACAGCCGCTTTGCCGTTGGGTGTTGAGGGCGCGATTGATGCGCCGCTGCCTGCCGCACTTGTGGCGACACCCTATAGCAGATGGGGTGATCTGCCGGTGATCCTTGTGGTGGTTTTGTTCATCTTTGGCGGTTATTTCAGGGCCAGACGCGATAGCGATTGACCTTGCAGCGGGCACACCATATCGGGGTACTCGATTCTGCCACAACGGCTTCCTGACGTGGCAGTGTAATTTACCGGAGCACATCCCCATGACACGAAACAACTATATCTTTACCTCTGAATCTGTCTCAGAGGGTCACCCCGATAAGGTCTGTGACCGGATTTCGGATTCCATTCTGGACGCATTCCTGACCGAGGAACCCGAAGCGCGTGTCGCTTGTGAGACCTTTGCCACGACGAACCGCGTGGTGATTGGCGGCGAAGTGGGGTTGTCTGACAAGTCCAAGCTGAAGGATCACATGGCGCGGATCGAAGACATCGCGCGCGCCTGTATCAAAGACATCGGCTATGAGCAGGACAAGTTCCATCACGCGACTTGCGAGATTACGAACCTGCTGCATGAGCAGTCGGCGCATATCGCGCAGGGTGTCGATGCGTCCGAGACCAAAGAAGAAGGCGCCGGCGATCAGGGCATCATGTTTGGCTATGCCACAACGGAAACCGAGGCGTTGATGCCGGCCCCTATTCAATACGCCCACGCGATCCTGCGCCGTCTGGCCGAGGTGCGTAAATCCGGAGAAGAGCCAACGCTGCGTCCTGATGCCAAGAGCCAGGTATCGTTGCGCTATGAAAACGGCAAACCGGTTGAGGCGATGTCCATCGTACTGTCGACCCAACATAGCGATGAGAGCCAGACCAGCGCGGACATTCGCGCGATTGTTGAGCCTTATATCCGCGAAGTGATGCCTGAAGGCCTGATCACAGCGAAGACCGAGTGGTGGGTGAACCCCACAGGCACATTCGTGATCGGTGGACCGGACGGTGATGCGGGCCTGACCGGCCGCAAGATCATTGTGGATACCTACGGCGGGGCCGCCCCGCATGGTGGCGGCGCATTCTCTGGCAAAGATCCAACCAAAGTGGACCGTTCCGCGGCATATGCCGCGCGCTATCTGGCGAAGAACGTGGTGGCGGCCGGTATGGCAGAGCGCTGCACGATCCAGCTGAGCTATGCGATTGGTGTGGCCAAGCCTTTGTCGATCTATGCCGATACCCATGGCACTGGCGAAGTTGATCCGGCAGCAATCGAGCGTGCAATTGCGCAGGTCATGGATTTGACACCGCGCGGCATTCGCGAACATCTGGGCCTGAACAAGCCGATTTATGAGCGCACAGCGGCCTATGGTCACTTTGGCCGCGCGCCGGAGGCCGACGGTGGGTTCAGCTGGGAGCGCACTGATCTGGTCGAGGCGCTGAAGCGCGCTGTTTGAACACGGTAGGGTGGGTTAAAACCCACCTTACGTTTTTTGCCGGATTTGCGCGGGGCATGTAGGGTGGATCTTGATCCACCCGCCGATTGCGCAATGCGCACGCGCTTGCTAAAGCCCCGCCTATGAGCAAAACCAATCATCCTTCGGGCGCCCCTTGGCGCAATTTCTACGGCCGCTTTCGTGGCAAGACGATCCGTGCGGCCCAGCATGACTATCTTGAAAATGATCTGGCCCCTTTATCGCCCGGTCCCATCAGCTGGGAAGAGAACCCCGACCGGACCGCCCTTGATCTGGAAACGCTCTTTGAGGGCAAGGACGTTTGGCTCGAGATCGGGTTTGGTGGCGGCGAGCATTTGGTCCATATGGCCGAGACCTATCCTCAGATCGGGTTGATCGGCTGTGAGCCGTTTATTAACGGTGTGGCCATGTTGTTGGGTAAAATCCGCAAGGCCGAGGTGTCAAATCTGCGCGTCCACCCGGGTGACGTGCGTGATTTATTTGACGTTCTGCCTGATGCGACGCTGTCAAAAGTGTTTCTGAATTACCCTGACCCTTGGCCTAAAAAGCGCCATCACCGCAGGCGGTTCGTCACCCCCGAACATCTGGCCCCTTTGCACCGTGTGATGAAACCCGGTGCCGAGTTGCGGGTGGCCACGGATATCACGGACTATGTCCGCCAGACCTTGGAGCAGGTGCCTGCCCATGGGTTTGAGTGGCTGGCCGAAGGCCCCAGCGATTGGCGTGAGCCTTGGGGTGACTGGGTGTCGACCCGCTATGAGCAAAAGGCCCTGCGTGAAGGCCGGACACCTCATTATCTGACCTTCCGCCGCGTGTAAGGGCCGGACCCTCCGGGGGGAGTTTTTTGGGCAAGATGAAGGGCGGGGCGATGGACGCGGCTTTGGGCCTGCGTTATCTAGCGTTTGAATTAAGAAGGAATTTCTCATGTCCGGTCACGGCACCCCGATCCCTATGACCTCACGCCCGTGTGGCCCTTTGCAGGGTGAGGCGCATGTGCCCGGCGACAAGTCGATTTCGCATCGGTCGCTGATTTTGGGCGCGATGTGTATTGGTGAGACGCGCATCACGGGCCTGCTTGAAGGTGAGGACGTGCTGGATACCGCCAAGGCGATGCAGGCGTTTGGGGCGACTGTGACCAACCATGGTGGCGGTGCGTGGAGCGTCACTGGTGTGGGTGTTGGCGGGTTTGCTGAACCTGACCACGTGATTGATTGCGGCAATTCCGGTACTGGCGTGCGGTTGATTATGGGTGCTGCGGCGACCTCGCCAATTACCGTGACTTACACGGGGGATGCGTCACTTAATAGCCGTCCGATGGGACGGGTCACTGATCCGCTGGCGCTGTTTGGGACGCAGGCCGTCGGTCGTGCGGGCGGTCGTTTGCCCATGACCTTGGTGGGGGCCGCTGATCCTGTGCCCGTGCGTTATGTTGTGCCAGTCCCTTCGGCGCAGGTGAAATCGGCCGTTTTGCTGGCAGGGCTGAACGCACCCGGCCAGACCGTTGTGATCGAGAAAGAAGCGACCCGTGATCATACCGAGCGCATGTTGCAGGGTTTTGGTGCGACCTTGACCGTCACGGAGACCGAAGAGGGCCGGGTCATTACGCTGGATGGCCAGCCCGAGTTGATCGCGCAAACCATTGTTGTCCCGCGCGATCCGTCTTCGGCGGCTTTTCCGGTATGTGCGGCGATCATCACGCCGGGGTCGGATGTGCTTGTCCCCAATATCGGGTTGAACCCGACGCGTGCTGGCCTGTTCACGACCTTGCAGGAAATGGGCGCGGATCTGGTTTATGAAAACATGCGCGAAGAAGGGGGCGAGCCTGTTGCCGACCTGCGCGCGAAGTTTTCGCCCAATCTGCGCGGGATTGCCGTGCCGCCCGCCCGTGCCGCGAGCATGATTGATGAATATCCTGTGCTGTCGGTCGTGGCGGCTTTTGCGCAAGGTGTCACCGACATGCAGGGCGTCAAGGAATTGCGCGTCAAGGAAAGCGACCGGATTGATGCGATGGCCAAGGGGCTGCGCGCTGCTGGTGTGGACGTGGAAGAGGGCCCTGACTGGTGGAAGGTCACCGGATTGGGCCATGGCAATGTGCCGGGCGGTGTGACTGTGGCAAGCCAATTGGACCACCGCATCGCTATGGCCTTTATGGTCATGGGCATGGCCACGCAAAAGCCGATGAGCGTCGATGATGGCAGCCCGATTGCCACCTCTTTCCCGATTTTCGAGAACCTGATGGGCGCGTTGGGCGCGCAAATTGTGCGGGCCGAGGCATGAGCTTTATCGTCGCTATTGATGGCCCTGCGGCAGCGGGGAAGGGGACGATTTCCAAGGCGGTTGCGGCGCATTTCGGTTTTGCCCATCTGGATACCGGGCTTTTGTACCGCGCTGTTGGGGCCAAGGTCATTGCGGGGGACGCGCCGATTGCGGCGGCCCGCGCGCTTGATCCGGTTGATCTGGAAAATGACGACCTGCGTACTTCTGCCGTGGCCCAAGCCGCAAGCGAAGTGGCTGTGATCCCAGAGGTACGTGAGGCGCTTGTGGCGTTCCAGCGCAGCTTTGCCGCGCGGGCGGGTGGTGCTGTGCTGGATGGGCGCGATATCGGGACGGTGATCTGCCCTGATGCGGATGTGAAACTGTTTGTCACAGCAAGCCCCGAATGCCGCGCCGAACGGCGGTTTCAGGAGTTGGTGGGCAAGGGGGTCGAGACCACCTATGACACTGTGCTTGCCGACGTCAAAGAGCGTGACGCGCGCGACAGCAACCGGACCACGGCACCGCTGGTGCCAGCAAAGGATGCGATGCTGTTGGATACTTCGGACCTGACTATCGAAGAAGCGGTGGCGCAGGCCGTGGCCGTGATTGTCGCGGCACAAGGGGCCTGACGGAAAGGCTGGCGTTGCCCAGCCGGTTCTGCCACTTTGTCGGTATGGCAGAACGTATTATCGACCTGGAAACCTGGCCGCGCGCAGCACAGTTTCATTTCTTCAAAACTTATGCGCAGCCGCATTACGCCACGACCAGCCGGCTGGACGTGACCCGCCTGATGCAGCGCAAGACCAAGGGCATCTCGGCCTATCGGGCCTGTCTTTATGCGATTGGGGCAGGGCTGCATGCGGTGCCGGAGCTTTGCATGCGCTTTCGCGGCGATGTGGTGGTGGCCCATGATATGGTGACGCTTTCGATGACGGTGCCGACCGATGCGGGCAGCTTTGGCTATGGCTATGTACCGTGGATCGCCGACTTCGCAGCCTTCGACGCGCAAGCGGTGGAACTGATCAATGAGGTCAAGGCGGGCGGTGTCCTGCGGGCCAACAGCGGCGAGCGTGACGATCTGGCCTATCTGTCCTGCATGCCGTGGCTGGATTACACGGCGATCAACAACGCGCTGCCGGGGCCGGATGACTGCATCCCGCGGGTAACATGGGGCAAGTTTGTGGAGCGTGGCGGCCAGTGGGAGATGGCCATGACGCTGGAGGTGCATCACGCGCTGGTGGATGGCGCGCAGGTCGGGGCGTATTTTAAGGCCGCACAGGAGGCCTTGGCGGCGCTTTAGCCGATTTGGCAGCAGCGTTCTCATTGGCGGGAAACCCCTTGCAAACTTGAAAAAAACCGCCTATATGCCGCCCTGTCGAAGTGTCGAAACAGGCGCGGACGTGAGACTTGAGCGGGGTCGGTGATGAACCGGCCCTGTTGTTTTATGTTCCGTGGATGATGCGAATGACCAACCGAAACCCAAAAGACCGGCGGAGACAACCGCACGGCCCGTATAAAACCAAACGTTAGGAAAACGACGCCACATGGCTAATTCAATGGAAGAGTTTGAAGCACTCTTGAACGAAAGCTTCGAAATGGACACGCCCGCCGAAGGGTCTGTTGTCAAAGGCAAAGTCATCGCAATCGAAGCGGGCCAAGCCATCATCGACGTAGGCTACAAGATGGAAGGCCGCGTTGATATTAAAGAATTCGCAAATCCCGGTGAAGAGGCTGAAATCGCCGTTGGTGACACTGTTGAAGTGTTCCTGCGTCAGGTTGAAAACGCCCGCGGCGAAGCTGTTATCTCTCGCGAGATGGCGCGCCGTGAAGAAGCCTGGGATCGTCTGGAAAAAGCCTATGCTGACGAAGAGCGCGTTGATGGCGCGATCTTTGGCCGCGTCAAAGGTGGTTTCACTGTGGACCTTGGCGGCGCTGTTGCGTTCTTGCCGGGCTCTCAGGTTGATGTCCGCCCTGTGCGTGATGCAGGCCCGTTGATGGGTCTCAAGCAGCCATTCCAGATCCTGAAAATGGACCGTCGTCGTGGCAACATCGTTGTATCGCGTCGTGCGATCCTTGAAGAATCACGTGCCGAGCAGCGCGCCGAAGTCATCGGCAACCTGACCGAAGGCCAGGAAGTTGACGGCGTCGTCAAGAACATCACCGAATACGGTGCGTTCGTTGATCTGGGCGGTGTTGACGGTCTGTTGCACGTCACAGACATGGCATGGCGCCGTGTGAACCACCCATCCGAGATCCTCACAATCGGTGAGACGATCAAGGTGCAGGTCATCAAGATCAACAAAGAAACCCACCGTATCAGCCTTGGCATGAAGCAGCTGCAGGACGATCCATGGGATGCGGTTGAAGCCAAGTTCTCGCTTGGTTCCGTGCATCAGGGTCGTGTGACCAACATCACCGATTACGGCGCATTTGTTGAGCTGGAAGCCGGTGTTGAAGGTCTGGTTCACGTGTCCGAAATGTCCTGGACAAAGAAGAACGTACACCCCGGCAAGATCGTTTCTACTTCGCAGGAAGTCGAAGTCATGGTTCTGGAAATCGATTCTGCGAAGCGTCGCGTTTCCCTTGGCCTCAAGCAGACACAGCGTAACCCATGGGAAGTCTTTGCCGAGACACATCCTGAGGGCACCGAAGTTGAAGGCGAAGTCAAGAACATCACCGAATTCGGTCTGTTTGTTGGCCTCGAAGGCGACATCGACGGCATGGTTCACCTGTCTGACCTGACATGGGAAGGCCGCGGCGAAGACGTCATCGGTGATTTCCGCAAGGGTGACATGGTGCGTGCGAAAGTGGCCGAAGTTGACGTCGAGAAAGAGCGTATCTCGCTCTCGATCAAGGCGCTCGACGGTGATCCGTTCGCAGAAGCTGTTGGCGGCGTGAAAGCGTGGTTCGGTCATCACTGTTGAAGTGACCAAGATCGAAGACGGCGGCATCGAAGTTGACTATGAGGGTGCAAAATCCTTCATCCGTCGTTCCGATCTGTCCCGTGACCGTGCCGAGCAGCGCCCTGAGCGTTTCGGCGTTGGCGACAAGGTTGACGTGCGTGTGACCAACATCGACAGCAAGACCCGCAAGCTGGGTCTGTCGATCAAGGCACGCGAGATCGCAGAAGAGAAAGAAGCAGTTGAGCAGTATGGTTCATCTGACTCCGGCGCATCCTTGGGTGATATCCTTGGTGCGGCTCTGAAGGGCGACGAATAAGCCTTAGGCCTTTGCCTTTGAAGAATTGGGCCCCCGCCGCAGGAGACTGCGGCGGGGGTTCTTCGTTTTGTGGGCCGCTTCTAGACATCCTTTGTTGTTCGCGCGTATTCCCTTGAGGCGCATCCAGAACGGAGTTTTCGACATGCCCACCACACTTGTTGTTCTCGCGCATCCTGACCGGCGTTCGTTCAATGCGGCATGGGCCGATGCCACTGTTCAGGCGGCAAAGGACGCAGGCCATGAGGTGCTTGTCTCGGATCTTTATGCGCTGGGTTTTGATCCGGTCGAGGGGCCGCATCATTATGCAGATTGGCCCACGGACACCCCTTTTGATCCCCTCAAGGTGCAAGAGCAATCTGCCGCCAAGGGCGTGCTTCCAGATGATGTGCAGGCCGAGATTGCCAAGGTCAGGCGGGCGGACCGTATTATCTTTCACTTCCCGATCTGGTGGTTTTCGCCACCTGCGATCTTGAAGGGCTGGTTTGAACGCGTCTTGGTGCATGGTGAGTTGCACAGAGTAGACGCGCGCTTTGATGCGGGGCTTTGTTCGGACAAGACCGCTTTGTTTTGCGTCACGACGGGGGCGAAGGACGCGGAATGTGATTTCAACGGCAAAGAGGGTGATCTCGCGCTGTTGCTGTGGCCGGTGGCCTATACGCTGCGTTATCTTGGCTTCGCCGTTTTGCAGCCTGTGACAGTGCATGGCGTGCACGGGTACCATGAGGGGCAGGACGCGGCAGATTTGCAGCGCCGTTTGCAGGCGGTGCTGGCAGGGCAGGATGCGGTGATTGCCGGTTTTGAGCAACGCCCCCGTCTGGCCTTCAACGCCGACAGTGACTTTGACCAAGACGGGCGGCTCCGCGCCGACCGGCCTTCTTACACGCCGTTCATCCGGCACCAGAAAGACTGAAATCGGGTGGTTCAACTGCGAATCGCTGGGGCCGTGACACCGGGCCATTCCCAAGCTGAGGCTTTCGCATTGGCCAAAAAGGCCGCAATTCTGGGCGGTTGGTGTGGTCTTGGCGGCGTAAATAGGCAAAAACGCCGCAATCGCGGTATTTCTTCGACGCCACAATATGCCTATAGTCGTTTGAAAAGCGGGAACAAACCTGCTGCCATGTGTCCGCTTACTGGTTGGGAGGCCAAATTATGATCCGTTCCGAACTGATCCAGAAACTCGCCGACGAGAACCCGCATCTTTATCAACGCGACGTTGAGAAAATTGTGAATACGATTTTTGAAGAGATCATCGAAGCGATGGCGCGTGGTGACCGGGTTGAGCTGCGCGGGTTCGGGGCATTTTCTGTCAAGAAACGTGACCAGCGGATCGGCCGCAACCCTCGGACGGGTGAAGCGGTGGAAGTTGAAGAAAAACACGTGCCGTTCTTCAAGACGGGCAAATTGCTGCGCGATCGTCTGAACGGCAACTAGACCTTCACAGGGCTTTTACATAATTGAAACGCCGGACGCGGAATTGCAGTTCACCGCGCCGATGATCTGCGGTATGCTTAATCCATGAAAACCATTCGCTATTCATTTTGGGCCATTGTGGGCCTGTGTCTTATCCTGATTGGCCTTGCCAATCGTGATCTCGTGACCGTGCGCGCCATGCCAGAGGCAGTGGGCGATTTGCTGGGCCTGTCGCCCGATATCCAACTGCCGTTGTTTGTTGTGATCTTTATCGCAGTCGGTGCGGGTCTGATGATCGGGTTCCTTTGGGAATGGGTCCGTGAGCATCGCATCCGTTCCGAGGCACGCGGCAAAGCACGTGAGGTCGAAGCGCTGAAGCGCGAGGTGGCGCAACTGCGCGGTGCTGCGACGGGTGGCACAAACGGCGATGACGTACTGGCGCTTCTTGAAAAGACTGGCTGATGCCGCTTCAGACACGGGTCAAGATTTGCGGGCTTCGTGATGTTGCCGCAGTGCAAGCGGCTGTAGATGCGGGCGCTGCCTATGTCGGGCTCGTGTTCTTTCCCAAATCCCCCCGCAATGTGACAATTGCAGAGGCTGCGACGCTGGCGTTGGCTGTCCCGCCCGGTGTCGCCAAGGTTGCTTTGGTGGTCGATGCAGATGACGCCCTGCTTGATGATATCACCGCAAATGTCCCGATTGATATTCTGCAATTACATGGACACGAAACACCGGAACGTGTGGCCGAGATACGCGCACGCTACGGTCTGCCTGTGATGAAGGCCGTGGGGGTTGCCGATGAAAGCGATCTGGCCGCGTTAGACAGCTACGCCCGTGTCGCGGATCAGATCCTTGTAGATGCCAAGCCCCCCAAAGATGCGGATTTGCCGGGTGGGAATGGGCTTTCGTTTGATTGGCGCCTGATCGCGGGGCGCCGCTGGCCGGTCCCGTGGATGCTGGCCGGTGGTTTGACACCAGACACGGTGGGCGAGGCGATTGCGCTGACGGGGGCCGCTCAGGTTGATGTTTCTTCGGGTGTCGAATCGGCACCCGGCGTGAAAGATCCCGCGCTGATCGCGGCCTTTTGTGCGGCGGCTCAGGCGGATTAAAGCGGCGTTTACTGTGTCACGGCAGAATGTGGCATTGGGGGCAGCACCTGCGGCAGCTTCGACGCTTTACCATCAACCCAAGATTGGCTAGGTCTGACAGGCACAAATAAAGCAGGTGTCCCATGGCCAACGATCTCTTCAACAGTTTCATGACCGGTCCCGATGAAAAGGGCCGTTTCGGCGATTTCGGCGGGCGCTTTGTGTCCGAGACATTGATGCCGCTGATCCTTGAGTTGGAAGCGCAGTACGAGCACGCCAAAACGGATGAGACCTTCTGGGCCGAGATGCACGATCTGTGGACCCACTATGTCGGCCGCCCCAGCCCGCTGTATCATGCCGAGCGCCTGACAGAGCATCTGGGTGGTGCAAAAATTTATATGAAGCGCGATGAGCTGAACCACACCGGCGCGCATAAGATCAACAACGTGCTGGGCCAGATCATTCTGGCCCGCCGCATGGGCAAGACCCGTATTATCGCCGAAACAGGTGCAGGCCAGCACGGTGTTGCGACGGCCACTGTGTGTGCGAAATTCGGCCTGAAATGCGTGGTCTACATGGGCGCGCATGATGTCGAGCGTCAGGCCCCCAACGTGTTCCGCATGCGCCTGCTGGGCGCTGAGGTGGTGGCGGTGACGTCCGGTCGTGGCACCCTGAAGGATGCGATGAATGATGCGCTGCGCGATTGGGTGACCAACGTACGCGACACGTTCTATTGCATCGGCACCGTGGCCGGTCCGCACCCTTACCCTGCGATGGTGCGTGATTTTCAGGCCATCATCGGTCAGGAAACCAAAGAACAAATGCAAGAAGCAGAGGGCCGTCTGCCGGACACGCTGATCGCCGCCATTGGCGGCGGGTCGAATGCGATGGGCCTGTTTTACCCTTTCCTTGACGACAAAGAGGTCAACATCATCGGTGTTGAGGCCGGCGGCAAAGGCGTGAATGCCAAGATGGAGCACTGCGCGTCGCTGACCGGTGGCCGCCCGGGCGTGCTGCACGGTAACCGCACCTATTTGTTGCAGGATGATGTGGGCCAGATCCTTGAGGGCTTCAGCATTTCAGCGGGTCTCGATTATCCGGGTATCGGGCCGGAGCATGCCTGGCTGCACGACATCGGGCGCGCGCAATATGTGGCGATTACCGATGTTGAGGCCTTGGAGGCGTTCCAGCTTTCCTGTGCGCTTGAAGGTATTATTCCGGCACTTGAGCCATCCCATGCCCTTGCCCATGTGATGAAGATCGCCCCTGATCTGCCAAAAGATCACTTGCTGGTTATGAATATGTGCGGTCGCGGGGACAAAGACATCTTCACGGTGGCCAAACACCTTGGTTTTGACATGAAGGCATAGGCGGGGCGGGCCTAAACTTTGGTTTAGGAACGCTTTATGCGGTTTACGGCGGTCTGATTAAACTCATTATCAATATACCAGACCCATTTGGGCGGGCATATTGAACATGTCACGGCGCATGCCGCTGTCTGGCTTGTGTTGGTGATCGGTTAAGAGGTTCGCAATGTCGCACGAACAAGAGATGCTCAAACTGCAATGGGAGGCTTTTCCATGCTGAAGAAAGTTGTGATTTGCGTCGCACTTGCGGGCGCACCGCAGTTCGCGTCGGCGCAATCTGTGCAGGATCAGATCGTCTCACAGCTGCGCGATCAGGGTTTTTCCGAGATCACATTGCAACGCACCTGGCTTGGCCGTGTGCGCGTTATCGCACGCCGTGATGATTTACGCCGTGAGCTTGTTTTCAATCCGCAAACTGGTGAAATCTTGCGTGACTACTGGCGTGAGGATGACGACGATGATGGTCCGCGTCTTTTCAATCCCGGTGGCTCTGACGACTCGAGTTCTTCTACACGTTCGAACGACGATGACGACGATGACGATGACGACGACGACGATGACCGACGACGATGATGATGATGATGACGACGACGACGACGATGATGACGATGATGATGATGATGATGATGACGACGACAATGACCGCGACAGCGATGATGATGATGACTAGTCCGCTCTGACCAAAGGAAGCTCATTTGTTCAAAGGTCAGTGGGCCATTCTAGCAGTCGTGATGGTGCAGTTTCTTTGTGCCATCTTTTTTGTGTCGCGTATTCTTGCGTCAATGCTCGGCATCGCCCCGCTCAGTTGGCAACTTTATGAGCTGGTGGAACTCGGGGCCGCCCTTGGCCTGCTTCTTGGCGTTGGTTTTGGCTGGTTCACGTTGCGCCGCACGATGGCGCGCAATGCGGTCGTTGAAGATCAGCTTCGGTTGGCGTCAGGTGCCTTTATGGAGGTGCTGGAAGAACGGTTCTGCAGGTGGGAGCTGACCCCCGCTGAGCGTGATGTTGCATTGTTTGCGCTCAAGGGCATGTCGACCCAAGAGATTGCGGGCCTGCGCGAGGTGAGCGAGGGCACCATCAAGGCCCAGACCAATGCAATTTACCGCAAGGCGGGCGTCAGTGGGCGCACCCAGCTTCTAAGCCTGTTTGTGGATGATCTGATGGCCAAGGCCTGATCAGCTTTCAAGATCGGGCGCAGCGTTCATATGCAAAACGTCGATCGGCACGATTTCCAGCGCCCGCACATGGGTTGCATGCAGGTTGACCTGTGGCGCACAGCCTTCTTCGTGGGCTTGTAGAAACCGGCTCGCGCAGAGGCACCAGCCATCGCCTGCCTTTAATCCCGGAAAGCCGAACTCTGGCCGTGGTGTGCTCAGGTCGTTGCCCACATATTTCGAAAATGCCAGAAATTCATCCGTCATGACGGCGCAAACTGTGTGGCTGCCATGATCGGTCGCACAGGTGTCGCAGGCGCCATTGCGAAAGAACCCCGTCATGGGATCGGTTGAGCAGGGTGCCAGCGTGCTGCCAAGTACATTGAAAGAGGGGTCTTTTTCCATGGTCACTGTGCCTTTTCGTTCCTTACACTCAATGTAGTGGTTCGTGCGCGATTTGCCATGGGGTGCGGCGTCACGCAGCGGGTTCGGCCCACTCCACCCAGCGCCCATGAAAATCAGCGCGCCCCAAATTGAGCGTCACATCTCCGGGCCAAAGCCGTAGTGTCAGCGCCGCACCTTGGGTGCCGCCGTCGTTTTCCATGCCGAACCATGCGAGTGGCGCAGTCTTGTGTCGCGGTGGCACCGGCCTGCTGAATCAGCTTCGTGCCTTGGGCTTGTTTTTCTGCGGGAAAATACTGCCATGCGACGGTGCTATAAATCATATGTGTCTGGCCGGGGATATGGGCCAGACGCGGGGCCAGCCAATCAATCGCGTCACCCTTGCTGACAGCTGTGTCCGCTGCATTAATTGCCGCGCGGGTCAGGGCCAGACGCTCTGGCTGATCCGGCCAAAGGTAGGCTTGCAGCCGTAAGGCATGCGCCGGATTGCGCGGGTCAAGCGGATTGAGGTCAACGCCCGCACGCGCGGCAACTGTGGGTTTCGCCGTTGGCGGCATCGGCCCGCGCCAATCAGGAGTGAGCGCCAGCACGGGGTCGTCGGCGCCGAATTTCTGGTCGCCGATCTGGAGCCGATAGGCATCCCAATGCAGGTTCAGCCCGCCGCTGGCCCCCAGTTCTGACGTGCGGATCGGCAAGCCAAAGCGCTCTGCCAGAAGATGCCCGACCGCAATAAGCGTCGCAGAGCGCCGCACTTCGTTGGTTTGCGGTGCGCTCTCAAGCCATGTGTTGATGTGGTCGGCCTCAGAAAGAAATGTGGCGCTCACGGCATCCCAAAGGTCCGCATCGGTGGCTGTTTGCGGGGGATAAACAGCCCCAAGCACAGCGTGCCCTTGCAGGTGTAACGCATGTAGCGCACCGGCAAGGCGCAAGGGCACGGATTGACCGCGCGGGCTGATATCGCCCTGCCACGCAAAGATACGGTCGGTGACGGACCCGGCGGGCCAGTCCATTGTGCCACAAAGCGCCATCAGCCGCCCCATGAAGGGCGAGCCGAGGGCGGCGCAAGCGTCGGATTGATCAAGAAATGCCTCTTGGATCGCGGCGGGTATCACCGAAAGCGATCCACAAGCTTTTGCATCGCCGAGCGATCGTCGGGGGCAGGCTCTGGCTCTGGTGCGGGTTTGGCCGCCTTGGGCGCAGATTTTGACGAACGCGGGGGGGCGACCCGTAGTGCGATTGCATTCAGAAACTTGCTGCCATCGCCCGCGACCAGATCGGCGATCCCGTCACTTACGCCGCGCAATTCATCATCAAGCCAGTCCGCGTCAGCCTTGGGGAAATCGCGCAGCACATAGCCTGCCACCGCGTCTTTATGCCCGGGATGGCCTATGCCCATGCGCACGCGGTCATAGTCCGGCCCGATATGGCCGTGGATCGAGCGCAGACCGTTGTGTCCCGCATGCCCGCCACCTGTTTTCAGGCGCACTTTGCCGGGGGCCAGATCAAGTTCGTCGTGAAAGACGATAATGTCATCGGGGGCGAGTTTGAGATAGCGCATCGCCTCGCCCACGGATTGGCCCGAAAGGTTCATAAAGGTCTCGGGCTTGAGCAGCGTGACCTTTTCAGACCCAAGGCGCCCTTCGCAGGTTTGGCCCTGAAACTTGGACCGCCAGCCGCTGAACCCGTGGTCGGCGGCGATCCGGTCCATCGCCATAAACCCGATGTTATGACGGTTCTGCGCGTATTTCGCGCCGGGATTTCCAAGGCCAACAAGCAATTTCATAGGCCTAACTTACAGTATGCCGCAGTGCAGCGCTAGAGTGTCCTGACCTTGGACGCAAAAACCAAAAAGGGCACCCCGTTTGGGATGCCCTTATCGCCCGAGCGATTGAACGCTGCGGCTTATTCTTCTGCGTCGTCGGCAGTTGTCGGCACTTCGTCCGCTGCAACTTCTTCTTCGTCGTCATCTTCGGCCAGCAGGGCACGTGGGGCCTGAACGTTGGCGATGACAAAGTCACGGTCCGTGATTGCAGGTGTTGCACCTTCAGGCAGTGTGACGTCGCTGATCGAAATGGTGTCGCCGATTTGAACTTCGGCCAGATCAACTGTGATGTGCTCTGGGATGTCGCCAGCAAGAACGTCAAGTTCGACTTCGTTACGCACAACAGTCAGAACGCCACCTTTTTTCACGCCGGGGCATGTATCCTGGTTGATGAACTCAACAGGGATAAAGATTTTCACACGGCTGGTACGCTTGAGGCGCATCAGGTCGATGTGTGTTGGCAGGTCCTTGACCACGTCGCGCTGAACGCCACGGCAAATGACGCGCACGTCGTCCTGACCCTCAACCTTGAGGTTGTGCAGCGTGGACATAAAGCCACCCTTGCGCAGTTTTGTCAGAAGGTAGTTGAATGGGATGCTGATGGATTGGGGCTCTGCGCCACCACCATAAACAATGCCAGGTACGTCGCCATCACGGCGAGCTTGGCGGGCGGCCCCCTTGCCTGTCCCCGCGCGTACCTTGGCGTTAAGATCTTGGACCTTAGCAGCCATAGTAATTCTCCAATAATATAGGGGCCCGCCTCCAAGGGTGTCCGAGCCCGATGAAGCCCGCCGTATAGGGGGGATTCGCCCGTTTGGAAAGGTACTTTTTGCGCCTGTGTCTACTTTGAAACTTGCTTTGGTTTTGTTTGCAATGCAGGCATAGCGCCATGTCGATTTTGAACGCCCTGTCCCTGTCCCGCCGCCCTGCCACCGCCTTTGTCGTCATCGGCATGTTCTGGGGGTGTTTTGCCGCCTATGTCCCAGTCATTAAAGCGCAGTTGGGGGCGTCTGATGCGCTTTTCGGTGCTTTGCTTTTGGGCTCGGCCACGGGGCTGGTGTCGTCCATGTGGCTGGCCCCGCGTGCGGACCGGATATTGGGATCGCGCGCGATGCAGGTGGGCGCCGCCCTACTGGCGTTTGCATGGCTATTTCCCGGACAGATGACGGTGCCTTTGGTTTTTGCCCTTTCCATGGCGCTGGTTGGGATTGGCGTCGGGGCTGCTCGATGTGGTGATGAACGCGCGGGTTAGCGAACTTGAAGCGCGCCATAACCGGCCTTTGATGAACGCCAACCATGCGATGTTTTCCGTGGCTTATGCGGCGGGGGCATTGATCGTGGGCGCGGCCCGTGAAGCAGGGCTGCCGCCGGGGCCGGTTTTTGCGGGCTTTGGCGTGATTGCCATCCTCTTGCTGCCCATGATGCGCATGGATGTGACCTATGTGGACGCGGAAGAGGGTTATGCGGGGGCCTATCCGCTCTGGCCGATTATCTTGTGCGGGGCGATTGTTCTGGTGGCCTTCATGTCCGAGGCCACGGTTGAGGCGTGGTCCGCCCTGCACGTTGAACGCACGCTGGGTGGTGGGGCGGCCGAAGGCGCATTGGGTCCTGCAATGTTGGGGATCACCATGGCGATCGGGCGGTTTTCCGGACAAGCCGTGGTAGAGCGGTTGCGCGAAATTCCGGTCGTCATCGGTGCGGCTGCAATTTCGGCAATTGGCGCTGTCATCGCGGCTTTGGCCCCTTCACCGCCTGTGGCCTATATCGGCTTTGGCATCCTTGGCCTTGGAGTGTCTGTGATCGGGCCGATGGGATTGGCATTGGTGGGCAAACTGGTGGCACCACATCTACGCACCGAAGCGATCAGCCGGACAGCGGTCATCGGGTTTTCGGGGTTCTTCTTTGCGCCCATGCTTATGGGGCTGCTGTCCGACGCCTTTGGGTTGCGGGCGGCATTCTTGGCGGTTGCGGTTCTGTTGTTAAGTACGGTTCCGCTCGCGATTTTGCCAAAAGGCATCCGGTCAGATGATCGTAATCGTTCGAAGCCTCAGTGACGTCCATTCAAACAAAACAGAGCCGACATCCTCTCAGGAGTGCCGGCTCATTTATTTATCCATACGCGCTCGTGAGCGCAATACAGCATGGTCATCCTGCATCCATTGGCATCAACCAGGCTGCGGTACTTTTCTGGTATCGATTTCTTCTTCATCTGGCGTCATCGTCAATCCTGCCAGCGATACGATCAAGAGCAAAGCAACCACGCCCAAGACAATATAGGTCGGGTTGATTGCGAATGCCGGTGCCACGGCGCGGGTCTTCAGCAGGGGCCGCTTCGATAATTTCCGGGGATAGGCCGCCTGCGAATGCAGTGGACGCACATAGGGCAGTTGCAGCTGCAAGAGCTGTTATATTCTTAAGCATCAGGTGTTCCTAACTCGTTAACACTTCCTTGCGCAGCAGAGTGCAAAACCCCGCCGCGCCAGCCAGACGCTAACACCGCTCGTGAACGAATCCTAGGTGTCTGGTTGGAAATTCCCGTCATCTGGCGTGATTTGAAGTTAGCCGTTACCGTTAGCAGGCTGCCGCCCTTGAACGACCTCGTCGTCCTCTTGACCCACGGCAGCTGCAATCAGGAGCGCGGCCAGAATACCAACGACCACATAGGTGGTATTGATCTGCGATTCAGCGGCCACTGCTTCTTCCATGACAGGGGATTCGACGATTTGATCGGACAAACCTCCTGCGAATGCGGATGACGCAGAGATTGCAATTGCTGCGGCAAGCGCTGTTGTTTTTGTGAACATAAATTCATTCCTCAGTAATGAGTGTTTCCAGAAATCAGGCGGCAACTGATATCCCGCCCGCGTGGTGTGAAGATTTCCAAGATGTGCTACAGCGTCAACAAGCTGCGTGTCTTCACGTCTAAAATAGGCAATGTTTCCAACGTATTGTGGCAAACATCACACGGTTGTCGACATGCGTACAGCGCTGACAAATGTCCCCGTGCGCGATATACTGAAAGTCAGATTTGTGCCGTGTTCCGCTTACTGCCAGCGCCCTTCAAAATCCTGCGGTATCAGCAGGATATCCTTGTCGAGTTTATTCACATCCCGCCGCCCGCAAAGCGCCATCGTCAGATCAAGCTCTTTGTGGATCACCTCCAACGCGCTGGTCACACCTTTTTCGCCCATCGCCCCCAGACCGTTCACAAATGCCCGCCCGATGTAGGTGCCCTTGGCCCCCATCGCGAGCGCTTTGAGCACGTCTTGACCCGACCGGATACCGCTATCGAGGTGGACCTCAACCTTGTCGCCCACAGCGTCCATAATCGCGGGCAGGGCGCGGATAGACGACAGCGTGCCATCCAGCTGACGACCGCCGTGATTGGAAACAATAATCGCATCTGCGCCTAATTCTGCAGCTTTTCGTGCATCATCGGCATCCATGATGCCTTTGAGAATCACCGGGCCGTCCCACATTTTCATAAGCTGCGCGACGCGGTCCCAGTCCAGGGCATGATCAAAAGCCTCTGCAATCCACGACGACAGCGAAGAGGGGTCTGTGACCCCCTTGGCGTGGCCGACGATATTGCCAAAGAAGCGGCGTTTGGTTTGCAGCATCTCAAGACCCCAGCCCCATTTCGTGGCAAGATCGGCCATGCTGGCGGCGGTGAATTTCGGTGGCGCAGACAGCCCGTTTTTGAGGTCTTTGTGCCGTTGTCCCATGATTTGCAGGTCCAGCGTGATCACAATGGCCGAACATTTAGCGGCGCGGGCGCGGTCAAAGAGGCGCTTCATAAAGTCATCGTCTTTGAGCGTGTAGACCTGAAACCAGAACGGACTGGTGGTGTTCTCGGCCACATCCTCGATCGAGCAGATCGACATGGTGGAAAGCGTGAATGGCACCCCGAATTTTTCGGCGGCACGGGCGGCTTTGATCTCGCCATCCGCATTTTGCATACCGGTCAGACCAACGGGGGCGAGGCCCACGGGCATTGCCACATTTTGGCCAATCATCTGGCTGGCGGTGGTGCGGTTGGTCATATCCACCGCGACCCGTTGCTTGAACCTGATCTGGTCAAAGTCCGAGGTATTTTCGCGGAAGGTCTGTTCGGTCCAACTGCCGCTTTCGGCATAGTCATAGAACATCTTGGGCGTGCGGCGCTTATGCAGCCGCTTGAGATCAGCGATGGTTGTGATGACAGGCATGCCGCGTTCCTTAAATTGGTAATTATTTGTTACCGATTTAAGGCATTCGCGCAAGAGGCTGCGTTGATGTGGATCAAACCGCCCGAAAGCGCGTTATCAGCCGCGATGCGCCCCGTCAGCCAGCGATTTCACGAAAGCCAGCACATCAGCCACGCTTTCACCTGCGGCGATCTTTGCAACAATCGCCGAGCCGACAACGGCACCATCTGCGATGCTGGCGATACTTTCCGCCGCTTCTGGTGTTCTAATACCAAAGCCCACAATCACTGGCAGATCGGTCTGCGATTTAATCCGCGCGACTTCGGGGGCGACCTCATCGGCCTGCGCAGCAGCGGCACCGGTAATCCCCGTGACCGAGACGTAGTAGACAAAGCCCGAGGTGTTCTGCAGCACCTTCGGCAGGCGTTTATCATCCGTGGTTGGCGTGGCCAGACGGATAAAGTTGATCCCCATCTTTTGCGCAGGGATGCACAGTTCGTCATCTTCCTCGGGTGGCAGATCGACGATGATCAGGCCGTCAATGCCAGCGGCCTTGGCGTCGGTCAGAAAGGTATCAACGCCGCGCGAATAGATCGGGTTGTAATAGCCCATCATCACAATCGGGGTGGTGTCGTCGGTTTTGCGTAGCTCGCGCGCATACTGCAGCGTTTTTTCCAAGGTCTGCCCGCCCTCAAGCGCACGTTGACCGGCGAGCTGGATCGTGGGGCCATCGGCCATGGGATCGGTAAATGGCATCCCCAGTTCGATGATATCGACACCCGCAGCAGGCAGGCCTTTGACCACCTCAAGACCAGTGTCGTAATCAGGATCGCCCGCCATGACATAGGCCACGAAAGCTTTTTTGTTCTGCGCGCGCAATTGCGCGAATTTAGCGTCGATTCTGCTCATCTTGATCCCCGGTCTGCAAACTTGGCTTGGTTTGCTTGATGGGGGGCGGAAAATCAATGGCTGAGTGACGATCCCATGTGGCTTGCGCAGAGGACGCGCGCCGCCTAGAAGCGCCTCAACGATCAAAGGAGAGCCGTGATGGGTTTCAAGATGGGTATTGTGGGTTTGCCGAATGTGGGCAAATCGACCTTGTTTAATGCGCTGACCAAGACGGCGGCGGCTCAGGCGGCCAATTTCCCGTTTTGCACGATTGAACCCAATGTTGGCGATGTGGCCGTTCCTGACGCACGGCTGGACAAGCTGGCGGCGATTGCCACGTCCAAGCAGATCATCCCGACCCGCATGACCTTCGTCGATATCGCGGGTCTGGTGAAGGGTGCCAGCAAGGGCGAGGGCCTTGGAAACCAGTTTCTGGCCAACATCCGCGAATGTGATGCGATTGCCCATGTGCTGCGCTGCTTTGAGGACGACGATATCACCCATGTGGAAGGCCGCGTTGATCCTGTCGAAGACGCCGAAGTGATTGAGACAGAACTGATGCTGGCCGATCTGGAGAGCATTGAAAAGCGCTTGCAGAACCTCGTGCGCAAAGTGCGTGGCGGTGACAAAGAGGCGGTCCAGCAGGTGCGCCTGTTGGAAATGGCGCAGGCCGCGTTGGAAAACGGCCAGCCCGCCCGCACCGTTGATGTCGACCCCGAGGATGCCAAGCAGTGGAAGATGCTGCAGCTTTTGACGACCAAGCCCGTGCTTTACGTCTGCAACGTCGAAGAGGACAGCGCAGGTAGCGGCAACAGCCAATCCGCGCGTGTCGCCGAAATGGCCGCCGCACAGGGCAATTCCCACGTCGTGATCTCGGCCCGCATCGAGGAAGAGATCAGCCAGCTGGAGCCCGAAGAGGCCGCGATGTTCCTGGAGGAAATGGGGCTGGAAGAAGCAGGTCTCGACCGGTTGATCCGTGCAGGTTACGAACTGCTGCACCTGCAAACCTATTTCACCGTCGGCCCCAAAGAGGCCCGCGCATGGACCATCAAAGAAGGCACCTCAGCGCCGCAAGCCGCCGGTGTGATCCACGGCGATTTTGAACGCGGGTTCATCCGTGCCGAAACGATTGCCTATGATGATTTCGTCAATTTGGGCGGTGAACAGCCTGCGAAGGAAGCGGGCAAGATGCGTGCAGAGGGCAAGGCCTATATCGTCAAAGACGGCGATGTGATGCACTTTTTGTTCAACACCTAAGGGCGCACCAGTCGCAAAAGGGCGGCACCGATCAGCACGGCCATTGTGGACAGCACTTTGGCCAGATCGAGCCGTTCTTTGAGAAAGACCACACCGATCAGCAGCGCAAAGACGATGCTGGTTTCGCGCAACGCTGTCACCAAGGCGATGGGCGCTTGGGTGAAGGCCCAGGTGACGATGGCATAGGCGATAAAGGATGCGCCGCCGCCGAACCAGAACAGCCGCTGGTTGCTATGCCAAAGCGTGCCATAGGTCTGCGGTGCGCGCACGGCGACGATTGCGCCAAGCGCTATGGCGTTGCCCAGTGCCAGCCAGCCAAAATAGCCCAGCGACGTGCCGCCCGCCCGTGCGCCCAAGCCATCCACCAGTGAATAGCCCGCGATAAAGCAGCCTGTGATCAGGGCAAAGAGTGCGGCCCGCCCATTGCGCAGCCCATCGGCGCGGCGCACCAGCGCAAGACTGACAATGCCGATGCCAATGATCAGGACGGCAAACAACTCAAGCCCCGACAGGGTGACGCCGAGCACTGTGATTGACACGAAGGCCACGATCAGCGGCGCAGACCCGCGGGCGATGGGGTAGACTTGGGTCAGATCGCCAGTGCTATAGGAAAACAGCAAAAACAGTTGGTATCCCAAATGTAGCACGATACCTGCGGCCAGATATGGCAAGGCCTCCGCACCCAAAGGCGGGGCCACAAGGATCGCCACCAGTGCAAAGGGGATATGCCCCAGCATGACCGCACAAAGTGACACCAGTTTGTCGCGGCCCCCTTTGACCAAGGCATTCCATGCCGCGTGCAGAACCGCAGCACCGATGACGGCCAGAAAAACGGTGGTGGTCACGGGGGATACGGCTCCTTCATGGGCACGCCTATGCGCGCCGCTTGCCGCAGTTAACCCAAGATCGTTTGAGAGCGCAACGCGGGCTTAATCCTCGCCGCGCAGCTGGCGTTTGATCTTGGCCACGCGTTCAGGCGGTAGGGTGGGGGCGGCGTCGCGCATTTGCTGCACTTTGGCCTCGGCCCCCGCGATCAGGTCGTGGATATGCTGCGCCTCGGGCAGGTTTTTCCAGTATTTCTTGGGCATCTCGGATGTCATCGCGCTGACCTTCAGGCGTGCGGGGTTGAAGATATTGCAGAAATACGTCCCCCACAGCGCCTCGGTCGCGTCTTCGGGCAGGTCAGGTTTGGGCTGGCCGGGGTGGAAGGTCAGATTGCCGTCAATAAATTGCGCGGTCACATCGGGGGTCGCGATCATCCAGTCCATGTCGGCAAAACGGCGTGCAAAGAAGGGGGCGGTTGGTTCCACCGTGTGGTGGGTGGGTTCAAACCACGCAGCAAAGCTGCGCCGGTCGCCCCCTTGGCGCAGATCGCGAAAGCGCACAAAGGCTTTCATTTTATGTTTGCAGCGGTGCACGCCTTTTTCCATCTGGCGCAGTTTGGCCAGTTCCGGATCAGCGCGGTCCTGCATCAGGCCGGGCTGATGGCGCAAGCGCCACAGCAGCGCATAAAGCCGCGCGAAACGTTGCGGGTCTTTGTGCCAGACAACCCAGTTGGCCATCTCGACAAAGCTTTGCGGGGCCTTGATCCGACGGGTCACGGGGGGCAGCGGGGTGTCGATGGAAAACAGCTCACCCATTTCATTGTCGAAATCCCACAGGATATCTTCGGGCGACACGCCCGCGCCAATCAGCCGCTTGGCGGCATCGCGCCATGCTATATCGGTGCCAATACGGGGAAGAGGAACGGTATACATCAAAAAAGGCTCAACTGTTCGGGGGGTGGGGCGAAGCGGGCGCGCAAATTGGCGCTGTCGGTCAGACCGCCGGGGGACCAGTCAACAGCGGTGATAAAGGCCTGCGCTTTTTTCAGCGATGCCCCCATGCGCAACAGATCATCGTACCGCAACCTGCGGTGCCGCCGTGTGGACAAGATGCGGCCCACCGTGCGGGTGCCGAACCCGGGCACGCGCAGCAACATTTCTTTGCTGGCGCGGTTCACATCCACCGGAAAGAGGGCGCGGTTCTGCAAGGCCCATGCGAGTTTTGGATCAATGTCCAGATCAAGGTTGCCATCGGGCCGTGCTGCGGTGATTTCATCCACCCCGAAGCCGTAAAACCGCAGCAGCCAATCCGCCTGATAAAGGCGGTGTTCGCGTGCAAGTGGCGGTTTGATCAGGGGCAGTTTTGCGGTCGCATCGGGGATCGGCGAAAAGGCGGAATAATAGACGCGCTTAAGCTTGTAGTCGCCGTAAAGCCGCGTTGAGTGCCCAAGGATCGTGGCATCGGTGGACCCATCCGCCCCCACGATCATCTGCGTCGATTGCCCGGCAGGCACAAAACGTTTGCCGCGCTTGCCGGTATAGCTGCGCTCGCCTGCAACGTCTTTGCGCGCTTTCACATCGCCCATCGCTTTGCGGATCGTGGTGGGGTTCTTTTCAGGCGCGTAGGCAGCGACGCTTTGGTCGGTGGGCAGTTCGACATTGATCGACAGACGGTCGGCATAAAGCCCCGCCTCTTCGATCAGTTCGGGGGCGGCATCGGGGATAGTTTTGAGGTGGATATAGCCGCGAAAATTCTCGACCTCGCGCAGGCGTTTGGCGATGCGCAGCATATCTTCCATCGTCTTGTCAGGGGACTGGATGATGCCCGAGGACAAAAACAGCCCCTCGATATAATTGCGGCGGTAGAATTCGATGGTGAGCTGCACCACCTCATCCACAGAAAACCGCGCGCGTTGCACGTTCGAGGACACGCGGTTCACGCAATAGGCGCAGTCATAGATGCAGAAATTGGTCATCAGGATTTTCAGCAGACTGATGCAGCGCCCGTCAGGAGCGTAGGCGTGGCAGATGCCGGACCCTTCGGTTGACCCTAGGCCTTTGCCATCGCGGCTATCACGGCGCGTGGTGCCGCTGGACGCGCAAGAGGCGTCATAGCGGGCTGCGTCACTGAGAATCGCGAGCTTTTGTGAGAGATCAAGGCGGGACATATGTTCATGTTATGTTCCGTTTTTCAGAGATGCAAGATTGAACCTCGGCGCCGCCATATCTATCAGAGCGATGCGATCTTTTCGTCGACCCGCGCTTTAAAGTCCTGCGTCGCTCTGCGGACAAGCCCTAGCATCTGTGGTTGGGCAACAGCATTTTTAATTTCGGATTGCCAGTTGTTGGCCTTTGCATAGTGGGGCGGTAGGCGATAGCCGCCGAATTTGTTAGAGAACGGCAGACACAGCACGCGTCGCCCCATCAAAAGCCCCCAATACACGCCATGATAGGAATTCGAGACCACAGTTTTACCGCTGGCGATGAATCCCAGAGCTTCTTCCAGCGATCCAGTGTTATTGTCTGCTGTTGGCATATCCTTTGGAATATCGATGCCCATCTTGGCGGTCTTTCCCGCATGCGCATAAAAGACCACATCATGTTCTGGTTCCGCAGGTGCATCAAACAGCGGTGACATGCAGCTTGCACAGGGCGCATATGTATAGCGGGTGTCGCCGTAGTCACGCGATCCGATCATATCCATTCGGCGTCGTGCTTGCATATAACGTAGCGAAATTGGAAATGATTGTACTGTGCCAACACCCCACGCGATGTTGATTGCCCCTTTGGGGCGGCGTACCCCCGCATAAGTGGCGATTCCGCGGAGTATTTTGCCACCGCCGTAGATTCCGACGTCATAGTCAGGTGTGTCGTCGTCGCGCAGGTCCGACACGGTTGCATCGCCCCAATCGAAGTAGTCAAAGGGCGAACAGGCGTGGTCGCCAATGTTGTTTGTGCGGCGCAGGTGCTGGAAATGTAGTTTCATATACGTTCCTTTTGGGGCTCACTGGCCGAACTGCGCTCGAAGTTGATCAGAGGTGGTAATACCGTGCCGCGCAAGAAAGTCGATGGCGACGGTATCGGTGACCGGGGCCTCTTCGATGAGGGCCGCTTTGCGCAGCACAGCAGCAGCGCGTTGGTCTTTTGCTGATCCTGATACTGCTGGCCCATCAAGTTTGGCCTGCATTTGCTGGCGCGACATCAAGTAGTAATGGTTTAGCTGAATGACTTCTTGTGTGACAAACGCCCCTGACCGGGCAGTGTTTGGCGCTGTGTGCCCCAAGGTATTGCTGCTGGAATTCCCCAGTGACGCTGTCTGAAACTTATGCGTGCTGACTTGGGTCACATCACAAGGGTCCACAATGCATTTGAAATTCAACAGAGGTCCAGTCGCCTGCGCTGCGCGTTGTTGAAAGGCGAAGGGCACGGCGTCATGTGGTGCTACGTCGTGCCCGCTATGCCCAAACATTGTCCAAGGCAGCGAAATGTTTGGGCTATTGATACCTGCCAGAGCTTCGGGCAGCGATGCTGCATTGCGCGGGACAAGGTATTCGTCTGTATCGGTGAAACCCATATAGCGATAGGCACCGCCAAAAGTACAAAGAGCATGGGCATATGCCAAAATTTGGCGCGGCAGGATCATGCCGGTCTTGGCTTCTGAGGTGTCCAGCTGCCATGGAATTACGGTCACAGGGCATCCTGTGAAATCACGTGCGATCTGTGCCGTTTGGTCAGTTGATCCATGATCATAAAGATAAACATGGCTAACGCCTGCAATCGCGTGAAACGCGAGCCAATCACCAATGCGTGGCGCTTCATTCCGGGCGATTATGACAAGCGCAAGACCTGTGCGGTCGGCGACTGGCGCAGGCGGCCGAATAGCAATGCGGCTTGCGCGTGAAGGTGCGGGTCTGCGAAATGGCCAGATCATTCCGATACCTTCGGTGTGTGTGATATGTTTTCAAAAGGCCCGGTGCCGTTCAATCGGTCGAGGATTGTGGCACTTGCGGCCTTTGTTTCGTTCGGCCGACGTTCCGGATAATAGACCTGATCAAGAAAGCTCATCACGGCGTTGCGTGTGTCCATGTCAAATTGCCACGTGTCGGCGCGCGCCACGGTGGTGTTCAGTGCGGCTTGGTCGGGCGCTGTTTCGGCCATGCCGGGGATGGCCCAAAAGCATTGCCCGCAGGCCACCACGGGTTTGTCAAAAAACATCGATTCCAACCCGACCGAGGAATTGATCGTGATCACGCCGCGGCTGGCGGCGACCTGAGCAAAGGTGTCTGTCGCGTTATCCAGATAGATCGGCGCGTCCACGTTGCGCAGTAGGTCACTGACAAAAGCGGGGATGCTGGGGTGCTCTTTCACGCGCAAATGCCAGCCATCGGGCAGGTGGCGGGCCGCTTCCGTCAAGGCTTGGACAAAGCTTTCGACGGTGCGGAAATTACCGCCAAAAAGGCGCAACTGGCTGTCGCCGGGGACTTGAAGGGGGGCGAAGACAAAGGGGTCGGTCAATGGCGGCAGTGCCCCGGCCTGCGCAGGTGGCGCGATCGGTGTGCGTTGTTTGATCTTTGCGCCCAAAGCGCGCCAGCCTTCGGGGTCGATATCGCTTTGGCGCAACCAGTCAAGGTAGGGTGCGGCGTCACGTGGCAGGGCATTGGCGAAATTCACGCCTTTGGGGTCCACCGTGATGCGCCCTGGAAAGGGGCCGAGTTCGAATGACAGGGTTTTGGCACCAGCATCTTTGGCCGCATCGATAAAGACCCTGCGCGATCCGTTCAGACCGTTCCACGCCACGGCGACGTGGGTTGGATGTGCTTCGAAATACTGGCGCATGCCGTTGTATTGCTTTTGCAAAACCCACGACCATAAGCTGCGTTTCAGGCCCTGTGCGGGAATATACCGCGCCGCCATAAGGGCGGTTTCGGCACGCTCTTTGGTCTGCGGCCAATTGCGCAGGCTCATCTTGGGCAACCGTATCCACTGCATGGTTCCGACCGGCCCCAGCAAGCCCGCGATATCCGCGCGCTTTTGTTTGCGCGGATCAAGGCAGACAAAGGTGAATGGCTTAGCCATCCAGATCCGCCCATTTCAACTGGGTATTGCGCACCACAGCGCGGGTCAGTGTCTTGCCCACGACCTTGTCAAAATCGAACCCCGCAATTTCGCCCGAACCGGGGCGGCGGGCCCAGATGTCGGCCTCGGTGATCACATGACCCGCAGGCAGATCGCGGTCGGCGACCACGGATGCGCGGGCGAAGCGATAGACGTCTTCCTCGGCGCTGGTGCGCTGTTTGGGGTTGTGTAGTGCGATGTGAATTTCGCGTGATCGATCGATCAGATAACGCAACTCGGCGGGGTCCATAGAGTTGATGATATCGGGCCCTTTGCGATAGCGCGTATCGGTGTAGTGCCGTTCCAGAATGCAGGCCCCCAGCGCCACGGACGCCAAGGCCATATCAGGGCCGATGGAATGGTCCGAGAAACCGACGACCGCGTTTGGAAAGGCGTTGCGCAGATCAGTGACGCCCTGCAGCGAGACAATTTCGGGAGGGGAGGGGTAAAGATTGGTGCATTCCAGCAGCGCGTATTCAATCCCCGCCTCATCCAAAATCGCAACCGAGGCGCGGACGCTTTCGATGCTTTGCATGCCCGTGGACATGATCACCGGTTTGCCCATCCGCGCGATATGGCGGATCAGGGGCAGGTTGTCTGCTTCACCCGATCCGATCTTGAAGGCCGGCACATCGAGGTCATTCAGAAAATCTGCAGCGGCCCGCGAAAACGGCGTCGAAATCCAGATCATCCCGAGGCTCTCGGTGTAGCGCTTCAACTCCGCTTCATCTTCTAGCGAGAGCGCACAGGCCTCCATAACCTCCCAGATCGACACATCGGCGTTGGGGGGGAAGATCTGCTTGGCCTCTTCGGTCATTTCGTCTTCGATGATGTGGGTCTGATGCTTGACCATCTCGCATCCTGCACCGGCCGCAAGACGCACCATTTCTTTGGCCACAGCCAGATCACCACCGTGGTTGATGCCGATCTCGGCAATCACAAGGGGGGGGTGTTCGGGTCCGATTTTGCGGCCTGCGATGTCCATGGTGTGGTCTCCTGCATCTGCTGTTGATGCGTGTTTATGGGGTTTCACCTTGGGGGGCAATTGGGACCTTCCCATTGCAATGTGGGCGACCATGGTCCAAGTGACATCGCAGAACCGCAACCGAGCCACCCATGATCCGCAAGATATTCAAAGCCTTGGACGAAAAAGAACGCGCTTTGCGCAAGTCGTTCGGCCATGACATCACTGATCCTGATGAGCGTAAGAAGTCCTATTGGCACGTGCGCTGGCTGGATCATGGTATTTTGCGGACCTTCTGGCATAATTTTGGTCAAGTCAGCGAAGGCGTCTACCGCTCGAACCACCCCGATCACAAACGGTTCAAAGCCTACGCCGCTATGGGGATCAAAACCGTGCTGAACCTGCGCGGTGTCGTGCAGCAGCCGCATTACCTGTTCGAGGAGGAAAGCTGCGAACGCTTGGGCCTTAAGCTGGTGAACCTGTCTTTGTCGGCGCGCAGTGCGCCCCCGAAAGACCGGCTTCTGAGTATCATCGCGGCTTTTGATGAGATGGAGCGCCCTTTCCTGATGCATTGCAAATCAGGTGCGGACCGAACCGGTTTGGTGGCAACGCTCTATCTGATGGTGAAAGAGGGACAGCCTGTCGCAGAGGCACGCAAACAACTCAGCTTTCGCTACTTGCACATTCGGCGCACGTCGACTGGCATTCTGGATCATTTCTTTGACGTCTACGAGGCCCGCAATGCGCAAGCGCCCATTGCGATCGAAGAGTGGATCAAGACGGAATATGATCGGGATGCACTGACCGAGAGTTTTGCGAAAAAGCAGGCCGCGCTGAAATTCTGGCAAGGCTGGCGCTAGAACGCGACGTCCACCTGTCCGGTGAACTGCCGTGCCTGCCACGCCTCGGCGATCAGATCGCAACTTGCCCGCACGGTGCTTAGTCGCGGCATCAGCGGATTATCTGACGGGGGCTGTCCGGTCGCGAGTGCGATGAAATCGGCCATGACTGCCAAGAACATATCATTGCGGTCAAAATCGAATGTCCTGGTCTGCGGCCCCGTGCCATCATCGCGGGTAAATGCGGGTGCCAGCAGGTCCAGATCAATGACCTGCCCCGTGCCGCGCAACTGCCCTTTGCGCAGGCTGACGGGGGACAGATAGTCCATCGCCACGCTGCCCAAAGGTGCGGCAAGGCTAATGCGTGTGGCGAAATCGACGCCTGCAAAATCGGGGTGATCCAGACTGGCGGCACCGGTGACTGTGGCCTGCGGGAACAGGCAATGTGCAATGTCCAATTCATGGCACAGGTCCAGCAGCACACCCCCGCCCGCCGCGTTCGAGGCGTAGCTTTGCGCGAACGACCAGTTTGCGCGCCATTGCCGCACGTCATGGCCGATCTCGAAGGCGAAACTGTAGATATCCGAAAGATCAAGGGCGGCCAGCGCGCGCACTGCGGGGTGATAGCGCATCATGAAGCCAACCATTGAACGGTCCGCGACGGGTGCGGCGGTGGTGTAGATGTCGGCGATCTGCTCTTTGGTCCAGCCGAGGGGTTTTTCGACGTAGAAGGGCCAGTCTTGCGCCGCACAAAGTGCGATCAGCGACAGGCGGATCGGGGTTGCTGTGGCGATGATGACGCCTGCAACATCGGTGCGCTTGGCCACGGCATCTGCGTCAAAATCGCGATACGGGATCAGATCAACCTTCTGGCCAAGTGCGGCCAGATTGCGGGCATGACGCTGCCCGATCGAGCCTGCACCGATGACCAGAAAGACATCGGCTACCATCCGCTAAAGCCGCCATCGACGTTGACCAACTGGCCGGTCATATAGCCTGACTGCGATGAACACAGGAACAACATCGCGTCCGCGATTTCATCCGGTGCGGCCATGCGACCTGCCATGATCAACTCACCCACGCGGCGCTGGAATTCGTCGGAATGGCCGTTGAAGACCGCTCCCGGAGCGATGGTGTTGACGGTCGCGTCACGCTTGGCCCAATAGCCAGCAAGCCAGAGCGTAAGGCCATGAATACCCGCCTTGGTCGCCGAATAGGCCGAGAAGGATTTGAACGGCATGTCCTCGTAGATCTGGTGGTGTGGTCCGTTCAGCGCGTACATTGAGGCCACGTTGATCAGCGTCGCGGGATAACGCCCCACGATATCGCGGTCCATCTGGCGGGCGATCATGAAAGCGCCTGTCATGTTGGTGCGCAGGGTTTTCTCCCAATCCTCAACGCTGGTGTTGGCGAAATCAGGAAACGCCTTGCCTGCACCCATCAACAGCTCACCCGTGATGGCGGCGTTGTTCAGCACGACATTGGGTTCCCAGCCATCGGCCATGATGCGCTGGAAGATCGCGACGACTTCGTCCTCTTGGCCCACATCCAGATCGTAGAAGCGGAAATTGGGGTTGTCGCCGTGGTTTTCCACCAAAGCATCGGCGCGGTGCCCTTTCAGGTCCGATGCCACGACCCGCGCACCGGCGGCCAGCATCCGGCGCACATAGGTGCTGCCCAAAACGCCGCCGGAACCGGTGATAAAGATGGTCTTGTCTTTGAGTTGATCATGCATCGTTGCGGTCCTTCAATTGTTCGCCCATCAGGAAATCGACCAGCCGGAAATCAAAAGGGCTGTCGATGTCGACACAGGTTTCGGGGGCCATCATGTAGGGAATGACGCGTCCTTCAAAGAGGCTTGAAGCGCGGCGCAGATAATCCGGGGCGACAACATAAGTGGATGCCGCGTGTTCATAAACTGCAGGGGCCTGCTGGCGTGCCACGACGCCGCCGGGCAGGGGTTTGCTGACATGCAATGCGCCTGTTTCATCGGGTTCGACCAGATTGAAATAGGGGTTCTTGCGCGCCTCGCAGCAGGACATGACCATGTCGGGGGCCTCGGCGAAGAACAGATCAAGCGCCTCGGGGATCGCGCTGTCGGGCCGCAGGGGCGAGGTGCAGTCAAGGTCAAGGAACGCCGATGCGGGGCCGGTTTGTTTCTCGACCTCACCGAGCGCGTGTTTCCACACATCCCATTTGCCTGCCGTATCCGTGGCCAGATGCGCAGGGCGCAAACCGATGTCGAGACAGCCGCGTTTCAGGCTGTGTTCATACATTTCCTGACTGTCCGTCGAGACGACCACATGATCCACGCGGTCGCTTTCCAGTAGTTGATCAAGCGACCAGTCCAGCAGGGGCTTGCCGTGCAGCATGCGAAAGTTCTTGTTCGGAACGCCCTTGCTGCCTGCGCGCGCGCCAATGTGGCCGATGATCATGGCTTACTCTCCTGCGTCGCGTGTGCCTGCAAAGCGCGCCGCCCATTCCTCGCGTTCCTCATCCGTGATCTTGCGGAACAGGTTTTCGGGCACAGTGAAGGCGTGGCCAGCAGGCAGCGCCTGCAAAGCGGCGGCGACATCTGTCGGCCAGCTGTCATCATCCGTTTGCATCGCGTCGATCATGGTCTTGGATGCGTCGGGGATGAACGCCGCCGAAAGCACCGCGTAAATCCGGATCAGGTTCAGCGCGAGGCGGACCTGCATGGCGGCAGTTTCGGGATCTGTTTTAAACGTCGTCCATGGCGCGTTGGCCTGCAGGTATTCATTGCCCAGCACCCAGATCGCGCGCAATTCGGCGGCAGACTTGCGCACTTCCATCGCGTCCATATGGCCTTCATAGGCGCGGATGCGGGTGGTCAGGTCAGTGATTAACTGCTCTTCGGCGGGGCCATAGGTGCCACCTTCGGGGACGGCTTCGGAAAATTTGGAACGGCAAAACTTAGTGATCCGGCTTACAAAGTTGCCCAACACGTCGGCAAGGTCCTTGTTCACGTCCGTCTGGAAGTTTTCCCACGTAAATTCCGCGTCCGACGATTCAGGCGCATGCGATAAAAGCCACCAACGCCAATAGTCTGACGGCAAAAGCTCAAGCGCTTGGTCCATGAACACGCCGCGCCCGCGCGAGGTGCTGAACTGGCCGCCATCGTAGTTCAGATAGTTGAACGATTTGATGTAATCGACAAGCTTCCAAGGCTCTTGCGTTCCCATAAGCGTGGCGGGGAAGGACAGCGTGTGGAACGGCACGTTATCTTTGCCCATGAACTGGGTGTAGGTCACGTTATCCGCGCCTTGATCCGTCCGCCACCAGCTTGCCCAGTCTGAACCCTTACCCGCATCTTCCCATTCCTGCGCACAGGCGATGTATTCGATGGGTGCGTCGAACCAGACGTAGAAGACCTTGCCTTCCATGCCGGGCCAGACCTTGTCGCCCTTCATAACGGGAATACCCCAGTCAAGGTCACGGGTGATGCCGCGGTCTTGCAAACCGTCACCATCATTGAGCCACTTCTTGGCAATCGATGTCGTCAGGATCGGCCAGTCTTTCTTGCTGTCGATCCATGCGGCCAGATCGTCCTTCAATTCGGACTGACGCAGATAGAGGTGCTTTGTTTCGCGCACTTCCAGTTCGGTTGAACCCGAAATGGTGGAATGGGCGTTGATCAGATCGGTCGGGTCCAGCTGCTTGGTGCAGTTGTCGCATTGGTCGCCACGCGCGCTTTCAAACCCGCAGTTGGGGCAGGTGCCTTCGATATAGCGATCCGGCAGGAAGCGCCCGTCAGCGACGGAATAGACCTGTTCTTCGGTGACCTCTTTGATCAGCCCCACCTCGGCCAGCCGCGCGGCAAAGGCCTGCGTCAGCTTGTGGTTCTGCGGGCTGGAGGACCGGCCAAAGTGATCAAACGATAAACGAAACCCATCAGCGATGCGTGCTTGTACATCATGCATTTCAGCACAGTATTCAGCAACGGGCTTGCCCGCTTTGGCAGCGGCCAGTTCGGCGGGCGTGCCATGTTCATCGGTGGCACACAGAAACAGCACCTCATGTCCGCGCTGGCGCAGATAGCGGGCGTATAGGTCGGCAGGCAGTTGGCTGCCGACAAGGTTTCCAAGGTGTTTGATCCCGTTGATGTAGGGAATGGCAGATGTGATCAGATGGCGGGCCATGCGATGTGTCCTTCAGCGTTTGCGCCTATGTAGCGGGCCATGCGGCCAAGTGCCAGACGTTCTGACCCTAGCGGTCGCGGTTACGGCCCAAAAGCCGCCCGATCCCGAAGGTTGTGCGCGGGGCATAGATATAGCGGGTGCGTTGCTTTGGGGCACGGCGCACGCGCATCCGCCCGAGGCCGAAGACAATCAGCAGGATATGACCCGCCGAGATAAAGTAAAAAAGCGCCCCCGGCCCGTAGAGGCCAATCAAGACCGATGTCGTATAAGGGGCGGCAATTGCGCCGACGGCATAAAAGAACATCAGGGCCGCAGATAGCTCGACCCGCTGATCCGAGGTGGCAAAATCGTGCGCGTGGGCGGTGGCGACCGAATAGATCGGAAAGGTTGTCAGACCAAAGATGAAAGCGGCGGTCATGATGATCGTTGTGCCTTGGCCTGCTGTGGTGACGGTAAAGGCGCAAGCAAAGACCGCAGCGACCGACAGCCAGATCATCATCCAGCGCCGGTCGTATTTGTCTGCCAGCCAGCCCACAGGATACTGCGCAATCGCCCCGCCCGCGACGAAAGCCGCCAGAAAAGAGCCGATCTGATTGGGGTTCAGGCCGACTTCTTGACCGTAGAGAGGCCCGACCATGCGAAAGGACGCGCTGGACAGGGCCGCCACCAGAACGGCAGCTACACCCAGCGGGGAACAGGCCCAAGCGAGGGCAGGGCGCAACCGCGTGGCGCTGGGTGTTGGGGGTTGTTCGACACGGGTCAGCGCCAAGGGCAGCAATGATGCGCAACACAGGATCGTCAGGATATTGTAGGCGATATAGGTTTCAATATTCGCCAACGCCCCGATCATGAATTGCGCCACGAAGGATGCGCCTGTGTCGGCGACACGGTAGCTGCCGATCGCGCGGCCGCGCGTTTCATTGGTGACTTTGGCCTGCAACCACGCCTCGATAATTGTGTAGCATCCCGCCACACAAATCCCCGACCCGATCCTGAACAAGGCCCAGAAATAGGGATCAGCGACGATCACATGGGCGGCCAGCCCGATCGCACCCATCGCGGTGAAGGTGGCAAAGGCGCGGCTGTGCCCGACGCTGCCCATCAGGCGCGGTGCCCACCAGCACCCGATGAAAAACCCCACGAAATGCGCCGAGCCAAGAAAGCCGACCTCCGCTTGCGAAAATCCAAGCTCGATCCCCGTCAGTGCATCCAGCGGACCCACGCCGCCCGAAGACAGTTGCAAAAGAGCGACCGAGAAAAATAACGCCGCAAAAGAGATAAACATCCGCATGGTTTGAGCTATGACCCCACGGCACCCGTGGAGCTTGGCCATAATCGACAGGCAATGTCGTCTTTGCACCCTTGCCCTTAACTGCGGGCGCATTAGGGTCTGCGACGAAATTAGAGCAAGGCGAATACCAATGAAGCAACTCCCCCTTGGCCGCACCGATATTATGGTCAGCGAATGGTGCCTGGGCACCATGACCTTTGGCAATCAAACGCCGGAAGATGACGCGCATAACCAGATCGACATGGCGCTGGATGCCGGTATCAACTTTCTCGACACCGCCGAGATGTATCCCGTCAATCCGATCAGCGCCGAAACTGTGGGCCTGTCGGAACAGATCATTGGCAACTGGATCGCCAAGACCGGTCGCCGTGATGAGGTTGTGATTGCGACCAAAGTGTCCGGCAATAACCCCGGCTGGGTGCGTGAAGGGCGCGGCTATGACGGTGCTGTGATCCGCGAGGCGGTGGAGACATCGCTCAAGCGGCTGCAGACGGATGTGATTGATCTGTACCAGATGCACTGGCCGATCCGGGGTTCTTACATGTTCCGCCAGAACTGGACCTATGATCCGTCGGGCCAGAACCGCCAGCAGACGATGGATCATATGATGGACGTGCTTGAGGCGCTGGGCGATATGGTCAAAGCGGGCAAAATCCGCAGCATTGGCATGTCGAACGAAAGCGCTTGGGGGATGACCAAGTGGATCGATCAGGCCGAGGCCGCCGGTCTGCCGCGTATGGCGTCGGTGCAGAACGAATATTCGCTGCTCTGCCGTCTCTATGACACCGACATGGCCGAGATGGCGGTGAATGAAGATGTGACCTTGCTGTCATTTTCGCCGCTGGCCTGCGGTGTGCTGACAGGAAAATATCAAAACGGCGCTGTGCCGGGTGGCAGCCGTTTGTCGCTCAACGGTGATCTGGGTGGCCGCGTGACCGACCGGTTGTGGCCCACAGCACAGGCCTATCTTGATCTGGCGGCCAAGCACGGGCTCGATCCGGTCCATATGGCAATGGCGTGGCAGCGCACGCGGCCTTTTGCGGTGTCTGCGATCTTTGGGGCGACCACCTCGGCGCAGTTGACGCAAATCCTTGATGGCAAGGACGTGGTGCTGTCGGATGAGGTGATCGCCGAGATTGATGCGGTGCATAAGCAGCATCCAATGCCCTACTAGGTAAGGTGGATTTCAATCCACCTTACGGGGTGCATCGGTCGCAATCTCAATCCAGAACCGTGGCCCCGCATCGGTGATCTCTTGCAGCCCCATGGCGCGGTAGGCGGCCTGCGCTAACGCATTGCGCGGATCTGTCCCGATGGTCAGACCGCGCGCGCCGCGTGCAGCGGCATAAGTCTTTGCCGCTGCAATCAAGGTGCTGCCAACGCCTTGACCGCGCCATGTCTCGACCACATGCAAATGGTGGATGTCAAAACGGGGCACGGCACTCTGCACGGCGACTGTTTCCAGCACACCCGCATAGCCAATCGTCTCGCCCGCCTCGCGTGCGAGAAAAGCCACGCCTTTCGGGGATGGGCCAAAGAAGATGCCCCGCAGTTGTTCCAGCGTCACCTGTGCCTCATCCCCATGAAATGCAGAGAGTTCACGGATCAGTTGCTGCATGCGCGCCACGTCGCGCGGCCTTGCCATGTCGATCAAGATATCGGTCATTATGGTTTCCCTGCGTTGGTTGCCCGCAAGGAGAGACAGAACATGCGCACCCTTGCGGGCGGCTGTTGTCATTGAGAATCAGAGTTGGACCAGCCGCCGTGATATCGCGTTGGTATAATAGATCACTGCGGTGTGCTTTGTTCTGGTCATGGCCAGTGCATGGCAGGCGGGAAGGGAAGCTGTCAAGAATTCTGCCTTGTGCGGTGTCAGGATATGGGCAAGTGTCGCGAAAACACCCAAAGGAGACCGCACATGCCCCTGCAAATGAACAAAGAGGTGTTTATCACCTGTGCTGTCACAGGATCCGGCGCGACCCAGGATCGCAGCCCGCATGTTCCACGCTCACCCCAGCAGATCGCCGAAAGTGCGATTGATGCGGCCAAGGCGGGTGCTGCTGTCGTGCATTGCCACGTGCGTGATCCTGAAACCGGCACGCCTTCGCGCGATCTCGCGCTTTACCGTGAAGTGACCGAGCGTATCCGCGATGCAGAGGTCGATGTTGTCTTGAACCTGACCGCAGGCATGGGTGGTGATATGGTTTTTGGCGGTGTTGAGACGCCCCTGCCGACGATTGCGGGCACGGATATGGTGGGGGCCACCGAAAGGGTCGCCCATGTGGCCGAATGCCTGCCCGAGATTTGCACGCTTGATTGCGGCACGATGAACTTTGCCGAAGCCGACTATGTGATGACCAACACCCCCGGCATGTTGATTGCTATGGGCCGGATGATGACCGCACTGGGGGTGAAACCCGAGATTGAGGCCTTTGACACCGGCCATCTGTGGTATGCCAAGCAACTGGTCAAAGACGGCGTGCTGGACAGCCCCGCTTTGGTCCAGCTTTGCATGGGGGTGCCTTGGGGCGCGCCGGATGACCTCAATACCTTTATGGCGATGGTAAACAACGTGCCGGATGATTGGACGTTTTCGGCCTTTGGCCTGGGGCGCAGCCAGATGCCTTATGTGGCGGCCTCTGTGCTGGCGGGTGGCAATGTGCGTGTTGGGCTTGAAGACAACCTGATGCTGGATCGCGGCGTTTTGGCGACGAATGCGCAACTGGTAGACCGCGCCGTGGGGATTATCGAGAACCTTGGCGCAAAGGTGATCGGCCCTGCAGAAGTCCGCGCCAAGCTGGGTCTGACCAAACGCGCGCCGGTGGCCAAATGAGGGCTTTGGCGCTGATCCTGCTTTTGGCGGGCTGTTCGACGCAGGACAGTGGTGGCCTGTTCTCGGTTTACCGCGACACGGACGTGCCGATCTCATCGAAAGCGGTGTTCGCGCCGGAACGCTATCTGGGCGTCTGGTATGAGGTGTCACGTTATCCCGTGCCATTTCAGGCAGGATGCGTGGGTGTGACGGCTGAATACGGTTTGCGGGATGACGGGCTGTTGTCCGTTCTGAACATTTGCCGCGATGAGGCAGGCCAAGAAACAGCGCGCATTGAGGGCACGGCAGAAATTGTCGGCCCCGGGCGGCTCAAAGTGCGGTTCCCGTCGGTGCCATTCGTCGCCGCCGATTACTGGGTGCTTTGGACGGATGAGGATTATCGCACCGCTGTCGTGGGTGCCCCTAACGGGCGGTCGGGCTGGATTTTGAACCGCACGCCCGACATTCGCGCCGACCGTTTGGAAGCGGCGCGTGATGTTTTGGAATTCAACGGCTATGATTTGAGCCGACTGGAGGAGTTTTGATGATGAGACGTTTGATTTTGGGAAGCGTAATCGCCTTGGCCGCCTGTGAAGGTGGCAGCGGCATGGTCAGCAGCACCAGTGGCGGCGGCGGTATGCGTGAATTCATGGTGATCGGTGGCCGCATGTCCTTTGAGGATTGCCGCGCGCGGGGTGGTTTGATCATCCGCGATAGCGATACGGCGATGGTGGCCTGTGATCCAACGATCCGGGGCGAGCCGGTGCCGGCGGATGAATTTGACCATCCTGACGACAAACCAACGGGCTAGACCATGACACAAAAGACAGCAGCGATTATCGGCGGTGGCGTCATAGGCGGCGGTTGGGCCGCGCGGTTCCTGCTGATGGGCTGGGATGTCCGCGTGTTTGACCCCGATCCGCAGGCCGAGCGCAAGATCACCGAAGTGCTGAACAACGCGCGCCGGTCCTTGCCGGGCTTGTCGGATGTGGCCTTGCCCGCCGAGGGGCGTCTGAGCTTTCACGACACGATGTCGGCGGCAGTGGCCGATGTGGCATGGGTGCAGGAAAGCGTGCCAGAGCGGTTGGAGCTGAAGCGCAAGGTCTATCAAACGCTGCAAGAACATTGCCCGCATGATGCGGTCATCGGGTCCTCGACCAGCGGGTTCAAACCGTCCGAATTGCAAGGCTGTGCCACGCGTCCCGAACAGATCGTCGTCACCCATCCGTTCAATCCGGTCTATCTGTTGCCGCTGATCGAACTGGTGCCAAGCGACAAGACCGCGCCGCAAATCGTTGAACGTGCCAAAACGATCCTGACCGAGATCGGCATGTATCCATTGCATGTCCGCGCCGAGATTGACGCCCATATCGCCGACCGTTTCCTTGAGGCCGTTTGGCGCGAAGCGCTTTGGCTGATCAAAGACGGCATCGCCACGACCGAGGAAATCGACAACGCGATCCGCTATGGGTTTGGCCTGCGCTGGGCGCAGATGGGCCTGTTTGAGACCTACCGCATTGCCGGTGGCGAGGCAGGCATGCGGCATTTCATCGAACAATTCGGGCCGTGTCTTGAATGGCCTTGGACCAAGCTGATGGATGTGCCTGAACTGACCGATGAGTTGATTGACGCGGTGGCCGATCAATCCGATGCGCAATCGGGCATGCACACGATCCGTGAGCTTGAGCGCGCGCGTGATAATAACCTTGTCACAATTCTGCGCGGGCTGAAGGCGCAGAATTGGGGCGCGGGCAAGCTCTTGAATGAGCAGGATCGCCGTGTGGAAGGGGCCATTGGCCTGCCCGATGATCTGGGCAAGCCCATCGTGACGGTGGAACGCGCCGTACCGCTCGATTGGACCGATTATAACGGGCATATGAACGAAGCGCGGTATCTGCAGGCCTTTGGCGATGCGACCGACCGGATGATGGCGCTTGTGGGCTGTGACGCGGAGTATATCGCGACCGGCGGCAGCTATTTCACTGCCGAAACCCACATCCGGCATCTGGATGAGGTGCATGCGGGCGCTGTGATCCGGATCGAAACGCAAGTGTTGAACGGCGCGGGCAAGAAGATGCACGTCTTCCACCGCATGTTTGAGGGGGACCGCGAACTGGCGACGGGCGAGCATATGCTGATTCACGTCAGCCTTGCGACCCGCCGTGCCTCTGATCCCGCCCCTGCGCTGGCGGCGACTTTGGAAAAAGTGGCCGCCGCCCATGCGGCATTGCCGATGCCCGAAGGGGCCGGCAAAGCGGTGGGGGTCAAGGGCTAGCCCGCCCGGGATGGAACTCTGGATCCCTATCACCATTGGTGCGGCAACGGCCCAGACTTTGCGGTTTATGCTGCAAAAGCGGCTCAAGGGAATGGCGCTGTCGACCGCTGGCGCGACCTTTGCACGGTTCATCTATTCGTCGCCCTTGGTCGCTATGATCGCGATCACCTATGCGACGGCGTCAGGCCAAGGTCTGCCCGCGATCCCGGCGGCGTTCTGGCCCTATGCCTTTGCGGGGGGCATGTCGCAGATTTTGGCGACGATGTGTGTGGTGGCGCTTTTTAGTCATCGCAATTTCGCTGTCGGTATTACCTTCAAAAAGACCGAAGTGCTGCTGAGCGCATTGTTCGGGTTTCTCATTCTGGGTGATACCTTCACCCCGTTGACCATCGTGGCGATGATGATCGGTCTTGCGGGCGTGATTTTGCTGTCCGATCCGCCCGGTGGGATCGGTCCTTGGCACCAGCGGATTTTCAACCGCGCCACCGCGCTGGGCCTTGGGGCAGGGGTGCTCTTTGGTATTTCCGGCAACGGGTATCGGGGCGCGTCCCTGTCACTGGCCGAAGGCGATGTGTTTTACCGCGCGATCATCACGCTGGCGCTGGTGACCGCCTTTCAAACCATCGCCATGGCGCTTTGGCTTGTATGGCGCGAACGGGGCGAGGTCGGGCGTGTGCTGGCCGCGTGGCGGGTGGCTGGACTGGTGGGGATCACCAGCATGATCGGGTCTATCTGTTGGTTCACGGCGTTTACGCTGCAGAACGCGGCCTATGTGAATGCGGTGGGCCAGATTGAGCTTTTGTTCTCGCTCATGATCGGGGCGTTTGTCTTTGGCGAGAAGGTGAGCTTGCGCGAATGGCAAGGTCTGGCGCTGCTCACGGTCAGCATCATTGCACTGGTCTTGCTGCTCTAAAGCGGGCTGCGGCCATCAAGGCGGGTGACGAGATGTGCCTCGTCATCATTGCGAAAGAAGGGCACGCTGGCAGGCGGGCCGCCGCGGGCGATGTGGCTGACCAGTTCGGCCAGTACGACCTGCGTGATGAAGGGCAGATTGAACTGGCGCGCATCGGCCAAAGGCACCCATTGCAGGTGGGCCAATTCATCCTCGGCATTTGAAAAATCGTCTGGGTCTGTTTGCAGATGATCTACATCCGCCAGAAAAAACCGTGCATCGAAACGGCGGGGGCGCCCCGTTGGGGTGACAGCGCGAAAAAAGAACTCAAGCGCAGTGGCATGGGGCACATGGCCCGTTGCTGCAAAGCCGCGCCAACCTTGTGGCGGATCGGGCCAAACGCCGGGATGGCCCAGAACCTGTCCGGTTTCTTCCCAAAGCTCGCGAATAGCAGCAGCGGCAAGAGCGGTTGGGGCAAGGGTGCTTTCACTGGCAAGGCGCATTTCATCGCGCGCGGTCAACGGAGTGACGGGGACGGTCGCATCATTGGCGTCAACAGCACCACCGGGGAAGACAAATTTACCGGGCATGAACGCAGCACTCGCACCGCGTTGCCCCATCAGGACCGATGGTCGGGTCGCCGCATCCCGAAGCACGATGATGGTCGCGGCATCTCTGATCGCGGATTTGTCGATGGGGCGTCCCTTATTCGTTATGGCCAAATCCGTGCATCCGGCGGGACCATTGAATGGCAACAATCATGCCCTTCATGCGTGGCAATAGCGCCAGAGACAGCGCGACAGACCCGATTGTCAGGCCAGTCGCCATGACCCATGGCTCAGGCCGGAAATAGACCCACCAAAAGTGGATCACAAAACCGATAATATGCGCCACCAGCAAGATCGTCAGATAGGCAGGACCATCATCGGCACGGTGGTGGAATAGTTCCTCGTCACACACCGGGCAGGTATCGGCCACCTTCAGATAGGACGAGAAAAGCTTGCCTTCGCCGCAGTTAGGACACTTGCACCGCAGCCCGTTAAGAATGGCAGGCTTGGTTGGGCGATCGTCAAGGAAGGTTTCTGCATTCGACATAGAGGTGCTCCGTCTTGTTCTTTTCACATGGACTATCGTGATCCGTTTGAAAAGGGGGTGCGCTGATTTGTGGCCTGACGGAACTTTCTTGAAAAACCTGCGACGGAAGTTTTTCCGCCCCGCGTTCAAGGAGCATCAGCAGCGCAAATAAGCTGCACAGATGTGAAAAGGACGACACAATGAAAACGAAGATTTTGACAGCAGCGCTTCTCTCTGGCCTCGTTTTGGCAGCGGGTGCAGCACAGGCAGAAAACCACCGTGAGCGGCCGGATTTCGCAACACTTGATGCAAATGGTGACGGGGCTTTGACCCTTGAAGAGATGCAAGCGCGCGGCGAAGCCCGCTTTGCGGACATGGACACTGATGGTGATGGCGCTTTGTCGGCCGCAGAACTGGCCGCGTCTGATGCCGAACGGGCCGCAGAACGTGCCACCCGTATGATCGCACGTTTTGACGACAATGGTGACGGTCTGTTGCAGCAAGACGAGATGCCCTCACGGGGTGAACGCCGCGCGGCACAGATGTTTGACCGCGTCGATGCCGATAGCGACGGTGTGATTTCCGCAGAAGAGTTCGAAGCCGCGAAGGCGCGGATGGGTGAACGGCGCGGCGAAGGCCGCGGTGATCATCGTGGCGACCGCCCACGCGATCGCGGTTAAGGCGCGGCTGGCAGAGGGCGCCTTAGCCCTCTGCCAATTGCCACTTGTGTCTAAGTTGGCTAGCAAACGCACAGATGAACGCATCGCCAGATCCTTTTGCGGGCGCCCCGGACGAGGCGCTTTTGATCGCTTACGCCAATGGCGATGGGCAGGCGGCGCGCTATCTGACGGCCCGGCTCTTGCCGCGGGTGCTGGCGCAGGCGACGCGGATGTTGGGCAATGGGTCCGAGGCCGAGGATGTGGCGCAAGACGCCATGATGCGGCTTTGGAAAGTAGCACCCGACTGGCGGCAGGGCGAGGCACAGGTGAGCACGTGGCTTTACCGTGTGGTGGCGAATCTTTGCACCGACCGGTTGCGCAAGCGCCGGGGTGGGGTGTCGCTGGATCAAGTGGCCGAGCCTTTGGACACGGCGCCCAGTGCGGTGGCACAAATGCAGACGCAGGCCCGGATGACGGCCCTTTCGGATGCGCTGGCACAATTGCCGGAACGACAGGCGCAGGCGGTGTCGCTGCGACACCTTGAAGGGCTCGCAAACCCCGAAATTGCGCAAATCATGGACATCAGCGTGCGGTCCGTGGAAAGTTTGACAGCACGCGGGAAACGGGCCCTTGCCGATATCATGGCGGGGCGGAAGGCAGAACTGGGGTATGACGATGACGAACCCGAATGATGACATGCTGGATGATCTTTTCGCGCAGGCGCGCGGGTCAGCCCCTGCGCCAAGCGATGCCCTGATGGCACGTGTGATCGCGGATGCCGAAGCGGCACAACCGCGCCCTGTTGCGGTGTCCGTAGCGCGTCCCGGCTTTGTTGCGCGCATTCTGGATGTGATTGGCGGGTGGCCCGCTGTCAGCGGGCTTGCGATGGCCACGGTTGCAGGCATTTGGGTCGGTGTGGCGCCGCCTGCATCTGTGCAGGATATGACCGCCGCGATGATGGGGGATGAGGTAAGTATCAACCTCTTTGCAACAGATTTGATCCTTGACGCAGGAGCATTGGGTGATGGTTGAAGATAAAACGCCACAAGCGCGTCCAAACCGCCTTTGGCGGATCGTGCTTGTGCTCTCGCTTGCGCTGAACCTCGCGGTCGTCGGCGTGGTCGTGGGGGCGGCGGTATCGGGGCGTTGGGGTGAGGGACCACCACGGAGTTTCGACCTTGGGCTTGGGCCGGTTGCACGGGCGCTGGAGCCACAGGAACGCCGCGCCATTGGCCGCAGGTTGCGCGAGGACCGGTCGTTGCGCGATTTTGACCTGCGCGGTCGGGTCAACCGGGTCGTGGCCGCCTTGCAGGCCGAGCCTTTTGATCCCGATGTCCTGCGGGCCTTGCTGGTGGAGCAAAGCCAGCAGATCGCCACGGTTCAGGCAACGGCCCAAGAGGTGATGCTGGAACAGATTGTCGCGATGACACCCGAGCGCCGCCGCGCATTTGCGGATCAGGTGCTGGAAGAGATGTCGCGCGCCCGCGCACCCCGCGCGCGCAGCTCAGGCGGCTGATTTGCTGACAGAGACCTGATCGCGGCCAGCGGATTTGGCCGCATATAGCGCTTGGTCCGCCCGATCGCATATCTTGTTGATTGCGCTGTTTTCGGCATTCAATTGCCCGCTGACCGCGACCCCGACCGACACTGTGACCTTGAGTGTAGGGAGCCCGTCGCCCAGCTTAAACGGCGTGGTGTTGACCAGTTCACAAAGCCTGTCTGCAGCCATCCGTGCATCACTGACCGATGTGCCGGGCATGGCCACCAGGAATTCTTCCCCGCCCATCCGCGCCACCAGATCAATCGCACGCAGGTTTTCGCGCAGGCGGTTGGCCAGCTCGATCAACACTTTGTCGCCTGCCGCATGCCCATGGGTGTCATTCACAGCTTTAAAGTGATCGATATCGATCATCATCACGGCCAGTTCCCGCCCTGATTTGCGCGACTGATCGGCAAGGCGTGCCAAGTGTGGTTCGACATAGCGGCGGTTGAACAGACCGGTCAAAGGATCAGTCACCGCGGCGTTCAATCCATTGCGGACCGTATCGCGCAGCTTATCGTGCTGGCGTTTGCGCGCGATCAGACGGGTTGCGCGCATGCTGATTTCATTGGCGTCGCTTGTTGCGGGCACCACATCATCGGCACCAAGATCAAGGAACATCGCGGCCACTTCGGGTGCGTTGGGGGGCACGACGACAAGCTGCATCGCAAGCCGTGTCTGGTGGCGTGCGCGCAAATCGGACACCAAGCCAAATAGCCCGCTTCCGCCGGGCTGGGCTGACGCGGCATTGATCACAAAGAGATCATGTGCCGCGCTGGTATCATCGCCCAGAAGGGCATCATTTGGATGCAGCACGCCAATTGTATTGCGTAGCCCTGCGCCCAGACTGGCCTTGAGAAGGCTCGCCGCCCGCGCATCCTGGCTCAGGATCGCGATGCGCGAGGCCCCGTCAAAGCCTGCTTTGTTTTCTTCAAAACCCAACGCACGGCTGGTGCTTTCGCGCAGCATCAGTTCCTGACTGGTGCTACGGACGCGCAGCAGGCTACGGATGCGCGCCAGCAAAAGCGCGTCATTGACAGGGTGGGGCAGGACATCATCCGCACCCGCATCAAGGGCGGCAAACCGCGCTCTGGAGGTATCGGCGACGCCAACAGCGATGATCGCTATCGTTGCCGTGGCGGGCGTACGACGCAGATCGCGGCACAGGCTATGTTGGTCATGTGATGCATCGGACAGATTAAGTAAGATCAGATCAGGGCGATTCTTCGCGATCATTTCAATCGCTTCGGCCTTGCTCTCGCAGGCGTCTACCGCGAATTGTGCCGCTAGCATCTTGACTTTCAACACGATTCTATTCGTTGCTACAGTATCAATGATCAATATGCGGCCAGGCATTTCTTGCACCTATCAAGAGCGTTCTGCTCAGTTCTGTGCAGACAAATTGGGCGCGAAACGTTAAGAAATTGTTTCCGCGAAACGAAGGGCACGGGATGCAACACGAACAAGCCGAGGTTATCGCCCTGAAAGGGCTGGCGTGGTTGGCTGGAAATGACGAATTATGCCCGATTTTTCTGGGCGCATCGGGTGGATCTGTCGATGATCTGCGCGAGCGTGCAACCGACCCCGCTTTTCAGGCGGCCGTCTTGGAATTCATCACCATGGACGACACATGGGTGATTGATTTTTGTGACAGCGCTGGTTTGGGTTATGATCAGCCGCTACGCGCGCGCTACGCGCTTCCTGGCGCAGAAAGCGTGCACTGGACCTAAAGGTCGATTTTGAGTGTCCCGCCCGCCTCTGCCGCGCGGCTCTGGCACAGGATGATCTCGGTTTCACGCTGCGCCTTGGAAAGCACGAAATCGCGATGTTCCACGGCCCCGTCAAGCACGCGGCATTTGCAGACACCGCACAGGCCATCGGCGCATTTCACATCCACATGCACGCCTGCCGCGATCAGCGCATCTGATGCAGACTGATCCGCCGCAACAGCCACGCTGCGCCCGTCATTCAAGAGAAGCGTAAAGGGGTGGTTTTCATAATCCGGCTGTTCCGGCACAGCGAAATACTCAAGATGACGCGCCTCTTCTGGAAAGCCGTTTTTCTCGGCGGCATCCATGACGGCGGCCATATAGGCATCAGGCCCGCAGGTGTAGATATGCGCCCCGGATGCATAGCGGGTGAGGGTGGCAAAATCGGCCCGCGTACCCTCGTCGGAGACATGCAAAGACACCTTGTCTGACCATGGCACTACCCTCAGATCATCCAGAAAACCGGCCTCTGCGCGGGTGGGAATACTGTAATGCAGCGTAAAATCGGCACTGATGGCATGCAGCCTGTGGGCCATTGCAATCATCGGCGTGACACCGATCCCGCCACCCATCAACAAGGTGTGAGAGGCCTCTTCAACCAAAGGAAAATGGTTGATCGGGGGCGAGATGAAAACACGCCGCCCTTCCTGAAAAATCCGGTGCATCAGCTTGGAGCCACCGCGCCCTGCATCCTCGCGCAGCACTGCGATTTGATAGCTGCTGCGGTCTGCCGGATCACCGCTCAGCGAGTATTGGCGGAAAAATTCGGGGGCGACGACCACATCAATATGCGCACCAGCAGTGGCGGGCGGCAGAGCGCCACCATCGGGGCGTTGGAATTCATATTTGGTAACGCCGGGCGACATCCGCTCGGCTTTGCTGATGACAACCTCGATGACCGGTGCCTCGCCGGTTGCGGGTGTATAGACATGTTCGGGTGGCACACCTGCGGCGCGGCGTGCGCGGTGTTCATCGGCGGTGATCATGGCCTCATAAGCGGCAATGCCCGCCTCGCGGTCCATGGGCGCAGGCCAAGGATAGGGCGGTGGCGCAAGCGGGGCGGGATAGACGGCCAGCGTCTGGTCGCTGAATTTCAGATCAAGTTCTGGCTGCAGGTTGCGGGCGTTGACCGGATGACGCGCGGGGCGATAGGCGCCGTCGTCCTCCATCTCAAGATCCCACCACCATTTCTTGACCGGATTGATGGAGCCGTTGCCAAGACGGTCATCCAGGGCGGCCAGCGTCTTGGCCGCTTGCGGTACTGTCATCGCCAGTTTGCGAAAGGGGGCTTCGGCAAACAGGCCTTCAAGGTTCCACGGGCAGGTCTTCATGCACCGCCCGCACATCGCCCCGTTCTTCTGGCTGACGCGGTAGGTCGTGCATTTCTGGCTGTCGGATTTCCAGATTTCATAGCCGTTGAACATCAGCTTCGGCCCTGCGGTGATCGCCCCCGAGGGGCATTCGCGCGCGCATTTATTGCAGGCCTCACAGAATTTTTGCAGGCCAAAGTCGATGGGTTTGTCGTGGGTCATCGGCATATTGGTGGTGACAACGCCGGATTTCAGGCGCGGCCCGAGGAAGGGGTTCAGGATCACCTCGCCGATGCGGCTGACCTCGCCCAAGCCCGACAACAGCAGAAGCGGCGGATGCAGTACCTCTTCGTCCATCACAGAATGAACGCGTGCGGTATAGCCCAGATTGCGCAAATGCTGGGCCAGCACGCCGCCCAAAAGCGAGAAGCGCAGGTAGGCCCGCATGGATTGCGCGCAGGCGATCCAGTCGTCGCCGGATGCGCCCTCCATCGTCTCGTGGCCTTGGTCGATGATCATGGAAATGGCGTGGTCGTGGTAGGGTGTGATGGGCGCGCCGGTGGTGTCGTGGCTGTAGTAGGTCCAGTCGGGGCAGGCCGACAGGCCCACGGCATCGACGCCCAAGAAATAGAGCGCGGCTTTGATATTGGCGGCGTTGTTTTCGGGTGTGTCCTTTACAGGATCGCCCACCGCCTCACCGTCCTGTAGCAGCACGAAGGCCCCCAGCGATGGCCGGAACGCAAAGGCCGCCGCCGATTTGCGCACGTAGTTGCCGTTCTTGGTGGCCTCTTGCACTTGTTTGCCCATATCGCCGAACAGCCCGCGCACGAACATATTGGCGCGTTTGGGGACGCGGGCGACATTGGGGCGGTCGATGTAGGTGGTGGGTTCATCCACCCGTTTGAGTGTTTCAAACGGATGCGGGCCAAGGGCAAAATCGCGCTTGGCAAAGGGATCGCGGGTGCGCGCTGTCTTGGCATGGGTAGCGAGGCCGGTTTGATAGCTGCGCGGTGCTTTTTGCTGCGGCGCAAGGGGTTTGTCCGGTGTCATGGCCAGCGTGGTTGTGATCGCGGCCAGTCCATAGCGATCGCCGGTAAACGGGTTGATCAGGCTGCCATCCTGCAACGTTACCAGGCCTGCCTGCAGCGCCAGCGCCCCCAAATGCACATCGGATGCCGCCATCGAATGGGCGCGCGCCTCATGGCCCAGCGTGCGGATGTAACTGGCAAGCGTCACTGCCGTCTCCATCCCCCGCAGGCAAGCACGATGTGGCAGCGCGTCTTTGATCCAGCGGGTCCCCTGTTCGCCCTCTTTGGGTGCGCGGGGATGGTCATAAAGAAACACCATCGCATGGGTGTGGTGGCGGCAATCGGCGGGCGGGAGCGCCATGCTTTCGCGCAGGCCCGCCATGATCACGTCGATGCCCGCAGCGAGCGATTTGGGCTGCATCGTGCGCAGTTTATCAGCGAGCCTGTCCACATCCGGATTGGTGATCGGGGTTTGCAGCCATGCGGCCTCAGGCACTTCGCAGACGCCCACCATGCTGGCGTCGCAGTAGTATCCGAAGGCCTTGATGTGATTGGCCCTTTCGGTCAAATCCTCAGGAATTTCTGCCATCTCGCGCTTGACCATACCGTCGCGGGTGGCATCCAGCATTGCCTGATAATCCTGCATCGCGCCGACGATGCTTTTGCGGTCATCAGGCCTGCGAAAAGAGATCGGATCCATTGGCGGAAGATGAGAGAGATCGACGCGATCCACACGCCGCAGGCTTTCGAGAGGAAAGCCGCCAAGATGCATGGGCCGTGCACGGTATGAGCGGAGTTTTAACATAGGTTGACACCGTCGGGCGGGCAGGGTCCGCTGTCAATGCATGAAGAAAGGGCGACCGCGTGATCAAGGGTATCATTTTCGACAAGGACGGGACCTTGTTTGACTTCAACGCCACTTGGGGCGCGTGGACCCGCGGCATGCTGGAGGCCGAAGCGGGGCATGATCCGGCGCTTTTTGCGCGTTTGGCGGATGTGCTGGGATATGATGTGCCCACAGCGACGTTTCGCCCCGAAAGCATGGTCATCGCCTCCACGGCAGGAGAGCTGGCCGAGATGATCAAATCGGTGTTGCCGGATCTGGAGACCGACGCGCTCTTGGCGCGGATGAATGCGGCGGCGGCAGCCGTGACGCAGATCGAGGCGGTGCCGTTGCAAAGCTATTTCGCGGGATTGCGCAATGCGGGGCTGCGTCTTGGGATTGCGACCAATGATGCAGAGGCCCCGGCGCGGGCGCATCTGGATCGTGCAGGGATCACCCGGCATTTCGATTTTATTGCAGGCTATGACAGCGGGCACGGGGGTAAACCTGCGCCGGGACAGTTGTTGGCCTTTTGCGCCCAGACAGGTCTGGGCGCGGATCACTGTGTGATGGTGGGCGACAGCACCCATGATCTGCATGCAGGCCGCGCGGCGGGGATGCGCACGATCGGCGTGCTCACCGGCCCCGCCCTGCGCGAGGAGCTGTCACCGCTGGCCGATGTGGTCTTGCCCTCAATCGGGGACATTCCGGGCTGGCTGCACTCAGAAAATTTGCTGGCAGGCTGATCTTGATCCACCTTGCGTGTCGGACCCGAAGCATTTTGAAAACTGCGTTGAAAAGGGCGAGCAGATTGTCTTGACGTTTTTGCGGACGGCAGTTGTGGCGGCGACTGCACGCAAGCATGGTAGTACATCTCAGCGTATAAAATCCTTTCCCAAGAGAATCGCTGCGTTCTGTGTGGTGGCCAGTTCGCGGTGTGTTTTTCGCTTTGATATAACTGCGGGTCAGACGATTATCTGCGTTGCGGCAACAATCCTTCGAGTCAGGGCTGTTGGTTTCCAATTGCGCCGAGTCGGCATGTAATCGCCGCTTCTGTGCCTTAGAGTCGCCTTCGCGTTGCCGCGTTGTGCTGGGACCCTTACGTTGATTTTACTCAATCGACGGGATCGAAATTATGACTCGCTTTGCTCGCATCATGGCCGTGATGGCCCTTTCTTTTGTTGGTACTTCAGCGGCTGCCGCGAATTGTGTTGCCCCCCCGAACGTCGACGAACTTGCCACCCAGATCGCGGCTGGCCTGAACCAGAGCCGTCGCGCCAATGGTGAAGCACCGCTGCGCTTTAACCGCAAATTGGGGCAGGCCGCGATGGTTCATGCCTGCGATATGCTGGTCAACGATTTCTTCGATCACCGTGGGTCTGACGGCACCAACTCTCAGGCGCGGGTCCAGAATGCGGGCTATAACGATTGCATCGTCGCCGAGAACATTGCCTGGGGCTATCCGCGCTCTGATCAAATCGTGAACGGTTGGTTGAACTCGCCCGGTCACCGCCGCAACATGCTGCACCCGCGTATTGAAGAGTTCGGTGTTGGCATTACACAAGGTCCACGCGGTCCCTATTGGGTGCTGGTCGTCGGCAAACAGTGCTAGGCTAGACGTCAAGCCAGATCGTCACAGGTCCGTCATTGGTCAGGCTGACAGCCATGTCAGCCCCGAATGATCCGGTGGCGGTCTCAATTCCTAGCGCAGACATATCTTCGATAAACTGCTCATAGAGCGCGCGCCCGATATCGGGTTTCGCCGCCGCGGAAAATCCGGGGCGGTTTCCGCGTGATGTATCTGCGGCCAGTGTGAATTGGCTGACGACCAAAGCAGCCCCGCCGATATCGATCAAAGACTTGTTCATCTTGCCTGCATCGTCGGTAAAGATGCGTAGTTTGCTGATTTTGGCGGCCAGCGCCTTGGATTTGGCGGCGTCATCGCCTTCCATCGCGCAGATCAGGATCAGCAGACCCTGCCCAATCGCGCCAATCTCTGCACCGTCCACATGGACTGCAGCATGGGTGACGCGCTGGATCAGTGCCCTCACAGTTCCGACGCCCAAGGCGGATTGGCACCCGCACGGCTGACGGTGATGGCGGCGACTTTGGCGCCAAAGCTGGCGGCCGCGCGTAGATCGTCTTGGTCTGCGGCTTTGATGCCCGTCTTGGTCAGGTGGCCGCTTTTGTGCAGCTGCGCCATGAAACCCGCACTGAATGTATCGCCCGCGCCCACGGTGTCGACGACCGTTGCCTTCTCGGCGGGCACATCAAAGGTACCGTCCTTGGTCACGATGCTCACGCCTTCGCCGCCACGGGTCAGCAGGATGACCTGCGCGCCTGTCTGCGCAAGAAAGGCATCCGCGTCAGCCGTCCCCATGATCCACGCCAGATCTTCGTCCGAGGTTTTAATGATATCGGCAGCGCCCATCATGCGGGTCAGGCGCGCGCGATAGGCGGCTTCATCAGTGATAAATGACGGGCGGATATTGGGGTCGATCATGGTCAGCTTTGTTGGGGCCTCGCGCAGCATCAGCGCCTCATAGGCCGCACCGCAGGGTTCCACCACAAGGCTGATCCCGCCAAAGAACAACGCATCCGCTGTCACATCCGGCAGATCGGTATCGGTCAACATGCGCCCTGCGGTGTTTTCGTCATAAAAAGCATAAGACGCATGGCCATCTGTCAGTTTGACGAAAGCCAGCGTCGTGGGGCGGCTTGATACGGCGGCGGGGCTGGCATCGACCTTTGAGGCGGCAAGCCCGGAGCGCAGCACATCGCCAAAGAGGTCGGACGAGAGCCCCGAAAAGAACTGCACAGGGGCATCCAATCGTCCCAGCGCGATGGCCGTATTAAAGACCGAACCGCCGGCATGGGGCGCGAAGGCGCTCTCGCCCTCCGCCGTTTCGCGCGGCAACATGTCAATAAGCGCTTCTCCACAGCACAGGATCATCACGGAGGCTCCCTCTTTTACTGGCTGTTAGCGATAACAAATCCTGCGATAAGCGCAAGGATAAGTCCCACAACGACCGCAAAACCGATCTTCCATACCGAATAGGGGCGTTCGCCCTGCACCCGCCCTGTGCGCCCGTTCACGACAAAGCGGTATGTTTGCCCGCGGTATTTATAGGCCGCGAGCCAGACCGGCAGCAGGACGTGTTTGAAGGTCACATCACTGACGGCTGTGTTCACGCTGCTGACACGCTGGGCATCGCCGCCGATATCATATTTCACATCGCGGTGGATCATCCGGTCCATATAGGCGCGGGCCTCGGTGAACCCGTCGGTCAGTTCAACCTGATAACCTTCGGCGCGAAAACCGGCCAGATATTCGGGGTTGTAAGGTTCTAATGCCGACAAATCCCAAGGCTCTAACCCGTCGGTGTATTTCTTGGGCAGGGATTTGGAGGCAAGCACCAACACATCATCAAAGAACCGCGCCACGCGCCCCGAGGCAGGCCGCCAGCGTGTTTTGCGCACGCGCACCTGACGGCGTTTGCCGTCGCGCATGACGGTTTTGGTTTCATAATAGTAGGTGCCGCGCTGGCCAGTGTACTGGCTCTTGGTGTCGGCATCGAAGGTCCAGTAGGGGACGTATATGCCGTTCATCTTGCGCCCCTTGCGGGCGTAATCCGTCAGGCCATTTGGCGCAAACCAGAGGCTGCCGAGCCAAGCGATCAGCGCGTCGCGTGCATGTCCCTCATCCAGCGCGAATGGCAGCAGACCACGCGGTTTGATATGCCGGTGCATCCCTGTGTCGGTGACCACAGGGGTGGCGCAGAACGGGCATTCAGTGGCGTGGATATTGGGGTCAAACTCGGTCTGCGCCCCGCAGTTGGGGCAGGTGTTCACACGGGTTTCTTCAATATCCGCAGCGTCCAGCCGTTTTTGGATGGCCCGCTGGAAATCCAGCTCGACGATCGCGCCCGCCCAAGGCCCCGCGCTTTCGATCGGTTGCACATTGCCGCAATGATCGCATTTGAGCTGATGATCGGCAGGATCAAACCGCAGGTCCGACCCGCAGCTTTCGCAAGGGAAGCGGTGTTCGCTTTCAGGTATCTGTCCGTCAGCCATCACAAGATCTTATGCATAAAGCGCGGCGTCATCACGCGCAGCGCACCGTCGTACAAAACATTGTGCCGCCAAAAGTGAAACAGCCCATGCAGCGCACCCGCCCCCAAGAGCACCAAAAGCGCGACCCATCCGGTGTCATGCGGCATCCACCCCAACAAAGCCGCCGCATTCAGCGCCACCGTCACCGCCAGCACCGCATACATGCCGCGATGCATCCACGGGTAGGCGGTGCGCAGCGGTCCTTGCAGCTTTGGGCCCGGCTTGCACATCATGCCCTTAATCAGCGTCATGCCCAGCCAGACGGCCCCGCCGATGACAAAGGTCCAGCGGACCCATGGTTCCGACGTGCCGCCTTTGACCATGACGAGCACGAGCATCAAGGTGCTCCAATGCAAAAGGATCGTGAGTCTGCGCTGTGTCATAGGAACCGATGTACCGCTTTTGGGGCCATGATGCGCAGCGCGTTGTCGCGCAACCCGTAGTGCCGCCAGAGGTGAAACAGCACGTGAAATCCTGCGATGACAGCCAGCGTATAGAACTGTACCTCATGGACCTTGCCGATGAAATCATTCGCCTGTGGCATATTCAGAGGGGGCGCGATGGGCACAATGCCACCCGCCCAGAGCAGAACCGCCGACGTCAGCCCCAGACCAAAGCCCGTCAGGGCAACACAGAAGACACCCCAGATCAGCACCTTATGCAAAATCTGATGCACTGGCCGCGCCTTTGCGGGCAGTTTCGGTCCCGGACGGCTGGCCAATCCTTTGCGCATGTAATCCACTGTCCAGAACAAGGCCAAGCTGACGAATAGCAGCCCCATGACCGAATGAAACTGCACAGCAGCAGGGCCGATACGTTGCACGTCGATGGGTTGGACGACGATGAACCACGTGAACAATGGCACCATCAGCCAGTGCATCCACTTCAGGTAGACGCGCCGATGCGGCAGTTTGGCCTTTATGGTCGCAAGCGCAGTGATGGCTTTACGCCCCCGGTGGTGGCGGTGGCATGATAGTGAACAGCTGGGCCAGTTCCATAACTTCGCCCGCCTGCATCCAGCCATCTTGGCCTTGGGTCCAGACCATGCTGTCACGGCTGAGTTTCCCATCGGTCACCATGCGGCCCATCGCAGCCTTGGAGAACGGTCCGGTCACTTCGCCGCCAGTGGCGATATGCCAGACATGCTCGACCGGTGGGGGCGGTGGTGGTGCCGCAGCAGGGCTTGCACCCCAGGGGCCGCCTTGTGCCATCTGACCTGCCATCGCCATGCCCATGCCCGCGCCAAGCCCAGCGGCCATGCCACCCCCTGCGGGGTTGTTCGCGGCGGATGTCATGGCTTCGGCGGCGGAATATTGTGTGAATTTGCCCAGATCACCGGCCAGCCCCAACGACGTGCGCTTATCCAGCGCCTCTTCGACGGCGGCGGGCAGGCTGATGTTTTCGATGTAAAGTTCGGGGATGGTCAGGCCGTATTGCTTCATCGTGGGGTCAATCGCGGAGGCAATCAACTTGCCCAGATCGGCGGTATTGGCGGCCATATCGAGCACAGGAATGCCAGATTGCGCGATCACGCGGGAAAATTCCTGCACGATGATGTTGCGGATCTGATAGCTGATCTCGTCCATGGTGAATTCGCCATCGGTGCCGACGATTTCGCGCAGGAACACAGCAGGATCGGCGACCTTGACCGTATAGGTGCCAAAGGCGCGCAGGCGGGTGGGGCCGAATTCAGGATCACGCACCATGATCGGGTTCTTCGTGCCCCATTTGAGGTTCGAGAACCGCGTGGTGTTGACGTAGTAAATCTCGGACTTGAACGGGCTTTGGAAACCATGATCCCAATGTTGCAGGGTCGTCATGATCGGCATGTTGTTGGTTTCCAACATGTACAGACCGGGGGTGAAGACATCGGCCAACTGGCCTTCGTGGACAAAGACCGCCGCCTGACCTTCGCGTACCGTCAGCTTGGCACCGTATTTGATCTCATGGCCTTCGCGCTCGAACCGCCAGACCATGGTGTCGCGGGTGTTGTCGGTCCAATGGATGACGTCGATGAATTCACCGGTCAGAAAATCGAAAATGCCCATGGTATGGTCTCCGTCGTTAGGTGGTTGGGACGCGGCGCATCCGGTTAGCTTTGTCCAGGTGTCAGGTATTCACGCGCGATCACCCGCGCAATAGGGGCGGCTTGGGCCGCGGCCATGCCGGGCGCAAGACGTGGGTCATAAAGCATCCGCAGCAAAAGTTCGTCGTGTGTCGTCAGCAGCGCGAATTCCTCGTCGTCGTTAAAGATCGACGGGCGCGCCTGCGGGCTGTCGTTGGCAAGGCCCATGCCCTGGGCCAGTTCTTCATGGATGCACGCGCTCCGCATCAGGCTGGGGTGTTCGGCGCGGATCATCGCCACGGCTTTGGTATAGTTTGACCGTCCGGGCGCGAAGGTGCCGATGACGACGCAAAGCTGGTCGCGGGGCAGGTTCACGAAGGTGCGCACTGTGGCTTCCGAAATCGTTGGGATCAGCGCGCGCAGGCGCGGGCCATAAGCGCGGCGGTCATCCTCGCCCAAGAATAGCACACGGAAATTGGGGTTTTGGTCGGTGATCTCAATCGGCACGCCGGTGACACGCGACAGGCGCGCGGCATAGGCACTGACGCTGGCGATATCACGGTCGCGTTGGGACAAGGGGACGGTATCACCGAACTCGACCGACATGCGGATCGGGCCCGTCCAGCGGCGCAATTTGGAAATCGTGGCCTGCGGGGTCTGAAAATCGCTGTCATCGCGGTATTCGTTAAAAAGCGCGATGCGCACGAAATTGCGCGCGAGTTGATTGTCTGTGAACGGTGTGTCCGGCCCGCCGCCATCGCCGCGCATCAGGCCTTGGGTCAAAAGGTCGTTCTGCAAGCGGCCATAATAGACCGCCAGATCTTTGCTGACCTGACTGGCCGGGGTGACTACAGGGCTCGGGTCAGGCGGTGGCTGTGTGATGGGCGGCGGGGGCGGGGGCGGTGTGACCGGGGGCATCAACAGCTCGCACCCCATCACACCCGTCGCAAGGACGAGCATCGCGAGACGCCGTGTGATGCCCCCGATAATCATGGCTTTTAGGCGCCAGTCGCTGTGCCGATGGTGTCGCCGGTGCCGGTCTTGCGGGCTTTGGCGGAGGCAAGGGTTTCTTTCAACTCTTGCTCCATCTTTTGCAGCTCGACCTCGGCCTCGGCCCGCTTGCGCTTGCCTTCATCGGCGATCTCGAGGCTCTCGTTGATCGTGGCGATCAGGTTGGCGTTGGCCTCTTTCACCGCGTTGATATCAAACACACCGCGTTCCATTTCTTCGCGGATCGTGCGGTTGGCCATGCGCAGGTTTTCAGCGTTGGATTTGAGGAGTTCATTGGTCAGATCATTGGCATCGCGCACCGCTTCTGCCGCTTCCGAGGACCGCTGGATCGTGACCGCCTGCGCCAGTTGCGTTTCCCACAAAGGCACGGTGTTGACCAAGGTCGAGTTGATCTTGGTGACCAGCGATTTGTCGTTTTCCTGCACCAAGCGGATGGAGGGCAGCGACTGCATCGTCACCTGACGGGTGAGTTTCAGGTCATGCACACGGCGTTCCAGATCGTCACGGGCCGAGCGCAGATCGCGCAGTTCCTGCGCTTTCATCACGGCCTGTTCTTCGGCTGCGGCCTGCACCTCGGCCTCTTTGGCGGGGATTGTTGTGGCGTCAAGATCAGCGATTTTCGCTTCACCGGCTGCGATATAAAGGCCTAGCTCGTCATAGAATTGCAGGGTCTTGTCGTAAAGCATATCGAGGCTCTCGATGTCCTTGAGCAAGACATGTTCATGCTTCAAAAGATCATCGGTGATGTGGTCAATCTGGCCTTGGACTTCTTCAAAACGGGCGGCGAATTTCGCCATGGGTGCGGCGCGCCCCAAGAGCTTTTCCCACCAGCTGCGCTCACGGCGCACGTCCAGTTCCGAAATCGAAAAACCGCGGATTGTTGTCACGATATTGCGCAGGCTGTCCCCGGCGGGGCCAACATCCTTGTTGCGTACGCCGGCCAGCATGGATTGGCTGATGACCTGCAATTCGGCCTGTGCGGATGAGCCAAAGGACACGATAGAATTGGTGTCTTCGATATTGATCTCGGCGACGCGCTTTTGAATTTCCGCGCTGGTGGGCGCATCTGCAGCGTCAAGCGTGATGAGTTCACTCTTTGGCTCAGGCAGAACCACGGCGGTGATTTTTTCGACTTCGGCAAGCGTTGCTTCGGCCTTCTGGCGGATCGTATCAGACATTATTCGTTCCCTTTCGGTTTCAGGCTGACGCCCTCACGCTGGAGGCGGTCACGCAGTACATTAATTTCAATATCCATATCGCTGCGGTCATCGAGCATCATCTTGTCGGTGCGCGCAGCAAAATTCTGTTCAAGATCGTCAAGCAGCGCCTCATAGGCGGCGCGGGCATCGGCGTCTTTGTTGCGGGAGTAAAGATCGACAAATTTGATCGTCGCATCCCGTGCGCCCATCAAATAAACGCCCAAGAATTTGCGCGCGCCGGTCAGGTCACGCGGGTCTTCTTCGACGGTGCGGATCATCCGGCGGGCGATCAGTTGAAAATCCTCGACACGTTCCGTCAGGCGGCGGTCGGAGACAGCCTCGATCTGGCGTTTCATCACATCAAGATGCGCCTCGGCCTGATCGACAACGCGGGCGACACGGTCTTGCTGAAAGCTGTCGATCCCTTCCATGCGCTTGTCTGTCATGGGGTCGATCCCGAAGGTCGCGGTATGCAGACCCGCCGCCGCGATCCCGTAGAGGACCGCGCCAATAACGCCGCTGTCACCGGTATAGGCAGCGATTGCGACGCCAACGCCCGTCAAGGCAGAGGCCAGCATTTTACGTGGCAGGGCAGGGCGGCGCGCCACTTTGCGGGCAGTATAGGCGGCCTCGGCCTGCAGCCCCTCTTGCAAGAGCCACGCCGCGAGCGTCAGGACCGCAGCACCAACAAGGCCAGTGACCAGAGTAACGGGCCCGTCATTCAGCGACGTCGCAGCCAAGATGATGGCGGGCACATAGAGCAGCTTGACCCGCCCGTCCGCAGCCTTTGCCACAGGCGCCCTTGGGGTATCCCCGCGCTTGCCTGCGGATTGCTGCCCGTCGGGGCTATATTTGCCACCAAAGCGTTTCGCCATCAGGCCGCCCCCAACCATCCGGTTGTCACGCCAAAGAGCAGTACAACCAACAAGACATAGGTGATGCGTCGGAATTTCGCGGGCATGTCGTCAGTATCCTTTCCAGCGGTCGTTTGGGCGACGGCCATCATTGTTCCCAGAAGGGCCGTGATTGCAATCGCAACCACCGCCACAAAGGCAACAATGAAGATCAATCGCACCATTTTCGCGTTACTCCGCCAGTTTATTCATCTTCCAGATAGGGTGGAAGCAAAGGGTTTACGAGTGTTTCTGCAAGGTCGCGCATGCCACATCCGGTGCGTGGTGACGGACTGTTTGCGGTATGCCGATCGCAATACCCGCCTGCAAAAAACACGAGGTTATCAGTTCGAACGATATTTTGAGCGCAAGCAAATCAGCCAAAGCAGTCTTTCTCGATAAAAAAGTCTTAATACGCAGAATGCATAAGCCTGTTCATCAGGACAAGGTTCAACTCGACCGCTTTTTCCCCCTTGTGGGGCGATTGACGGTTCTGCGTGCAGGTTTTTGCGCCGGTGCCGCCTCCAGCCCAAGCTGGTCGCGCAAAACGCGCTGTTTGACTTCTTCGACTTCGCCTTGCTTGAGGTTCGCCAGTTGGAACGGCCCATAACTCACACGGATCAGGCGGTTCACGGTTACACCGATCTCGCCCATCGCGCGGCGGATTTCGCGGTTTTTACCTTCGCGCAGGCTGACAGTCAGCCATGCGTTCGCACCTTGCTGGCGGTCAAAGGTCACGACCATGGGCTGATAATTGACGCCTTCCACGGTGATGCCTGCGCGCAATTCATCCAATTTGGCCTCGCTGACCGATCCGTTGATCCGCACGCGGTAGCGCCGCAACCAGCCGGTTGAGGGCAGTTCGAGCTTGCGCTTGATCTCGCCATCATTGGTCAGCAGCAGCAATCCCTCAGAGTTCAAATCAAGCCGCCCCACCGACATCACGCGTGGCATCGTTTCGGGCAGTGAGGCAAAGACTGTAGGCCGGTCTTTTTCGTCGCGTTCTGTCGTCACAAGGCCCGCAGGTTTGTGATAGAGCCACAGGCGCGCCGCCTCAGGTGCGCCCACCTGCTTGCCGTCCACGACAACGCGGTCCGCAGGGGTGACGTTCAAGGCAGGGCTGGTGATCGTCTTGCCGTTCACGCTGACACGGCCGTCTTCGATCATGCGCTCGGCTTCACGGCGGCTGGCGACACCTGCGCGGGACAGGACTTTGGCGATCCGGTCGCCGGGGGGAGGTGTATCTGTGTTCATACCAATCCCTTAGACGCTTTGATCGCCCCTTGCCAGAGATAGCCGCGCCAGTGCATCACAAGACATGGATTTTCGCTCTTATATGGATGTCGCGCTGCAAGAGGCCCGCGCCGCCGCCGCCCGTGGCGAGGTGCCTGTGGGTGCCGTGCTCGTGGGGCCTGACGGTGTGATCGCGCAAGCGGGCAACAGGACGCGCGAATTGAACGATCCAACGGCCCATGCCGAGATGCTGGCGATCCGCGCTGCCTGTGCCGCCTTGGGGCAGGAACGGCTGACGGGCTATGACCTTTACGTGACGCTGGAACCATGCCCCATGTGCGCCGCCGCCATCAGCAACGCACGGATTGCGCGGCTGTATTATGGGGCCGCTGATCCAAAATCAGGCGGCGTGGCCCAAGGCCCGCGTGTGTTTAGCCACGCGCAATGCCACCATGCACCCGAGGTTTATGATGGCATTGCGGCGCAGGCCTCGGAGGCGTTGCTCAAGGACTTTTTTGCAGCAAAGCGCTAGATTTCCACCGCTTCCATGACCGCAGGCGTGCGCACATCGACATCAGGCAGCGCGTCAACCAGCGGCTGGGCGGTTTGCGCCAGCAAAGGGAAGGTCGCATAGTGCGCGGGGATCACGGTTTTGAAGTTGAAATAGCGTTTCGCGGCATAGGCCGCACCTTCCATCCCCATCGTGTAGTGCCCACCACAGCAGAGAATCCCGATATCGGGGTTATAGAAATCACCCATCCAGTCCATATCGGCCATGATATCGGTGTCGCCCGACACATAGATCGTGTGGCCTTCGCCCTTGATCATATAGCCCGCTTCGGTTCCGGCGTAGGCCGCGCCGACGGATGAAGAATGCGTCGCCTGCACCATCGACACCAGCGCACCACCCAGATCAACCGTGCCGCCTTTGTTGAATTCGACTGTCTCATGGGCGTCAAAGATCGCGCAAAGCTCTGGGATACCGACGACGAAAGCGCCGGTTTCTTTGGCAATCGCATCCACCTCGGAGGTGTGATCGAAATGGCCGTGGGTCAGCAGGATATGGGTGGCACCTGCAAGGGCTGCGGCGCGCTGTTCATTGGGAAATGAGGGGTTGCCCTCAAGCCAGGGGTCGATCAGCAGCACCGCGCCTTCGATTTCAATGCGGAAACTTGCGTGTCCCAGCCAAGTGATTTTCATATTGCTCTCCATCTCTTTGTTGTCAGGATAGGTGCAAAGCAGAAGGGGGCCAAGGTGAATTGGTTTGACCAAATCGACGGCTATTGCGAGCGCACGGATTTCACCTATTGGTCCGAGCCGCTGAACGCGACCACCAATCTGGCGTTTATCGTGGCGGCGCTGATCCTGTGGCAGCGCAGTGCAGGCGTGCCGATGGCGCGGGTGCTGTGCGGCATCCTCTTTGCGATCGGCGTGGGCAGTTTCCTGTTCCACACGCACGCTACCATCTGGGCCTCATTGGCGGATGTGCTGCCAATTGGTATTTTCATCCTCGTCTATCTGTTTGTCGTGAACCGCGACATGGTGCCAATGGGCCATTGGTACGCGGTATTCGCGACAGCCCTTTTTATTCCCTATGCCGCTGTGTTGGTGCCGATCCTGAACCAGTTTCCGTTTATTCGCATTTCTAACTTCTACTGGACCGTCCCGATCCTGCTGGGGATTTACGCGCTGATCCTGCGCCACAAGCCGGGAATCGCCCAAGGCTTTCTGTTGGGCGCGGGGCTGCTTTGCCTGTCCATCACCATCCGTTCGCTTGATGAAATCCTGTGCGATGCGATCCCGATTGGCACGCATTTCATGTGGCATGTGCTCAATGGCGTGATGTTGGGCTGGATGATCCATGTTTACACGCGCCACATGCTTGCGACTGGCAGCACGGGGCGGTAAACGCAGATCAAGAATTTACCGGAGAGTACCTCATGTCGATTGACACCGAAACCGCCCGCCGCGTGGCCAAGTTGGCCCGCATCAAGGTGGAAGACGACGCCCTGCCAGCGCTGGCATCCGAATTCAGCGCGATTTTGGGGTTTATTGAGCAACTCAACGAAGTGGATGTTGAGGGCGTTGAGCCGATGACATCCGTCACTCCCCAGCGCTTGAAACGCCGCGCGGATGTGGTGACCGACGGAAACCAGCAAGCAGCGGTGTTGAAGAATGCGCCTGATGCCCGTGAAGGATTTTTTGCTGTGCCAAAGGTGGTTGAATAATGTCTGATCTGACCAAACTGACCATCGCGCAGGCCCGCGACGCCATGCGCAAAGGCGACACCACCAGCGCCGAGATCACATCCGCCTGTCTGACCGCCATCGAAGGTGCAGACGCGCTGGGCGCTTTCGTGCACCATACGCCAGAGATCGCGACAGCACAGGCCGCTGCCGCCGATACCCGCATCAAGGCAGGTGACGCCCCCGATATGTGCGGTATCCCGCTGGGGATTAAAGACCTGTTCTGTACCAAAGGCGTGCCGTCGCAGGCCGCGAGCCGCATTCTGCAAGGGTTCAAGCCCGAGTACGAGAGCACCATCACAAGCCAGCTGTTTGATGCCGGGGCAGTGATGTTGGGCAAGCTCAACATGGATGAATTCGCCATGGGGTCTTCGAATGAGACCTCGGTTTATGGCAATGCCGTAAACCCGTGGAAGCGTAATGGCGATGACACTGCCTTAACACCGGGCGGATCATCTGGTGGTTCGGCCAGCGCTGTTGCCGCTGACCTTTGCCTTGCTGCCACAGGCACCGATACGGGTGGGTCCATCCGCCAGCCTGCGGCCTTTGTCGGCATCACAGGCCTCAAGCCGACCTACGGACGCGTCTCGCGCTGGGGTATCGTGGCCTTTGCGTCCTCATTGGATCAAGCAGGTCCTATGACCAAAGACGTGCGCGACGCGGCGATCATGCTGACGGCCATGTCCGGCCACGATCCGCTGGATAGCACGAGCGCCGATATCGCTGTGCCGGATTTCGAAGCGGCCCTCACAGGCGACATTCGCGGCAAAACCATCGGTATCCCCAAAGAATACCGCATGGACGGTATGCCCGCCGAGATCGAAAAATTGTGGGAAGATGGCACCGCGATGCTGAAAGATGCAGGCGCGAAGATCGTCGATATCTCGCTGCCGCATACGAAATATGCGCTGCCTGCCTATTATGTGATTGCGCCCGCCGAGGCGTCCTCGAACCTTGCGCGCTATGACGGTGTGCGCTTTGGCCACCGCGCCAAGCTGGCGCATGGCGATGGCATCACCGAGATGTATGAAAAGACCCGCGCCGAGGGCTTTGGCCCCGAAGTGCAGCGCCGCGTCATGGTCGGCACCTATGTGCTGTCGGCGGGCTTCTATGACGCCTACTATAACCGCGCCCGTCGTGTGCGTGCGCTGATCAAGCAGGACTTTGATACCGTCTTTGCAGATGGCGTTGACGCGATCCTGACACCGGCCACACCATCCGCAGCTTTCGGATTGGGCGAGATGACCAATGCCGATCCGATCCAGATGTATCTGAACGACGTCTTTACCGTGACCGTGAACCTTGCAGGTCTGCCGGGCATCGCGGTGCCAACAGGACAGAACGCGCAGGGATTGCCGCTGGGGTTGCAACTGATCGGGCGGCCTTGGGAAGAGGGCGATTTGCTGAATGTGGCCTATAGCCTCGAGCAATCCGCAGGATTTGTGGCCAAGCCCGCGAAGTGGTGGTAAGCTTTTGCAAAATAAAGCGCAGTTTGACAGGTAGAACATGATGAAACCGGGCATTTTCATTGCACTGACTTTGATCGGGCTCGCTGCCTGTTCGCCGCGGGTTGTCCCGACCGAGCGCGGCGTGGGCTTTGGCGATTACACCGATTTCGAGCTTGAACGCGCCCGCCGCGAAGCACAGCTGAGCGCACCACGCGGCACGATCGTTCCGCCGGCACAGGTGAATTCACTGCCGTCACAGCAACCTGCCAATCAGACGCAAGCAATTCCATCGAGCGCGCTTGCGCAGGCCGGTATCGGCACTGCAGCAGCTGCCCCAGCACCTGCTGCGGCAAGCCCTGCGCCAGTAACACCTGCACAAACCCCAAGGTTGGGCTCTGATCCGTTGCGGACCCAAGGCGTGCAGGCCTCGCCCAGCAATCCGGCTCCCGCTCTGATCAACGGCGGAACGGGCCTGTCTGACGAGCAAAGTTTTGATGCTGTATCTGGCCGCGAAACCATCGAAAGCGATGCGCAGCGCCGTGCCGCCCAAGCGGCTGCGCGCGAACAGATCGCGCCGACGGCTGTGCCTCAGCGCCCCGCCAATACTGGCCCGAATATCGTGGAATATGCGCTGAATGCGCCCAACGTGAAGGGACAAGAGTGGTACAGCCGTTCGTTGCTTTCGGGCGAAGGGCGTTTCCGCCGGAACTGTGCGACCTATGCGACCCCTGATGATGCGCAGCGCGATTTCCTTGCGCGTGGCGGGCCCGAGCGGGACCGGCGCGGCATTGATCCCGATGGTGATGGTTTCGCCTGTGGTTGGGATCCAGCGCCCTTTATCCAGGCGGTGCGGAACTGAGGCTGACAAGTCGGCAGTCGCCCAATTGCGGGCCGCGGCGTGATGGCGCGACCCCCGATATCGTGGTCATCCACTATACGGCGATGACTTCCGCGCAGGCGGCGGCGAAGACGCTGTGCGATCCCGAGACGGAAGTATCGGCGCATTATCTGATTGCACAGGATGGTGAGGTCATTTCGCTTGTGCCCGAGGCGCTGCGTGCGTGGCACGCGGGCGCGGGTGCTTGGGGGGCCGTGACGGATGTGAACAGCCGTTCGATCGGGATCGAGCTTGCTAATACCGGCTTTGCCCCTTTCGCTGCGGCACAAATGGATGCGCTGACGGAGCTGTTGCGCGGCATCAAGGCGCGTTGGGATATCCGCCCCGAACGCGTGATCGGACATTCGGACATGGCACCGGGGCGCAAGATTGATCCGGGCGCGCGGTTTGACTGGCGCAGGCTGGCGCTTGAAGGGCTGTCGGTCTGGCCCTCATCAAGCGCTGACGCGCATTCTTCGGAAGAAACTCCGCGCGGGGCCGATAACGCGCGGTTTGCTGCTTTGATGGCGGCGTTCGGTTATACGGCGACCACGGATCATGCGCTGCTCTTGAAAAGCTTCCGTCTGCGCTTTCGTCCGCGTTATGACGGCCCTCTCGATGCCGTTGACCTTGCCATCATTACAGACCTTGCAAGCCGCTTTCCCGTTGACGTGAACGCCGCTTGGGCCTAACTGCCGGTTTGCGCGGATGGCTGGATGGCTGCGGCAGTGATGTCGAGGAAAGTCCGGACTCCAAAAAGCACGGTGCCGGGTAACGCCCGGCGGGGGCAACCCCAGGGAAAGCGCCACAGAGAACAAACTACCTGACCCCGGTCAGGAAAAGGTGAAACGGTGGGGTAAGAGCCCACCGCGCGAGCGGCAACGTAAGCGGCACGGCAAGCCCCACCGGGAGCAATGCCAAATAGGGACCTCGCGCCGAAAGGCGGGGATGCTTGAGCCCCAGACGGTCCGGGTTGGCAGCTAGAGGGTGTCTGGTAACAGGCACTCCAGATGAATGGTCATCCATCCGTGGGCAACCGCGGGGGACAGAATCCGGCTTATAGGCCATCCGCGCAATTTGGTTGAGAGAGGTGTGGGAAGGTCTGCTTTGCGGACGAAGCGGACGGACAGTAATCCATTCCCAATTGAATTCGAGCCATTGCAGCCTATCCGGCACCGCCTTCAAGCCAGTCCGGAGCCCGAACATCTGGAATTAACTCTTCGAGCCGCCCTCGATAAAGCGTGAGTTCTTCGTCGGAAAGCTTTCCATCCCATTTCTTAGAACTGGCAGAGTCAAAGAAGTTCGCATCATTTTTCCAGAAACCCGTGCCGCCCACTGGTGCGTAGTCGGCTGCCTTGGCCTTCATCGCGCCGAAAGCTGTGGCCTTGGCCACCTTGTCGATCACGCGGGCACTCGCTTCGATCCCTGCCGCGGCTGCCAATGCCTCGACCGTTCGCCGACCGTCATGAACCATGTCGGAATAATGGAATACCTTCAGATCAGGCAACCTACCGGAAAGCACCGTATTGGTATAGTGTATCGCCATAGTCATCAGAGTTTCTTGGCCAAAGTTGTTGCAATCTGACAAGTTGCTTACATAGGCACGGATTGAGCGCGGGACGGGCCATGTATACAGATCGTCATCACTGGCTTCGCTCCTATTAGCGGTATGTTTTCGCAAGGAAAAAAAGACGTCTAGCGGGTGGCGATAAACGGCAATAACTGTAACGCCCTCCCAGATCGGGAAGCCGTCAGCGGGTGTGTGCGTCTTGACGACCCGGCGCCCCTTTTGCGCGGCAAGCGCCTCTGCGACCTCGCTCGCCGGGACACCCAAGTCTGCGTCAACCCAAGGTGAAAGTATCGGCAGCCTTGCAGGCAACTCCGCGCCGCCGTGAGCAAGCATCGCGAGAATCGTCTGGGTCCAAGTCGTGCCGCATTTGGTTGGAGTGCAAACGAGGATGTCGCCTTTGTTTGGCACCCATGTTTCCCAGCGTTCGGGACGTGTGATCCCACCGCGATAAATGCGTGCTGCGGGAGCGATCATTTGGGCAGGACTGTTCATCGTAATCTGGCCCTCCGAGTGCAGGCGTTTCGGCACTCTGTGCGCTCCAGATCGCCACGTACCACTTCGGGAGACGTAGACCGGAAGGCCCTTCCAGTCTATTGCCAACTTCGTTCAGCGGCGGCTTCTGCCCGAAACCGTGTGCCTTGAACGTGCAGAGTTGTTCAGCAGGCCAACCGAGCTTCGTTCTGGAAGCGCAAGAGGTCCGCTTCGGGTTCCATTCCTGCTGTCAGCTGCGGCTTGCACTGATGGCCGGTTCGCGGGACAAAGCACCATTCCTGAACTAACTCGCTGGTCAAAGTATGAGCCACCGACTACGATTAATTTTGATTTTGCCATAATCGGACCATCTGCGAAGCTCGCCGCATGTGTCCTTTTTGGAAACACAGGGGGATTTCATTGAAGTATTTGAGATTGTACGCAGATGCGAATGGCGAAAGCCATGTGGAAGAGATGTCGGTTCAGTTCAGCCCGATTGACTCTGCGCCGCCGGCCCCGCCCTTTGGTCGTTCTGAGCGGATAGAGGCAACCGGATTAATTTACGTAAGGTTTCCCGCAGGTTGGACGAGCGATCTTCATCCGACACCACGCCGCCAATTGTTCGTTCTTTTGGCTGGCGACTTTAGCGGCCGAGCCAGCGACGGCGCTTTGATGAATTTGGTTCCCGGAGATGTCCTGTTGATGGAGGACACTGTTGGAAAGGGGCACACGGGCAAAGTGAACGGTACCGAGGATGTCCATGCCATGATGATTCATCTCGAATGAACGTCAGTCCGTAGTTCAACCGTTCGACCCGTGACGGGGCTCGCGACGTCAAAAAAGGGCTCAAAACTGCCCTTCGCTGCAGTTGCGAAATGCTTGCAAGACGCGATCATAGCCGTCCCTTCATCTGATCAAACCTCAACTTGCCGTTATTGGCACCGCTTTCGTGGTTTACGGTTGACTCGGCCCCATGCAGCGGTAAAAGGCAACTTCAATGAGATTCACGCGATGTGCCGCGCGCGGCCCGCAACCAGGAGAGATGAGCCATGGCGAAGCCTACCACCATCAAGATCCGCCTGAACTCCACTGCGGGGACCGGGCATTTCTACGTCACGAAAAAGAACGCACGTACCATGACCGAAAAGATGGTCATCAAAAAGTACGACCCCGTTGTGCGCAAGCACGTCGAGTATAAGGAAGGCAAGATCAAGTAATTGATCGCCTGACCTGAGAATGATTTGGCCGCGCAGCTTGCGCGGCCTTTTTCGTTTGTCAGAGGCCCAGAAGCGCGAGGGCCAAGATCAGGATCAACGCCATCTGTGCCGCCAGTGTCAACGCCATGCCGATAAAGCGGAACCGCCAATGGGTGCCGTGGATCGCGAAATAGATCCCGTGCAATGCGCGGCCAACCATCAGCGCTGCGGCCGCGACGATCAGCAGGGCCTGCGATGCCCCCTGAACCTCGGCCAGTCCCATCAAGATCAGGGCAATCGGCAGTTGCTCAACGGCGTTCGCATGGCCCCTGATCGCCTTGGTCAACGCATAGTCATCATTGTCACCCAAGACCACGCCACCGCGCCTGCGTAACTGGATCACCTTGATCGTGAGCAAGAGGATCAGAACCCCGGCAAAGAGGGCGGTGAATGACGTGACGGGAAGCGAAATCATGGGTGGCCTTTACGCAAAGAAAAAGGGCTGATGTTGCCATCAGCCCTGAATTCATAGTGATCTGCAATGCTTATTCGCGGTTGCCGAACAGTTGCAGCAGGAACATGAACATGTTGATGAAGTCGAGGTACAGGTTCAACGCACCCATGATTGCCGACTTCGCCAGCCACTCCTGATCGCCATGTGCAGCATGTGCGATGTAGTCGTTCTTGATCTTCTGTGTGTCATAGGCTGTGAGGCCTGCAAAGATCAGCACACCCAAGATCGAAATCGCGAACATGATCGCAGGTGACTGCAGGAAGATGTTGACGATCATCGCGACGACCAGACCAATCACACCCATGATAAGGAATGTACCCCAGCCGGAGATGTCTTTCTTCGTGGTATAGCCATAGAGGCTCAGACCCGCGAAAGCGATCGACGTGATCAAAAAGACGTTGGCGATGGAAAGACCGGTGAAGGCCACGAAAATCCAAGCCATCGACAGGCCCATGACGGCTGCGAAAGCATAGAAGAATGTTTGTGCAGCAGCCGCAGAGAAGCGGTTGATCATGGCACCAAACATAAACACCATGCCCAGAGGCGCGAACATCACGATCCAGCCAAGGATATTTGGCGACAATGTAACTGGATCACGGAAAATACCGAGCAGGGCAGGCGATGTGCCAATGGCCCATGCCACAGCAAATGTAATCAGCATGCCTACAGACATCGTGCCGTAGACTTTATTCATGTGGGCGCGCAGTCCCGCGTCGATTTCGGCCGTGCGTACTCCGCCAACCGTTCTAATTGTATCAAATTGAGCCATCTAGACCTCCAAATTAAACAGCGGCGCCGCAAAACGGCATCCATGGCCTCGATATTGGCAGAGGTCCCTGCATTTTCAAGGCTTCAGAATGCCGTTTTGCGTATTTCTGATCAATTCGGGCGGGAATGTCGCAGGTCTGGCGAAGATACCTGTTATTTGCGCCAATGACGTGGGGCATTCCACAGTGTTTGTGTGGCTTCTTCAACGGCTTCTGCACGTGAAATCCCGATATCTGCAAGCAGATGATCGTCAAGCGCGCGCAGTTGGCGGCGCTGGCGCGACAGGGCGATCATTTCGCGCAGGCTGGCCAGAACAGAGCGTGGCTTGGGCTGGCAGTTGGTGTGCAGGGCGGTGGTGCGGATTGACGTTGTCATAGCATTCTCTCTCGTGATGTTTTGTCTCGTTCATATTCTGATGCTTGATATATGGAGGATGTGTGTCCATAATAAAAATGAATACTTTTGAAGCGACACATCAAGGATTGTGATATGGCCCGTAATCTGGATTTGACGGCACTCCGCTCTTTCGTGGCGGTCTCGGACGCGGGCGGTGTGACCCGTGCTGCGGGTATGTTGAACCTGACCCAATCTGCCGTGTCGATGCAGCTCAAACGATTGGAAGAATCGCTCGATGTCGCCTTGCTTGACCGTACTGCGCGCACCATCGCGTTGACGCCAGCCGGCGAGCAGCTTTTGGGTTATGCGCGTTCGATGCTGAAAACCAATGATGAGATTTTGAACCGCCTTACAGCGACAGAATTTGAAGGCGAACTCAAGCTGGGCGTGCCACACGATATCATCTACCCCGTCATTCCGGCGGTTCTGAAACGCTTTGCCGCAGAATTCCCCCGCATGCAGGTGCGCCTGATTTCTGCGCCGACCCGCAAACTCTTGGCCATGCATGGGCGGGGTGAGGTTGACCTGATTCTCACGACCGAGGAAACCTGCGGCCCCGGTGGTCAGGTTCTGATTGAACTGCCGCTCCTTTGGATCGGCGCAGAGGATGGTGTGGCATGGCGCAGGCAGCCCTTGCCTGTGGCCTTTTGCCAGAACTGTATTTTCCGCAGTGGCGTGTTGCAGGCGCTGAATGCCGTTGGGCTCGACTGGATGATGGCGGTTGATTCTGACCACGACAATGCGGTCGAGGCCGCCGTGAGCGCCGATCTGGCCGTGCACGTGTCCCTGAAAGGCTGTTTGCCGCCGCATACGGTGCCAATTGACCACGGCGGTCTGTTGCCCGCGCTGAAGCCGCAGAACATCAACCTCTACGTTCTCAAGCCTGAAGATCAGCCCAGTCAGGCGATGGCGCAGATCATCCAGCAATGCTACGACGCGCCGCGTCTCGCGCCGCAATTGCTTACGGCGTGACGACGACTTTGCCGGTGGATTTGCGGCTGCGCATCAACTCAAGCGCGTCAGCGGCCTGATCCAGCGGCAACGTATGGCTGATATGGGGTTTGAGCTTGCCTGCGGCGTGCCAGTCCATCAGTTCTGACAGGCTCTCGGTCAGGGCCTCTGGGTTGAAGCCCAGATAGCCGCCCCAATAGAACCCGATGACCGAGATATTCTTGACCAGAATGATATTGGCGGGAATTTGAGGTACTTCACCGCTGGCAAAACCAATCACGATCACGCGCGCTTCGCGGTTGCAGGCCCCGAGTGCGGCTTTGAACGCGGCACCGCCGACCGGATCATAAACAACATCGGCACCGCCAAGTGCTTTCACCGCGGACTTGATATCGTCGGTTTCACTGTCAATCAGGTGATCGGCACCTGCCGCCTTGGCGACCGCCAGTTTGTCTGCACCACGGGCCACGGCGATGACAGTGGCGCCCATGGCCTTGCCAATCTCGACCGCCGTCAGCCCCACACCGCCCGCAGCGCCCAAGACCAAAAGTGTCTCACCTTTTTGCAGGCGGGCGCGGCGCGAAAGGGCCAGATGCGATGTGCCATAGGCCACCATAAATCCGGCGGCGATCACATCCGGCATCGTGTCCGGCACGGGCCGACATAGCGCGGCAGGAAATAGCCCCTTTTCGGCCAATCCCCCCTGACCCCCAAAGACCGCGACCCGTGTGCCGATGCTGGGCGTGGTCACATCAGCGCCAGTGGCAATCACAGTGCCGCAGACCTCCATGCCCAGTGTAAAGGGTGGGGTTGGTGTGTCTTGATAGGTGCCCTTCGCCATCAGCAAATCCGCGAAATTCAAACCGCAGGCAGCAATATCAAGCAAAACCTCGCCGGGGCCGGGTGTCGGCACGGCGACATCCTGCAATGCGGGCGGGTCGTCAAAAGAGGTCACTTGAAATGCACGCATGGGGCTCGAATCCTTCTAAACGCTTGTCTGGCGTATCTTATCGGTGCCGCGCCTCCATTTGTAAAATGGTGCAAAGAATGACCAGAATGTCTAAAAGTAACCTATCGAACCTGTCTTTAAGGTCAGGACAAGCCTTGCAACCGTTGCGTGTTCTTATGGAATGCTGTTTGCCCATCGTTAGAAACTGACGGCGCTGCGAAAAACAACATAGCGACGCGCGCGCAAGGATTGTGGTATGCTAGTATCATGATCCTTTGAAAAAGAGGTAGAAAGAATGAAACATCCCGTTGATATCCATGTCGGAAAACGGATCCGTCATCGGCGTTGGATGAATGGAACGACACAGCAGCAACTGGCAGAAGCTGTTGGGATCAAGTTCCAGCAAATCCAAAAATACGAAACAGGGATGAACCGCGTCAGCGCATCCCGCCTTTGGGACATTTCTAAGGTATTGGGTGTAAACGTTTCTTTCTTCTTCGAGGGTCTCGAAGTTGATCAAGATGCTGTGACGAATACCTCGGATATGCCTGCCGATATCCTGACGGACAAAGAAGCACTCGAGTTGCTGCGCTCTTACTATGCGATCCCCGAGAACCAGCGTCGGCGCTTGTTTGATCTGGCACGCGTGCTGAGTGAAGCGGCTTAGCTCACGACTTGACCTGCCATACTGCGCCGCGATACCGCCAAGGTAGCGGCGGCGCAGATGAAGGGTCCATCTTTATGACAGTCTCAAAAACAACCCAAACGGAACTCATCCGGGTGGCACATGCGCTTGCTGATGCCGCAAGGCCGGTCACATTGGCGCATTTCCGCGCAACCGGTTTGGCGGCAGATAACAAGGACACGGCGGGCTTTGATCCAGTCACAATCGCCGACCGTGGCGCCGAAGAAGCGATGCGGGCGGTCCTTGCCAAGGCGCGCCCTGATGATGCGATTTTGGGGGAAGAGCACGGCTATAAAGAGGGCACATCCGGATTCACCTGGGTGCTCGACCCCATCGACGGCACACGCGGTTATATCAGTGGCACACCCACATGGGGTGTGCTGATCTCGGTCGCGGATCAGAACGGGCCGCTTTTTGGATTGATCGACCAGCCCTATATCGGCGAACGCTTTGCCGGTGGTTTTGGCATAGCCGAGGTGCATGGCCCGCAGGGCCGGGCCGCCCTCAAATGCCGTGCCCCCCGGACACTGGCGCAGGCCACTGTGCTGACCACATTCCCCGAAGTTGGCACGCCAGAAGAAGGCGCTGCGTTTCACGCGGTCGCCCGTCAGGCGCAGCTGACCCGTTATGGGATGGACTGCTACGCTTACGCGCTTGTGGCGGCGGGTCAGGTTGATCTGGTCATCGAGGCCGGATTGAACGCCTACGACATTCAAGCGCCCATCGCCGTGATTCAGGCCGCAGGCGGCATCGTCACCGACTGGTCGGGCGCGCCCGCGCATGAGGGGGGACGGGTGATTGCCGCCGCAAACCCGGCAATCCATGCCGAGGCTTTGGCTATCATAAAGCAGACATTCCATGACTGAGACCCTGATCAAACATGCCGATCACATCATCACGATGGATGATCAAAGGCATGAGTTGCAGGGTGCCGATATTCTTTTGCGCGGTGGCGTCGTAGCTGCGATTGGCCAGAATCTCACGGCAGACGGGGCGGCGATCTTTCACGCGAAAGGCAAGATCATCACCCCCGGTCTGGTGAATACACACCATCACCTTTACCAAACACTGACCCGTGCTGTGCCGGGCGCACAGGATGCTTTGCTTTTCGGTTGGTTGCAGCGGCTCTATCCGATCTGGGCGCGCTTTGGCCCCGAAGAGATGTTTGTTTCGGCCCAAGTGGGTCTTGCCGAGCTTGCGCTGTCGGGCTGTACGCTAACGTCGGACCATCTCTACCTTTATCCAGGCGGCGCGCGTCTGGACGATACGATCGCTGCCGCCCAAGACGTAGGCTTGCGCTTTCACGCCACGCGCGGTGCGATGAGCATTGGCGAAAGCGACGGTGGGCTGCCCCCCGATGCGCTGGTCGAGAATGAGGATCACATCCTTGAGGACAGCATCCGTGTGATTGACGCGTTCCACGATGCAAGGCCGGGTGCCATGGTGCGCGTCGGCGTCGCCCCTTGCAGCCCGTTTTCCGTGACGCGGGATCTGATGCGCAACGCGGCCATTCTGGCCCGCGACAAAGGCGTGATGATGCATACCCATCTGGCCGAAAACGACGAAGACATTGCCTATTCATTGGAAAAATTTGGCTGTCGTCCGGGGCAATATGCCGAAGACCTTGGATGGACCGGCGATGATGTTTGGCACGCGCATTGCGTCAAACTTGACGGGCAGGAGATCGACCTTTTTGCGCGCAGCCGCACGGGTGTCGCGCACTGCCCCTGCTCAAACTGCCGCCTTGGATCGGGCATCGCCCCTGTGCGCCAGATGCGCGACGCAGGGGTGCGTGTGGGCTTGGGCGTTGATGGCTCGGCCAGTAACGACATCGGCAATCTTGTTGCCGAAGCGCGGCAGGCCATGCTGTTGCAGCGGGTGCAAAACGGGGCCGATGCCATGTCTGCACGCGAGGCGCTTGAGATTGCAACGCGCGGCGGTGCGCAGGTGCTGGGGCGCGATGATTGCGGCCAGATTGCTGTCGGTAAACGTGCTGATATCGCCATCTGGGATGCCAGCGTGATTGAAAATGCCGGATCATGGGATCCGGTTGCCCTCCTGCTGGCAGGTCCGATGAAGGTTGATGCGCTGTTTGTCGAAGGGCGGCAGATCGTGGGAGAGGGCCAGATGATATCAGTCGACCTGCCCACCGTTATCGCACGGCAAAACGCGCTCGCGCGAAAACTCGCCGATTTCTGAACGGCGCCCCAATTTGGCCATATTCCAAAGCGACCAATCAGGTCTCCGGTTTCCACTCTCACTCTGGATGGTCATGAAGATTAAACTCCTCTGTTGCGCGTTGGCCTTCATGGCCGCGTGCAACACCACCACCCTATCGCAACCGGCCTCGATTCAGGTCTCTTCGTCCACGTCGAGCTTTGGATCAGGGTTCGCTGCAGACTTGAACGCCTTCCGTGCGCGGCAGGGGCTTGGTCCGTTGCAGGCAAACCCGGCATTGACCCGCGCAGCCCAAGCCCATGCCGAAGACATGGCACGGCGCGGTTATTTCTCACATAATGCGCCACGCGGCCCCAATGGCCGGACCTTTGTGCAACGCGCCCGCGCGGGGGGCTGTGCGATGCGCAGCGGGGCGGAAAATATCGCAAGCGGGCAGCGGTCTCAGGCGCAGGTTCTTACGGCTTGGCAAAACTCACGCGGACATCGGCGCAACATGCTGATGCGCAGCTACACGCAATACGGACTGGGGCGCTCTGGCAATATCTGGGTGCTGAAACTGGCCGCAAGCTGCTAGCGCGGCTGCTTGACCCCTGCGATCCACACGTCCCGTACTGCACGATCATCACCCATCATAATCGTTGGAAAGAGCGCATCCCAGATGTCGCCTGCGCGGTCTGCGCGTTGGGTGATGGCGGGGGTTGATTGCAGGTTGAGGATGGTCACATCGGCAACGGCACCCGCGCCAAGGTGCCCGATCTCGCCAGCCATCTTTAACGCGCCCGCTGATCCTTCGGTCGCCAACCACATCAACTGTGCTGGGTGAAGGGCGGTGCCCCGCAACTGTCCGATTTCATAGGCTGCGGCCATCGTGCGCAGCATCGAAAACGAGGACCCGCCGCCGGTGTCCGTCGCAAGGCCAATCGAGAGCGATGCTTTTGCAAGCCCCATCAAATCAAACAGGCCCGACCCGATAAAGGTATTCGATGTGGGGCAATGGACCACAGCCGCACCCACTTCGGCCAGACGGTCGATTTCGCGTGGCTCAAGGTGGATCGCATGGCCGTAAAGCCCGTTTTCGCCCAATAGCCCGCACGCCTCATATGTATCCAGATAATCGCGGGCCTCGGGGAACAGATCGCGCACCCATGCGATCTCGGGCAGTTGTTCGCTCAGATGCGTCTGCATCAGACAGCTGGGGTGCTCTGCCCATAGCGCGCCCAACGCGCGCAGTTGTTCCGGCGTAGATGTAGGCGAAAACCGCGGCGTGATCGCATACCGCGCGCGCCCCTTGCCATGCCATTTCTCCAAAAGCGCTTTGCTGTCGTCATAGGCGCTTTGGGCTGTGTCGCGCAGCGTGTCGGGCGCATTACGGTCCATGCAGGTCTTGCCTGCGATCACCGCCATGTTGCGCGCCGCTGCCGCCTCAAAAATCGCATCCACGCTTTCGGGGTGGATGGTGCAGAAACTTGTCAGCGTTGTCGTCCCGTGGGCGACGGCCAGATCCAGCGTCCGATCCGCGACAGCATCAGCATAGGCCTTATCGCCAAAGCGGGATTCTTCGGGAAACGTATAGGTGTTCAGCCAATCAATCAGCTGCTTGCCCCAACTGGCGATAATACCGGTCTGGGGATAATGCATATGCGCATCAACGAACCCCGCGCTGATGATAGCATCGCCATAGTTTGTGACCTCAGCATCGGGATTGGCTTTGCGGAGTGCAGCACCATTTCCTGTCGCGCTGATCCGCCCGTTCTCGATCAGTACACCACCGGCGCTGTCGAACAGGACAGTATCCTGCCAATCGCCCGTCAGCGGATTGCCTGAAAATCCAAGGGTCTGCCCCAAAAGTAAGTGCTTTGTCATATCTGCACCATATGAGGCAGGCGGAAGGGCGTAAATCGCGAAAACCGCGTTGTGCCGCCCACGCGAACGATTATGTTGGTCACTCAAATAAGGATGCATCATGGCCGAAGCTGAAACCCAAGAAGACGAAGCATTTGGCATCACCGACCGTTTGGTCAGTGAGGTCATGGAGGCTGTGGAACGCAATGACGGTGCGTTTCTCACCGAAACGCTTGACACGATGCACCCCGCCGACGTCGCGCACTTGTTGGAGCAGATTGATACGCGGGACCGCCGTGCGCTGCTGACGGCATGGCCCGGTGGGCTTGAGGGTGAGGTCCTCTCGGAGCTTGACGAAGAGCTGCGCGAAGAGGTGATCGGCCAGCTGAACCCCGGCGAACTCGCCGATGCGGTGCGTGATCTGGAAAGCGACGATGTTGTTGACCTTGTCGAATACCTTGATGACACCCAGCAAGAGGCGGTGCTGGATGCGCTGGATGCCAGCGACCGTGTGGTTGTTGAACAGGCGCTGTCCTACCCCGAGGAATCCGCAGGCCGCCACATGCAGTCCGAACTGGTGCGTGCGCCAGAGCATTGGACCGTGGGCGAGGCGATTGATTATATGCGCTCTGACGTGGTGCTGCCTGATCAGTTCTACCACATCATTCTGGTCGATCCGCGGCTCAAGGCAATCGGCTATGTCACCCTTGGCCGTATCCTCAGCCACCCGCGTGATACGCTGCTGCGCGACATCACCGAGGACACATTCCGCACCTTCCATGTCGCACAGGACGTGGAAGAAGTGGCGCAGGCCATCAACCACTATCACATGATCACAGCCCCCGTGGTGGATGATGACGACCGCATTGTCGGTGTCATTACCATCGACGACGCGATGATGTTTCTCGAAGAAGAAGCCGAAGAAGATATCCTGCGTCTGGCCGGTGTCGGCGAAGGCAGCCTCTCTGACCGCGTCATCGCGACCACCAAGTCACGTTTCCCTTGGTTGGCGGTGAACCTTGTGACCGCGATTTTCGCCTCACTGGTGATTTCGCTCTTTGAGGAAACGATTGCCGGTCTTGTCGCGCTCGCGGTGCTGATGCCGATTGTCGCCTCCATGGGTGGCAACGCGGGCACGCAGTCTTTGACGGTCGCGGTGCGCGCCCTTGCCACGCGCGACCTGACCACCGCAAACGTCTGGCGCGTGATCAAACGTGAGGTTCTGGTGGGCCTGATCAACGGTCTGATCTTTGCTGTCGTTATGGGGATCGTCGGCGTTGTCTGGTTCAACTCGCCGATGCTGGGCGTTGTGATCGCCGTTGCGATGGTCATCAACATGGTGGTCGCGGGGCTTGCAGGCACCGTGATCCCTGTGATTTTGGAGAAAATGGGCGTCGACCCCGCCCTTGCCTCGGGCGCTTTCGTGACCACAGTGACCGATGTGGTGGGCTTCTTTGCCTTCCTCGGACTTGCAGCCATGTGGTTGCTTTGATGGATAAATCCGCCGCCCGCACCGCCGCCTTTGCGCGGCGCAAGGCGGCGCATACGCCGCATATCGCGACAGCGGGGTATCTGAGCGAGGTTCTTGCCGGATATCGCGGCGTGCCGCTGGCGGGCTATATGGCGATGCGCACCGAGATTGATCCGACCCCTGCCATGGCAGAGGCCGCAGCCCACGGACCGGTCGGCGTGCCTGTGATTATCGGGGCAGGCCAGCCGCTCAAGTTTCGGATATGGGAGCCGGATTGCGCCATGGTCAAAGGCGAATTCGGCGCGATGATCCCCGAGGCTGGCGATTGGATGGTCCCGCAAATCCTGATCGTGCCCTTGGTGGCCTTTGACAGGCGCGGCGGGCGGCTCGGTTATGGTGGCGGGTTCTACGACCGTACACTGGAACAGCTGCGCGCGGTGCAGCCGACCATGGCGATTGGCTTTGCTTATGGTGCGCAGGAAGATGATGGTCTGCCGCTGGAAGCGACAGACCAACCGCTTGATTTGATTGTGACCGAGACGGGCGTGATTACGCCCTAGCTTTCCGTGAAAGCCGCCATCACCTCATCCGAGGCTTCAAAATTCGCTGTCACGCGCTGCACGTCATCGTCTTCTTCCAGTGTATCGAGCAGCTTCATCAGCTTGGTCAGACCCTCAAGGTCCACTTCCGTGCTGATGTTGGGCTGCCAGATCAACTTGGTGGAGGCGCTTTCGCCCAACTCCGCTTCGAGCGCGTTGGCGACATCGTTCAGATCGGTGTCCGCGCAGATGATCACATGGTTTTCGTCGTCGCTTTGCACGTCTTCGGCACCGGCTTCAATCGCGGCCATCATCACGGTGTCGGCATCGCCCACAGAGGCGGGATAAACCACCTCGCCTTTGCGGTCGAACATGAACCCGACAGAGCCTGTCTCACCAAGGTTGCCGCCGTTCTTGGAGAACGTCGAGCGCACAGTGGATGCGGTGCGGTTGCGGTTGTCGGTCATCGCCTCAACGATCACCGCCACGCCGTTCGGGCCGTAACCCTCATAGCGGATTTCGTCGTAATTCTCGGCGTCGCCACCTTGCGATTTCTTGATCGCGCGGTCGATCACGTCCTTGGGGACGGAACTGGATTTGGCTTCTTTGACAGCCAAACGCAGGCGCGGGTTTTTATCAGGGTCCGGATCGCCCATCTTGGCGGCCACGGTGATTTCCTTGGCAAGCTTGGAAAACAGCTTGGAACGCAGCTTGTCCTGCCGTCCCTTGCGGTGCTGAATATTCGCCCATTTTGAGTGGCCAGCCATCGGAAAACCTCGTGTTATAAAGCCTTGATCTGCGCCTCTATACGGCAAGCACCACAGCCCCCGCAACCCCGTGCTACAAGGGCCAGATGAAGGGGATCACAAAGGAAACAATCGGCGCCAGCGACAGATTCAGCGGGATGCCGAATTTCAGGAAATCCGAAAACTTATATCCGCCGGGACCGTAAACCAGCGTGTTGGTCTGATAGCCAATGGGCGTGGCAAAGCTCGCACTCGCTGCAATCATCACCGCCACGACCAAGGGGCGCGGATCAACGCCAAGCGCGCTGGCCAGCCCGATGGCGATCGGGGTCATGACGACGGCCACGGCGTTATTGGAGACAAGCTCGGTCAGGATGCTGGACAAAAGGTAAACCGACAGCACGACAAGGAAGGGCGGCATCACCAGCATGACGGGCGAGAGCGTGTCGGCAATGATACTGACCGCGCCCGAGGATTGCAGGGCGGACCCCACCCCCAACATCGCGAAAATCAGCGCGAGCAAGCGGCCATCCACATGGGAAAACGCCTCATCCGCGTCAATGCAGCCGGTCATCAGCACGATGGTGACGCCCAGCATCGCCAGCATCAGGATCGGGGCCACGCCAAGGGCTGCCAGCGTCACAACGCCCAGAAGTACAGCAATCGCCACAGGCGCATGGCCGCGACGGTAGGCGCGCTGCGATGCCTCGGACACATCGCCAAGGTTCATATCTTCGGCCAGACGCTGGATATCTTCGGGTGCGCCTTCCAGCAGGATCGTATCGCCCACGCGAATGACGATATCGTCGATCTGCGCGCTGATGTTCGCGTTCCGGCGGTGCAAGGCCAATGGATAGACCGCATAACGCCGCCGCAGGCGCATTGATCCCAACCGGCGGCTCGCCATCTTGCAGTTCGGCGTGATCAGGACCTCGACGGTTTTCGTTTCAACCGCCGAAAGCTGATCGACGCGGCGCAGTTCCTTGTTGTTTTGTAGCGATAAAAGCTCGGTCATCTCGGTGCGCAAGACGACGCGGTCACCGACCTGTAGAACAACGTCCTTGAGGTTGCGGCGCAGCGACTTGTCGCCGCGCACCACGTCAATCAGCCGCACACCGTCACGCTTGAAAAGCTGCACGCCACTTACTTCACGCCCGATCAGGTTGCTGTCGGGCGGAATGACGGCCTCGGAGAAGAACTTCTTTTTCGAGCGGTCCGACAGCATCGTCGCCATGCTTTGCCGATCCGGCAGCAGACGCGGGCCCATGAAGTAGAGATACGTGAAGGTCCAAAGAACCACGACAACGCCAATCGGGAAAATCTCAAGAATGCCGAATGGCTCGAGCCCCGATGCGCGCGCCACCCCATCGACTAGCAAGTTCGTGGAGGTCCCCAAAAGCGTCATGGTGCCGCCGACAATCGCGGCATAGCTGAGCGGGATCAGCAGTTTGGAGGCAGAGGTGCCCAAGGACCGCGCCAGTTGGACAAAGACAGGGATCATCACAACGACCAACGGCGTGTTGTTCATAATCGCGCTGGCAACGGCAACAAAGACCAGCCCCCCGCCAATGGCACGCGCGGGGCTGACCTTGGCCTGCCTTTCGGCCAGTTGGGTCAGCGCGTTCAACGCGCCCGTGCGCACCAAAGCGCCCACAATGATAAACATCGCCGCGATCGTCCAAGGGGCAGGGTTGGCCAGTGCCGCCACCGCTGCTTCATAAGGCAGCACACCTGTGGCCAAGAGGATCGACACGCCAATCATGGCGACCACTTCGGTGGGATAGACCTCGCGCAGGAACATCACAAACATGCCCAGCACGACGGCCATCGTCAGAATGGCGCTTTGCGTCTGCGTGAGTGACAGAAAATTATCCATGTGCAGCAGTTTCGCCCAGTGTCGTGCGTTCAGCAACCCGTGGCTGTACGAGGCTCAGACCGGCCCCCATGCACAGCAGCGCCAGCCAGACCCAGATGCTATAGGTTTCGCCCAAAAGCAGCATCGCCCAGAAGACGCCTGAACCGGTGACGACATAGCTGACTTGGCCCGCGAACACTGATCCGGCACGCGCGATCAGCCAGACATAGCCCGCATAAACCAGCACATGCACGATTGATCCGAACAGCAAGGCATAATCCGCCAAAACAAAGGGAGAGGTGGGCACAAAGAACTGTCCCGATCCAATCGCGAGCGGCAGGGCGATCACTGTGCCAATGGCGGAAGCCCCGAACAATACCTGAAACGGATCAAGCCCCGCCGTACCCCATCGGGCCACGATGTTCCCCTCGCAAGCATAGCAAAACGGCGCCACAAGCGCCAAAGGCAGAAAGGCGATCATGGCGCGTTCCGGCAGGCTTGCCTCGGGCAGGGCGATTAAGCCGACCCCGATCAGGCCAAGGCAAAGCCCGCCCAAACGGCGGAACGAGAAATGGTCGTTGCCCAATGCCAAAGCAATCGGAAAGGCCATCATCGGGATCGTGGCAATCACAATCGACATAATACCAGAGGGCAGATGAAAGGCCGCGCGATAGCTCGCAGTGCCCGGGATAAGTGTGCCAATGGTTGCGATCATCAGCCAGACAGCCAGTGTTTTTGACGAAAAGGGCATCCGCCGCATCTGACGCCAGCGCACGACACCCAACAGAACCGCACCAATCAGCATTTGCCAGAAGATGATGCCAAAGGGTTGGTACCCTGCGGTCACCGTGATCTTGATCAGCGGCGTCGTCAGCCCCCATCCACACCCCAGCAGCAACAGGAACCCTGTCAGCTGCGCACGTTCCGACATCATGCAGGGCCTGCTTGTGACAACCGTCCGCCTTGGCGGATCATGGCCACTTTGGTGGCTTTGCCCGTCAGATTATCCGTCTCGACATAAAGCCCCGACAGCGTCGCCTCATCCGCTGCGGGGGTGAAGCGTGATTTCGGCATGCCCGTGATAAAACGGCGCAGGGGTTCAGTCTTTTCCATCCCGATGACAGAGTTGTAATCGCCGCACATGCCCGCGTCGGTCATATAGGCGGTGCCGCCGGGCAGGATCATCGCGTCGCCCGTTGGCACATGGGTATGGGTGCCGACAACAATGCTCGCGCGGCCGTCGCAGAAATGGCCGGTGGCCATTTTCTCGGAGGTTGCTTCGCAATGGATATCAATCAGGCTGGCAGCAACCTGACCGCCCATCGGATACTGGCGCAAGATCGCGTCCAGCGCCGAGAACGGATCATCAAAGGGCCGCTTCATAAAGACCTGACCCAGGACTTGCGCGACCAGAACCTTGCGTCCACCCGGGGCGTTGAACACCCGCGCGCCTACGCCGGGGGCGGCTTTGGAATAGTTGATCGGTCGGATCACGCGTTGTTCTTTTTCAATAAAGGTCAGCATGTCTTTCTGGTCGAAGGCATGATCGCCCAAGGTCACGACATCCGCGCCCGCATCCAGCAGCAGATTGGCATGATCGCCCGAAAGGCCCATGCCAGAGGTTGCGTTTTCGCCATTCACCACGACGAAATCCAGCTTCCACTCGGCCCGCAAGCGGGGCAGGTGGGTGGTAATCGCAGCACGGCCTGCACGGCCCATGACATCGCCAAGAAAGAGTATCTTCATGGACCCGTTGTTACGGGCCTTCCGCGTCTTCATCCAGCGGTTTTTGCGCGCTTGCCTTTGGTGCGCTCTGGTGCCACGGATAGAGCATGGCACCCCAAGCACAATCCCGCCCCGTTGTCGGCATCTTCTGGATGGTTTTTACCGGCCTGATGTTCGTGGCCGTCACGGCCGTGGTCAAACACGTGGGCGACGACGTGCCCGCCGCACAGGCCGCGTTTCTGCGTTATATACTGGGTCTGGTGTTCCTGCTCCCGATGATCCGGCCCATTCTGGCGGCCCATCTGACAGGCCGGCAGAAAAAACTCTTTTGGGCGCGGGGGGCTGTCCACACGCTGGCGGTGATCCTGTGGTTCTTTGCCATGGCGCGGATCCCCATCGCCGAGGTGACGGCGATGAATTATCTTTCGCCGGTTTATGTCTCGTTGGGCGCTGCGTTGTTTTTGGGTGAACGTCTGCCACCACGCCGGTTGGCCGCGGTGATTATGGCGTTGATCGGGGCGATCATCATCCTGCGCCCCGGCGTCAAAGAGGTGGAAATCGGCCACATCGCGATGCTGGGAACGGCGGTATTTTTCGCGATTGGCTATTTGATCGCCAAGCAGCTTTCGGGCGAGGTGTCGGCCCCTGTGATTGTCGGCATGTTGTCGATCACCGTAACGGTTGGCTTGGCACCTTTTGCATGGGCCGTTTGGGTGACACCGACGCTGTCGCAACTCGGGTGGTTGTTTCTGGTGGCCTGCTTTGCGACCGCCGGACACTATTCCATGACGCTGGCTTTTGCCGCCGCACCGCTGACCGTCACCCAGCCGGTGACGTTCCTGCAACTGGTCTGGGCGGTTCTTTTGGGCGCAGTCGTGTTTGGCGAGGCCGTCGATGGCTGGGTCATCTTTGGCGGTGCCGTGATTATGGCGTCGGTCAGTTTCATTACCTGGCGCGAGGCTGTGGCGCGGCGGAATATAACGCCTGCCGTGCCTGCAACGAAGGTTTGATGCCTCCGGCGGAAGTTTGAAGAGACATAGAAAGATGGGGCTAGTCCGCTTGCGGGCTAAGCCTTGCGATGAGCGAGCTTTGTGTCACCACCCCAATCGGCTGGCCGTTTTCGGTGACTTGCAGGCCTGTTGCATCAATCTGGTCGATGATGTCCTGCACGGGTGTTTCCACATCAATTGCGGTGCCCTCTGCCGTGCCGTCTGTCATCACATCGCGCGCTGTCAGCACGCCCAGCGGGTTCATGTGCGCCACAAATTCCGCGACATAGCCATTGGCCGGATTGGTGAAAATATCACGCGGGGTGCCGCATTGGACAATGCGCCCGCCTTCCATAATCGCGATGCGGTTGCCAATTTTGAAGGCCTCGTCCAGATCATGGCTGACAAAGATAATTGTGCGCCCACGTTGTTTTTGTAGCTCTAACAACTCGTCCTGCAGGCGGGTCCGGATCAGGGGGTCAAGCGCCGAGAAAGGTTCGTCCATCAGCAGGATCGGTGCATCGGTCGCAAAGGCGCGGGCAAGGCCCACGCGCTGTTGCATCCCGCCCGATAGCTCGCCCACCAGCGCATCGGCGCGGTCGGCAAGGCCGACCATCTCAAGCTCTTGGTCAACACGGGTCCGCCGTGCGGCAGGGTCCATGCCCGCAAGTTCAAGCCCGAGGCCGACGTTGTCGCGCACGGTCCGCCACGGCAAGAGGCCGAATTGCTGGAACACCATCGAGACACTTTCACGGCGCACGCGGCGCAGGTCCGCCTCGGAACTGTTGCCGACGCTACAGGTCCAGTCGCCATCGAAAATCCGCACCTCGCCCCGGATCACAGGGTTCAGGCCGTTGACCGCGCGCAGCAGCGTGGACTTGCCAGAGCCGGACAGCCCCATCAGCACAAGGATTTCGCCTGCTTCAACATTCAGCGAGCAATTATGCACGCCCAAAATCTGGTCGGTTTTTTCGCGAATTTCGGGGCGTTCCAGCCCCTGATCCATCAAGGGCAGAGCGGTTTCAGGACGTGCCCCAAAGACGATCGAGACATTATCAAATTCAACAGCATTCATTTCGATTTCACCCGCAACATCCGGTCCAGCATGATGGCGACAACCACGATGACAAAGCCGCTCTCAAAGCCGAGCGAGGTGTTCACCGTGTTCAGTGCGCGAATGACTGGCACGCCAAGGCCGCTTGCGCCGACAAGCGCGGCGATGACCACCATCGATAGCGACAACATGATCGTCTGGTTCAGCCCCGCCATGATCTGCGGCATGGCCGAGGGGAGTTCGACCTTGAAAAGCACCTGCCGTTTGGTGGCACCAAAGGCTTGGGCTGCTTCCAACAGCGGGGTGGGGGTTGAGGCAACGCCAAGATATGTCAGACGGATCGGTGCGGGCAGCACGAAGATCACCGTGGCGATCAATCCGGGCACCATGCCGATGCCGAAAAACACAATCGCGGGGATCAGATAAACAAAAGTGGGCAGTGTCTGCATCAGGTCCAGCACAGGCACCATCGCGCGGTACAGGCGTGGACGGTGTGCTGCGGCAATGCCGACAGGCACGCCGATCCCCATACAGACCACGCAGGCCGACAAGACGAGCGTCAGCGATTGCATCGTCTCTTCCCAGTAGTCCTGGTTCAGGATGAACAGAAAGCCTGCGACAATGAAAAGTGGCGTTTTCCAATTGCGTTGCAGCAGCCACGTGAGCGCAGCAAAGGCTGCGATAATAAAGAACGGATGTGGCGTCTCAAGCACCCAGAGGATGCCGTCAATCAGCGCCTCCATCGTGTCGGACAGCCAGTCGAAGAAAAAGCTGAGGTTGTTGTTCATCCAGTCAAAGATGGATTTCGCCCATGCTCCAATCGGGATTTTATTTTCCGTCAGCCAATCCATGCCGTACCTTCTTCTTTAGAAAAAGACAGGCCCCGCGTGGGGGCCTGTCAAAGTCGTCTTACATGCCCAAGGCTGCGTTCACAGCCGTGACCGCGTCACCACCGTCTTTGGTGGTCACGCCGTCCAGCCATGAAACGTAGGCATCCGGATTGGCTTTCAGCCAGGCGGTTGCTGCATCGGCAGGGTCCGTCCCATCGTTCAGGATCGCACCCATGATTTCGTTTTCCATGGCGAGCGTGAATTCAAGGTTGTTCAACAGCGTTCCCACATTCGGGCAGCTTTCAGTATAGCCAGCGGACGTGTTCGTGAAGACAGTTGCCCCACCAAGGTTGGGGCCGAACCAGTCATCGCCACCTTCCAGATAGGACATATCAAAGTTCGCGTTCATCGGGTGGGGTTCCCACCCAAGGAAGATAATCGGCTCATCCCGACCAGAGGCACGGTCAACCTGTGCCAACATGCCTTGTTCAGAGCTTTCAACGACTTCAAAATCGCTCAGGCCAAATGCGTCAGCTGCGATCATGTCCATGATCAGGCGGTTGCCGTCGTTGCCGGGCTCGATGCCATAGATTTTGCCATCCAGCGCATCCGCATTGGCGGCGATATCGGCAAAGTTCGCGATACCCATATCCGCGGCTGCTTTGTTCACGGCCAGCGTATATTTGGCCCCTTCAAGGTTCGCGCGGACCGTATCGACAGTGCCGGCTTCGCGGTAGGGTGCCAGATCGGCCTCCATCGTTGGCATCCAGTTGCCAAGGAACACATCCACATCGCCTTCGGCCAGCGAGATGTATGTCACAGGCACAGACAGCACCTTGATGTCGGTGTCATATCCCAGCGCTTCCAGCACGACAGTTGTTGCCGCTGTTGTCGCGGTGATGTCGGTCCAGCCCACATCAGAGAAGGTGACGGTGTCACAGTCCGCAAGGGCAGGTGCCGCAGCACAGATTGCAAGCACGGATAGCGTTGATTTCAGTTTCATATTTTTCTCCCGATTTTTCTTGATTGACGAGTCAATAAAGAACCACTTATCTGCTCAGGCCCACAGATTTGAGGAAATGATGCCTAAGCTTGGAATGGAGCCTATCCGCCGCGCCGCTTTAGTGAAAGCCACGATTGATGAAATCGGCGCTGTCGGCAATCTGGACGTGACAGTAAGTAATATTGCTAAACGTGCCGGCATGTCATCCGCGCTGGCGCATCACTATTTTGGCGGCAAAGACCAGATCTTTCTCGCCGCGATGCGCCACACGCTTGCGGTTTATGCGACCGAGGTGCGCACCGCCCTGAAACACGCCAAGGGGCATCGGGAGCGGCTTGAGGCCATTATTCGTGCGGGCTTCACTTCGAGCAATTTTCAGCCTGAGGTGATTGCCGCTTGGCTGAATTTCTACGTACTGGCCCAGACATCGGCCAATGCCCATGAGCTGCTGCACATCTATCAAAGGCGGCTGCACAGTAACCTGATGCACGATCTGCGGCCGCTGATTGGCGATCGCGCAGAGGAGGCGGCTTTGCGAATCGCTGGGCTGATTGACGGGCTTTACCTGCGTCAGGGGCTGTCGCGGATGACCTCAGAGCAATCGGATGCAACCAAACAGGCGCTGGCCCTGCTTCACATCGAACTTGCAGGACGGACCCAATGACACAACCTAATATCCTGATCATCATGGTGGACCAGCTGAACGGGACGCTCTTTCCCGATGGGCCAGCCGATTGGCTGCACGCCCCCAACCTCAAAGCGCTCGCCGCGCGCTCGACCCGCTTTGCCAATGCCTATACGGCCTCACCGCTCTGCGCGCCGGGGCGGGCGTCTTTCATGTCAGGGCTTTTGCCGTCGCGGACGGGTGTTTATGACAACGCCGCGGAATTTGCATCCTCAATACCTACCTACGCCCACCATCTGCGGCGCGCGGGGTATCAGACCTGCCTGTCGGGCAAGATGCATTTCGTCGGCCCTGACCAGTTGCACGGGTTCGAAGAACGTCTGACCACCGACATCTACCCCCCTGATTTTGGCTGGACCCCTGATTATCGCAAACCGGGTGAGCGGATTGATTGGTGGTACCACAACATGGGCTCGGTGACGGGCGCTGGCGTGGCCGAGATCACCAACCAGATGGAGTATGACGACGAGGTTTGCTATCATGCAACGCGCAAGCTCTATGACCTGTCACGCGGTCATGACGCGCGGCCATGGTGCCTGACCGTCAGCTTCACACACCCGCATGACCCTTATGTGGCGCGCAAGAAATACTGGGACCTCTACGAAGACTGCGATCACCTGCTGCCGGAGATCGGGCCGATCCCATATGCGGATCAAGATGCACATTCGCAGCGCATTCTTGATGCCAATGACCGCGACAACTTTGACATCACCGAAGAGCACATCAAACGCGCACGCCGCGCCTATTTCGCGAATATCTCGTATATCGACGACAAAATTGGTGAAGTACTGCAAACGCTAAAGGACACGCGCCAAGAAGCCACGATCATCTTTGTGTCCGACCATGGCGATATGCTGGGCGAACGTGGGCTGTGGTTCAAGATGTCGTTCTATGAAGGGTCCGCGCGGGTACCCTTGATGATCGCAAGCCCGGACATGGCACCGGGCCTGAATGCGACCCCCGTCAGTACCATCGACATCACACCAACCCTGTGTGATCTGGCAGGCGTGGATATGTCCGAGGTGGCCCCCTGGACGTCCGGCGAAAGCCTGATGCCTTTGGGCCAAGGGGGCACCCGCGATACGCCTGTGGCCATGGAATATGCCGCTGAAGGCAGCTACGCGCCGCTGGTGTCGCTGCGCTATGGCAAATGGAAATATAACCGCTGCGCGCTCGACCCTGATCAGCTGTTTGATCTCGATGCCGACCCGCATGAATTGACAAACCTTGCTGACGTGCCTGCGCACCAAGGTACGCTCACGCAACTGCGCGCCAAATCCGCAGCGCGCTGGGATCTGACAGCCTTTGATGCCGCCGTGCGGCAATCGCAAGCCTGCCGATGGGTGGTCTATGAGGCACTGCGCAATGGCAATTATTATCCGTGGGATTACCAGCCGCTGCAGAAAGCGTCTGAGCGTTACATGCGCAACCATATGGATCTCAACGTGCTGGAAGAAAACCAGCGTTTCCCACGTGGCGAATAACGTCTCTCTTCATCTTGCCCCAAAAACTCCCGCCGGAGGCGCCGACCCTATGACCCACAGATCATCCATTCGCCCATCAAGCGCTGACGCGCATTCTTCCCTCAGCGACGCGCGCCGACAAGCGCAAGGAGCGCGCTGATGCAGGCCGATTACGTCATCGTAGGTGCAGGCTCCGCAGGCTGCGCGATTGCTTACCGTCTGGCCGAAGCGGGCAAACAGGTGCTGATCATCGAATATGGCGGCTCGGACGCGGGCCCCTTTATCCAGATGCCAGCGGCGCTGTCTTATCCCATGAACATGTCACGCTACGACTGGGGCCTGAAATCCGAACCGGAACCACACCTCGGCGGACGCCAACTCGTCACCCCGCGTGGCAAAGTCATCGGCGGGTCATCCTCGATCAACGGGATGATCTACGTGCGCGGCCACGCCTGTGACTACGATCATTGGGCCGAAAACGGCGCGCATGGCTGGTCCTACGCCGATGTGCTGCCCTACTTCAAACGGATGGAACACTGGCACGACGGCGGCCATGGCGGCGATCCCGCTTGGCGGGGTACAGACGGCCCTCTGCATGTCACACGCGGGCCGCGCAAAAACCCTCTGACACGCGCCTTTGTCGAAGCAGGGCGGCAGGCGGGCTATCCCGTTACGGATGACTACAATGGCGAACAACAAGAAGGTTTCGGCCCATTCGACGCCACAATCTACAAAGGCAAACGCTGGTCCGCCGCGACGGCCTATTTGCGGCCTGCGCTGAAGCGGCCCAACTGCAATATCACTCGCGCACTCGCGCGGCGTATCGTGATCGAAGACGGGCGCGCTGTGGGGGTTGAGGTCAGCCGTGGCAGCAAGATCGAGGTGATCAAGGCGAACAAAGAAGTTATCATCGCCGCCTCTTCGCTGAATTCCCCCAAACTGCTGATGCTCTCGGGCATCGGCCCCGCCGCACATCTGGCGGAACACGGGATTGAGGTCGTCGCCGACCGCCCCGGTGTTGGCCAGAACCTGCAGGACCATCTGGAACTTTACATCCAACAAGCCGCGACCAAACCGGTCTCGCTTTTCGCGCATTGGAACATCCGTGGCAAAGCCAAGATCGGGCTTGAGTGGGTGCTGTGGAAAACCGGTCTTGGGAGCTCGAACCAGTTTGAGAGCGCGGGTTTCATCCGCTCAAAAGCGGGCGTCAAATACCCCGATATCCAATACCATTTCCTGCCGATCGCCGTCAGCTATGATGGCAAGATCGTTCCTGAAGGCCACGGGTTCCAAGCCCATGTCGGCCCCATGCGGTCGCAATCGCGGGGGCAGGTCACTTTGCGGTCCGCAGACCCCAATGATCCTCCGAAAATCGAATTCAACTACATGTCTCACCCGCAAGATTGGGAGGACTTCCGCACCTGCATCCGCCTGACCCGCGAAATCTTTGCGCAACCTGCCTTTGACGAATTCCGTGGTCATGAAATCCAGCCCGGCGATGCCGCGCAAAGCGACGCAGAGTTAGATGCGGTGATCCGCGAACACGCCGAAAGCGCCTATCATCCCTGCGGGACGTGCAAGATGGGCGATGCGCGCGATCCGATGGCGGTGGTCGATTCCGAAACCCGCGTGATCGGGGTGGAAGGGCTGCGCGTGGCGGATAGTTCGATCTTTCCGCGCGTCACCAACGGCAACACCAACGGGCCTTCGATCATGGTGGGCGAAAAGGCGGCGGATCATATCTTGCAGCGTCAACCCTTGGCGCCGTCCAATGACCAGCCGTGGATTCATCCGGATTGGGAAACGCAGCAGCGGTGAGCCATCTGTGACAAGTTAACACTTTTTTAACCTTTATACCCATTCGGGCTTGAAGCATCACTTTGACCGCCTCTAATTCAGAGGATGTTTCGCATTTTGATCCTTCTCGCGGCGTTTCTCGCCACCCCCGCGCTTGCGGCCCCCAATGGCACCGTCCGCGTGATTGATGCCGACACGATTGATGTGGGTGGCACGCGCGTGCGGCTCTTCGGGATTGATGCGCCAGAAATGGGGCAACCCTGTTCGGCGGACGGGCGACAATGGGATTGCGGGGCATGGACCCGTGACGCGGTGCGCAACCGTTTCGAAGGTGCTTTTGCCAGCTGCCAGCAGCGCGATATTGACCGCTATGGCAGGGTCGTGGCGCAATGCACGGTCGACGGGCAGGATATGGGCCAATTGATCGTGTATTCCGGCATGGCTTGGGCGTTCCGGCGTTACTCGGAAACCTATGATCTGGATGAAAAAGCCGCTGCCGTTGCTGGGCGCGGACTGTGGGCGGTGGACGTGCAAATGCCATCTGATTTTCGCGCAACGCAATTCGCGGATGACCCGGTGCCGAACCAGAATTGTGCGATCAAAGGCAACATCTCGTCCGGTGGCCGCATCTATCATATGCCCGGACAAGAGCACTATGACCGCACCCGCATTAACCCCGCCAATGGTGAGCGGTGGTTTTGTACGCGCGCCGAGGCCGAGGCCGCTGGGTGGCGCGCGGCGCGCCGTTAGTGCAATCCCTTGATCCGGATCAATGTATGGGGCGTCTTGGGCCGCTAGGATCACAGTGACAAATCAAAAAAGGACCACTGTGATGTCGCATACCCCTCACGAACTTATTGAAGAATTTCCCGACCAGATCGAAGCGATGCAAACGCTCAAGGAAAATGATGCGCATTTCGCCAAGATGTATGAGGAATACCACGCGATCAATCGCGCCATTCACCGGGCCGAAACAGACGTAGAGCCGACAGATGATCTGCATATGAGCGAGATGCGCAAACAGCGTATGGCGCTCAAAGATCAGGTTGCGGCGGCGTTGCGGGCGGCCTGATCAGGCCGCTTCACCCTCTTCGACGACGTTCTGAAAACGTTCAAAGAATTCGTCCGCCATCTTGCGGGCGAATCCCCCGATAATGCGGCTGCCCAGTTGGGCCAATTTGCCGCCCACTTTCGCCTCGACGTCATAGGTCAGCTCGGTGCCGCCCTCGACCTCGGTCAACACCACATCGGCCCCGCCTTTGGCAAACCCTGCAACGCCGCCTTTGCCTTCGCCCGTGATCGTATAGCTTTTGCCGGGCACTACGTTTTCCAGCACGACTTCGCCTTTGAATGTCGCCTTCACCGGGCCGACCTTCTGTTTCACAACGGCTGCAAACCCTTCCTCGGGCGATCCGGTCAGTTCCTCACAGCCGGGAATACAGGCCTTGAGCGTTTCGGGCGAGTTGAGATGCGCCCACACTGTATCAATATCGGCGGCAATGACTTTTGAGCCTTTGAGTTCCATTTAGATCCCTCCCTGCGTTGGCTTAGAACAACGGCAACGCGCGGCTTAGTCAAGCTGATACGGCAAAATGCCCCTGCGGTCGGGATCAACACGCAACTGCCGCTCCAACGGTGGAACCGAGCGTTGGTGACAGTTGCGCCGCTCACAAATCCGGCAGGAAATGCCGATGGGCGCATAGGTTTCCGCCGCCCCCAAATCCATGTGGTCAGCATAGACCAAGGCGGGCGCATGTTTCACCTCGCACCCCAGTCCGATGGCATAGCGGCGGGTCGGCACGTTGTAGGCCCCGCCCGATTTGCTGACATCACGCGCAAGGCAAAAGTACCGCACGCCGTCGGGCGTTTCGGCCAGTTGGCGCAAGAATTGCCCCGGCAATTCAAACGCCTGATGCACGTTCCACAGCGGACATGCCCCGCCATAGCGGGCAAATTGCAATGTGGTTGCTGAATGTCGTTTGGTGATCGTGCCCGCCTGATCCACACGGACAAAGAAAAACGGAATGCCCTTGGCCCCCGGACGTTGCAGCGTCGAAAGCCGGTGTGCGACCTGTTCCAGCGATGCGCCAAAGCGGGCCGAGAGCACTTCAAGATCGTGCCGCGTGGCCTGCGCTGCGGAGAGAAACGCAGCATAGGGCATCAGGGCCGCGCCGGCGAAATAGTTGGCCAGCCCCACTTTGGCGATGCTGCGCGCCTCGTCCGATTGAAAGCGGGCAAGGTCCAGTGTGGCTTCCAACAGCGGCTCTTGGGCGACAAGAGCCAGTTGCAGCAAAAGCTGAAAGGTTTGGGTGGCGCGGCTGGCGTATTGCGAAATTGTCAGGGTTTTGGTTGTGGGATCAAAGTGCCGCATATCGGCGACGTCTTTGAACACGGTCGTGATGCCGTGACTGCCCAGCATTCGCACCGCGGCATCTGCCATCGCCTCACCGGGGCTGGTGCGGCTTGCAAACCGTTCGGCAGCGCGGTCCACAGCGTCAATATAGTTGTCGCAATAATGAAAGAAATCGCGGACCTCTTCCCACGGGCTGGGGCGCAGGCGGGCGTCTTCGCGGCCCAGTGCCTCATCCAGTGACGCCAGCCTTTCGTGGGTTTGTCGGTAGGCCGCGTGCAGATCCAGAAACGCGCGCGCAAGGGCAGGGGCGTTGGCAGCAGCAAGGCGCATATCGGCCAGCGCAGGGGCAGGGCCGGTGAACACCGGATCGGCGAGTGCTTCGCGCATATCGCTGACAAGGCGGGCTTCATCACCTGATTGCAATTCGGTGACGTCAAATCCGAATTCCTGCGCCAGCCCCAGCACAACAGCCGTCGACACCGGCCTGTTGTTGTTCTCCATCTGGTTCAGATACGGCAGCGATACCCCGAGCTTTTCGGCAAAGGCCTTTTGTGTCAGCGCGAGCCTGCCGCGCAGTTCACGCAGTTTCGCGCCTGCATAAAGTTTCTGGATAGCCATATCGCACCTTTGCAGCTTTGCTAAGCGACATTAGCCACTGCAAAGCCTGCGTCAAGCGATGCGCTTTTCCCGCCAAATCACGAAGAGCACCGAGAGCATCGCGAAGATCGACACGATGAGCATGAGCAGTTGCAACGGCAGCGTCCCACTTTCAACGGTCAGGATGCTGCCAGCGAATTGCGACAGGCCAGCGCCGCCGCCGATCATGATTGCGCCGCCAAGTCCGCTTGCAGTGCCTGCCAGATGTGGGCGCACCGAGATCGACCCTGCCATAACGTTGGGCAGCATGATCCCGTTGCCCAAGCCAAGAAAGACGCAGAACCCAAAGAAGTTGAGCGGATGGGTCACGCCGACCCATGTCAGGATCGCCGACGCGCCAAGCCCTACAATGGTGATCGCTGTGCCGGTCAATGCCATCCGGTTGATGCCAAGCCGCACGGAATACCGGCCCGACAGGAAGTTGCCGAAGGCATAGCCAAGCGCAGGTGCGCCGATGGCCATCCCGCTCCAGATGGGTGAGAGGCCAAAGATCCCGGACGCGACAAAAGATGCGCCGCCCAGAAGGGCAAAAAAGGCGCCCGATCCGAAGGCGGCACAAAGCGCGTAGCCCCAGAAGCGTGGTGAGCGCAAAAGTTCAGGATAGGAGGCCAATTGATCGCTGAAACTTGTCCCTTTGCCTGCGACGGTTTCGCCTAGATCGAAAAAGCACAGGGCAAATGTAGCTGCGCCTGCGAGGGCCAGAAAAACAAACGTGGCGTGCCAATCGAAGGCTTGCTCTAACGCGCCGCCCAACATTGGCCCCAGCATCGGCACCAGCGCCATGCCCATCGTGACATAGCCAATCATCGAGGCCGCCTGATCCTGCGAAACGATATCGCGCACAATCGCGCGGCCAAGCGCCATGGAGGTGGCCACGGCGGCCTGCATGATGCGGAAGAAAAGGAAGGTCTCAACCGTTGTCGCCATCAGTGCGCCGATGGTGGCGAGAACGAAAACCAGCAAAGAGCCAAGCACAATGATCCGCCGGCCATAGCGGTCAGAAATCGGGCCGATAAACACCTGCAGAACAGCCGTCGCCGCCAGATAACCCGACAGGGCAATCTGCATGATGGCATAGTCGGTTTCAAAGTAGGTCGTCATCGTTGCCAGTGACGGCAGGAAGATCGACATATTGAGCGCGGACATGCCGGTGATCAGCACAAGTGTGATGATATGCGGTGGTGTTGTACGATCCAAAAAGCGGATCACTGGAAAGGAAGCCATGTCGATGATCTAGGCCGCTGATTGGGGCTTGTCCATCTTTGTCGCGCGATAGGATGAGAATTTCCATAATTTGCAGATTTGCAATAAATGGAATTAGCTAACTGCATTATTTGCAAATATGCCTGTTGAGGCTTCTCGCGCGCAATCACGCGGGCTATACAGGCGCAACAAATGGCAGAGGTGTGATCTGATGGATGTTTTGCAGGAACTGGAAACGCGGCGTGAGGCGGCCCGCATGGGTGGCGGCGCAAAACGGATTGCCGCACAGCACAGCAAGGGCAAGCTGACCGCGCGCGAGCGGATTGACTTGCTTTTGGATGACGGGTCATTCGAAGAATTCGATATGTTCGTGGCCCACCGCTGTACCGATTTCGGGATGGAAAAAGACCGCCCTGCCGGTGACGGCGTTGTGACGGGTTGGGGGACGATCAACGGGCGTCTGGTCTATGTCTTCAGTCAGGACTTTACGGTCATGGGCGGATCGGTGTCGGAAACCCACGGTCAGAAAATCTGCAAGATCATGGATATGGCGATCCAGAATGGCGCGCCTATTATCGGGATCAACGACAGTGGCGGCGCGCGCATCCAAGAGGGTGTTGCCAGCCTTGCCGCTTATGGCGAAGTGTTCCAGCGCAACATCACCGCCTCGGGCGTGGTGCCGCAGATCAGCCTGATCATGGGGCCAACAGCGGGTGGTGCGGTTTATTCGCCCGCGATGACCGACTTTATCTTTATGGTCAAAGACAGCTCTTACATGTTTGTGACCGGCCCGGATGTGGTTAAGACGGTCACGAATGAACAGGTCACGGCCGAGGAATTGGGCGGTGCTGCCACCCATACCAAAAAATCATCCGTAGCCGACGCGGCATTTGAGAATGATGTCGAGGCGATTGCAGAGGTCCGCCGCCTGATCGACTTTCTGCCGCTGCACAACCGCCAGAAGCCGCCCGTGCGGCCTTTCTTTGATGATGTGAACCGGATCGAGGAAAGCCTTGATACGCTCGTTCCCGACAACCCCAACATGCCCTACGACATGAAAGAGTTGATCACCAAGCTGGCCGACGAGGGCGATTTTTACGAGATTCAGGAAGAGTTCGCCAAGAACATCCTGACCGGATTTATCCGCCTTGAGGGATCAACCGTGGGCGTGGTTGCGAACCAGCCGATGGTGCTTGCGGGCTGTTTGGATATTGATGCCTCGCGCAAGGCCGCGCGTTTCGTCCGTTTCTGCGATGCCTTCGACATTCCGATCCTGACCCTTGTTGATGTGCCCGGCTTTTTGCCCGGCACCAGTCAGGAATATGCAGGTGTGATCAAACACGGTGCCAAGCTGCTCTTTGCTTATGGCGAGGCGACGGTGCCCAAGGTCACCGTGATTACGCGCAAAGCCTATGGCGGTGCCTATGTGGTGATGTCATCCAAGCACCTGCGCGGTGATTTCAACTATGCATGGCCCACATCCGAGATTGCCGTGATGGGTGCCAAGGGTGCGACCGAGATCATCCACCGCGCCGACCTGAACGATCCCGAGAAGCTGGCAAAGCACACGCAGGATTACGAAGACCGTTTTGCCAATCCCTTTGTCGCCGCCGAAAAAGGTGTCATCGACGAGGTGATCATGCCGCAGTCTACCCGCAAGCGGGTGTGCCGGGCGTTTGCGTCATTGCGCACCAAGAAGGTCCAGACACCGTGGAAAAAGCACGACAATATTCCGCTTTGATCTGTCAGTGTGATCATAAATCCGCGCAGGGTGTGTTGCATATCTCTGTCCGTGGCAGAGAAATGCTGACGGCCGCTGTAACGCTTGGCGCGTCTGGCCACTATATTTGGAGCTATCGTTGATGTTCGCCCGAAATGTAGACGATGCAGCAGGGCGCTGCCGAAATTCTGAGACTTTGCGGCAACATTGCTTGCAGTTTGCCTTGGAGGTCTTTGAGAAAAAAGAATTTTTGCCTAATGTAGTGGTGCGCGAGACTCATCTCGCGTGTCCGCAGGGTCAAGGCGACGCAGATTGCCAAAAACCCTGCATGCATAGAGGCAGGCAAAAACAATGGTACAAGGACTTCTGGCTTTCACGCTGGCAGCGCTCATGGCGCTGGTTGCCGTTTCAGGCAGCCAAGATCGCGCACCGCAGCAGATCACATCTGATGCGGCCGCACAGCAGCACGTCAATTACGACGCGTTATTCTAAAAGCGATTGCTTTCTTGGATGGGCCTTCGGGCCCGTCCAATCCACCTCTCTGATGCAGGGAGGCGCCAATGGCTAATCTTCCTTACATGGATAAACATCGGGGTTTTCCGGGGCGTTTGCCCGGGACAGACTTTCAGTTCACGTTGCGCCGCGCCAACAAGGATGGGGCGACAGCACTGAGTGAACGCATCCGCTATCCTGATCGCCGTCCGGCAGACCGGCGCGCCGATGCGGGTTTCATGCAGGCGCTTTGGGAAAATTTCGGCGACGCGCCATTCGTACGCGGCAATCTTGATGCGGGCCGTCTGAGCTGGCTTTTCGGACGTGAAGTGATCCCCGCCGAAGATCCGTTCGACCCTGCCAGCTATGAGGCGATGTTGCGGATCGATGTCAAAGTTGCGCGCCAAAGCTTCCCCGAAATTATAGGGGATGAATGATGATTTTTATGAAGGTTAACAGAACGTTAACAAAGCAATCTCGGCGAGAAATCGCTCACTTTGGCGCTGCGTATCAAGAAGACTATTCAGGTTCCGGATATTGCGGCAGGTTGGTTCATGTAGCAGGTCAGGCCAATGCGGTTTCTGCTACAGATTCTCTACACCGTTACCCTTCCCCTAATCGACCTGCTTACTCACCAAGCAGGTCGATAACGGAAATCCGCTTGTCCGCACAAAAAAACCGGCGTGATATTGGATATCACGGGGAAATCGCTATTCATCGTGGCGCAGATCGCGCCAATTGTGGGGCGGTCGACATAACAACGATAGGCTTAAGACTATGCAAAAGACATCAATCATCCTCGCGACAGTGGCAGTATTCGGTTTGGCGGGTTGCCTTGATAATGACGTGGAGCGCGGCGTCGTTGGCGCAGGTGGCGGCCTTGTGGCTGCAGAATTGCTTGGTACAGACCGCACAGGCACTATGCTTGCAGGTGCCGCTGTCGGCGTGCTCTGCGACGACGCAGGCGTACGCGCTTGCCGCTAAGGTAGATCATCGCGCCCATCTGGGGCGTGCAATAAAAAGAAACCGTCGTCGGGGTGTGCCCCCGGTGGCGGTTTTTTCGTTTTTGGGGACGTAAACAATGTTCAAGAAAATTCTTATCGCCAACCGTGGTGAAATCGCCTGCCGCGTCATCAAGACCGCCCGCAAGATGGGGATCAAGACGGTCGCGATCTATTCCGATGCCGACCGCAATGCGCTGCACGTCAAGATGGCGGATGAGGCGGTCCACATTGGCCCCGCCCCAGCCAACCAGTCCTATATCGTCATCGACAAGGTGATGGCGGCGATCAAACAAACCGGCGCCGAGGCCGTTCACCCCGGGTATGGTTTCCTGTCCGAGAACCCCAAGTTCGCGGATGCTTTGGCGCAGGCAGGCGTTGCCTTTATCGGCCCACCCAAAGGTGCGATCGAGGCGATGGGCGACAAGATTACTTCCAAAAAGCTGGCGCAAGAGGCCAATGTGTCCACCGTTCCCGGATACATGGGGCTGATCGCGGATGCCGATGAGGCGGTGAAGATTTCCAATGAGGTCGGCTATCCCGTGATGATCAAGGCCTCTGCCGGTGGTGGCGGCAAAGGCATGCGCATTGCATGGAACGACACCGAGGCGCGTGAAGGGTTCCAATCCTCCAAGAACGAAGCCGCCAACAGCTTTGGCGACGACCGTATCTTTATCGAGAAATTCGTAACCCAACCCCGCCACATCGAAATTCAAGTGCTCTGCGACAGCCACGGCAATGCCGTTTACCTGCACGAGCGTGAATGTTCGATCCAGCGCCGCAACCAGAAAGTTATCGAAGAGGCCCCGAGCCCCTTCCTTGATGAGGCCACCCGCAAGGCCATGGGCGAGCAATCCGTCGCTCTGGCCCAAGCCGTTGGATACACCAGCGCGGGCACTGTTGAATTTATCGTCGATGGCGACCGCAACTTTTACTTCCTTGAAATGAACACACGCCTGCAGGTGGAACACCCTGTGACCGAGCTGATCACCGGGATCGACCTTGTCGAACAGATGATCCGCGTGGCGGCGGGTGAAAAGCTGCCGTTCCAGCAGTCCGATTTGAAAATCAACGGTTGGGCGATGGAAAGCCGTTTGTATGCCGAAGACCCGTATCGCGGCTTCTTGCCCTCAATCGGCCGTTTGACCCGCTATCGCCCGCCGATGGAAGAGGCCACGCCGACACGCGCCGTGCGCAATGACACCGGCGTGTTCGAGGGGGGCGAAATCAGCATGTATTACGACCCGATGATCGCCAAGCTGTGCACCTGGGCGCCTGATCGCGCCACCGCGATTGAAGAAATGCGTTTGGCCTTGGATGGGTTTGAGCTGGAAGGGATCGGGCACAACCTGCCGTTTTTGGCGGCGGTTTATGACCATCCCAAATTCACCAGCGGCGAGATGACGACGGCCTTTATCGAGGAAGAATATCCCGAAGGTTTTGAGGGTGTGACCCTTGGTCAAAACGATTGTGAACGGGTGGCGGCGGCAGCAGCCGCGATGCACCGCGTCGCCGAAATCCGCCGCACGCGCATTTCGGGACGTATGGATAACCACGAACGCCATGTTGGTGAAGACTGGGTGGTGAGCCTGCAAGGCGCGTCGCATGACGTAAAGATCAGTGCCGACAAGACTGGCGCGGATGTGGCCATTGGCGACAAATCCCTGCGGGTCGAAAGCGATTGGACACCGGGTGATCCGCTCGCGCGTTTGATGGTGGATGGCACGCCACTGGTTCTGAAAATCGGCAAAATCTCGGGCGGGTTCCGTGTGCGTTATCGCGGGGCGGATATCAAAGTGCATGTGCGCACCCCGCGTCAGGCGGAACTGGCCGCTCTGATGCCTGAAAAGGTGGCCCCCGATACCTCGAAATACCTGCTTTGCCCGATGCCGGGGCTGATCGTCAAAATCGACGTGGCCGAAGGTGATGAAGTGCAAGAGGGCCAAGCGCTTTGCACCGTTGAGGCGATGAAGATGGAAAACATCCTGCGCGCTGAACGCAAAGGCGTGGTCAAGGCGATCAAGGCCATAGCAGGCGATAGCCTTGCCGTGGACGAAGTGATCATGGAGTTCGAATAGGGTGAAAGACTGGCTGGCATATAGCGGTGCTTTTGCCTGCGCGCTTGGCATGGCGGCGCTCTGCTATATGGCGGCCTTTCGCACGCTGATGTCGGGGGCCTCTTACGGCTTTGGTGGATTTGTTCTGCTGGCCGTCGTTCTGCCGCTCTTGGCCGGGCTTGTCGCCTTTGGTGCTGCCTTTATTGGCTTTGGCGGGCGCCGTTTTGATGTCCAAGGCTGGGTGCTGGGCTTTGCCTTTGTCGCCTTGGCGGCGGCCCTGGCCTTCGGGCTGATCGTTGTCGATGTGTTGGAGGAAATCGCCGCGACCGTATTGCTGGTCGTTGTGGTCTATGTCGGGGGGCTCATTATGGTGACGCGTGCGTCCGATGCCTAGCCGCTATTCTTCAACCACACGCCGGTCTGCAATCTCTTGCTGGCGCAGCGGCATTTTGTCGATGGAGCGTGACAACTCGCGCACATCATATGGCTCTGGCTTGCGCAGGGCCACGCGCCCGTCTTTGGCCACTAACACCATCATATACCCGCGCGGGCGCAACTGCGTGCGCACATCCGACATCGCAGCGCGGTCGGTATCGGTGATAACGATCACATCGCGTTCGGCCAGCCGTTCCATATCGGCCAAGAGCCGGTCCATCTGTTGCTGGAACCGCGGATCATTGGGCGTATCTGCAAAAACGACCAGCGGGCGCAGCACCCAAGCCAGATCGTCAAGGTTCACGTCGGCCCCGTCAAAGACCTGCGTGGGGTCCTCTTGCCAGCGTTCCAGAACGGTTTTTTCCTGTGCCACTGCGGGCAGAGCGAGCAATGCAGCGAGTGCGATGTTGATGAGTAACTTCATAATCATGGATATAGAGGCGCTTGCGCCAAAAGCTAAGGGGCAACTGCATTTTGCCCCAAACAAATGCGTGTTATCCCAACCAACCCCTGCCGGAGGTGCCAATGTCTGACAAGAAAACATGGGAAGAGATCGCCCGCAAAGAGCTACGTGGCAAGCCTTTGGAGGGCCTGACATGGGACACGCTCGAAGGGATCCCTGTGCAGCCGCTTTATACGGCCGATGATGTGGACGGATTGCCGCATATGGGCGGTATCCCCGGGCAGGCCCCGTTTACGCGCGGCGTAAAGGCTACGATGTACGCAGGCCGCCCTTGGACGATCCGGCAGTATGCGGGTTTTTCGACGGCGGAAGAATCCAACAATTTTTACCGCAAAGCGCTCGCCGCAGGTCAGCAGGGCGTGTCCGTTGCCTTTGATCTGGCGACCCACCGTGGGTATGACAGCGACCACCCCCGCGTTGAGGGCGATGTCGGCAAGGCGGGTGTGGCGATTGATAGCGTTGAGGATATGAAAATCCTTTTCGACGGCATCCCGCTGGATCAGGTTTCGGTGTCCATGACGATGAACGGCGCGGTCATTCCGATCCTTGCCAACTTCATCGTTGCAGGCGAAGAGCAGGGGCATCCGCGCAATGTGCTGTCGGGCACCATTCAGAACGATATTCTGAAGGAATTCATGGTGCGCAACACCTATGTCTATCCGCCCGAACCCTCGATGCGGATCATTGCGGATATCATCGAATACACCACCAAAGAGATGCCGAAATTCAACTCGATCTCGATCTCGGGCTACCACATGCAAGAGGCGGGCGCGAACCTGGTGCAAGAGCTGGCCTATACGCTGGCCGACGGGCGCGAATACGTGCGTACGGCTATCGCACGCGGCATGGACGTGGATCAGTTTGCCGGACGGCTCAGTTTCTTTTTCGCCATCGGCATGAACTTCTTCATGGAGGCGGCCAAACTGCGCGCCGCCCGTCTGCTCTGGTCGCGGATCATGGCCGAGTTTGAGCCCAAAGACCCCAAGTCATCCATGTTGCGCACCCATTGCCAAACCTCTGGCGTGTCGTTGCAGGAACAGGACCCCTATAACAACGTGATCCGCACCGCCTATGAGGCGATGAGTGCGGTGTTGGGCGGCACACAGTCGCTGCACACCAACGCGCTGGATGAGGCGATTGCGCTGCCCACCGAATTCAGCGCGCGCATCGCCCGCAACACCCAGCTGATCTTGCAAGAGGAAACGGGCGTCACCAATGTCGTCGATCCGCTGGCGGGGTCTTATTACGTCGAAAAGCTGACCCATGATCTGGCCGAAGAGGCGTGGAAGCTGATCCAAGAGGTCGAGGAAATGGGCGGGATGACCAAGGCCGTGGCCTCGGGCATGCCCAAACTGCGGATCGAGGAAACTGCGGCGCGTCGGCAGGCAGGCATTGATCGCGGGACCGAGGTGGTCGTTGGCGTCAATAAATACCGCAAGGATAACGAAGACCCGATCGATATTCTGGATATCGACAATGAGGCGGTGCGCCTGTCGCAGATCGCACGGATCGAGGCCACGAAAGCGGCCCGCGATGAAGCGGCCTGCGAAGCGGCCCTGACGGAAATCACCCGCCGCGCCAACGAAGGCGGCAACCTGTTGGAGGCAGCGGTGATCGCATCACGCGCCCGCGCCACAGTCGGAGAGATTAGCATGGCCATGGAAAAAGCATTCGGACGGCACCGCGCCGAGGTGAAAACTTTGGCGGGCGTTTACGGCGCAGCCTATGAAGGCGACGCAGGGTTCGCTGCGATCCAGGCGAGTGTGGAGGCGTTCGCCGAAGAAGAGGGCCGCAGGCCGCGCATGTTGGTCGTGAAGATGGGCCAGGACGGGCATGACCGTGGCGCGAAAGTGATTGCGACCGCCTTTGCCGATATCGGTTTTGATGTGGACGTAGGCCCCTTGTTCCAAACCCCTGCCGAGGCCGCGCAAGATGCTATCGACAACGATGTGCATGTCATCGGCATCAGCTCACAGGCGGCAGGGCATAAGACGCTTGCGCCCAAGCTGGTGCAGGCGCTGAAAGATGCAGGCGCTGACGATATTATCGTGATCTGTGGCGGGGTCATTCCGCAGCAGGATTATCAGTTCCTGTATGACAGTGGCGTGAAAGCGATCTTTGGACCGGGCACGAATATTCCCAAGGCGGCAGCGGATATTCTGGAACTCATCCGTAGTGCGCGTAAATAGGGGGCGGGAGATGATCAAACTTGACCATTTGGCTGTTGCCTGCACTGACCTTGCTGAAGGCACCGCGTGGGTCGAAGAACAGCTGGGTGTGACCCTGCAACCCGGCGGGCAACATCCCCGTTATGGCACTTACAATACGTTGCTTGGTTTGGCCGATGGGCTCTATTTCGAGGTGATTGCCAAAGAACCGGGCGCCGTGCCAGAGGCGGGTCATGCGTGGTTTGGGTTGGATGATTTTACCGGCCCGCCGCGCCTTGCGAACTGGATTTGCCAGACCGATGATCTGGCGGCGGCCTTGGCCAAAGCACCTGCGGCTGCGGGCAGCGCGCGCGCTTTGACGCGGGGCGATTTGCAGTGGCAAATTACTGTGCCCGATGATGGCAGCCTGCCGTATCAGGGGGCCTTTCCGACGTTGATTGAATGGGGCGCCGGCATGCAGCATCCCAGCGCACGGCTGACGCCAAGCGGTGTGCGGTTGCTCAAATTGGAAGTCAGCCACCCTGATGCGTCCGACCTGATGCAGATGATGGACCTTGCCGACAGCCGCGTCGAAATGGTCACAGGGCCTTTCGGGCTGCGGGCGACCTTTGACACACCAAACGGGATCAGGACACTGGCATGATCCGCGCGGCCATGCCCGCCGATGCGCCACAGATTGCCGCGATCTGGAACCATGCGATCCGCGAGACAACGATCACCTTCAATCCGGTCGAGAAATCCGATCAGGAGGTGGCTGATCTGACAGCGCAGGATTGTCTGGTTTGGGAGGTCGCAGGCCGCGTGATGGGCTTTGCCCGCTATTTTCCGTTTCGCAGCGGTGAAGGATACCGTTTCACGGTCGAGCATACGATCATGTTGCACAAAGACGCCCACGCTCAAGGCGGCGGGCGGCAGTTGATGGACGCGCTTTGCGCCCATGCGCGCAGGGCTGGCAAGCATAGCATGTTCGCCGGATGCAGCGCCGAAAACGCAGGCGCTGTGGCCTTTCACGCCCGTCTGGGGTTCGCAGAGGTTGCAACATTGCCCGAAGTCGGGTTCAAGTTCGGGCGGTGGATTGATTTAGTCCTTATGCAGAAGATCCTTTAAAAGGACCCTATTTTATGTCGATTTGGTCCCGCATGGCCGAAGCAATCGCGGCACTCGCCAAAGGCGAGGGGTTGTCGGCTGTCTTTGAAAAACTGCGTGCGGCCCCCGACCGGACCGTGGCTTTCGCGATTGCCGTGATCGCGCTGGGCGCAAAAATGGCAAAGGCGGACGGGCAGGTCACCAAGGATGAGGTCGTTGCCTTTCGTGAGGTTTTCGTGATCCCCACCGCAGAGGAAGCGAACGCGGCACGGGTGTTCAACCTCGCACGGCAGGACGTGGCGGGCTACGATATCTATGCCCGACGCATCAAAGCGATGTACGGCGATGACGTCAGCCCGCTGCGCGATTTGTTGGAGGGGCTGTTTCACATCGCGATGGCCGATGGGGTCTATCACCCCAAAGAGGATGATTTTCTCCATGAGGTTGCAGCCATCTTTGGCTTTGACGAACGCCGCTTTCGCACGATCCGCGCCCAATTCGTGGCCGAGGCAGACCGGGACCCTTACGATGTGCTTGGCGTTGAACCGACCGCGTCAAAAGAAGAAATCCGCGCGGCATGGCGCCAGTTGGTTCGCGAAACCCATCCTGATCAGATGATGGCACGCGGCGTACCGGAAGAGGCCGTGAAGCTGGCGGAACGGCGCATGGTCGCGATCAACCGCGCCTGGGAAGACATCCAAGGGGACCGCACGTGAGGATCGCCACCTACAACGTGGAATGGTTCAACAGTCTCTTTGATGATGACGACATGCTGATTGATGACGGCACTTGGTCGGCACGCTGGGATGTGACCAAGGCCGAGCAGACCGCCGGTCTGGGCGTTGTCTTTGCCGCGATGGACGCGGATGCGGTGATGATCATCGAGGCCCCTGATACTGGCAGCAACCGGGATGCGCGGGTGGCGCTTGAGAATTTTGCCGCACGTTTTGGCCTGCGTGCGCGCGAGGCGGTGACAGGCTTTACCAACGACACACAGCAGGAAATCGCGCTGCTTTTCGACCCTGATGTTGTCTCAGCGGTACATGATCCGCAAAGTGACGCGACCGTGCCGCGCTTTGACGGGCAGTTTCAGATGGATGTCGATGTGGATGCCCATCCTGACCCGATCATGTGGTCCAAACCGCCGCTTGAGATTGCAATGACAACCCCCAGCGGGCCGCTGCGCCTGATCGGGGTCCATGCCAAATCGAAAGCCCCGCATGGTGCGCGCAACGCAGCAGAGGCGACCCGCATTTCGATCCAGAACCGCCGCAAACAACTGGCGCAATGCATCTGGCTGCGCAAACGTGTGGATCAGCATTTGGCGGCCGGCGATGATCTGATCGTGCTGGGCGATTTCAATGATGGTCCGGGCCTCGATGAATATGAAAAACTCTTCGGACGCTCAGGCGTTGAGATCGTTTTGGGTGAGAACGGCGAAACGCGGCTTTTTGATCCCCATGCGCAGATGGTGTTGGGGCGTAGCAGGATCGGGGCCGCACCGGCCACCGCACGGTTCAAGCGCAAAGGGCAGCCTTATCTGCAAGCCTTGCTTGATTACATCATGGTGTCGCCAAGTTTAGCGGCGAAGTCACCCAGATGGCAGATCTGGCATCCTTTCGATCATCCCGATTGCTATGCGGATGACGCCGTGCGCGAGGCGCTTTTGATGGCTTCGGATCACTTCCCCGTCGTGCTCGATATTGATTTGTGATTTGTAATTTCGCACCCGCGTCCCTATTTTATTTGCATGAGAAAGTTTCTAGCACTGACGGTCGCTGCGGGGCTCTTGTGCGCACCTGCGATGGCAGAGGATGCACCCGAAAGTGAAATGGGCGAAGGTATCGACCTGATGGAAGAGGGCGCGCGCATGTTGATGCGCGGCCTGATGTCCGAGATGGAACCGGCGCTGGATGCGCTGCGCGATAACCTTGAAGAAATGGGGCCAGCCTTTGGCGAGTTCGCCCAATCGGTCGGTCCTGCCTTCGGTGCATTGCTGGAGCGGATTGACGATCTGCGTTATTACGAGGCGCCCGAGATTTTGCCCAATGGCGATATCATCATGCGCCGCAGCCCGGACGCCCCTGTATGGGAGCCCGAGCAGGACACTTCTGAAATAGAGCTTTAACCCGCGCCTAGTCGTTTGATGTCCGGCGGCGATACCAACTTGTATGACCTTGTGGTTTGGTCTGTTCAGTCGGTGCGCTGGCTTCAACGGGGGCTTCTGCCTTCTCGAAATCCAAGGTTTGCGACGTGACCAGACGGATCACGCGCTTGGTTGGAATGTCGATCGGGTTTTGCGCCGCGTTCGTCTCTGCGCCAGGCGTCGCTGGCGCGGGATCACCTGCAACGGCCTCTAAAACGGGGGGCTTGCGGTCGAATTCTCTGTGACGCTGGAAAAGGACCGGTTCTTCTTTGTCGACCGTCTCGGATCGGGCAATCTGCTGGCTTTCGCCAAGCTTGACCACGGTGAACGCGGTGTTGTCCTGATCCGGATCGGCAAGATCATCCAGCGCGGCAAGCAAGGCGCTTGTAATATCCATGCTGCGCTTTGTGTGCGTCTCATTCAGGATCGCAGCAATCGTGTCGTTCGACAAAAATTGCAGGCCGTCAGTTGCAGCGATGATAATATCGCCCGTCCGCACGTTTTTCGGCACATCAGGGCAATCGATCTTGGCGATATCGTGACCCGCAATCGCAGATGTCAGCGTATTGCGGTCGGGGTGGTCGCGCCCAACTTCTTCCGACATCGCACCTACTTTGACCATCATGTCAATCTGCGGCGCCATCGAGTGATCTTGGTTCAGCTGGGTCAACACCCCGTCACGGAACAGATACAGCGGCGAGTCGCCAACCGAGACCCAATAGAGTTCATCCCCGCGAATGACAGTTGCCAGCAATGTGGCGCCCATCCCGTAAGAGTCAGGTTGTTCGCGGACATATTGGGTGATCCGCTCGTTGGCGGCCTCTGCCGTCATATGGAGAATACTGGAGATGTCGGTAATGCGTTTGCTTAACAGCATTTCGTTCATCTTGATCCGGCTGAAGACCTCGGACATCACCAGCGCGCTGGCGACATCACCGGCCATATGCCCGCCCATGCCATCGGCGAGCACTGCGAAGCCGATTTCTTGTCCTTGGGGGAAGCTGGCGATCAGACTGTCTTCTTGATAGTCGCGTTCGCCCTTCGTTGCTGCCGTTGCAACGTCAAATCTGATTGCGTCGTATACCACGTTTACCATCCAAAATCACTGCTCTGCCAACGCGGCAGAATTGTACAAACACAGGCGAGGAACGCCTATGTCCCTAGCTTCTGCCGATCATGACATAAAAGCTAGTGAAATGAGGCGGAAATCGGACATTTGGGTGTCAAAATGGCGGTTGTTAATCTTCAGTTAATTTATATGCCGAAAAAGTTGCGGATATTCGAAACAGTTTTTCGGTTTAACGATTATTGTTGAATTTGAATTAAGGCAGCGATGTTTGCAGCGTGCCGTTAGGTCAGCCGGTTGGTGGAATCAGGGGTGTGGACGCAGGCCTCGCTATCCTGCGCCAAGGTCACTTTGTAAATTCTACGGTGCTGGTCGCTTCCATCGCTGTGGCCAAAGCATCAAAACGGGCCTGTGCAACTTCACCAAAGAGCGGACGGGCGTGTTCCGTCAGACGCAGTGTCAGTTCGCGCTTTTGCGGCTTCCACGTCAACGTGCCCGGTTCTTCATCAGCGGTCAGCCAGAGCATGGCCCCAAGACGCATCGCCTTGCCCAGTATTTCGGCTTCCTTGATCTGGCCCTCATCAAGCATGGCAAAGAGCGGCGTAAACCGCGAATTTGCTGTCTTGCTGGTGTAGCGGTTCATCAGCGCAAGCCCGAGGAACACACGTTCATAGTGCTTCAACCCGCCCAGATTGGCGCGTGTGGCGTTGTCGAATGTCACCTCGGCGCGGTAGTCAGGGTGCGCGCGCCAGCTGACATCGTGCAGCAGGCAGGCGGCCTTGATAATACGTTTACGTTGCCAATTTGAGCGTGGAAACAAAGGCTTGATGAATTCATACAAGACCCGCCCGAACCCCGGCAGGCGGGCGTCTTTGGCTTCGACAAAGCGGCAGGCCTCGATCAGCGGGTCGCGTTCGCGCAGGGCGCGCGGCATTTGTTCGTACAGCATCCCTTCGCGGATCCCGTAGGAGGACACGGCAACATCCTTGGGCTTGAAGGTGCGCATCAGTTCTTTCAGCACGATTGTTGCCAGTGGCACCAGCGACATGCGGCTGTCCGAGATATTGCAGCGGCCCCGCAGCTCTTGCAGGTCGGATTTGCGGATGTACTCGGCGGTCTTGCTGATTTGCCGCGCGCTCATCCGGTATTCGTGCAGAACTGTCAGCGGATAACTGCGTCGTTCCATATCAACCCGCGCAATGGCCCGCCAAGAGCCGCCCACCAGAAACAGGCGCATCCCTGTGGAATTGCCCATTTCGTCATGCAGTTGCGCCATGGTTTCGCGCACATAGGCTTTGACCGCTTTGCGCCCGCCTTTGATTTCACGCAGCTTCAGTGGACCCAGCGCCGAGGTCAGGCGATTGCCCACGCGCCCATCGGCCAGATCGGCAAGTTCCATCGAAGACCCGCCGATATCGCAGACCAAACCATAGCTGCCGGGCCAGCCCAGCAGGACACCCTGCGCCGAAAGCCGCGCCTCTTCTTGGCCGTCAATGATCCAGAGCTTGATGCCCGTTTCGCGCAAAACCTCGTCTTGGAAATCCTTGCCGTCCGAGGCTTCGCGCACCGCTGCCGTGGCCACCGCTGTCAGCGGCGGAATATCCATACCTTCGGCCAATGCCGCAAAGCGGCGGATCGCCGAGAGCGCACGCACACGGCCTTCGGGGTTCAGATGCCCGGTTTGGGACAGGCCCGCCCCCAGCGCACACATGATTTTTTCGTTGTAAAAATAGGCGGGTGAACGCGCCGCGCCATCAAACACCACCAAACGGACCGAGTTGGAGCCTACGTCAATCACACCCACGCGGCTGAGGCGTTTGGCGGCGGCATCCTCAAACAGAGGTCGCCCGAACGGACCCCAGTCGATCGTTTCCTCGGCAGGCGCTTGTGTCATCGAAACCCTCGGTCTTCATCCCCAGGGGAACGGTATCAATCAATCATCCGTATGCGTCAACTGCGGAACATCCGACGCACCCGCAGAACCACGCCCCGAAAGCGAGGGGTTTTCCATAAAGAAGCGGTGGCAGTTGAAGGCGAAGGTGCCTTCCTCAATTGGGGCGCGGGTAAAGCTGCCGTCGGCAGACATGACCCAGCTCTGGGCGATATCGGCCATATTGGCGGCCATGATCTGGCTGACGATCTGGGCTTTCACGGTCGGGTTCTTGATCTCGACCAGTGTTTCCACCCGCCGGTTCAGGTTGCGCCCCATCCAGTCGGCCGAGCTGATATAGACCTTCGCCTTTTTAGAGGGCAAAGCATTGCCGTTGCCAAAGCACACAATGCGCGAGTGTTCCAAGAACCGTCCGACGATGGATTTGACGCGGATATTCTCGGACAGGCCTTTGACACCGGGGCGCAGCCCGCAAATACCACGCACAACGAGGCTGATTTTCACACCCGCTTGGCTCGCCGCATAAAGGGCGTCAATCACGTCGATTTCGATCAAGGAATTCATCTTGGCCCAGATCATCGCAGGCTTGCCCGCTTTGGCGTTCTCTGCTTCCTTGGCGATGCTGTCGAGCAAGGTTTGCTTCAACGTCAGCGGCGAGATGGACAGGTTTTGCAGGCCCTCGGGCTGGGCATAGCCTGACAGATAATTGAATACCTTGGTGGCATCACGGCCCAGATCGGCATCGCAGGTGAACAGGCTCAGATCGGTGTAAACGCGCGCGGTGATAGGGTGGTAATTGCCGGTGCCAAAGTGGGTATAGGTCACCAGTTTATCGCCCTCGCGGCGGACGACCGTACTGATTTTGGCGTGGGTTTTGTATTTCAGAAAGCCGTAAACCACATGCGCGCCTGCGCGCTCCAGCCGCCGCGACTGGCGGATGTTTGCGGCCTCGTCAAAACGTGCTTTCAACTCCACCAGCGCGGTAACCGATTTGCCGTCTTCGGCGGCCTCGCAAAGTGCCTCGACAATGGGCGAGCGTTTGGACGTGCGGTATAGCGTCTGTTTGATCGCCACCACATTCGGATCGCGCGCGGCCTGTGTCAGAAAACGCACCACCATATCGAAGGTTTCATAGGGGTGATGCAGCAGCATGTCTTTTTGGCGGATCGCGGCGAACATATCGCCGTCATGGTCCTGCACCCGTTCCGGCACCCGTGGCGAAAAAGGGGGCCACAAAAGATCGGGGCGGCTCTCGAGCACCAGTTCGCCCAAGTCGGCGATCCCGATCAACCCGTCGACCTCGACCACCGTGTCTTCGGTCACATGGAGTTCCGACATGATCAGTGATTTGAGTGCCGAAGGCGCGCCAGCCGAGAGTTTCAGGCGCACGACCTCGCCACGACGACGCCGTTTCAGGGCGGTTTCAAATTCGCGCACAAGGTCTTCGGCTTCGTCTTCCAGTTCCAGATCACTGTCGCGCAGGACCTTGAAAGCGCAGCTGCCCTTCATCTTGTAGCCGGGGAAAAGCCGCCCGATATGCAGCACCAAAAGTTCTTCCAGCGGCAGAAAACGGTGTCCTGTCTCTGCAGGCAGCGCCACAAAGCGCGCGATTTGCGCAGGCACCGGCAGAAGTGAGCGCAACTGCCGTTTGTCGCTGGGCCGTTCCAGTTGCAGCGCGAGCGCAAAGCCTTCGTTGGGCAGGAAGGGGAACGGGTGCGCGGGGTCAATCGCAAGGGGCGACAGGACCGGAAACACTTGTTCGATAAACACATCTTCAAGGTAGGCGATATCGTCATCGCTCAGGGCGGCCCGATCCAGAATATGGATATCCTGTTCGGCCATCAGCGTTTGCAGTTCGGTAAAGACCGTTTGCTGGCGCGTCATCAGCGCCCGCGCATCACGGTCGATGTCGAGCAGCTGTTCGGCAGGGGTTAGACCGTCAAGGCCGGGGGTGACATTGCCCTCATTGGCCAATTCGCGCAGGCCAGCGACCCGGACCGTATAGAATTCATCAAGATTGGTCGCTGAAATTGACAGAAACCGCAGGCGTTCCAACAAGGGCACGCGGCTGTTCTCAGCCTCTTCGAGCACACGCCAGTTAAAACCGATCCAGCTCAGCTCGCGGTTTACAAACCGTGCGGGGCTTTCGGGGTCAATATCGAGTGTCGTGGGGGCGGGGTATGCCCCTTCTAAGAAATTTGCGTCGATCATGAAGGCCTTTTGTTCCGCATTTATTGCGGCAATATGACAAGTATTGCGGCGTCAGTCGCTGTTGTCCAGCAGCTCGGCGGCGAGTGTCTTGTTGATCTTGCGCCCTTGGGCCAAGGCGGCCGTATCCAGACGGGCAACGATCTCGGCGGCAGCCGCGTATGACCGCTCGATGCGGGTGGTCAGATACTGGACCAGATGGGGCTGCGGGTTGATCTGACGGTCGGCAAAGAGCTTCATAATCAGCGCCGACAAAAGCGCATCGTCGGGGTTCGTGATCTGCACAACGGTCGTGGCCTGCATCCGGCTGGCCAGATCAGGCAGGGCGATGGACCAGCGGCTTGGCGGTAAGTGTGAGGTCAGCAACAAGGTGCCCTGCGCGTTGCGCAGATTATTGTGCAGGTGAAACACCGCTTCCTCGGCGTGGGGGGGCAGGCGTTCGATATCCTCGATGATGATGGTATCCGCATCGGTCCGGAAATCGGCGCCAATCGTCGCGGCCTCAACCAACAGCGCGTCATTCTGGCTTTGAAAGACACGCGCCAGATGGCTTTTGCCGCTGCCCTTCGGGCCGATCAGGGCCAGTTTACGCTCTGGCCATGTCTCGGGCGTGCCTAGCATGGCATAGGCCTGCGCGTTCGCTTCGGAGACAAAGAAATCATCGGGCCCCAGCGCAACACCCGTTGGCCAGTCAAAAGCGAGCTGATCTGACATTTAGTCGCCCTCAGATTTTCCGCGATAGAGCAGGCTGTCTTTGTACTGGCTCAGGCCCCAGCGCGCGACCACACCGATCATCGCGGCGATTGGCACGGCAACGAGCATGCCGACGAAGCCAAAAAGCGTCCCGAACACTGAAAGCGCAAAAAGCAGCCACACGGGGTGCAGGCCAACGGACCCGCCGACAAGTTTCGGCGTCAGGATATTGCCCTCAAGAAACTGGCCCAGCCCGAAGATGCCTGCCACGATCCCGATGCGCAGCCAGTTGGTGGCATAGGCCATCGTGTCGCCATCCGGCACCTCGACACTGCCCCAGAACTGGAACAGCGCCAGCCCGACGGCCAAGGTGCCGCCAACCAAAGCGCCGACGTAAGGAATGAAGGTAATCAAACCGGCAATAAAGCCCACGATCAGGCCAAAGTTCAGCCCTGCCAGCATCAGCGCCACCGCGTAATAGGTGCCCAGCACCAGACACACGGTGCCTTGGCCGCGAATGAAAGAGGCCAGTGTCGCGTCAATATCGCGGGCCAGTTGGCGGATGGTATCGACGTGATCGCGCGGCAACATGCTGTCGATCTTGGCGGTCATATTGTCCCAATCGAGCAGCATATACACCGCGACAACCGGCACGATGACCAGCAAAACGATGATGTTGATCAGCCCAAGCGCCGAAGACAGCAGCCCGTTGATCAGCTCACCCCCGCGCGACTGGATCGCCTCGCCAATCGTCAAAAGCTGTTGGTAAGCCACGCTTTGGTTATCCATCAGTTGCGGGAACCGTTCGGTCAGGCCGGTGCGCAGGCGGTCGAACAACGCGGGCGCTGTTTCGATCAGCGATGCGGTTTGTTGCACCAGTGTCGGGATGACCAGCAAGATCAACAAAACAAAGACAAAGAGGGCGACCAACGTGATAATCGCCACGGCAGTGACGCGGCTGCATCCCAAGCGTTCAAGCCGATCTGCGATGGGATCAAGGCAATAGGCAATCGCCCCGCCCAGCACGAAGGGGAGGATCACATCGCCCAGAAACCACAAAGAGACCAGAAACACCGCTGTCGCGATGCCCCAGTATTTCGCTTGTTGTCCGACAGGAAGTGCCATGGATCATCCGTAATTGCTTGATCCATAGATGCGATGTGTCGCGCCATGACGCAAGACCCGGCCATCAGAAACTGATCTGCCCTGAAATCATCACACTGCTTGCGAGGGGCACCGCAGCGGATTAAACCCTCACCCAACACTTGTATCCGAAAAGGTCAAACCCATGCGCATGAGCCGCTATTTCCTGCCCGTTCTCAAAGAAACGCCCCGCGAGGCGCAGATCGTCAGCCACCGCTATATGTTGCAGGCTGGCATGATCAAACAGGCCAGCGCGGGGATCTATTCGTGGTTGCCGCTGGGCTTTAAGGTGCTGCGCAAGATTGAAAATATCGTGCACGAAGAACAAGAGCGTGCAGGGCACATCGCGATCCAGATGCCCACGATCCAATCCGCCGATCTTTGGCGTGAAAGTGGCCGTTATGATGCTTACGGCGAAGAAATGCTGCGGATCAAGGACCGTGGCGGGCGTGAGATGCTGTTCACACCGACGGCCGAGGAACTGGTGACGGATATCTTCCGCGCCCATGTGACCAGCTACAAAGACCTGCCGCTGACCCTCTATCAAATCCAGTGGAAATTCCGCGACGAAGTCCGCCCGCGCTTTGGCGTCATGCGGGGCCGCGAATTCTATATGAAGGACGGCTATAACTTTGACCTGACCAAAGAAGATGCGCTGCACGCCTATAACCGCCATCTTGTCAGCTATCTGCGCACCTATGAGCGGATGGGGCTGCAAGCGATCCCGATGCGCGCCGATAGTGGCCCGATTGGCGGCGATGACACCCATGAATTCCTTGTGCTGGCTGATACGGGCGAGTCAGAGGTCTTTTATGACAGCGAGATCACTGAATTGAAGTTCGGCGACCGCGAGATTGATTATGACGATCACGCCGCTTGTCAGGCGGTGCTGGAGGAATTCACCTCGCGCTATGCCCGCACCGATGAAACCCACGATCAGGCGCTATTCGATGCGATCCCTGAGGAGCGTAAGCGCACGGCGCGTGGGATCGAAGTGGGACAGATTTTCTATTTCGGCACGAAATATTCCGAAAGTATGGGTGCCTTGGTCGACGACGGAAAGGGCAACAAAGTGCCGGTCCATATGGGCAGCCACGGCATTGGCGTGTCGCGTCTGCTGGGTGCGATCATCGAGGCGAGCCATGACGACAAGGGCATCATCTGGCCGGAAGGTGTGACGCCATTCCACTGCGGGATCGTGAACCTGAAAACCGGCGATGCCGAGGCGGATGCAGCCTGTGAAGCGCTTTACGCGTCCCTCACAGCGCTGGGCCTTGAGCCGCTTTACGATGACCGTGACGAACGGGCAGGGGCCAAGTTTGGCACGATGGATATGATCGGCCTGCCATGGCGCATCACCGTAGGGCCACGCGGCCTGAAGAACGGTGTGGTTGAGCTGACCAGCCGCCGGACGGGTGAGAGCGAAGAGCTGCCACCAGAAGAGGCTGTCGCCAAGATTGCCAAGATTTACGAGGGGATTGCGTGAGCCTGTTTGACGTCGATTGGTCGCTGATCCCTGCACCTGCGGATGACGGAAAAGCGGCGCATCTTGAAGGGCAGAGCCTGCCGGATATGGCCTTGCCGGCCACCGGCGGCCCTGCGGTCACGCTTGGCGACTTGCGCGGCATGACGGTGATCTATGTCTATCCGATGACGGGGCGCCCGGATCGCGACTTGCCCGAAGGATGGAACGACATCCCCGGTGCGCGCGGCTGTACGCCCCAGTCCTGCGCGTTTCGTGATCACTATGCGGAATTGCGCGACTATGGCGTGGATCATCTCTTTGGGCTTTCAACCCAAGACACGGAATATCAATCCGAGGCCGCCGAGCGTTTGCACCTGCCATTCCCGCTTTTGTCCGACGCTGATCTGGCATTCGGTAAGGCGCTCGATCTGCCGGGGATGGAGGCAGATGGGAAGTACCTGCACAAGCGGCTGACCATGATCGTGCGTGAGGGTGTGATTGCGAAAGTTTTTTATCCGGTGTTCCCGCCAGATCAGGACGCTGCCAATGTGATCAATTGGCTGCGCACACACGCGGAAGAGCGCGCATAGCGCCGATGACGCGTTAACAGCCCCGCGAAAATCTGCTATGTTGCGGCAAAACAAAATGCTTCGAGGCAGCAGATGACAATGATTTCCCGCAAGAGGGCGCTGGCATGATCCGCGCCCTATGTTTGATCGGTGGGCTCAGCGGTGCCGCCGGCCTGTCGCAATACCCTGAGTTTTCGCAGCAATATCTGCAACGTCTGGCCGGTCAGGTCGATGAGTTGACGCGGCAGGTGGTGGAATTTGACGAAACCGCCCTTGCCGATGGTATGGGCCGCGAAGAGATGCTGCAGGCGATGGCCGAAACCCCGCTGGTGGCCTCGCAAGAGGCGCTTTGGCGGCGGACCTTTGCCCGTCATGCGCGGCTGAGCGAAAATCTGATGCTCTTGCGCGAGGCGACCCCGTTGGAACGTCTGACCTTGCCGCACCGGATGGCTGATCCCGCGACTCTTGCGGCAGTTTGGGGTGATTTCACACCTGCTGTGCCGCTGAGCGTTGCGGGGGCCGCTTCTGCCGGAACGGGATTTTTGGGTGGCTGGGCCGGTTTCGCGATTTTGGCAGCGCTGATTTCCCTGCCGTTTCGTCGCACAAAGCCCGCGCCCGCGACCAAGAAGCGCCAACCACCGACGATCAAGGCCGATCCGCCAGTCACCCGTCCGACGCTTGTTGCGCAAACCCCGACCAACAGGCCAAGACTGGCGGGCGTACAAAGATAAGCGCACACCCGCTTGACCATTGCGCCCCCGCGCACCACGTTGCGGCAAACCCAAGCAGGAGCTTTCATGGCCGAGGTCAGGACAACACGTCCCTTTGCAAAATTCGAATGGATGATCGCGTGGCGCTACATCCGCGCCAAACGCGCCGAGGGCGGTGTCAGCGTCATGACGTGGATCAGCCTGATCGGTGTGACGCTGGCGGTATTTGCGCTGATTGCGACGCTGGCGGTCAGATCGGGGTTTCGGGCCGAATTCATTGATACGATTGCGGGGGCCAACGCCCATGTCAGCGTGGTGATGCCGGGTGGGGTGATCACGGACTTTGAGCAGGTCGCCGACAATATCCGCGCGGTAGACGGGGTGCGGACCGTCGCGCCGCTTATTCGCGGGCAGGCGATGGCCTCGGGTCCGTCAGGGCGGATCGGGTTGGCGGATATTCACGGCATCCGGCTGGAGGACCTCAAGGCGTCAGACGCGATTGTCCAAAGTGAGCGTACATCGGGGAATATTGACGACCTGCCGAATGGGATTGCGATCGGCTCTGCTCTGGCGGCGAACCTTGGCCTTGATATCGGCGACCGGATCGAACTTACCACCCGATCCGGTGCGTCAACGCCAATGGGGCAGGCCACGCGGCGTAACGCCTATGAGGTGGTCTATATCTTTTCGACAGGACGCTTTCAGATTGACGAAGTGCGGGCCTATCTGCCCTTCGATGTGGCGCAGCTGATCTTTAACCGTGACGGTGTGGCGGATGAGCTGGAAATCCGGTTGGATGACCTCAACCAGTCAGAGGTGCTCAAGCAAGAGATCGCCAATGCCGCTGGACCCAACATGTGGGCCTATAGCTGGCAGGACCGTGTGGGGCGGTTTTTGCGGGCACTGACGATTGAGGACAATGTGATGTTTATCATCCTGTCGATCCTCGTGCTGGTGGCGTCGATGAACATTATCAGCGGCTTGATTATGCTGGTGAAAAACAAAGGCCGCGATGTGGGAATCTTGCGCACCATGGGTCTGACCGAAGGGTCGATTCTGCGCATCTTCTTTATCTGTGGGGCAGGGATTGGCACCATCGGGACGGCGCTGGGGGTGATCCTTGGCTGTCTCTTTGCGATTTACATCGACACGATCTTTAGCTTTGTGAACTACGTCGCTGGCGGCGGTGTTTGGGATCCATCCATCAGAGGCATCTATAATATCCCTGCTGAATTGCGCCTGATTGATGTGATCAAGGCGATGTCGCTGTCGCTGGGCCTGTCTTGGATCATCACGATCTTTCCCGCGCGCCGTGCGGCCCGCATGAACCCGGTCGAGGCGCTGCGCTATGAGTGATTTCACGCTGCAGGTCGCCGACCTGACAAAAACCTACAACGCGGGCAAACCGAATGAGGTGCGCGTGCTGCAAGGGGTGTCGTTGGACGTCAAGCCGGGTGAGGTGGTTGCTTTGGTCGCCCCCTCGGGTGCTGGCAAATCGACCTTGCTGCATATCGCGGGCCTGTTGGATACACCCGACACCGGCACCGTGCAGATCGAAGGCACCGATATGACCCGCCTGTCTGATCGCAAGCGCACAGCAGTGCGCAGGTCAACCGTGGGGTTCATCTATCAATTCCACCATCTGCTGCCGGAATTTACGGCGCTGGAAAATATCGTCTTGCCACAGCTGGCGAATGGTGTTTCCGCGCAAGCGGCCGAGAAACACGCAATGTCCTTGCTTGATCGCGTGGGGATTGCTGCCCGCGCAGCACACCGTCCTGCGGCCCTTTCAGGGGGCGAACAGCAGCGGGTGGCGTTCTGTCGTGCTTTGGCGAATGAACCTGCCTTGCTCTTGGCGGATGAGCCGACGGGCAACCTTGATCCTGATACCTCGGATCAGGTGTTTGGCACGCTGATGGGGCTGGTGCGTGATACGGGGCTGGCAGCTGTGATCGCCACGCATAACCTTGAATTGGCCGCGCGCATGGATCGTCAGGTGCGCCTGAATGGCGGTGTTCTAGAGAGCGCGTGAAGGTCCATGATCTGCTGATTGATGCAAATCATGGTGGCGTGCGGCGCGGTTTTGCTACAGTCTGAAAACAACAGGAGGCTGACTATGCGGTACGTCATTATTTTACTTGCGCTGGGCCTGACGGCTTGCGTCGAAGAACCCATCGACGGGCGGACAGCCTATATGGAAAACTGCGCCAGTTGCCACGGTGCCGATGGCAAAGGCGATGGTCCAGCAGCGCGCGGTTTGACAGTTGCCCCGCCGGATTTGACGACGATTGCGGCACGCAACGGCGGTGTTTTTCCTGTCGACCAAGTCATGAGCACAATTGACGGGCTTGATCGTGGTCAGCACTTTAGCGCGGCCATGCCCGAGTTCGGCGCTGGCGATCTAGGCGAAACCGTGATCGTGGAAGAGCAGGGGCTTGGCACGCCGGTGCCGATGAAACTGCTGGTGCTGACGGAATATCTGGAATCGATCCAGCAGTAACCAAAGCTAACGTTCGCGTGAAAACGGAAGATGCCGGGTTCCTGCGCATCTGATGTGGGGTAGGTCTATCCTGACCCAACCAACAGGATGCTTTCATGCAACGGATATTTGCGACAGTTTTTGCCCTATGTTTTGCCGCCAGCGCGCAGGCAGGCGAGGTCAGATTTGATAACGGCTGGCAAGAGCAGCGCCTCTCGCTTTTTAGTTCAAACGATTATGTCTTCGGCCAGAACCTCGGGCTGGTCTCGGAAGGGTCTGTATCGATTGCCTGGAGCCGCGTGGCCCCTGCAGACTGGGCGACGAATACCGCGACGTGGAACTGGACCGTTGACCAATCGGTACCACCCACCGATCTCAGCCTGAAAGGCGGCGACGATCGCAATATCTCGCTCTACTTTGTGTTTGTGCCCGAAAACATCGCACCCAGCCTTGAGGGCGCGAACATCCGCGCCTTGCTGGGCAATGATGATGTGCGGATCATCCAGTATGCCTGGGGTGGCAACCATTCCCGCGGTCAGGTGATCCCGTCACCTTATGGTCCTGCGGGACAGGGTGTGACGATTGCGCTGCGGCAGGCGGGGACAGGATCGTTCAGCGAAAGCGTTGATCTGGCGGCCGATTACGCCCGCGCTTTTGGCGGTGACAAAGGTGCGCTGATCGGGCTTGCGGTGTCTGGCGACAGTGATGACACCGATAGCGTGATCCGTGCGGCGATTGGCGGTCTGACACTGCGCTAGTTGATTTGCATCAACGCGCGCGCCCCAACCTCCGCCTAGGCTGGTCCCAACAGCATAGAGGAGACCGTCATGCGCATCATTCCTTTGGTACTGGCGTTGAGCCTAGCCCACCCTGTTGCAGCGCAGGATGTGACACAGGGCGAAGCGCTTTTCGGGTTCTATTGCGCCACCTGTCATGGCACGTCGGCCAGCGGCAACGGGCCGATGTCCCCGTCCTTGGTTGTGGCGCCCACCAATCTGACCCGGTTGGCGGCAGAGAATGGCGGGGTGTTTCCGACCTCCCGCGTTGTCATGCGGATTGACGGGCGTGATCCACTGGTCAGCCACGGCAGCATGATGCCGGTTTACGGGGATTTTTTCGAAGGCACCGATGTGGCGACCAAGGCCGAGACGGGGCAGCCTATCATGACCTCGCAGCCGATTGTTGACCTACTGGCCTACCTGCAATCCCTCCAGCAGGAGTGAGGCATATTCGGTCTGCGGCGTGGTGCCTGCGATCTCGAGGATCAGCTTGCGGCGCACGGCGTCGGTGAACTCGGGTCCGCTGAGCGCGGGCATGACGAAAGCATTGGGTCCACCGATGATATTCTGCTCGTACATCAACGGCAGGCTATTGCCCATAAAGTCACCATTGCGCAGGATCGGCAGGGCGTTGATCGTGATGTTATTCGCCACGACCTGATCGCGCGCTTGGGTGATGGGCGGGCCATATGTGTTGCCCATGCTATCGCCGGAAAAGTCGATCACGCGGCGGAAGCCTCTGATATTGTTGTTTTCTATCTGCGCCATCCCGTAAAGCAGGGCCGAGCCGATGGCGTTGCGCCCGTTCGCTTGGCGGGGCGGGCCGATCAGGGCGTTTGCGAAACGTGTGGCGCTTTCCATGTCGGTGATGACGGTCCAGTCCACGACCGTGGCCTGGTTCGTGGCCCACTCGACGTAAGTGACCGCGATGGACCCGTAGAGCGTGTTTTCGATGGCCGCGACGACCGCCGGATCGGTGATGGCTGTGGCGTAGGATTGGCGTTGGAAGGCCAGTTCATCCGCGTCAATGGACCCCGACGCATCGGCAAGCAGGACCAGTTCGAGGTCGGTTTCAACCTCTTGTGCGGCCAATGGGGAGGCGAGGAAAAGGATCAAAATCAGATAGCGCATAAGGGGGAAATAGTGCGGCGTGACGCAAGGGAAAGGGGTGTGTGTTTTGCGTACACAAGCTGTACACAATGCGTATGTACACCGGTGTATGGCTGGGGGGCGTCGGGGCAGGCCCCGACCTACGATGTCGTGCGTTGGGGGTGTGTCGGGGAGAACCCCGACCTACGCCGCAGCACCCGTAGGCCGGGGTTCTCCCCGGCAAGATTGGCGATGCCCCTCACCAAACACCCCGCCCGGCATCGGTGGGCAGCGCCCGACCTCCCCCCGGAGGGCGCTTTTGCTATCCTGCGATACGTCAGATTATCCGGCATTATTGTGACAAGGCGAATGGCCGCGTCTAATCCTCTCGTTCATTGGTGAACTCACTCATCCATAAGAAGATAAAAGCAAAAACACAGACACCGACGGCAATCAAAAACGTGTTTTCTCTTGAGAGAAATACAGAGAAACTTTCCAATAAAATCGAAAGCAAGAATACAAACGCACACGGCAGAACGATTGCAAAAAGAGCATATGCAATAGATCCTGAATTTCCTATCTTATGCTTGTCTTCCCAAGATCGCACCGCCCTGAACCAACGCATTATCATTCTTACCTCCGAGGTAATTTGATATGTCAATAATTGTAGAAACTAGCGCCAGCAATCAAGTGGGTTTCACCCACCCTACGACTAGTTGGACTGGCTTTTTAGCCACGTCCTCAACGCCTTGAGGGATGTTGACCAAAGGCATAATTGCGAACTGCAAATCCCAGTTTCGAATTGCAAATCTATCCTTGCTTCCATCATCGGTCTTCAAAAAATCTATGGGACAATCAAATAGTCCCTAAGTAAACGACTGCGCAAATTAAGTCAAATACACCAAAACCAACAGTAAATCTGTATTGACTCAGCTATGAGTTGCGAGTTTAGGATGCCCCACTGCAAGCCCATTAAGTAAGTCCACAGTGCCCCAAGTGGGACCAGTAAAAAAGCCAGCACTATCACGTATAGAAATGTGAGTATTACGGAAACCGGCAGCACCTCTTGGAATGCCTCGCCGTTTAAAGCAGAGGTGTCGGGAGTTCCATTTCGTCTTGTCCATTGTATAGGCCATAGGCACCCATCGAAAAACCACGTAATGAAAGCCTAGTTCCCTCGTGTGCACGAAGCAAGGTCAACATCAGTACAGATTGCGCCTGCATAACTATAAGGAACAAACCGACGCTTGCCATTACCGCTACAAAAGCTGTCGGCAAAGACGCCGTCACGCCTTGGACTGTAATGCTAACTTGTTCTTCGTCACCCAAAGAGGACAACAAAAGATAATATATGAATATAGCGGTGCAGCTTTTGATAAGCTTGGAGACAGCGGTCTCCTGTAGTTTGCCCAACTGGATGTAAATGTCGTGCCAACTGGCTCCCGCTGTCTTAATATACCTTAGCGTTTTTCTAAACTCGTGCTGCTTTAAACTACGTAAAGATAACCAAGTCCGCCTCATGATCTAAACATCCAACTCCTCCACAAACCGTGCGTTTTCCTGAATATACTGGAACCGCAACTCCGGCTTTTTCCCCATCAGACGCTCGACCAGATCCGCTGTATCGCCCGGCACGTCGTCTTGCACGGTGACGCGGATCAGTTTGCGGGTTTTGGGGTCCATTGTCGTTTCTTTGAGGTCCTTGGCGTCCATTTCGCCCAAGCCTTTGAAGCGCTGCAGGTCGATTTTACCCTTGCCGCCCAAGCCCTTGGCCATGACGGCGTCTTTCTCGGCGTCGTCGGCCACATAGACGCGGCGCGCGCCTTGGGTCAGGCGGTAGAGCGGGGGGCAGGCCAGATAGAGGTGGCCGTTGTCGATCAGGGGCCGCATTTGCGTGAAGAAGAAGGTCATCAAAAGTGACGCGATATGTGCGCCGTCGACGTCGGCGTCGGTCATGATGATGATTTTCTCGTAGCGCAGGTCCTCGACGTTGAATTTGGTGCCCATGCCGACACCGAGCGCCTCGCACAGGTCGTTGATTTCGGCGTTGGTCGTCAGTTTCGATGACGCCGCCCCCAGCACGTTGAGGATTTTACCTTTGAGCGGGAGTAGCGCTTGGTTCACGCGGTTGCGCGCGCCTTTGCCGGACCCGCCCGCGCTATCGCCCTCGACGATGAAAAGCTCGGTGCCGGCGCGGTCTTTGGAGGTGCAATCCGTCAGCTTGCCGGGCAGGCGCAGTTTCTTGGTCGCGGATTTGCGCGCGGTCTCTTTTTCCTGCCGGCGGCGCAGGCGTTCTTCGGCGCGCAGCACCAGAAAATCAAGGATCGCGCCTGCGGATTTCGTGTCATTGGCCAGCCAGTTGTCGAAGTGGTCGCGCACCGCCCCTTCGGTCATTTTGGCGGCGATTTCAGAGGACAGGCGGTCTTTGGTCTGCCCCACAAAGGCGGGATCGCGGATAAAGCACGACACCAGCGCGCAGCCGCCCGAGGTCAGGTCCTCGCGGGTGATTTGGGCGGCTTTTTTGTTGTTGGACAGCTCGCCGTAGGCCTTGATCCCTTTCAGGATCGCGGCCCAGAAACCGCTGACATGCGTGCCGCCTTCGGGCGTGGGCACGGTGTTACAATAGGACTGGATGAAACCGTCGCGCACGGGCGTCCAGTTGATCGCCCATTCGACCTTGCCGGGTTCACCGAATTTTTCGTTGAAATCGACGGTGCCTGCGAAGGGTTTGTCGGCATAGGTGGATGCGGTGCCGAGCGTTTCCTTGAGGTAATCCGACAGGCCGCCGGGGAAGTGGAAGGTGGCCTCAAGCGGGGTTTCGCGATCGTCGATTTCCGTTTTCCAGCGGATTTCGACGCCTGAAAACAGGTAGGCCTTGGAGCGGATCGAGTTGAAGAGCCGTGCAGGTTTGAATTTCTGGCTGCCAAAGATTTCGGGGTCCGCGTGGAAAGTCACCGTGGTGCCGCGCCGGTTTTGGGTGGGCCCCAGTTTTTCCACTGGCCCAAGCGGGATGCCGCGTGAGAAGCGTTGCTCGTAGAGTTCTTTGTTGCGCGCCACTTGCACGACCATGCTGTCCGACAGCGCGTTGACCACCGATGCACCGACGCCGTGCAGACCACCCGAGGTCTGGTACGCTTTGCCCGAGAATTTACCGCCTGCGTGCAGTGTACACAGGATCACTTCGAGGGCGGATTTGTCAGGGAATTTGGGGTGTGGATCGACGGGGATACCGCGCCCGTTGTCTTTGATGGTGACAGAATAGTCCGCGTGCAGTTCCACCTCGATCCGGTTGGCGTGCCCTGCGACCGCTTCGTCCATCGAGTTATCCAGCACTTCGGCCACCAGATGGTGCAGCGCGCGTTCGTCGGTGCCGCCGATATACATGCCGGGGCGTTTGCGCACGGGTTCCAGCCCCTCAAGCACCTCGATGCTGTCGGCGTTGTAGTCGTCGGGGTTGGCCCCGGAGAGGAGGTCGTTGGCCATGGTGCTGCTCATTTCTTTGGTTTTGCTCATAATGGCAGGCAGGCGGGCAGGGGGCAATCTCGAATGCTTGCGGTCTGTGGGGTTCAGGCTAGTTTAGCGGCAAACATAGGAGGACGATATGCGCGTATTTTTCACTGGTGGAAGCGGCAAGGCGGGCCGTCATGCGATCACTTATTTGCAGGCGCAGGGCCATACGGTTGTGAATGCGGACCGTGTGCCGTCGGGGCTGGATGTGTCGGAGTTGCTGATCGATCTGTGCGACAGCGGACAGGTGATTGGCGCGATGTCGCAATACGCCGACTTTCATGAGCTGGAGCCGGGTACCGGTGTGCCGAAATATGATGCGGTTGTGCATTTCGCCGCTGTGCCGCGTGTGATGATTGGCACCGATGGCGAGTGTTTTCGCCAGAATACGCTGAGCACCTACAATGTGATTGAGGCGGCGGTGAAGCTGGGGATCCCCAAGGTGATCTTTGCCAGCTCCGAGACGACCTATGCGGTGTGTTTTGCCGATGGCGAGCTGAAGCCGGAATATGTGCCGATCGATGAAGAGCACCCCACCGTGCCCCACGACAGTTACGCCATGTCCAAGGTCTGTAACGAGGTCACGGGGCGATCGTTTCAGGCGCGCAGCGGCATCGATATTTACGGGCTGCGCATCAACAATGTGATCGAGCCGCATGAATATGCCGACCAGTTCCCGGCCTACATGGATGATCCGGCCCTGCGCCGTCGCAATATTTTCGCCTATATCGATGCGCGTGATCTGGGGCATATGGTGGATTGCTGTCTGAAGACCGATGGTCTGGGCTATGAGGTGTTTAACGTTTCGAATGATGATCTGTCCGTTGGAATTACCTCGGACGAGGTGATTGCCCGCTTCTATGAAGGCGTGCCCGTCAAACGCCAGATGCGCCCGGATGAGACGTTTTATGCCAATGACAAGGCCAAGCGGATGGTCGGTTTTGCGCCCAAACATTCCTGGCGCGAGGTGCTGGGGTGAGTTTTCCCCGCTTTGATCTGGCCGCGTTCGAGGGCGCGCATCAAGATGCACGCCACGATTTGGCGCGCAAGCTGGATCATATCTGCCGTGACACCGGCTTTTTGGTGTTGGACGGGCATGGGGTAGAGCAAGGCGTGATTGATGATGTGTGGTCCGCGGCGGCGGCGTTTTTTGCGCAAGAGCCTGCGCAGAAGCAAGCTGTCGCGCCACCCTTTCAGGGTTATCCTTACGGCTATCTTGGCCCCGATGCCGAGGCGCTGGCCCGTTCCAAAGGCGAGGACACGCCGCCCGATTTGAAAGAGAGCTTCAATGGTGGGCCGTTGCGTGTACCTGCGGATGCCAGTGCCGCCGCGTTGGACTTTTGCTATCAACCGACACTTTGGCCCGACCTGCCCGGATTCCGCCCCGCGTGGGAGGCCTATTATGCCGCGATGGAGGATTTGGCCGCCCGTGTCATGCGGGCTTTTGCAGCGGCTTTGGATTTGCCCAAGGATCACTTTGATCCGTTCATCGCCAACCCGATCTCGGCTCTGCGTGCCCTGCATTATCCGGCCACCACAGCGCGGCCTTTGGACAAGCAACAGCGCGCCGGGGCGCATACCGATTATGGGTCGCTCACCATTCTCTTACCCCAGCCGGGCAGTCAGGGATTGCAGGTGCAGCAGGGGGACCAATGGGTTGATGTGCCTGCGCCGGAGGGGGCATTCGTGATCAACATCGGTGATCTGATGGCCCGCTGGACCGCCGATCGCTGGGTCAGCACCTTGCACCGTGTTGTGGCGATCCCCGGCCAGCCTGCGCGCCAGTCGCTGGCGTATTTTCACCAGCCTGATTGGGATGCGGAGATTGTGCCGCTGGATGGATCGGATACTTACGCGCCGGTGCGCTCTGGCCCCTATCTGATGGGCAAGTTTCAGGCCACTGGGGTTTAGAAGGGGCGCTGGTCTGGCGCGCGTTGCGCGCTAGGTTGCGCTGTCATGGAGAGAGATGACCAAACCGCCGCCCTGCGAGAAACACCGCTTTTTGCGGACTATCTTGGGCAGAGTTATGCGGAGCTTCCCGCCGCCGTGCGCGCCTTGCATGACCTGCGCGCACCCAGCCGCTGGGTGGGGCGGGCCAGTGTGACGCGCGGACCGTCTCTTTGGGCGCGGGTGATTGCCTTTGCGTTTCGCTTTCCGCCTGCCACCGAAGATATTGACGTCACGGTCACCATGACCCCGCAGAACGGCGGCGAGTTATGGCAGCGCCAGTTTGGGGCGGCGCGGTTTTGGTCTTTTCTGAAGGTCCAGAACGGTCAGATGACCGAACGGTTTGGCCCTTTCACTTTTACTCTGGGCCTGCATGTGGCCGAGGGACAGTTGCATTTTCCGGTGAAGGCGGGCCGTTTGGGGCCGATCCCTTTTCCGCGGTTTCTTTTGCCGATCAGCGTTGCACGGGAATATGAGGACGCAGGGCGCTTTCATTTTGATGTGGCACTTTCTGCGCCGATCACCGGTGCGCCGATGGTGCATTATCAGGGGTGGCTTGTACGCGATGGCGCATAGGACAATTTTTGCCGAAAATTGATCGTTCTGCCACGCCGTGCGCGGGTCCATTGTCGGCGCGTTCAGATGGCCCTACATAGACGTCATGCGATTGATCCTTCCCCTTCTTGCGGCGCTTGTCGTGCCGGTCACGGCCACCGCCCATCCGCATGTTTTTGTGCAGGCGCAGGTGACGGTTGTCTTTGATGAAGCCGGTGACATGGGGATCAAGCTGGACTGGTATTACGACGATCTGTTTTCGCTTTTGGTGACGACAGATCTGGGGATCGACATGGACGGTGATCTTGTGCTGACCGCTGAGGAGCAAGCCTTGCTTGATAGCCAGATTGCGGCGTGGCCCCCCGAATATGCCGGTGATCTGGAGGTGGCGCAGGGTGGTGCCGTGCTGGCCTTGGGTGAAAAGCAGGACCACCGGATGACCTATGTCGAAGGGCTGTTTGTGGAAACGCATACGCGCCCTGTGCCCGCCGTGCCTGATGCCGACGGTGCGATCCAGATACGCGTTTATGATCCGAGTTTTTACACGGCCTATGATCTGCGCCATCCGGTTCTGATCGAAGGGCGCGATGATTGCAGTGCCGAGGTTATTCCGGCCGATGTGGATGCCGCCTATGCCATGGCCGAGAGCCTGCTGGACGGGCAAGCGCCCGGCGATGTTGGCCCGGATGAGTATTTCCCTGCCATTGGTGATGCCTTTGCCGATACGATTGTTGTGACATGCGCTGGCCCGCTGTGATCCTTGCCGCCTTTGGGGCGGTGGCTGTGTGGCTTTGGGGATTTGGCGGGGCGGACCAGATCATGCGCTTTGCGTCCGGTGCCCAGCGTGATGTGCAAAATGCCATGGCTGCTGCCCTGCGCGGGCTGCGCGCGGGCGAGGCGGGCGCCTTGGCCACACTCTGGGGGCTTTGCTTCGCTTACGGCTTTGTCCATGCGGCGGGGCCCGGCCATGGCAAGCTGGTGATTGGTGGCTATGGTGCGGGCACGCGGGTGCCGGCACGGCGCTTGGCGGGGCTCGCGCTGGGCGCGTCGCTGGCGCAGGCGTTGACGGCGGTGCTGTTGGTTTACGCTGCGGTGTTTGTCTTTGGCTGGGGGCGCGAACAGATGACGGGGGTGGCTGATGATGTGCTGGCCCCGCTGAGTTATGCGTTGATTGGCGTTGTGGGCTTGTGGCTGGTGCTGCGCGGGTTGCGCCATCTGCGGCCCAAGCATGATCATGCCCATGCCGGAGAGGGCGATGTCTGCGCCTCTTGCGGTCATGCCCATGGGCCGACGCTGGAGCAGGCTGAAACCGTGCGGTCGTGGCGCGATGCAGCGGTGGTGATCGGCACGATTGCGGTGCGGCCTTGCACGGGGGCTTTGTTCCTGCTGATTCTGACGTGGCGGCTTGGGATTGATTGGGCGGGGATCGTTGGGGCCTTTGTGATGGGTCTTGGCACGGCGAGCATTACGGTGATGGTGGCGTTCGCCGCTGTGGGATTGCGGGAAAGTGCCTTGCAGATGGTGCAGCATGGCGCGGTGGCCCGCACGCTGGCCTGGGCCGAGATTTTGGCGGGTGGTATTGTACTGATCCTCGCCAGCCAATTGGTGCTGCGCAGTCTGTGATAGGTCTTTACCGAGGCGCAGATCGGGCCTAAGGCTGGGCAAATGCAACACGTCGCACAAACATATAAAGACCACACAGGTGCGATCTGGAAACTGGGGATGCCCCTGATCCTGAGCAATCTGGCAATGTTTGCGATCCATATCACGGATACGGTGATGCTGGGCTGGTATGATGTGACGGCGCTTGCCGCGTCTACCATCGCCGGCACGTTGTTTTTCGTGATCTTCATCGTCGGCGCAGGGTTTGCCCAAGCGGTGACACCTTTGGTGGCGTCCGCTGCGGAACAGGACGACGAAGTGCAGGTGCGGCGTGTCACGCGGATGGGGCTGTGGCTGTCGATCTTTTACGGGCTGGTTGTCACGATCCCCTTCTTCTGGGCGGAAGATATCCTGATCGCCATCGGACAAGATGCCGAGGTGTCGCGGCTGGCCCATATCTATTTGCAAATCGTGATCTGGCAGATGATCCCTGCGTTGATCGTGATGACGTTCAAGTCATTTCTGGCCGCACTTGAGCATACGGCCATCATTCTGTGGGCCACGATTGGTACGGCTATCCTGAATGTCTTTATCAACTATGCGTTGATTTTCGGGAACTGGGGCATGCCGGAACTGGGGATCAAGGGGGCGGCGATTGCGTCTTTGACGGTGACGCTCATCACCGTGTTGCTGCTCGTGATTTATATTATGCGCGTTCTGCCACAGTTCGAGTTGTTCAAGAATTTCTGGCGCAGCGACAGCGAGATCCTCAAAAGGGTGTTCATGCTGGGCTGGCCCATTGGCGTGACGTCATTGGCCGAAGGTGGGCTGTTTAGTGCCTCTGCCATCATGGTGGGCTGGATCGGACCGATTGAGCTGGCGGCCCATGGGATCGCGATCCAGTTGGCGAGCCTGACGTTCATGGTGCACATCGGATTTAGTCAGGCGGCGACCGTGCGGGCGGGCCGTGCCTTGGGGCGCAAGGACGAAGTATCGCTGCGCCGTGGCGGGATTACGGCGATCGGCATGTCGGCGGTTTATGCGGTTGTGACGTCACTGATCTTTCTGGCGATGCCAGAGGCTTTGGTGTCGCTCTTTATTGACCCCAATGAGCCAGAGCGTGCCAACCTGCTACGCATCGGCGCGAGCCTCGTGATGGTCGCGGCCTTGTTTCAATTGGTTGACGGGTTGCAAGTGCTGGCACTTGGCCTGCTGCGCGGTGTGCAGGATACGACTGTGCCAATGGTCATGGCCGCAATCAGCTATTGGGTGATCGGGTTGCCGGTCAGTTATCTGCTGGCCTTTACCTTGGGCTTCGGTGCGGTGGGGCTTTGGCTGGGTCTTGTGATCGGACTGGCCATCGCCGCTGCACTGCTTTTGTGGCGGTTCTGGGGGCGCTCTGTGAAGATCGCCCCGCAGGTTTTAGCCGAGTAGTTCGAGGTCGCGCATCCGCAGGCGCGGGTGCTCCATCAAGCCGAAATCCTCAAACCCGCGTTTGTGCGGGAAGAGCGAGAGATATTCGCGCAAGGCATCACCGCGCAGGCCAAGGTTAAAGGCAGAGCCGGGATGCAGCGTTTCGATTTCCAAGCCGTTGACCACGACACAGCGCTGCCCGGCAAAACCGAACTGGAAGACGCTGACAGGCGTTGCAGGCTCAAGGCTGAGCACGTTGTTGCCATCAACAAAGTCTGCGGCGGGAATGAATGCCGCGTCACTGCCAGCCACCCTGCGGATACCGTTCGCACGGTGCAGCAGGCGGGCCGATGGCCCCAGCACCAGATCTTGCGACGGGCGGCTATAGCCCAAAGCATCGCTGGTGATCCGCGTCATCATCGGTTGTTTGGAGTTTGCCGCATTCGTCGCGGGGCCAAGCGTAATACGGCCACGCCACAACAGCTTTTCGTAGCTGCCATCGGCAAGGCGGACATCATCGCCCGGCATCACGTCTTCGACGGACATATACCCGTTCTGGGTTTGCACAATCGCGGCGTGACCGAGGACAGAAAACGCTTCCTCAAAGGCCGGGTGGGCGCGGGCAATGGTGTTAAACTCGTTAAAGCGGCCTTGCGCGTCGAGGTACATCACCTCGTATTTGCGCTGGGCGACATCGCTGCTTTGCGTCTTTGCATGTTGCCGCTGGGCAGGCGTAAGCCTGATTTGCTGGCTAAAGATATCGATCGCGTGCGACGTGCCGGAGGTAAGAGACGGTTCCATCAAAAAAGCCTTTTCAAAGCTGACGTCATCTGCTGTCCCACCAACAACATCTGAGCAATAGTTACAGTTGTGTAGAGTTGCGGGGCACGAATGCCCGGCAAACCGTTGCGGCCAAGACCTGATCCAACACACGGATCAGCATCATTCGTTTGGCCGCACCGGCCTTGTGTGCCCGTTGCCCTGTGCCGCACGTTGCGGCAGTGGCGCGGGGTGACGCCCGTTAGGCGCTTTGTGCGACGTGTTCGAGAGGTTGCGCTGTATCGCCTGCATTTTCCGAACGGCGTGCGATCATTGCTTCACGCAGGCTGCCACGTGCCCAAGGCATTGGCGTGTCATATGCGGCGACTGCAGCTTCGAGTGATTTCTGCCAGCGGCTTTTCATGGTGATACCTCTTTGTTCTTGGTGCCCTTGCTGGGCTGTGATTGAGAACCAAGATGCGGGATCAAACTGGCGAGATTTTGACCAACTGAGGAAAAGATTCAGTCGCGCGCATTAATCCGGCAGAAAATGCGGATAGCTTTGAAAATACTGGAAATTATCTGAGGGTAGAGAGGCTGGAAGAGGCACTTGTTTAACAAACCTAGGCAAATCTTGCCTCATTTCGTTAAACGGCGCGGGTTTACAGCCTTATTGCCGCAATCAGCCGTCCATAGTCGGCTTGTTGTTCATGGACGCTGCGCCGGTAGCTGTAGAATCGCTCGGGGTTTGCGTAGGTGCAATGATGTGTCCAAGCCGCCGACTGGATACCGCTCTGCTTGAGCTTGAAAAGCCCGAAGGCTGGCAGATCAAAATAGAACCGGTCGCCGTCGCCTTGGCGGAAAAAGCGGTCAAACTGCGGATCGGCGGATAGGAACGTATCGCGGAATTCCGGTCCGACCTCATAGTTGGCCTGACTGATGCAGGGCCCGATGACCGCCACGATATTCGCGCGTGTTGCGCCAAGGTTTTCCATCGCAGTGACCGTCGCCTCAAGCACGCCATTGACGGCCCCTTTCCATCCGGCATGTGCCGCACCGATCACGCCGGCTTTGGTATCTGCGAATAGCACAGGCTGGCAATCAGCGGTCAGGATCGACAGCGCCACGCCTTTGGTGGCGGTCACCAGCGCGTCGGCTTTGGGGGTGGGTGTGATAGGCGCGTCGAGCGTGACCGCATCCGCTGAATGGACCTGATGCACACCGACAAGGTTCTCTGCTTCAACCCCGAGCATTTTTGCGACGCGGGATCTGTTGATCGCCACGATCTCATGCTGGTCCGAGCTGCCGTAGCCGCAGTTCAATCCCGCAAACACCCCCGAGGACGCGCCACCCGCGCGGGTGAAAAACCCGTGCGGGACGTTTTCCAAAAGCGGGGCGGTAATGATGTCGAGCGTCATGGCTCCAATCCCGGAGGTGGTGTTGCGTGTGATGGATAAAGACCGATTACTTTGAAAAGGTCGCCCATTTCGGCAGGGTGGGTCAAGCGCCGATGTGCAGCGATATGGGCGGCGCGCGCGTCACCTGTCAGTTTTGCGGCCAGCGCTTGTGCGCGCGGGGTGATCCCGAGCCGTTCGAGGAACACGCCTTGGGGCGTCAGCCGCGTGAATTTGGCAGGGGCGGCATGGGCGGCAATGGCCGCGAAATCAACGTGAGCGGTAAGGTCTGCTTCGCCCGGAGTGGCTAGCGGGTCACTGTGTGTTTGGGCTTTTAGCGCCTGCAAGGTATCGCCTAACGATTGCCAGTCGCCATAGTCGATGATCAGCGCACAACCGCCGAACTGTGCGATCTGTGCGCCGATGGTTTCGGTGATTGCGGGAAGGGAAGGGCAAAGCTCGATCAGGTCGCCTTCTGCCGTATCGGCGAGGCGGTCCTCAAGCGCGGCCAAGGGGGTCGCCGCCGAGAGGCCAAAGGAGAGCGCCCCATCAGTGAGGCCGACCATCTTTTCGCGCCAGCCGTCGCCGCTGCGCTGGAATTGGCGGATCGGCAGCGCGTCAAAGAATTCATTGGCGATCAGGTAGAGGGGCGCGTCGGGCAGGGTGGCGACGGTGTCGTGCCATGTGGCGTCGGGGATGCGCGCGCCTTGGGCTTTGCGCAGGGTCGGGGAGGTTTCGACCAGATGCACCGAGAGGGCGGCGTGAAACCCCGGCACGGCGCGGGTGGCGCGCAGGGCGTCTTGCATCAAGGTGCCGCGACCGGGGCCGAGTTCGGCCAAGGTGATCTGTGGGGGCTGCCCTTGGTCGATCCATGCCTGTGCCAGTGCCAGACCGATCAGTTCGCCAAACATCTGGCTGATCTCGGGGGCGGTGATGAAATCGCCCGCAGCGCCAAAAGGATCGCGCGTGGCGTAGTAGCCGTGCCGGGGATGCATCAGACAATCGGCCATATACTCGGCCAGAGAGATCGGGCCGGTCCGCGCGATCCGGGCGATCAGGAGATCACCCAAGGCGGTCATCTGCGCGCGGCCAAAATCACGACGGTGAGGCCCACGAGGATCATGGGCAGGGTGAGCGTCTGGCCCATGGTGAGGCCATAGCCGTTCACATGGAACGCAAGGCCCAGTTCATTGCCGATGGTCACGAATTGCGCGTCGGGCTGGCGCACGAATTCGACAAGGAAACGGGCGATGCCGTAGCCCATGAAGAAGACGCCGGACAAAAGCCACGGTTTCTTGAGCGCGCCAAAGCGGAAGGCGAGCAGCATCAGGATGGTGCCCAAAAGCAGCCCTTCGAGGCCTGCCTCATAGAGTTGCGAGGGGTGGCGGACGCAGGGTTCCAGCGCTGTGGCGCAGGCTTGGGCGGCTTGGCCGGGGAAGATCACGCCCCAAGGCAGGTCGGTTTGCCGCCCCCAGAGTTCGGCGTTGATGAAATTCGCGATACGCACCAGCAGGATCGCAGGGGTGGCCGCGACAGCGATGATATCGGCGAGGTCAGGCAGCGGGACGTTCTGGCGGCGGCTGAAAAGGTAGACCGCCACGACAACGCCCAGGAAACCGCCGTGAAACGACAACCCGCCTTCCCAGATTTTGATGATATCGACAGGGTTGGCGAGGAATTCAGCCGGTTTATAAAACAGCACATACCCCAGACGCCCGCCGCCGATGACGCCAACGACGATATAGGTCAGCAGGTCTTCGAGTTGGGACACCTGCATGGGCGCGCCATTGCGCCACAGCGCGGGGCGGTTCAGCGCCAGTTTGATGAGCTGCCAGCCAAGCGCGATCCCCACGATATAGGCCATCGCATACCAGCGCAGCGCGATGGTGGCACCAAAGAGCGTGAACGAGAAAATCTCGGGCGAGATATCGGGGAAGGGGATGGCTGCAAACATGGCGCTATTCCTTGTCTGCGGGTGCGGCAAAGTCAACCGCTCTTGCCTTGGGTTGTAGCGCGCGGCGCGAAAGCCCATATAAGGGGCAAGCAGCAGATGGAGCGTACCATGCAGAGCAACAACAAAATCCTCGACGACCTCAGCCAGTTGATGACGAATGCCATGGGCGTGGCCCAAGGGGCGAAAGACGAAGCGAACACCGCGATGAAGTCCATGATGGACCGCTGGCTGGCCGACCGCGATTTCGTGACCCGCGAAGAGTTCGACGCCGTACGCGCGATGGCGCAGAAGGCACGCGAAGAGAACGAAGCGCTGAAGGCGCGGATTGAAGCGCTGGAAGGCAAGAAGAAGTAGGTCGGGGCTTGCCCGGACTCTGATCATTTAAGCGGCGGGGAGAACCCCGTCTTACGGCTTTTCGCTGGCGCGTGGTGAACTGGACAGGTCTCGGGCGTGTGCAGCGAATGGCGGCTTTGAGCCCACTTTGACCGATGCTGCAACTGGTCTGAACGACTGCACGCGGACGATAGCGCAAGTATCGGGAGAATATCGGCCGGTCCGCTGCCGACCGGCTTGGATCTTATGCATGTACTCGGGAAGTGACACAATATTTCGGAGCGCTGTCCACCCATTGAACTTCCAAATCAAAGCCCTGCCAGAAACCGGCTTCACACACCTTTTGAGATGACTGGATCGCTGAACTCTTGCGGAACGTCAGGTTAAGCATGTCGGCAAGTCGTGACTGGAAAGCCTCTACTGAATCAGCAGATTCCGTCAATCGCTATGGCGGATGCTTCTTCGAAATCGTTGGAGAGACCGTCATCCTTGCTGAACTACGCGCATCAGCCTGAGAAAAGCCCGTATCAGGCGAGCCATGCGATCTTTGTAAGGGAACATGCCGAGCAAGCCGAGATTGCAATTAACGACGTGCCGGAGGTCATTCGATCCCGGTTGATTTTCGTTCGTCTGTTCGACATCAATCACATGATGGTCGATGCCGAAGTCGTCGCAGGCAGCACGTGTGTCGTCGGTGATCTCGGTGCGAAACGTCTGCCAGCGTCGACAGGCCCGATCATTGCAGTACATTCACCTTCACAATGCGAAGCCCGGTTGCTTTGCGGCGTCTGTCCACAGGGCTGATTGAGACCCTCGAGGTCAGGAAGCGGACGTTGATCCTGCTGCGCGCAAAGACAGCAAAGTCCGCAAAGCAGACCTTCCCCTAAAACTCCCCCAAATACGCCACCAGAATATCCAGCGCCGCTTGCAAGTCATCCTTCTCGACCATTTCGGTCACTGTATGGATGTACCGCGTCCCCACCACGATCCCGACGGCCCGTGCGCCTGCGGCGGCTTGTTGGGCGGCGGCACCGTCTTGTCCACCTGCGGCCAGCATGGTGCGCTGGTAGGGGATCTTTTTCTTGATCGCGAGCGCTTCTATTTCCTTAACCAGAGCTTTGTCGGCGATGAATGAGCTGTCGCGGACGTGCAGGCCGAAGCCTTTGCCTTGGTGCGTGGTTGCGTCTTTTTCGGGGATGCCCGGCGTGTCGCAGGCCAGTGTCACGTCGATGCCCAGTCCGATGTCGGGCTTGATCGCGTAGGCCGCCGTGCGTGCGCCGCGCAGGCCGACCTCTTCCTGACAGGTGAAGGCCACGTGGATTTCCGCGCCGCGCCCTTTTTTGCCCAACGCCTTGATCGCCTCGATCCCGAGCCAGCAGGCGATGCGGTTATCGAGCGCCTTGGACACGAATTTATCGCCCATTTCCAGAAACGGTTCGTCCATCACCACATAGTCGCCGATCTTCACGACATCTTTGGCGGCTTTGCCAAGGCCGAGATCGACAAAGAATTCGCCGACTTCGGGCACTTTCTTGCGGTCCTCGGGGGCGGAAATGTGGATCGGTTTGCCGCCGGGGTTCATCACGCCTTTCAGATCGCCCGTATCGGTGCAGACCAGCACGCGGCGTGAAAACAGGTTGCGCGGATCAAACCCGCCGACCGGTTGCAGGTAAAGAAAGCCGTTTTTGTCGATATGGCTGACCAGAAAGCCGATCTCGTCCATGTGGCAGAGCAGCATGATCTTGGGCGCGTTTTTCTTGGTCGCGTCGCGGCGGCAGAGCAGGGACCCCATGGGATCAGTCTCGACGTGATCGAAGAGGTCCTTGATTTCCGACGTGATCAGATCGCGGACCCGTTCCTCATGGCCGGGCACGCCAGGCATTTCGCAAAGACGTTTGAGAAGGTCGGTGTTCATGGGATGCTCCTTTGTTGTGCGCCAAACTGCGCGCTTGCTTTGCAGAAGGCAATTATCCACATGAAATTTTTGTGGCACGCCACTTATCCCCAAGAAATTGCTTTACAGATGCGCCCTTTACGGGCCACGATATGTAGTAGGGGATAAACGTGAACAACACCGCCCCTAGAGCAGGCACCTAGCGCTTGGGCACTGCCATGACCCATGCGCCAAAGCAGTGAGGCCGAGCATATGGCATTGTCCGAACATTACCTTGAGGCTGATGATCTTCACCCTATTGATCTGGTGGAGCACATCGCTGAACACCACGCGTGGGAATTTGACCGCATCCATGACGACCAGATCGCCATGGCGGTCGAGGGCCAGTGGCGCACCTATTCCATCACGCTGGCGTGGTCCGCCTATGACGAGACCCTGCGCCTGATTTGTACCTTTGATATGGAGCCGCCCGCAGACCGGATGCCGGCCCTTTACGAGACCCTGAACGTGATCAATGACCGCTGCTGGGCCGGGGCCTTTACCTGGTGGGCAGAGCAAAACCTGATGGTGTACCGCTATGGTCTGATGCTGGCCGGTGATCAGGTCGCAGGTCCGGACCAGATTGATACGATGATCGGGGCGGCCGTTGCCGCTTGTGAGCAGTATTATCCTGCAATCCAGCTGGTCACATGGGCCGAGCGGACGCCTGAAGAGGCCGTGCAAGTTGCAATCGGCGGGGCCTACGGGCGGGCGTAACTTCGCCAAAACCGGTTATTAAATGCAAAGAAGCAGGCCATGATTTTGGCCTGCTTCTTTGTTTTTTCACACAGGATTTGCCGCGTTATTCGCTGGGCAATCGGGTGGAAGAGATCGCTCCCTCAGGTTTCTAATCGCGTTGTTGGGTGGTCTGGCCTGCCTCAAAAAGTTTCGAAAACAACCACGAACTGGACACAATTATAGCTAAATATTCTGCTTTGTATCCCAAAGTGAGATGTAATGAGTAGTGAACGGAATACATGCGCGGCTTACCGGCGGACAAATTTGGATAGGGTCTTTGGTAGCTGCTCCTAACGTAGGGAGATGAAGTATTGACACATATACTCAGGAACGATCTTGAAATCTCCGCAGCAGTGCGCGCATTTCGGTATAACCGCCTTTCATCTACTTCCCGGCCTCAAGCAGGTTCGTCCCGAATTGAGGGACGTGGTCGGGTGGAGTTGAAATCCCTCATGGCCCGCCTTGAAGAAGTGCTTTTTGGCACGGACGTTACCTCTGTTGGCTTAACGGATGATGCCGGCGCATCTGAAGGCAGCCGCCATCTGAAGGTGTGGGGCTCCAATACGGCTGAAGATCAAATTGTGTTCAGCGAACCGCAAAGTTTGCAGGCGCTAACTTATTGATTTCAAATCAATAAGCCCATTATACAGACTAGGAATCATGCGATGCTAATCAAAAACAAGACAAGTTCCCGCCAAATCAAAAGCCCTGCATCAAAGATGCGCGGCGTTTCAAAAACAGTGTTGTTTGCACTTGCAGTGATGGGCGCACCGTCCAGCGGTATCATTTCCGCCGAGACTGCAACGGCGCAGCGCATTGATCAATCTCTTTATAATGGCGGTAAAGCGCGGGTTAATCGCTCGGCCAGCTTACGGACATTGACCGAAGCCGTGGCGTCTGCCAGTTGCAGAGTGAACGGCGGGATAGGGGCCGAAACCGCACAAAGCCAATTGTCGTCTCTGCGCGCAGACTTTGACAAAATCATTGATGGTTTGGTGAACGGGAATCCCGCCCTTGGCATGCCGGGTGCTGAAGGAAGCGGGCGCACGATCAACGCGCTCAGTGCCACTGCCGCATCCTGGAAGCCGTTGGATATGGCAGCACAGAAGTTGGCGTCAGGTACAGGTACAAACGCAGACGCCGCAACGATCGACCAAGGTTTTGCGGACCTGTTCGAGCAGACCGAACAGTTGGCAGCCGTCGTGGCCGGGCAGTACACCGACCCATCGCAGTTGTTGCAAAGTGACGCAACGGTGCTGAACTTCGCCGTCCGACAGCGCGCGCTTGCATATCGGATGACACGTGCAATGTGTCAACTTGCGACCAATGCCGCGTCCGCTGACACACAGCAGGAATTGGCAACGTCTGTCGACCAATTCCAACAGACGCTTCTTGCGCTGCGCGATGGCTTCCCCGCAGCAGGGATTAACCCACCCCCCAATGACGCCGTACGCGCGAGTCTGGAAAGCACCTATCAGATTTGGCAAGAGCAGCGCGGCATTTTCGATGCGGCTCTGGCTGGACAAACACCAACCCCCGAAGATGTCGATGCAGCGGCCGCGTTGGCCGAGACGCTTTCGGTTGCGATGAACAATACCATCACGCTCTATCTCATTGCGACGCCGGGGCAAGACGGTGTCTACCGTGTGCCGCTCGAGGCTTATGCCCGCGACGAGCTGAGCAATTGGCTGACAAATCCCGATATGATTGCAGCGATCAAGGCGCAGAACGCGCAACATGCTGACTTGTCAGAGGATGACGTCATCGCACTTGATCAGCAATGGCGCGCCGAAGCAGGCGCAGGCGGCGGGCCGCTTATCGAAAAACTGTTATCAGACCCAGTGTCCAATTGGTTGCTCGCACAGCAAGAGGCGACCGCTGGATTTGTCACAGAAGTGTTTGTGATGGACAATAAAGGCCTGAACGTTGCGCAAAGCGCTGAAACCTCTGACTACTGGCAAGGCGACGAAGCGAAATGGCAAGAAACCTACTCTGTCGGTCCGGATGCTTTGCACATCAGCGAAGTAGAGTTTGACGACAGTACCGGTTTCTACCAGTCGCAGGGTTCAATGGCGATTACAGACCCTGAAACCGGTGAAGTGATTGGTGCAGTCACATTTGGCATCAACGTGCAGAACTTGATGTAAACGACCCCGCACGCAAGACAGCAGCCCCGCCGTGGTTTCAGCTATTTAGGCTGAGCACGGCGGGGTTTTTTGTGTGATCTGTCGTCTTGGCGTTGTTGCGATACCTTATGCGAGCACGGCAAGTGGCCGTCGCGCCTGACATAGAGCATAGGCATACCCATCAAAGGAGCCTGTCGCCTTCTCTCTTATTCCAAGAACGCATCTTCCAACTGCCCTTCGGCTTGGCTAACCTATTGAAAGTTATTCGAGAGGTGCATCAATGAATATGACTGATGTTGCGAAACGCGGGCTTGTGTTGTTGGGCTGCGGCAAGATGGGGTCGGCTATGTTGGAGGGATGGTTGCGCACCGGTTTGCCGCCGACATCTGTTTGGGTGATCGACCCTAATCCGTCCGACTGGCTGAAGGAACAGGGTGTCGCCATTGGCAGCAAAATTCCCCCGAATCCTGCTGTCGCGATTATCGCGGTAAAGCCGCAGATGATGGCTGATGCGCTGCCGGACGTGAAGTCATTGGGCAATGGCAAAACATTGGTCATCTCTGTCGCTGCGGGCACCCCGATCAGCACTTTTGAGGCGGTTCTGGGTGCGGATACCCCCATTGTCCGCGCGATGCCCAATACGCCTGCCTCTATCGGTCGGGGCATCACGGCGATCATCGGCAATGCTAAGGCGCAAGCGGATCATCTGGACCTGTCCGAGGCGTTGATGCTGTCGGTGGGTGATGTTGTCCGGCTGGATGCAGAAGACCAGATGGATGCGGTCACGGCGATTTCGGGCTCTGGTCCGGCCTATGTGTTTCACCTGATCGAATCTCTGGCCGCTGCCGGTATGGCGCAGGGTCTGTCGGCCGAGCTTTCGATGCAGCTGGCCAAAGCCACCGTTGCGGGTGCCGGTGATCTGGCCGAGCAATCCGAGGAAAACCCCGCGCAGTTGCGTACCAATGTGACCTCGCCCAATGGCACCACGCAGGCCGCACTTGAGGTGCTGATGGACGCCAAGACCGGTTTTCCCCATTTGTTGCGGCGCGCGGTTGCGGCGGCGGCAAACCGGTCGCGTGAGCTGGCAAATGGGTGAGATTACCTTTGATGATTTCCTGAAGGTCGATGTCCGCGTGGGCACTGTCCTGCGCGCTGAAGCCTATCCCGAGGCCCGCAAACCTGCGATCAAGCTTTGGATTGATTTTGGCGATGAGATTGGCGAGAAAAAGACCTCGGCCCAGATCACCGCGCATTACGCGCCTGAGGCCCTGATTGGCCGTCAGGTGATGGCCGTTGTGAATTTTCCGCCGCGCCAGATTGGCAAGTTTATGTCCGAAGTTCTGGTCCTTGGTCTGCCTGACGAGAACGGCGAGATTGTCTTGATCGGTCCCGATCACCCCGTACCCCTTGGAGGACGACTACATTGAAGAAACTGCTGATCACCCGCCTGTTGCCCGAGGCTAATCTGGCCGCTGCGCGCGCAAGGTTTGATGTCACCGTGCGCGAAAGCGCTGATGGATTGACCATGGTTGAGGCCGCACAGGCCTTGGCCGACTACGATGCCATTCTGCCAACATTGGGGGATCAGTTCACGGCCGAGGCCTTTATCGGTGATCTGCGCTGTGGGGTGCTGGCCAATTTCGGTGTGGGCTATAACCATATTGATGTGGAAGCTGCCGGCATGGCGGGTGTGCTGGTTTCAAACACGCCCAACGTCGTGACCGATGCCACCGCCGATATCGGTCTGACCCTGATCTTGTCTGCCTGTCGCCGGTCCGGCGAGGGCGAGCGGTTGGTGCGGGCGGATAAATGGACCGGCTGGGGGCCGACCCAGATGCTGGGCACCCATGTGACGGGCAAGACCGTTGGCATCGTCGGAATGGGCCGTATCGGGCAGGCTGTCGCGCGCCGCTGTCACTACGGGTTCGAGATGCCGGTGAAGTTCTATAACCGCTCGCCCAAGGCCGTCGATTTCCCCGCCGAGCAGGTCGAGAGCTTGGCCGATTTGATGGGGGCGTGTGATATTATCGTCGTGACTGTCCCCGGGGGCGGGTCCAATACGTATTTGATCGATGCCGCCGCATTGGCCGCCATGAAGCCTACGGGGATCTTTGTGAATATCGCGCGCGGTGATGTGGTGGATGAGGCGGCCTTGATCGCCGCCTTGCAGTCTGGCCAGATTGCCGGGGCGGGGTTGGATGTCTTTGAACACGAACCCCATGTGCCGGATGCCTTCCGTGCCTTGGAAAACGTCGTGCTGTTGCCCCATCTGGGCACGGCTGCGCTCGAAATTCGTGAGGCGATGGGCCAGATGGCCTTGGATAATATCATCGCATGGGAGGAAGGCCGCCCGCTGCCACAGGCAGTGTGACGGGTTATTGTCACGGCGGGTCTGGATCATGACCCGCGCAGCGACTATATGAGCCACGAAATGCGTTATCTTGCTCATCAGCTTAGCCGGCTACTTCTGACCTTTGCGGTTCTTGTCGCAATGGCGGGCGTCGGCTTTGCCCATCGCTTTGCGACACCGGATGTTGATGACAGCCTGCTGGCCTATGTCGCTGCCGGTGGCGCGCTGGGCGATATTTGTAACGATGCGGGGCAATGGGATGGCGGCGGTGGCCATTGTGACGCGTGCCGCTTGGTCTACGGGGCTGTGGTCCCATCGGCTGCGGTGCTTACCCCTTCCGAGATTGATGCAAATCTGTTGCAGGCGGAGCGCTACGCGGCACCTGCGCCATTTGCGCCCGCAGCCAACCCCGGCTGTCCGGTGCGCGCACCGCCAATGGTTTGATCTTTCACTACCTGAATTGATCAAACACATGCGGCCCAAAGGGGACCGCACATTGGAGACCCGAAATGAAACTGATGTCTTACGCAGCTATGGCTGCACTCTCTCTCTTTGCGACAACTGCAACCGCTGAGGAATATACGATCGGTGATCTTGTCATCGACAGCCCGATGGCCTTTGAGACCGCGCAAACAGCGCAAACGGCCGGTGGGTTTATGACCATCACCAACAATGGCGATGCCGCAGACCGGCTTCTCGCGGTGGAGGCTGATTTCCCGCGCGTCGAAGTCCACACCACCGAAATGGATGGCGATGTTGCCCGCATGATCCATCTTGAAGAAGGGCTCACGCTTCCTGCCGGTGAAACCGTTACGCTGCAGCCTGGCGGATTTCATGTGATGTTCATGGGCCTTGGCGGCGATCCGTTCGAGGTTGATGAACAAGTGCCCGCAACGCTGATTTTCGAGAACGCAGGCCGTATCGAGGTGATCTTCAACGTCAAAGCGCGCACGATGAACGCCCACGGTGCGATGAACCACGGGAACATGGACCATAACGCAACACAGATGGGCAACTGATTGCCCGATAGCGGGCCGCCTTTGGTGGCCCGCTGTACCCTAGTCTTGCAGGCGATCGGCCTTTTTGCGGACCAACACGCTGCGCAGGTCATGCATCGCCATCAACAAATCATCCGTCACCTGTTCAAGCTGCGCATCCGTCGCTTTGGCCTGCGCCCATTGGGCGGTGAGGTTCAGGTGATCAATGGCCCGATGGATATCGTCCATGTCCCGCGCGGCCAGCAGGTTCAGACGCTCTTGGAGCCAATCGCCGATCACGCGCTCTTCGGCTGCGGTCAGCGTTACGTCACCCTGCGCTTTGAAATCGCCGCGATTGGTGTTCACGACGGCGATCTGTTCCATCTCGATCCGGCGTTCGCGGTTCGCGGTGTTGATCCGAAAGACTGCCGCGCCGTTTTCGCGGATGCGAAAGTAAAGCTCGGGCAGGTCTGTCATGTCAGCCCTTCGCAGAAGGTGATGATCCGCTGGCAGGCCTCTTTGAGTGCTTCGTCAGAGGTGGCGTAGCTGACGCGGAAATTCGGGCTGAGCCCGAATGCGGCCCCGAAGACGACTGCAACGCCGGTTTCTTCCAGCAGGGCCGTTGCAAAGGTTTCGTCGTTGTCGATCAGCGTACCCGCCGCCGAGGTTTTGCCGATGCAGCCTGCGATGGACGGGTAGACGTAAAAGGCACCTTCGGGTTTCGGGCAGACGATGCCGGGGGCCTTGTTCAGCATGGACACTACCAGATCGCGGCGCCGCTCAAAGAGCGTGTTGTTGGGCGCAAGGAAATCTTGCGTGCCGTTCAAGGCTTCAACAGCGGCATATTGGCTGACAGAGCAGGGGTTCGAGGTGGATTGTGACTGCACCTTGCGCATGGCTTTGATCAGCACCTCTGGCCCTGCCGCATAGCCGATCCGCCAGCCGGTCATGGCATAGGCTTTGGAGACGCCATTTACCGTCAGCGTGCGGTCATAGAGTAGTGGTTCGACCTGAGCAGGCGTGCAGAATTTGAAATTCCCGTAGGCCAGATGTTCGTACATATCGTCGGTCATGATCCAGACATGCGGATGGCGCAGCAGCACATCGGTGAGTTCTTTCAACTCCGACCAGCTATAGCCCGCCCCTGTCGGGTTCGAGGGGGAATTGAACAGGAACCATTTGGTGTTGGGCGTGATCGCGGCCTCAAGTTGTGCTGCGGTAATTTTGAAGTTTGCTTCGAGAGAGGCCTCAACCGTCACCGGCGTGCCGCCCGCCAAAAGGACCATATCGGGGTAGCTGACCCAGTAGGGTGCGGGGATGATCACCTCATCGCCGGGGTTCAGCGTGGCCATGAAGGCATTATAGAGCACCTGCTTGCCGCCGGTCCCGACGGTAACCTGAGCGGGGTCATAGGCCAGATCATTGTCGCGCTTGAATTTGGCGCAAATCGCCTCTTTCAGCTCGGGGATGCCATCGACGGCGGTATATTTCGTTTTGCCCGCAGCAATGGCCGCAACAGCGGCGTCTTTGATGTTTTGTGGCGTGTCAAAGTCAGGCTCGCCTGCGCCAAGGCCGATCACATCACGGCCAGCGGCCTTGAGTTCGGCCGCTTTGGTGGTGACGGCAATCGTAGGAGACGGTTTGACGCGAGACAGTGTCGCAGAAAGAAATGTCATCTGATGATCCGGTGGTAAAAAGGCCCTGTCTGTGACATAGGACGCATAGACGTTGGATGGCAAGTGATTGAAGGAACGGACAATGGCAGATGATCAAGACTGGTTCAGTGCGGACACAGCGACATTTGGTGATCGTCTGGCCGGTGCCCGCGACGCCGCTGGCCTGAGCCAGCAGACCCTTGCCGAGAAGCTGGGTGTGAAGCCCAGCACGATTGCAGCCTGGGAAAACGACCTCAAAGAACCCCGCGCGAACCGTTTGCAAATGGTTTCTGGTCTTCTGAGCGTGTCTATGAGCTGGCTTTTGACCGGCGAGGGCGAAGGCCCTGACGCACCGGATAGCGAGACGGTGTTGACCAGCGATGTTGTCGATTTATTAGCTGAAATGCGCGTTTTGCGCGGAGAGATGCTGCAAGCGGGTGAGAAACTGGGGCGGTTGGAAAAACGCCTGCGCAAAGCTTTGAAGGATCAAGATGTCTGAGACCCGTGAAACAATGATCAAGCGCCTGCGGATGCGATCCATGCGGCGCGGGATCAAAGAGATGGATTTGATTCTTTCGGCGTTTTCCGATGCGCATCTGGAGGATTTTTCAGATGAGGCGCTGGTGCTTTATGACCGGCTTTTATCCGAGAATGACCACGATATTTATGGCTGGATCGGCGGGCAAATTCCGACACCGCCCGAATACCTTGCTCTTGTGACCCAGATTTCGCTGGGTGCCGAAGGGGTGACCCGGCCTGCGTGAAAAGCGTTTTGCGCTTAACCGAATATTGGTTGTTTCGTTTTATCCCAAATTGCGGAGATCAAATGGAGCAACAGATTAATGAGCATTCATACCGATTTGGACGAAGTCGGCACGACCGACTTGCCGGGTGCGCGCAGTGCGGCGTTCATGGACTCTTACCTTGATGCGCTAAACCTTGTTGAACGACTGCACCGCCTGTTGCTTGACGTAATCAAGGATGAATTTGAACGCGTCGGCCTGCTTGAGATCAATCCTGTGCAGGCTTTGCTTTTGTTCAATGTCGGCGACAATGAGGTGACGGCGGGTGAGTTGAAATCGCGCGGCTACTATCAGGGCTCGAACGTGTCCTATAACCTCAAAAAACTGGTTGAGGCGGGCTATATGCACCATCAACGCAGCGAAATTGACCGCCGGTCTGTCCGCGTCCGGCTGACGGAAAAAGGGCGCGGCGTGCATGTCTTGGTGTCGCGATTGTTCCGGACCCATTCTGAGGGTTTGATGGACCGTGGTGTGCTGGACCAAGAAGGCGTTGAAGATATCACCACAGCGCTGCGCCGGGTCGAACGCTATTGGACCGAACAGATCCGCTATATCTATTGATGGCGCAGGTTGCGGCAAAACGTCTTTGTCAGCGCGGGCGCGATGCGTTTTTTTGCAGATCCTGTACTTTGGCGACATGTCGTTAACGAGGATTATGGTTTTGCGGGCCGCCATGTTTTTTGTGGCGGTCCGCCATCAATTGCAGCGGCCTATCCGCCGTCAATCAGTCTTCTTCAGCGGTGACAGCGCCGATGACAAGGCTGGTGAGTTCCCGCAGCAGTTTGCGTTCCATCGCTGCTGCATAGTCTTCGAACCCGAGCGCCATTTCGACAAAGGCGTCGGGCCCGCGGATGACAGAGTTCTGATAATAGGACGACAATTCCTTGATCTCGGCAAACCGCCCGTCATCGCCGGACCCAATGACAAGCCCGTTGACCGTCGCACCCGTCGGGGTGCGGTTTTCACCGATATCCTGCGGGCGTGGCCCGGTGTTTGTATGCCCGTCGCCTGAGAGATCCAGTGTCCGCTTCCAGCACGCGGGGCGTTGCTCAAGAAAGTCAAACCCCGCCAGCATGGCCGCACCAACCGCAGTGGTCGGGGCGGCGGCGCTGCGGGGATGGTTGCGCAAGGCCAGCGTGACGCCGATCAAATCGTCAGGTGTCGCAAGCTGGGTCCACGGCACGATAACGGTTTGATCGCGCGGGCCGCTCCATTCGTAGACAAGCACCTCAATCGGGGCGTCTGGGCCATTGAAGAGCACGTCGCGCACCGCGTCGCTATTCAGCGCTGTGGCCAGACCATCAAGTTGCAATCTGTATTCAACCGCATCCACCGAGCCTGAGACATCAAGCCCCAAGGCCAGCGCCTGTCGGCAAGCGGCCTCGGCAAGGCCCGGCAGCGCCAGAAAGAGAAGGGCAAAGCGGATCATCCGTCTGTTCCTGGCTGGGTGTTCATCTGACCGACGGTCAGCGCGGAAAGTTCGCGCAAAAGCTTGCGCTCCATCGCGGCGGCATAATCGTCGTAGTTTTGGGCGACCTCGACAAAGGCAACAGGCCCGCGAATGACATTTTCGCGGTAATAATCCTCTAGGTCTGCCAGCGCGGTGCGGCTGACCTGATCGCCAAAGAAGTTGCCTGACCCCACGACAAGCCCGTTGACCGTCACACCTGCGGGGGTCGCATCATCGGGAATATCTTCGGGGAGTGGCCCGATATTGGTTTCACCGTCCCCCGATAAATCAAGCGTGCGGATCCAACAGTCGGCGTGTTCGTCGAGGTAGGAAAACCCCGCGAGCAATGCCGATCCCACAGCGGTGGTTGGTGCAGGAACGCCGCGTGTATGTGCCCGCAGGCGCGCGCTGATGGCGGCGATATCTGCGGGGGTGTTGATTGTCGTCCAAGGCACGATGACCGTTTGATTGACCGGCCCGCTCCATTCAAACACATGCAGGCGGACGGGCGCGTCGGGTTGCAGAAAAAGGATATCCATCACCACCGGCGCATTCAATGCGGTGATGACCCCTTCCAGTTGCAGGTCATATTCAGTTTGGTCGACCGAGCTTGAGACATCCAGTCCAAGGGATAATGCTTGTCTGCAGGCGGCCTGCGTGATGCCGGGGAAGAGCATCAGAAACAGGCAGGCCCGCATCATCCCTCGGCCCCCTCGCGGGCCTGTGTGCGTCCGATGATCTGTGACGAGAGTTCGCGCACCAGTTTCCGGCGCATGGCGTCTTCGAAATCTGCAAAGCCATAGGCGACCTCAAGAAAAGCATTCGGGCCGTGGACCACTTCGGCCAGATAATAATCGCGTGCGGCATTGTCAGGCTCGGCGATGGCCAGTCCGTTCACAGTGACCCCGTCAAAGGGAAAGGCCATGTAGGCGCTGGAGGGCCCAAAGCCATCATTGTTGGCGCCATCGCCCGCCATGTCGATGGTTTGGAACAGGCAGGGCGGTGCAGCGAGCAGCTTGATAGATGCATACCCCAGCGCATAGCCCATCGCTGTGGGCATATCGCTTACGCTGCGTGTGCTATTGGTCAAAGCCTCTGCCGCCATGAGCAGGTCTGCGGGCGAGCGGATCAGCGTCCAATCCAAAAGGTCGGTCTGGTTGTACTTGCCACTCCACTCAAAGATCTGCAGCGCGACGGGGTCGGGGCTGGCAAAGAAGGCCTCTTGCACCTCGGGTGCAAGCAAGGCCGCCGCGAGGCCGCCGCGCTGAAGCCGGTCTTCATCCGCATCGACCGAGGACGACACATCAAGGGCCAGGACGAGAGCAAGGCGGCAGGCCTCAACCGGGGCTGCCGCCATGCAAAGGCAAAACAGGAGGCCGGATTTTACCAATGGCCCGTGTTTTCCATGCTGGCCCAAGGCTCTGCCGGGGGCAGTTTGTCGCCTTCCTGCAAAAGCTCGATCGAGATGTTATCGGGCGAACGGACAAAGGCCATATACCCATCGCGGGGCGGACGGTTAATGGTCACGCCATTGTCCATCAGGTGCTGGCAGGCCTCGTAGATGTTGGGCACGCTATAGGCCAGATGCCCAAAGTGGCGGCTGTCGGAGGGCAGTTCGTCATCGCCATCCCAGTTGTAAGTCAGCTCAACCGGGCATTCCTCTTGGCCGGGAGGGGCCATGAAAAGCAGGGTGAAACGCCCGGCTTCACTGTCCATGCGGCGTGTTTCTTTCAGGCCGAGCAGTTCGAAAAAAGCGATTGATTTTTCAAGGTCTTTCACACGGACCATCGTGTGCAGGTATTTCAAGGACATCGGGTTCTCCGTTTCGGTGATATGCCCATGAGCCTAGTGTTTCGCGCGTGACAGTAAATGCCCGATACGTCATTTTGATCAATGAACGGATCGGGCCGCGCGGACCGAATTGGTTATTTTTTGCTTCGGCCGGTTACCTTCAGCTGGCGGCGGCCACCGGTAGGATGTCCGGAGTATCAGCATGTGTTTCGCTGGTTCCGGTGTACCATGTTGTCAAAAGACTGATGCGGGGTGCATCCCCAAGTGTGGCTTTGTCCGCGCGTTCAAAACCGTGCCAGCCTGGGCGTTTCTTCCGGCCATTCCCCGAGAAGAAGATCCCGCTATTTGGCAGAAACGGCGCACGGCGCAGTTCACGATGGGCGGCACGAAACGGCCTTTGCCATTTGGGTGCATAGTCGTAAAGCGAGGTGCCCAGACCATCGAGGCTGTCGTCCTCGGGCAGGTAGATCAGCATGGTCGCAACCCGGGGCAAGTCGTCAAAATGTGGCGGCATGTAGTAGGACTCTGTCTCAAAACGGAGGGCTGTGCTGACAAACACCTTTTGGTTATTCACCTGCGATTTGTCGACGTTCAGCACCGGTGCAAGGTCTTCCGCGAGCCCGTCAAACACCGCTGACTTGACTTTGTGAGACATGATCGCGGTGCCCACCGCCCACCATAGGCTTTGCTGGTCTTTGCTGATCCGCTCTACGCCGATCTCGGGCAATTCGATCAGATCGCGGGTCGATACGCCGTTTTCGTCATGGAAAAGTTCCATGCTCATTGGTCGAAATGCGTCGCGTGCAGGGATGTTCTGAAGCATACGGTCATAAACATCGTCGGGAAACAAACCCGACAGCATGGCATGTTGGCAAGGGGTGGTGTCGACAGCTGTGTCCCTGATCGCCTGCGCCATATGGTCCGCAATACGCGCGCTCAGAGTAACGTCGGTTTCCAATGTTTTATTCCCTCTTGAATAGTTCTTGCAGCTTCACGGGCTCAAAGTCGCCCCGCGTGATGCTTTTGAGCAAAAGTAGTCCTGACCTCTTGGGCAGATCAAGCTTTTTACTCGGGCGGGCTTGGGCATTGCAGGAAATAGCCACCGTCAGGGGGGCGTTGTGTCTGATCTTGAAACGATGTTTTCCTGACATGCTCTTAACAACTGCGGACATGAACGGGTTACCGCGTCGGATTGCGGCGTCGCCAGGCCGAATTCAAATTTGAAAGAGAAACCAATGGCAGTCCCTAGGGAATCGAACCCCTCTTTCCAGGTTGAAAACCTGGCGTCCTAACCGATAGACGAAGGGACCGCAGTTGGTGTGGCGCTTTTAGGGAAACCACGCGTGGCGCGCAAGAGGCTTTTTTCGTTTTTTGATGGCTTCTTTCAGTGAGCCGGTGCGGCGTCTTCAAGCCGCAATTGCACGGACTGTCGCCCTTGCCAGCTATTGATTTCAAGCCGCCCTGCCAAATGGAACCGTGCCCCGTTGTGAGTAAGCAGCATTGGCCCCAGTGGCCCGTCCATTGCGCCGAAACTGATTCCATCAATGCGGCCGCCCAAACCATCACCGAAGCTGATTTTCAGGTGGTTCGCGCCGACCTGTTTGGCAAAGTGGATCTGGCAATCGGGAAAGGCAAAACGCGGTGCGGGGGCGCCCGCGCCAAAGGGGCCTGCATCCTCAATCTGGTTGATCAGATCAACGGTGGCCGCGCCAGGCATCAGGATGCCGCTGATAATCAGATCTGCGGGGCCAATGTCTGCGGCCCCCTGTTTTGCGAGGAGTTCGCCGAGACGTGCCATGGCGTCCTCAAGCTTATCGCGCGCGACGGTCAGGCCAGCGGCCATTTTATGTCCGCCGCCCTTGATCAATAGCCCCTCTTGCGCCGTGCGCTGGATCGCGGCGCCCAGGTCAATTCCGGAAACCGAACGGCCCGAGCCTTTGCCTTCATCCCCGTCCAGTCCGATGACGATGGCGGGGCGATTGGTGGCCTCTTTCAGGCGTGCGGCGACGATGCCCACGACACCTGGGTGCCAGCCTTCGCCTGCCGCCCATACCAGCGGTCCATCAAGGCCGCGTTCCGTTGCTTGCTCAAGCGCCATATCACGCACTTGCGCTTCGACCTCGCGCCGCTCTGTGTTCAGTTCATCCAGTTTGGCAGCCATCGATTCGGCTTCATGCCGGTTGTCACTGGCCAAGAGCCGCGCGCCGAGGTCCGCTTTGCCAATGCGCCCGCCTGCATTCACACGGGGGCCCAGCAGGAACCCGAGGTGATAGCTGGTTGGCGCTTGGTCGAGCCCTGCGACGTCGGCAAGGGCGGTCAAACCGATGCGGTTGCGCCGCGCCATGACCGTCAGCCCTTGGCGCACAAAGGCGCGGTTCACGCCGATCAGCGGGGCCACATCGGCCACTGTGGCGAGCCCCACGAGATCAAGCATCGCCATGAGATCAGGCCCCTTGTGGCCTGCTTCGCGCAATTGCCGGTTTGCATCGACCAGCATCAAAAACACGACAGCAGCGGCGCAAAGATGCGCAAGGTCGCCGGTTTCATCCTGCCGGTTCGGGTTCACGACCGCGACAGCAGAGGGCAGGGTTTCGCCGCCCAAGTGGTGGTCGAGCACGATCACATCGGCGCCTTTGGCTGCTGCAATCGGCCCGTGCGAGAGTGTGCCGCAATCGACGCAGATAATCAGATCGTGGTCGCGGGCGAGGGCGGCCATGGCTTCATCATTGGGGCCGTAACCTTCGTCAATCCGGTCGGGAACATAGAGTGTGGATTGCCGACCCATATCGCGCAGCCAGCAGATCAGCAGGGCGGCCGAGGTGCCGCCGTCCACGTCATAATCGGCAAAAATGGCGATGCGTTCGTTTTTATCCAGCGCCTGCAAAAAGCGCGTTGTCGCCGCGTCCATGTCTTTAAGCACGCGCGGGTCCGGTAGCAGATCGCGCAACGTGGGCGCCAGAAAAGCGGCGGCGTCTTGCGCGCTGACGCCACGCCGCACCAAGACGCGGCAGAGCGGTGCGGGCAGGGCGGTTTCCTGCGCCATCGCCTCTGACAGCCGGTCTTCTTCCACGCTGGGGCCAACCCAGCGGCGGCCTGTGGCAGAGGCTGTGACATTCAGAAACGCGGGTTTATCTTGGGGTGTGCTCATCGCCGCACACATTATGCGGTATTGCGATAATTGACCACGGCTTCCTTATCATCTTGCCCAAAAAACTCCCGCGCGGCGCGCTCCCGTTCTATCCAACAGGATTACGGTAGATCATCCGGCGCACCGATCCGGTCTTGGACCGCATCAGAATTGTCTCGGCGGTGACAAAGCCCACTTCGCGCTTGATCCCAGGCACCAGTGAACCATCGGTCACGCCAGTGGCGGCGAAGATCACATCGCCGGTGACCATATCATCGCGGGTATAGACGCGGTCGAAATTCGTGATCCCTGCTTTTTTCGCGCGGCCACGCTCATCATCGTTGCGGAACAGCAAACGGCCAAAAATCTGCCCGCCCATGCATTTCAGCGCCGCTGCCGCCAGCACACCCTCGGGCGCGCCGCCAGAGCCCATATACATATCAATCCCCGTCACATCAGGTTCGGCGCAGTGCATCACGCCAGCCACGTCACCATCGGTGATCAGCCGGATCGCGGCACCGGTGCTGCGGATCTCTGCGATCATATCTTCGTGGCGCGGGCGTTCCAGTACACAGACGGTGATGTCATTGGTCGAACAGCCTTTGGCGGCGGCCAGCGCTGAGACGCGCTCGGACGGCGACATATCAAGGGTCACAACGCCGGGGCGCAGGCCGGGGCCGACGGCAAGTTTGTCCATATAGACGTCCGGCGCGTGCAGCATGGACCCACGCGGGCCCATTGCGATCACGGCCAGCGCGTTGGGCATGTCTTTCGCGGTCAGCGTCGTGCCTTCCAGCGGATCAAGCGCGATATCCACGCCGGGGCCGTTGCCGGTGCCGACTTCTTCACCGATAAAAAGCATCGGCGCTTCGTCGCGTTCGCCTTCGCCGATGACCACAACGCCTGCGATATCAAGCTTGTTCAACTGGGTGCGCATCGCGTCCACGGCGGCCTGATCTGCCGCCTTTTCGTCGCCCCGTCCGATCAGAGGGGTGCAGGCGATGGCTGCGGCCTCGGACACGCGGGCGAGGCCGAGAGACAGGTTGCGGTCGTTGAAATCAAGTGCGGCGGGCATCAGAGCGGTCCTTTTGTGGTGTCCCCCACCTAAAGCCTGTCCGCGCCCGCGCTACAAGACTGTTTGCGCTAAACCGCCTCGATCCGGATCGCGACGGGGGTGCCGCTGACAACGCCGGTTGATTTGAAATCGGCCAAGGCCTCTTCCAATGCGGTGCGTGTTGTTTTGTGCGTGACGATCAGAACGGGCGCTGTGGTGTCAGTGTGATCGTATTGGCGCATCCGGTCGATGGAAATGCCCGCTTCGCCCAAGGCGTGCGCGACTTTGGCCAATGCGCCCGGTTTGTCGATCAGTTGCAGGCGCAGGTAATAGGGGGCGGATACGGCGGCGCGTGCGGCGCGCGCTTTGCGCAAGGTCTTGGCGGGCTGGCCGAAGGTCGAGACACGGCTGCCGCGTGCGATATCCATCACATCGCCCATGACCGCACTGGCGGTTGGCCCTTCGCCAGCACCGGGGCCGCGCAGGACGATCTGGCTGACGGCGTCGCCTTCGAGCACGACCATATTGGTGCCACCTTGGAGTTGACCAAGGGGTGATGTGTCGGGGACAAGGCAGGGCGACATGCGCTGTTCCAAGCCGCGCCCTGTCATTTGGGCGACGCCCAAGAGTTTGATTTTATAGCCCATATCGGCGGCCTGATGGATGTCTTCGATGGTGACCGATCCGATACCTTCGAGTTCCACCGCGTCGAAATCGACCTGCGTGCCGTAGGCAATTGCGGCGAGGAGTGCGAGTTTGTGGCCCGCGTCGATGCCGCCCACGTCAAGCTCGGGGTCGGCTTCTAAATACCCCAGTTGGTTGGCCTCTTCAAAGACGGCCTCATAGCTCAGCCCCGCGTCTTGCATCCGCGTCAGGATATAGTTGCAGCTGCCGTTCATCACGCCCATCACGCGGGTGATTTCATTGCCCGCCAGCCCTTCGGTCAGGGATTTGACTACCGGGATGCCGCCAGCGACTGCCGCTTCAAAACGGATCACACGGCCAGCCTCTTCTGCCGCTTCGGCAAGGGCTTGGCCGTGGATGGCCAGAAGCGCTTTATTGGCGCTGACGATATCCTTACCAGAGGCGATCGCGGCCTCGGTGGCCTCTTTGGCGGGGCCTTCGTGGCCGCCCATGACCTCGATGAACACATCAATGTCGGGGCGTTTGGCAAGGGTGACGGGATCGTCCTCCCATGCGTAGGCGGACAGGTCCACGCCGCGATCTTTGGTTTTCGACCGTGCCGAAACGGCGACGATCTCAACAGGGCGGCCTGCGCGCAGCGCCAGGAGGTCGCCGTGTTTCTGTACAATCCGGACAATGCCCACACCCACGGTTCCAAGTCCCGCGATCCCAAGGCGAAGAGGTGTTGTCATCTGCATCTGTCCATCATTTTGCTGCGTCAGCACGGGTCTAGCGAATGCGCGCGGCTACTGCAACGCGGCGATGTCAATCTGGCGCAGTTCGGCGGCGCGGGCTTGTAGGGCGGCGATCCTGGCCTGCAAATCTGCGTCCTCGGACGCAGTCACCGGAGGGAAGGGTGGCAGCTGTGTCAATGTGGGGTAGGGGGCCTGTCTTGCGGCATCGCTGATCGTGCCTTCCAGCGCCGGAAATGTGGCGCAGGCGGAGATCAGGAGAAAGGGAAGGGGCCAAAGGTGACGCATGATTGCCACCATACCTGCGGTCGCAGGGCGGGGGCAACTGCCGATGAGGGGTTTCCAAATGAACAAGCGTTCAGTTAAATGGCCGGTATGGCACGCAAGCAAGGTTCCCATTCTGATATCACCGGCCCACGGGTCCGCGATGCGGCGTTGCGGTTGATTGCACGGCACGGCTATGCGGCGGTGTCGATGCGCCAGATTGCGGCGGAGGTCGGCATTCAGGCAGGCGCACTTTATAATTATACGCCGGACAAGCAGACGCTGCTATTTGATCTGATGCAGGGCCATATGGCCGATCTGCTGGCCGCGCTGAAAGCCGCCGATTTGCAAGGCGATAGCCTTGCGCGGCTGGAAGGGTTCACGCGGTTTCACATTCGTTTTCATTTGCCGCGCCCCGATCAGGTTTTTGTGTCCTACATGGAGCTGCGCAACCTGTCGGAAGAGAATTTCGCGGCTGTTGAGGCGATGCGGCGGGAATATGAAGACGTGCTTGAAAATATCCTGAGGAACGGCGAATCCGAGGGTGTTTTTGCTGTGCCCGATCCGCGCGTGACCACTATGGCGCTGATTGCGATGCTGACGGGGATCAGCAACTGGTACCGTGCGGGTGGGCGGCTTGAGAGTGATAAAATCGAAGCCATCTATTGGGACATGGTGCGCCGCGCAGTGACAGCCTAGCCAAGGTAGGATAAGGCCTCTGCAGTGACGGAGGCAAATCATGTTCCAAGCAGATGAAAACGGGATCTATGCGGTTGTGCAAGCTTCGCCGGTGCGCCGCATTTTTGCCTATGGTGTCCAGTTCGGGCTGGGCGCGCTGGTGATTTACACCACGCTGGTGCAGCCGCCTGCGGTGCTTTGGATGATCTTTATGCTGGTGTTCGGTGTCTTGATGCTGTTGCAGGCGGAAAGACTTCGCCGTGCGACCCAATTGATCATCGAGCTGACCGATACGGAACTGCGCGACAGTTCTGGCACCGTCCTTGCGCGCATTGACGAGATCCGCAGCGTGGAGCGGGGGGTCTTTGCCTTTAAACCGTCAAACGGGTTTACGTTGGTTTTGAACAACAAAAAGCCCCGTGCATGGCTGCCGGGGCTTTGGTGGCGCTTTGGACGCCGTGTTGGTGTGGGGGGCGTGACAAACGCCGGTCAGTCGAAGTTCATGGCTGAACGGATCAGCATGATGTTGAAGGATTAACTTCCGGGTCCGCAGACAGTGGTTCCATCATTTCTTTCAAAACACAAACGTGGACCACGAGGACGTATGACCATATCGTTTGTAAATGTCAGATCTTCAAGATTGGTCACTACAAAAGGACCGAGGCCAATATTGAAAGGCGCATCATATTCAGTGCGTGTTTCGATAAATACGGCATGATCAAATTCATCCATCGGCGGCAAGCGCCCCGATTGCCCAATGGCATTGATGTGGGCATTGGTCAGGTTTCCACCATCCATGCCACGGTTCCGGGACCACACGGTGCGGAATTGGCCGTCAGCACGTTGACGATAGACGGTCACGCGCAAGTCAGGGTCATCTTCCTCGAAGGTAAGCTCGCGAAGAACCTCTTGTGCGTTATCAATAAAGGTATTGTCTACAACACCTTCTCGGCTGAACATTTCTGCCAGCGTAATCGTCGCACGGACAGAGTTTGTTTCGACCCGGTACACATCGAAGTACACAAATGTCGACAAGAATACCCAAAGTAGAATGGGCACGACAAGCAAAAGCTCAATTGCCATTGAGCCGCGCTCATCGTCGCGGAAGCGCCGAGCGAGGTGAATAATGCGGTTCATCATGGATCTGCCCTGAATGGTTCGACCACAAAGGCAGCGGTGGCAACCAACGCATAGGAATCTCCTGCCGCCAAGTCACCGTCGTTCGCGGCAATAAAAGCCTTGCCCAGATTGGATGACGGTAGGAACGGGTCAATCCGGATGCAGGCGCGCAAGAACATCAACTCGTTGTTGGCTGTTCCGTCCAAGGTGCCAATGTTTGGATTTGTCAAATCGCCGCGGTTTACACAGCGGACATTGTTGTCAAGAGGTACCCAGTTCACACGCGGATCGCGCTGGATCAGTTCTACTTCGAGTTGGTTCATACAGTCCGGCAAGATGCGGGCACTTTCGCAAATGCCTTCGCGCAGTTCTCTGCGCAGCTCAAGCGAATCTGTTTCGTCGATGCGCCCAATACGCACATTCCTCACGGTCACATCCACGCCGTGTTCCAGCATGACTTGCCGTGACGAATAAACCCCGGATTCATAGGTCATTAGGAAAAAGCCGAAAAAAACTGGAAACACGAGCACGATTTCAATGGATGCAGTGCCGCCATCATCTTTCAAGAAGCGCTGTATCAGATTTTTCATAGCGTTCAGTTCCCTTACAAGCTCAAACGCAATGCTGTGATCTGGTCTGCGATTGTCTGAAAGATATCGTCCAGTCCAGGCTCATCCGGATCATTTGTGATCGTCGTCATGAATGCATAATCAGAATCGCTGGCGCAGTCTCTCATGGTGTCGTTTTGCACACCCATCGAGATTGTGAAGACTCTTTTTACCTCGGCATTTGCAAGATCGCAAAGACTTGCCAATTTCTCGTTCAGTTCAGTCGTTGTCCCGATGGACTCTGTCATGTTGCTCCAATTAGTCCATGATCGGTCGTCACGATCCGCATATCTGCGACCCGACATCTCTGAAAAGCCTTTCCGTTCGTCATATGTGTCGTAGAAATCATTGCTGCTCCCGTATTCTTCTCGCAAAACGCGAGAGGATGAAACAGTTACGCCGTCTGTCATAATCACAATGAACTTTGAGGTTGTCGTGTCAGTGTACTCTGCAGGCCTCACACCGCGAAACGCATCATCCACGGTAGGGATGCGGTCGATGAGGGGACGCATGGATGGGTCGAGCAGCGCGGTGCCCCATTTCATACCCCGATGGATAGATGTGTTGACGGTTGGATAAAAAGCGTCGATCGCGTCGTGCAGTTCTTCCACATTCTGGGACATCAAGATGATGCCATGCTCTGGATCGGTTGAGCATGGTGCCCATCCAAAATTGCTGTTTCCGCTGCCGCCATAGAAGTCGACGTGTTCGACCTGCGTGTATGTGCGGGCAACGTCAAACGACAGGGTCTCATATTCGTCGTCCTCGAACGTTACGCAGCGGGATGGATTGATGAAGACGTCATCTTCAGTCCAGTCGACACTGATAGTCCCAGGCAACTGAGGGGTCGCACCTGGTGTGTCGGGGCCGAATGGAACGCCGAATTCGTCTTCCGTTGCACCGTTTAAAACCCACACATACTCAGGCGGAATCGCATAACCATCTTCGATACCACCGTAAGAACTCCCAATTTCATCGCTTTCGCTGATCGCGTCGGGCGTTGTTCTCAGCGCCATATAGAGATCATCGCGAAGCCGGACGTGTTGCGAGTAGGCAATCAGGTTAATTGACACGCGGTCTTCGTATTCTGGCAGCAAGAGGTCCGAAACAAACTGCTTGGCAGCCTGTTGCAGGAAGAACATTCGGGTCTCCCGACCGTCGACAGTAATGATCTCACCATCTGAATCGCGGCGAACGTTTCCATCGCTATCATACTGGTAGATGGGCCCGTCCATCCGGTTTCCCATTGAGCCCGAAATATCGAGGATCAGTGACACTTCAACGTTACCCGTGCCTTGGATCGCACTGGCGCTGGCCGGTGCTGACAAGGTGTCCATGCCGACAAATCTGAGGAAAAAAGTGTTCATATCAATTCGCGAATTCAGCGTAATCGTGCTGCCGTTCGCATTTTTGTCGATATCAGGGTCGCCGATGATCGCGCCGCCATAGCCTTCGGCCTGGAAGAAGTCAGTAATGATTGTTCCCGGATCGCGATCTTCGTTGAGGTTCGCTGCGGCAAGCACGGCGCGGTCTGAAACGCTCTGCAGCTTGGTCCGTTCGGATTCGAAGCGCATAAAGTCCACGGCCATACCACCGACGACCAGCATCGAGATGAGCAGGAGGAGCGTCAGGACGATCAGTCCGCCGTCTTCGTCTTTCTTGAACTGGCGGATGAACGCGAGCTGTTCAATGTAGGCACGGCGCGTTTCTTGCAGCTTCTTCAGCTTGCTTTGGCGGTTATTAAATTTCAACATCATCAGATCCCCAGGCGTTCGGCGCATCCACTCGGCGCTTTCAGGCTTAAACTCGTAATTATTAACATATTCAGCATTTTGATGTGGCAAAAAAATGGCGTGGTGGCCTAGCGCCCCCAATAGGTCGCATGTTGGTTGATACAGTTCAATGATTCAGCATTAACTGTCTTGCCTTCGGAAACAGTGGTCGCTTAACTGCGGCCAAAAGCACACAAAATAAGCGTTAACTCTACGCCAGTTGGGGCATTCCTCGGCCCAGATACCGAATCGCTTTTGCCGGAAATATGCGGATTTTCGTGCCTTTGCGATGCTTATCTGTGCTTTGTTTGAAGGGCGAAAAAGCGGTGACTGGCGCGCGCTCAAACCTGTCTGCGCGCTCTTGTTTCGGTCTTTGCCCTGTCGCCTGCACAAGGTCGCTGACTGGCATCGCGGTGTCGAAAAGAAGACATGCATCGGGATGCGACCCTTGCTACGGTCATCCAGGACCAGAGGGGATGCGGCATGGGATATTCCGGCTTTCGCGTGATCAAAGAGGGGCTGTTTGGCCAGAAAGGCTGGAAGCCGGTTTGGCGCGATCCCGCACCGAAGGCCGCGTACGATGCGGTAATCATTGGTGGCGGTGGGCACGGCCTCTCGACCGCGTTTTATCTGGCCAAAGAACACGGGATGACCAATATCGCCGTGCTGGAAAAGGGCTATATCGGCGGCGGAAATGTGGGGCGGAACACAACTATTGTCCGCGCGAACTACTTTCTGCCGGGGAACTCGGAATTCTATTCGCACTCCCTGAAAATGTGGGAAACCATGGCGCAGGATCTGAACTATAACGTCATGCATTCGCAGCGTGGTTTGATCAATCTGTTCCATTCCGACGGCCAGCGCGATGCCTTTGCGCGCCGTGGGAACGCGATGATCAACCAAGGCGATGATGCGATCCTGCTGGACCGTGAAGGGGTGCGGGCGCATCTGCCCTATTTGGATTTCGAAAACGTCCGCTTCCCTATCTACGGCGGCCTGTACCACCCACGCGGCGGCACGGCGCGCCACGATGCCGTGGCATGGGGATATGCACGTGGTGCCGATCAGCGCGGCGTAGATATTATCCAGAATTGCGAAGTCACCGGGATTGATATCGAAGGCGGGGTTGTCAAAGGCGTGCAGACGACGCGGGGCGCGATCAAGGCCAAGAAAGTGGGCATTGTCGTTGCTGGACGCTCAAGTCAGGTGGCGGCGATGGCGGGGATGCGGTTGCCCATTGAAAGCCATGTTTTACAGGCGTTTGTGACCGAAGGGCTAAAGCCCGTGATCGACCATGTGGTCAGCTTTGGCATGGGTCATTTCTATATCAGTCAGTCGGACAAGGGCGGTCTTGTTTTTGGCGGTGATATTGATTTCTACGCCTCTTATGCGGCGCGGGGGAACCTGCCGATGAAAGAGCATGTGATGGACGCCGCGATGACCCTGATGCCGATGATCGGCAAGGCAAAGGTGCTGCGGTCTTGGGGCGGGATCATGGATATGACGCCGGATGGATCGCCGATTATCGACAAAACGCCGACCGAGGGGCTCTTTGTTGATTGCGGCTGGTGTTACGGGGGCTTCAAGGCGGTGCCGGGATCGGGGTTCAGCTTTGCGCATCTGATGGCAACGGGCCAGCACCATGCGCCTGCGGCGAAGTTCCGGTTGGATCGGTTTCGGTCCGGTGTTGGCCTGATGGATGAAGAGGGCACCGGCTCTCAGCACAATTTGCACTAGGGGCGGGCGATGTTCTTTGAGTTTTTTTGGCAAGATGATGAGGGTGCCAGATGCGCATAACCTGCCCGAACTGTGGCGAACGCGACCGGCGCGAGTTTTACTATCAAGGCGATGCACTGGCGCTGGACCGTCCAGCCGGGGATGCCGGGCTGGAAGCGTGGGATGATTATCTGCACAACCGCGATAATCCGGCGGGTGAGACCCGCGATCTGTGGTTTCATGAGGCGGGATGTGGTGCGTGGTTGGTCGTTGAGCGCAACACCGTGACCCATGCGGTAATGAACGTCACATTGGCTGAGAAAGCGAAGCCATGAGGCTGCAAGAACCTGAGCAAATGGTCACTTTCACCTTCGACGGGCGGCGCATCAAAGGTGTGCCGGGTGAGCCTGTGGCGGCGGCGCTTTTGGCGCATGGTATCAAACTGGTTGCGCGGTCGTTCAAATATCACCGCCCGCGCGGGGTCATGTCGGCGGGATCAGAGGAACAGAACGCGTTGGTCACTGTGGGCCGAGGTGCGCAGGCGGAACCCAACGTGCGGGCCACCACGCTTGAGGTATCTGAGGGGCTGGAGGTGTCGAGCCAGAACGCTTGGCCGTCGCTGCGCTATGACATGATGGCGGTGAATGATTTTGTATCGCCGTTCTTGGCAGCGGGCTTTTATTACAAGACCTTCATGTGGCCGCGCAGTTTTTGGGAAAAGCTCTATGAGCCGGTGATCCGGCGTGCGGCGGGGCTTGGTGCGCTCAGCGGCGAGACAAACCCCGACACCTATGAAAAGGCCTTTGCCTTTTGCGATGTGCTGGTGATTGGCGCGGGGCCTGCGGGGTTGATGGCGGCTTTGACTGCGGGGCAGGCGGGTGCCGATGTGATCATTGCAGATGAAGATACCGCGATGGGCGGGCGGTTGCTGCGCGAGCAAGAGGAGGTGGATGGCAAGTCCGCGAAGGATTGGGTGGCCGAGGTTTTGGCCGCACTTGATGCGATGCCCAATGTCCGCCGCATGACCCGCACGACGGTGACGGGGGCCTATGATCAGGGCACCTATGGCGCGCTTGAGCGTGTTGCGGGGCCGCGCATGGCGGGCAAACCGCTGGAGTGTTTTTGGCGCATCGTGGCGAAACGTGCGATCCTCTGCGCGGGTGCTTTGGAGCGCCCGATTGCCTTTCCCAACAATGACCGCCCCGGGATTATGATGGCCAGTGCTGTGCGTGCCTATGTCAATCGCTGGGGGGTCGTTCCCGGTAAGGCTGTCGCGGTTTTTGGGAATAATGGTGATGTGCATCGCACTGCCCGTGATCTGGCTACCGCCGGTGTCAAAGTGGTTGCTGTGATTGATAGCCGTGACGACATAGACTCCGTGACGGGTAGTCGTGACGATGTGATGCCCTCTAGTGACTATCCTGTTTATACTGGCGCACAGGTGATCGGCACGAAAGGCCGCCATGGTCTGCAAAGTATCACGATCAGCCATAAGGGCGGCACGCGGACGATCAAGGCGGATTGTCTGGCGATGTCGGGGGGCTGGAACCCGACGGTGCATCTGACCTGTCATATGAACGGACGGCCCACGTGGCGCGAGGATATCGCGTCTTTTGTGCCGACCCCTGACAGTATTCCGGGGTTGGTGACGGCAGGGGCCTGTAACGGGGCTTTTAGCACGGCAGGCTGTTTGGCCGAAGGGGCCGAGGCCGCGGCGGAGGTCGCGAGGGGCCTTGGGTTGAAACCCAAGGTGACGGTCCCTGCAGCCGATGATGCGCCCTACGCAATCACCCCGCTTTGGGCCGTGCCGGGCAAGGGCCGCAAGTGGATCGATTTTCAGAACGACGTGCATGTGAAGGATATCAAGCTGGCCGCGCAAGAGAACTTTCGGTCGGTCGAACATATGAAACGCTATACCACGCAAGGCATGGCCCCCGATCAGGGTAAGTCGTCGAATGTTGTCGCCCTTGCGGTGCTGGCTGATGCGACAGGTAGAGGGATACCGGAAACGGGGACGACGACATTTCGTCCGCCCTATGTGCCTGTGTCGATTGCGGCGATGGGCGCTGGCAGTCAAGGCAAGGGGTTTGCGCCGGAGCGGTTCACGACGTCGCATAGGGCCAGTGTCGCCCGTGATGCCCCGATGATCGAGGCGGGGTTGTGGTATCGGCCGAGCTATTTTCCGCACAAGGGCGAGCGCCATTGGCGCCAATCCTGTGACCGTGAAGTGGGGTATGTGCGCAATGCGGTGGGCGTTTGTGATGTCTCGACCCTTGGCAAGATTGACATTCAAGGACCGGATGCTGCCGCTCTTTTAGATTTTGTTTATACCAACATGTTTTCGACACTGAAGGTGGGCCGGGTCCGCTATGGTCTGATGCTGCGCGAGGATGGCCATGTCATGGATGACGGCACGACTGCGCGATTGGGCGAGACGCATTTTGTGATGACGACGACAACCGCTGCAGCGGGTTTGGTGATGCGCCATCTGGAATTTACCTTGCAGGTTTTGCGTCCTGATCTGGACGCAAAGGTCATGTCGGTCACAGAGCAGTGGGCGCAGTTTGCGGTGGCGGGGCCAAAAGCGCGGGTGTTGTTGAACGCCGTGCTGGATCAGGAAATCGACGATCAGAACTGGCCTTTTATGGCCTGTGGCGGGGTCAGCGTCGGGGGCGTGCAAGGGCGGTTGTTCCGTATCTCGTTTTCGGGAGAACAGGCCTATGAGGTGGCGGTGCCGGCGCGTTATGGGGAGAGCCTGTTTCGGATCCTTGTGGCGCAGGCCGAGGTTTTGGGTGGTGGGCCGTATGGCGTGGAGGCCCTAAACGTTCTGCGCATCGAGAAGGGTTTTGTGACGCATGCCGAAATTCATGGGCGGACCACGGCCTTTGATATCGGGATGGAACGGATGATCTCGGAGAAAAAGGACTGTATCGGGAAGGCCGCGGCGGCCCGTCCGGGCCTTCTTGGGCCGGAGCGTCAGCAATTGGTGGGCTTGCGCGCCAAAGGGGCCGATCATGCGTTGAGTGCGGGGGCGCATCTGTTTGAAAAGGAAGCTGCCGAAACGCGGGAGAATAGTCAGGGCTATGTCACCTCGGTCTGTTATTCGCCAACGCTTGAGACCTATCTGGCGCTGGGCTTTTTGGAAAATGGCCGTGCGCGCCATGGCGAGGTGATCAAGCTGCGTGACCATTTGCGCGACATCACCGAAGAGGTCACGGTCTGCGATCCGGTTTTCTTTGACCCGACAGGAGGGCGTGCCCGTGGCTAATCTGATTGCATTGACGCCCTGTGCAGGTCTGTTGCCGCTGGCCCATGGCGGGGTTGAGGTGGTGGAGGTTGTGCCAGATCGGCTGATGACGGTGGCCCCGTATCGGGGACAGCACGAAGCCGTTTCGGTGCAATTGAAAGCCCAAGTCGGGGTGGGACTTTGCGCGCCCAACCGCCGCGCGGGGGCCGTGACGTGGTTCGGGCATGGCACTTGGCTGGTTGCAGGGGAAGTGGTGTTGGACGGGGCTGCTGTGACCGACCAGTCTGATGCTTGGGCTGTTGTGGAGGTGTCGGGTGCGGGGGCAGAGGATGTGCTGGCGCGGCTGGTGCCGGTTGATCTGCGTGTGCAGGTATTCAAGACAAATCATGTGGCCAAGACGATGTTGGGGCATATGGCGGTGACGATTACGCGCACAGGTAATACCAGTTTTGAGATCATGGTGATGCGGTCGATGGCCAAGACTTTGGTCCATGATCTGGATGTTGCGATGCGGGCGGTGGCGTCGCGCTAGTCTGCGCGGGCGGAATGCCTCCGGCGGAAGTTTGATTGGACATAGAAAGTCCTGCGGGGTTGGGTCATAATAGGGGGATGAGTCTGCCTCCTGGTTTCCTTGATGAATTGCGTAATCGGCTGTCGCTCGGGCAGGTCGTCGGCCGTAAAGTCATGTGGGACACCCGCAAGTCCAATCAGGGCAAGGGGGACCTTTGGGCACCGTGCCCGTTCCATCAGGAAAAATCCGCCAGTTTCCATGTCGATGACCGCAAGGGGTTTTATTATTGCTTTGGCTGTCATGCCAAAGGCGATGCGATTTCCTTTGTGCGTGAAACCGAAAATGTGGATTTCATGGAGGCCGTGAAAATCCTTGCTGCTGAGGCGGGGATGCCGGTGCCGGAGCGGGATCCGCGCGCGCAGGAAAAAGCGGATGCGCGCACGGTGCTGGTCGATGTGATGGAGCAGGCGGTGCAGTACCATCGTTTGCAGTTGCAGACGGGTGCCGCGGCGGATGCGCGCGATTATCTGGCGCGCCGCGGTGTGAGCCCGGACGTGCAAGCGCGCTGGGAGATCGGGTTTGCCCCTGCCAATGGCGGTGTGCTGGAACAGATGCGCGGCAAGGGGATTGATCCAAAACTCATCGTTGCGGCGGGTCTTGCGGCCGAGAGCGATCGCGGGAGCGGCCTTTATAACCGGTTTCGTGACCGGATCATGTTCCCCATCCGCGATGCCCGTGGCCGTGCCATTGGCTTTGGGGGCCGTGCGATGGACCCTAACCATCCGGCGAAATATTATAACTCGCCTGAGACGGTGCTTTTTGACAAAGGCCGCAGTCTTTACAACCACGGACCCGCGCGGGAGGCGGCGGGCAAGGGCAAGCCTTTGGTGGTCGCCGAAGGCTATATGGATGTCATCGCCATGTCCGAGGCGGGGTTTACCGCGACCGTCGCCCCCCTTGGTACCGCGATTACCGAGGACCAACTGCGCCTGATGTGGCGCATGGCACCTGAGCCGATTATCGCGCTGGATGGTGATACCGCTGGTCTGCGCGCGGCGATGCGGGTGATTGATATCGCACTGCCGCTTTTGGAGGCGGGGCAATCGCTGCGCTTTGCGCTGATGCCCGAAGGGTTGGACCCCGATGATCTGATCAAGGCCCAAGGGGCAGGGGCGATGCAGAAGCTCTTGGATCAGGCGATCCCGATGGTGCAACTGTTGTGGCAGCGCGAAACCGAAGGTCGGAATTTCGACAGCCCCGAGCGCAAAGCGGCCCTTGATAAGGCGCTGCGCGAGAAAATCATGTTGATCAAGGATCCGTCGATCCGCAGCCATTATGGGCAGGCGATCAAGGATATGCGCTGGGCGCTGTTTTCCAATCGCAAACCGGCTGCTGCCCGCAAAACCGGCGGCGGCAAATGGAACCCGCGCCAGGATCCGTGGAAACGCGAGGTCAGCCCGGTGGCCACCTCGCGCGCTTCTGCGCTGGCGGCAGGCACAGGTGATCAGGATCATCTGCGCGAGGCGGTGATCCTTGCCACGCTGATTGTCGCCCCCGCCGTGGCACCCGAGTTTGAGACTGCGCTTGAGCAGATGGAAAGCCGCGATCCGATGCACCGTGATCTGCAGGGATGCTTGCTGCGTCACGTTGGCGCAGAAGATTTACGCCAGCGCATCATCCAAGAGTTGGGCGAGATGCCCCTTGAAAAACTCTTTGCGCAGAACCACGTGGCTATTAGCCCCGCTGTGAGACGTGGCGGTGACGCAGAAATTTCACGTTTGTGCCTTGCCGAAGAGTTCGCCAAGCTTGCGGCGCGCCGAGGGCAGGCCCGCGAAATCGAAGATGCCGTCGAGGACCTCGGTGGCGTTGCCGATGAAGGGCTTACATGGCGCTTGGCACAGGCCACCAAGGCGGTGGATCAGGCCGGGCGCGGTGACAATGAGGACAAAGCCGAGTACGCCATTGGCGCGAATGGCGCACGGATGAAGAAAGAAGAGAAGAGCGCGTTCGCGCAACTGATTGAGCAAATCTCCTTTGCAAAGGGGCGTGATCGGCCTAAGTCGTAGTTTGCGCAACAGATATAAAGAACAATTCGTCAACTGCTTGCGAATCACCTCGATGCGAGGTTGATTCGAAATGAACCGAATCAGCCGAATCACTTTGGCACGAAATAACGCATCCGAAAGGGCATTCCGCATGGCCGCGAAAGACAACGATGATCGCAAGGACGCTGACCAGGACGGTGATATCAGCCTTGATATGAGCCAAGCCGCGGTCAAGAAGATGATCTCCGATGCGCGCGAGCGTGGCTACATCACTTATGACCAACTCAATGCGGTGCTGCCTCCTGAGCAGGTGTCTTCGGACCAGATTGAAGACGTGATGTCGATGCTCTCCGAAATGGGCATTCAGGTCACCGAGGAAGAAGAAAGCGAAGAGACCGAAGAGACCCTTGGCAACACAGCCGTGGCGACTGTCGCGGGATCGCGTGAGGTCACGCTTGGCGGGGCCGAGGCAGAAAAACTTGACCGCACGGATGATCCGGTCCGCATGTACCTGCGCGAAATGGGCTCGGTTGAGCTGTTGTCGCGCGAAGGTGAAATCGCGATTGCCAAGCGGATCGAGGCCGGGCGCAACACCATGATCCTGGGGCTTTGCGAAAGCCCGCTGACATTCCAGGCGATCACGATCTGGCGCGACGAGCTTCTGTCCGAAGATATTTTGCTACGCGATGTGATTGATTTGGAAACCACCTTTGGCAACCAGTTGGGCGAAGAGGGTGAAGTGCCTGTCGTTGCCGCCCCCGCTGGCCAGACCGAAGAGAAAAAAGAAGCGACCCAAGAGCTTGATGCCGATGGCAACCCGATTGCCAAAGATGATGATGACGATGATGACGATCAGGCCAACATGTCGCTGGCGGCGATGGAAGCCGCACTCAAGCCCCGTGTGCTTGAGACGCTTGAACTGATCGCGCGCGATTTCTCGGCTTTGTCCGACATGCAGGACGCGCGGATGTCGGCCACGCTGAACGAGGATTCTTCGTTCTCGGACAAGCAGGAAAAGAAATACCAAAAGCTACGCTCGGAAATCGTTGAGCTCGTGAACTCGCTGCACCTGCACAACAACCGGATTGAAGCGCTGATTGACCAGCTTTACGGCATCAACCGCCGGATCATGTCGATTGACAGTTCCATGGTGAAGCTGGCCGACCAGGCCCGTATCAACCGCCGTGAATTTGTGGATGCTTATCGCGGGCGCGAGCTTGATCCGAACTGGCTTGATGACATGGCTGAAAAGTCCGGTCGTGGCTGGCAGATGCTGATCGAGAAATCGACCGCCAAGATCGAAGAACTGCGCGGCGACATGGCCCAGGTGGGCCAATACGTTGGTGTTGATATCACCGAATTCCGCCGCATCGTGCAGCAGGTCCAGAAGGGCGAAAAAGAGGCGCGTCAGGCCAAGAAAGAAATGGTCGAGGCAAACCTGCGTCTGGTGATCTCGATCGCCAAGAAATACACCAACCGTGGTCTGCAGTTCCTTGACCTTATTCAGGAAGGCAACATCGGCCTGATGAAGGCGGTGGATAAATTCGAATACCGTCGCGGTTATAAATTCTCGACCTATGCGACGTGGTGGATCCGTCAGGCGATCACACGTTCAATCGCCGATCAGGCGCGCACGATCCGTATTCCTGTGCATATGATCGAGACGATCAACAAGCTGGTTCGTACCGGCCGTCAGATGCTGCATGAAATTGGGCGCGAACCAACACCAGAGGAATTGGCAGAAAAGCTGCAAATGCCTTTGGAAAAGGTCCGCAAGGTGATGAAAATCGCCAAGGAGCCGATTTCGCTTGAGACACCGATTGGTGACGAGGAAGATAGCCAGCTTGGTGACTTCATCGAGGATAAGAACGCGATCCTGCCTCTGGATTCAGCGATTCAGGAGAACCTGAAGGAAACAACGACACGGGTTCTGGCGTCGCTCACACCGCGCGAAGAACGTGTGCTGCGGATGCGTTTCGGCATCGGCATGAACACCGACCACACGCTCGAAGAAGTGGGTCAGCAGTTTAGCGTGACACGCGAACGTATCCGCCAGATCGAGGCGAAAGCGTTGCGGAAGTTGAAGCACCCAAGCCGGTCACGCAAGCTGCGGTCGTTCCTCGACCAGTAGGCTTATTCAGTATTTTGATATTGGCCCCATCGCGCAGAAGCGCGGTGGGGTTTTTCTTTGAGTGCGCCAGCCGGTTGCTTTGCTGGGGTCTTTCCTCTTGGGGATCCCGCGTTTATCTTCGAATGAAACAAGCGAGGTCCCATGGCACTCTTTTCCAAACTCTTTGGCAGCAACAAACCGAGCAAACCCGAAGCCACCCCGTCCGAGGCTTATAAGGACTGCACGATCACGCCGACCCCTTACAAAGAAAGCAACGGCTGGCGGTTAGGCGCACGCATCGAAAAGGACGGACGGTCGCACGAGCTGATCCGTGCTGACGTGCTGCAGAGTAAAGAGCAGGCCGACGAGGCGTCAGTTGCCAAGGCCAAGCAGGTGATCGACGAACAGGGTGATCGTCTGTTTGATTAGGCGCGCTGGTGCCGCCTGTCAAAACCCGTCGGGGTACAGATGCGCCAGTTCCGCCTTGAGCGGATCCAGAAATTCCTCATACCGCTGCCACCGTTTCACTGCCGTATTGTAGATCGGCTGGCGGACCTGCGAAACCGACAAGGTGCGCACGTGGGATTTGTTTTCCTGAAAAGACAGACAGGCCGGATCCCATTCAAGCCCAAGAAAATCAATGATTTTTCGCGCCATGCCTTCGGTGTCGGCAACGATGTCTTCGTAAGGTACTTCCATCACGGGGTTGGGGATGACCTTTTGCCAATGTGCAACAAGACGCCGGAAGTCGGCATAGTATTGGCCCATTGATGTCAGGTCCTGCGTGTAGCTGTGAAACGCACTCAGCGGTTGCAGATAGCACGACACGCAATTGTCCATCGGGTCGCGGAGCGCAAGGATGATCCGGCCCTTGGGGAACAGTTTTGCAAACAGGCCCAGAAGCTCAAAATTATGCAGGTTCTTGTCGACGATCCGCAGCTTACCGGGGGCAATGCTTGTAGAGTTTTTGAGGTAGATATCGGCAAGCTCTTTTGCCTTTTGCGGTGACAAATCGTGCACCAGCTTGGCCAAGCCTGTTCCGTCACCGCTTTTGAACCCGATCGAGGTTGCCAAACTGCGCAATTGTCCGCTTTCCCCGATGCCGCCGATGTCTGGATGGCTAGAGAGAATTTGCTCAAGCAGTGTGCTGCCTGTGCGCGGCATGCCCACAATCAGAACCGGGCTTTCGCTGTCGTGTCCGGTGCTGCCGAAAAAGTCGGCGCGGGATGTTTTGGCGAGCAATGCACTCACAAATTGTTTGTTCTTGCCGCGCTCGTGGCGTTTGGGCTCAAGTGCCTTGGCTTGCGTGTAGTATTTGAAAGACTGGGCATAGTTGCCAATGTCATTTTCAGCCTTGCCCAGGATTCTCAGCACCCACCCGAGATTTGGGTCACCTTTCTGCGTGAACTCCGGCAAGAGTTGTTTGCTGAGATATTGGTAAATCGGATCATCAACCGACGCTTTGACCGTACTGTTCCAAAGCAACAGATTGTGTTGATTGTTGGGGGTTTCGGCAAAGATCGCGCGGCAGATGGCCTCGGCCTCTTTTTGTTGCCCTGTCGCATTGAGTGATGATGCAAGCAGGAACTTTGAGGGCCGGTGATCGGGACGCAACGCCAAGGCGCGCTTGATGAGCTTGATCGCCTCGTTATGGCGTGAATTCTGCTGATAGACCGTCGCGGCCACATAGAGACAATCGGGGGATTTTGGCGCGAGTGCGAGCGCTTTATCCGCGTGCATCAGTGCAATCTCGTACTGTCGCAATCTGCTGTATGTTTCGGCTGCAAGCTCATGCGCAAGTGCCGAGCCCGGCGCAAGTTTGAGCAGGCGGGGCAGCAGCGGAAGTGCCAGCTTGGGCTCCCTGCCTTTGCGCGACAAGAGCCGGACAAGCTGCAAGAGTGACTTGGGATCCTTGGGATAGTCTTTGGTGGCTTTGTTGAGAATAGCTTGCGCCACCCCGAGCTTTCCCGCCTCTTCAGCGGCCTTTGCATCAGCGAGCATTTTGGGAAGGGCGATTTGGACCATGAAGATATCTTTCTTAGCGGACGCGTCGGTTAACAAGCATATAGCCGCAAGTTGGAGGCGCGAAAACCATCAGTTTTCGGCTGCACGGTCATCACGGTGATCTGATGTGCATTTATGATCACACACCATCGCATCTGCGCAGATTGATAGGCCCCGCGGGCAGGCCCACATGCCAGTCAAAGAAGGAAGACAAGATGACCCGTTTGAAGATGACCTTGGCGACCGCCACGCTTTCGATCGCTTTCGTGCCTGCACTCCATGCCTATGAATTTGAACCCGGCAATCTGGTGCCGGACAGGACTGCCGAATTGGTTGTGCCGGCAAGCCAGAAAGCGACAACTGATGATGCCTGTAGCCTGCCGATTGCGTCGGTTTTGAAAACAATGCTTGCACTTCCAGATGATATCTACGCTGAAACCTACGCGCGCTCCGAGACGTCGTTGGCCTGCGCGAAAGAGTAAGGGGACGGGCTTGCGCTTTGCGTGGCGTCATCCGATGCTGATGCCATGCAAACGCAACTGACCATCGCGACAAACGGCCCCGGCCTATATGAGTTTACCCGCCAAGTGGCCGGCTGGGCCAAGGGGACGGGCCTGCTGACACTCTTTGTCCAGCACACCTCGGCCAGTCTTGTTATTCAGGAAAACGCCGATCCCGAAGTGCAGGTGGATTTGCAAAACTTCTTTGCGCGCTTGGTCCCGCCCACGACAGACCCGACGATGGCCTATTTGACCCATACCTATGAAGGCCCTGACGATATGCCCGCGCATATTAAAGCGGCCCTTTTGCCCACACACCTCAGCATTCCGGTCACAGATGGGCGACTTGCCTTGGGTACGTGGCAGGGGATCTATCTGTTTGAACACCGCGACAGGCCACACCAGAGGCGCGTGATTGCGCATCTGGGCTAATCGCGTGCAGCGAACCCGCGTCGCAATAGCAACACCTTCGCCCTGCATCTTGCGCCTTCATTTCACCACTACCCAAAACTTGCGCGCACTCATATAGTGCCTGTGGATAAGTGGGGCCGCGCTACCAGCCATAGACCCCCGCACGATGAATGAGGACTGAATATGCGTTGCCCGTTTTGTGGAAATGTTGACACACAGGTCAAAGACAGCCGCCCCGCCGAAGACCACGTAGCGATCCGCCGCCGTCGGTTCTGTCCGGCCTGTGGGGGCCGGTTTACCACCTATGAACGTGTGCAATTGCGTGACCTTGTTGTGATCAAAACCAACGGCCGCCGCGAAGATTTCGACCGGCCCAAGTTGGAGCGTTCGATCCGTATCGCGCTCCAAAAACGCCCTGTCGAGCCTGAGCGGATTGACCAGATGATCAGCGGCATCGTGCGCCGTCTGGAAAGCCTTGGTGAAACGGATATTCCGTCGGGCACCATTGGTGAGATCGTGATGGAAAGCCTCGCACGGATTGATACCGTGGCTTACGTGCGTTTTGCCAGTGTTTACAAGAACTTCCAAGCGGCCGACGATTTCGACAAATTCGTCAGCGAATTGCGCCCTGATCACAAAGACGAATTGGAAGAGTGACCCAGAGCCACGATGACCGGTTCATGGCGCTGGCCCTTATGTTGGGGCGGCGCGGGATGGGGCGTGTTTGGCCCAATCCTGCCGTGGGCTGTGTGATTGTCAAAGAGGGCCGGATCGTTGGGCGTGGCTGGACCGCTGATGGCGGCCGTCCCCACGCCGAAACCCGCGCTTTGGCGCAAGCGGGGGCGGCGGCGCACGGTGCCACGGCCTATGTCACTTTGGAACCCTGCGCGCACCAAGGGCAGACGCCGCCTTGCTCTCAAGCTTTGATTGGTGCGGGTGTGGCGCGTGTGGTTGTGGCGACGGGTGATCCTGACGCCCGTGTTGCAGGGCGCGGCATTGCGATGCTGCGCGATGCGGGGATTGTCGTTGACTGCGGTGTGCGTGAGGCCGAGGCACAGCGCGATCATGCGGGGTTTTTGCTGCGCACGACGGAAAGCCGCCCCTTTGTGACGTTGAAAATGGCCGGAACGCTGGACGGGCGCATTGCGACCGCCACAGGTGAAAGCCAATGGATCACCGGACCTCAGGCGCGCCGCGATGTGCATATGCGCCGCGCGCGCCATGATGCGGTGATGGTCGGCGCGGGGACGGTGCGCGCAGATGATCCGTCTTTGACAGTGCGGGGGCTGGGGATCACCCATCAACCGGTGCGTGTTGTTGTGTCGCGCGCGATGAAAATTTCGGCCACTGGGCAGCTTGCGCAAACGGCATCTGAGGTGCCTGTCTGGCTGTGTCACGGGGCCGAGGCCGATGTGACCGAATGGATGGCAAAGGGCGCGCAAAGCCTGCCGTGTGCCACTGCATCAGGCCAAGTGGATCCGCGTTCTGCGATGGAAGCATTGGCCGCGAAGGGTGTGACCCGCGTGTTCTGCGAAGGCGGTGGGATGCTGGCTGCATCGTTGCTGAACGCGGGGTTGGTGGATCAGTTGATCGTCTATTCCGCGGGCGTTGCGATCGGGGCCGAAGGTACGCCGATGCTGGCCGCCATGGGGATTGACCGGCTGGCCACAGCACCGCGTTTTGCCTTGGAAAGCGTCAGACCCGTAGGCCAGGACATTTGCCACATATGGTCGCGCAAACCTGACGTTTAGCGCCACAAAAACGCATAGCTTGCAAAGACACCCTGTAGTTTTGCCAAACTGCGGTTGAACATCCCGTGTTGCGGTAAGTCATTGTTTTCAATGCGGTCTACGATCACTTCAACGGGGCAAGGCAATCCTGTCACCGGATCGCGGTAGCGCGGATAGGTGATCAGCGTGGCATGCACCAGTGCCGCCAGATCAAGCCGCGCCTGGCGGCGCATGACCGGCATGGCGCGGTCATCGGTCAGGCCCCAGCCTGCATAAAAGGGCGTGCCAAGACAGGTGACGTTCTTGCCGCGCAAAAGCGCCTCGAACCCCAAGAGCGAGGTCATAGTCCAGACCTCATCCACCGCTTCGATAGCGTCGATGGGGTCGGTACCCGTCAGTACCACATCAGCCAGTTCCGCCGCATTCGGGACCGCGCCAACGCGCAGACCCGCTTCGACATCGGGGTGGGGTTTGTAGAGGATCACAGCGGCGGGGTTTGCTTTGCGCACGTACTCAAGCAAGGCCAGATTGTTGGTCACTTCGGCGCTGCCGTAAATGACCGAGGCGTCATCTTCGACCTGACCGGGCACAAGGATGCGGCGGCCTTTGGGCAAATCTGGCAGGGGTTTGGCCGCGAGGTTGTATTTCGACAGCCGCGCCTCTGTGATGCGTTCGATCAATGCCGTAGCACGGGCATGATCATGCTCGCTCAGATCGTCCGAGGCGTTCAGCAGTGCCTCTAATCGGCTGGGCCGTGTCGCGTCATAATAGATGCCCGTGTCATCCAGAACCAAACTGAGCGGCGCAATCAGATCAGCACCAAGCCCGCGTGAGCGCAGAAAACCATCCTCAACCAAAACCGCGTCGTGGGCACCGGTGCTGGCCCAGCGCATCAGACGACGGTTCTTGGCGCGGGCCGTTTGGCCTGCCTTGGGGCCGCGCATGAATTTGACGGGCTTGGGGGTGCCAAAAAATTCTTGCAGGGCTTTGCGTTTCCAAAGCCGCATGTCGGCGGCGACCCAGCCGTGATAATCGTCGCGCCATGCCTGTGCGCCGGCCGCGAGCGTGGCCGCCGCCTCTTCAAAGCTGCACAAACGATCGTGAAACGGGTCGTACCATGTGGGATAGAGGATCATCGCGGCTGCAAAAAGCTGGGCGCGGGTCAGGTTGCGTTGGCGCCGTTGCAGCGGTTTGCGATCATCTGTCAGCCCCCAGCCCATGTAGAATGGTTGCCCAAAGACGACGGGTTTATGCCCTGCGAGGATTGCTTCGAAGCCGAGTTGCGAGCTGACCGTGTAAACGGCAATCGCCCCCTCCAGAAGCGCCCAAGGCGAGAGGTTATCGTCAGCGAGAGAAATCCGCGCGTTGGTGTCTTTGCTGGTGAAATACCCTTTGCGGTGTCCGGCTGCGGTTTCTGGATGGGACTTGATGATGATCTGCGCGTTGGGGAATTCGGTCTGCGCATAAAACAGCATTTCGCGGAACGTGTTGCTGTCGGCCCCCGAGGCCGTGACCGATGCATCTTTGCGGCTTTGGTCGACTACCAGAACATAGCCCGGCTCAGGTACGGGCAGGGCCGGATCAAAGGCGTTGTATTTCGACAGATGCCCCGATTTGAGTATCTCGATCCCGGCGCGTGCGCGGTTCAGAAGGGCGGTATTGTCCAAAGGGTTTTCGGCGAGGATGATTTCCAGATCAGACTCGGTTGCGGGGTCAAAATGCACGCCGTTCCGGTCAATATTCAGCCCGATGGGCGGCGCGCCATCGCGGCCCAGACCGACAGAGCGCAAAAAGCTGTCTTCGACCCGCAGGATCGGCGCATTGCGTTTTGCGGCCACGGCTTCGCCCCGCGGGGATGTCGGGCTATGCCCCCAGACGCCGACAAGATCACCGTCGCCCGGTGCGCCGATCTTGATGTCATATCCGGCCAGTTCCACGATCCGCCGGACCCGCCCCTTGGTCAGGAAACCGCCGTTATAGACGTAGAGGTTCTGGCGTTTTTCCTGTGTCATCGGCGGCAAACTATTGCAGCGGTCCGCTCTGTACAACGCGCAAAGGCGGGCTTGCCTGCGATTGTGTGGGCAGCAGGGCATCATAGGGGTCTGCGTCATGCAGCATCATATCGACAAGGTGTCGCAAAAGCTGCTGGCGGCCTGAGGCGGAATAAAAACCGCCCGGTACTTGGCTCGTTTCCAGCAGGAACTGGCGATAGGCGCGGTAGGCTTGGGCGTCGGGGCGTTTGGGGGCTGCAAAGAACGCAGGCAGCGGTTGGTCCGAGACGAATTCGGGCTTGCTGTAAACGGCTGTGCCAAAGGCCTTGAGCGGAATGCCCCGCCAGAGTGCTTGCTGTCCTGCGGTGGAATTCACTGTCACGGCAGAGCGCGCGTCACCAAGGATTTGCGCCAGTTTGCCGCCGCGCAGATAATGCGTCCGCGCGCTGATCCCGTATTCTTTTGCCAACGCGCGGATCATGCGGCGCAGGGGGGATTGCCCGCTTTCCAAAGGATGCGCCTTGAACACCAGATGGTGATGTGCGGGCGCGCCCTTTGCAAAGCCCGCAATCACCTCTGCGATAAAGTCCTGCATGGTCTCAAAAGAGGAATGGGCCTGAAAGCTCGCGTCATGTTCCAATTGCAGTAAGGCGATGTGGTAGGGATAGCCGCCCGCCTTGATGCGGCGGGTGGCCCAACGCCTGTGCAGGCCTATGAACGGCATCAGCAAGAGCCGCTTTGTATAAAGCAAAGCCTCGCGATGGACTGGTAAGGCGCGGTGCGGCCTGAACCCGCTGTAGCGGCGGTTTCGGAACATCACGAACCAATGATAAAGCGCGCCGTAGAAAATATGTTGGCGCATATCGCCCCAATGCGCGGGCGGTGTGGGTATCTCTAGGTCGGATTGCGCCAGTCTGTCAGCCATTTCACGCACCGAAAGATCCATCAGACGGGAATGGCCGTTGCTGCCGCCGCGCTCATAGGTCACCCAATAAGGGCGCAAATACCCCTCTTCGAATACATGCACCCGCAGGCCTAGCGCTTTGGCCTGACGCACGGCCTCTGCGTGGGTGGGGCGGGTGTCGCCGTAAAGCACGATATCGGTGATGGCGTGGTCTTTGAGGATCGTGGCCAGTGTATCGGGCCATATGGCAAGGTCATCCTGAAACGGGATATAGCCCGGTGCACGCCCCCAAAAGGCGGCATCGCCTGCGTTAAAGCCTACGCGCCAGACCTTACCCCCCGCATTGCGCAGCATCCGCCCCAACTGGCGGAAGAAGGGGCCGTGCGGCCCTTGCAGGAAAAGAAAAGACTTTTGATCTGGCATCGTCACATTGATTGGCGGTTTCTTGTGTCTCTTACTGGCCTGAATAGTGGTCTGTGGCAAGCGTGCGGCTTGCCGGGGCAGCCCTGAAACGCTAGGTCAGGGCAAAGCAGAAAAGGGACGCGCAGCTATGTTCACAGGAATTGTTACAGATATCGGCACAGTGCTCGAGCTTGAACAGCGCGGCGACCTGCGGGCGCGGATCGGGACGGGCTATGATGTGGCCGGGATTGATATTGGGGCTTCGATTGCCTGCAACGGTGTGTGTTTGACCGTGGTAGCGCTGGGGCGCGAGCCGCAAAACTGGTTCGATGTCGAGATTTCGGCAGAGACAGTGGGCGCGACCAATGTCGGCGGCTGGTCCGTTGGAACGCGGCTGAACCTTGAGCGCGCCTTGAAGGTGGGCGATGAACTGGGCGGGCATATTGTGTCGGGTCACGTGGATGGCGTGGCAGAGGTTGTGGCGATGCGCGACGAGGGCGACAGCACACGGGTGACCTTCCGCGCGCCGCAGGATTTGGCACGGTTTATTGCCCCCAAAGGATCGGTGGCCCTTAATGGCACGTCGCTGACGGTGAATGAGGTGGATGGTGCGGATTTCGGAATCAACTTTATTCCGCACACCAAGGTTGCCACCACTTGGGGTGACACAAAGGTCGGCGACCGGATCAATCTCGAAATTGATACAATGGCCCGTTATGTGGCGCGGTTGCAGGAATACGCCTGATGGCAGGCATCGGGCATAATTCGGGCCGTGTTGATGAGCCGGGCAAAAGCTGGCGGACCCATGTGTGGGCGCGGGCGCGCAAAGACCTGATGCCGACATTGCCGGTTGAGGTCGTGCGCTTGCGCGTGAGGCGCGCGGCCGAGTTGGGTTTGCCTTACAAAACCTATGCCGGTATTCGCGCCAGCACCGGCCATGATCTGATCGGCTTTCTATTTTCGAACAATGCTTTGCGCGTCTTGCGCGAGGGCCAGCCGCTTCCGGTGGACCGCGCTGGAAAGCTGACTGGTTTGGTGCGGACGACCTGCACAGGTGTTGCGCATAAACCTGTGAGCGCAACCCATCTTGGGTCCTTGGCAGGTCTTTCCGGTGCCCATGCGGCACCGGCCTTCAGTGACAGCTGGGCTGTGATGCGCGACCGGATGCGCGGAATGATCACCGCCGAGGGGCATCCTGCGGACCGTTTTGTGATCGTGGGCGACACCGCGTTTGAGCGTGAATGGGCCGAGGCGGCACGGACTGCGGGCTATTTGCAGGCGGAGCAATTCTTTTGCGGGTAAGGTGGATCTTGATCCACCTTACGTGAACCTGCCCATAGACGCTTTCCAAAGTGCTGCCTCTGGGCTATCTGCCTCAGGCAAGACGCCTGCGGAGACAGATATGACCCAGCAATTTGAAACACCCGGCCCTGTTGAACGGGATTGGTCCGACGCGATCAGCAAGATCGAAGACATCATTGATGATGCGCGCAACGGCAAGATGTTCATTCTTGTGGACCACGAAGACCGCGAAAACGAAGGCGATCTGGTGATCCCTGCGCAGATGGCCACGCCGGATGCGATCAACTTTATGGCCAAACATGGCCGCGGCCTGATCTGCCTCACGCTGCCCGGTGCGCGCATTGATGCGCTGGGCCTGCCCTTGATGGCGTCACAAAACTCATCACGCCATGAAACTGCCTTTACCGTCAGCATCGAGGCCCGTGAGGGCGTCAGCACCGGTATTTCCGCCCATGACCGTGCGCGCACTGTCGCCACGGCGATTGATGCCTCCAAAGGGGCTGCCGATATCGCGACCCCCGGTCACGTGTTTCCGCTGCGCGCCCGTGACGGTGGTGTTTTGGTGCGGGCCGGTCACACCGAAGCCGCCGTGGATATCAGCCGCCTTGCGGGGCTGAACCCGTCAGGCGTGATCTGCGAGATCATGAAGGAAGATGGCGAGATGGCGCGCTTGCCTGACCTGATCGCCTTTGCACAGCTGCATAACCTTAAAATCGGGACGATCAGCGATCTGATCGCCTATCGCCGCCGCCACGATAACCTGGTGCGCGTGCGCGAAAGCAGCACCATCCAGTCCGAATTCGGCGGGCAATGGGAATTGCGCATTTACACCGATGAAACCCAAGGGGCCGAGCATATCGCGCTGATCAAGGGGGATATCACGACACCTGAACCGGTGCTGGTGCGGATGCACGCAATGGACCCGATGCTGGATGTTGTTGGCGCAGGCCCCAAGGGGCGGCGCAATGAATTTGGCGACGCGATGGAGTTGATCGCGGCAGAGGGGCGCGGTGTGCTGGTCTTGTTGCGCGACGTGCATATGAAGCTGGAGGCGGGCGAAGAGGTTTCGCCGCAAACCCTGCGTCAGTACGGTTTGGGCGCACAGATTCTCAGCTCGCTGGGCCTGCATGAGATTGAATTGCTGACCAATTCGCCCCGCCCAAAGGTTGTGGGGCTTGATGCCTATGGTTTGGAAATCGTAGGGACGCGCAAAATCTCGGAGATCGGATAATGGCCGGACCATCGCATTACATCATGCCGCTGCCGGAATTCGATAAGCCGGTGAAAATTCTGATCGTGGCCTCGCCTTATTACAAGGACATCTCGGACAACCAGATTGCCGGTGCCAAGGCCGAGATCGAAAAGGCAGGTGCGACGTGGGATCTTGTCGAGGTGCCCGGTGCGCTTGAAATCCCGACCGCGATTGGCATCGCCGAGCGGATGAGTAATTTTGATGGCTATGTCGCCCTTGGCTGTGTGATCCGTGGTGAGACCACGCATTACGACACGGTCTGCAATGACAGCAGCCGTGCGATCCAACTGTTGGGGCTGCAAGGGCTGTGCATTGGCAACGGCATCCTGACGGTTGAAAACCGCGCGCAGGCTGAAGTGCGCGCTGATCCTGCGGAAATGAACAAAGGTGGCGGGGCGGCGGCTGCGGCCTTGCACCTGATCGCGCTGGCCCGTAAGTGGGGCAAGGCCGCGAAGGGCGTGGGGTTCACCCATGAAATCCTGATGGCGGGCGATATGGATAGCAAGACCACCACATGACCCTTTCGAACAATCAAAAGCGCAAGATGAAATCCGCCGCACGGCTTTATGCGGTGCAGGCCCTGTTCCAGATGGAAGCCAGCGGGCAGACCGTTGATCAGGTTGTGCGCGAGTTTGAAGACCACCGTCTTGGGGCGACTTACGAAGACGGTGAGATGGCCGAAGGCGATGTAGATACATTCCGTGGGTTGATGGAAAAGGCCGTGGATGATCAGGCCGCGATTGACCAGATGACCGACCGTGCGTTGGTGGCCAAATGGCCGATCGCGCGGATTGACCCGACGTGGCGCGCCTTGTTCCGCGCGGCGGGTGCGGAAATGATGCTGAAACAGACGCCGCCCAAAGTGGTGATCAGCGAATTTGTCGGCGTGGCCGAGGCGTTTTCCGCCGATGGCAAAGAACCGAAATTCGTGAACGCTGTCCTCGATCATATGGCCCGCGAGGCCCAGCCAGAGGCATTCGGTAAATCATCGTGATTTGCCATTGCTGTGGATAGGTCTATTCTGCTGCGCAGGAGGACCGCACATGCGCCCTGAAAATGAACCCGACCTGATGCGTCTCTATCTGCGGCACTGCGCAATCGGCTTTGTGCTTTCGGCGGTGTTTGTGGCGCTGATCCTTTGGCGCGATGTGGCCGGGCTTGGCAGCCTGATCGCGGGATCCGACATTGGCTATCTGGCGGTGTTTTTGTTGTGGTTTTTTCATGGGACGGTCTTTGGGAGCGTCCAGTTTGCGATTGTTGTCATGTCGCAGGCAGAGGATGACGACGATGATGATGATCATCGCGGCCCGCTTATTCCGATCCGGGTCGAAGCGGGTGCGTCGCGCGGCCGGTAGAGCGGACTTTTGAGAGTGACGGGAACCACGGCAACCGTAGAGGTAACTAATCCCGAGGACCTGTATGTACAGGTGGGCGCCAGGTAATCAGACCAGGGTCAGAACAGAGCCAGCTCCCTCGGATTTGCTTAAGGCCACTGGATTTGTACCTATGGTATACGAGAGGCGCAGAACCCGTCGCCCAACAGGTAGGGGGGCGGATGGAGAAGGGCAAGCCCCTCGATCAGCTTATTCTTCGATGTCGCCGCGGATCAGCCAGCCTTTGGCGCCGACCATTTCGGCAGGGGCATAACCCAGCAACAGACGCTCTGCGATACCGACAAAGACAAGGGCCATCGAAACTTCGAAAAAGGTGATGTTGGAAAACAGTGACATTCGTTACGCTCCTCTTGGTTGTCTTAAGTTTTACGTAGGAAAGCGGTCCAAAACGTGACGTCGACAAGGCTTTTGCCGAGGTGATTGGGTTTAATGTGTCCCGTTTCAGTCATAAATGTGGCGCGTTTCATTCAGGTAAAAAAGGCGGAAACGTTGTAAGGTATTGATTATACGTCCCTAAAATTAGGCATCTTCATCAATAAACCTCTCGTTTTGGGATTGTTTCGGTTTCTGGATGTGCCCAATCGCAGCACTGAGTCGCTTGGGATGGATGCGATTTCAACTTGAGTTATGTTCACCTATTGTTCAGGGTGTTGGCCATGTCAGACGCACCTTTCAGCCCCAGCCTGATGCCCGGCCAGCTTTTGGCGCGGGGGGTCAGCCGCGCGTTGCGTGGCCATGATTTCGTCAGTGTCGAAGAGTTGGTGCCGACATCCGGCCTGCGCGTGGATGTCATGGCATTGGGGCCAAAGGGCGAGATTTGGATCATTGAGTGCAAGTCCAGCCGCGCCGATTTTCAATCAGACAGCAAATGGCAGGGCTATCTGGAATGGTGCGACCGCTTTTTCTGGGCGGTCGATAGCGATTTCCCGACCGAGCTTTTGCCAGAAGAGACGGGTCTGATTCTGGCCGATGCCTATGATGCAGAGATCATTCGGATGGGCCCAGAGACCAAACTGCCGGGCGCACGGCGCAAAGTGATGGTGCAGAAATTTGCAAGGCACGCGGCACTGCGGGCACAGGTCGCACGCGATCCCGGGTGTTTGGGAGAATGGTCTTCGTGAGGATGCCACGTGGGCTTGTTCCCGCGACCGCCGTCTTAAGCTGAACTATATTTTGCACGCAGCCTCCGGCACTCTTGTATAAAAATTCAAGAGCGCCACCTACGTGATGCATTCATATTGGAGGATCCAAAATGCGCATTCTTCTCTCAGTTCTTACCCTTGCAGCCCTGACGACCCCGGCCTTTGCCGATGAGGTAAAAGGCACAGTCATCGCCTACGACCGCGTCGAACATGTTATCGTGCTGGATGATAAAACCGTCTGGCAAATTCCAGCGGACTTTATGCTACCAGAAGATCTGGTGGCTGGAGATGCGATCACCATCGAGTTTGAGGGTGCTGCCGAAAACGGTATCGGTGATCTACTGTCGATCACCCGCGACGGCGCCTGATCCTAAACCATTGGGGCGTGGCGACACGCCCCATCGGAAATCCACGTTACTTACCGCTTTTTGACAGCCCGCGCTGCCATTGCTGCGGCCTTGATCTCTTCTGCGATCTCGTCGGCCTCTTCGGGTTCAAAATCCATCGGAATTTCGACACCATCGGCTTCGATGAATATCCGCACCATGCCCAGATCGGTTGGCCCGATTTGCATGTTCGCTTCGACGTCGCGCTCGTTGTTGATACCCATGATGGTTCCTTTAAATTTCTGGCTCTTGTCCTACCGTGCGCCGTGCTTGATTGGCAAGAGGATGCAGGTGATGATGTGTCATGGAGTTTGTACTACGTCCTTTTAAAGCGACCGATGCCGATTGGCTGGTTGCAGAACATGCAGCGCACTATGCGCAGGCCGAAGGGTTTGACGCCAGTTTCGGGCCTTTGGTGAACGATATTATTCAAGCGTTCCTTGCCCGGCATGACCCCAGCTGCGAAGCCGGTTGGATCGCGCAGCACGGTGAGACGCGCCTTGGCAGTATCTTTTGTGTGCGCAGTGATCCCACCACCGCCAAGCTGCGTTTGTTTTATGTGGTCGCGGATGCGCGGGGCAGTGGGGTGGCGCAGGCTCTGCTGGATCAGTGTTTGGGCTTTGCGCGGAATGCGGGCTATGCGGGGCTGACGCTTTGGACGCATGAAAGCCATACCGCCGCAGGACGCATTTACAAACGCAACGGTTTCATCCGGACACGGGCAGAACCTGTCCATTCTTTTGGTGTCGATTTGGTGGAAGAGACATGGCAGATTGCGTTTTAGGGGACTTGCAATCGTGATCCCATCCCGCTAGATCAGCCGTGTTGCCGCCTTAGCTCAGTTGGTTAGAGCACTGGTTTGTGGAACCAGGGGTCCCCCGTTCAAGCCGGGGAGGCGGTACCATCCCTCCCATGAAGTACCGGAGACGACCATGGGTGCGACGCTCATCACTTTTGAAATCGGACCGAACCCGCCGCCGCGCTTGGATAAAGCATTGGGGCGTGATGTGCCGGAGGATGCAGCACTCAGCCGCTCGCGGTTGGCCAAGCTGATTGCAGACGGGGCTGTGACGGTGGATGGCGTTGTCATCACCGATCCCCGGTTCCGGATTGCGGAAGGCGCGGTTGTGGCTGTGACCGTCGCTGTGGCTGAAGAAAGCCACATTGGTGCGGAAGATATTGCGCTGGATGTGGTGTTTGAAGACGATGACCTGATTGTCGTGAATAAACCCAGCGGTATGGTCGTGCATCCGGCGCCGGGCACACCCGGTGGGACGCTTGTGAATGCTTTGATCCATCATTGCGGTGATACGCTCTCGGGTGTGGGCGGCATGAAGCGGCCGGGCATTGTGCACCGGATTGATAAAGAGACGACAGGTTTGCTGGTCGCGGCGAAAACCGATCGCGCCCATCATCATCTGGCGGATCAATTCGCGGCCCATACGGTGGAACGCCGCTATCTGGCGGTATGCTATGGTTTGCCGGATCAGAACGATCCGCGTCTGCGCGGAATCAAGGGCACGTCTTTTGAGCCCGGCAATATTTTGAAGATCCAGACTTTTCTCGGTCGCCACCGCACAGATCGCCAACGGCAGGCGGTGTCGTTTAGCAGCGGCCGCCATGCCGTCACACGGTCGCGGATCGTAGAGCCGCTGGGCACGCCGCCCTGTGCGGCCTTGATCGAATGTTGGTTGGAAACGGGCCGCACCCATCAAATCAGGGTGCATATGGCCCATTGTGGTCATGCCTTGATCGGTGATCCGGTCTATGGCGGGCGGCGCAAATTGTCGCCGAAATCCATTGGTGAAGCTGGCGTGGCCGCTGTTGCAACATTTCCGCGACAGGCGCTGCATGCGGCGACTTTAGGGTTTGAGCACCCTGTCTCGGGCGAATTTCTTCAGTTTGAGGCGGAAATGCCCCAAGATATGCGCGACCTTTTGCGCGCTCTTGGCTCTCAGGGCTGAAATAATTGATCCCATGTGCGTGAACGCACGGAAACACGGGTCGCAAAACTAAACTGATTAGTTCATATTCTTTTCAACGGAATCGGATATGGTGGCTCTTGAAACCAAATGTTAGCGTTCCCATATCCATGTTAAGCCTTTATACATAGGAGGGCATATACAGTGAGTAACTATAAGAATTTACCAGCACCGACCCCAGAGGGTGGTCTGAACCGCTACATGCAGGAAATCCGCAAGTTTCCCATGCTGGAGCCGGAAGAAGAATACATGCTCGCCAAGCGTTGGGTCGATCATGAAGATACCGAAGCCGCGCATAAGATGGTGACATCGCACCTGCGACTGGCTGCCAAAATCGCCATGGGCTATCGTGGCTATGGTCTGCCGCAGGCCGAGGTGATTTCAGAGGCCAATGTTGGCCTGATGCAGGCGGTCAAACGCTTTGACCCTGAAAAGGGTTTCCGTCTGGCAACCTATGCCATGTGGTGGATCCGTGCCTCGATTCAGGAATATATCCTGCGGTCATGGTCCTTGGTGAAACTGGGCACGACCTCGGCGCAGAAAAAGCTGTTTTTCAACCTGCGCAAGGCGAAAAACCGGATTGGTGCGCTGGAAGATGGCGATTTGCGCCCCGAAAACGTGCAGCGGATTGCGACAGATCTTGGTGTGACCGAAGACGAGGTCATTTCCATGAACCGCCGTTTGTCGGGCGGGGATGCGTCGCTAAATGCCACGGTGAGTGCCGATGGTGAAGGTGCGGCCCAATGGCAGGACTGGCTTGAGGACGAAAGCGCAAATACCGCCGCTGATTATGAGGCGCATGACGAGCTTGATGCCCGTCGTGAGCTGCTGGCCGATGCGATGTCTGTGCTGAATGACCGTGAAAAAGACATTCTGATGCAGCGTCGTCTGTCCGAAGAAACGGTGACGCTTGAGGATTTGAGCGGCCAGTATGACGTCAGCCGCGAACGTATCCGCCAGATTGAGGTGCGCGCGTTTGAAAAGCTGCAGGCGAAGATGCAGGAACTGGCCCGTCAGAAGGGCATGTTGGCCGACGCCTAAAGTTTCTTTCATACACAATACCCGATCCCCGTCAGCGCCGCTGGCGGGGATTTTTCGTGGGCGCGGGGTGTTTCCTTTTTGTCTTTGGTGGCGCTAACATCGCGGCAAAGGGGATTACATCATGAAACCACTCCGCTGGGGCATTCTGGGTGCCGCGAATTTTGCACAAAAACATATGGGGCCTGCGATCCATGCCGCGAAGGGGGCCGAGCTTGCGGCGCTGGCAACATCAAGCCCGCAGAAGGCAGCAGGGTTTGAAGCCTTTGCGCCCGGTATCCGGATCCACGACAGTTATGACGCGCTTTTGGCTGATCCTGCGATTGATGCGGTCTATATTCCGCTGCCGAACCATTTGCATGTGGAATGGTCGCTCAAGGCGATGGCGGCGGGCAAGCATGTGTTGTGCGAAAAGCCTATGACGCTGCAGGCGAGTGAATTCGACCAGTTGATCGCGGCGCGTGATGCGGCGGGGGTCTTGGCGGCTGAGGCCTATATGATCGTGCATCATCCGCAATTCATCCGCGCCCGCGAACTGGTCCAAGGTGGGGCGATTGGCACGCTGGTGCATGTGGATGCCGCGTTCAGTTTTTTCAACGACGACACCGGCAATATCCGCAATCAGCCGCAGGCAGGCGGTGGTGGTTTGCGTGATATCGGGGTCTATACCTTTGGGTCTGCGCGTTTCGTGACGGGAGAGGAGCCTGTGGCGATCCCTTATGCCAAGCTGCGCTTCGACAATGAGGTCGATATCTTTGCACAGGTCGCGGCGGATTTTCCGACCTTTAGCTATTCGGCCATGGTGTCGATCCGCATGTTCCCACGCCAAGAGATCACCTTTCATGGCGATAAAGGCGTGCTGCGGCTCACGTGCCCCTACAACGCCAATGTCTTTGATGCTGCTGTTTTGACGTTGGAAACCGATGGTCAAACCGTCACGACCGAGCGTTGGCCGGGCGTGAACCAATATGTGCTACAGGTAGAAAATTTCTGTCAGTCGGTGCAGAGTGGCGCTGCCTATCCTTGCCCGCTTGAATTCTCGCGCGGAACGCAGAAGATGATCGATATGGTTTTTGCGGCTGGTGGACAGCCCGCTTAGGAGATGACGATGGCCAATGATGACGACCGTTCAGACCTGAATGTGGAAGACTACGAAAACATCTGGCTGCGATTGGTACATATGGTGATTATCGCCGTGCTGATGAGCATGGCGAGCACCTTGCTGGGTGTGATGACCGTGGCGCAGTTTCTGATTATGTTGATGAATAACCGGCGCCCGAATGAACAGCTTGCCGAAATGGGCACGACGATGGGCGTTTGGATGGCGAAGGCTGCGCGCTATCAGACAGCCGCGAGTGAAGTGAAGCCTTGGCCTTGGACCGAGTTGGATTAAGCGATGTGCAGTCCCGGACATAATCCGGGACTGCGTTAATCCTAATCTTCGAGCGCTTCCAATTCGTCGATAAACCCTTCGATCATCGACAGGCCCTTATCCCAGAACTTGGGATCAGAGGCATCCAACCCAAACGGGGCCAGCAGTTCTTTGTGGTGCTTGGACCCGCCCGCGCGCAGCATATCGAAATATTTCTCGCGGAAGTCGGGGTCGCCCTCGGCGTAGACGGCATAGAGCGCGTTCACCAGACCGTCGCCGAACGCATAGGCGTAGACGTAGAACGGCGAGTGTACGAAGTGCGGGATGTAGGCCCAGAAGGTTTCATATCCGTCGGCGAAATCGAATACAGGACCAAGGCTTTCGGCCTGCACCGACATCCACAGCGCGTTGATGTCATCCGGTGTCAATTCGCCCTCGGCGCGGGCGGCGTGGAGTTTGCATTCGAAATCATAGAACGCGATCTGGCGCACGACCGTGTTGATCATGTCCTCGACCTTGCCTGCCAGCAGGATCTTGCGCTCTTCTTTGGTTTTCGCGCCGTCCAGCAGTTTCTGGAAGGTCAGCATTTCGCCAAAGACAGATGCGGTTTCGGCCAATGTGAGCGGGGTTGAGGACAACAACTCGCCTTGTTCTGCCGCCAGCACCTGATGCACACCGTGGCCCAATTCATGCGCCAAGGTCATAACATCGCGGGGTTTTCCAAGGTAGTTGAGCATCACATAGGGGTGCACGGGCGTCACGGTGGGGTGCGCAAAGGCACCCGGCGCTTTGCCCGGTTTCACGGCGGCATCAATCCAACCTTCGGAAAAGAAGGGCTTGGCGATTTCGGCCATTTTGGGATCGAACCCGGCGTAGGCGTCCATGACGGTCGCGGTCGCCTCGTCCCAGTTCACGATCTTCGTGCTTTCCATCGGCAAGGGCGCGTTGCGGTCCCAGACCTGCATCCGGTCCAGCCCCAGCCATTTCGCTTTCAGCGCATAATAGCGGTGCGACAAGCGCGGGTAGGCCGCGACAACGGCGTTGCGCAGGGCCTCGACCACCTCGGCCTCAACGTGGTTGGACAGGTGCCGTCCGGTTTGCGGGGTGGGCATTTTGCGCCAGCGGTCCTCGATCTCTTTTTCTTTGGCCAGCGTGTTGTGGACACGGGAAAAGATTTTGATGTTCTCGCGGAACACGGCTGTCAGCGCATGGGTGGCGGCTTCGCGCGTGGCGCGGTCTTGTTCTGTCAGCAGGTTCAGCGTGGCTTCAAGGCTCAGAACCTCGCCATCGACGTTGAATTCCAGCGCGGCCATCGTTTCATCAAAAAGCCGGTTCCATGCCGCCGCACCGACGGTGGATTGATCATGCAGGAATTTTTCCAACTCATCTGAAAGCTGATAAGGTTTCATCGCACGCATGCGGTCAAAGACGGGTTTATAGCGCGCCAGATCAGTGTTGGCGCCCAACAGGTCTGCTAGATGATCATCGTCAAGCCGGTTGAACTCCAACCCGTAGAATACGAGCGGCGTGGTCGCTGTCGTCATTTTGTCCTGACAGTCGGACATAAATTTGGCGCGGTCGCTGTCGGTGGTGCATTGGTAATAGCGCAGTCCCGCAAAGGACATGATGCGCCCTGCGATCACGTCGATCTGTTCATACCGCTGCACGGCTTCCAGCAGACCAGCCGCGTCCAATGTCGCCAGTTTTCCTTCGTAAGCAGCGGCGAAATCGGCGCATTCTTTTTCCAGCCACGCCATATCGCGGGCCAATTCGGGGCTGTCGGTGGCGGGATACAGATCGCTCAGGTCCCATTCGGGCAGATTGCCAAGGTCCTTTCCACCGCTGGTGTTGGCATCAAAGACGGGCTGGGGGAATTGCATACGGGAACCTCTTTTTTACGTGTCAGGGAATACATAGGGACTGTTTGAAACAGTGAAAAGGCCATCAGCCATAGGTGGCCAACATCTCTTTGAGATCGTCCAGCGTATTGGCCTCATCCACCGGTTTGTCGCGCCGCCAGCGCAGCATCCGCGGAAAGCGCAAAGCGACGCCGGATTTGTGGCGCGGGCTGGCTTGGATACCCTCAAAGGCGATCTCGAAGACATGTTCGGGCGGCACTTGGCGCACGGGGCCAAAGCGTTGCAGCGTGTTTTTGCGCACCCACGCCGTGATTTCGCGGAATTCTTTGTCAGTCAGGCCGGAATAGGCCTTGGTGAAGGGGACCAGATCATTGCCGTCGCGCACGGCGAATGTGTAGTCGGTGAACAGGTTCGCGCGCCGCCCATGCCCTGCTTGGGCATAAATCATCACCGCGTCGATGGTCAGTGGATCAATCTTCCATTTCCACCAATCGCCCCGTTTGCGACCCGAAAGGTAGGGGCTATCAAGGCGTTTGAGCATGAGCCCTTCGGCGCCCAGATCGCGGGATTGGTCGCGTGCGGCGCTGAGTTCGTCCCATGTTTGGAAGGCGACAGACGCGGAGAGCCGCAGGGGGGCGGTATCGGGGGCCGTTGCCAAAAGCGATTGCAGCGTTTCGCGGCGGGTTTTGAGGGGCTGATCGCGGATATCGGCACCTGCATGTTCCAGCAGGTCATAGGCCATCAGGATCACGGGGGCCTCGGTCAGCAGTTTTTTCGGCACCGTCTTGCGCCCGATCCGCTTTTGCAGGGCGTTGAAGGAAAGAGGTTTTTCGTCCTGAAACGCCAGCACTTCGCCGTCGATCACGGTGCCATCGGGCAGGTAGTCGCGCAATTGCGCAAGTTCGGGGAAGCGGTCGGTCATCAGGTCTTCGCCGCGTGACCACAGGTGGTGTTCGCCGCCGCGGATAATCAGCTGGCCGCGGATACCGTCCCATTTGCGTTCGGCGTTCCAATCGGCGGGCGCGCCCAGATCGTCGAAATCATCCAACTGATAGGCCAGATAGAACGGGTAGGGGCGCGAGAGGTCGGCGGTGGGATCGTCCGCCTCGATCAGTGCCTCCCATGTCGTGCTGTCGGGCGTCCAGTTGCCCATCAGTTTATGGGTCAGTTGCGGTTCGGGTTGTCCTGTCGCTTGCGCCAGCGCACGGGTGATCAGTTTCGCGCTGACCCCAATGCGAAAGCCGCCTGTTAGCAGTTTGGTGAAAAGGAACCGTTCGGTGTTAGGCAGGCTATTCCATGCGTCCAAGATGCCAGCTTTGCGGTCGTCTTCCTCTAAAGTGCTAAGCGTTTTGATGTAGCTGATCCAATGTGTCAGTCCGTGGTCTTGGCTGGCGGTGGCTGGCGGCAACACCAGTGCGATGGTTTCAGCCAGATCGCCGACAATGCTGTAGCTTTCCTCGAACAACCAGTCGGGCAGGCCCGCGACCTCTGCCGCCCATTCCCGCAGACGGGTCGCGGTGATGGTGCGTTTGGGACGGCGGCCTGTAAAAAGCGCGATGGTCCAAAGCCGGTCTTCGGGGGTGGCAGTCTGAAAATAATCGGCAAGGGCTGCGGTTTTGACGCTGGTCTTGGTGCTTTCGTCGATGCGGGTAAAAAGGGCGGCAAAATCCTTCATGCCTCGGCCTCGTCTGCTTGGTCGAAACCTTCGCCTTGATAGTCGGTGCTGACGATATGCGCGTCATAGCCTTGGCTGGCGAGCCATTTTTGAAAGGCCCCCGTATAGCCGTGGGTGGCAAAAATTTTGGTGGCACCCGTGGCCTTGATCGCGGTGTTGAGACCTTCCCAATCGGCGTGGTCCGAGACGATGAACCCCCGATCCGCCGCACGTCTGCGCCGCACACCGCGCAGGGCCATCCACCCGCTGGCGAATGCGGTGGACGAGGGGCCGAAGCGCCGCGCCCATGTGGTGCCAAGGGCGCTGGGCGTGGCCAACACCAATGCGCCGGGGTGGGTTTTATGGGTGATGTCGGGGGTGACCAAAGTGGTGTCGGGCAGGGTGAAACCTTGACCGCGCAGCACCGCATTGGTGTTCTCAATTGCGCCATGCGTCAGGATCGGGCCGATATCGGGGTTGACGGTGGTGAGTAGTCGCTGCGCTTTGCCAAGCGCATAGGCCCCAAGGATCGACGTGCGCCCAGCGGCGGCATTGGCGGCCCACCAGTCGTTGATTTGTTTGGTCAGAACATCTTCTGGCGTCCATTTGAAAATGGGCAGGCCGAAGGTGCATTCGGTGATGAAAGCATGACAAGTGACAGGTTCGAACGGTTCTGACAAACCATCCGCCACGGTTTTGTAATCGCCCGAGACAACCCAGACCTCGCCTTTCACCGCCACCCTGATTTGCGCCGATCCCGGCACATGACCTGCGGGGTGAAAGGACACTGTGGCATCGCCAATCTGCGTCTCAACGCCGTAGTCCACCGTTTCCAAGGTGATGTCGCCCAGACGGTGCCGCATCACAGGTGCGGTGCCCGTGGTCGCAAGATAGCGCCCCATCCCCCAGCGTGCGTGGTCGCTATGGCCATGCGTGATCAGCGCGCGGTCGACGGGCCGCCACGGGTCAATGTAGAAATCGCCAGCAGGGCAATAAATGCCCCTGTCGGTGAAGGTAAGAACGTCGGCCATGACCCGACTATAGGGCGTCGTGCGCGCGCGCCAATGGCGGGGGTGGGTTTCACCCACCTTACGGTGTACATCGGTGGCTGATATTGAATGAATGAGGTGGCCCCATGGCCCTTGATCCTGCGCTGATTGCCACGACCTATGATGCAATCAAATCTGCAACGATGCGGACGCCCACGGTGCATGCGGCGCGTTTGTCGTTGCAATTGGGCTTTGATCTTTATCTTAAGCTTGAGAACCTCCAACACACCAATGCGTTCAAAGCGCGCGGGGCCTTGGCGAAGTTATTGACCCTGAGCGCCGCCGAGCGTGCCGCCGGTGTGATCGCCTGCAGTGCGGGCAATCACGCGCAGGGCGTGGCCTATCACGCCAAACGCCTTGGTATCCCTGCGGTGATCGTGATGCCCGAAGGGACACCGTTCAACAAAGTCAAACGCACCAAGGATTTCGGGGCAGAAGTGGTGCTGCACGGCAAAGGCTTTGACGAAAGCGTGCAGTTCACGCTGGATATGGCGGCGGAAAAGGGGATGACCTTTGTGCATCCCTTCGATGATCCGGTGGTGGCTGCGGGGCAGGGGACTGTCGCGCTTGAGATGCTGGAACAGCAACCTGATCTGGATGTGATCGTGGTGCCGATTGGTGGTGGTGGGTTGATCGCAGGCATGGCGGTGGCGGCGAAATTTGTGAAACCCAGCGTGCAGGTGATTGGCGCGCAGGCTGCGAATTTTGATGCGGTCAAGGCGCGGTTTGATGATGTGGGGACCAACTTTGGTGGGTCCACCTTGGCCGAAGGGATCGCGGTGCGCGAACCTGCGCCTGCGAACCTTGAGATTATCGCGCGCTATGTGGACCGCGTTGAAACGGCCACGGAAGCCGAGATCGAGGCCGCCGTTTTCGATCTTTTGTCGCAAGAGAAAATCGTGGCCGAAGGGGCCGCCGGTGCGGGCCTTGCTGTGATCGAGAAACACGCCAAGGATTTTGCGGGTAAAAAGGTCGGACTGGTCATCTGCGGCGGCAACATCGATTCGCGTCTGCTTTCGACACTGATCTTGCGCGGTTTGGTGCGTGACGGCCGGATCACCCGTCTGACATTCGAGATTGATGACACCCCCGGCCAGCTCTCGGATATTTCGCGGATTATCGGTGATGCGGGTGCCAACGTGATCGAGGTCATCCACCAGCGCATGATGCAGAGTGTGTCGCTCAAACAAGCCGAGCTTGAGATCGTGATCGAGGCACGCGATCAGCAGCATGTCATTGATACGGTGAATGAGCTGCGCAGCGCAGGGTTCAAGGTGCGCACCGATAGCGATCTTGCTTAGCGCCTAGGCTGCTTGCGCCAGTTGTTTGTCAAAGAACGCGGCCGTTTCATCAAAGATCATGTCGCGCATTTTTGGCACGTCCATCAGCATTTCATGCTTGCCGCCTTCAATGACGCGCAGCACGCCGCCCGGCCATTTATCCATCCGTTCACGGATACGCAGCGGATCAACGATCACTTCGTCGGTGCCGAGGTAGGTCAGACACGGCACCTGCGGTGAGGGGGCGGTACTGAGATTGTGCATTTCGCGCAGCGAGCTGTTCAGCCAGCGCAAAGAGGGACCGCCAAGGCCCAAATCGGGTTGCTGGCGCAGCTGTTCGCCGAAATGCGCCCACATATCGGGATCATTGGTCAGCGTGTTTGCCTCAAAGCTCTCGCGCAAGGGATAACTCTCTTCGGACTGACCAGGGACAATTTTTTCGTCAAAGCCCAAGGGTGTGCTTATCGCGGACAGGCCCCATGCGACGGGGCGCAACGGGGTGGCCATTTGGACGCCCCACATCGGGGCCGAGAACATCGCCGCGTCAACCTCCAGCCCTTTGATCAGCGCGCGCAGCCCGATACAGCCCCCCATCGAGTGCGCGATTAGGAAATAGGGGCGGGGGAGATCGACCTCTTTGGCGTAAGCCAATGCTGCGGCCACGTCTCTTTGGTAGTCCGAGAATGCGCCGACATGCCCGATGGCCCGCTTGGGTGTCATGCGGTCCGCAATGCCCTGGCCACGCCAGTCAATCGCAAGGCTGGCATACCCACGGTCTTGCAGGGCTTGGGCCGTATTGCCGTATTTTTCAATAAATTCGGTGCGGCCCGGGAAGATCAGCACGGTGCCTTTGGCATCGGCCAGCGGCCAATGGCCCACGCGGATGCGCAGCCCGTCAGATGTTGTCAGCCAATGGGCGACCCCTCCGGCAGGACCGCCTGCGATATCTTCGAAAAGAGGGGCCGCTTCCAGCATTAGCTCAGGACACCTGCAAGTTTCATGGCTTGGCCCATGTCACCGTCAACGCTGAGTTTGCCTGTCATAAAGGCGGTCGTCGGGTTCATTTCGCCGTCAAGGATCGCTTTGAACGTTTCGGTCGTGGCGGTCAGGGTCACGTCTGCGTCGTCTTCACTGGCATGTGCGCCATTCTGGTCGATAATGATGCTTCCCTCACCTTCGATGGCGAATTTTGCGATGCCGTCAAAACCGGCCCCATCCATCTTTGCGTTCAGGGCGGCGACCGCCTCGGTTACAACATCACTCATTTTTTCGTCCTCTATTCGTTTATGTGACCGCACGGCCTCTGGTGTTGGCCGCACAGTGCGCTACATTACTGTTATGGTTATGCACGCACATCGCTTCAAATGTATCGTTACGGCACTTTGCCTGACGGTCGGGTTTTCCTTACCCGTTTACGCGCAACAAACGCCGTTGGATGAACTTTTTCAAGAGCTCGCCGCGGCGGATGAGAGCACTTATGTGCGCATCGAACGGCAAATCATTGCGCAATGGGAGAACAGCGGCTCGCCCGCGATGGACCTGCTGTTGCGTCGTGGCAAGGATGCGCTGGAAGATGGCGCGCCGGATGTGGCGGTCGATCATTTCACGGCTTTGGTCGATCATGCGCCGGAATTCGCCGAAGGGTATTATGGCCGTGCGTCGGCCTATTATTTCTTGGGGCGGATCGGCCCTGCATTGAATGATATCCGTCAGGTGTTGGCCTTGAACCCGCGTCACTTTGAGGCGATGCGGGGCTTGGCTTTGATCATGGAAGAATTAGAGCGTCCCGAGGACGCGCTGGAAGTTTATGAAATGGTTCTTGCGATCAACCCCAACGCCCGCGAAGCGTTGGATGCGGTCGATCGGTTGGAATTGCAGCTTGAGGGTCAGGCGCTTTAGGCACTGACGCTCCGATAGGTTCGGGGAAGAATATGACGGCATCCCGGATCACGGCCGTGCTTGGCCCGACGAATACTGGCAAGACGCATTATGCGATCGAGCGGATGCTGTCCTATCGGACCGGCGTGATCGGCTTGCCGCTGCGGCTTCTTGCCCGCGAAGTCTATGACCGGATCGTGGCCGTGCGTGGCCCCGGCGTTGTGGCGCTTGTCACCGGTGAAGAGCGGATCGTGCCGCCACGCGCCGCCTATTGGGTCTGCACAGTCGAGGCGATGCCAGAGGGCATGGGGTGTGATTTTCTGGCGGTGGATGAGATCCAGCTTTGCGCTGATCCTGAACGTGGTCATGTGTTTACGGACCGTCTGCTTAATGCGCGCGGGCTCCATGAAACGCTGTTCCTTGGTGCCGAAACGATGCGCGATGCGATTTCCGCATTAGTGCCGGATGCGCACTTCATGCGCCGCGAGCGGATGTCCCAGTTAACCTACTCAGGTTCGAAAAAGATAAGCCGGATGCCCGCGCGGTCGGCAATCGTGGGGTTTTCGGTTGAAAATGTCTATGCGATTGCTGAACTGCTGCGCCGCACCAAAGGCGGTGCTGCCGTGGTTATGGGCGCACTCAGCCCGCGCACCCGCAACGCACAGGTCGAGATGTACCAGAACGGGGATGTGGATTATCTGGTCGCCACTGACGCCATCGGCATGGGCCTCAATCTGGACATCAGCCATGTGGCGTTCTCGTCGCTGACCAAGTTTGACGGACGCCGGATGCGGCATTTGCAGCCTGACGAGTTATCCCAGATCGCGGGCCGCGCGGGGCGGCATGTGGACAACGGGACCTTCGGGGTGACGGGCGAGGCGCCGCCTTTGGATGATGGTGTCGCACAAGCGATCTGCGACCATCGGTTTGCGCCGATCAAGAAACTGCAATGGCGTAACGGCCGTTTGCAGTTCGGGTCAGTCAAACGCCTGATCGCGACGCTTGAGGACCGTACGGATGATCCGTGGTTGACCCGCGTCCGGGAAAGTGATGACCTAGCGGCGCTCAAAGCATTGGCGATGGATAATGAGGTGGCGGCGCGTGCCACTGATGGGCCGTCCATCAAACTGCTGTGGGATGTGTGCCGCGTTCCCGATTTTCGCGGTATCAGCAAAGGCGAACACGCCAGCCTTTTGACGCATATCTACAACGATTTGCATCAGCTTGGGCATGTGTCCGCCAATTGGTTTGGCTTGCAGGTCAGGCGCATTGACCGCACCGACGGAGACATTGATACGCTGTCCAAACGGCTCGCCTATATCCGGACCTGGACATATGTGGCCCAAAGGAAGGGGTGGCTCGTTGACGAATCTGATTGGCGTGATGCAACCCGTGCGGTAGAAGACCGCCTATCAGATGCGCTACACGGCGCGTTGACGCAAAGATTTGTGGACCGGCGGACCAGCATTTTGCTTCGCCGGCTCAAACAGAAGGAGAGCCTTTTGGCTGACGTGAATGACAAGGGTGAAGTGACTGTCGAGGGCGAATTCGTCGGACGGTTGGAAGGTTTCCGGTTCCGGATGGACAAAGCAGGAAGCCCTGATGAGGCGAAAACCCTGCGCCAAGCATCCGTACAAGCGCTGGTGCCGCAGTTTCACCTGCTGGCGGATCGGTTCTATAACGCCCCCGACCCCGAAATTGATTTCACCGAACAGGGTGGCCTCATGTGGGGCAACCAGGCCGTTGGGAAATTGGTCAAAGGCGACGATCCCTTCAAGCCAAGCGTTGTAGCTTTTGTCGATGAAGAGGCCGGCCCGGATGTGGCCGCCAAGGTGCAGCGCCGTTTGCAGCATTTCATTGACCGCAAGATTGCCGCCGGATTTGAGCCGATTATCGCGCTGAAGAACGATGAGGCACTGACAGGTGCCGCCAAGGGCTTTGCTTATCGCATGGCCGAAGGGTTCGGCATCATTCCACGCGGCGAAGTCGCTGATGAGGTGAAAGCGCTGGATCAGGATGCCCGTGGTGCTTTGCGCAAACACGGCGTCCGTTTTGGTCAGTTCACGATCTTCCTGCCACTTTTGCTTAAGCCTGCGGCGACACGCCTGCGGTTGGTGCTGTGGTCGCTGTCCAAGGGCCTTGGCGAGTTTCCAGAAAGCCCGCCCCCCGGTCTGGTGACAGTTCCTGCGGCCCAAGATGCGGCCCCCGGCTATTACGCGATGGCGGGCTATCGCGCGGCGGGCGAGCGCGCGATCCGCATTGATATGCTGGAACGTCTGGCCGACATGCTGCGCGACAAAGACAGCCGTGGCGGGTTTGAAGCCAACCCCGATATGCTCTCGATCACGGGCATGACGCTGGAACAATTTGCTGATCTGATGACCGGTCTGGGCTATAAGGCCGAGAAGGGTGAGCGCGAGAAGGTGAAGGCGGTTGTCGTAGAGACGCCCGCCGAGGACGCTGCACCTGCAGCCGAAGCCACGACCGCAGAAACACCCGCCGTCGCGGTGCCGGCCGAGGAAACGCCGGATACCGGCCCCGAGATGGAAGTGTTCTACACCTTCACATGGGGTGGCCGCGCTGCACGTCCTGCCCGCCCGCAAGGCGATGCGCGCCCCCGTGGCAAAGGCAAGCCAAAGGGCAAAGGCAAACCGCAAGGTAGCAGTAATAAACCGCAGACCTTCCAAGCCAAACCCAAGCGCGAAAAGCAGATTGATCCTGATAACCCCTTTGCCGCCGCCTTGGCCGGTTTCAAAAAGGATTGACCGACCCCCGTCCGACCATCCGGCTGGATAAGTGGCTTTGGCATGCGCGGTTTTTCAAATCGCGCAGCATTGCTGCGGGTATCGTGACCAGTGGCAGAGTCCGTGTCGATAGCCAGCCGGTGAGCAAGCCTGCGCGTGCGATCGGGCCGGGAAATGTGCTGACATTTGTGCAGGCGGAGGAAACCAAAGTGGTGCGGGTGATCGCCTGTGGTGAACGGCGAGGCCCTGCACCTGAGGCGCAAGCGCTTTATGAAGATTTGTCACCGGTCGTCGAGAAACGCCCCTACAATCCCGGTGGCGACCGAAAAGGCCGCCCCACCAAGAAGGATCGCCGCGATATGATGTCCCATCGGGGCGGCGAGAGCCCATTCGACCTTGAATGAGGCTGGCGACTATTCTAGCTAGGCGGGGTTAGCTAAACGGAATCTGCGCCCCATGACATATATCGTCAACGACAACTGCATTGCCTGCAAATACACAGACTGCGTCGAGGTCTGCCCTGTGGACTGTTTCTACGAGGGTGAGAATATGCTGGTGATCCACCCTGACGAATGTATCGACTGTGGTGTGTGTGAGCCAGAATGCCCTGCGGATGCGATCCGTCCGGACACCGAGCCGGATATGGAAAAATGGGTTGAGTTCAACCGCAAGTATTCCGAAATGTGGCCGGTGATCATCACCAAGAAAGATCCGCTGCCTTCTGCCGAAGAGATGGACGGCAAAGAAGGCAAGATGGAGCTGTTCTCGGAAGCCGCTGGCGAAGGCGGCTGATTCGCGCCAATTTGCTGTAAGAGCGCCTGTATTTACAGGCGTTTACCCTCGGCGTTGGCAGTGCTTCCGCTAGGGCCATTTTTGTGGTATAGTATTTGTGATGCTGCGTAAGACGTAACCCAGTTTTAAAGGCGATATCCCCCGGCGGAGGCAAAATGCCCCCGGCGGTTTTTTTGTCGCCGATAGGTCTGGGCGTCATGAAAGGACGACCATGAGCAAGAAGAAATACGATTTTAGCCCCAACGAGTTTGTCGTGTACCCCGCCCACGGGGTTGGCAAGGTTGTGTCGATCGAGACACAAGATATCGCCGGGTTCGAGCTTGAGATGTTTGTTATCTCATTCGAGAAAGACAAAATGACCCTGCGTGTGCCCACAGATAAGGCAACGGATGTCGGGATGCGTGCCCTTGCAACGCCTGATGTGGTCAGCCACGCCATGAAGACGCTGCGCGGTAAAGCAAAGGTCAAAAAGGCCATGTGGTCGCGCCGTGCGCAGGAATATGAGCAAAAGATCAACTCGGGCGATCTGATCGCGATTGCAGAGGTCGTGCGCGACCTGCACCGCCAAGATGACCAGCGCGAGCAGAGCTATTCCGAGCGTCAGCTTTATGAAGCAGCGCTTGAGCGTCTGACCCGCGAAATCGCGGCTGTGGCTGGCAATGATGAAAATGCTGCCGCTGCCGAGATCGATTCCGTTCTGGTCGGTCGCGCTGCTTAAGCGCTTTTACATTTAAAATCAGAAAGGCCGCGCTTGGTATCAAGCGCGGCCTTTTTCTTTTTCGGTATCAGAGTGCCCGCCAGCCGATATCGGATCGGTAAAAACCGTCGGGCCAGTCAATCGTTTGCGCCATGGCATAGGCTTTCTCATGCGCTTCGGCCAAGGTTGCCCCGCGTGCTGTCACATTCAAAACGCGTCCGCCTGCCGCAGTGATCTGCCCGTCTTTCAAAGCGGTGCCTGCATGAAATACCATGTGGAAGCTGTCTTCGGGCTGGCTTTCCAACCCATTGATCACGCTGCCTTTGGCATAGCTGCCGGGATACCCCTTGGCCGCCATGACAATGTTCAGCGCATGATCGTCGGCCCAGTTGACCTGCATTTCGTCCAGACGCTCCTCGGCGCAGGCCTGCAGCAGATCAAGGATCTGCCCACCCAGCCGCATCATCAGGCACTGGCATTCTGGATCGCCAAAGCGGACGTTGTATTCCACCAGACGCGGCTGGCCGTTCTGGATCATCAGCCCGCAAAACAGCACGCCTTGGAAGGGTGTGCCACGTTTGCGCATTTCTTCCATCGTGGGGGCGATAATCTCGTCCAGCGCTTTTTGGGTGATCGCGTCGGTCATCACAGGGGCAGGGGAATAAGCGCCCATGCCGCCGGTGTTGGGGCCGGTGTCACCATCATAGGCGCGTTTATGGTCTTGGGCGGTGCCGACGGGCAGGATGGTTTTACCGTCACAAAGGACGAAGAAAGACGCCTCTTCACCGTCCATGAATTCTTCGATCACGACCTCTGCGCCTGCGTCGCCAAAGCTGCCGTCGAACATGTCGTCAATGGCGGCGAGTGCTTCTTCTTCCGTCATCGCGACAATCACGCCTTTGCCTGCGGCAAGCCCGTCTGCCTTGACCACAATCGGCGCACCTTGGTCGCGGATATAGGCGCGGGCGGCGTCTGCGTCGGTGAAATGGGCATAAGCGGCGGTGGGGGCGTTTGCCGCGTCACAGATGGCTTTGGTAAAGGATTTTGACGCCTCAAGCTGTGCAGCGGCTTGGCTTGGGCCAAAGACCAACATACCCGCACTGCGCAGCCTGTCGGCGACACCTGCCGCAAGCGGGGCTTCGGGACCGATGATCACGAAATCAATCGTGTTCTCTTCGGCGAAAGTGGCCACGGCACCGCCATCAAGAATATTGATATCAGCGCATTCCGCATGGGCCGCGATCCCGGCATTTCCGGGGGCCACGATCAGCCGGTCGCATTTCGGGTTCTGTTTGATGGCCCAAGCCAGACTATGTTCACGCCCGCCGCTGCCCAAGATGAGGATGTTCATGTCTGCCCCTGCCAAAGTTGAATTGGCCCGGTTCTAAGGCGGTGATCACGTGACCACAAGTGTCACCCAAACCAAAGGTTTTTGGCCTGTAGTGCTTGGCCTGCGCGTTGCATCAGACTACTGTGACGGCAGGGGCAAAGAAAACGAGCAGAGACGCAGAATGAACCCGACCAAAAAGGACCGGCCGCTTTGGCACCGCCTTGAAGGCTATAGCTTTCATGAGCGTCCGCTGACGCGTTCTTTGGTGGACCGTTTGCATGAGGAAACCGGTCATTCGATTGATGTCTGCTATATCCTCGTCGAAGAATATCGTCGCTTTATGTATCTGGTGGGCAGCACCGGAGAAACGCTCGCGCCGTCGCCGATTGTTGATGTGGTCTGGAAGATGCATGTGCAGGACGAAAAGGCGTATTTCGAGGATTTTTGCCCCCGTATTATCGGCCGTATCATTCATCGCCCCGAAGATCTTTTGCAGTTTGCGGATGATCCTGCCTATGGGCGGACCTTGGATCATTACGCAGACGAATTTGGCCGCGCGCAGGTGCAGTTCTGGCCTGACCCCGATTTTGCAAGCGTGCGGATTTCGCGCATTCTTTTGTGGATTAGCGGCGTGCTCGCGCTCGTCTTGTCGCTGTTTTTCAAAACGGTTCTTTTCGCGGGATTGGGGGGGCTGTTGTTCGTGACGGCGTTTTTCCTGAAATGGAAATTTTCGTCACTGCCGTTGCAAGCGCATGAAAAAGGTGAAGCGATATGATGGACCTCTTTGATGATGGCCCCGCCGACAATACGCCCGAGTTTTCCGTGTCCGAGATATCCGGTGCGGTCAAAAAGGCAATTGAAGGCGGGTTTTCCCATGTGCGCGTGCGCGGCGAGGTGGGGCGCGTATCGCGCCCCGCATCCGGTCACATCTATATGGATCTCAAGGATGATCGGTCAGTTCTGGCAGGCGTGATCTGGAAAGGCCGTGCGCAAGCTTTGGCGCATCGTCCCGAAGAAGGGATGGAAGTGATTGCCACCGGCAAGCTGACCACTTTTCCGGGCCAATCGAAATATCAGATGGTGATCGAGGATATCGCCCCTGCAGGTGCGGGTGCCCTGATGGCGATGCTGGAAAAGCGCAAGGCGGCTTTGGCGGCAGAGGGGCTTTTCGCGCCTGAGCGCAAGAAGCCTTTGCCCTATTTGCCCGAGATTATCGGCGTTGTGACATCCCCTTCAGGCGCCGTGATCCGCGATATTCTGCACCGCCTGCGGGACCGTTTCCCGCGCAAGGTGCTGGTTTGGCCAGTCGCCGTGCAAGGGGCGAAATGTGCGCCCGAGGTCGCGGCGGCGATTGCAGGGTTTAATGCGCTGACACCGGGTGGCGCGCTGCCGCGTCCGGATTTGTTGATCGTGGCACGCGGTGGTGGCTCGCTCGAGGATCTGTGGGGGTTCAACGAAGAAATCGTCGCACGTGCGGCGGCGGCATCGGATATCCCGCTGATCTCTGCGGTGGGGCATGAAACTGACACGACGCTGATTGATTTTGTGTCCGACATGCGCGCACCGACACCGACAGCGGCGGCTGAATTGGCCGTGCCGGTGCGGATGGAGTTGCTGGCATGGGCCGACCAGCAAGGCGCGCGCCTGAGCCGTGCTTTGACAACAGGCCTTGGCCAGCGTCAGCAGCGGGTGCGCGATCTGGGGCGGGCTTTGCCGCAGGTGGATGCGCTCGTCGAAGGGCCGCGCCAGCGGTTGGATTATCTGGGTGAACGGCTGCCTTCGGCGCTCAAAGGGGCGGCGGCCAAGAAGCGGTTGCAAATGAGCGAGGCGGCATTGCGCCCCGGCATCCTGTCGCGCCGTTTGGCCGAGGATCAGCGGCGTCTGGATGGGTTGGCCGCACGGCTGGAACCTGCGTTGAAACGCAGGACACGGGATGGGCGTACGGCGCTTGAACAAACGGCCCGTGGTTTGCGCGGCACCGTTTTGCAAGACCGGGTTGCGCGTCATGCGGAGCGTTTGGAAGTGGTGCTGCGCCGCCTGTCCGACCGCGCCTCGCGCCAGCAGGCCGAGCGTCTGGCGCGTCTTGAAGCACTGGACCGCCTGCGTGAAACGTTGGGTTATGTCGAGACGCTGAAACGCGGCTATGCCGTGGTGCGCGGGGACGGGGCTGTGGTGACGACCAAGGATGCGGCCGCGGGTGCGCGCACGCTCGAGATTGAATTTGCAGATGGTAAATTGCCGGTCGGATCAGGACGATAAATCGTTGCAAATCAGCGGTGCGTCGCTGTCTGGGACCTCATAGATCACGGTTGTGTTGGGCCGCGTGGTATAGACCCCGCGCAAGCCCTCAGGTTCCGCGTAGATTTCCCAGCATTTGTGTTCCGGGTCGCCGTCATAGCGAAAGCAGATGTCGCCTTTGCTCTCAAACCAGACCCCGTATTGGCATGTCCCGTCAAAGTCAGACCACATCACGCGCCGCCCTTCCAGATAGCGCTCGATCCCGAACAGAGGGTTGGTTGCGGTGCGAAAGGTGATCGTGCGGCCTGTGACATAGGCGTCAAATTCGGGGCCGGTCATGGTGTCTTGCGCCACGGCAGGGGTCGCAAGCATCAGGCAGATCGCCAAGCTACGCATTGCGCCACCTCTCAACCCGCGGGTCCATGATCCGCCGCCAAAGCGGGGGGACAAGCGCGATACTGGCCATCAGTGGCAGGGGGCGGGGCAGCATGGGGGCGTCATCGGGAATGCTCAGTTCAGGATAGGGACGCCCCGGGTGGGCGTGATGATCGGAATGGCGGGTGGCGTTCAAAAGCATGATTGATGAAAACCAATGCGGGCTGTTCCAGCTGTGTTTGGCACCCACAGGCTCTGGTTTGCCGTTCTCGCGGATTGCGCGGACCAGCCCGTAATGCTGGACGTAATCAGACATAAGAAGCTGTGACTGGGCATAAAGGCAAAGGGCAGCATAGGCCAACAAGGACTGCCAGCCGCCAAGCAAGAGCGCGGTGCCCAAGCACAGCACGGCACCACCGACATAGACCACATAAGGATTGCGCCACGTCGGCCGCCCGATCCGCTCCAACCGTGCCTTTTCCGCCAGATACCCTTGGCGGAACGACCCGATCCACGCGCGCACCATATAGCGATAGAGGCTTTCGCCTTTGCGCGATGTGTTGGGATCTGTGGGCGTGGCGACATGCGGGTGATGCACCAGAACATGCGCCGAGGTGTGATGCCCGAATAGCAACGTGATGTAACACCACATGCCAAGTCGGTGCAGGGCGCGGGTGGGGCGGTGGATCAATTCATGCGCGTTGGCATTGCTGATCTGGCCGAACCAAAGACCGGCGGCAAAGAAGATGCCCACCTTGGCAAGTGGCGCAAGGGCGGGATTGGTCAGGGACCAGACAACCACTGGCAGCAGGCAAAAATGGGTGAGCGCGATCGCAACCGAGATGACCGCGTTCTGCGATGGCGCGCTTGCATCGCTTTCTTTTTTGATCAGCCGATCCAGCAGGCTCGTCATTGCTGTCAGATAGACGACCGCCGCAATTACCCAACCACCACCTTCAAAGGCACCAACGCCGATCAGAGCGGCGGGGGTCAGGGTGGCCAGGCCAAAATGCAGAAAACGGGGTTTCATGTTTCGGATAGTTAGCACGGGTTTCCCCAGTGTGCAGTGGAAATTGCGATGCTGCGCGGTTTGGCCTTCTTTGGTGTCGCTTTTGCGTGGTTTGCGGGTGCGGGGACCAGTATGTTGGCCGTGAATATATGAGGACAGGCGCGATGGCTTTGGACAACCGCAAAGGTGTTTGGAAATCCGGCAAAGGCAAAGGGCGGCACCAGACCAAGGGCCGCGCGCTGGATGATATGGCATGGGACGAGGTCCGCGCGCTTTTGGGTGATCGCCCACGGCGGCGTGATTTGCTGATCGAGTTTTTGCATCTGATTCAGGATACCTACGGCCATCTGTCTGCCGCGCATCTGCGCGCGCTGGCTGAGGAAATGCGCCTGAGCCAAGCCGAGGTCTATGAGGTTGCGACCTTCTACGCCCATTTCGATGTGGTCAAAGAAGGCGAAGCGGCCCCACCTGCGCTGACCATTCGGGTTTGCGATAGCCTGTCATGCGAATTGGCGGGCGCACAGCAGTTGAAGGCCGCGTTGGAGGACGGGCTGGACCCTGCAGAGGTCCGCGTTTTGCGCGCGCCCTGCATGGGCCGCTGCGATACTGCGCCTGTGCTGGAGCTGGGCCATAACCACATTGACCACGCGACAGTTGAGAGGGTGCAAGCGGCCATCGCAGCGGATGACACGCACGCCCGTATTCCAGAGTTTCAGGACTACGACTCCTATGTGGCCGAAGGCGGGTACACGACGCTTCAATCATTGCGCGACAGTGGTGATTGGGAAGCCGTGCAAGACAAAGTACTGGCCTCTGGTCTGCGCGGTTTGGGCGGCGCTGGTTTCCCATCCGGCAAAAAGTGGGGCTTTGTGCGTGGCAACGCGGGCCCCCGCTATCTGGCTGTCAACGGGGACGAGGGCGAGCCGGGCACGTTCAAAGACCGCTACTATCTGGAACGCACGCCGCATGTTTTCCTTGAGGGTATGCTGATCGCCGCTTGGGCGGTCGAGGCCGAGACCTGCTTTATCTACATGCGCGACGAATATCCCGCTGTGCTGGAAATTTTGGCGCGCGAGATCAAGGCGTTAGAGGACGCAGGGATCGTTGCGGAAGGCTATATCGATCTGCGGCGTGGTGCGGGTGCGTACATCTGCGGCGAAGAATCCGCGATGATCGAAAGCATCGAAGGCAAGCGCGGCATTCCCCGCCACCGTCCGCCTTTTGTGGCACAAGTGGGGATCTTTGACCGCCCGACATTGGTGCATAATGTCGAGACGCTTCATTGGGTTGCGCGGATTTGCCGTGAAGGACCGGAAATCCTCAGCAGTGTTGAAAAGAACGGGCGCAAGGGCCTGCGGTCCTATTCCGTTTCTGGCCGTGTTGCTGCGCCTGGCGTTTATCTTCTGCCATCGGGATCAACGATCACCGATATCATCGCCGCTGCGGGCGGCATGGCCGAGGGTCACGTGTTCAAGGCATATCAACCCGGTGGCCCGTCCTCGGGTCTGTTGCCCGCGTCGATCAATGATGTGCCGCTTGATTTCGACACCTTGCAGCCATTGGGCACCTTTATCGGATCCGCTGCCGTTGTTGTGTTGTCCGATCAGGACCGCGCCCGCGATGCGGCGCTGAACATGCTGCGGTTCTTTGAGGATGAAAGCTGTGGCCAATGCACGCCGTGCCGTGTGGGCTGTGAAAAGGCGGTTAAGCTGATGCAGGCGGATACGTGGGATCAGCCCCTGTTGACCGAACTTTGCACCGCGATGGCCGATGCCTCGATCTGTGGTCTGGGGCAGGCCGCGCCCAATCCGATCAAGCTGGTGATGCAGCACTTCAAGGATGAGGTGACGGGTTAGGCTTTCCAAACCTGCCCTGCGCCATTAGGTGTCAGGAAAGGCTACGTTGGTTGATCGAGATGTCATTTTTCAAAAAGCTCAAATCCCGCATGTTCAAATCCTCGTCAAAGATTGACGAGGGGCTGGATGCCATCGTGCAAGATGGTGGCGAGGAAGAGGAAATCGTTGAAGAACCGGTTGCACCCCCTGCGCCCGTAGCCGATCCCATTCCTGAGCCTGAGCCTGAGCCTGAGCCTGAGCCTGAGCCTGAGCCTGAGCCTGAGCCTGAGCCTGAGCCTGAGCCTGAGCCTGAGCCTGAGCCTGAGCCTGAGCCTGAGCCTGAGCCTGAGCCTGAGCCTGAGGTCTATGATCCGGATGAAGATGAAACAGTTGCCGCTGTTGTCGAACCTGTGGCCGCGCCAACACCCGTTCAGTTTGATGTCGATCTCACGGCACCCCTGACCGAGCAGGCTACACCCGAACCCGAAAAGAAGGGCCTGCTGGGACGCTTCTTTGGTGGCGGCGCTGCGGCCAAGACGGTTGTTAAGCGGACGCTTGATGACGACATGCTGGAACAGCTCGAAGAGCTGTTGATCTCTGCCGATATGGGTGTTGAGACGGCCCTGCGCGTGACCGCGAATATGGCCGAGGGACGTTTGGGACGGCGGCTTTCGGTGCAAGAGATCAAAGAGTTGATGGCCCAAGAGATCGCCCGGATTATGGAGCCTGTCGCACGGCCTATGCCGCTTTATGCCAAGACGCCGCAAGTGGTGCTGGTGGTCGGTGTGAACGGGTCGGGGAAGACGACGACGATTGGTAAACTTGCCAGCCAGTTCAAGGCGGCTGGTAAAACCGTGGTGATCGCTGCGGGCGATACGTTCCGTGCCGCCGCTGTCGAACAATTGCAAGTCTGGGGCGATCGCGCAGGCGTGCCTGTGCTGACAGCACCCGAAGGATCAGACCCTGCAAGTTTGGCCTTTGATGCGATGACCAAAGCGCAGGCGGATGGCGCTGATCTGTTGATGATCGACACCGCAGGCCGGTTGCAAAACCGTGCAGATTTGATGGAAGAGTTGGCCAAAATCGTGCGGGTCATTCGCAAGAAAGACCCCGATGCGCCGCATAATACGCTGCTGGTGCTGGATGCGACCACCGGACAGAACGCGGTGCAACAGGTTAAGGTGTTCCAAGAGCTTGCGGATGTCTCGGGCCTTGTGATGACCAAATTGGATGGCACCGCCAAAGGTGGTGTGCTGGTGGCGCTGGCCGATAAATTCGGCCTGCCGATTCACGCCATCGGCGTAGGTGAACAGATTGATGATCTGGCCCCCTTTGATCCTGATGATTTCGCTGCGGCACTGGTGGGTCTGGACCGGTGAAGCGGCTGGTTGCGGCATCGCTTTTTGCGCTTCTGCCGCTACCGGTGCTTGCCGATACCGATTGCACATCTCTTTGGGCAGACGTCAGGACATTTGCGGCATCTTTTGGTGCAGCAGATATGATCGGGCAGGTCACCGCAGGCGAGGATGGCTGGTGCAACTTCGCAACCTCTGATGCGACGTCATTTCAGCGCGCACGGGCAGAGGGCAGGTTCCGGTTCGCCGACTTAGAAAACACGCGGTCTTTTGAGGTGATGTTCAGTGGGCAAGAGACGCCATTGGGGCCAGTCGAAGGACGGATAGAGGCCAGTCAGGATATTCAAACAGGTGCGGTGCAGGTACATGCTTTCCATGTGCAGGGCGCGGACGGGCGCGGGCTGCGCATGAACGGGCAGTTGCGTGCGGCACCGTTTGAAGATTTGGCACAGGCACAAGAGGCGTTTGGTGATGTGACCTTCACTGCCCTGTCTTTCGACTTCATCGTCACGCCGGATGCGCTCGGCGATTTGCGGATTGATTTTTCGGATGTGACGCGCACCTCGGTCGACGCTGCGTTGCGCGGTGTCAGTGCGGCGCAAGTGAGCGGCCAGACCAAGCGGGAATTCCTGCGGTTTGTCGGGGCTGTCCCGAATGCGCGTGGGACGCTGCGTGTGACCATCGCAGCGGACGAGGGGCGGCCGATCCTTGCGTTTAGCGCGCCATTTTTCGCGCTGGGCAATGCGCCAAGTGATGATGCGATTGCGCGCGCCTTTGAGGCGGCGCTGGACGATACGACACTGACGGTCACGTGGAATCCGGGGCGCATGTGAACGAGCTTGGCGCATGGCTGGTTGCGATTTCGGGCACGCCAGAGGGCGCGCGGCTTGCAACTAATCTTTGCGCTGGTGTCTGCCTTGGCCCATGCGATTTTCGGGGCCTTGCAAAAGGGGCGCTATGACCCTTGGCTGACGCGAGGGGCGATTGATGGCTGGCTCTTTGTGCTGTCCGCGCCCATTGCGCTTTTCGTCGTGCCTTGGCCCAATCTGACGACGGCGTTGATCCTTGTCGGCGCAATCATCATCCATTTTGCCTATAAGGTGACGATGGCACTGGCCTATGAGCGGGCGGCGTACACGGTGGTTTACCCCGTCGTGCGCGGAACAGGACCCTTGGTGACCGTGCTTGCGGCGTCGCTTTTCTTTGGAGAGCATTTTACCGCCACGCAGTGGGTCGGCGTGGGTTGTCTGAGCGGGGGGATCTTGCTGCTTGCCGTGCGGAACATCAGCGAAGAGGTGCTGGATCCGCGGACACTCAAACTGGGGTTGATGTGGGCCTTGGCAGGCGGTGTGTTGGTGGCGATTTATACCACCTATGATGCCTACGGCATCCGCCAAAGTCCTGATCCCTTTACCTTTTTGGCCTGGTTCTTCTTTCTCACTGCCATTGATTTCCCGTTGCTGGCCACTTGGCGGTATCGCCGGATGCCGGAGCAACCCGTGCTGGGGCCGCTTATGTGGCGCGGTTTCATCGGTGCGTTGATCGCATGGGTCAGCTTTGGCGGTGTTCTTTTGGCCACGCGGTTGGACAAAGTCGGCGAAGCAGCGGTGCTGCGCGAAACGTCGGTTGTATTTGCCGCCTTGATTGGCTGGTTCATCATGGGCGAAAAAGTGGGGCCGCGCCGCCTGTTTTTGATGACGCTGGTTGCACTTGGCGCTGTCATCGTGGAAATGGGTGGCTGAAGGAGACATCTATGGCTGAGAAAACGATCAATCCAGTGGTCAAGCAGGTCTTGGAACTTGGGCCGACGCTGGCGTTTTTCCTGATCTATCTGCGGATCAGGGATGACACGTTTACCTTTGGCGGCACCGAATATACCGGTTTTATCGTCTCGGCGTTGATCTTTATTCCGATCTTGCTGGCCGCGATGGGCGTGCTGTGGATGCTGACCGGCAAGCTGAGCCGGATGCAGGTGTTCACAGCCTTTATGGTGATCTTCTTTGGTGGTCTGACGGCCTATTTCAATGATGAGCGGTTCTTTAAGATGAAAACCACCATCGTTTACGGTGTCATGGCGGGGCTTTTGGGGATCGGCCTGCTGCGGGGCCAAAGCTATTTGCAGTATGTGATGGAAGAATTCCTGCCGATGGAGAGAGAAGGCTGGATGATCTTCACCCGTCGTCTTTGTTATATGTTTGCAGCCCTTGGCATTGCGAATGAAATCATCTGGCGCACGCAGACCACCGATCTGTGGGTCAAGCTGGAGACATTTGCATTTCCTGTCGTTCTGATGGTGTTCCTTTGGGTGCAAATTTACAAACTGCAACGCTATTTTATTGAGCCATCAGAGGCGGCGAAAGACTAGCGCATTTCCGGATAGAGCATGCCGCTTGCCCGGTGCCCCAGGTAGTTTGCTTTGTCACGGCGATACCGCAGTGTATCAACCTGCTGTTCGGTCAAATGCGGGCGAAATGTAAGCCCGGCACGCGTGCCTGATACCCACCGCACGATCGCATCTGCCTTGTAATTCAGAATACGGAACGTCACTTTTTCACCGCGCGTTAGCAAGGCCGCGCCCGTGATCCGCGCGCCGGCGGTATTCACGTCGACCACCTCGCATTCAACCTGCCCTGATGGCGTTGAGAGTTTGATCGGAAATTGTGTCGGATAGCGATGTGCACGGTACTGCATGATAAGGCCCCACTTCGTAAGATGGGTCCTTTCTAGATGGTCGTCGCTAACAAACCGTTACGTCTTTTTGCGAAAAAGGATATTTTGCGCATCCGCATTTTTGCGGAAATCGCCACGCTTTTCTGCCGCTACTGCCCGGCCTCGTATCACACCGGGCCGTGCGCCCATTGTGTCCAGCCAGCGTGCCATGTGCGGTTTATCCTCCAGCGTTTGCTGCTGCCCTTCCCAAAGTGACGCCCACCCCCAGATCGCCATATCGGCAATCGAATAGAAATCGCCGGCCACAAATTCATGCTTGGCCAATTGCCGGTCCAGCACCCCATAAAGCCGTGCCGTTTCATTGCGGTAGCGGTCTTTGGCATAGGGCAGGTCGTTGGGTGGGTCCATCGCGGGGGCGTATTTCAGGAAATGATGCGCTTGGCCCGCCATCGGCCCAAGACCGCCCATTTGCCACATCAACCACTGATCCACGATGATCCGGTCGCGTTCAGTTTCACCGTAGAACTGCCCCGTTTTGCGGGCCAGATACTGCAGGATCGCGCCGGATTCGAAGATCGAGATTGGCGCGCCGTCCGGCCCGTCGTGATCGACGATAGCGGGCATCCGGTTGTTGGGCGAAATTTCTAGAAACGCGGGCTTGAACTGATCGCCTGCGCCGATATCCACCAGATGGAGCGTGTAGGGCAACCCCATTTCTTCCAGTGCGATTGTGGCCTTCCAGCCGTTGGGTGTTGGCCAGAAATAGAGGTCAATCGGTTGGGTCATGGTCCGTCCTTTGCTATTGCGCCGCAGCATCGCAGGATGCTGTAAAAGGGCAAGAGGGCACAACTTGACGCAACCGCAAACGGGGCGTATGGATTGCATTGTGGCGATTTGTTACCGGATTGCGGGCCACGTTAAATATGCCGCTAAAGAGGATTGCAGGTTGTTCAACCTCGATACCCCTTTTCCGGTATCGGGGTTTTTTATTGCGTGTAACGCGCGCGAGGACGAAGAGATGGACACGTGGAAAAAACGCACCAAAGCAGTGCATTCAGGTATCAGACGCAGCCAGTATAACGAGGTCAGCGAGGCGATCTTTCTGACCCAAGGGTTTGTCTATGACACCGCCGAAGACGCCGAGGCGCGATTCATCGAAGCGGGCCCTGATGAATTCATCTACGCCCGCTATGGCAACCCCACCGTGGCGATGTTCGAAGACCGGATTGCCGCCCTCGAAGGGGCCGAGGATGGTTTTGCGACGGCCTCTGGCATGGCGGCGGTCAACGGGGCGCTGACGTCCATGTTGAAAGCGGGCGATCACGTGGTGTCGGCGCGGGCGCTGTTTGGATCGTGCCTTTATATCCTCGAGGAGATTTTGACGCGCTACGGTGTCGAAGTGACCTTCGTAGACGGCACCGATCTGGCCGCTTGGAAGGCGGCGATCCGGCCCGATACCAAGGTGGTGTTCTTTGAAAGCATCTCGAACCCGACGCTGGAAGTGATTGATATCGCCGCTGTCTCCAGGCTTGCCCATGCGGTTGATGCCACCGTGATCGTCGACAACGTGTTTGCCACACCTGTCTTTTCCAATGCGCTGGAACAGGGGGCCGATGTGGTCGTCTATTCCGCGACAAAACACATCGACGGGCAGGGCCGTGCGCTGGGCGGGGTGATCCTTGGGTCGCGTGATTTTATCCGTGGCACGGTTGAACCCTACATGAAACATACCGGTGGTTCGATGTCGCCGTTTACCGCTTGGATGATGCTCAAGGGGCTAGAGACAATCGACTTGCGGGTACGCGCGCAGGCGGCGACGGCACTCTATCTGGCAGAACAGCTCGAGGCGGACGGTGCGTTGACAAACGTTATCTACCCCGGCCTTGCCAGCCATCCCCAACACGCGCTGACCAAGGCGCAGATGGAGGCAGGCGGCACCGTGATCGCCATTGACGCAGGCACGCAAGAGGCGGCGTTCAAATTGCTCAACGCGCTTGAAATCTGGACGCTGTCGAACAACCTTGGCGATGCCAAATCCATCGGCACACACCCCGCGACAACGACCCACCAGCGCCTATCTCCCGAAACCAAGGCCACATTGGGCATTACGCCGGGTCTGATCAGGATGAGCGTAGGTTTGGAAGACCCCGATGATCTGCTGGCTGACCTGCGCGGCGCTATCGCGCATTTGTGATAAGGTGACGCCGGACCTGTTTAATGCTTAGATTGGGCAGGTTACGAGGTCAGAAAGGCCGTGTTCATGACTGATCCACGCGCGGAGCTACAGCGTATCTATAAAGATATCATTGGAAAATCCGATGCGCAGCCCCATGTTGGGGTGTCGATAGCACCGACGGGGAGCACAGACATGAATATTCACTCTCGTGACATGGATCGCGAACCTACACGGGCCGAGGCCGAGGCGGCGTTGGCGCTTTTGCGGCGCTGGGCGGTCGATGTGACGGCCGAGGAAGTAGCAACTCTCGATCCGCTGGTCTCACGTTTGATCCCCGGGCAAGAGGTGTCGAACTATCCTGCCTTGGCGCGCGCCTACCCCGAGGATTTCGAGGTGGACGAGGCCTATAAGGCGTCGATGCCCGATTTGCAGAACGGTCCATCCAGTCTGATCCGTGGTGCGCAGCAGCAAATCCAGCATGTGGGGATTTCCAATTTCCGCCTGCCGATCCGGTTCCATACCCGCGACAACGGCGATTTGACGCTGGAAACATCCGTGACCGGAACGGTGTCGCTTGAGGCGGAGAAGAAGGGCATCAACATGTCCCGCATCATGCGGACCTTCTACAAGCACGCTGGCGAAACCTTCAGCTTTGAAGTGATCGAGAAGGCGCTCGATGCCTATAAGACCGATCTGGAGAGTTTTGACGCGCGCATCCAGATGCGGTTCAGCTTCCCGATGAAGGTGGAAAGCCTGCGGTCGGGGCTGGCGGGCTATCAGTATTACGACATCGCGCTTGAGCTGGTTGAGCGGGCGGGGGTGCGCAAAAAGATCGTGCACCTCGATTATGTCTATTCCTCAACCTGCCCCTGTTCGCTGGAATTGTCCGAACATGCCCGCCAATTCCGTGGGCAGTTGGCAACGCCACATTCGCAACGCTCGGTCGCGCGTATTTCGGTGTTGCTTGAAGATGGTGGTGATGTGCTCTGGTTTGAGGACCTGATCGATCGTGCCCGCGCGGCTGTCCCAACCGAGACCCAGGTGATGGTCAAGCGCGAAGACGAGCAGGCCTTTGCGGAACTGAACGCGGCCAACCCGATTTTTGTTGAGGATGCAGCGCGGCTCTTTACCGAGCAATTACAATTGGATACGCGGATTTCAGATTTCCGTGTGATTGCCAGCCACCAAGAAAGCCTGCACAGCCATGACGCGGTGTCGGTGCTGACAGAGGGCGATACTTTCGCCGCTGAAAGCCTTGATCCACGGCTCTTTGCGTCACTGTTCCACGTGGGGTAACAGTAAGGTGGGTCTAGACCCACCTTACGCTTCGGGGCGGTTAACCATACTTCCATCGCCTCAGCCCTTGAAGCCCCTGACGCCCAACACTAGAGTCAACGTCGATAATGGAACGCGGACAGATCGTCCGAACATGAGGCAGTACCTATGCAAGACCCCGTCGAGACCTATATGAACCTTGTCCCAATGGTGGTCGAACAGACCGCAAGGGGTGAACGCGCCTACGATATTTTCTCGCGCCTGTTGAAAGAGCGGATCATCTTCGTCAACGGCCCCGTCCATGACGGCATGAGCCAGTTGGTCGTGGCGCAGCTTTTGCACCTTGAATCCGAAAACCCGAAAAAAGAAATCAGCATGTACATCAACAGCCCCGGCGGCGTTGTGACATCCGGTTTGTCGATCTACGACACGATGCAGTACATCCGCCCCAAGGTCAGCACGCTGGTCATTGGCCAAGCGGCCTCCATGGGATCGCTTTTGCTGACCGCTGGGCATGAAGGCATGCGTTTCTCGCTGCCCAATAGCCGTGTGATGGTGCACCAGCCCTCTGGCGGGTATCAGGGGCAGGCAACGGATATCATGATCCACGCGGCTGAAACCCAGAAATTGAAAACACGTCTGAACGAGATTTACGTCAAGCACACAGGCAACACCCTGAAAAAGGTTGAAGCTGCGTTGGAGCGCGACAACTTTATGTCGCCCGAAGAAGCGAAAGAATGGGGTTTGATCGACGAGATCGTCGAGAACCGCACCAAATCCGAAGACTAAGGCATTTTCACAACGATGCGACAAACAAACGCGGTTTCGGCCGCGTTTGTCTTTTTTCTGACCAATTGCGATTATATGGCTGATTTGCCGAGGCGTTAGCGCGCTGTTAACGACGATGTGCGCATGGTCATTTTGACATTGTGGACCTTGGCGGGCTGTCCTAGTGTTGTTGCTAAAGCAGTCGGAATTATGTTTGACTGACCTGACGGTCAAGAGGTTTGAAATGGCGAATACGAGCGGCACCGAAAGCAAAAACACGCTGTACTGCAGCTTTTGCGGTAAAAGCCAGCATGAGGTGCGCAAGCTGATCGCCGGGCCGACCGTGTTCATTTGCGACGAATGTGTTGAGCTCTGCATGGATATCATCCGTGAAGAGACCAAGACCTCAGGCCTGAAAGCAGGCGACGGCGTGCCAACGCCTTCCGAGATTTGTGGCGTATTGGATGACTATGTGATCGGCCAGATGCATGCCAAGCGGGTGCTGTCTGTTGCGGTGCATAACCACTACAAACGTCTGAACCACGCCGATAAGACCGATATCGAATTGGCGAAATCCAACATCATGCTGATCGGGCCAACCGGTTGCGGTAAGACGCTTTTGGCGCAAACGCTGGCGCGCATTTTGGATGTGCCGTTCACGATGGCCGATGCCACGACCCTGACAGAAGCGGGTTATGTGGGTGAGGATGTTGAAAACATCATCCTGAAGCTGTTGCAGGCGTCCGAATACAATGTTGAACGCGCACAGCGCGGGATCGTTTACATCGACGAGGTCGATAAGATTACGCGCAAGTCTGACAACCCTTCGATCACACGTGATGTGTCGGGCGAAGGTGTGCAGCAGGCGCTTTTGAAGATCATGGAAGGCACAGTTGCCTCTGTGCCACCACAAGGTGGGCGCAAGCATCCGCAGCAGGAATTCCTGCAGGTCGATACAACCAACATTCTGTTTATCTGTGGCGGCGCTTTCGCGGGTCTGGATAAAATCATTGCACAGCGCGGCAAAGGGTCGGGCATGGGCTTTGGCGCGGATGTTCGTGAACAAGACGACCGCGGTATTGGTGAGATTTTCCAGGACCTGGAGCCTGAAGATCTGTTGAAGTTCGGTCTGATTCCCGAATTTGTGGGGCGTCTGCCTGTGATTGCGACGCTGACCGATCTGGACGAAGACGCGCTGATCACGATCCTGACCCAGCCGAAGAACGCGCTGGTGAAGCAGTATCAACGCCTCTTCGATCTTGAAAACACCAAGCTGACCTTTACCGAAGATGCGCTGAGCGCGATTGCCAAACGTGCGATTGAGCGCAAGACCGGTGCGCGTGGCTTGCGGTCGATCATGGAAGATATCCTGCTGGATACGATGTTCGATCTGCCCGGTATGGATACGGTGACCGAGGTTGTGGTCAATGAAGAGGCAGTGACATCTGACGTCGCCCCCTTGATGATCCACGACGAAGGCAAGAAGAAAGAATCCGCAACCGCGAGCTAATGCCGTGAGCGTTCGTCACATCAGCACCGGATCGCCCTTTGAGGCACAAATCGGCTATAGCCGCGCTGTTGTCGCGGATGGTTGGGTCTTTGTGGCGGGCACTACCGGCTATGATTACACCCGCATGGTCATGCCCGAGAGCATTGAAGAGCAGTGCGCAAATACGCTGGCCACGATCGCCAAAGCGTTGGAAGAGGCGGGCAGCGGGCTCGATCACGTTGTGCGCGTCAATTACATCGTACCGGACAAATCCGAGTGGTCTAAATGCTGGCCTCTTACCTCTGCGGCCTTTGCCCGCGCAAGGCCTGCCGCGACGATGATTTCTGCCGACCTGCAGACGCCTGAAATGAAGATCGAAATCGAGGTGACTGCGCGGGTCCCCGCCTGAACCCACTGGACCTTTCGCCGCCAGTCGTGCATGAAAGGCGCAGCAATCGGAGACGTGATATGAGCCTCGGTCACAATATCAAACGCATTTTCACATGGTGGGATGGTCAGTCTTTTGGCACCCAGCTTTGGACAAGCCGCAATGGCACCAAAGTGGGCGAGGATGCAGAGGGCAATATCTATTACCGCAACAAAGACAACAGCCGTCGTTGGGTGATTTACAACGGCGACAATGAGGCCACTCGCGTGACCCCCGAATGGCATGGCTGGCTGCATCACACATGGGATGAACCGCCCTCTGAGGTGCCCTTGGCGCACAAGGCGTGGGAAAAGCCGCATCAGGAAAATCTGACTGGAACAGCGGCGGCTTATGCACCTGCTGGCTCAATCCGCCGCAAAGCGCCTGTTGCACGTTCGGATTATGAGGCGTGGACACCGGAATAGGGGCCCTTGATATGCGGTCACTTTTTGCATTCCTCATCACCGGCGCGGCGATGATCGCAGCACCGCTTGCCGCGCAGGACATCGTCACGACCCCTATCGAAGAAATCCCGTTGGATGAGTTGATCGGCCAGTTGACCGTTACCCCCAATGAGGAAGAAGAAGAGTTTCTGACAACGCAGACCGAAGCCGTCATGCTGGAGGTGGCAAACGCCACATCAGGTGAATTGCGCGTCTTGGACAAGCTCACAGGGGAGGTGACCAACCTGACCCTGGGTGAGGGAGAAACCGCGACTTTGGGGTTCCTTTCAGTCACTTTGAACGAATGCCGCTATCCCATCGACAACCCGTCGGGCGATGCTTTCGCCGAAATTCTTGTCCAGGATACCAGAGAAAGCGCACCGTTGTTTTCAGGCTGGATGCTGGCGTCGGCGCCTGCCCTTAACGCGATGGATCACCCGCGCTACGACGTCTGGGCATTACGCTGTATCACGTCCTGAGCCGCAGGTATCGGGCCGGCACGATCAAATGATGCGTGGTGTTCAAGCGCTTGCGCCAACATTGCATGATAATGCGCGCGCGAGATTTCTACCGCACCCAGACTGGCCAGATGCGGCGTAATGAATTGCGTATCAAAGAGCTGAAACCCGGCCAGACGCAACCGATCGACCAGATAGGCCAGCGCGATTTTTGAGGCATCGGTGGCGCGGCTAAACATGCTTTCGCCAAAGAACGCGGCCCCGATTGTCACACCGTACACACCACCGACAAGCCGCTCTTCGTCCCAGACCTCAATCGAATGGGCAAAGCCGCTTTCATGCAGGCTGCAGTAAAGATCAAAGATCGTGGAATTGATCCATGTTTCATCGCGATCCGCACATCCGCGCACGACATCTGCAAAGGCTTGGTCATATGTGACGGTGAAGTTGGTTTGCCGCATCCGCCGCGCAAGGCTGCGTGAAATGCGGAAACCGTCCAAGGGAAAGACACCGCGCATCCGCGGATCGACCCAGAACACCTCCGGGTCGTCGCGCCCCTCTGACATGGGAAATACGCCCACCTGATAGGCCTGCAAAAGCAGATCAGCGGTCAGTGTGGGCGCGCTGTCCTTCACGGGCGCTAGTTCAGATGGTCTTCAAGCCAGTGTTCAAGCCAGTGGATGTTGTACTCACCGGTTTGGACGGCTTTTTCTGCCAAAAGCGCATGGAATAGCGGGATCGTGGTATCGACACCGTCGACAATCAGCTCACCCAATGCGCGTTCCAGACGCGCCAGCGCCTCTGGACGGTCGCGCCCGTGCACGATCAGTTTGCCGATCAAACTGTCGTAGTAGGGCGGGATGCGATAGCCGTCATAAAGCGCCGAATCCATCCGCACACCCAGCCCGCCGGGGGCGTGGTACTGCGTAATCGTGCCCGGGCAAGGTGAGAAATTTGGCAGCTTTTCTGCGTTAATCCGCACCTCAATCGCGTGGCCGTTGATCTTCAGATCGTCCTGCGTGAAGGACATCGGCAGACCCGAGGCAACCCGCAACTGTTCGCGTACCAGATCAACCCCGAAGATTGCTTCGGTCACCGGGTGCTCCACCTGCAGACGGGTGTTCATCTCGATGAAATAGAACTCATCGTTCTCAAACAGAAACTCGATTGTACCAGCGCCGATATAGTTAATCTTGGCCACGGCATCGGCACAGACTTTGCCGATCCGCGCGCGCAATTCAGGTGTGATGCAAGGGCCGGGGGCCTCTTCAAACACTTTCTGGTGGCGCCGCTGAAGCGAACAATCACGCTCGCCCAGATGGACCGCGTTGCCTTTGCCGTCGCCAAAGACCTGAATTTCGATGTGGCGCGGCGTGGTCAGATATTTCTCGATATAGACCTCATCATTGCCAAAGGCGGCCTTGCCTTCGGCGCGGGCCGAATGGAACGCCTGCTCCATGTCAGCGGCGGTTTGCGCCACTTTCATGCCGCGGCCACCGCCGCCAGCGGTGGCTTTGATGATGACAGGGTACCCGACCTCTTCGCCAATGCGCTGCGCATCGGCCAAAGTCGGCACACCACCGTCAGAGCCGGGCACGCAGGGCACGCCCAATGCTTTCATCGTGTCTTTGGCGGTGATTTTATCGCCCATGACGCGGATATGTTCCGCTGTGGGGCCGATAAATGTCAGGTCGTGGTCTTCGACCGCCTGCACAAAGGCCGCGTTTTCGGACAAAAAGCCATAGCCGGGGTGGATCGCCTGCGCGCCTGTGATTTCACACGCCGAGATGATCGCCGGAAACGACAGATAGCTTTGCGCCGAGGCGGGTGGGCCGATGCAGATCGCTTCATCTGCCATGCGCACGTGCATTGCATCGGCGTCAGCAGTCGAATGGACCGCCACTGATTTGACGCCCATTTCGCGGCAGGCACGCACAACGCGCAGGGCGATTTCGCCTCGGTTCGCGATAAGGATTTTATCGAACATGGGTCCGCCCTTATTCGATAATCACAAGAGGGGCGCCGAATTCGACAGGCCCGCCATCTTCGACCAAAATGCGCTTGATCGTGCCCGCACGTGGGGCAGGGATGTGGTTCATCGTTTTCATGGCTTCGATAATCAGGATGGTGTCGCCTTCTTTGACCGTGGCACCCACGGTCGCGAACGGGGCTGCACCCGGCTCGGGGGACATATAAACGGTGCCGACCATTGGGGACGTCACAGCACCGGGATGGTTTGACGGGTCTGACATGTCAGCAGCAGGGGCCGCAGGTGCGGCAGGGGCCGCAGGTGCAAGAGGTGCCGCCGCTGGAACGCTGGCCTGTACAATTGTTTGGGTTTGACGGCTGACGCGCACGTTCAGGCTGTCGTTGTCGCCATATTCCCGCTTGACCTGCAGTTCTGTCAGATCGTTTTCGCGCAACAGCTCGGCAAGTGCCGCAATAAAGCTGACGTCGCTATCGTGAGAGGTTTTGTTGCCCATGTTTTCCTCGGCCAGTTGCCCATATTATTGTGGCTTTGGCGACGTTGCGTCACAAAGCATCAGCGCTCTTATAGGGCAAGGCAGCGAAGGTGGAAAGCGTAGGTGTCTGTAAAAACGTCTATGCCGCGGTTGGGTCTTCATCATCAGGCTGCGTCGGCGCGTCAGAACTGGCATCTGGTGCGTTCAATTCAGCCGCCGCTTCGCGATTGTCATAGGGCAGCATCGGTACGTCATAGGGGCGCAAGGTCCGCTCGGGCGGGGCAATTTCCGCAGGGTTTTCCGGAAATTCCGACCCTGAAAGGCGCGCGGTGACAACCTGTGCGACAAAGGGTTTCTCACTGGGGAGGGTTGCGCTGTTATCTGCTGTTTCGACCGCTTGTACCTTGGTGGTCACGGCGCGGGGCACGACCGGTGCTGCGGCGGTCGCAGTGCTGGCAGGCGGAGGAAGAGAGAGCGATGTATCCATTGTGCGGGCTCCGAAAAGCAAAGGCGTTAGGCCTTTAGAATCGCTCTTGCGGATTACCAAAACCTTAATCGCAGAGAACGAATTCTCTGCGATTTAAGATTAACGCCTGGATCAGATCGCGAGGTATTGCGCGCGCAACTGTTCGTTTTCCAGAACCTCTTTGGCGGACCCGTCAAAGACGACCTTGCCAATATCAAGGATCACGGCACGGTCAGCCAGTTTCAGCGCCGCAACCGCGTTCTGTTCCACGATCACCGTTGTGATGCCCTGGTCGCGGATCACGCCGAGTGTCTTGGCGATTTCCTGCACGATCACGGGGGCAAGGCCCTCGTAGGGTTCATCCAACAGCAACACTTTGATGTCGCGGGCCAATGCGCGCGCGATCGAAAGCATCTGCTGTTCACCACCTGAAAGGGTGACACCCTCTTGCTTACGACGTTCGCCCAGACGCGGAAAAAGATCGTAGATCCGCTCAAGTGACCATCCCTTGGGCGGTGCAATTTGGGCCAGTTGCAGGTTTTCTTCCACAGTCAGGCCAGGAATGATGCGCCGGTCTTCTGGCACCAGCGAAATGCCGTGTTGTGCGGCTTCATGGGCTTTCATTTCGTGCAGGGGTTTGTGATCGAGCCAGATTTCCCCGTGGGTCAATGCCGGATCATCCAAACGCGCGATTGTCCGCAGCGTCGACGTTTTGCCAGCCCCGTTGCGCCCCAAGAGCGCAAGGATCTCGCCTTCGTGGATGTTAAAGCTGACGTTTTGCACGATGTAGCTTTCGCCGTAGTAAGCCTCGATTTCCCATACGCTGAGGAAAGCGGGGTGGGTTGCGGCGTTGTTGGCGTGTTTATTGAAAGGTGCGTTCATTTTGGTAACTCCGGTGTTGGGCTTCAGGTCGCCTGAAAGAGACCTGTTTTCTAGACTTGCGCCTCGCCCAAATATGCTTCGCGCACCTTCGGGTGCCCTTTGATGTTGTCAGGGGTATCTTCCACAAGCGGTGTGCCCTGCGCCAACACGGTGATCCGTTCTGCCAGCGAAAACACAACATTCATGTCGTGCTCAATGATGGCCATGGTAATGCCACGCTTGGAGCGGATTTCCTTGAGCAGGTTGATCGTGTTTTCCGTATCCGCCCGCGCCATCCCTGCTGTTGGTTCGTCCAACAGCAACAACTTGGGATCCTGCACCAGACACATTGCCATTTCCAAACGCCGCTTGTCACCGCGCGACAGGCTCGAGGCCAGCATATCACGTTTCTCAAGCATGTTGACGTCGTCGAGGATCGCTTCTGCCTGCTGTTGGATACCCTTTTCAGAGAAGATGCTTTCAATCGCATGCATCCGGAAAGCGCCGTCACGTTTGGCAAAGCAGGGGATCATCACGTTTTCAAACACGCTCAGATCGCTGAAGATTTCCGGTGTCTGAAACACGCGGCTGATCCCCATCTGGTTGATCTCATGCGGCTTGCGCCCCAGCACGGATTGCCCGTCGAACATCACTGACCCGCTATCGGGGATCAGCTTGCCCACCAGCACGTTGAGCAAGGTCGATTTGCCCGCACCGTTTGGCCCGATGATCGCGTGGGTGGTGTTTTCCTGAATGCTCAGGTTCACGTCACCCAGCGCCTGCAAACCACCAAACCGCTTGTTGATGCCTTTTACTTCTAACAAACCCATCGTCTGTCTCCTTATTCGGCCGGTTCAGTGGCGTTTGGCTTGGGCTCTTCGGCCTTTTTGCGGCGGAAGAGTGCGGCGACTTTCTGACCACCCTGGACAAGGCCACCGGGCAGGAAGATCACGACAAGCATGAACATAATGCCGAGCGTCAGGTGCCAGCCTTTGCCGATGAACGGATAGATCATGGCGACAACGATGTCTTCCAGACCGTCCGGCAGGAAGGCGAACCACCCGTGCAGGATCGTCTCGTTGATCTTTGAGAAGATGTTCTCGAAGTATTTGATCATACCGGCACCAAGGACCGGACCAATCAATGTACCAGCACCCCCAAGGATGGTCATCAGAACAACCTCACCCGATGCGGTCCACTGCATGCGTTCGGCGCCAGCCAATGGGTCCATTGACGCCATCAGACCACCCGCCAGACCAGCATACATGCCAGAGATCACAAAGGCCGCCAGTGTATAGGGCCGTGCGTTCAGGCCGGTATAGCTCATCCGGGTCTGGTTGGATTTGATCGCGCGCAGCATCATCCCGAAAGGCGAGCGGAAGATCCGGATCGACACGTAGAATGCGATGATCATAAAGACCGCAGCAAGGTAGTAGCCCGTGTTAAAGGTGAAGAGCCATGCGCCGACTTCCCACTCAAAGCTGGAACGCATCTCAAGCCCGAACAGCGCCGGTACAGGAATGTTGCCCGAAGCGGTCTGCGCGGCACCAAAGATGCGCGGGTCGTTCAGCGCCAGCTGCAGGCCTGTCTCACCGCCGGTGATGGGTGTCAGCACCGAATAGGCCAGTGCAAACGACATCTGCGCAAAGGCCAGCGTCAGGATCGAAAAGTAGATGCCCGAGCGCCGCAGCGAGATGAATCCGATGAGCAGAGAGAAGAGACCTGCAATGATGACGCTGATCGCGATGGCTGGCAGTACGTTCATGCTGAGGAGTTTGAACATCCAGACAGCACCGTAAGAGCCCACACCCAAGAAGGCGGCGTGACCGAAGGAGAGATAGCCGGTCAGGCCAAACAGGATGTTGAAACCGATGGCGAAGATGCCAAAGATCACGAAACGCTGCATCAGGTCAGGGTAACCTGCGTTGAACTGCGCCATCTCTGATCCTTCAGGGAAGGGGTTCAGCAGGAAGGGGGCCAACATTGTCAGACCGACAACGATCAAGAGCAGCCGGAAGTCTTTCTTTTCAAGTCCGAGCATTGCTTAGTCCTCCATCACGCCTTTGCGACCCATCAGGCCACGTGGACGTGTCAACAAAATGATAATTGCGACCAGGTAAATAATGATCTGGTTGATGCCTGGCAGCAGGTCGATGACCGCTGACATTGAGGCAAAGCTTTCCAGAATACCCAGCAGGAACCCGGCTGCGACCGCACCGGGCAAAGAGCCCATGCCGCCAACAACCACCACCACAAAGCTGAGGACCAGAAAGTCCATGCCCATGTGGTAGTTGGGTGAATTGATTGGCGCGTACATTACACCCGCCAGACCCGCGACAGCCGCCGCGATGCCGAACATGATCGTAAAGCGCTTGTCGATGTCGATCCCGAGGATCCCCACGGTTTCGCGGTCGGCCATACCTGCACGGACAACCATCCCGAAGGTCGTGAATTGCAAGAAGGCAAACACGGCACCGATGACGACGACCGAGAAGAAGAAATAGACCAAACGCCAGTAGGGATAGATGATCGCATTGGGGTCGAACCCAAGGACAACACCGAAATCAAAGCTGCCGACAAAAGCCTCTGGGGCGGGTGTCGGGATTGGGTTGGCGCCGTAGAAATACTTGACGATCTCTTGGATCACGATGGCAAGGCCAAAGGTCACAAGGATCTGGTCGGCGTGGGGGCGTTTGTAGAAGTGCTTGATCAGGCCCCGCTCCATGATGAAGCCGATTGCAACCATGATCGGGATCGCAATCAGGATCGAAATCGGCACGGCCCAGTCAATGATGGTGTCACCGGCCGCCTGACCGAAGAAGTCGTAAAGATAGGGCACATCGACCTGCATAGGGTTGCCCAGAAAATCTGTCCGCGTTTCGTCCACTACTTTATGGCTCAGTGTCAGGACGTTGCTGACGGTCACAGCCACAAAGGCACCAAGCATGAAGAGCGCGCCATGTGCGAAGTTGACGACACCAAGTGTGCCGAAGATGAGTGTCAGACCGAGCGCAATCAGCGCATAGGCCGAGCCTTTGTCCAGCCCGTTAAGAATTTGAAGAATGAACTGGTCCATCTGGTGACCTCTGATCAGTTATTGGGGGTGAGCTGCGGGTGCTCTTTGCCATTCCACTGCCGACATGCGGTGTGGATTGACCCGGATGGGTTCAGGCCACCCAACCGGGTGACCTGAGAATGTTTGAGGCTTATGCGCCTGGGTTACATGCGCCCAATGCGCCACCCGCGAACTGCGGGTGATCAGGTGCGTATGTGACCTGCTCAGCGGGCGTCACTTCGACGATTTCAACAAGGTCGAATTCGTTTTCAGGGTTCTCTTTACCCTTCACGACAACAACGTCCTTGAAGCACTGGTGGTCGTCTGCACGGTACAGTGTCGGGCCGTTGCCCAGACCGTCGAATTCGAAACCTTCCAGGGCTTCGACAACGGCGCATGGGTTGAACGAACCGGCGCGTGTGACCGCATCCGCATACAGCAGCGTCTGCACGTAGCATGTGTGCGCAGCTTGGCTTGGTGGGAAACCGTACTTCGTGCCGAACGACTGTACGAACGCGTTCGTGCCGGAATAGCGTGAACCCAGCTGGTTCTCGAGTTTCCAGTCCCAGTTCTGTGAACCGAAGATGCCTGCGATGTTGTCGCCAGCACCGCGTGCCATCAACTCGGAGTACAGCGGAACAACGATTTCGAAGTTCTTGCCGTTGGCCGATGCTTCGCGCAGACCGAACTGAACCGCGTTGGTCAGGGAGTTGACCATGTTTCCGCCGTAGTGGTTCAGAACCAGAACGTCGGCACCAGAGTTCAGAACAGGTGCGATGTAGGACGAGAAGTCAGTCTGTGTCAGCGGTGTCAGTACCGTGTTCACAGTTTCCCAGCCCATGGCTTCTGTGGATGTGCGGATTGCTTCTTCTGTGGTGTAACCCCAGTTGTAGTCTGCGGTCAGGTGATAGGCCTTACGGTCGGTGCCGTACTGCTGCATCAACACTGGCGCAAGTGCTGCACCGGACATGTACGAGTTGAAGAAGTGGCGGAAACCGTTGGCGCGCTTGTCTTTACCCGTTGTGTCGTTGGAGTGGGTCAGACCCGCCATAAAGATAATACCGGCTTCTTGGCAAAGCGCCTGCACCGCAACAGCCACACCCGAGGATGAACCGCCAGACACCATGATGGCGCCGTCTTTTTCGATCATGGAGCGTGCAGATGCGCGGGCCGCGTCGGATTTGGTCTGCGTATCACCGGTAACATACTTGACTTCACGGCCAAGGATGCCGGTGCCTTCAAGCGCTTTGGACGAGAAGGTGCTCAGCATACCGCCGTCGCCGCCACCGTTCAGGTGCTCGACTGCAAGTTCAAAGGCGCGCAGTTCGTCTGCACCCTCATCTGCGTACGGGCCTGTCTGGGGCACGTTGAAGCCGAGAACGACCTCGCTGTCGCCTGGCGAATTGGTAAAGCCGGACTCTTGCGCGCGCAGATACTGCGGCAGAGCGAGACCAGCACTGGCAACCATACCAGTTTTGAGCACGCCACGACGCGAGAATTTATTGTTGGACATTATTATCCTCCCTTAAGGTTGAAGCTGGCTGAGTCTCCTCCCCCAGCCATCGAGCACTTTACAGTACGGTTGCAGTGTCAGAGACGATGCCCTGTTTCGACAATAAGGCATTCTTGAGGCTGGACTTATTTGTAAATTCATGAACAAATATTTGTGAAAATCGGTAAACCATTTTTCTTGCAGACGCAGAAACCGTTTGAAACCTATAGGAGAATTTTGAGTGTCCAATGACAGTCTTGTAGGGTCACGTATTCGCGAAAAACGGCTGGATCGCGGTCTGCGACAGGCTGCTGTCGCGGAAACAGTTGGGATTTCTCCATCTTATTTAAACCTCATCGAACACAATAGGCGTAGAATCGGGGGAAAACTCCTTGCTGACCTTGCGCGCGTGTTGGAGGTCGACACCGCGCTTTTGGCAGATGGCGTCGAGCGCGAAACGCTTGATGAGATGCGAAGCGCTGCGGCCAGTCTGGGCGATCAGGTTGAAGTCGAACGCACCGAAGAGCTCGCCGCGCGATACCCCGGGTGGGGTGCGCTTATTGCAACCCAGGCGCGCAGGATCGCAGCGCTAGAGGAAAAAAGCCGCGTCCTGACGGATCGCATTTCCTACGATCCGCAACTGGCGGGGTCGCTGCACGAAGTGATCTCGGCCGTATCGGCAATCCGTTCAACTGCGTCCATCCTTGTCGGACCCGAGGACATTGACCGGGACTGGCAGCGCAGGTTCCACGAAAACATTCACAGCGATAGTTTGCGATTGGCCAACAGCAGCGAAGCGCTGATCGCTTACCTTGAGGCACCAGAGGCCGTGCTGGAGCAATCCGGCTCTCCCTTTGAGGCGGTCGAAAGCTATTTGGCGCAAACAGGTTTTCATGTTGCCGCATTGGAAGCGGGTGCGGATCCGGTTGCGGTTGCGAAAGACGCAGGATTGCAAGGTCCTGCGGAAAAGGTGCTGCGTGCCGTGCTGCAAATCTATGCTGCCGATGTCGCCGTGCTGCCGCTTGCGAAATTTGAAAAGACCGCGCGCAAGCTGAATTACGACCCCGCCGCCATCGCGCAGAGCTTTGGTGCAGCCTTGCCGCCGGTCATGCGCCGTTTGGCGCAGCTGCCACCAAATCAGGGGCATCCGCCGATGGGCCTGGTGGTTTGCGATGCGTCGGGGGCGCTGACCCTGATCAAGTCCGTGCCGGGCTTTACGATGCCGCGCATTGGCGGGGCCTGTCCGCTCTGGCCGCTTTACGCAGCACTCAGCCGGCCACATCAACCGATCCGGATGGATGTGGAAATGCCGGCCCCCAATGCGACACGCTTTTTGTGCTTCGCGCTGGCCGAACCTGTGGGCCCTGCCCATTTTGATGTCCCGCCAGCGCTGCGCAGCATGATGCTGGTCATGCCCGATCCCCCCGAGGCCGCGACACAGCCTCATGGCGTTGGATTATCGTGCCGCATCTGTCCGCGTGCCGGATGTCGCAGCCGCCGCGAACCGGCAATCGGAGGTGTCGGCCTCCAATCGGAACTTTGACAGGGATGAAGTTTGTCGTGATAACTTCAACCAAGGGGACTCTTTGAAAAAAGAGGGTGTCGCAAAGGGAGGCGATGAGATGGGCAAACGTGTCTTGCTGATCGAGGATGAACCAAACATCATCGAGGCAATCAGTTTTATTTTATCGCGCGATGGGTGGACGGTGCACACGCATGAAGATGGCACCTCGGCGATGGCGAAAGTGCTCGCCTTGCCACCTGACATGATCATCCTTGATGTCATGTTGCCGGGCCGCAGCGGATTTGACATTCTGCGCGACCTGCGTGGGCATGAGGTGACCAAGAAAACGCCAGTGATGATGCTCACAGCACGTGGTCAGGACAAGGATCGCGAACTTGCCATGCGTCTTGGCGCATCGCTGTTTATGACAAAGCCATTTTCCAATGAAGAGGTGCGCAATCAAGTGCGCAACCTGATGGAGGCATGAACCGACGCCTCAAAACGTCCGTTTTCTTGCAAAAGGCCAGCTATCGCCAGAGGCGGGTGCGCGACGCGGCCAAGCTGGTGCCTGTGCTGGGCGCAATATTGCTGGCGATGCCGCTTGCCTGGCAAAACGATGCACCCGGCGAGACGGTGAACTCTTCGGCACTGGTTTATATCTTTGGGGTTTGGGTCGCACTGATCTTGCTGACTGCAGTGTTGTCCAGCCTGATCCGGTCAAGCACACCCCCGTCAGATAAGGAACCATCAGACGAATGATGTCCTTTAACGCCCTGATTTCCATTGCTTTGGGCTATGTATTTTTGCTCTTTACGATCGCCTTCGTCGCCGAGCGACGGGCGGCGAACGGGCATTCGAACTGGCTCACGTCGCCATGGATCTACACGCTATCGCTCAGCATCTATTGTACGGGTTGGACGTTTTACGGGGCCGTGGGCTATGCGGCGCGTTCAGGGCTTGAGTTCGTCACGATCTATCTGGGCCCCACCTTGGTCATGGTTGGCTGGTGGTGGATCTTGCGCCGTCTCGTGCGGATCGGGCGGGCGCAGCGGATTACATCGATCGCGGACATGGTGTCATCGCGGTTTGGTAAATCGACCCAATTGGGCGTGATCGTGACCCTCATTTCGGTCATTGCCGCCATGCCCTATATCGCCTTGCAACTGCAATCGGTCACACTGTCTTTTGCGGTTTTTGCGCAGACCGAAGGTGTCAGCTGGGATCAGCAGGATTTCAACTTTACCGCCCTATGGGTCGGTGTCGGCCTTGCGGTGTTTACGGTGATCTTTGGCACCCGCAATCTTGATGCCAACGAACGTCACCACGGCGTTGTGATCGCCATTGCGGTCGAAGCTGTCGTAAAGCTGTGCGCGTTGGTGGCTGTTGGGGTCTTCGTCGTTTGGGGGATCGCGGGCGGGCCAAGCGAGATGCTCACGCGCATTGATCAATCCGACATTGTGCTGTGGAATCAAGAAAGCGGGCGCTGGATCAGCCTGATTTTCCTCTCGGGGGCCGCTTTTCTTTGTCTGCCGCGCATGTTTCAGGTGCTGGTCATCGAAAACGCGGATGAGCGTCACCTGCACATCGCAAGCTGGGCCTTTCCATTTTATCTGTTCATGATGAGCCTCTTCGTTGTGCCCATCGCGGTGATCGGCCTGGATCTGATGCCTGCGGGCAGCAACCCCGACCTTTTTGTTTTGACTGTCCCACTCAGCGAAGGGCGCGGGGGCTTGGCGGTGTTGTCTTTCCTCGGCGGATTTTCATCGGCCACATCTATGGTCATCGTGGCGACGATTGCTTTGGCGACAATGGTCTCGAACCATATCGTTGTCCCTTTCTGGCTCTACCTGCAGGGGTCTCAGCAGGCGGTGATCTCTGGCGATGTGCGCCACGTGATCTTGCTGTCACGGCGGCTGTCGGTGGCGGGGATTTTGTTGCTGGGGTATGTGTATTACCGGATATCGGGGGGCGGCACGGCGCTGGCGGCCATCGGTTTGATTTCCTTTACAGGGGCGGTTCAAATCCTGCCCGCGATGATCGGCGGTATTTTCTGGCGCGGGGCGACGGGGGTCGGGGCGGCGGCAGGGCTGATCACCGGATTGGTGATCTGGATGTGGACCTTGTTCTTGCCCAGCTTCGGTGTCGACGCGGTGATCAGTCAGGCAGTGATGGAGCAGGGCCCCTCTGGTCTGTCATGGCTGAGACCACAGGCGCTTTTCGGCTCCAACGGACTGGACCCTTTGGTGCACGGGATCATGTGGTCGATGCTTTTGAACACCGGCGCCTTTGTTCTGTTCTCGCTTGTGACCTTTCCCGCCCCGTTGGAGCGTTTGCAGGGCGCGCAATTCGTCAATGTCTTTGATCATTCCTCTGCGGCACCCGCATGGACCGGTGCTGCCACAGGGGCCGAGGATTTGCTGATTATGTCCCAGCGCATCATCGGCGGGCCCGAAGCGCAGGCCATATTCGAGCAAGAGGCCCTGCGCCAAGGCAAAGTCGGCTATTTGCCCGAGGTGACCTCGGACTTTATCGAACGGCTGGAGCGTGATCTGGCGGGTTCGGTGGGGGCCGCAACCGCGCATGCCATGATCGGACAATTGATCGGCGGCAGTAGCGTGTCGGTGGAAGACCTGATCGCGGTGGCCGATGAGGCCGCGCAAATTCTGGAATATTCCAACCGGCTTGAGGCGAAATCCAAAGAGCAGGAACGCACCGCGCGCGCCCTGCGGGCCGCCAACGACAAGCTGACGGCGCTATCGATCCAGAAAGATGCTTTCCTCAGCCAGATCAGCCACGAGTTGCGCACCCCCATGACGTCGATCCGGTCATTTTCGGACATCCTGCGCGATGGGGTGACGAGTGACGCCGAGCATGAGAAATACGCTGGGATCATCTACGATGAAGCTGTGCGGCTGACGCGGCTGCTGGATGATTTGCTGGATTTGTCCGTGCTTGAAAACGGGCAGGTCGAGTTACGTGACCAGACCGGGCAGTTGTCAGACTTGCTTGACCGTGCAGTGCGGGCGGCGGGGCTGCATGAAGGGGTTCTGAAGATCAGTCGCGATCGCGCGTCCGAGGATGTGGCCCTGACAACAGATATCGACCGGCTGGGGCAGGTGTTCATCAATCTGATTGCGAATGCACAGAAATACTGTGACGCGAAGGCCCCCCATTTGACAATCAAGGTCAGTCAGGATGACAAGGGGTATCTCGTTGACTTCATTGATAATGGCAGCGGGATTTCCCCCCAGAACCAAGAGCTGATCTTTGAGAAGTTTTCACGTGTGGCTGATGGATCCAAGGCGGGCGGGGCCGGGCTTGGGCTGGCGATCTGCCGTGAAATTATGACGCGATTGGGCGGGGATGTGCATTATCTGCCCCAAAGCCGCGGTACTGCGTTTCGTGTCCGACTGCCGAAGGCAAAAACAAAGGCTGCGTTAGAAGAAACGTAACCAATTTTCGGTATCAAAGCAGTTCAACATCTGTGGCAGGCAAATGACGACAGGTACACAAGTGACATTGCTGCGGCGGATGACCCGTCCGCAAGGGCAGGGGGTTGCGGAAAATCCGCTGACCTCTTCGCGTGCCGTGCGCCTGGCGCTGACCAAGGCGGCCAATGATAGCGTGGGTCTGGTGCTGACGGTCGAAAGCGTCGGCGAAGAGGTCACAACACTTGACGAGATGCTTGCGACGCTGGGGCCTGACCTGATGCTGGTCGGACTGGAACGTGACGGCGCACTTTCAGGCCTGATTGCGCTGGATATGGAAATGCGCGCAGCAGTGCTGGAAATGGAAACCATGGGTGCGGTGCTGGCGCGGCCTGCTGAAACGCGGGCCCCGACGCAGACGGATAAGGTGCTGTGTGATCCTGTTCTGCGCAATTTCCTTGCGGCCTTTCCCAGTGCGGTCATCAGCACCCCGCTCGAAGGGTGGATGGACGGCGTTGCTATTGGCGAAAAGGTAGCGAGCGCACGTGCTGCGGGCCTTGTGTTGACGGATTGCGCCTACCGTATTGTGCGGATGAGCGTGGATCTGGGGGTTGCGGACCGCCGCGCGCTTTTGGTGATCGCGCTTCCGCTTGTTGAGCAGGCCGCCGCGCCAGAGGCTGCGCCGCCCCCGTCCGTTGATTGGCATCAGGTTTTTCAGGAAAATGTCTCTGATGCGCCCGCCTGTTTGCAGGCGCTTTTGTACCGCGCCCCGATTTCATTGGCGACGGCGCAGTCCTTGCAGGTGGGCACGGTCCTGCCTTTGCCCGGATGCACGGTGAATTCGGTGCGGCTCTTGTCCCCTGAGGGGCATGAAGTCGCGCAGGCAAAATTAGGCCAGATCGGCGGTTATCGCGCTGTGCGGCTTGAAACCGCCCCCGCGCCGCAGCTTGCCGAACTGCCGCATCAGGCAACCGCTCCGCAGGTGGGCTTGCCCGATGTGATGGATATCAATGCGACGACGCCCCCGACAGATATGTCGGGGGCGTCGTCAGAAATAATTGATCTGCCGAGCGAGACAGAACCGTTGGATTTCATGGGCGGTGACATGCCTGATCTATCAGACATATCCCTGACCCCAGATCCGCTTTAATTGCCTGCGAGCGCATTCAATTGTGGGCGCATCCCGCCGAGGTCATAGCCCGCTGCCGATGTCGCAGTGAGAATGTCATCCGCTGACATTTCGCTGGCTTGTCCCAGCGCCCAGACGATCGAAGAGCGTGTGCCGGATGCGCAGTAGGCCAGAGTTGGGCCGTCGGAGGCTTCCATCGCGGCTTTCTGCGCTGTGACCATATCCATGTTCAACGTTTGATGCGTCACTGGATTGATCGCAAAGGTCAGCCCTGCCGCTTTTGCGGCGGCTTCCATCACGCTGGCGTGGTGGGAGGGGGGCACTTCTGCATCCGGTCGGTTGCAGATGATCGTTTTGAAACCAGCCTCGGCAATCGCAGGGATGTCTGTCACTTCGATTTGCGGTGTGACGGCGTAGGTCGGGTTAATCTGGCGAATATCCATGATGTCTCCTTAAGCCGCCACGGCCTGTTGGTCCATACGTGCGCGCAATGCAGGCGCGATGAGCATGCCCACCAACATTGAGGCAACGAAGAGCCAGCCTCCGGGGCCTGCAAAGCTTAGCGACGCAATAGATGGGCCGGGGCACAGGCCAGCAAGACCCCAACCCGCACCAAACAGGGTTGAGCCAAGCACAAGGTTGCGGCCCAGTTTGGGGTCCGAAGGCGGGGGGAAAGCCTCGGCCAAGACGGGCTTACGTCCGATTGTGAAACGCCATGCAATCGCCATGGGAATGATGGCGCCGCCCATCACGAACGCCAGTGTCGGGTCCCAGTCGCCAAAGATATCAAGCCAGCCCTGCACTTTGGTCGTGTCCGTCATGCCTGAAAGCAGTAAGCCCAGACCAAATAATGATCCAACAAGAAAAGAAACAAAAGTGCGCATCAGATCAATCCCAGAACATGTTTGAACAGCACGACGGTCAGACCGCCCGCGCCGATGTAGAATGCAGTGGCAACGATGCCGCGCAGAGAAAGCCGTGAAATCCCGCAGACGCCATGGCCAGAGGTGCAGCCATTGGCGAAACGTGTGCCAACGCCAACCAAAAGCCCGGCTGCGATGATGATGGCCCAGTTGCTGGTCAGGTTTGTCTCGGACCCGCCCATCGCAATCGCGGCGATACCCGGCACAATAAACAGGCCCGCAATCAGCGCCGCCCGCTCTTGCCAGTCGCTGCGCCCGCTGCCGTCAACAAGGCCGCCGATAATACCCGAAGCCCCCATAATCCGCCCGTTCACGAGCAGAAAAAGGGCCCCGGCCGCTCCGATGAGCACGCCACCGACGAGCCCCATGATCCAATCTATTGGCATGTTCAGTCCTATTCTTTTTCAGGTTTAAAGTGCGTTGATTGGCACTTTGAAATAGCTCTTACCGTTGTCTTCGGGCTCGGGGAAGTGTCCGGCCCGCATGTTCGTTTGCAGTGATGGCAAGATCAGCCGTGGCATCCCGAGCTTCGCATCCCGCTCCTGGCGCATTGATACAAACTCTTCCATCGGGCGACCTGCGCCGATGTGGACGTTCAGCGCCTTTTGCTCGCCGACGGTGGTTTCCCACGCGAATTCATCGCGTCCCGGCGCTTTATAGTCGTGGCCCACAAAGATGCGGGTCTCATCCGGCAGGGACAGGATTTTCTGGATCGAGGCATAAAGATCTTCGGCAGATCCACCCGGGAAGTCACAGCGGGCTGTGCCGAAATCGGGCATAAACAGGGTATCGCCCACGAAAGCCGCGTCACCAATCACGTATGTCAGGCAAGCGGGGGTGTGGCCGGGCGTGTGCAGCACGTCGGCGCGCATTTGTCCGATATGGAAACTGTCGCCGTCTTCAAACAGCGCATCAAACTGCGATCCATCCCGCTGAAATTCGGTGCCTTCGTTAAAGACCTTGCCGAATGTGTCCTGCACGATGGTGATGTTTGCGCCAATCCCGATCTTGCCGCCCAAATGCTCTTGCAGATAAGGGGCCGCGGAAAGGTGATCGGCGTGGACGTGGCTTTCAAGGATCCATGCAACCTGCAGGTCCTCGGCCTTCACCCAAGCGATGATTTCATCGGCAGATTTCATGTTGGTGCGCCCTGAGGCGGGATCGTAATCCAACACACTATCTATAATCGCACAGGTGCGACCTTCCGGCTCGCGGACAACATATGACACAGTGTTGGTTGCGTCGTCGAAGAATGCTTTTACATGGGGGGTCATATCGAATCTCCTTTGACACCCAAAATAGGGAGTTCGAAACACATTTCAATATTGAAATGTATTTATTGTTGAGGTATTGTATTCGTTATGAAGAATCCGGTTCAGGAATTAGCAGACCCAATGGATGAGGCAGCGGCGGAAGCGGCTGACCTGCTCAAGTCGTTGTCCAACGCTGGCCGGTTGCGCATTTTATGTGCCTTGGTTCCCGGCGATATGAGCGTGAGCGAGCTGGAGACAGCGCTGGGCGCAAGCCAGTCTTACGTCTCCGGTCAGCTTTTGCGTCTGCGCAATGAAGGCCTTGTTGCCTGTGAGCGTAACGGGCGCAGCATGCGCTATAGCCTCGCTGATCCGCGCATCCGCCCCTTGCTCGAGCGCGTTTACGAGCTGTTCTGCCCTGTCAGATAACCAGCAAGCTCGGCCCGTGCGACCTGCCTGCGGTGCACCGCATCCGGCCCATCGGCAAGCCGTAATGTCCGCAGATGTGTCCATTGCCGCGCCAGTGGCGTGTCTTGTGACACACCTGCCGCGCCGTACATCTGCACCGCCTTATCGGTGATATCGAGCGCAATTTGCGGGGCGACGACCTTAATCTGGCTGATCCACGGGGCCGCAGCGCGTTTGTCGCCCTGATCCATCATCCAAGCAGCCTTCAGGCACAAAAGCCGCGCCTGTTCGATATCCATGCGCGCCTTGGCGATGATATCAAAGTTCTCGCCAAGCTGCGCCAATGGTTTGCCAAACGCCTCGCGCGCCAAGGACCGTTCACACATCAGCTGCAACGCCTTCTCGGCCTGTCCGATGGCGCGCATACAGTGGTGAATGCGCCCTGGCCCAAGCCGCCCTTGCGCAATTTCAAACCCGCGCCCTTCGCCCAACAGCATATTTTCGGCAGGCACGCGCACGTTGTCATAGCGAAAATGCATATGGCCGTGGGGCGCATCGTCGTGGCCGTAAACCTCCATCGCGCGCAGTTTTTGGATGCCGGGCGTGTCGGCGGGCACAACGATCATCGAATGTTGCTGATGCTTGGGCCCGTCATGGGCGGTGCGCACCATCACGATATGCACAGCGCAGCGCGGATCACCTGCACCTGTCGCCCACCATTTCTGGCCATTCAGGACATAGCTATCCCCATCCCGTTCGCAGCGCATGGCAATATTCGTCGCATCCGAGCTGGCGATATCCGGCTCTGTCATCAGATAGGCCGAGCGGATCGTGCCGGCCATCAGCGGTTTCAACCACTGGTCTTTCATGGCGTCGGTGCCGTAGCGGGCAAAGACCTCCATATTGCCGGTATCGGGTGCGTTGCAGTTAAAGACCTCGGCGGCCAGATGGCTTTTGCCCATTTCCTCGGCCAGATAGGCGTATTCAACTGTGTTGAGCTGGGGGCCATCGCGGAAGGTGTCCCAGAAATTCCAAAGCCCGCGTTCCTTTGCCTTTGCCTTGAGGCCTTCCAGAATTTCGGTCTGGCGCGGCGTGAATGTCCAACGGTCGCCGATGCTGACCTCTGACAGGAACTCTGCGTCCAAAGGGGCGATCTCATCCGTGATCATCGCCTTCACTGCCGCCAGTACCGGCCTTAGCCGTTCGGTATGTCCCAGATCCATTTTCGCGCCCCGCTTTTGTATTGCGCTATCGTGCATCGTGGGGGCGGGGTGTCAATCAAAGGGTTGCAGTTTGCGAGGCGGCCAGCCCTAATGCGGCCTATGAAAGAAGCTGCGCAAAACCTTGGGATCAGCCTGCCTGATCTGGATGCATACCTGAGCAATGCCATCCCTGAATTTACCGGTCTGACAGCGGTGACGAAATTCGGCACCGGCCAGTCGAACCCGACCTATCAACTGACCGCCGAGAGCGGCACCTATGTCTTGCGTAGTAAACCACCCGGCCGGTTGCTGCCGTCCGCCCACGCCGTTGAACGCGAATTTCGCGTGATGCAGGCCTTGGCGGATACGGATGTGCCGGTGCCTCAGGTGCTGCATCTGGCCGAGGCCGAGGTCTCGCCCAGCAGACGCGCGTTTTTCGTGATGCGCTATCTGCCGGGGCGTATCTTTTGGGATCCGGCCTTGCCTGATAGCGACCCCGGTGAGCGCGCAGCGATCTATGACGCCATGAACGCGGCTTTGGCGGCTTTGCACGCTATCGACCCCGCGGCGGTGGGTCTGGCTGATTTTGGCAAACCGGGCAATTATTTTGCCCGCCAGTTGGACCGCTGGAGCAAGCAATATCTGGCCTCGACCGACAACCCCTCGGAGGCAATGACGGAAATCATGGCCTGGCTTGGCGCCCATATGCCCCCTGATGACGGTCAGGTCGCGTTGGTGCATGGTGACTTTCGGCTCGATAATATGATCTTTGCGCCCGATGCCCCCCAAATCGCGGGCGTGCTGGATTGGGAGCTTTCGACACTGGGCCACCCGATGGCTGATCTGGCGTATCAATGCATGCAATGGCGGTTGCCTAACGCGGGCGATATGCGCGGGTTGGCGGGGATTGATCGTGCGGCATACGGCCTGCCGGATGAGGCGCAATATGTGGCGGCCTACGCCGCGCGGCGCGGATTGGCCCAGATCGACAACTGGCCCTTCTATCTGGTGTTCGCCTTTTTTCGGCTGGCCGCGATTCTTGCAGGGGTTGCGGCGCGCGCGGCGGCGGGCAATGCGTCAAACCCGGCAATGGCGCGAAAATACGGGGCGGCGGTGCCGGCGCTTGCGGCGATGGCCACGATTGTCATGCACGAAGGGGCAGACCTTTAGCCCAGCATCACCCCGATCACCACGGCCATCAGGCCAATGACCGAGATCAGCAGCGCCAAGAGGTTGACCGGCAAAACCTTGGAGATGCGCGCACGCAATTCTTCGTCGGGCAGGTTCGCGCGTTTGGCACGGGTCACGGCCACAATGCTGTAAACGATCCCACACAGACCCACGACCGACAGAGCCGCACCAATCCAGACGACGATTTCCATGATCTTACCCCTTTTTGCCGGACCTAGCGCGCCACAGGTGTCGGCGCAAGGGTTGCGGGGATCGGGGGCAGGGGCTAGTGAAAGGCAACTTTTCAGGAGAGCTTTGATGAACGATTCAGTGACCGATACCGCAAGCACCGTCGCAGGCCAGGAAATCCGGCAGTTTGTTGAGCGCTACGAGCGGCTTGAGGCGGAAAAGAAAGACATCGCAGACGCCCAGAAAGAGGTGATGGCCGAAGCCAAAGGGCGCGGCTATGACACCAAAGTCCTGCGCAAGATCGTCGCCATCCGTAAGCGCGACGCCAATGATCTGGCCGAAGAAGAAGCGGTTATGGAAATGTATCTGGCCGCTTTGGGCATGTAAGGATCAATCGAAGGGGAGGATCAGCTCCACCCCTTCCATCCGTCCGATCACGTCAAGATCGGCCTCATAGGATGCGGTCATGGCCTCCACCGTACGGCCATCCAATTCCGGCAGGTCTATACTGTCTTCCAGCTGGTCGGGCAGGGCGTGGGTGTCCAACACATTGGCGATGAACTCTTGCCGCGCGTCGATATCATCGTCGGTGAGCGCTGCGATACCGGATGTGAGTACCTGCAGGCCTTCTGCGCTGATGATGCTCGCCAGCACATCAAATTGCCCGGCAATCGGCATATCCGCCGAAACACCCGAAAACAGCCGGATCAGCTCTTCCCAGATCAGGGGCGTATCTTCGTTGCACCAGACATATAGCGGTGTCTGCGGAGCGGCCCGTTTGATCCGCTGGATGACGTCTGACCAGCGCAATTCAAGGGGCTGGAGCACACCAAGATACTCAGTGAGGCTGGTCATGCCGGCACGCGTCGCGGTTTCCTGAAGAAAGCTTGCCGGGTGCCGCATGCCCATGAAAAGTGCGATCTGATCGTTGGGGAAAAGACTGTGCAATCCGCGCACTTTCTTTTCGGCCTGATGATAAAACACGCTGTGGTCAAAAATGCGCTTCGGTACGGTCAGGAAATTATCGTTGCTTAGCACAAGTCGGGTGATTTTGTCGTCTTCGACAATCGCGTCCAGCAAGACATCGCGGGCCTCTTGTGCGGGATGGGCACCATCAAGGCTTTCGATCGCCTCTCGAATCAGTTTGCGATACCGGCCCGGGCCGGGGACGGCGATCCCTTGCTGCAACAAAGCATCGGCATTCCTGAGGACTGATTTGAGCAGCCGGTCTTCATCTGTGCAATTCGCCCCGATATGAAATGCGATTTGCATGAAGGGTCCTTGTGTCAGGTTCTGATGGCCCCATCATAGGGCGATTTAAGCGACGTGAAAGCAGGTATCCTATTTGCTATGATGCTGGCGAGGCTGGTGTGCATTTTTTCTGCGAGGGATGCGAAAACACCATTGCACATCGCCGTTTTACCCTGCTATACGCCGCGCATTCGGTCGATCCGATCCACCGCAAACGGTGTACCAGTGCCCCTATAGCTCAGCTGGTAGAGCAACTGATTTGTAATCAGTAGGTCCGCGGTTCGAGTCCGTGTGGGGGCACCACTTATTCATTTAAATCATATACCTACCGCACGGGGTTCTATTGTGCCCCACGCGCGAAAGACGTCCGGAGGCATGTGTTGAGCATGGTTGAAGTGTTGCGTTGGAAACACGGGTAAGCATTTTTGTGGATTTTGGCGTAAAGGCTGCATATGCCAGACCGGTTTTGCACCCATTCCAAGTGCGAAACCGTGACACCCCCCACGTTGGCAAGAATATCTGGAATGATCAAACACCCCTTCTTGGCAAGATTTTTGTCAGCTTCCGGCGAGATAGGTCCGTTTGCCATCTCAAGGATAATGCCCGCCTTGATCCGATCCCAATTTTCCATTGTAATTTGTCGTTCAAGCGCCGCAGGGACCAGAACGTCGCAATCAAGCTCAAGAAGTTCCGCGTTTGATATATCCTGCGTCTTTCCGTGGCCTTTCGCCCCCTTAACGCTGCCGGTCTCGTGCTTGTGCTGCATCACCGCCAACGGATCCAACCCTGCCGCGTCATAAACACCGCCGCTGGAATCCGTGATTCCGATAATGGTGTAGCCATCGGCATGCAGGAGCTTGGCACAATGGTAGCCGACGTTCCCAAACCCTTGAATGGCAACTGTTGCCTCATCGGGGTTTAGGTTCAGAGAACTCTGGAGATGCCGCAGGGCATAATAGCCGCCCCGCGCAGTGGCATCGGTGCGTCCCACTGTTCCGCCGAAGGCAATTGGCTTGCCTGTGATCGCCGTCGGAAAGGCTTGACCCGTTATCGCGCTGTATTCGTCTGACATCCACGCAATCACGATCCCGTTGGTGTACATATCGGGCGCAAGGATGTCGCGATCCTGACCGATAAACGGCGTAAAGGCCTCGATGTAGGAACGACTCAGGCGTTCGAGTTCGGCAGCAGAGAGTTGCTTGGTATCAACACATACACCGCCCTTGCCGCCGCCAAACGGCAGGTTCGCCACTGCGCATTTGAAGGTCATCCAAAACGCCAGAGTTTCGATTTCATCCTGATTGACCCGAGGATGAAAGCGAACCCCGCCTTTGGTCGGGCCGCGCCTGTCGTTGTACCGGCATCTCCAGGCCTTGAACGCCCGGCGGCTGCCATCGTCCATGCGGATCAGTAAGGTTGCCGCCAATGTTTCGCGCGGCAGCTTTAATTCTTCAAAAACGTCGGGATGAATATTGAGCTGTTTACATGCATTCTGCAGGTCCTCCCGATGCTTCTCCAGCATCCCTTCAGGGGGCGCTTCTCCAGCCATCACTTTTTTGATCCACCTAATATGGTGAGCAACTCTTTCACGGGCCCTGCCAGTGCTTGTTCGCCTTGTCCAACAATGTCACTGCTGCCGTCCGCAATCGCTTTTGCCTCGGCAATGTCTTTCAGGTTGGCCCCCGATGCTTCAATCGCGGCAAACGCGTTGTCATCGAGGGCACCTAAGATTTGCTCTGCGCTTTTTCGTGTCACTTCGCCCAATTGAACGCTCCTTATTATATGTTGGTTTTCTGTCCTGCATCGCCGCAGCAACGGGTCTATCTGACACGTCGTACCAAAACCTGACCGTAAACGGCCGAGGGGCGATGTCATTGATGTATCTCAAGCAAGGGCGATGGT